>NZ_JBGLRF010000026.1:0-523 GCF_041403085.1 Aeromonas sp. S8(2024) | reverse complement strand
CACGGTCAGGGTGCCGGTCTCGGTCAGGATCGGGTTGGTCTCATCTTCGGTCACGCCACCGGTATCGGTACCGGTGATCACCGCGGCATCGTTGACGCCGGTGATGGTGATGGTGACGGTATGGGTAGTGCCGTCGACCGAGGCCACGGTGAAGGTCTCGACCTTGGTCTCACCCTCGCCCAGGTACTGCACCTTGCTGTTGTCGACGTTGTAGGTCCAGGTGCCGCCTTCGGTGATGGAGAGGCTACCCAGCGCACCCGCGCTCGGAGTGCCGTTGCCGGCCACAAACTTGGCTTCATCCGCGCCATCCACGTCGGACACGGTCAGGGTGCCGGTCTCGGTCAGAGTCGGGTTGGTCTCGTCTTCCACCACGTTGCCGCTGTCGACACCACCAATAACGGCGCTGTCGTTCACGCCGGTGATGGTGATGGTGACGGTATGAGTGGTGCCATCGACCGAGGCCACGGTGAAGGTCTCGACCTTGGTCTCGCCCTCGCCCAGGTACTGCACCTTGCTGTTGTCG
>NZ_JBGLRF010000025.1:0-529 GCF_041403085.1 Aeromonas sp. S8(2024) | reverse complement strand
GACTGGGGTGAAGTCGTAACAAGGTAACCCTAGGGGAACCTGGGGTTGGATCACCTCCTTACCTTAAGATGACGAAGTTGTTGAGTGTTCACACAGATTGCCTTGATTCAAAGTAGTTAGAGCAAAGACCTGATGCGAAAGCGTCAGTGCTTGTTCAACCCTCGGTTGAACAAGAGAAGCCCTTTTGTTGGGTGTTGGGATGTGAATAATGGCGCGAGCCGTTACCCAATCACCTGCGCGCAAGCGCAAAGACAAATCCGGGTCCCCTTCGTCTAGAGGCCTAGGACACCGCCCTTTCACGGCGGTAACAGGGGTTCGAATCCCCTAGGGGACGCCACTTCTCTTCTTGCTAACAAGAATGCAGAGTTAAGAACTGATTCTTAACTCTGTTTTCTTCGGTCACTGACCGTTGCAAACGTGCTCTTTAACAATCTGGAAAGCTGATTTAAAAAGTAGTTCTCAAACATTTGTTACAAGTGCTTTGGAAACTTCTTGGCGAAAACCAAATTTTATTTGGTCCTTGTTGTAC
>NZ_JBGLRF010000024.1:0-593 GCF_041403085.1 Aeromonas sp. S8(2024) | reverse complement strand
CTTTGGTCACTTCATCAGACATTGAAAATCAAAAATTGTTTTTGATGCTCGATGCTGTGAGTGCCCACACAGATTGCTTGATTCAAATTGTTAAAGAGCGACGCAGCTTTTGGCTGCTGCGGGAGTGGCATTCTACTCAACCGCCTTCTCGAGTCAAGCCTTATTTTCAAAGGCTTTTCGAGGCTATCGACAGACTTGTTTGCGTTGCCGCTTGCCGTATCGATGGAGGCGCATTATAGGGAGTGAATTCGTTCTGGCAACCCCTCCCCTGCAATAAAATTGCAAAAAACTGCACTTTTTTAGTTATTCATATCCAAGCACAGCTTTTATACAAACTTATCCACAGAAATGATGAGATTGACCTATCTCAGCGCCCTTCTTGCGTAACAAGAAGCAAAGATCTTCATATCTACCTAACTGGATGTCGTGCGCTAACAGACATCACATATAAAGCTGTAGACCTTGACCGGTCCCGGAACAAGGTTGAGGCAGTTGAGGCAGTTGAGGCAGTTGAGGCAGTTGAGGCAGTTGAGGCAGTTGAGGCAGTTGAGGCAGTTGAGGCAGTTGAGGCAGTTGAGGCAGTTGAGGCAGTT
>NZ_JBGLRF010000023.1:0-632 GCF_041403085.1 Aeromonas sp. S8(2024) | reverse complement strand
CGCACATAGGGCCCCTGTTCCAGCGAGCGGTTGCCGAGGTTGAAGAAGAGCTCGGGGCCGGCAGTCAGGGCAGCCGCGTCGTCGGCAAACACGATGCGGTGCTTGCCCGCTTCAAACTCGTGGAAGTAGAACATCCCCTCTTCGGCGGCGAGCCGGTTCACGAAATCGAGGTCGCTCTCCCGATACTGAACGCAGTATTCCCGCTTGGCGTGCTCGTTCTTGAGCGCAAAGGCATAGTCGGTGATGCCGTGCTCTTGCAGAAGAATGCTGAGGATTTCATCGGTTTTTTGTGCCTGGAAGATGCGGGAGTTCTGGCGCAAAGAGAGTCGCCACAGCGCCGGCTGCACCAGCAGCTGATAGCGGGTCCGGCGAAAGCCGCTATCCCCTTGCGCCATGTCGCTCACCACCCCGCACACCCGGCGCTGCAGCTCGCCGTTGTACCACACCAGCAGCTCGCACGGCTGGTCCAGCACGGCGCCAAAGTCGATGTCGGGCTGGGCACTCGCCAGCTCCAGGCGCAGGTTGAACGGCCGGTTGAGCGCTTCATCCAGTGCAAACTCGGCCACCACAAAGGTACTCTCGGGCAGGGCCCCCACCTTGACGGTAAATTGTAATCCTGTGCTGTCTGCCAT
>NZ_JBGLRF010000022.1:0-1129 GCF_041403085.1 Aeromonas sp. S8(2024) | reverse complement strand
GACCGAAGATGAAAGCAACCCGACCCTGACCGAGACCGGTACCCTGACCGTGACCGACGTGGACGGCGCGGATGAAGCCAAGTTTGTGGCCGGCAACGGCACTCCGAGCGCCGGTGCACTGGGTAGCCTGACCATCACCGAAGGCGGCGCCTGGACCTACAACGTCGACAACAGCAAGGTGCAGTACCTGGGCGAGGGCGAGACCAAGGTCGAGACCTTCACCGTGGCCTCTGTCGATGGCACTACCCACACCGTCACCATCACCATCACCGGCGTCAACGATTCTGCCGTCATTAGTGGCACTGACTCCGGCAACGTGGTGGAAGACGAGACCAACCCGACTCTGACCGAGACCGGTACCCTGACCGTGACCGACGTGGACGGCGCGGACGAAGCCAAGTTTGTGGCCGGCAACGGCACTCCGAGCGCGGGTGCACTGGGCAGCCTCTCCATCACCGAAGGCGGTGCCTGGACCTACAACGTCGACAACAGCAAGGTGCAGTACCTGGGCGAAGGCGAGACCAAGGTTGAGACCTTCACCGTGGCCTCGGTCGATGGCACCACCCACACCGTCACCATCACCATCACCGGCGTGAACGACAGCGCCGTTATTGGTGGTGTCGACAGCGGCAACGTGGTGGAAGACGAGACCAACCCGACCCTGACCGAGACCGGTACCCTGACCGTGTCCGACGTGGATGGCGCGGATGAAGCCAAGTTTGTGGCCGGCAACGGCACTCCGAGCGCGGGTGCGCTGGGTAGCCTCTCCATCACCGAAGGCGGTGCCTGGACCTACAACGTCGACAACAGCAAGGTGCAGTACCTGGGCGAGGGCGAGACCAAGGTCGAGACCTTCACCGTGGCCTCGGTCGATGGCACCACTCATACCGTCACCATCACCATCACCGGCGTCAACGATGCCGCGGTGATCACCGGTACCGACACCGGTGGTGTGACCGAAGATGAAAGCAACCCGACCCTGACCGAGACCGGCACCCTGACCGTGACCGACGTGGACGGCGCGGATGAAGCCAAGTTTGTGGCGGGCAACGGCACCCCGAGTGCGGGCGCACTGGGCAGCCTCTCCATCACCGAAGGCGGCACCTGGACCTACAACGTCGACAACAGC
>NZ_JBGLRF010000020.1:0-2018 GCF_041403085.1 Aeromonas sp. S8(2024) | reverse complement strand
CGCTGGCTGCCAATGGCCAGGGGGCGGCGATCGTGCTCAATCAGGTGGGCAACGTCATCACCGGCAGCGCGGGCGGGGTGGATTACTTCACCCTGACCATCAACCCGACCACCGGGGAAGTGACCCTGGCCCTGCTGGACAACGTCTGGCATGGCGACACCAGCAATGCAGATGACAGCGTGGCACTGACCGTGGGGCAGGGCGTGCTGACCCTGGTGCAGACCGTGACCGACGCCGATGGCGACCGTGCCAGTGCGGCGGTGGATCTGGGCGCCAACAGCGTGTTCCGCTTCGAGGATGACGGCCCGCGGGCTGGCCTCGCAGAAGAGGCGCCGAGCCTGGGGGCGACCGTGGACGAGAGCCTGGTCAGCCTGGGTGGAGTGGGCGGCGACGGGGTAGCCAGTGCCAGCCTGAGCGCGGCCGACGTGCAGGCCCAGTTCAACCCGGCCTTCGGGGCCGACGGGGCGGGCAGCATTGGCTACAGCCTGGCGCTGAGCGGCAGCAACGTGGCAAGCGGCCTCTATGCGGTGGATCCGCTGGCCGCCAATGGCCAGGGGGCGGCGATCCTGCTCAATCAGGTGGGCAACGTCATCACCGGTAGCGCCGGCGGGGTGGATTACTTCACCCTGACCATCAACCCGAGCAGCGGGGAAGTGACCCTGGCCCTGCTGGACAACGTCTGGCATGGCGACACCAGCAATGCAGATGACAGCGTGGCACTGACTGTGGGGCAGGGCGTGCTGACCCTGGTGCAGACCGTGACCGACGCCGATGGCGACCGTGCCAGTGCGGCGGTGGATCTGGGTGCCAACAGCGTGTTCCGCTTCGAGGATGACGGCCCGCGGGCTGGCCTCGCAGAAGAGGCGCCGAGCCTGGGGGCGACCGTGGACGAGAGCCTGGTCAGCCTGGGTGCAGTGGGCGGCGACGGGGTAGCCAGTGCCAGCCTGAGCGCGGCCGACGTGCAGGCCCAGTTCAACCCGGCCTTCGGGGCCGACGGGGCGGGCAGCATTGGCTACAGCCTGGCGCTGAGCGGCAGCAACGTGGCAAGCGGCCTCTATGCGGTGGATCCGCTGGCTGCCAACGGCCAGGGGGCGGCCATCCTGCTCAATCAGGTGGGCAACGTCATCACCGGCAGCGCCGGCGGGGTGGATTACTTCACCCTGACCATCAACCCGACCAGCGGGGAAGTGACCCTGGCCCTGCTGGACAACGTCTGGCATGGCGACACCAGCAATGCAGATGACAGCGTGGCGCTGACCGTGGGGCAGGGCGTACTGACCCTGGTGCAGACCGTGACCGATGCCGATGGCGACCGCGCCAGTGCGGCGGTGGATCTGGGCGCCAACAGCGTGTTCCGCTTCGAGGATGACGGCCCGCGGGCTGGCCTCGCAGAAGAGGCGCCGAGCCTGGGGGCGACCGTGGACGAGAGCCTGGTCAGCCTGGGTGGAGTGGGCGGCGACGGGGTAGCCAGTGCCAGCCTGAGCGCGGCCGACGTGCAGGCCCAGTTCAACCCGGCCTTCGGGGCCGACGGGGCGGGCAGCATCGGCTACAGCCTGGCGCTGAGCGGCAGCAACGTGGCGAGCGGCCTCTATGCGGTGGATCCGCTGGCTGCCAACGGCCAGGGGGCGGCCATCCTGCTCAATCAGGTGGGCAACGTCATCACCGGCAGCGCCGGCGGGGTGGATTACTTCACCCTGACCATCAACCCGACCAGCGGGGAAGTGACCCTGGCCCTGCTGGACAACGTCTGGCATGGCGACACCAGCAATGCAGATGACAGCGTGGCGCTGACCGTGGGGCAGGGCGTACTGACCCTGGTGCAGACCGTGACCGATGCCGATGGCGACCGCGCCAGTGCGGCGGTGGATCTGGGCGCCAACAGCGTGTTCCGCTTCGAGGATGACGGCCCGAGCGTGACCATCAATGCGGTGGCGGACGGTGGCATCACCCTGACCACCCAGGATGCGCAGACCATCGGTGCGGCCAGTGACACGGCGACCGGCAGCTTTGCGGCGGCG
>NZ_JBGLRF010000019.1:0-3248 GCF_041403085.1 Aeromonas sp. S8(2024) | reverse complement strand
TGCTCTTTAACAATCTGGAAAGCTGATTTAAAAAGTAGTTCTCAAACATTTGTTACAAGTGCTTTGGAAACTTCTTGGCGAAAACCAAATTTTATTTGGTCCTTGTTGTACAGCAACTTGAATGCCGTTTCGACGACACTTCTTGGGGTTGTATGGTTAAGTGACTAAGCGTACATGGTGGATGCCTTGGCAGTCAGAGGCGATGAAGGACGTACTAACCTGCGATAAGCCGTGAGCAGTCGGTAAGAGACATTACGACTCACGGATTTCCGAATGGGGAAACCCACCCGAGATAACTCGGGTATCTGTTACTGAATACATAGGTAACAGAGGCGAACCGGGAGAACTGAAACATCTAAGTACCCCGAGGAAAAGAAATCAACCGAGATTCCCTCAGTAGCGGCGAGCGAACGGGGATTAGCCCTTAAGCATCTTGGAAGTTAGTGGAACGGTCCTGGAAAGGCCGGCGATACAGGGTGATAGCCCCGTACACGAAAACAACCTTGATGTGAAATCGAGTAGGGCGGGACACGTGACATCCTGTCTGAATATGGGGGGACCATCCTCCAAGGCTAAATACTCCTGACTGACCGATAGTGAACCAGTACCGTGAGGGAAAGGCGAAAAGAACCCCTGTGAGGGGAGTGAAATAGAACCTGAAACCGTGTACGTACAAGCAGTGGGAGCCCTTCGGGGTGACTGCGTACCTTTTGTATAATGGGTCAGCGACTTACATTTTGTAGCGAGGTTAACCGTATAGGGGAGCCGTAGGGAAACCGAGTCTTAACTGGGCGTCTAGTTGCAAGGTGTAGACCCGAAACCGGGTGATCTAGCCATGGGCAGGTTGAAGGTTGAGTAACATCAACTGGAGGACCGAACCCACTAACGTTGCAAAGTTAGGGGATGACCTGTGGCTGGGGGTGAAAGGCCAATCAAACTCGGAGATAGCTGGTTCTCCCCGAAAGCTATTTAGGTAGCGCCTCGGACGAATACTACTGGGGGTAGAGCACTGTTTGGGCTAGGGGGTCATCCCGACTTACCAACCCCATGCAAACTCCGAATACCAGTAAGTAATATCCGGGAGACACACGGCGGGTGCTAACGTCCGTCGTGAAGAGGGAAACAACCCAGACCGCCGGCTAAGGTCCCAAAGTTCTGGTTAAGTGGGAAACGATGTGGGAAGGCTCAGACAGCTAGGATGTTGGCTTAGAAGCAGCCATCATTTAAAGAAAGCGTAATAGCTCACTAGTCGAGTCGGCCTGCGCGGAAGATGTAACGGGGCTCAAACCAGGCACCGAAGCCGCGGATTCACGCTAAGCGTGAGTGGTAGGGGAGCGTTCTGTAAGTCTGCGAAGGTGTATCGAGAGGTATGCTGGAGATATCAGAAGTGCGAATGCTGACGTAAGTAACGATAAAGGGGGTGAAAAGCCTCCTCGCCGGAAGACCAAGGGTTCCTGTCCAACGTTAATCGGGGCAGGGTGAGTCGACCCCTAAGGTGAGGCCGAAAGGCGTAATCGATGGGAAGCAGGTTAATATTCCTGCACGACTTGTAATTGCGATGGGGGGACGGAGAAGGCTAGGTGGGCCAGGCGACGGTTGTCCTGGTGAAAGTGCGTAGGTGGTGTTTCTAGGCAAATCCGGAGACACAACACTGAGACACGAGACGAACGCACTACGGTGCGGAAGCCATTGATGCCCTGCTTCCAGGAAAAGCCTCTAAGCTTCAGATTACAAGTCATCGTACCCCAAACCGACACAGGTGGTCGGGTAGAGAATACCAAGGCGCTTGAGAGAACTCGGGTGAAGGAACTAGGCAAAATAGTACCGTAACTTCGGGAGAAGGTACGCTCTTGTTGGTGAAGTCCCTTGCGGATGGAGCTGACGGGAGTCGCAGTGACCAGATGGCTGGGACTGTTTATCAAAAACACAGCACTCTGCAAACACGAAAGTGGACGTATAGGGTGTGACACCTGCCCGGTGCCGGAAGGTTAATTGATGGGGTTAGCGCAAGCGAAGCTCTTGATCGAAGCCCCGGTAAACGGCGGCCGTAACTATAACGGTCCTAAGGTAGCGAAATTCCTTGTCGGGTAAGTTCCGACCTGCACGAATGGTGTAACCATGGCCATGCTGTCTCCACCCGAGACTCAGTGAAATCGAATTCGCCGTGAAGATGCGGTGTACCCGCGGCTAGACGGAAAGACCCCGTGAACCTTTACTACAGCTTGGCACTGAACATTGAACCTACATGTGTAGGATAGGTGGGAGGCTTTGAAGGCGTGACGCCAGTTGCGCTGGAGCCGTCCTTGAAATACCACCCTTGTATGTTTGATGTTCTAACGCAGGGCCCTGAATCGGGCTCGCGGACAGTGCCTGGTGGGTAGTTTGACTGGGGCGGTCTCCTCCCAAAGAGTAACGGAGGAGCACGAAGGTTGGCTAATCCTGGTCGGACATCAGGAGGTTAGTGCAATGGCATAAGCCAGCTTAACTGCGAGACGGACAGGTCGAGCAGGTACGAAAGTAGGTCATAGTGATCCGGTGGTTCTGAATGGAAGGGCCATCGCTCAACGGATAAAAGGTACTCCGGGGATAACAGGCTGATACCGCCCAAGAGTTCATATCGACGGCGGTGTTTGGCACCTCGATGTCGGCTCATCACATCCTGGGGCTGAAGTCGGTCCCAAGGGTATGGCTGTTCGCCATTTAAAGTGGTACGCGAGCTGGGTTCAGAACGTCGTGAGACAGTTCGGTCCCTATCTGCCGTGGGCGTTGGATGATTGAAGGGAGTTGCTCCTAGTACGAGAGGACCGGAGTGAACGAACCTCTGGTGTTCGGGTTGTCACGCCAGTGGCACTGCCCGGTAGCTAAGTTCGGAATCGATAACCGCTGAAAGCATCTAAGCGGGAAGCGAGCCCTGAGATGAGTCATCCCTGACCCCTTGAGGGTCCTAAAGGGCCGTTGGAGACCACAACGTTGATAGGTGGGGTGTGTAAGCGCGGCGACGTGTTGAGCTAACCCATACTAATTACCCGTGAGGCTTAACCATACAACACCCAAGAAGTGTTCGAAGGCTTGTAGCAGATACCGAGAACGAATAACTAAATCAGCTTTTTCAGATTGAAGATTTTTGCCTGGCGGCAATAGCGCAGTGGAACCACCTGACCCCATGCCGAACTCAGAAGTGAAACGCTGTAGCGCCGATGGTAGTGTGGCATTCGCCATGCGAGAGTAGGACACTGCCAGGCACCCAA
>NZ_JBGLRF010000018.1:0-22637 GCF_041403085.1 Aeromonas sp. S8(2024) | reverse complement strand
GTCCAGGCACCGCCTTCGGTGATGGAGAGGCTGCCCAGTGCACCGGCACTCGGGGTGCCGTTGCCGGAAACAAACTTGGCTTCATCCGCGCCGTCCACGTCGGTCACGGTCAGGGTACCGGTCTCGGTCAGCAGCGGAGTGCTTTCATCTTCGGTCACACCACCGGTATCGGTACCGGTGATCACCGCGGCATCGTTGACGCCAGTGATGGTGATGGTGACGGTATGGGTGGTGCCATCGACAGAGGCCACGGTGAAGGTCTCGACCTTGGTCTCGCCCTCGCCCAGGTACTGCACCTTGCTGTTGTCGACGTTGTAGGTCCAGGTGCCGCCTTCGGTGATGGTTAGGCTGCCCAGCGCGCCCGCGCTCGGGGTGCCGTTGCCGGCCACAAACTTGGCCTCGTCGGCGCCATCCACGTCGGTCACGGTCAGGGTACCGGTCTCGGTCAGGGCCGGGTTGCTTTCATCTTCGGTCACGCCACCGGTATCGGTACCGGTGATCACCGCGGCATCGTTGACCGGCGTAACAGTCCCGGTCACGCCGCCTGTGGCGCTGTTCAGGCCATCGGTAACTGTGTATTCAAATGCGATGTTGCCGTTGAAATCCGGAGCCGGTGTAAAGATCAGCTGGCCATTGTTCAGGGTGACGGAGCCGTTGCTGATCGCAACCGTGCCGCCTTCGGCAATGGCCTGGCCGTTGATGGCGGTGATGGTGAGAGGATCACCATCCGCATCCGTGTCGTTGCCAAGCACATTGATGGTAACGGTGCCATCCTCTGCCACGGTGAACTGGTCGTCGCCCGGCTGGGGTGCGGCATTCACCACGCTGTTGTCGGTTCCCTTGGGCGAGGTGTTGCCCACCGGGTCGGTCAGGGTGGCATCCACCGTGATGGGGCCGTTGACCGGCAGATCCGTGGTGGGGATGGTCAGGGTGACCTGGGTGCGGCCGATATCGTCGGTCGTCAGAATTCTGCTGGAGTCGGGTACGCCATCACCGTTCCAGTCCACATCGAGACGATCGCCGGCCTTGGCATCGCCCGGCAGCCGGATGATGACATCCACCCCGTTCTCGCGCTCATTGGCGGAGATGACATTGTCCGCCCCGTCCTGGATGTCCACTTGCGGTGCCGAGGGAGCGGTACTGTCCACACTGCCGTCGTCAGTCGCGGTGCCGGTGTTGCCGGCCGGATCGGTGACGCTGCCCGTGACGGTGTAGGAACCATCCGGCAGCGGCGTGGTGACATCCACGCTGAAAGTGCCATCCGGATTGACGGTGGTGATCAGGGTTTGCTGGTTGCCATTGGCATCGGTCACCAGCAGGGTCACGGTACTGCCAGCGGCGGCATCCGTGGTACCCGTGATGGTTGGGGTAGTGTCGTTGGTATTGTCAGGCGCAGAGACGGTGATCACCGGCGGCACCAGATCGATCAGGCGGTTCTCTTCACCCGGCAGTGCATCCGCGGTCACGCCGGCATCGGTTTGATAGGTAGTATCAAAACCCGCCGCCGCTATGGTGGCATCGCCGGTACGGTCGATGGTGACGAAACCACCATTGCCGCTGGCGCCGGCCACGCCGCCAATACCACCACCGGCGGCAGGAGCCCCACCGGCAGCAGAGGCTTCAAACGCCTTGGTCGGGTCGGCGCCACCCAGAATGGCTTGCTGCAGGGCAGCAATGTCATTGGGATTGTCGCTCGGCACGTTCTGGGCAAGCAGCGGCTCTTGAGACGTTTCATCCTCAGCCTGCTGCTCGTTGGTCGGGCTCAGGGTGAAAGTCTGGTTGCCACCTTTGAAGCTGGCGCCCTCAGGAGTGATCAACACGGCATTCTTGGGCAGGATATCGCCTTCGGCGAGCGGTTGCTGGCTGCCATCTGCGGCGACCAGGTAAACCTTGCCTTTCAACTGGGTAACGACGACGTCCTGATCCAATGCAATTTCGTGGCTGCTCATGTTCTCTCCTGAATCTCTATTGGCATGCAATATTCCACCGTCTAATGTGCCCGCGAATGGCGCCGGAAACCAGTTAGAAAATTCGAATGGATAGACTGATTCGAGGCCGGAACGGTCGGTTAAACAGAAGGGTCAATAGCGGTGGGAATAAAAAATAAAATCAAGATGATCAATGTGTTGCAAAAATATGAAGGGAGCACCTCCAGTGCTCCCATTCGGGGTTATGTTCAGCTGCCAGCCCACAGCAGGATGGCGAGCAGCTGGGGCGAGATGATCCGCAGAAACATCACCAGCGGATAGACGGTCGCGTACGAGAGCGCGCTGGCACCACTGGTGGGATGCATGCCGTTGGCAAACGCCAGGGCGGGAGGATCCGTCATGGAGCCGGCCAGCAGACCGCACAGGGTGAGGTAGTTCATCTTGCCGTACAGACGGGCCAGCACCCCGACCACCAGCAGCGGGATCAGGGTGATCGCCACCCCGTACATCATCCAGGCCGGGCCGTCACCGTTGATCAAGGTATCGATGAAGCCGGCGCCGGACTTGAAGCCCACCACCGCCAGAAACAGCACTATGCCGATCTCCCGCAGCGCCAGGTTGGCACTGGGGGGCATGAACCAGTAGAGCTTGCCGATG
This sequence comes from Aeromonas sp. S8(2024), assembly GCF_041403085.1. Lineage (NCBI taxonomy): Bacteria > Pseudomonadati > Pseudomonadota > Gammaproteobacteria > Aeromonadales > Aeromonadaceae > Aeromonas > Aeromonas sp. S8(2024). The sequence continues at coordinate 20,052 of NZ_JBGLRF010000018.1, read as the reverse complement.
CTGCCGATGCGCGACAGGATCAGCGCCACCACCAGCGGCCCGCCCGCCAGGCCCAGCTTGAGCGCGGCCGGGAAGCCCGGCAGGTAGAAGGGGATGGAGCCGAGCAACACGCCAAGACCGATGCCGATGAACACCGGCAGCATCTGCACCTGCTGCAGTTTCTGCTGCACGTTGCCCACCACATTGGTGACCGCCTCGATGGCGTCGAGCCGCCCTACCAGGTTGAGGATGTCGCCGAACTGCAGGCTGGTCTGGCTGGTCGGCACCAGTTCGATGCCGGCCCGGTTGAGGCGCGAGATCACCACGTCGTACTTCTGCTTGATGTCGAGATCGCGGATCTTCTTGCCGAGCACCTGCTCGTTGGTCACCACCACCCGCTCCACCCGCAAGTCGGTGCCGCGGGTGGAGAGCGAGGTCTCCACCTCCTCCCCCAGCACCAGCAGCACCTTGCGCAGGGCGTGTCGCTCACCCACCAGATGCAGCAGGTCGCCCAGCTCGATGCGCGACTCCGGCCGCGGCACCATCAGCTCCTCGCCGCGCTTGAGGCGCGAGCAGATGACGTCGGCCTCGTCGAGACTCGGGATCTCGCTCAGCATCAGACCATGGATGTTGGGGTTGCGCACCGCGATGTTGATGGTCTGCAGACTCTCCTTGGTTTTGCCGGCCTGTTGCTCAAACTGGGCGGCTTCTTCGTCGATCTTGATGCGAAAAAACATACGGATCAGCCACATGGTCAACAAAATGCCACAGATGCCGAACGGATAGGCGACCGCATAGCCCATCCCCATCAGGCCAGTGGAACCGGGGGCGGCCCCCAGCTCGGCCAGGATCTGCTGGCCGGCACCGAGGGAAGGGGTATTGGTCACGGCGCCGGAGAAGACCCCCAGGATCACCGGCAGCGGCACATCAAACAGCTGATGCAGAGCTGCCGCCACGGCACAGCCGAGCAGTACCAGCAGGGCAGCGAAGCCATTGAGCTTGAGGCCGGAGCTGCGCAGGGAGGAGAAGAAGCCGGGACCGACCTGAATGCCTATGGTGTAGACAAACAGGATCAGGCCGAACTCCTGAATGAAGTGCAGGGTCTGCTCATCCAGCGCCAGCCCCGAGAGGCCGGCGAAGTGGCCCACTATGATGCCGCCGAACAGCACCCCTCCGATCCCGAGACCAACGCCATAGACTCGCCAGTTCCCCAGCCAGAGCCCCAGCACTGCCACCAGCGACAACATGCTGATGGAAAGCGCGATATCACTCATTTCGTGCATCCTTTGCGAATTGAACTGTCCCTAGCTTGTCAGCAAACGTCGCGGTCAACTGTGTGATACCGCACGAATTTATCCTTTAGCGCGGCAAAAAATACCAATTAAGGGCTAGTTATGCGACGTAACCATAAATGGCCATAAAGTGACAAACACTGCCCCCCAGCACGAACAGATGCCAGATGGCGTGGTTGTAGGGGATGCGCTTGGCCACATAGAAGATCACCCCCAGGCTGTAAATGAGACCACCCAGCCCGAGCAGCAGCAAGCCTTCCCCCTCCAGATGGATATAAAGCTGATAGACCACCAGCAACGACAGCCAGCCCAGCATCAGGTAGGTAAACAGCGACAGCTTCTTGAAGCGGTTGATGAACAGCAGCTTGAACACCACCCCTGCCAGCGCCAGCCCCCAGATCACCACCATCAGCCCCTGTGCCAGCGGCGTGTCGAGCGCCACCAGCAGAAAAGGGGTATAGGTGCCGGCGATCAGCAGATAAATGGCACAGTGATCAAACACCTTGCACCAGCGCCTGGCCGGCCCCTCCGCCATGCTGTGATAGAGGGTCGAGGCCAGATAGAGCAGCACCAGACTGCCACCATAGAGGCTATAACTGATCAGTGCCTGGGTGCCCTGCGCCCAGCCCTTGTTCAACAACAACACCAACCCCAGGATCCCCAGCACAAGCCCCAGCCCGTGGCTGAGGCGGTTGGCCAGCTCCTCGCGGGGCGAATAATCCGTCACACTGCTCATTGCATACTCCTGCCCAAACTGCGCTCACTCTAGCTGCCGTCATTTCAGAGTACAAGTGTTAGCTTAAAGATGATCAGCCCCTATTTGCGATGTTTCCTCACCGCGCGCATGGCTGTCAGCCGTTGACCTTTGGTGTATGCTCTGCGGCCGATGCCCACTTAGCTGTTGCCGCCCCTTGTTCACCCCCGACTCCCCGGCAACCCGGTCTGGAGAACCTGATGAAGTTGACTGAGCTGTTTGCACAACCGGATCCGGCCTTTGGCCAGGCCATGACGGATCTGCTGGAGACCTTCCACCACTCGGATGACAGTCAGGCTCCCTATCAGCGCGACCAGTTCACCCACCAGCTTGAACAATCGGGCATGCCGGAAACGGGGCTCGCCATGGCGGACTACCTGACCAGGCTGGCCACCCTGGTGCCCGGCGCCTCCCACCTGACCTCGCCACGCTACATGGGCCATATGACGGCACCATTGCCGGCCTTCACAGCCGAGCTCTCCCGTCTGGTGGTGATGCTCAACCAGAACCCGATGAAGATGGAATCCTCCCGCCTGCTCAGCTTTCTGGAGCGGGAGGTGCTGGCCAAGTTGCATCGCCTCGTCTATCGCGCCGACGAGCCCTTCTACGGCACCCATATGCATGCCAAGGATGCGGCGCTCGGCGTCATGACCAGCGGCGGTACCATCGCCAACGTCACCGCCCTCTGGCTGGCCCGCAACCGGGCCTGCGGCGACAACCTGTTCGCCCTCTATGAGCAGGGGTATCGCGGCGCCGTCATCCTGGGCTCGCGGCTGATGCACTACTCCTTCGACAAGGGGATGGATCTGCTGGGGTTGGGGGCGCGTAGCGTCTGGCGCCTCGAGACCGACCAGCATAACCGGCTCAGTCTGGCCGCGCTGGAGCAGGCGCTGATCCAGTGCAAAGAGCAGAAATTGAAAGTGCTGGCGCTGGTCGGTGTGGCCGGCAGCACCGATTTCGGCTCCATCGACCCGCTGCCTGAGCTGGCAGCCATCGCCGCTCGCGAGAAGATCCACTTCCACGTAGATGCCGCCTGGGGTGGCCCGACTCTCTTCTCGTCCCGCTATCAAGGGCTACTGGCGGGGATCGAGCACGCCGACACCGTCACCCTGGATGGCCACAAGCAACTGCTGGTACCGCTCGGTACCGGCATGCTGCTCTGCCGCCAGCCGGACCTGATGATGGCGGTCAAGCGAGAGGCCCCCTACGCCATCCGCGCCAGCTCCTTTGATCAGGGGCGCTTCACCCTGGAGGGAACCCGCCCGGCCAACGCCCTCTATCTGGATGCCGCCTTCCAGCTGTTCGGCCAGCAGGGCTATGCCGAGCTCATCGAGGCCAACTACGACCGGGCCCGCCTGATGGCCAGCCTCATCGACCAGGATCCGGCCTTCGAGCTGATGTCGGCCCCGGTGATGAACCTGCTCTCCTATCGCTGCATCCCCCCTCATCTGCAGGGCAAGGTGCTGGACGAAGCCGCCAACGAGCAGGTCAATGCCTTCAACGTCGCTCTGCAAAAAGCCCAACGCGCCGAGGGGCACAGTTTTGTCTCCCGCACCCAGCGGGCCGTGGGTCGCTACGGTGCCCAACCGCTCACCCTGCTGCGGGCCGTGCTGCTCAACCCCCTCATCGAAGAGCGTCATATTCGCGATCTGCTGGCAGATCAGAAACGGTTGGGCGATGAGATCGCAGGGCAGCTATTTGGCTGAGGAACTGGCTGGCGAATGAGCGGTCTTATTCATTTGCCGTTGCCCATCGGGCAGGTACACTGGATGAAATTTTGCGTTCCACTCTTGAGGGCGACGAGCCAGACATGAAGCAATTTATTGAATTTATTCCCCTTATCGTTTTCTTTGCGGTCTACAAGTTCTACGACATCTACATGGCCACCGGCGCCCTGGTGGTGGTGACCGGTCTGCAGCTCGCCTACAGCTGGGTTCGCTATCGCAAGGTCGAGAAGATGCAGCTGTTCACCTTCCTGCTGGTCGGCTTCTTTGGCGGCCTGACCGTCATCTTCCACGACGACACCTTCATCAAATGGAAAGTGACCGTCATCAACGTACTGTTCGCGCTGGGCCTGCTCATTAGCCGCTACGGCTTTGGCAAGAACCTCATCAAGCAGATGCTGGGCAAGGAGCTGCAGGCGCCGGATCCCGTCTGGGATCGGGTCAATCTCGGTTGGGTCGGCTTCTTCACCGTCTGCGGCCTGCTCAACCTCTATGTGGCCTTCAACCTGCCACAGGAGGTGTGGGTCAACTTCAAGGTGTTCGGTCTGCTTGGCATGACCCTGGTGTTCACCCTGCTGAGTGGTGTCTATCTCTATCGCCACCTGCCTGCCGAGCAGCTGACCAAACAAGAAGACGAACTGAAAAAATAACCGCCATCAGAAAAGGATCCTCTCATGTGGTATCTCATCTACTCCGAAGATGTTCAGGGCAGCCTGCCGCTGCGCAAGCAGGCGCGCCCGGCCCATCTGGCCAGGCTACAGGCGCTGCAGGATGAGGGACGGCTGCTCACCGCCGGCCCCAACCCGGCCATCGATGCCGAGGATCCGGCCGATGCCGGCTTTACCGGCAGCACCGTCATCGCCGAGTTCGCCAGCCAGGCAGATGCCAAGGCTTGGGCCGATGCCGATCCCTATGTGGCGGCCGGGGTCTATGCCAAGGTGACCATCAAGCCGTTCAAGAAGGTCTTCTGAGCCAAGGGCAGTAGAGAAATAAAAAGGCCGGACTGGAGACTCACTCCCGTCCGGCCTTTTTGCATTCCACCGTCCCGTTTATGCCTTGGCCACGAACCAGGGGTTGAGGATGTCGGGCTTGTTGTAGCGCAGCGGCGAGCCATCCAGCTGGGTGACGCTGCCGCCAGCCCCTTCCAGTACCGCCTGCGCCGCCCCCGTATCCCACTCGCAGGTCGGGGCGAGGCGCGGATAGAGTTCGGCGCCCCCCTCGGCGATGATGCAGAACTTGAGCGAACTTCCCATGGAAACCAGCTCTATCTCGCCCCGCTCCATGTCACCAAAGCGCGCCAGGTAATCCAGGGTTTCCTGTGACAGGTGATTGCGGCTGCCCACCACGCGCCAGGGTGTGCCTTCCTGATGAGGTCGGGTCTGGATAGCCTCATGCTTGCCATCGGCAATGCGCGAGGCCCCCACCCCCTTGCCACCATACCAGAGCCTGTCCAGCACGGGAGCATAGACCAGACCCCACAGTGGCTGGCCATGCTCGATCAGCGCGATATTGACGGTGAACTCGCCGTTGCGGGAGACGAACTCCTTGGTGCCATCGAGCGGATCCACCAGCCAATAGCGGGACCAGCCGAGTCGCGCCGCCATCACCTCGGGGGAGGACTCTTCCGACAGCACTGGAATATCGGGGGTGAGCCTGGCCAGCGCCGCGACAATCAGCTCGTGTGCTCCCTTGTCGGCGGCAGTCAGCGGACTCTCGTCCCCCTTGTACTCCACCGCAAAGGGTTGACTGTAGATGGCCATGATGACCTCGCCGGCGGCGCGGGCGATGGGCTCCAGCTCGGAGATTGCGGGAAAAAACATGGAAAAAGACATCCTGGTCAAATGGTTGGAGCAGTGTACCCATTTTGGATAGAGGAGGCTTATAGCCGTTTGCTCTGACTTATACAGTGTCAGATATGACAGACAAAAAGTGGCGCGGCTCGACTAATCCTCAATAGCGAATCCCACAACACAAGGACGTGACGCCATGAACTACAAGACCCTGACCGCCACCCTGCTGATGAGCTGCCTGCCGCTGCTCAGCCAGCCCCTGCTGGCCGCCGACAAGCCCGCCGCCACACCGGCCACCACGGTTGCCACCGCCAAGGAGAGTGGCAAGGTGAACCTGAATACCGCCAGTATCAACGAGTTGACCGCGCTCAAGGGCATCGGCGAGAAGAAGGCACAGGCCATCGTCGATTATCGCGAGAAACAGGGCAAGTTCACCACTGTTGACCAGCTTGCCGATGTCAGCGGTATCGGCCCCGCCACGCTGGAAGCAAATCGGGACATGATCATCGTCAAGTAACCGGTTTCCGCCACTTCCATCCTGAGGGCAGCCTGTGGCTGCCCTATTTTTCTTCGGGTATCATGGGCCCACTTTGTATCTCTGGACTCTCTCCATGAAAAAGACACCGCTCGTTGTACGCAAAGCCGTTCTTCCCGTCGCCGGTCTGGGTACCCGCATGCTGCCAGCCACCAAGGCCATCCCCAAGGAGATGCTGCCCGTCGTCGACAAGCCGCTGATCCAGTATGTGGTGCGCGAAGCCATCGCGGCCGGCATCAAGGAGATAGTGCTGGTCACCCACTCAAGCAAGAACTCCATCGAGAACCACTTCGACAAGAGTTTCGAGCTGGAAGCAACCCTCGAGAAGCGGGTCAAGCGTCAGCTGCTGGAAGAGGTGCAACACATCTGCCCGAAAGACGTCACCATCATGCACGTGCGTCAGGGTGAAGCCAAAGGGCTGGGTCACGCGGTGCTCTGCGCCCGCCCGCTGATCGGCGACAACCCCTTTGCGGTACTGCTGCCGGATGTGCTGATCGACGAGGTGGCCAGCGATCTCAAGCAGGACAATCTGGCCGAGATGGTGCACATGTTCGAAGAGAACCACATCAGCCAGATCATGGTGGAAGCCGTCCCCGAGAGCGAAGTGGACAAATACGGTATCGCCGACATCAAGGGTGAGGCGCTGAGCGAGGGCATGTCCCTGCCGATGCAGGCCATCGTCGAGAAGCCGCCCCGCGATGAAGCCCCCTCCAATCTGGCGGTGGTCGGCCGTTACGTGCTCTCTTCCAACATCTGGCCGCTGCTGGAACGCACCCCCGCCGGTGCCGGTGACGAGATCCAGCTGACCGACGCCATCGCCATGCTGATGGAGCAGGAGCAGGTCAACGCCTACTTCATGAAAGGGCGCAGCCACGACTGCGGCAGCAAGCTGGGTTACATGAAAGCCAACGTGGAATATGCAGCGCGCCATCCGGAGCTGAACGGCGAATTTATCAATTGGCTGAAGCAGTTTGCCAAGCAGCTGTAATCGCTGAATATTTAACCAAACGAAAGAATATTATACTGGGCATCATTCGATGCCCTTTTTCATTTTATAAACAAATATTCAACCATTGATAGATAAAATATCGCTAAATCATAATATTGTAATTTAATCACGCTTGTTCTATAAGGATTAAGGCTTGTTCCTAGCCCTTGCATAAAATTTCTAAAAAAATATAAGACACAGGTGGAAGTTCCAATGAATAATCCGTCCAAAGGGACCTTTTTAGGTCACCCTAAAGGGCTCTTTTTGCTCTTTAGTACCGAACTGTGGGAGAGATTCTCCTACTACGGCATGCGTGCCGTGCTCGTGCTCTATCTGACTGACATGACTGCCAACGGCGGGATGGGCTGGACTCAGGCCGATGCCCTCAAGCTGTACGGCATCTATACCGGTCTGGTCTACATCACCCCGATCATCGGCGGCTGGTTGGCTGATACCTTCCTGGGTCAGCGTCGCGCCATCCTGTTCGGTGCTGTCTTGATGGCCGCTGGCCAGTTCACGCTGGCCCTGCCCCACGCCATGTTCCCGGACATGGTCAACACAGTGTTCTATTCAGGTCTTGGCTTGCTGATCGTGGGTAACGGTCTGTTCAAACCGAACATCTCCACCATGGTGGGTGATCTGTATCAGGAAGGTGACCACCGTCGCGACGGTGCCTTCACCATCTTCTACATGGGCATCAACCTGGGCTCCCTGCTGGCCGGCGTGATCTGTGGCGCAGCCGCCACCGCCTACGGCTGGCAAGCCGCCTTCGTCAGCGCCGGTATCGGCATGCTGCTCTCCCTGGTAGTACAGGCCACCATGGCCCAGCGTTTCCTCGGTGACATCGGCCGCGTGCCGGCTGCCCAGCGCGCCGCCGAGCAGCGCTCCAAAGAGCAGAAGGCTCCGCTGACCAAGCAGGAAGTGGATCGCATCAAGGTCATCCTGGTGCTGGGTCTGTTCACCATCATCTTCTGGGCCGGCTTCGAGCAGGCTGGCGGTCTGATGAACCTGTACGCACAGGAGTATACCGACCGCATGATCGGCAGCTTCGAAGTACCAACTGCCTGGTTCCAGTCCTTGAACCCCTTCTTCATCATCACCCTGGCGCCCATCGTGGCTGCCATCTGGATCAAGCTCGGCAAGAAAGAGCCGAACTCCCCGGTGAAGTTCGCCATGGGTCTGCTGTTCCTGGCCGTGGGCTTCCTGTTCATGATCGGTGCCGTGCTGGAGCAAGGTGGTGATCAGGCCGTCAAGACCTCCATGTTCTGGCTGGTCGGCGCCTACCTGTTCCACACTCTGGGCGAGCTCTGCCTCTCCCCGATCGGCCTCTCCATGGTGACCAAACTGGCTCCGCTGCGTCTGGCCTCCCTGATGATGGGTGCCTGGTTCGGCTTCGTGGCTCTCGCCAACTATGCTGCCGGCTTCATCGGCTCCTTCGTCGGCGAGTCCGGCGCCATGGCCATCTTCGGTGGCATCGCGCTGGCAGCCGTCATCAGCGCCCTGATCCTGCTGACCATGGCCAACCGCCTGGTCTACTGGATGCACGGTGCCGAAGGCCCGGCCAAAGAGCCGCAGGAACACGACAAGAAGCTGCAATCTGCCGCCGTCTAAGCGGTCAAGATTGTCAGCAACAAAGAGGGCGCCCACGGGCGCCCTCTTTGTTTGTGGCCGTCTGACAAGGCCTCAATGATGTCGAACCTGCACATGCAGGGCACTGCCGCTGTCGCTGCGAAACTGCAGGTCAAACGGCTCATGCCAGCTCCGCCTGTGCAAGGCGTAGTGACTGGTGCGCAACAGGCCGAGCGGCAGCCCACCGGAGCGTACCAGCCAGTGGGGCGAGGTCAGCCCGGCATTGGCAAAGACCAGCCCGTCCTCCTGATCAAACAGCAGTGCGGCCATGGCAAACGAGTGGCGCAGGCCGGATTCGATCAACTGCAGATTGAGGTAGTCGAGCAATCGATGGGGTTGAGTCAGCAACAGGCTCTCGCCGCGCTGAAACTGACGATAGGGCCCGTTCATCAGGGAGCGCACCAGGGCCCCGCAAAACGCCGCATCCACCCCGAGCACCGGCAGCTCCATCACCAGCACCAGCAGCTTGTCATCCACCTTGAAGGTATCGGGAATGAACAGGTTGCCCATCCCCTTGAAGGTCACCTGCCAGGGACCCCACTCCTGCAGACCGGGAGGCTTCAACCAGGCCAGCAACCGGGTGGCCGCCTTGTCGTGCTCGCGGAAAAAGTCCATGTGCTCCATCAACTCCAGCTGCTGCCCATAGCCGTGGTTGGCCGCCAGACACTGCTCTATGCTGCGGCGCACCTGACCGAAGTCCGAGATGGGCTTGAGCAGAAAGTCGCGGGCGCCGGCGCGCAGCGCCCGCTCGACCGCCTCCATCTTGCTCTGGGCCGAGATGACGATGACAGGGGTATGAGGATAGCGGGCAGAGAGACAGGCAATGACCTCATGGCCATCCATGTTGGGCATGTTCAGGTCACACAAGACAACATCGGGGTGGTAAAGCGCGGCGGCGGAGAGACCTTCGATACCGTCTTCAGCCTGGAAGACGCAGGCGCCATCGTGCTCGAGATAATTTACCAAGGAGTGGCGAAAAACGACCTCGTCTTCCACCACCAGGATCCGTAATCCGGCTTTTGACATCTTGATAAAGCTCTTATTAGTCAACCAGTTATTTAGCTTCAAGCCTAGACCATAACCGACTGCACTGACCAATCGGATGATAGAATAATCTCCATTAAAGCTATGCCAGATAGCTATTTAGACCGTCAACTGTTTGAAATAAAGCAGGTAATGAGGTTGCTCGAAAACCCGCCTTGCCCTGCGGGCATCGCTTCGCCCAGCAAGGGGAGCATACGAGAGACAACCACTCCCCTGACGCGCGCGGGCAGAGATCGGCTGCGCCCCCGCCCTGCAGCATCTCACCCCAGCCACCATCAATTGTATGCAGCTCCGCCATGGGGGATAATGCCCCTCAATTTCGTCGATGAAGCATGCCATGACCCCAGCCGAATACAGCGCTCTCGCCCACCCCAGATTGTCCCACCCTGCCCGCAGCCTCTATACCCTGCAGTTGCGTCGGCTGGTGCTGGAAAATCAGCTGGCCAGGCTCAACTACCCGGAGCTTGGGCGGGCGCTGGCAGTGGTCGATCCGGGCGATCCCAGCGGCTTCTCCTTTCAGGTCAATGCCCGCCAGCTGACCGAACTGTTTGACGAGCTGATGGAGGCCGGCCTGCTGCAGGTCGAGAGCCAGACCGAGAGTGAGCACTACCATCAGTGTCCGTTCCAGTTGCCGCTGCTGACCCAGCGGGTGCGCAGCCCCCTGCCGGAGCGCCCCTTCCAGATGCACCTGCAGTGGCGCCCGGATGAAGAGTTGTCCGCCCTCGCCCGCCTGTGCGGTGTGATCGATGCCAGCTACAGCGAAGAGGATCTCGGCGAGTTCATCGCCTACTGGCTGGGGCGGCCCGAGGTGTTCGACTCCCAGCATCAGTGGATGCTCAAGTTCATTCGCGCCCTCAAGACCCGCCGTTACGCCCGCCGTCAGCCGATGAGCGTAACCGGCTATCAGCAAGTCACCCCGGAGCCGGTGGAGGCGGGCCCGAGCAAGCGGGCCCAGGAGATGATCGAAGAGGCCAAGCGGCTGGCCGCGCAGCGCCAGGAGCCGGATAATGATTGAAGAAGGCCCCTGCCAGCAGGCAAAATCAGACCCCAGTCCCCACCCAGACCGAGCAGAAGGAGCACTCCATGACTGATCCGCACGATCCCCTGCGCCAGGAGCTGGAAGAGATCGAGGCCAAACGCCGGAAGATCGCCAAGGCCAAGCAGGAGCAACGGATGCACGACCCCGAATTAAGCCGCCACGTCAGCGGCCTGCTCGAGCGCATTCGCCGCCTGCAGGCCCAGACCGGTGGCAGCCAGTACGACTATGAGACCCTGCGCAAGGAGTACGACGCCAAGGCCAACGCCGAGGTGCGCGAACTGCAGAAGGTGGCGCGGCAGGAGCGGATCCAGAAACTGATCGCCCAGGCCGACCTCAACCCGGACTGGATATTCGAGCGCATGGATGCCGGCGATCCCGCGCTGCAATACCCCATCGAGACGGCCCGCTACTTCATCAGCGGTTTCGAACACTGGGAGAAGAGCGGCGGTGGCTGCATGCTGATCTATGGCGACTACGGCACCGGCAAGTCGACCCTGGCCGGCGCGGTGGCGCACGAACTGATCGAGCGCCACCAGAAGTCGGTGATCTTCCAGCAGTGGGCCTCCATCGTTGATCGGCTGTTCTTCAACGTCATCCAGGATCAGGAAGAGCGCAACCAGTACCGGCGCGCCCTGGAAGAGGTTGACCTGCTGATCATCGACGAGGTGGCGGCCAATCGTGCCAAGATGGCGGAGAGCCAGTCCAGCTTCCTCGGCCACCTGCTGCGCCGTCGCCGCAACCTCTCAAAAAGCGTCATCCTCATCACCAACCACAGCCCCCAAAGCCTGCATCAGGCCATCGGCGACTTCAGCTTCGAGGCGATCAAGGCGTTCAATCCGGTGGATATCCACCTGAGCGGCCCCAGTCGTCGTCCCAATATCGGCCACTACAACGGCTGATGCTGCGTGAGCCGGGTGTCTCCGGCTCACCGTTTTCTCTCCTGCCAGACAAATAAAAACAACTCTCATTTACAACATCTCTTCCGCCCTCTAGGCTAGCCCTTTCACTCAAGGGAGCCGCACCATGCCAACCACACTCATCTTCGGAGCCAGCCGCGGGCTGGGCCGCGCCTTCACCGAGCAAGCGCTGCAACTTGGCCACAGGGTCGTCGCCCTGGTGCGCCATGCCGACATGGCCGCCGGGCTGCAATCGCTGGGCGTCGACGTCATCAGCGGCGATGCCCTGGACTCGCAGGCGGTGGCAGCCGCTTGCCGGCTGGCCGGTGACGGGGCGCAGGCCATTTCCACCCTGGGCAGTTTTCGCCAGGTTGAGCCCGTCGACTATCTTGGCAACCGCCTGGTGATCGACGAGATGGAGCGGGCCGGACTCAAGCGTCTGCTGCTGGTCACCTCCCTCGGCTGTGGCGACAGCTGGCAATATCTGCCCGAGCGGGCACGGGCCGCCTTCGGCCACGAGGTGCGGCTCAAGAGCCTGGCGGAGAGCTGGCTGCAGACCAGCACGCTGGCGTGGACCATACTGCGCCCGGCCGGTCTGCAGGATGGCATAGCTACCGGTGCGGCCGTGCTGAGTCAGGGCAAGGAGATGCACGGTCTGGTGCGCCGGGCCGACGTCGCCGCCTGCGGGCTGCGTCTGCTGACCGACGAGGCGACAGCAGGTCAGATCTACGCCATCGGCGACCCAAGCCTCAGCCGGGCATGAGCCATCGCCATAGCAAAACGGTCAGCCCAGGGGCTGACCGTTTTGCTTTCGGGGAACACCTAACCGGCGGAGGGCTCGCTCACAGCATCCCGCGCCAGAGCGGCCGGGCGAACCTTTCGCCTCTGGGATTGACGCCAGCCCAGCAGCAGGCAGGACAGGGCGCCATACAGCAGCGCCAGCCCCCACAACTGCCACCAGTAACGGGCAACCTGCTCGAACCCCGCCCCCATCTGGTTGAGGCGCAAAAACCCCTCGATGGCCGGAGTGCTCGGCACCCACTGGGCCAGCCAGTTGAGCGGCGCCGGAATGAGTTCCAGCGGCCAGATGAAGCCGGCCAAGAAGACCAGCGGCAGGGAAGAGACAAGCACCACCTGGGTCGGCAGATCGCGCCGGGTAAAGAGGGCCCCCAGCGCGACGCCAAACCAGGTCGTGGCCAGCAGGAACGGCAGGGTGAACAGCCAGAGTGTGGCCGGCTCGGCGGTACGCGCGATATCGTAGTGATCGAAGCAGAAGCCGAAGAAGTAGCTCACCGGCAGCACGAACAGCCCCCCCACCACCAGAGTACGGGCCAGCAGCAGTGGCAGGACGGGCGCATCCTGCCAATAGCCTGACTCGCCGCGCTGGCTGCGCTGGTTCTGGGTCGCCCCCAGGATGCCGGTGCCCATCAGCAGCACCTGATGCAGGATCAGCACGAACACAGCCGGCACCACGTAGTTCACATAGCCCATGGTCGGATTGAACACCGGCAGTACGTTGAGGGCCACCGCATTCCAGCCCATGGCCGCCTGCGGCAGCGCCTCGCCGTGACTCAGCAGCCTGGCCACCTTCACCTGGGCGGCCAGGGTGCCGCCCGCCTGGGCCAGCCCCTCGGCGATGGTGCCGTAAACCAGGAAGTAGGAAGCATCGCCGGCATAGCTCAGGGTCACGCTCTTGCCCAGCATCAGATCCCGATAGAAGTGATTGGGGATGTGCAGGATTCCGCTCGCCTCGCCAGCCATCATCCGCTGGCGAGCCTCATCCAGCGAGCTGGCCCGTGCCACCAGTTTTACCTGCGGCGTCGCATCGGCCATGAACTCCAGCTGACGGGAGAGCTGGCTTCCATCCTCGTTGACCACCACCACAGCCTCTTCCCGCGGCAGCTGGTGCAGATAGGGCTGCGGATAGAGGAAGGAGTAGAAGAAGACGCCGCCAAACAGGGTCAGCATGATGGCCCTGTCCGCCAGCAGGGTACGCAGCTCGAGGCGCAGCAGATCCCGGAATCCCATCATGGCTTGAGCTCCTCTTGTGACTGGGTCGTGCTCGCCTGTGCCCGGTAGCGACGCACGACCAGCAGCAGGGGCAGCAGAAACAGCAGCAGGGCGCCGAATTGCGGCAGCGCTGCCGCCAGCGGTTGACCGTAGTTGGTCTGGCCGATCTGCAGCTCGACATAGTGAGAGATGGGCAGCAGGCTGCGCCAGAACTGGGCAAAATCCCCCATGGCGCTGACCGGAAAGGTGACCCCCATGAAGGCGAACCCCGGCGCCGTGTAGGCCCCCGCCAGCGACAGAGCCCGGGCTGGATCCCGGATGACGGCGTAGAAGAAGGCTCCCATGCTGACGCAGGCGGCCGAGGCCAGCCCCAACCCCACCGTCAGCACCAGCCAGCTGCCGTGCATGGGATAGGCAAAGCCCTTGAACAGCAACAGCGTCCAGAGCAGCCCCCAGCCCCAGCCGATCAGCACGTGGGGCAGCAGGGTGCGCCAGAGCCCGAACCAGACCCCTTTGGTAGTCCAGTCCAGTCCCAGCCGGTCGGTGCGGGCCAGCGCATTGAGTCCGTAGAGCACCACCAGGATCTGCCACACCGCAGGCAGGATGGCGCTCAGCAGAAACTGGGCGTAACTGGCATTGAGGTTGTAGAGCGCCGTCACCTGACTGTTGATGGGCACCGCCTGGCCGAGCGCCCCGGGCAACACCTTGCCATCGGCCATCGCCGTCAGCACGCCGACCTGGCCGTTGAGGGTTCCCACCACCTGAGCCAGCGCCGAGTTGACCAGCTTGGCGATCAGGATGAACTGGCCGTTGTTGAACACGGTGACCCGCGGCTGGGTGCCTTGCCTGGCATCCCGCTCGAGATGATCGGGCAGCACGACCAGGGCGTAGATATCGCCTCCCCGCAGGGCGTTGGCCCCTTCAGCGATGGAGTCGAACTGTCGCGCGACCTTGAGCCCGGCGGAGGCATCCAGCGAATAGGCCAGCTGGCGCGACAGCACGCTCTGGTCCAGATCCACCAGACCTATCTTGAGATCCCGCGCCAGCCCGGCAGAGAAGATCCAGCAGAGGATCCCCATCAGCAGCAGGGGCAGCCAGCTTGCCAGCGCCCGGCCGAACGGATCCTGCCACAGCAACCGCCATTCGCGTCCCATCAGAGCTCAACCAGCACGCTCATGCCGACCCGCAGCCCCTCGACCGGTTGCAGCGGGCGCGCCTCCACCTGGAAGCTCTTCATGTCAAAGCCCTGGCGGGTGTCGGTGGCGCGCCAGGTGGCAAAGTCCCCCATCACGGCCACATGGGTCACCTTGAAACGCACCGTCTGCTCGCCAAGACCGGGGATGCGGGCATCGAACTCGGTGCCCAGCGCAAAGCGGGGCAACAGATCTTCACGCACGTGGAACTGGGCCCAGGCATCGTTCATGTCGAGCAGGGTCACCACGGGGAAGCCCTGCGGGGCCAGCTCGCCGCTGCGCAGCAGCACCTGGGATACTTCACCCGCATGCGGGCTATTGATGCGGGTGTCGGCCAGGTAGGCCTCCACTTCAGCCACCGAACCTGCCGCCATCTTGGCTTGCTCGCGGGCCGCGATCTTGGTCTCTTCCCGCGCCCCTTCCAGGGTCATCTGATACTGTTGCCAGGCCATGCCTTCGCTGTACCTGGCCGCCTGCCAGGCCGTCCAGGCCTCATCACGTTTTTGCAGCGGCATCACGCCATCCCGGTGCAGGCTGGCAATGCGCTCGTAGGTCTTGCCGCGCAGCAAGGCGGCCGCCTTGGCCTTTTGCCACTGATCCTTGGCGGCGGCAATCTGCTGCGCGCGCGCCCCCTTCTCGGCCTCTTGCGCCATGGCACCGGCCGCGGCCTGGCCCGCCTTGGCCTGGCTCAGTTTGGCTTCAATCTCGGGGCTCGCCAGGGTGAACACCAGCTGGTCCTTGGCCAGCTGATCCCCCTTCTTCACCAGCACCTCCTCGATGCGGCCCGCCACCTTGGAGGAAACAGAGTACTGCTGCGCCTCGATCTGCCCTTGCAGACGCACCGGCTCGGGTTGATAGGCCAGCCAGAAACGCCAGCCCAGCCAGATGACCAGCAACACCAGCGCCAATGGCAGCAGCAGCGGCTTGCCCTGGTTCATCTTCTTCTTGATGGGGGGATGACTCATGAATTCACCTCGGCAAACGGGCGACCCTTGGCGGTCGAAACAGACATGAAAATGGGAGCATGGCAGGCCGCGATCATGAGTTCACCTCGATCGCCTGCCCATGCTGATACTGGTTGAAGCTGTTCATCTGCCCGGAGAGGGCCAGCAGACGCGCCAGCGAAATGACGTATTGATAAGCGGCAGCGGCGCGCTGGGTCTTGACCCCGGCCAGCTGGTTGCGGGCATCCACCACATCGAGGGAAGTGGAGAGCCCCTGCCCGAATGCCTTGTCCCTAAGCAGCACGTTCTCCTCGGCCAGCGCCTGGGTAGAAGAGAGTGACTGGAACTCCTCCAGCCCCTGCGCCGCCTCGCGCCAGGTCTTCTCGACCAGCAACTCCAGATCCTGGCGGGTCTTGGCCTGCAGCAGATTGACCTGCAGCTCGGCGCTCTTGGCCGCCTGTACCGTCTCGGAGCGGCCGTCACGGCTCACCAGCGGCATGCTGACACCCACCCCGACCAGCCAGTCCGGGGTGGTCTTGGAGGCCAGCGAGTCATCCTCATAGAGGTTGTAGTTACCATACAGGAACAGCTCGGGGGCGTACTTGCCCTTCTCCAGCTTGATCATCCCCTGCGCCTGCTCCTTCTTGGCCGTCAGCAACTTGAGGCCGGGGTGCACCGCCAGCGTCTCCTGCACGAAGGCTGCGAGTTCAGGCATCTGCGGATTGATGAAGAGCTGGGTATCGGGCTCCGCCTGCTTGAGCTTGAGCATGTGGCCGAGGGCCAGCTGGGCAATCTCCAGGCTGCGACGCGCCTTCTGGGTATCGATACGGGCCCGGTCATAGGCTGATTGGGCGGAGAGACGCTCAACCCGGGCGATCTGGCCCTGGGCTTCCAGCTTCTTGGCATGCTCCAGGTGGTGAGCCAGCCCCTGCTCGATCTCCTGCTTGGTCTGCACCACCTGGGCCGCCAGCACCACCCCGAAATAGGTCTGGGAGAGGCTCTCGAAGGTGGACTGCTGCTTGAGCACCAGCAACTGCTGCGCCTCGCTCACCTGGGCCTGGCGAATGTCCTGTGCCGCATCGATGCGACCACCGGTGAACAGCGGCCACAGCATCTTGACCGAGCTGGTCACCACGTTCTGTTTGGTGAGGGGGGTGACGAAGTCATTGGGCGTCAGCTTGAGCGCCTGCATGATGGGCGCCAGTACCTTGCCGAACTCAGGATGACTGGCGATGGGGTTGAGGTCCATCATGTCCAGTTCCACCGGCTGATCGAGGTGGGTGTAGCTGGCCCCCACGTCCACCTTGGGCAGATACATGGCCTTGGCGGCTTCGCGCAGCTGTTGCGCCCGCTCAACCCCGGCCTGTTCCGCCGCCAGCCCGTCATCCTGTTGAATGACCCGGCTCCAGGCTTCGCTGAAACTGACCGTCTGAGCCTGGGCCGAGCCCAGCATGGCGCCAAGCAGACACGGGTAGAGAGATTTGATGAACCTTGCCGTCATACGTCCCCAATCTGTTTGTAATGAATTTGTTTGGAGTCTTTGCTCGATACAAGCTCGCTATCATAACGCAAACCCGTCCGGGATGGGGACAGGCAAATCATGGTCCCCCTCATCCAATTGGCCCCACCGCTTCGCTTCGACAATCTGTCCGATTTTCAAGCACTCCTGATTTTGCAAGCCTTGGCGCGACGTTTTTTTCAGAAAAAAATGGCTGACGCTCAAATACTAACCTTTTCTCCTGACTAAAAAATGCGTAATATACGCCGCCCTAAGCCGATGGTAACCGTGGAATGCAGATAGGTCCCCACACGCTTGAAACTCCCCTGATCGTGGCTCCCATGGCCGGTGTAACAGACCGACCATTCCGTGAACTTTGTTTGCGGCTGGGTGCCGGCATGGCCGTTTCCGAGATGCTGCTGGCCAACCCGGATGTCTGGGATACCCAGAAAACCCGGATGAGAATGGATCACTCTGCTGAAGGGGGATTGCGATCGGTCCAGATTGCCGGAGCCGACCCCGAGATGATGGCGTTTGCCGCCCGCTACAACGTGGAGCAGGGCGCTCAGATCGTCGACATCAACATGGGATGTCCGGCAAAAAAAGTGAATAAGAAGCTGGCAGGTTCCGCCCTGTTGCGCCAACCCGACCTGGTCAGATCCATCTGCCTGGCCGTGGTGGACGCAGTGGACGTGCCTGTCACCTTGAAGATCCGCACAGGATGGGATCCGGATAACCGCAATGGCGAGGAGATCGCCCGAATCGCCGAAGATTGCGGTATCGCGGCCCTCGCCGTGCATGGTCGTACCCGTGCCTGTCTCTACAAGGGCGAAGCGGAGTACGACACTATCAGGGCGATTAAGCAGGCCGTATCGATTCCTGTTGTCGCCAATGGCGACATAGACAGCCCGGAGAAGGCCCGGTATGTCCTCGACTATACCGGTGTTGATGCCGTGATGATCGGCCGTGCTGCGCAAGGACGACCCTGGATTTTCCGGGAAATCCGTCATTTTCTTGAGACGGGCACCAAGCTGCCACCTCCCGACAGGGAAGAGGTTCGCACCCTGATGAACGAGCATGTAACCAACCTGCACCAGTTTTATGGTGCATATCTGGGAGCGCGCATTGCCCGTAAACATGTGGGCTGGTATCTGGATGAAGAAGAGACGGGCCGAGAATTCCGTAAGCACTTCAATGCCCTGGATTGTGCAGACGCACAACTCGAGGCACTCGAAGCGTATTTCGATGGATTAGGTTAACGCATAACTAAAGAGCCGACCGAATATGTTCGAACAAACCCTGACTTCTGATGCATTGGTAACAACTACTCACAATCACGCTGCCGAGCCGACCCAGCGCCCCCTGCGTGACTCTGTGCAACAGGCCCTGCGTAACTACCTGGCCCAGTTGAACGGTCAGGAAGTGATTGATCTGTACGATATGGTTCTCTCCGAAGTCGAAGCTCCCATGCTGGACGTGATCATGCAGTACACCCGTGGCAACCAGACTCGCGCTGCCGTGATGATGGGGATCAACCGCGGTACTCTGCGCAAGAAACTCAAGCGCTACGGCATGAACTGATTTCAGTCATCCTGCTGCAGTGCAGACGAAGGCGTATCCCAGCAATGGGATACGCCTTTTTCTATGGACGACGTTTATCTTCTCACTCCACCGCCAGCTTGATGCCAAGCCCCACGAACAAGCCTCCCATCACACGGTTGAACCAGGTATTCAGCCTTGCAGGCAGCCTCACCTTGCGGCTCGCATAGGCGGTCGAGAAAGCCAGCAGATGGCACCAGATCATGCCGTTGAAATTGAAGATGCAGCCCAGCACGATGAATGCCAGCGCTTTTTGCGGCGCATCTGGCGCGATGAACTGGGGCACAAAGGCAAGGAAGAACAGGGCCACCTTGGGGTTGAGCACATTGGTGAGTAGCCCTTGCCGGAAGATCCTGCCATAGGAGAGCACAGGCAGGGACACAGCCTCTTCAGCCGATACCCGGCCTCCTCCCCCTTGCCTGAACATGGATAAGCCGAGATAGACCAGATAAAGCGCGCCCATCAACTTGATGACGGCAAACAGCTCGGCCGAGGCGCTCAGCAGAGCGGACAACCCCAACGCAGCAGCCAGCACGTGCACCATGGTGCCGGACCCTATCCCCAGTGCCGCCATGGAGCCTGCCCGCCAGCCCTGGGAGCCGCTGCGCAGCATGATGAGCAGGGAGTCCGGCCCCGGCATCATGTTCAACAGCAGGCCTGACAGGATAAACAACGCCAGATCGTGGATCCCCAACATACACAGCTCCCTTGTCGATGAAGTTCACAGTCTAAGGATCCCGCAGCCCTTGTCATCCCCTGCCAGAGCAATAGTGATCATCAACAAAAAGAATGACCATCCTGTTGAGCCATCAGAATCTTGGCTAACGAATAGCAGAGTAACAACGGGGAATAGCGGATGAATGAAGGCAGAAAAGATGCCTCACAGGGTTTAAATGGAAGTAGAGTGAATCAACATGGAACAGCCCTGTGCGGAGCGAGCAGAGGGGGAATAGCACGGGAAATTGTGCAGAAATCGCTGAATTTCAGGTAATAAAAAAGCCCGCTCTGATGAGCGGGCTTCTTCAATTTGGGTGCCTGGCAGTGTCCTACTCTCGCATGGCGAATGCCACACTACCATCGGCGCTACAGCGTTTCACTTCTGAGTTCGGCATGGGGTCAGGTGGTTCCACTGCGCTAT
>NZ_JBGLRF010000017.1:0-41075 GCF_041403085.1 Aeromonas sp. S8(2024) | reverse complement strand
TGTAGATTTTTTTTATTTTCTTGGGGGGGCGGTGGTTGGTGGGCGGCCCGCCCCTCTGGTTTCAGACCGAATCGGTCACGTTAGGCCGGCTCAAGCCGGGTCGGTGACGCCAGCGGTTGCCTGGGTTTTCTGGGTCTTATGGGAGAGCCAGAGGCCGCTCGCCTTCATCAGGTAGCCGAACAGCGCACCTATCACCAGGGATGGCAGGATCAGCCGCCACTCTCCTGCCGCTCCGAAGGTGGCGCAGCAACCGGCGAAGGTGCCGGGAATGTAGGAGAGCCACTGCTGCCTGGCCTGCACGCACATCAGGGTCGCCACCACCCCGGTCATCAGGTAGCCCGCCACCCCGGCGCCCCACCAGGCGTCGCCATGGATCAGCAGCAGGGCCCACAGCATGCCGCTGGCATTGCACAGCAGGGTCTGCAGCAGCGCCTTGTAGCCGCCGCTGGAGGCAAAATAACTGGTGCAGCCGAGGAAGCCGACCCAGGAGATGAGGCCGAGGGTGACGGCGACCCAGCCCCAGACGGCGGAGAGGATCCCGGTCGTGATGGCGATGGCGATCAATGGGCTCATGGCGTGACTCTTCAGTAGTGAAATCCGGAAAAAGGGGAGCCTACCCCGCGCAGGGGGGGCGGCAAGCAGGGGCGGAATTGTGTGTGATCTGCATCACTCATTTCAACTCAGGAATACGCTTGCGCTCGCGAAAAAAATTCATGGTGAGGCGGTCGTGTCTGCACCATAGTTAGAGGCCCTGTCCTGCTCATGGAGTGAGTCTGATGGTGCCAAATGTGATCGTTCCCCTGCTGGTGTTCGTAGTGCTGTTTCTGGTCGGAACCATGGCCAAGGCACTGCCCCTCTATCAGTTCATGTAATTTTCCGTGAAATAAAACTCGGCCGGGGCGGGTCTTATGATTGTTACCCTCATCGCCCCGGGAGTTTTTCCATGTTGCTCAAGCGCCGCTCTGCCCATCACCTCACCGAACAGGATGTCACGCCGGAAGCCGTCTATCAGGATCGTCGCCTGATCCTGAAAGGGCTGGGGCTCGGCGCCGCCACCCTGGCGTTGCCGACCCAGGCCGGGGTGCTCGATCTCTTCTCTGGCGACAAGCCTGCACCGGTCGCCACCCGGGCGCTCAATATCCACGCTGCTGCCAGGCCGGAGGGGCTGATCCTCACGCCGGAGGAGAAGGCCACCACCCACAACAACTTCTACGAGCTTGGTACCGACAAGGGGGATCCGGCCCGCAATGGCCACTACCTCAAGCCCGAGCCCTGGACTCTGAAGGTAGAGGGGGAGGTGGCCAAGCCGTTTACCCTGGACGTGTGGGATCTCATCAACAAGAGCACGCTGGAGGAGCGCATCTACCGGCTGCGCTGCGTGGAGGCCTGGTCCATGGTGCTGCCCTGGAGCGGCATCGCGCTGGCGGACCTCATTCGCCGGGCCGAGCCCACCAGCCGCGCCAGGTTCGTGGCCTTCGAGACTCTCTATGATCCGGAGCAGCTGCCTGGACAGGCGTCGCGTTCCCTCGGCGGTGGCATCGATTACCCCTATGTCGAGGGGCTGCGCATCGACGAGGCGATGCATCCGCTCTCCTTCCTGGCGATGGGGCTCTACGGCAAGGCGCTGCCGGCCCAGAACGGTGCGCCGATCCGGCTGGTGGTGCCCTGGAAGTACGGCTTCAAGAGTATCAAGAGCATCGTCTCCATCCGGCTGGTGGAGGAGATGCCGCCCACTACCTGGAACCTGCTGGCCCCCAACGAATACGGCTTCTACGCCAACGTCAATCCAGCGGTGGATCACCCGCGCTGGAGTCAGGCCAGCGAGCGCTTCATCGGCGAGGGGGGCATCTTCGGCGCCAAGCGCCAGCCGACCCTGATGTTCAATGGCTATGCCGACGAGGTGGCGTCCCTCTATCAGGGCATGGACCTGCGCAAGTGGTATTGAGACGAGAGGAGCTGACATCATGACTCTGCGACTGACGGCACGTCACATCACCTTGCTGCGGGCGCTGGTACACCTCGCCTCGCTGGGGTTTCTGCTCTGGCTGCTGGTGGCCGTGCCCGGCGGTCTGCTGGGAGGGGATCCGGTACAGGGGCTGACTCACTATCTGGGCAAGGGGGCGCTCAATCTGCTGTTGCTCACCCTGCTGGTGTCGCCGCTGGCCAAACGCTGGCGGCAGGGGCAGCTCATCAAGCTGCGCCGCCCGCTCGGGCTCTGGTGCGCCGCCTGGGCCGGTCTGCACTTTATGGTCTGGCTGGGGCTGGATCTGCAGTTTGACTGGCGGCTGATTGGCGGCGAGCTGGTCAAGCGCAGTTATATAGTGGTGGGTATGGTGGCGCTGCTGTTGCTGCTGGCGCTCAGCCTCACCTCGATCCCGGCCCTGCTGCGGCGCATGGGGCCGGCTTGGCAGAAGCTGCACAACTGGATCTACGCGGTGGCCCTGCTGGTGCCGGTGCACTACTGGTGGTCGCTCAAGAGCGGCTGGCAGGAGCCCCTCATCTACCTGTTGCTGGCCTGTGCCCTGCTGGTGCCACGCCGCGACAAGCTGCTGCGCCCCTGGCGCCGGCTTCGGCCGCAGAAACTGAGGGAGGCATGAGGTCTTAAGTACGCCGCCCCGACAACCCGCAATAAAAAAGAGGCCTAGTCGGCCTCTTTTTTGATGTCACCCGTATGGGCGTCGACCAGGAGTCGCACCCGCTGCCCTTGGGCATCCAGGGTTTCCACCTCGAATTTGTCCCCTTCCAGCTCCACTTCCCGAATGTCGTGATACCCTTGGGCCACCAGCAGCTTGACCAGCCCGGCCATGTCGAGACGGCTTTCGGCCGCCCAGCCGAGGGTGGAGAAGAGGCAAAGGATCAGCAGGAAACTGCGTCGGATCATATTCATTCCGGATTCATGGCTGGCAGACTATAAACGGCATTATGTTAGGTTTTGGGAGATGAATCATCCATGAATAGAGCCCTGTCTCTGCTTGGGTTGCTGCTGCCGGCACTGGCACAGGCGGCCACGCCGAACGAGGCCTTGCTGCAGCAGGCGGTCAGCGAGGGACGGGTGCGCCCCTTTCATGAGGTGATGGAGGTGGCTTCCCGCCTGCCGGTACGGGTGCTGCGGGTCGATCTGGGGGAGGAGGACGGCATCTGGCTGTACGAACTCAAGCTGATCGACAGCGAGAACAGCGTCATCAAGGTGGGCTATCGGGCCGACAATCTGGAGATGGTGTGGCTCAAGGGTCACCATCTGGAGCGGCTGTTCGAACCGCGTCCGCCCCTGGAAGAGGAGTAACGGCGTGAGCCCGCGAACCCACCGTCCGGTTCGTCCCCCCAACTGCTGCCGGTACCGGCACAACCCTGCTTTGGATACCCATTTATGCGAATTCTGATAGTTGAAGATGAGAAGACCCTGGCTGGCCAGCTGGCGGAACAGCTGCGCCTGTCCGGTTTCGTGACCGACCTTTGCCACGATGGCAACGAGGCCGGCTTTCTCGGCGAGACTGAACCCTATGACGCCATCATTCTGGATCTCGGTCTGCCGGGGCGCGACGGCCTGAGCGTGCTCAAAGAGTGGCGCAGCAAGGGGATCGACACCCCGGTACTGGTGCTGACCGCCCGTGGCCAGCTGCACGAGAAGATCGAGGGGCTCAACGCCGGGGCCGACGACTACCTCACCAAGCCGTTCCAGGTGGCCGAGCTGGTGGCCCGGGTCCATGCCCTGGTGCGGCGGGCGGCGGGCAACGCCAGCTCGATCCTGGAGATCGGCGGAGTGCGGCTCGACATGGCGGCGTCCCAGGTGTGGTACGAAGGCACCCCCATCAAGCTGACCGCCCACGAGTTTCGGGTGCTCGGCTATCTGATGCAGCACAGGGGCAAGGTGGTGTCGCGCAGCGAGCTGATCGACCACATCTACGCCCAGGATTTCGACCGCGACTCCAACACGGTGGAGGTGTTCATCGGCCGGATCCGCAAGAAGACCCACGCCGATCTGATCGAGACGGTGCGCGGCCTCGGCTACCGGATCAACGAATGAACCGGCACTTGATGCCCCCTTGCGCAGGAGTGGCTGAATGAGGCTGGTGCGCACCCTGCGGGGGCGGCTGGTGGTCATCGCCATGGTCTGGTGCGGCCTGTTCCTGTTTGCCACCGGCTTCAGCCTGCAGACCATGATGCGCAACTACTGGCAGGAGGCGGAGGCCGACGGCCTGCGCCTGCAGCTCTACGATCTGCTCTCCCGCCTCGAGATCCAGCCGGATGGCCTGCCGGTGGTCACCGAACCCATGGCCGATCCCCGCTTTCGCCAGCCCTACTCAGGTTACTACTGGCAACTGGAGCTGGGGGAGAGCGTGGTCAGCCGCTCCCGCTCCCTGTGGGATGTGCATCTCGACGTGCACGGCCTGAAGTCGGCCTTCGGCGACCCTGATCTGTTCGTCGGCAAGGGGCCCAACAAGGAGCCGCTGCTGATCATGACCCGTACCGTGCTGCTGCCCGGTTCGGATCGGGTGTTCACCCTGGTGATGGCCAAGGACAGCAGCGCCCTGACCCAGACCCTGAAGAAGACCCGCATCAGCCTGTTCCTCGGCCTCGGCTTTGCCGCGACCGGACTGGTGCTCGGCTTCATGTTCCAGATCGTCTACGGCCTGCGGCCGCTGCACCTGTTGCGGCGCGAGCTGAGTCGGGTCCATCAGGGCCATCAGGAGGGGTTCCGGCTGCGCTACCCGCTGGAGATCCAGCCGCTGGTGGAGGACATCAACCGGCTGCTGCACCACTATGGCGAGCTGTTGCAGCGGGCCCGCTCCCACACCGGCAACCTGGCCCACGCCCTCAAGACGCCGCTCAGCATCATGCGCAACCAGGTGGCCCAGCTGCCGCCGGAGGATCAGGCCGCCCTCGGCGAGCAGCTCGATCAGATCCAGCGCCACATCGACTACCACCTCGGCAAGGCGCGGGTGACCGGCGCCGCCAAGATCCTCGGGGTGTCGACCCCGGTGCGGGCGCGGGTGGAGTACATCTGCCGCGCCTTCTCCCGCCTCTATCCGGGCCGGGAAGTGGATCTGCAGGTGCCGGCCACCCTGGCGGTCGGGGTGGAGGAGCAGGACTTCGACGAGATGGTGGGCAACCTGCTGGAGAACGCCTTCAAGTGGTCGGCCGGCCGGCTGCGCATCTCCAGCGCCGAGCTGGGGGGCTGGATCACCCTGCGCATCGAGGATGATGGTCCCGGCATGAGCGAGGATCAGATCGCCAAGGCCGTGCTGCGCGGGGTGCGGCTCGACGAGAAGGTGCCGGGTTCGGGGCTGGGGCTCAACATCGTCTCCGATCTGGCGGAAGCCTACCGCGGCAGCCTCATCATGGGACGCGCCGAACTGGGCGGGCTGGCTGCTTCCCTCTCGCTGCCCAAGGTGGCAAGAGTGGAGAGCTAGGCATAAGATATGGCACCTGTTTTAGCCTGAGGAAGAGAACCATGACCGATGATCCATGGGCACTGTGTCACCTCGACGATTCGTTCGATGCCTCCGTGCTGGGCACCAAGGGGGCCCAGATCCAGTGGTTTGAGGATCGCGACAGCCTGATTGCCTTCCTGCTGGAAGATTTCGTCGACCTGCTGGCCGACGTGGGCGAGCTGGATGAGGATCAGACCGAGCGGGCGCGCGAGCGCTTCACCCTGCTGGTGGAGCAGAGCTTCGACGATCGCGGCCTGATGGACGCCATCAACGATCTCGCCTCCGGCCTGCGCCGCATCGCCTGGCTGGGGCCGCTCTCCGAGCTGGCCGAGCTGAGCGATGACTTCGCCTCCGGCCTGCGCCGCTATTTCTGGAGCCAGTACGACGGGGATGAAGATGACCCGGATGCCTGGGTGCCGGAAGAACTCTGGCCCCAGCTGGTGGAGTGTGCGGAAGAGTACATGGTGGAAGGGGACTTCTAAGCCACCTGGTCTGCGCTCTGGCTGCAAGGCGGGTGGAGTATGCGGAAGAGTAGATGGTTGAGAGTGACTTCTTAGTCACACCACAAACCGCGATAAGAAAACGGCGCCTTGATGGCGCCGTTTTTGTTGCTCAGTCCTCTGCTCAGGCGTTGGCCGGCACCGCATGGGCGGTGTTGACCGGGGCCGGGCCCTGGTACTTCTCGATCTGCAGCTGGGCCATGTGACCGCAGTTGCCCTGCGCCAGGCTGGAGGTGCCCTCGTCGAAGGTGAGGCAGTTGACGTTGCCGTTCTTGCACAGGCTTCCCGCCTCGCCCGGTTTGGCCGGATCGAACCAGGCCCCTTCGCACACCCGCACCACCCCCGGGCGGATGTCGGTCGAGAGCAGGGCCCCCACCAGGATCTGGCCGCGGTCGTTGAAGGCCCGCACCAGATCGCCATCCTGGATGCCGCGCGCCTTGGCGTCGTCCGGGTGGATCAGGATCGCCTCGCGATCGGCGATGGCGAACTTGTCCCGCAGCGGGGTGTTGTCGAGCTGGGAGTGCAGCCGCTGGGTCGGGTGGGAGGTGTTGAGCGACAGTGGATAGCGGGTCGCCTCCTTGCTCTTGATCCACTCCTTGGGTTCATACCACTTGGGATGGCCGGCGCAGTCGGCATAGCCCATGCCGGCCACCGTGCTGGAGAAGATCTCGATCTTGCCGGACGGGGTCCCGAGCGGGTTGAGCAGCGGGTTCTCACGGAAATCGGCGTGACGGATCCATTGGCGGTTCGCCTCGGGCACCGGGAAGCGGATGTAGTTGTTGGACTCCCAGAACATGTTGAACGGCGGCAGCGCCACCCGGGCGCCGCGGGCCTGGGCGGCCATGCCGTCGTACATCTGCTTGAGCCACAGCATCTCGTCCTTGCCTTCGGTGTACTGCTCCTGCAGGCCCAGCTTGGCGGCCACGTCACGGAAGATGTCGAAGTCGTTGCGCGCCTCGAACTGGGGCGGCACGCACTGGTGCATCGGGAAGACGTAGCGCTGGGAGTAGTCGCCGCCCATCTCCAGATCGTTGCGCTCGTAGCTGGTGGTGGCCGGCAGGACGATGTCGGCGTGCTTGGCGGTGGCGGTCCAGTAGGGCTCGTGCACGATCACGGTCTGCGGCTTGCGCCAGGCCTTGACCAGGTTGTTGGTGTCCTGGTGGTGGTGGAAGGGGTTGCCGCCCGCCACGTAGACCAGCTTGATGTCCGGGTAGGTCACCTTGCGGCCGTTGAAGTCGATGGTCTTGCCGGGGTTGGCCAGACAGTCGGCGATGCGGGCCACCGGGATCGGCGCCGGCCCGTTCTTCGGTGCATTGCCGGCGGAGATGCCCGCCAGGATGCCGCCCTTGGCGGTGGGGCTGCCACCGGAAGAGTAGTGGTAGCTGAAGCCGTAACCGCCGCCCGGCAGGCCGATCTGGCCCAGCATAGCGGCCAGGGTGACCAGCATCCAGTTGGGTTGCTCGCCGTGCTGCTGCCGTTGCATGCCCCAGCCCGCCATGATCATGGTGCGCTTGGACGCCATGTCGAGGGCCAGCTGGCGGATCACCTTGGCCTCGACGCCGCAGATGGTGCTCGCCCACTCGACGCTCTTCGGCTGGCCGTCTTCCTTGCCGAGCAGATAGGCGAGGAACTTGTCGAAGCCGGTGGTGTAGCGGTCGAGGAAGGCCTGATCGTGCTTCTGCTCGCTGTAGAGGGTGTGGGCCACCCCCAGCATCATGGCCACGTCTGTGTAGGCGTTCGGCGCAATCCACTCGGCCCCGGCCAGCTTGGCGGTTTCGTTGTAGACAGGGTCGATGCTGATGATGCGGGTGCCTTTATCTTTCAGGGCTTTGAAGCCGGCCTGACCTTCGTGATCCGGCATGTTCCAGCTGTTCTTCAGGGTGACCTGGGCGTTGACCCCCCACAGCACCACCAGTTCGGCGTGCTCGATGACGTTGGGCCAGGCGGTCTGCTGCTCATATACCTCGATTGAACCCATCACGTGGGACATGATCACCTGGGCGGCGCCGGCGGAGTAGTCGCCGGCATAGCCGGTGAAGCCGCCCGCCAGGTTCATCAGGCGGTGCAGCAGGGTGCGGCTGTTGTGGAACATGCCGACACTCTTCCAGCCGTAGGAACCGGCGTGGATCGCCTGCGGGCCGAAGTCGCTCTGCACCCGGCTGATTTCACCGGCCACCAGGGCGATGGCCTTCTCCCAGCTCACCCGCACCCACTCGTCGGCGCCGCGCAGCTCGGGTTTGGCCCCCGGGCCCTGCTCCAGCCAGCTCTTGCGCACCATGGGGTACTTGATGCGGTTCTTGGCGTGGACCTGGAACGGCGCCATGTCGATGAGATCGTTGGGGGCCGGATCATCGGCCACCGGCTGGACCCGCACCATGCGGCCCTCTTCGACGATGGCCTCGAAGGCCCCCCAGTGGGCGCCGGTGAGGATGCCTTTCTGGGCCGGCACCAGGGTCGGGAACTGTTCAAGCGCCGTGCTGATGGCTTTGGCCAGCGCACTCTTCGGGAAGACGCCGGCCAGCAGCGGCAGGGCGGCGCAGGCGCCTAGCCCCTTGAGCAGGTTGCGGCGGGAGAGATTGGTTTGCTTATCGGTAAAAAAAGTCATGACGATTTCCTCTGTGCCAGCCTTAGTGCGCCGCGTTCATGTCACTGGCATGTTTCTGGACGTATTGGGTCAACATGCGTGCCTGTTCCGGGGTCAGGGAGGTGCGTGATTCCATCCCCTTGATGACGCCGATCCACTGGTTGGCGTTGAAGTGATCCAGTGCAGTGAGGCCGTGGCAGCCGGTACAGTTGTTGGACATCAGGGTGGAGGCGTACTGCCACAGCTTGCCCTGATCGCCGATGAGCTGGCTCTGATCCACCCAGGCGGTCAGGCTGACCTGATGCCAGGTGAGGTTGGTGGCGCTGTCGGTTTCGCTCTTGCCGGTGGTGAGCTGCGCCTTGGCCTTGTCGCCGAGCAGGGTGCTCAGGATGCGCTTGCCGGGGGCGGCGTAGAACACCTCGCTAACCCCGTCCTGCTGCCAGCCGTCGATGCGCACCTGGGCACGGCCGTTGTCGTTGGCCAGCACTTCCACCTGGGTGGAGGGCATCAGGGTGCCTTCGTCAGTCTTGGCGCCGGCATCCAGATAGAGCGGGGTGGTGGCGATGGCATAGCGGGTGGTGACGTTGGCCGGGGTCTGGGCGGCGGCTTGCGCCAGCTCGCTGGCACCGGCGGCGGCCAGGCCGCTCATGTCGGGCATGATGTGGGCGACGCCGCGGTGGCAGTCGATGCAGGTCTGGCCCTCCTTGATGGCGACCGGGTGCTCTGCGCGGGCGTTGGGGCGCTGAGCCAGGATGTCCATGGCCGCGTAGCTGTGGCAGCTGCGGCAGGTAGCGGAGTCGTTGGCCTTCAGCTCGTCCCACACCGACTGCGCCATGCGCAGCTTGTGGGCCTCGTATTTCTCCGGCGTGTCGAGGGTGCCGATCGCCTCGTGATAGATGTCTTTCACGGCGCGGATCTTGGTCCACAGATAGGAGGTGGGATCACCCGGAATGTGGCAGTCGGCGCACTCGGCGCGGATGCCCTTCACGTTCTGGAAGTGGACGCTGCCCTGATACTCGGCCAGCGGGGTCTGCATGGAGTGGCAGGAGACGCAGAACTCGGTGGAACTGGTCTTGTGCATGACGGTCACCGTGACCCCCAGCGCTGCAACGCCCAGCAGGGCTCCAAGCAGCAGTAGCCAGAACCAGGTTTTTCTCAACAGTTTTCCAAGCATGACGGCGTTTTCCTACGTTCAAATATTACCAATATAGTAGTATCCATGGAGAGGTAGTTGATTGACCTCTATCATGATTTATATTTTGTATTGTTATTTTAAATGCAATTATTATTTTGTTATTTATCATTTAACTGAATTTAATTTAACATCCTGCGATTTTACCGTCTTTTCGCTCCTCGTTTGAGGCGTAATTGATGCCGCTGCACCACTTTCTCTCCACTTTTTATCGTTGGGCCATGACTCCCTGCTCTCTTCTCTTGCCTGTGCAGTAGCCTGTCGTCCCGCGCCGGGCGGGGGCTTGGGCTTTGCCCTGGGCACGGTATATACTGTTCGCATATACAGTGTTCAGGTATTTGCCATGCGACTCTTTATCGCCGAGAAGCCCAGTCTGGGGCGCGCCATTGCCGACGTGCTGCCCAAGCCCCACAAGAAGGGGGAGGGCTTCATCGAAACCGCGCAGGGGGATGTGGTGACCTGGTGCATCGGCCACCTGCTGGAGCAGGCCGAGCCCGATGCCTACGACGCCGCCTACAAGCAGTGGCGCATGGAATCCCTTCCCATCATCCCGAGCCAGTGGCAACTGGTGGCCAAGCCGAAGACCAAGACCCAGCTCACCGTCATCAAGCGCCTGCTCAAGCAGGCCGACTGCGTGGTCAACGCCGGTGACCCGGACCGGGAGGGGCAGCTGCTGGTGGACGAGGTGATCGATTTCCTCGGCTACGGCAAAACCCGGCCGGTGCTGCGCTGTCTCATCAGCGATCTCAACCCGCCGGCGGTGCGCCGCGCCCTCGACAAGCTCAGAGACAACAAGGAGTTCGTGCCGCTGGCGGTGTCGGCGCTGGCCCGCAGCCGGGCCGACTGGCTCTACGGCATCAACATGACCCGCGCCTATACCCTGCTTGGTCGCAAGGGAGGTTGCAGCGAGCTTCTCTCGGTCGGCCGGGTACAGACACCGCTGCTGGGGCTGGTGGTGCGGCGGGATCTCGAGATCGAGGCCTTCGTGCCCAAACCCTTCTTCGAGGTGCTGGCCCATCTACAGACCGAGGGCAACGAACGCTTCAGCGCCAAGTGGCTGCCCTCCGAGGCCTGTCTGCCCTGGCAGGACGAGGAGGGGCGGGTGCTCAACCGGGCGCTGGCCGCCAAGGTGGTGGAGCGGATCCAGGGTCAACCCGCACTGGTGGAAGAGGTGGAGGAGCAGGCCCGCAAGCAGGCGGCGCCGTTGCCCTACAACCTCTCCAGCCTGCAGATCGATGCCGCCAAGCGGTTCGGCATGGACGCCAAGCGGGTGCTGGACGTCTGCCAGAGCCTCTATGAACGGCACAAGCTCATCACCTACCCCAGATCCGACAGCCGCCATCTGCCTAGCGAGCACTTCAATCGGGCCGGCCAGGTGCGGGAAGCCATCGCCAGCACGGCGCCGGCGCTGGCCAGGGCTGTGAGCGAGGCGGACGGCAAGATCCGCAGCAAGGCGTGGAACGACAGCAAGGTGGATGCCCACCACGCCATCATCCCCACCGAGAAGCACGGCAACGAGGGGAGCCTGAGCGGCGATGAAGCCAGGTTGTATGGCCTGATTGCCCGCCAGTATCTGCTGCAGTTCTACCCGCCGTTCGAGTACAACGACAGCAAGGTGCTGCTGCGCATCGCCGGCGGGCAGTTTCAGGCCAAGGCACGGCGGATCCTCAAGGCGGGCTGGAAGGCGTTGCTGGGGGTGGAGGAAGATGACGAGGAGGAGGCGGGAACCCTGCCGGCCCTGCGTCAGGGCGAGCAGCTGCTGTGCGAGCGGGGGGAGCTGCTGGAGAAGATGACCCAGCCCTCCAAGTCGTTTACCGATGCCACCCTGCTGGCCGCCATGACCGGCATCGCCCGCTACGTGCAGGATCCCGAGATCCGCAAGACCCTGCGCGAAACCGACGGCCTCGGCACCGAGGCGACCCGGGCCGGCATCATCGACCTGCTGTTCAAGCGCCGCTTTCTGGTGCGCCAGGGCAAGAGCATCAAGGCGACCCCGACCGGGCGGGCGTTGATCCAGGCCCTGCCGGCCACGGCCACCACCCCGGACATGACGGCGCTGTGGGAGCAGCACCTCGGCCGGATTGCCGAGCGACAGGCGAGCTATCAGCAGTTCATGGGGCCGCTCACCGAGCAGCTGAACGGTTTGATCGACGGCGCCAGGCAGGATTCGGGGGCCAGCTTCAGCGCCCTGCCCAAGGCGGCGCCCGGGGCCGACAAGCGTCGCTTCACCAAACGCAAGCGCAGCCCGGCGAGTGGTGGCACAACAGGGGCAAGCAAGCGGGGGAGCAAGCGGCCAGCCAGGGCCGCCTGATAAAAAAAACGCCCCTGTCGGGGCGCAAAAAGGCATTGTCGTCAGGCGTCGGCCAGTCTGGCGCGACTTAAATTCAGGTAGTGCCAGGCAACACCGAGCAGCACCAGATCCTTGAAAATAAAGAACTCGGTGACCGGCACCCCGTCGACCAGCTTCCAGACGCCCGGCAGGGTCAGCAGAAAGCTGAGGGTCACGAGGAAGGTCAGGATGGCCCCCAGGCTGCTCCAGTAGCCCAGACGTGGCCGCCACAGGCCGGCAATCAGGCCGCCGGCGATCAGGATCTCGATCAGCCCGATCAGATTGGAGACTGCCTGCTCCGAGAGCACGGCATAGAGCCAGCTCATCAGCGGGTGGCTTGCCACCAGCGGCCGGATGGCCGCCGCCTCGGTCGGCGTAAACTTGAACACGCCGATCCAGAGCAGGGTCAGTACCACCCCCGCGAGGGCGATCAGAAAACCTCGGTCATGACGTTCCATTTCTGCTCCTCTGTCATGGGGTGAGCGTGACGGGCGGAAAGTCGATGTCGGTTTCTGCCAGATGATTGCCGTAGTTGGTCAGGGTATTGATGACCACCTGCCCCAGCACCTCCATCATCAGCTCATCATCCACGCCCGCCGCCCGGGCGGCGGCCAGTTGCGCATCATTGATGACACCGCGCTGGGTGACCAGGGCGACCGCCAGCTGCAACAGGGCGTGATCGAGCGGATCCGCCGCCTGGGCGAGACGGGCAGCCCGGATGGCGTCGTCATCGAAACCGGCCCGGCCAGCCAGCAGAGTGTGGGCCGACAGGCAGTACTGGCAGGCGTTGGCCTGACCGATGGCCAGTGCCAGCAGCTCCCGCTGGCGGGCGCTGAGCCGCCCCTTGCCCAGCGCATCGGCAAAGCCGAGCAGACCGTTGAGCAGGGCCGGTGAGTGGGCCAGGGTTGCGTAGAGGTTGGGGACCATGCCCAGGCTGCTTTTAAGAGCGGCGAAGGTGGGGGCGGCTGCCGGTTTGGGCTGCACGACGGCGTGAATGCGACTCATGATGTGCTCCTGTTTGGGTTGGGTACGGGAGACACTATGCCGGTTTTAATGGTACGGTTTATCACCCAGAGTCCATCATTGACTACCAGGCGTCTCAAATATGGATCCACTCTCGATATTGCTGGCCCATGCCGCTCCCCAAGCCAGCCTCTTTTTCGCCGGCAACCTGTGTCAGCACTCTCACAGCAGCGACTATCCCGCCGGCGGCCATCTGCACTTGTTGCGCCGTGGCGAACTGCTGCTGCGCGAAGAGGGGGGTGAACCCCTGTTGCTGACCGAGCCGACCCTGATCCTCTACGCCAGGGGGCAGGCTCACAGGCTCGAACCCCGCCAGCTGGCGGGCTGCGACCTGGTGTGTGCCAGCGTGTCGTTCGGGCCGGCAGGAGACTCACCACTGCAGCTGGCGTTGCCGGATACCTTGGTGCTGCCGCTGCAGACGATCCCGGCCATTGCGCCGGTACTGACCCTGCTGTTCGAGGAGGCCTTCGCCGAGCGTTACGGTCAGCCGCCGATCCTCTCCCGTCTGCTGGAGGTGCTGCTGATCCTCTTGCTGCGTCATCTGGTGGAACAGGGGCTCTGCCGGCAGGGGATGTTGGCCGGCCTCTCCGACCCGCGACTGGCTCGGGCCATCGCGGTCATGCATCAGCGCGGGGACGAGCCCTGGACGGTGGCGACCCTGGCGCGGGAGGCGGGCATGTCACGCGCCCGCTTCGCCGCTCATTTTCAGTCGCTGACCGGGCAGACGCCGCTGGACTATCTGACGCGCTGGCGGATGGTGCTGGCCAGTCAGCAGCTGCTAGCGGGGGAGTCCATTACCCAGGTGGCGCTGGGGGCGGGGTACAGCGGGGGCACCGCCTTCGGGCGGGCGTTCGAGCGGGAGTTTGGCATGAGCCCGGGGCGCTGGCTCAAGGCGCGGCAGCGCGAGTGACCGGGGCCGCGACGGGCCCCGGTGTCATCAGCCGGTGTAGACGGTCTCTTCCGGGTACTTGATGCGGGTTTCGACCGGGCGAGCCAGCATGAAGGCCAGAGTCAGCGGGCCGAGACGGCCACAGATCATCACCAGCACCAGGATGAGCTTGCCAGGCTCGCTCAGGGTAGCGGTGATGCCAGTGGAGAGCCCCACGGTGGCAAACGCCGAGATGGTCTCGAACATGATCTTGTCGAAGGGCTGCTGCTCGGTGAGCATCAGCAGGAACATGGCCAGCATCAGCACCATGGTGCTGACCATGATGATGGCCAGCGATCGGGTCACTATCTGGGACGAGAGGGTGCGGCCAAAGGCGGTGACGTGGGGGCGCTTGGTCAGAAACGCCTTGGTCGCCAGCAGCACCACCGCGAAGGTGGTCACCTTGATACCGCCACCGGTGGAGGTGGCACCCGCCCCGATGAACATCAGCATCATCAGGAACAACAGGGCGGCCGGGGTCATCAGGCCGATGTCGATGGTGTTGAAACCCGCGGTACGGGCGCTGGCAGACTGGAAGAAGGCCGCCAGCCACTGGCCACCGAAGGAGACCTTGCCGAGGGTGCCCGGGTTGTTGTGTTCCAGCAGCCAGAACATCAGGGTTCCCAGCAGCAGCAGGCCCGGGGTCATGATCAGCATCAGCTTGCTGTGCAGCTTGAGCTTGCGCCAGCGGCGGTTGCGCACCAGATCGACGATGACGGTAAAGCCGATCCCGCCGAGGATCAGCAGGCCGGCGATGGTCAGGCTGATGACTGGGTCGTCTCTGTAGTCCATGAGATTGTTGGCAAACAGCGAGAAGCCGGCGTTGTTGAAGGCCGATACCGCGTGGAAGAAGCTGACGTAGAGGCCGCGCTCCCACCCCATCTCGGGCACCCAGCGGATGGCCATCAGAGCGGTGCCGATGAGCTGGGCGATGAAGGCGAACAGCACGATGCGCTTCACCAGCTGGATGATGTTGACCGAGCCCTCCTGGCCCAGTGCCTCCTTGGCCAGCACCTGCTGGCGCAGGCCGACCCGTTTGCTGAACATGGCGATGAGCAGCAGGGTCATGGTCATCTGGCCCAGGCCGCCAATCTCCATCAGCATCAGCAGGAAGATCTGCCCCTGCAGGGTGAAGGCGGTACCGGTGTCCACCACCCCGAGCCCGGTCACGCTGATGGCCGAGGTGGCGGTGAACAGGGCATTGATGAAGCTCACCTGGCCGTTGTGGCTGGAAGGCTGCACCAGAAACAGGGTGCCGATCAGCAGGATGACCAGAAAACTGCCGAGGATCAGCTTGGCTTCACTCCAGCGGGACTCATCTTCCCGCTGCAGGGCAAAGGCGTAGCTGCTGCGCCAGCGGGTCATAGGGTTTCCAGCCAGTGGTCGATGGCGTGCTTGTTGCCGGCCAGGATCAGGATGTCACCCAGCTGCAGCTCCATCTTGCCGGTCAGCACGTTGTGCAGGGTTTCGCCACGCTTGATGGCGAGCAGCTGGAATTCGCTCTGCTGCAGCAGATGGAAGTCGCTGAGGGCCCGACCGTTCAACTGCAGGCCGATGACGAACTCGGTCAGCACCATGTCGTGACCCAGCTCCAGATAGTCGAACAGCCGGTTATCCAGCATGCTCTGGGCGACCCGACGACCCATGTCCCACTCCGGATTGATCACCTTGTCGGCACCCACCTTTTGCAGGATCTTGGCGTGGAACTTGTCGCGCGCCTTGACCCAGACCTTCTTCACCCCCGCCTCCTTGAGGACGAGGGTGGTGAGTATGCTGGTCTCGAGGTTGTCACCGATGGCGACGAAGACGATGTCGAAGTCGGCCAGGCCCAGCTCGGCGACGGTGGCCTCGTCGGTGGCGTCGGCCACGATGACGTGGTTGCAGAGGGTGGCGATCTGGCGGGTCTTGCTCTCGTCGATGTCAATCGCCAGCACCTCGGCATCCTGGCGCTGCAGCTCTTCACACAGCGCGCTGCCAAACAGCCCCAGGCCGATGACGGCAAATTGGTTGTTCATGAGTACTTCCTCAAGAGTCGGAGCGGGATACTCTACTCCAGCTATATGAGTCCGAAAAGAGGGCGGGATTTTTCGTCCGGCGGCAATATAAGGTAGACTGCCCGCTTGCCATTGTCGGAACACGCAGATGAAACTCACCCCGCACGCCTCCCTGTTGACGCTCAACACCCTCGCCCTCGATGCCCACTGCCACTGGCTGGCCGAAGTGGAGCAAACCGACGACCTGCCGCAGCTGGTTGCCAACGCCGAGCTGGCCGGCTTGCCGCGGCTGGTGCTGGGCGGTGGCAGCAACGTGCTGTTTTGCGATGACTTCGCCGGGGTGGTGGTGCTCAACCGGCTCAAGGGGATAGCGCTGCACGATGAGGGAGATTACTGGCTGCTGCACGTGGCCGCCGGCGAGAACTGGCACGAGCTGGTGTGCCACACCCTGCAGCAGGGCTGGTACGGTCTCGAAAACCTGGCGCTCATCCCCGGCACGGTCGGGGCGGCACCGGTGCAGAACATCGGCGCCTACGGGGTCGAACTGGCCAGCGTCTGTGCCTACGTCGAGGCGTTCAACTGGCAGAGCGGCGAGATAGAGCGCATCGCCGCGGCCGACTGCCGCTTCGGTTATCGCGACAGCATCTTCAAGCACGAGTATCAGGACAGCCACTTCATCACTGCGGTCGGTCTGCGACTGGCCAAGGCCTGGCAGCCAAGCCAAGGCTATGGTCCGCTGGCCGCACTGGGCGAACAGCCCTCGGCACAGGCCATCTTCGACACCGTCTGCGCCACCCGCATGGCCAAGCTGCCGGATCCGGCCGTGCTCGGCAACGCGGGCAGCTTCTTCAAGAATCCGGTGGTGCCTGCCGCGCTGGCGGCGTCGCTCAAGCTGAAATATCCCCAGATGCCGTTCTATCCGGCGGGTGAAGGGCTGGCCAAGCTGGCCGCGGGCTGGCTCATCGACCAGTGCGGCCTCAAGGGTTTTGCCATCGGCCGTGCCGCCGTCCATCAGGAGCAGGCGCTGGTGCTGGTCAATCTGGGCGGCGCCAGCGCCATGGAGCTGATCGCGCTGGCGGCTCACGTACGCGACAGCGTGGAGCAGAAATTCGGGGTGGTGCTGGAGCACGAGGTGCGCTTCATGGGCCGCCGTGGTGAAACTTGGCTCGACGAGGTACTGGCATGACCCTGACTCCCATCCGGCAAACCCTGATCTCTCTGCTCAGCGACGGGCAATTCCACTCCGGTGAGCAGCTTGGCGAGCAGCTCGGCATCAGTCGGGCGGCGGTCAGCAAGCACATGGCGGCGCTCAAGGAGCTGGGACTGGATCTCTTCAGCCTGACCGGCAAGGGGTACCGGCTGGCGGTGCCGATGGCGCTCTATGACGAAGAGCAGCTGCAGGCGCTGGCGCCCATGGCACCGGTGCACTGCTTCCCGGTCATCGACTCCACCAACCAGTACCTGCTGGAGCGGGTCAACCAGCTGCAGTCGGGCGAGAGCTGCCTGGCCGAGTGCCAGACCGCCGGGCGCGGCCGGCGCGGCAAGCCCTGGGTTTCCCCCTTCGGCTGCCAGCTGATCTTGAGCATGTACTGGCGGCTGGAGCAGGGCATGGCGGCGGCCATGGGGCTGAGTCTGGCGGTCGGGGTGGCCGTGGTGCAGGCACTGGAGTCCCTCGGTTACCCGGGAGTTGAGCTCAAGTGGCCCAACGATCTCTACTATCAGGGCCGCAAGCTGGCGGGGATCCTGGTGGAGATGAGCGGTAGCGCCGGCGCCAGCTGCCACCTGGTGATCGGGGTCGGCCTCAACCTGGCGATGCCGAGCCGGGAGGCGGAGCGGATCGATCAGGCCTGGTCCGAATTGCGCCACATCCAGCCGGAACTGGTGGACCGCAATCTGCTGGCCGGCCGGGTGATCGATCACCTGCAGCAGGCCATGCTCACCTTCGAACAGGAGGGGCTCGCCAGCTTCGTGGCGGACTGGAACCGGCTCGACCACTTCGCCGGCCGGCCGGTACGACTGCTGATGGGCGAGCAGGAGATCCGCGGCGTGGCGCGTGGCATCGATGATCGCGGTGCGCTGCGGCTGGAGACGGAGGAGGGGATCAAGTTCTATCTGGGCGGGGAGATCTCCCTGCGCCGGGGCGACTGATGGCGGCGCTGACCGTCACCCAATGAAGAGGGGGCCTGCGGGCCCCCTCTTCATTGATGCGTGAGCTGCCGCCGTTACTTGCGCAGCTTGATTTGCTCGATGGCGTGCTCGTTGCCCTTGGTCAGGATCAGGTTGGCCCGCTCCCGGGTAGGCAGGATGTTCTCTTTCAAATTCAGATAGTTGATATCTTGCCAGATGTTGCTGGCGATCTTGGTCGCCTCGCTTTCGGCCAGCTTGGCGTAGTGGTGGAAGTAGGAGTCCGGATCCGAGAAGGCGCCGCTGCGAAACTTGAGGAAACGCTCGATATACCAGGTGCGCAGCAGTTCGGCGTCGGCATCCACATAGATGGAGAAGTCGACGAAGTCCGACACGAACACGCGGTGCGGATCCTGCGGGTAGTCCATGCCGCTTTGCAGCACATTGAGCCCTTCCAGGATCAGGATATCCGGCTGCTCCACCACCTTCTTCTCATCCGGAATGATGTCGTAGATGAGGTGGGAGTAGACGGGGGCCTCGACCTTCTCGTGGCCGGCGCGGATATTGGCGACAAACTCCACCAGATGACGGATGTCGTAGGACTCCGGGAACCCCTTGCGGCGCATCAGGCCGCGCTCTTCCAGCACCTTGTTGGGGTAGAGAAAGCCGTCGGTGGTGACCAGCTCCACCCGAGGGTGCTCCGGCCAGCGCTCCAGCAGCGCCTGCATGATGCGCGCCGTGGTGCTCTTGCCGCCTGCCACACTGCCGGCGATGCTGATGATGTAGGTGCCCTTGCCGCGAGACTGACCGAGGAACTGTTCCAGCACCCGGCTGCGGCGCTGCTTGGCCTTGACGTAGAGATTGAGCAGACGGGAGAGGGGCAGATAGATCTCTTCCACCTCCTGCAATGACACCTTCTCGTTGATCCCGCGCAGGGTCTGCAGATCGTGCTCGGTCAGGGTCAAAGGGACCGAGTCGCGCAATAACGCCCATTGTTCGCGGGTGAATTGCAGATAGGGGTTATGCTCTGTCGTCATGGTGTCGTCACTGTTTCTTGGGCAGGGCGACCATACACCAAGGGGGGCGGGAGCGACAAGAGAAGCGACGGTTTCGAGCGGAGAGTGAGTCCTTTTTTGCCTGGTTCCTGGCAATAATGCACATTTTGCAAGGCGCAATGGTTGCATCCCCAAAATCCTTACCATAAAATGCGCGACGCTTAGATGTCTGTCGTCTATTTGCCCAGCAAAAGCGATAAATCAACGGGTGCAAGCAGAATTACCGTTGTGACATTGACGTAACGGAGGGGTTCCCGAGCGGCCAAAGGGATCAGACTGTAAATCTGACGGCTCTGCCTTCGAAGGTTCGAATCCTTCTCCCTCCACCATATTTCTCTGCGGTTTGAGTTCTTTGGGTTAGAGAAATGCGGGCATCGTATAATGGCTATTACCTCAGCCTTCCAAGCTGATGATGCGGGTTCGATTCCCGCTGCCCGCTCCAAGATGCTGATTGGCTCAGGCGATAGCAGAGTCACACCCTAGGGTGAGTTCGGCAATCGAACCAGCCTGTCAGCACCACCCTCTCTATCCCCACCAGATTCAAATCCATCATATAAACTGTTCTGTGGTTAGCTTGCCACCGCGTACTCAGCGTTAGTTTAGAGGGACGATCATGTCTAAAGAAAAATTTGAGCGTAATAAACCGCACGTTAACGTGGGTACCATCGGCCACGTTGACCACGGTAAAACCACCCTGACCGCCGCCATCACCAACGTGCTGGCCAAGCACTTCGGTGGTAAAGCTTTCGCCTTCGACCAGATCGACAAGGCACCGGAAGAGCGTGAGCGTGGTATCACCATCAACACCTCCCACGTAGAATACGACACCGCTACCCGTCACTACGCCCACGTAGACTGCCCGGGTCACGCCGACTACGTTAAAAACATGATCACCGGTGCTGCCCAGATGGACGGCGCGATCCTGGTAGTAGCAGCGACTGACGGCCCGATGCCGCAGACTCGTGAGCACATCCTGCTGGGTCGTCAGGTAGGCGTTCCGTACATCATCGTGTTCATGAACAAGTGCGACATGGTAGATGACGAAGAGCTGCTGGAACTGGTCGAGATGGAAGTTCGCGAACTGCTGTCCGAGTACGACTTCCCGGGTGATGACCTGCCGGTAGTACGTGGTTCCGCACTGAAAGCGCTGGAAGGCGAAGCTCAGTGGGAAGAGAAGATCCTGGAACTGGCTGGCCACCTGGACACCTACATTCCGGAGCCGGAGCGCGCAATTGACCAGCCGTTCCTGATGCCGATCGAAGACGTATTCTCCATCGCAGGCCGTGGTACCGTAGTAACCGGTCGTGTAGAGCGCGGTATCGTTAAAGTTGGTGAAGAAGTGGAAATCGTTGGTATCAAAGATACCACCAAGACCACCTGTACCGGCGTTGAAATGTTCCGCAAACTGCTGGACGAAGGTCGTGCAGGTGAGAACGTTGGCGCGCTGCTGCGTGGCGTGAAGCGTGAAGACGTAGAGCGTGGTCAGGTACTGGCCAAGCCGGGCACCATCAAGCCGCACACCAAGTTCGAATCTGAAGTGTACGTACTGTCCAAAGAAGAAGGTGGTCGTCACACCCCGTTCTTCAAAGGCTACCGTCCGCAGTTCTACTTCCGTACTACCGACGTGACCGGTACCATCGAACTGCCGGAAGGCGTAGAGATGGTAATGCCGGGCGACAACATCAAGATGGTTGTTACCCTGATTGCGCCGATCGCGATGGACGACGGCCTGCGTTTCGCCATCCGTGAAGGTGGCCGTACCGTAGGTGCTGGTGTTGTAGCTAAAGTTATCGCTTAATCTTTGGCTTACATAAATAAAGCAAAGCCCCTATAATAGGGGCTTTCTTATGCAGGGGCGTAGTTCGAATTGGTAGAACAGCGGTCTCCAAAACCGATGGTTGCGGGTTCGAGTCCTGCCGCCCCTGCCATATACCTCGTCTCGTACGGGGCTTTTGTGTCTTTGGTTACGTCAGATACAGGTGGGTTGTATGAGTGTTAGTTCTGAGAGCCAGGGCGGAAGCAAGGATACCCTGCTTTGGGGCCTGGTTTTCATTATCCTGGCGGCCGCTGTAGTGGGTAATTACCTGCTCAACGATGTTGTCGCTGCCGTCCGCGCCCTGGGTGTGGTCGTTGTCATTGCTGCTGCCGGTGCAGTAG
Organism: Aeromonas sp. S8(2024); assembly: GCF_041403085.1. Lineage (NCBI taxonomy): Bacteria > Pseudomonadati > Pseudomonadota > Gammaproteobacteria > Aeromonadales > Aeromonadaceae > Aeromonas > Aeromonas sp. S8(2024). Next base: position 19,757 of record NZ_JBGLRF010000017.1, on the reverse strand, counting down.
CCCTGCAAACCACCAAGGGAAAGGCAACACTGGCATTTGCCCGTGAGTCTCGCCTGGAAGTACGCAAGGTCGTATGGCCGACCCGTCAGGAAGCCATTCAGACAACCCTGATTGTGCTGGCGGTGACTGCCGTGATGGGGCTGCTGCTGTTCGTACTGGACGGTGCCCTGGTCTGGTTGGTCAACCTGATTACCGGTGTGTAAGGATAAGCCATGACTGAACAACGTGAACAGCGTATGAGATGGTATGTCGTGCAGGCGTTTTCCGGCTATGAAGGCCGTGTCGCCAAATCCCTGCGTGAACATATCAAGATGCATGGCATGGAAGACATGTTCGGTGAAGTACTGGTCCCGACCGAAGAAGTGGTCGAGATGCGTGCTGGCCAGAAGCGCAAGAGTGAGCGCAAGTTTTTCCCGGGCTACGTCCTGGTTCAGATGATCATGGATGAAACCACATGGCACCTGGTACGCAACGTACCGCGCGTCATGGGCTTCATCGGTGGCACCTCTGATCGTCCTGCTCCTATCTCCGATAAGGAAGCGGATGCCATCCTCAATCGTCTGCAAGATGCCCACGACAAGCCGCGTCCGAAAACCCTGTTTGAACCGGGTGAGATGGTGCGGGTTGCCGATGGTCCGTTCGCCGATTTCAACGGTACCGTTGAAGAGGTGGACTACGAAAAGAGCCGCGTGAAGGTCTCCGTGCTGATCTTCGGCCGTTCTACTCCGGTAGAGCTGGATTTTGGTCAGGTCGAAAAAGGCTGATTAAACTCTGTTCGTTAACGGTTGTCAGGGGCAGCGAATGTCATTATAATTCGCTGCCCCTTTATTAGTTGGGGAGCCGTTTGCAGGAGCATGTCTCCGAGGCGTTAGAACCCATTTCTGAGGTATTTTTGTAATGGCTAAGAAAGTCACAGCTTATATCAAGCTGCAAGTTAAGGCTGGCAGTGCTAACCCCAGCCCTCCCGTTGGTCCTGCTCTGGGTCAGCACGGTGTTAACATCATGGAATTCTGTAAAGCGTTCAACGCTCGTACAGAGAAGCTGGAAAAAGGTTCTCCGACTCCGGTCGTGATCACCGTTTACAGCGATCGTTCCTTCACCTTCGAAACCAAGACTCCGCCCGCTTCCTTCCTGCTGAAGAAAGCTGCTGGTATCCAGTCTGGTTCCGCCAAGCCGAACAAAGACAAGGTTGGTAAGGTGACTGTTGCCCAGCTGCAAGAAATCGCCAAGACCAAAGAGCCGGATATGACCGGTGCCGATCTGGATGCAAAAGTACGTTGCATCGCCGGCTCCGCTCGTTCCATGGGCCTGGTAGTGGAGGAGTAAGACAATGGCTAAACTGTCCAAGCGTATGCGCGTTATTCGCGAAAAAGTTGACGGTACCAAAGAGTACTCCATCAACGAAGCCATTGCCCTGCTGAAAGAACTGGCTACCGCCAAGTTCGTTGAAAGCGTTGACGTTGCCGTTAACCTGGGTATCGATGCTCGTAAATCTGACCAGAACGTACGTGGTGCTACTGTACTGCCGCACGGTACCGGTCGTGATGTACGCGTAGCCGTGTTCACCCAAGGTGCCAACGCCGAAGCTGCCAAAGCTGCCGGTGCTGAGCTGGTTGGCATGGATGACCTGGCCGATCTGGTCAAGAAAGGCGAGATGAACTTCGACGTCGTGATCGCATCCCCGGATGCCATGCGCGTTGTTGGTCAACTGGGTCAAATCCTGGGCCCGCGCGGCCTGATGCCGAACCCGAAAGTTGGTACTGTAACCCCGAACGTAGCCGAAGCCGTCAAGAACGCCAAGGCTGGTCAGGTTCGTTACCGTAACGACAAGAACGGTATCATTCACACTACCCTGGGCAAAGTTTCCTTCAACGAAGTTCAGTTGAAAGAGAACTTGGAAGCTCTGCTGGTTGCCTTGAAAAAGGCCAAGCCGTCCTCCGCCAAGGGTCAGTACATCAAGAAGGTAAGCATCTCCACCACTATGGGTGCCGGTGTTGCCGTAGACCAAGCTACTCTGGAAGCTCAGGCCTAATTGATGGATTTTACAAGGCGCAAAATTTAATCTATAATTTTGCGCCTTGATTGGTTGGGGGCTTCGACCTCCGTCCAAGACCGCAGGAGGCCGCTAGGCCTTAATACTTCCTGCGTAGACGGTGCCGGAAACCCAGCGAGAAAGATTCTTTCTCTTCTGGAATCCTGCTACCGCATCGTTCCCCTCTGTTGTAAAGGTAGGGGGGATGTGTCAGTACTGGGTCAATTGACCCGGATTCAATCCAGGAGTTAAGCCAATGGCATTGGGACTCGAAGACAAAAAGGCAATTGTTGCTGAAGTCAACGAAGCTGCCAAAGGCGCTCTTTCTGCAGTGATTGCCGATTCTCGCGGCGTGACTGTAGACAAGATGACCGTCCTGCGTAAAACCGCTCGTGAAGCTGGTGTGTACATGCGCGTTGTGCGTAACACCCTGCTGCGTCGCGCGGTAGAAGGTACCGAATACGAGTGCCTGAACGACGCATTTACCGGTCCTACCTTGATTGCTTTCTCTAACGAACACCCGGGCGCTGCCGCTCGTCTGTTCAAAGAGTTTGCTAAAGCGAACCAAAAGTTCGAAATCAAGGCTGGCGCTTTTAACGGTGAGTTTATCGCCGCAGCACAAATTGATCGTCTGGCCACGCTGCCGACTTACGAAGAAGCAATTGCGAAGCTGATGGCTACCATGAAGGAAGCCTCTGCTGGCAAGCTGGTTCGTACTATCGCTGCTGTTCGCGACCAGAAACAAGCTGCTGCTTGATTCTCGCCTATCTAGGCTGTTTGAGTTTATTCAACATCAGGAATTTTTGTCATGTCTATCACTAAAGACCAAATCATCGAAGCCGTTGCTTCCATGTCCGTAATGGAAGTTGTTGAGCTGATCGAAGCTATGGAAGAGAAGTTCGGTGTTTCTGCCGCTGCTGCCGTAATGGCCGGCCCGGCTGCTGCTGAAGCAGTAGAAGAGAAGACCGAGTTCGACGTAGTTCTGACTGCTGCTGGCGCCAACAAAGTTGCCGTTATCAAAGCCGTTCGTGGCGCTACCGGTCTGGGCCTGAAAGAAGCCAAAGATCTGGTAGAAGCTGCCCCGGCTAACCTGAAGGAAGGCGTGTCCAAGGACGAAGCTGAAGCTCTGAAGAAAGAGCTGGAAGCTGCCGGTGCTTCTGTTGAGATCAAATAATCTGCATTTATGTAGATTAGCCTGATAAAACAGGCTAGGGCTGGTGAATTTTTGTTCACCAGCCTTTTTGCGCTGTAGACTGAGAGCATTTCACACCGTTTACGACTCTCGGTGCACCAGCAATCCGGACTGTTTTCTTTCGTCCGGGCCAACACAAAACGGTGTTGAGACAGAGCTGTCCCGTGGGACAGAGTGGGTCACTTATCAGCGAGCTGAGGAACCCTATGGTTTACTCTTATACCGAAAAAAAACGCATTCGTAAGGACTTCGGTAAGCGAGACCAGGTACTGGACACGCCTTATCTGTTGTCCATTCAGCTGGACTCCTTCAAGCAGTTCATCGAGGCTGACCCGGAAGGTGAATATGGCCTAGAGGCCGCTTTCCGTAGCGTTTTCCCGATCACCAGTTACTCCGGTAGTGCTGAGCTTCAGTATGTCAGCTATCGCCTGGGTGAGCCGGTATTTGACGTAAAAGAATGCCAGATCCGTGGAGTGACCTACTCCGCGCCGCTGCGTGTCAAGCTTCGTATGGTTCTGTACGACCGTGAAGCAGCTGCCGGCACCGTCAAAGACATCAAGGAACAAGAAGTATACATGGGCGAAATTCCGCTCATGACCGAGAACGGCACCTTTGTCATCAATGGTACCGAGCGGGTAATCGTCTCCCAGCTGCACCGCAGCCCGGGCGTCTTCTTCGACCACGATAAAGGCAAAACACATTCATCCGGTAAGGTGTTGTATAACGCTCGCGTTATTCCCTACCGTGGCTCCTGGCTGGACTTCGAGTTCGATGCGAAAGACAACCTGTTTGTCCGTATCGACCGTCGTCGCAAACTGCCGGCATCCATTATTCTGCGTGCCTTGGATTTCAGTTCCGAACAGATTCTGGCCACCTTCTTCGAGACCATCGGTTTCGAAGTCAAAGATGGCAAGCTGATGATGGATCTGGTGCCGGAGCGCCTGCGTGGTGAAACTGCGACCTTTGACATCGTGGCCAATGGCGCCGTGGTGGTTGAGACCGGTCGTCGAGTGACTGCGCGTCACATCCGTCAGTTGGAAAAAGATTCCGTTACCCAGATTGAGGTGCCGGTTGAGTATGTTGTTGGCAAAGTTGCTGCCAAGGACTACGCACATCCGCAAACTGGCGAGATGGTAGTGACTGCCAACCAGGCGCTGAGCCTGGAAGCGGTAGCCAACCTCTCCCAAGCCGGCTTCAAGCACTTCGAGGTTCTGTTCACCAACGAACTGGACCACGGTGCATACATGTCCGAGACCCTGCGTATCGACTCCAGCTCCAGCCGCCTGGAAGCCCTGGTCGAGATCTATCGCATGATGCGTCCGGGTGAGCCGCCGACTCGCGAAGCCGCAGAGCAGCTGTTCGAGAACCTGTTCTTCTCTTCCGAGCGTTACGACCTGTCTACCGTAGGTCGGATGAAGTTCAACCGCCGTCTGGCTCGTGAAGACGAGACCGGCGTGGGCACCCTGACCAAAGACGACATCGTCGATGTGATGAAGCGCCTGATCGACATCCGTAACGGTAACGACGAAGTGGACGATATCGACCACCTGGGTAACCGTCGTATCCGTTCTGTCGGTGAAATGGCCGAGAACCAGTTCCGTGTAGGTCTGGTGCGTGTCGAGCGTGCGGTCAAGGAGCGTCTCTCCTTGGGCGACCTAGACACCCTGATGCCGCAGGATCTGATCAACGCCAAGCCGATCTCCGCCGCAGTCAAAGAGTTCTTTGGTTCCAGCCAGCTGTCCCAGTTCATGGACCAGAACAACCCGCTGTCCGAAGTAACCCACAAGCGCCGTATCTCCGCGCTGGGCCCGGGCGGTTTGACTCGTGAGCGTGCCGGCTTTGAAGTTCGAGACGTACACCCGACCCACTACGGTCGTCTGTGCCCCATCGAGACTCCTGAAGGTCCGAACATCGGTCTGATCAACTCCTTGTCCGTGTACTCTCGTACCAACGAGTACGGTTTCCTCGAGACCCCGTACCGCAAGGTCATTGACGGTGTGATCACCGACGAAGTGGACTATCTGTCTGCTATTGAAGAAGGCAAGTACGTGATCGCACAGGCTAACGCCGCGACCACCGAAGATGGCCGTCTGAAAGATGAATTGATCCCGTGCCGTCACAAAGGTGAATCCACCTTTATGAACGCCGACCAGATCCAGTATATGGACGTGAGCCCGCAACAGATCGTCTCTGTGGCAGCGGCCCTGATTCCGTTCCTGGAACACGATGACGCGAACCGCGCATTGATGGGTTCAAACATGCAACGTCAGGCTGTACCGACCCTGCGCGCCGACAAGCCGCTGGTTGGTACCGGTATGGAACGCGCAGTGGCCGTTGACTCCGGTGTTACCGTAGTGGCCAAGCGTGGCGGCATGATCGACTACGTCGATGCCTCCCGTATCGTTATCAAGGTCAACGAAGATGAGCTGCTGCCTGGCGAAGCCGGCATCGACATCTACAGCCTGACCAAATACACCCGTTCCAACCAGAACACCTGTATCAACCAGCGTCCGTGCGTGATGTTGGGCGAGCCGGTAATGGCGGGCGACGTACTGGCTGACGGCCCGTCCACCGATCTGGGTGAACTGGCGCTGGGTCAGAACCTGCGCGTCGCGTTCATGCCGTGGAACGGTTACAACTTCGAAGACTCGATCCTGGTGAACGAGCGTGTTGTTCAGGAAGATCGCCTGACCACCATTCACATCCAGGAACTGGCCTGTATCTCCCGTGACACCAAGCTGGGTCCGGAAGAGATCACTGCCGACATCCCGAACGTGGGTGAAGCCGCTCTGTCCAAGCTGGACGAGTCCGGTATCGTCTACGTGGGTGCGGAAGTGAAGGGCGGCGACATTCTGGTCGGCAAGGTGACCCCGAAAGGTGAAACCCAGCTGACCCCGGAAGAGAAGCTGCTGCGCGCCATCTTCGGTGAGAAGGCGTCCGACGTGAAGGACTCTTCCCTGCGTGTGCCGAACGGTGTGTACGGTACCGTGGTTGACGTGCAGGTCTTTACCCGCGATGGCGTGGAAAAAGACAAGCGCGCCAAAGAAATCGAAGAGATGCAGCTGAAGGAAGCGAAGAAGGACTTGACCGAAGAGTTCAAGATCCTGGAAGACGGCATTTTCGGCCGCTCCCGCAACCTGCTGCTGGCCGCCGGTTACAGCGAAGACCGTCTGAACAAGCTCGATCGCTCCAAGTGGTTTGAACTGGCCATCGAAGATGAAGCCAAGCAAATCGAGCTGGAACAGATCGCTGAACAGCACGTTGAGCTGAAGGCCGAGTTCGACAAGAAATTCGAGAACAAGCGTCGCAAGATCATCCAGGGCGATGACCTGGCGCCGGGCGTCCTGAAGATCGTCAAGGTCTATCTGGCCGTCAAGCGTCGCATCCAGCCAGGTGACAAGATGGCGGGTCGTCACGGTAACAAGGGTGTTATCTCCAAGATCTGTCCGGTCGAGGATATGCCCCATGACGAGTACGGCCGTCCGGTCGACATCGTTCTGAACCCGTTGGGCGTACCGTCCCGTATGAACATCGGTCAGATCCTTGAAGTGCACCTGGGCCTCGCGGCCAAGGGTATTGGCGAGAAGATCGACCGCATGGTCAAGGAACAGCGCGAGCTGCACGAGATGCGTGACTTCCTGCAACAGGTCTATGACCTGGGCGAGAAAGACACCCAGCAAGTGAACGTGGCCGAGCTGTCCGACGACGACGTACGTACCCTGGTCGGTAACCTGCGCAAGGGTCTGCCGGTGGCAACTCCGGTATTTGATGGCGCCAAAGAGCGTGAAATCAAGGCCCTGCTGAAGCTGGCCGACCTGCCGGAATCCGGTCAGATCGCCCTGTTCGACGGTCGTACCGGTAACGCCTTCGAGCGTAAGGTCACCGTGGGTTACATGTACATGCTGAAGCTGAACCACCTGGTAGACGACAAGATGCACGCGCGTTCTACCGGCTCCTACAGCCTGGTTACCCAGCAGCCGCTGGGTGGTAAGGCGCAGTTCGGTGGTCAGCGTTTCGGTGAGATGGAAGTGTGGGCCCTGGAGGCTTACGGTGCGGCATATACCCTGCAGGAGATGCTGACCGTCAAGTCTGACGATGTGAATGGCCGTACCAAGATGTACAAGAACATCGTGGATGGCGACCACCGTATGGAGCCGGGCATGCCCGAATCCTTCAACGTATTGCTGAAGGAAATCCGCTCTCTGGGTATCAACATCGAGCTGGACGAAGAGTAAGAGCTCGCTCTTATTGTTCGAGAATTGACGTGGGCGCCCCGAGAGGGGCGCCGAGGTTAGACTCCTGACAGGGGAAACACGTGAAAGACTTACTCAAGTTTTTGAAGGCTCAGACCAAGACCGAAGAGTTTGACAGTATCAAGATCGGTCTGGCCTCTCCTGACATGATCCGCTCCTGGTCATTCGGTGAGGTCAAAAAGCCTGAGACCATCAACTACCGGACTTTCAAGCCGGAGCGTGATGGTCTGTTCTGCGCCCGTATCTTCGGACCGGTGAAGGACTACGAGTGTCTGTGCGGCAAGTACAAGCGCCTGAAACACCGTGGTGTGATCTGTGAGAAGTGCGGCGTAGAAGTGACCCAGACCAAGGTCCGTCGTGAGCGTATGGGCCACATCGAGCTGGCCAGCCCGACTGCCCACATCTGGTTCCTGAAGTCCCTGCCGTCCCGTATCGGCCTGCTGCTGGACATGACCCTGCGTGACATCGAGCGCGTGCTGTATTTCGAATCCTATGTAGTGATCGAACCTGGCATGACCAACCTCGAGCGCAGCCAGATGCTGTCCGAAGAGCAGTACCTGGACGCACTGGAAGAGTGGGGCGACGAATTCGACGCCAAGATGGGTGCCGAAGCAATCCTGGCATTGCTGCGCGCCATCGATCTGGAAGGCGAAGTGCGCACCATGCGCGAAGAGCTGGATCAGACCAACTCCGAGACCAAGCGCAAGAAGACCACCAAGCGTCTGAAGCTGATGGAAGCCTTCCTGCAGTCCGGCAACAAGCCGGAGTGGATGATCATGACAGTGCTGCCTGTGCTGCCGCCGGACCTGCGTCCGCTGGTACCGCTGGACGGCGGCCGTTTCGCGACCTCCGATCTGAACGATCTGTACCGTCGCGTGATCAACCGTAACAACCGTCTGAAGCGTCTGCTGGATCTGGCTGCACCGGACATCATCGTGCGCAACGAAAAGCGCATGCTGCAAGAGTCCGTGGATGCCCTGCTGGACAACGGTCGTCGTGGCCGTGCCATCACCGGCTCCAACAAGCGCCCGCTGAAATCCCTGGCCGACATGATCAAGGGTAAGCAAGGTCGTTTCCGTCAGAACCTGCTCGGTAAGCGTGTCGACTACTCCGGTCGTTCCGTTATCACCGTAGGTCCGACCCTGCGCCTGCATCAGTGCGGTCTGCCGAAGAAGATGGCGCTGGAACTGTTCAAGCCCTTCATCTATGGCAAGCTGGAAACTCGCGGTCTGGCGACCACCATCAAGGCCGCCAAGAAGATGGTTGAGCGCGAAGAAGCTGTTGTCTGGGACATCCTGGACGAAGTGATCCGCGAACACCCGGTCCTGCTGAACCGTGCACCGACTCTGCACCGTCTGGGTATCCAGGCGTTCGAGCCGACCCTGATCGAAGGCAAGGCCATCCAGCTGCACCCGCTCGTCTGTGCCGCCTATAACGCGGACTTCGACGGTGACCAGATGGCGGTCCACGTACCGCTGACCCTGGAAGCCCAGCTGGAAGCGCGCGCGCTGATGATGTCCACCAACAACATCCTGTCGCCTGCCTCCGGTGAGCCGATCATCGTTCCGTCTCAGGACGTGGTCTTGGGTCTGTACTACATGACCCGTGCCCGTATCGCCGCCAAGGGCGAAGGTATGGTGCTGTCCGGTCCGAAAGAGGCTGAGAAGGTCTACCGTGCCGGCCTGGCCGACCTGCATGCGCGCGTCAAGTGCCGCATCACCGAGTACGTGAAGAACGAAGCCGGTGAACTGGTTGCCAAGACCGAGATGAAGAACACCACCGTTGGTCGTGCGATCCTGAGCCTGATCCTGCCGAAAGGCATGGAATACGCCCTGATCGACGAGCCGAAGGTGCTGACTGCCGCCGAACAGGCTGATCTGGATGCCAACCCGCAGAACTGGATCAAGTGCGTCTCCAACAAGGCGCTGGGCAAGAAGCTGATCTCTCGTCTGCTGAACACCTGCTATCGCAAGCAGGGCCTGAAGGACACCGTTATCTTCGCTGACCAGCTGATGTATACCGGTTTCCACTACGCGGCCCTGTCCGGTGCGTCCGTTGGTATCGATGACATGGTCATCCCGGATGCCAAGAAGGACATCATCGCTTCTGCCGAAGCCGAAGTCGCCGAGATCCAGGACCAGTTCCTGTCAGGTCTGGTGACCGCGGGCGAACGTTACAACAAGGTTATCGATATCTGGGCCAGCGCCAACGAGCGTGTATCCAAGGCCATGATGGAGAACTTGTCCAAAGAGCGTAACGTCAACTCGCTGGGTGAAGAAGAAGAGCAAGCCTCGTTCAACAGCATCTTCATGATGGCCGACTCCGGTGCGCGGGGTTCCGCAGCCCAGATTCGTCAGCTGGCCGGTATGCGTGGCCTGATGGCCAAGCCGGATGGCTCCATCATCGAGACGCCGATCGTGGCGAACTTCCGCGAAGGTCTGAACGTACTGCAGTACTTCATCTCCACTCACGGTGCTCGTAAGGGTCTGGCGGATACCGCACTGAAGACTGCGAACTCAGGTTACCTGACTCGTCGTCTGGTAGACGTGGCACAGGACATGGTGATCACCGAGGACGATTGCGGCACTACCGAAGGTCTGTGGATGACTCCGCTGATCGAGGGTGGCGACGTGGTCGAGCCGCTGCGTGAGCGCGTGCTGGGCCGTGTGGTTGCCGATGACGTGATCAAGCCGGGTACTGAAGACGAAGTGCTGGTAGCACGCAACACCCTGCTCGACGAGCAGCTGTGTGACCTGCTGGAGCGCAACTCCGTCGACCGCGTGAAGGTACGTTCTGCCATCACCTGTGAGACCGACTTCGGTAACTGTGCTCACTGCTACGGCCGTGATCTGGCCCGTGGTCACCTGGTTAACAAAGGTGAGGCTGTCGGTGTTATCGCCGCCCAGTCCATCGGTGAACCGGGTACCCAGCTGACGATGCGTACCTTCCACATCGGTGGTGCCGCATCCCGTGCCGCTGCCGAGAGCAGCATCCAGGTCAAGAACACCGGTAGCATCAAGCTGCAGAACGCCAAGTTCGTTCACAACAGCGATGACAAACTGGTTATCACCTCTCGTTCTACCGAACTGACCATCATGGACGAGATGGGCCGTACCAAGGAAAGCCACAAGCTGCCTTACGGTGCCGTGCTGGAAGTGAAGGATGGCCAGGCCGTGAGCGCCGGTGAAACCGTCGCCAACTGGGATCCGCACACTCACCCGATCATCACCGAAGTGGCGGGTCGCCTGCACTTCGAACACATGATCGACGGCGTGACCATTACTCGTCAGACCGACGAGTTGACCGGTCTCTCCTCCATCGTCGTGCTGGACGTCAACGAGCGTCCGAGCGCCGGTAAAGAGATGCGTCCGACCGTGAAACTGGTCGACCTGAACGGCAAGGACGTGATGATCCCGGGTACCGATGTAGCCGCCCAGTACTTCCTGCCGGGCAAGGCGATCGTGAACCTGGAAGATGGTGCCAACGTGGGCGTGGGTGACGCGGTAGCGCGTATCCCGCAAGAGTCCGGCGGTACCAAGGACATCACCGGTGGTCTGCCGCGCGTTGCGGATCTGTTCGAAGCACGTCAACCGAAAGAGCCGGCCATCCTGGCCGAGATCTCCGGTACCATCTCCTTCGGGAAAGAGACCAAGGGCAAACGCCGTCTGGTCATCACCCCGACCGATGGTGGCGACGTCTACGAGGAGATGATTCCGAAGTGGCGTAACCTGAACGTGTTCGAAGGTGAAAAAGTTGAGAAGGGTGAAGTGCTGGCGGACGGTCCTGAGTCTGCTCACGACATCCTGCGTCTGCGCGGTATCAGCCCGGTCGCCAACTACATCGCCAACGAAGTGCAGGACGTTTACCGTCTGCAAGGCGTTAAGATCAACGACAAGCACATCGAAGTCATCGTTCGTCAGATGCTGCGCAAGTGCGAGATCCTGACTGCTGGCGACACCGACCTGATCGAAGGCGAACAGGTTGAAGTGGCTCGCGTGAAGATTGCCAACCGTAAGCTGGTTGCTGAGGGCAAGACCCCGGCCACCTACCGTCACATCCTGATGGGTATTACCAAGGCATCTCTGAGCACCGAGTCCTTCATCTCCGCGGCTTCCTTCCAGGAAACCACCCGCGTTCTGACCGAAGCTGCCGTTGGCGGCAAGCGCGACGAACTGCGTGGCCTGAAAGAGAACGTGATCGTAGGTCGTCTGATCCCGGCTGGTACCGGCTTTGCCTACCACCACAGCCGGATCAACCAGCGTGCCGCAGCCGCTCGTGCCGTTGCCGCACCGCAGGTGACTGCCGATGAAGCTCAGCAAAACCTGGCGGATCTGCTCAACGCAGCCGGCAGCTTTGACGAAGAGTAATCTTCTGCTGCAGTGATTGAAAAAGGGCCCCTTTATGGGGCCCTTTTTATTGGCTGTTTTCTCGGCAAAGCCTGATGCCACGCGGATATTCGGATGATCCAGAGCAAGGTTGCGGAGTAAAAAATCAAAAAAAGTTGACATTGAACCCTCGCAACTGAAAACTCGGGAAAGTTGAATGGGTATTACAGGGGTAGAACATGACTGTCGGTATCGAGGAAGTGATGCTTCCCGAAGAGCAACTGATCGGTCGCACTTTTACAGACGAAGACAGGGAATTGTTGCGCTCATACGATGGGCTTATCGACGGCTTGGCTGAGCTGTTCGGCAAGCACTGTGAAGTGGTGCTCCACTCCCTGGAAAATCTGCACGAGTCCGTGATCAAGATTGCCAACGGGTTCAATACGGGACGTAATGAGGGGGCCCCCATTACCGATCTGGCGCTGCGTATGCTCAAGGACATAGAGAATACCGGCCAGGATTACACCCAGAGCTATTTTGCTCGCAGCCGCACCGGTGCCCTTATGAAGTCGAGCACCATCGCCATCAGGAACAGCGACAGGCAGGTGATCGGCCTTATCTGCATCAACCTGCACATCAATGCGCCTTTTCACGAGTTTGTCGCCGAATTCTTCCCGACGCCGCAACAAGTCGAGCGTCAGTCGCCGGAGACCTTTGCCAACAGTGTGGAAGAGCTGGTTGCCCAGACGGTGGACAATACCATCGACGAAATCAACCGCGATCCGACCGTTGCCAACAATGCCAAAAACAGGTTTATCGTGACCCAGTTGTTCGAGAAGGGCATATTTGATATCAAGGACTCGATCAACCTGGTCGCCGACAAACTGAATATTTCCAAACACACCGTTTATCTGTACATCCGACAGCGCAAGCAGGGTGAAGACGAAAACGAATAAGCGCCATAGAAGGGGATAGACAAGAATGGCTAAAGAAGTTATTGCAACCGACAAGGCTCCTGCCGCAATTGGTCCATATGTTCAGGCCACCAAACTGGGCGAGCTGGTCTTCACCTCAGGGCAGATCCCGCTCGATCCGGCCACCATGGAGATCGTGGCTGGCGGCATCGAGGCTCAGGCCGAGCAGGTGATGAAGAACCTGGTTGCAGTATTGAAGGCAGCGGGTGCCGACACCAGCAAGGTGCTGAAGACCACCTGTTTCCTCAGCGACATGAACAACTTTGTTGCCTTCAACCAGGTTTATGCCCGTTACTTCGGTGAATCGGCCCCGGCCCGCTCCTGCGTGGAAGTGGCGCGCCTGCCCAAGGACGTGCTGGTTGAAGTCGAAGCCATCGCTTACGTCTGATCCAAGGCGGTACGAAGAGCCCCTCCCAGGAGGGGCTTTTTCGTATTTGGCGTAGAATGGGCTGATACATGCGCAGGAGTCCGGATATGAGTCTCAATTTCGCCTTGCTGGTGACGGGGCCGGCCTATGGTACCCAGTCGGCCAGTACGGCCTATCGCTTTGCCCTGAGTGTCATCGAACAGGGTCATCGACTGTCTCACCTGTTTTTCTATCAGGATGGGGTCTGCAACGGCAACGGTCTGCATGCTCCCGCCTCTGATGAGAGCAACCTGGTCGCCCTGTGGCGCGAGCTCGCCATCCAGCAGGGGATCCGTATCGACGTGTGCGTGGCGGCGGCCATGCGTCGTGGCGTGCTGGATGAGCAGGAAGCCAAGGGGATGGGCAGAGCGCAGTTCAATCTGGAAGCGCCCTTTTGCCTGAGCGGGTTGGGTCAGCTGGCGGAAGCCAGCCTGACCGCCGACCGCTTTGTCCAGTTCTAGGGGGAAGCATGCACAAGATTGCGTTCATTTGCCGGCGCGGGCCTCATGGTACTGCGGCTGGCCGGGAAGGTCTCGACGCCCTGCTGGCAACGTCTGCCATGACGGAGTCGCTGGCGCTGTTTCTCATTGAGGACGGCGTGCTGCAACTGCTCAAGGACCAGCAGCCACAGGCCATCTTGCAGCGTCATTATGCGCCGACCTTCAAGATGCTCGAGCTCTACGACATCGAGGAGGTCTATGTGTGTACCGACTCGCTGGCGGAACGGGGGCTGACCCCCGAGGATCTGCTGATCCCGGTGACCGGTCTCTCCCGATCCGACATTCGTCGCCAGTGGGGCGACTGCAGCACCCACATCTGTTTTTGAGGTAGTCATGATACAGCTGATATTGACGTCTCCGTTCCAGAGCCAGGAGCTGGAGCAGGCACTGGCCTATCGCCAGCCGGACGATGTGTTGGTGCTGATGCAGGACGCCGTCGTCGCGGCAACTGCCCCGTTGTGGAGCGAGCGGCTGACAGGCGTGCCGCTCTATGTGATGCGGGAGGACCTGCAGGCGAGGGGGTTGCAGTCACGGATCGGGATGGATCTGGAGATGGCCGGCCTGGTCGCGCTGATCGCCGAAAAAGGCTCGCCGCAGACCTGGGGTGGCTAGAAACTGTTTTTATAAAATAATTTCAGTAACTTACCGTGCCTTTACACACATTCTGCCGTGCCTTTCCCGACACGGATTGTATAAATCTTGACTCCCTTGACAACAGGGCATAAAATTTCGCGTCCCCGTATCTGCGGGGAGGATTTTTCACATGTTTATGAAGTCATTATCAGGAGCCTTTTGATGGCAACTATTAACCAGTTGGTTCGCAAGCCACGCATCAAGCTCGTTGTGAAAAGCAACGTGCCGGCGCTGGAAGCGTGCCCTCAGAAGCGTGGCGTGTGCACTCGTGTATACACCACCACCCCGAAGAAGCCTAACTCTGCACTGCGTAAAGTGTGCCGTGTACGTCTGACCAACGGCTTCGAAGTCACCTCCTACATCGGTGGTGAAGGTCACAACCTGCAAGAGCACTCTGTTGTTCTGATCCGTGGCGGTCGTGTAAAAGACTTGCCAGGTGTTCGTTACCACACCGTTCGTGGTGCGTTGGACTGTGCCGGTGTTAAAGACCGTAAGCAGGCTCGCTCCAAGTACGGCGTGAAGCGTCCGAAAGCTTAATGGTTCTCCGTTAAGTAAGGCCAAACGTTAATTCGTTTCTAGTTAGATAACTTTCTAGTTTTGGGTAACCCCTGAAGTTACGGAGAATTTGAAATGCCAAGACGTCGTGTTGTTGGTCAGCGTAAAATCCTGCCGGATCCCAAGTTCGGATCAGAGCTGCTGGCTAAATTCGTCAACGTAGTAATGGTTGACGGTAAGAAATCTGTTTCCGAAGCCATCGTATATGGCGCGCTGGACATCATTGCCACCAAGACTGGCAAAGAGCACCTGGCCGTATTCGAAGAAGCCCTGGACAACATTCGTCCGGCCGTCGAGGTTAAATCTCGTCGTGTCGGTGGTGCAACCTATCAGGTACCGGTAGAAGTTCGTCCGGTTCGTCGCAATGCCCTGGCAATGCGCTGGTTGGTTGATGCCGCTCGTAAACGTGGTGAAAAATCAATGGCTCAGCGTTTGGCTGGCGAGCTGCTGGATGCCGCTGACAATAAGGGTTCGTCTGTCAAGAAACGTGAAGACGTTCACCGTATGGCTGAAGCGAACAAGGCCTTCGCTCACTTCCGCTGGTAATCCGCTTGCGCAGGGTCTTTTGGCTCTGCGCACCTTCAATTATCTGGGGACAAGTGCCCTAGTAAGAGGATGACAATGGCTCGTACAACCCCCATTGAGCGTTATCGTAATATCGGTATCTCCGCTCACATCGACGCCGGTAAGACTACTACTACCGAGCGCGTTCTGTTTTACACCGGTGTAAGTCACAAGATCGGTGAAGTTCACGATGGCGCTGCCACCATGGACTGGATGGAACAGGAACAAGAGCGTGGTATCACCATCACCTCCGCCGCGACCACCGCTTTCTGGTCCGGTATGGGTAAACAGTTCCAACCGCACCGTATCAACATCATCGATACCCCGGGCCACGTTGACTTTACTATCGAAGTAGAGCGCTCCATGCGTGTTCTGGATGGCGCCGTGATGGTGTACTGTGCCGTAGGTGGCGTACAGCCCCAGTCTGAGACCGTATGGCGTCAGGCTAACAAGTACAAGGTTCCCCGTATCGCGTTCGTCAACAAGATGGACCGTACCGGTGCCAACTTCCTGCGCTGCGTTGAGCACATCAAGACCCGTCTGAAAGGTAACCCGGTTCCGCTGCAACTGAACATCGGTTCAGAAGAGAACTTCAAGGGCGTTATCGATCTGGTCAAGATGAAAGCCATCAACTGGAGCGAAGCTGACCAGGGCGTTTCCTTCGATTACGAAGACGTGCCGGCCGAGCTGCTGGAACAGGCGCAAGAAATGCGCATGAACCTGGTTGAAGCCGCTGCTGAAGCGTCTGAAGACCTGATGGAAAAATACCTGGGTGGTGAAGAACTGACCGAGGAAGAGATCAAGAAAGCTCTTCGTCAGCGCGTTCTGAACAACGAAATCATCCTGGTTACCTGTGGCTCCGCGTTCAAGAACAAGGGCGTACAGGCCATGCTGGATGCCGTGATCGAGTATCTGCCAGCGCCGACCGACGTTGCTGCGATCGACGGTCTGAAGCTGGATGGCGAGACCAAAGACGAGCGTCACGCTTCCGATGACGAGCCGTTCTCTGCTCTGGCGTTCAAGATTGCTACCGACCCGTTCGTGGGCAACCTGACCTTCTTCCGCGTTTACTCAGGTGTGGTTAACTCCGGTGACTCCGTGCTGAACTCCGTTAAAGAGAAGCGCGAGCGTTTTGGCCGTATCGTTCAGATGCACGCCAACAAGCGTGAAGAGATCAAAGAAGTTCGCGCAGGCGACATCGCTGCTGCCATCGGCCTGAAGGACGTCACCACCGGTGATACCCTGTGTGACGAGAACGCACCGATCATCCTGGAGCGTATGGAATTCCCGGAGCCGGTAATCTCCATCGCCGTTGAGCCGAAATCCAAGGCCGACCAGGAGAAGATGGGTCTGGCTCTGGGCCGTCTGGCTCAGGAAGATCCGTCCTTCCGCGTATGGACCGACGAAGAGTCTGGTCAAACCATCATCGCCGGTATGGGTGAGCTGCACCTGGACATCATCGTTGACCGTATGCGTCGCGAGTTCAAGGTAGAAGCGAACGTAGGTAAGCCGCAGGTTGCCTACCGTGAAACCATTCGTAACACCGTCAAGGATATCGAAGGTAAGCACGCCAAGCAGTCCGGTGGTCGTGGTCAGTACGGTCACGTCGTTATCGACATGTACCCGCTGGAAGAAGGCAAAGCCTACGAGTTCGTCAATGACATCAAGGGTGGCGTCATTCCGGGCGAATTCATCCCGGGTGTTGACAAGGGTATCCGCGAGCAGCTGAAGTCCGGCCCGCTGGCAGGCTATCCGGTAATGGATCTGGGCGTGCGTCTGCACTTCGGTTCTTACCACGATGTCGACTCTTCCGAACTGGCGTTCAAGATCGCTGCTTCTCTGGCGTTCAAGGCTGGCTTCATGAAGGCCAACCCGGTACTGCTCGAGCCGATCATGAAGGTCGAAGTCGAGACTCCGGAAGACTACATGGGCGACGTTATCGGTGACCTGAACCGTCGTCGCGGCCTGATCGAAGGCATGGAAGATGGCCCGTCCGGCAAGATCGTACGTGCTCTGGTGCCGCTGGCCGAAATGTTCGGTTACGCTACCTCCCTGCGTTCTGCTACCCAGGGTCGTGCTTCCTACGCCATGGAATTCGCCAAGTATCACGATGCCCCGACCAACGTCGCCCAGGCCGTGATCGAAGAGCGCAAATCCAAGTAATTTAAGATTCCCCGCCTACGACGGTAGGCGGGTTTAACCTAGAAGGACTACGTCGTGTCTAAAGAAAAATTTGAGCGTAATAAACCGCACGTAAACGTCGGCACCATCGGCCACGTTGACCACGGTAAAACCACCCTGACCGCCGCCATCACCAACGTGCTGGCCAAGCACTTCGGTGGTAAAGCTTTCGCCTTCGACCAGATCGACAAGGCGCCGGAAGAGCGTGAGCGTGGTATCACCATCAACACCTCCCACGTAGAATACGACACCGCTACCCGTCACTACGCCCACGTAGACTGCCCGGGTCACGCCGACTACGTTAAAAACATGATCACCGGTGCTGCCCAGATGGACGGCGCGATCCTGGTAGTAGCAGCGACTGACGGCCCGATGCCGCAGACTCGTGAGCACATCCTGCTGGGTCGTCAGGTAGGCGTTCCGTACATCATCGTGTTCATGAACAAGTGCGACATGGTAGATGACGAAGAGCTGCTGGAACTGGTCGAGATGGAAGTTCGCGAACTGCTGTCCGAGTACGACTTCCCGGGTGATGACCTGCCGGTAGTACGTGGTTCCGCACTGAAAGCGCTGGAAGGCGAAGCTCAGTGGGAAGAGAAGATCCTGGAACTGGCTGGCCACCTGGACACCTACATTCCGGAGCCGGAGCGCGCAATTGACCAGCCGTTCCTGATGCCGATCGAAGACGTATTCTCCATCGCAGGCCGTGGTACCGTAGTAACCGGTCGTGTAGAGCGCGGTATCGTTAAAGTTGGTGAAGAAGTGGAAATCGTTGGTATCAAAGATACCACCAAGACCACCTGTACCGGCGTTGAAATGTTCCGCAAACTGCTGGACGAAGGTCGTGCAGGTGAGAACGTTGGCGCGCTGCTGCGTGGCGTGAAGCGTGAAGACGTAGAGCGTGGTCAGGTACTGGCCAAGCCGGGCACCATCAAGCCGCACACCAAGTTCGAATCTGAAGTGTACGTGCTGTCCAAAGAAGAAGGTGGTCGTCACACCCCGTTCTTCAAAGGCTACCGTCCGCAGTTCTACTTCCGTACTACCGACGTGACCGGTACCATCGAACTGCCGGAAGGCGTAGAGATGGTAATGCCGGGCGACAACATCAAGATGGTTGTTACCCTGATTGCGCCGATCGCGATGGACGACGGCCTGCGTTTCGCCATCCGTGAAGGTGGTCGTACCGTAGGTGCTGGTGTTGTAGCTAAAGTTATCGCTTAATCGATACTTTATATGCACACATGAAAGGGGTGGCTTCGGCCACCCCTTTTACTTTTGGGGCTTTAAATGGCCTGTGAGATACTTTTGCGAAATCATCTATAGAGGTAGCTGCTGTGAGTAAACCCGCCATTTTTCTGGATCGCGATGGTGTCATCAACAAGGACACGGGTTATGTCAGCCAGGTTGATGACTTCCATTTTCTGCCCGGGGTGATTGAGGCCATGCAATTGCTGAAGAAAAAGGGCTATTTGCTGGTCGTGGTGACCAACCAATCCGGCATTGCCCGTGGTTACTTCACTGAAGATGACTTCATGAACCTGACCGAGTGGATGGATTGGTCCCTTGCCGATCGCGATGTGGATCTCGATGGCATCTATTTCTGCCCCCATCATCCGGACCACGGTGCTCCCTGCGACTGTCGCAAACCCGAACCGGGTATGCTGCTGCTTGCCCAGCGGGAGCTCGGTATCGATATGAGCCGCTCTTATATGGTGGGTGACAAACCTTCTGACCTGAAAGCCGCCATCAATGCCAAGGTCGGTCACAAGGTCATGGTCAGAACGGGCAAGCCGATTACTGATGCGGGGATTGAGCTGGCCGATGCCATCTACGACAACCTGCATGATTTTGCCGTTGCTGCGCCTGTCGCAGGCTGATTTCGCTGGATTAAGATGCTTTTTGGTGGCTTTGTGAGCGGTTGAGCGATGAAAGCCATCTTTTTGCAATAATCCTCTTGCCAGAACGAATTCACTCCCTATAATGCGCCTCCATCGACACGGCAAGCGGCAACGCAAACAACCAGGTCGGTAACCTCGAAAAGCCTTTGAAAATAAGGCTTGACTCGAGAAAGCGGTTGAGTAGAATGCCACTCCCGCAGCAGCAAAAAGCTGCGTCGCTCTTTAACAATTTGAATCAAGCAAT
>NZ_JBGLRF010000016.1:0-46108 GCF_041403085.1 Aeromonas sp. S8(2024) | reverse complement strand
CGCTGTAGCGCCGATGGTAGTGTGGCATTCGCCATGCGAGAGTAGGACACTGCCAGGCACCCAATTGAAGAAGCCCGCTCATTTGAGCGGGCTTTTTTATTGCCTGAAATTCAGCCATTTCTGCACAGTTTCCCGTGCTATTCCCCCTCTGCTCGCTCCGCACAGGGCAGCTCCATGTTGACTACCCCATCTTCCAGCTGGATATCGATCTTGAAGCCAAGCCGTTTGGCCAGGTTGATCATGCCGCGGTTGCTGGGCATGGTCATGCCCGACAGCTGGCCAATGCCGCGCTCCCTGGCATAACGCACAATCTTCTCCATCATCAGTTTGCCAAGCCCCAACCCTTTCAGGTCGGACCGTACCAGAATGGCAAACTCGGCATCGCTCAGGTCCGGCGTCGAAATGGCGCGAACCACCCCTAAAATCTGATCTTTTAGTTCCCCATCCTGTCCCACGGCGACAAAGGCCATCTCCCGGTCGTAATCGATCTGGGTCATGCGGGCCAGCTCTTCGTGCCCCAGCTCCCCCACATCGGCGAAGAAGCGTTTGTACCTGTCTTCATCCGATACCTTGAGGACAAATTGCTTGTGGGCAGGTTCATCCTCCGGTCGGATGGGGCGCAGCAGCACATGGCTCTGATCCTTGAGCCAGGCCCCCTCTTCCAGCTCGGTGGGATAGGGACGGATAGCCAGCCTGCAGCTGCCTTCTTCATGGGGTTGCAGGGTCAGGCTGGCGTCCAGCACCACCATCTCGGCGCCGCAGGCCTGCAGCGGGTGCAGATCCAGCTGCTGGATCTCGGGGAAGGCGAGCAGCAGCTCCGACAGCTGGCACAGCACCTGGCCGAGGGCATCGATATCGAGTCGTTCCGGACTGGCTTGTTCGCGGATCTTGCGACTCTTGAGCGCCCCTATGATCTGGTAGCGTGCCAGCGCCTGGTTGAGTGGCGGCAGGGCAGCCATCATCTCCTGCGGCTCGGCACCTGATTCCCCGAGCAGGATGACGGGGCCGAACACCGGGTCTTGTTGCAGCCGGATCCGCAGCTCCAGGCCACCGCTGCGCCGTGCCATCCGCTGTACCAGCAGGCCTTCGATGCGGGCACCGGGGTCGTGCTGCCTGACTCGATCCAGAATGGCGTCCGCAGCCTGGGCGACTTCGGCCGAGGTGCGCAGGTTGAGCATGACGCCGTGCACGGCCGACTTGTGGAGTATGTCTGGCGAGCGCAGCTTGACCGCGACCGGATAGCCGATCTGCTCCGCAGTCAGGGTGGCCTCAATGGCATCGGAGACGATCCAGGTCGGCAGGGTGGAGAGCCCAGCTGCCTGCAAAATGGGGTGTGCCAGATGGGTGTCGAGGGTGAGCTGTTTGCGTTCCAGCGCCTGCCGGATCAGCAGTTGGCACTGGTCAACGTTGAGCCTGTCACCTTGCAGCGATGCAGGGGTTTCCATCAGTTGCTTCTGGTTACGGCGATACTCCACCATGTGCATGAAGGCGGTGACCGCGCTCTCCGGGGTGCGGTAGGTGGGGAATCCTGCCTCGCTGAACAGCCTGCGCCCCTCCTGGGCTGAATATTCCCCCGCCCAGTTGGTCAGGATATTGAAGCGTCTGGCCCTGGGATGCTGCTTGACGTAGTCGATCAGGCTGCGGGCCAGTGCGGCACCGCGAGCGGTGAGCGAAGGGGCATGGATGAGCAGGATGGCGTCAGCCTCGTCCCCTTGCAGCAGGTCGTCGAGAGTCTGCTGATAGTCATTGATGTCGGCATCGCTGCCGATGTCGCGGGGTGGCATCGCCAGCTTGCCGCCACGCTCCAGCAACTTGTCGATCGCCATGTTGGCCAAGCCACGGCCGTTGGAGATGATGGCGAGCCGCTCCCCCTTGAGGGTCAGGGAGTGACTCAGGGTCTCGACGGCGGCAAACAGTTCGTGGGTATCCCGTACCCGCAGCATGCCGGCGCGACGGATGGCGGCGTCATAGACGTTGTCGAGCCCGTTGTCCGGTTCATGGCGGCCGCTCTTGAGCACCAGGATGGGCTTGTTGCGCGCGGCGGCACGGGCGGCCGAGAGAAAATGGCGGGCATCCTGCAGCTTGTCCATGTAGAGCAGGATGGCGCGGGTCACGCTGTCGCGGGAGAGCTGATCCAGCAGCTGGCCGAAGTTGATGTCGCAGTGATCGCCAAGGGAGATGAAGGCCGAGAAGCCGAGCTCATGCTGTTTGGCCCAATCCAGAATGGTGGTGCTGACGGCGGCCGACTGGGAGAGAAAGGCGACCTGACCGGGCTTGGCGGCAATCGGTGAGAAGCTGGCATTGATGCCCTGACCCGGCAACAACATCCCCATGCTGTTGGGGCCGAGCAGGCGGATGTCGTATTGCCGGCTCAGTCGCTGTAGTTGTTCGCGCTCAGGTGGGGTGAAATCGGCCGCCAGTATGATGGCGGCACCCGCTCCACGCTTGCCGAGCGCCTCGATGAGGGTCAGTACCCGTTCCCGCCGGGTACAGACGATGGCGAGGTCCGGGGCAAGGGGGAGGCTGTCGATGTCAGGATAGGCCAGCACGCCGGCAATGGCCTTGCTATGCGGGCTGACCGGCAGGATGGGGCCCTTGAACTGGCCGGCGAGCAGGTGCCTTATGACCACGTGACCGGCCTTCTGCGGGTCGGTCGAGGCGCCGATGACGGCGATTGACTGGGGTTTGAAGAGCCGATCCAGGCCGCTTGGTTTCATGGGCACTCCCGTGGGTGGCGGATGGTGCCAGTGTAATATGCATTCAGCGCCGGTTCTGTGACCGGCTGCGGATCACTGCTTGGTGAGGGCGTTGGCGCGGAGGTAAAACCTCAGTTCACCCTGGATCTGGCGTACCGCTGCCAGGTGGTGCTCCTGCAGATAGATGTCCTGTTCCTGATCCAGCAAGGTTGAGGGTACCCCCAGGCTTTGCAGGTACTCGTCGAACAGCAGCGAGCTGTTGATTTCGATCAGATTGGACATCATGGCGGGACTCCCTCTTCCATTCAGGTTGAACGTTCAGTCTAGTCTCTGATCTGCCCTTTGCCGTAGCTACTGTCATATTTGACATCGAGTCGCTCACATATCCGTGCTGCCATGCGCCCGGCGGTAGAGGAGGAGAGGTTATAGTGAGGAAGTGACAAGGGGAGGAGTGCAATGATCAGGAGCTGGCTGTGGTGCGTCATTCTGCTGGCTGGCAGCGTGCAGGCGGCCGAGACTCCCATCAGGGCCTGGAATCTGCTGCTTGATCACCCCAATCCCGCCGTGGCTGGTCTGCTGCGACTCTCGCTCGATCTGACCGTGCCCGAATACGGTCCCTATCGGCTGATTGCCAGCCCGCCGATGGAGCAGGGACGGGCGGTCAAGGAGTTGCAAAGCGGCGAGCTGGTGCAGATCGGGGTGTTTGCCCCCGACGAGGAGCGCGAGCGTACCCTGCTGGCCATCCATGTTCCGCTGGCAAAAGGGTTGCTGGGCTGGCGGGTGTGCCTCATTCGGCAAGGGGACGAGGGGCGGTTCGCCAACATACGATCGCTGGCCGACTGGCAGCAGGCCGGGCTTCGCATCGGCCAGCACAGATCCTGGCCTGATACCCGTCTGCTCAAGGAGAACGGCCTCGACGTGGTGGTTGGCGGTCTCTATGAGGCCCTGTTCAACATGCTGCGCAAACGGCGCTTCGATTGCTTCCTGCGCTCGGTCATCGAGATCGAGGATGAGCTCACACAGCATCCGGATCTGGCCATCGAACCCCACCTGGTGTTTCGCTATCCGCTGGCGCTGCTGTTTTTCGTCTCACCCAGGTATCCGGAACTGGCCAAGCGCATCGAGCTGGGTCTGCAGCGAGCCCGTGAGTCCGGTGACTATGAGCGGATATTCGAGGCGGGTTTTGGCAGCACCATCCGGCGGCTGCAGCTCGATCGGCGGGTGATGCTGGAGCTGAGCAATCCGGATCTGCCGACCGGCAGCCGCGCCATGATGCAGGATCCCTCGCTCATCTATGCACCAGTGTTGCCCGCCTTGTCAGCGCAGTGATCCCTGTCCCCGCGCCGTATCCCAGAAGGCGCGGATCAGCGGCTCCTCCAGCCGCTTCTTGAGCACCGCGATGCCGACATCGAATGGTTTGAGCGCCGGCTTGGGCTCGACGATGCGTACCTTCTCACCCATGGGGCTGTGGTCGATCACCGCCGCCGGCACCAGTCCCACGCCGAAGCCGAGTGCCACCATGGCGACAATCCCCTCGTTGCCCGCCACCTCCGCATAGATGTTGGGGGCGATCCCCTTGTTGCGTAGCCACTGATCGCAGCGTTTGCGGGCCAGCCCCTGCTCCGAGAGGATCAGCGGCAGTTGTTCCCAGTCAGGCTCCCCCTGGCAGAACCACTGGCTCTGCTGCGGTGCGGTGCGAGGGGCGATGAACACCAGCGGCACCTGCTGCAGGCTGGCAAACTCCAGCTTGGACGAGAGGGCATCCGGGCGGGCGGCGATGGCGAGATCGGCCTCGTCGGCCAGGATCTTGTCCACCGCCAGCGCCGGGTCGCCGGTCTCCAGCTTGATCTCCAGCTGGGGATAGCGGCGGCGAAAGCGTTCCAGCACCTCGGGCAGCAGAAAATAGCTGGCGGTGACCGAGCAGAACACCCGCAGTCGGCCCTGTAGCGGTTCGTCGCTGCGCTTGAGCTCCTGCTTGAGCTGGCGCCACTCCTGCAGCAGCTCTCCACCAAACTCGCGCAGCTTCTCGCCCGCCACAGTGAGCCGCACCGAGCGGTTGTCCCGTTCGAACAGCACGCAGCCGGTCTCCTGCTCCAGCCGCTGGATGGCGCGGCTCAGGGTGGAGGGACTGACCGCCATGGCGTCGGCGCTCTTGCCGAAGTGGAGGGAGTCGGCGAGGTGGAGAAACAGTTCGAGATTGCGAAGGTCCATCTTTCAGCTCCTGGCGCTGGATGTCTGCCCGATATCCAGCTGTGGATAGTTAGCCCCGCCATGTGATCATGAAGGGTTAACGTTTCAATTATTGCAACGTACTGTTTCGAATATATCAGTTCAGGCAATAAGTGTCCCGCGCTATAGTGGTTTCGACAACGCCGCCATCCGGCATGGAATCAATCGAACGGAGCAATCACCATGGCTAACTATTTCAACACCTTGAACCTGCGTCAGCAGTTGGCCCAGTTGGGCAAGTGTCGTTTCATGCAGCGCGAAGAGTTCGCGGACGGCTGCAACGTGCTGAAGGGCAAGAAGGTGGTGATTGTGGGCTGTGGTGCCCAGGGTCTGAACCAGGGCCTGAACATGCGCGACTCCGGGCTGGATATCTCCTATGCCCTGCGCAAGGCCGCCATCACCGAGAAGCGTGCCTCCTGGCAGAAGGCCACCGACAACGGCTTCGCGGTTGGCACCTATGAAGAGCTGATCCCGACCGCCGATCTGGTACTGAACCTGACTCCGGACAAGCAACACTCCGACGTCGTCAAAACCGTGATGCCGCTGATGAAGCAGGGCGCCGCACTGGGCTACTCCCACGGCTTCAACGTGGTGGAAGAGGGTCAGCAGATCCGCTCCGACATCACGGTCGTGATGGTGGCGCCCAAGTGCCCGGGTACCGAAGTGCGTGAAGAGTACAAGCGCGGTTTCGGCGTACCGACCCTGATCGCCGTTCACCCGGAGAACGATCCCAAGGGTGAAGGCATGGCCATCGCCAAGGCGTGGGCCTCTGCCACCGGCGGTGACCGTGCGGGCGTGCTGGAATCCTCCTTCGTGGCGGAAGTGAAATCCGACCTGATGGGCGAGCAGACCATCCTCTGCGGCATGCTGCAGGCCGGTTCCCTGCTCTGCTACGACAAGCTGGTTGCCGAGGGCACAGACCCGGCCTACGCCGGCAAGCTGATCCAGTTCGGCTGGGAGACCATTACCGAAGCCCTCAAGCAGGGCGGCATCAGCCTGATGATGGACCGTCTGTCCAACCCGGCCAAGCTGCGCGCCTTTGAGCTCTCCGAGCAGCTCAAGACCCTGATGCGTCCGCTGTTCGAGAAGCACATGGACGACATCATCGCCGGCGAGTTCTCCCGCGGCATGATGGCCGACTGGGCCGAAGACGACGCCAAGCTGTTCGGCTGGCGCGAAGAGACCGGCAAGTCCGCCTTCGAAAACGCCCCGGCCTTTGCAGGCAAGATTGCCGAGCAGGAGTACTTCGACAATGGCGTGGTGATGGTGGCCATGGTCAAGGCGGGTGTCGAGCTGGCGTTCGAGACCATGGTGGCTTCCGGTATCTACGAGGAGTCTGCCTACTACGAATCCCTGCACGAGCTGCCGCTGATCGCCAACACAGTTGCCCGCAAGCGTCTGTACGAGATGAACGTGGTCATCTCCGACACCGCCGAGTACGGTAACTACCTGTTCGCCAACGCCGCCGTGCCCTTGCTGCGCGAGCACTTCATGCCGACCTTGAAAGCGGGCGACCTGGGTGCCAGCAAGGCGGAAGGGCAGAGCGTCGACAACCTGGCACTGCTGGCGGCCAACGAGGCCACTCGCAACCACCCCATCGAAGCGATCGGTCAGGTACTGCGCGGTTACATGAAGGACATGAAACGCATCGCCGTCGGCGGTTAAGCCGGCATCGGGCAGGATGATGAAGGGGCGGGGATGACGATCCCCGTCGCCGGTCGGGCTGGACACCCGACCGGCCCGCCAGAAAACCCGGCCACAAAAAAGCCCCGCTCATCGAGCGGGGCTTTTGCATTCAGAAAGGCCGGCTAAATCAGGCTTTCCACGCTTTCCAGGTGTTGATCAGACCGTTGGTGGAGCAGTCGTGGCTGGTGACAGCCTCGTTGTTGCCCAGCTCAGGCAGGATCTTGTTGGCCAGCTGTTTGCCCAGCTCCACGCCCCACTGGTCGAAGGAGAAGATGTTCCAGATTGCGCCCTGTACGAAAATCTTGTGCTCGTACATGGCGATCAGGGCACCCAGGGTTTTCGGGGTCAGGCTCTTGAACAGGATGGAGTTGGTCGGGCGGTTGCCTTCGAACACCTTGAACGGCACCAGATCCTTGACCTGCTCCAGGGTTTTGCCAGCCGCCAGGAACTCGGCTTCAACCTCTTCCTTGCTCTTGCCGAAGGCCAGCGCCTCGGTCTGGGCGAAGAAGTTGGCCAGCAGTTTCGGGTGGTGGTCACCGATCGGATTGTGGCTGATGGCCGGTGCCAGGAAGTCACAGGGGATCAGCTTGGTGCCCTGATGGATCAGCTGGTAGAAGGCGTGCTGGCCATTGGTACCCGGCTCACCCCAGATAATGGGGCCAGTCTGGTAGTCAACCGGCTTGCCGTTGCGATCCACGTACTTGCCGTTGGACTCCATGTTGCCCTGCTGGAAGTAGGCAGGGAAGCGGTGCATGTACTGATCGTACGGCAGAATGGCTTCGGACTCGGCACCATGGAAGTTGTTGTACCACAGGCCGATCAGCGCCAGCAGCACCGGCACGTTCTGCTCATAGGAGGCAGTGGCAAAGTGCATGTCCATCTCGAAGGCGCCTTGCAGCAGGGCTTCGAAGTTCTCGAAACCGACGGACAGGGCGATGGGCATGCCGATGGCAGACCAGGAGGAGTAGCGGCCGCCAACCCAGTCCCAGAACTCGAACATGTTGTTGGTGTCGATGCCGAACTCGGCCACGGCCTTGCCGTTGGTGGAGAGCGCAGCGAAGTGCTTGGCAACGTGGGCCTTGTCACCGGCGATCTTGATGAACCAGTCGCGGGCGGTCAGGGCGTTGGTCATGGTCTCCTGGGTAGTGAAGGTCTTGGAGGCCACCAGGAACAGGGTGGTTTCCGGATCGATCTTCTTCAGGGTCTCGGCGATGTGGGTGCCATCGACGTTGGAGACGAAGTGCATCTGCAGGTGGTTTTTGTAGGGACGCAGCGCCTCGGTGATCATCACGGGGCCCAGATCGGAGCCACCGATGCCGATGTTGACCACGTGCTGGATCGCCTTGCCGGTGTAGCCTTTCCATTCGCCGCTGATGATCTTCTCGCAGAAGCCTTTCATCTTGGCCAGTACGGCGTTCACTTCCGGCATCACATCCTTGCCGTCACACTCGATGGGGCGGTCGGAGCGGTTGCGCAGGGCCACGTGCAGTACGGAGCGGCCTTCGGTCATGTTGATCTTGTCGCCATTGAACATGGCATCGATCGCGCTGCGAAGATCGGTCTCTTTGGCCAGATCAACCAGCAACTTGAGGGTTTCCTCGGTGATCAGGTTCTTGGAGTAATCGACCAGGATGTCGCCGCCGAAGGTGAGGGAGAATTTGTCGAAACGCTGGGGATCCTGGGCGAACAGATCCTTGAGCCGGGTCTCTTTGTTCGCTGCAAAGTGGGCTTCCAGTGCCTGCCAGGCCTGGGTCTGGGTTGGATTGATGTTTTTCATAGGATTATCAGTCTTCCAAGTTGTGTATGAACCTTGCAGGCAAGGCTCCCGCCAAACCTTATTATTCGAGCACTATACCGGGCCCATTATACCGAGCCCATGGTGCGGCCCGTGTAACAGAGCTTTACCAATTGTCTGCCATCGACCGAGTTTACAACCAAAACGCTGCGATTATGAGTCACTCATGGCTGCCGGATCTTGCGTTTGCGCATACTTGGTCGGGCTTGCCGCCGTTGAAAGGGCTTTCAGGGCGAGGCATGCTGTGGACGGGGTGGCAACCTGGCATGGCAGCCAAAAGAGTATTCGATAGGCGCCTTTTCGCTCATTTCATGCGCAGGCGCAAATTGTCGGTGGCCCAAGATGGCTAGCATGGGTGTCGCATGGACGAGATCTCCCAGGGATGGCTACTGTCTGGAATGAGGAGATCGCTATGAAAGCTGTGTTGTCCCTGTTTGCCCTTAGCCTGATCGCCACCGGCCTCATCGGCCTGTTGACCCTGGTGCTGACCAGTGCAGCCCCTACCTTGCCGCTGCGGGTACTGGCGGTGATCGGTGCCGTGCTGGGGGGATATGTGCTGGTGCAACCGCTGCTCAACCGGGTGGCACGTCGGCTGGTGTAAGCCGACGCCCCGGAATGCTGAAAACAAAGTCCGGCCCATTGTGGCCGGCTTTTTTTATGGCCGTGTTCACCCCTGTCGAGGCCAGAGACGACAATGCCAGCCCGAAGGCTGGCATTGTGGGTGGCTGCAAAACCGCATTTACGCCTGCGGCTTTTGCATGTGCATGACCATCTGCGGGAAGGGGATCTCGATGCCTTCGGCATCGAAGGTGAGCTTCACCTTCTCGTGGAAGTCGAACCAGACTCCCCAGTAGTCGCCGGTCTTGACCCAGGGGCGCACGACTATGTTGACCGAGGAGTCGGCCAGCGCGGCGACGGCGATGGTGGTGGCCGGCTCCTTGAGGATGCGCGGCTCTTCGTTCACCAGCCGCTCCAGGATCTGCTTGGCCTTGCGGAGATCCGAGCCGTAGCCGATGCCGAAGGTCATGTCGACGCGGCGGGTATCCATGCGCGAGTAGTTGACGATAGTGCCGTTGAGGATGGCGGAGTTGGGCACCACCACCATCTTGTTGTCACCTGAGGTGAGGGTGGTGGTGAACAGCTGAACGGATTGCACCACGCCATTGGTGCCTGCCACCTCGATGAACTCGCCTGCCTTGATGGGGCGGAAGATGATCAGCAGGAAGCCGGCGGCGAAGTTGGAGAGCGAGCCCTGCAGCGCCAGACCGATGGCCAGACCGGCGGCACCGATAATGGCGACGAAGGAGGCGGTCTGCACCCCGACCCGGCCCAACGCGGCGATCACCACGAACACCAGGATGGCGTACTTGAGGATGCTGCCGACGAAGTGGGTGACAGTGGTGTCCAGCTTGCGGGACTGCATCACCTTGACCACGGCGCCGCTGATGAGGTTGGCGGCGATGTAGCCGACCAGCAGGGTGAGCAGGGCGGCCGCGATGTTGACGGCATACTCGATCAGCAGGCCTTGGTTGTTGACCAGCCAGGTCTGCGCTTCGGTAATGATTTCGGGTTCCATAGGGTGTCCTGTCAGGCGATAAAAGGTTTATGACGCATGAATCTAACATTGGCATGCGACAGTCCGGGTCGCATCTGGTGCTCACCGCCTCTTTTGTGCCACAAAAAACAAGGGAGGCCAAGGCCTCCCTCTTTACTGCAATCCATCTGGAGCGGCGTGGCCGCGGCTGATTGCGAATGCATTGTCGCCGGGCGTACTGCTCAGCTCTGCAGCAGCTGGCTGCGGATAAACTGCCACTGATCTTCAAAGCCAGCGGTGGGTTTGATTTTGAACTCGGAGCGCACGAACTGGCTGATCCGCCCCTCGGTATAGGCCAGCAGCAGGTTGGCCAGCATGGTTTCGTCGAGCTGGAAGCCCTGGCCTTCGCGCAGCCGTTTTTCCCGCAGCACCTGCTTGATCTGGGTCTCCAGCTTGTCAAACAGGATGCTGATGCGATCCCGCAGCCGGTCGTGCTCGCCCAGCAGGGCGTCGCCGTTGAGGATGCGGGTGATACCGGGATTGCGCTCGGCGAACACCAGCAGCAGCTGCAGTATGTGGTGACAGCGGCTCATGGTGTCCTTCTCTTCGGCCATGATCAGGTTGACCCGTGACAGCAGGGAATCTTCGATAAAGTCGATCAGCCCCTCGAACATCCGCGCCTTGCTGGGAAAATGTCGATAGAGGGCTGCCTCGGAGACCCCCACCTCGGCCGCCAGACGGGCCGTGGTGATGCGCTGGCCTGGGCTGGTCTCCAGCATGTGGGCGAGCGCCTGCAGGATCTGATCGCGCCGACTCTGTTTCTGATTACTGCTTGCCATGGATTCCCCTAAAAAAACAATGGCCTGATTCTGTTATTAGGCACCGCCACTCGGGCTGGTGTGGTCTGTTATTGGCGACCAGAAGAACCAAAACCGCCTTCACCCCGTTCGCTCTGATTGAACTCATCGACCAGTTGGAAGCTGGCCTGAACTACCGGCATGATCACCAGCTGGGCGATGCGCTCGCCGGGCTGCATGGTGAAGCTGTCATTGCCACGGTTCCACACCGAGACCATCAGCTGGCCCTGGTAGTCGGAATCGATGAGGCCGACCAGGTTGCCCAGCACGATGCCGTGCTTATGACCGAGGCCGGAGCGGGGCAGGATGGTGGCGCACAGGCCCGGATCCTGAATGTGGATGGCCAGCCCGGTTGGTACCAGGGTGGTATCACCCGGGGCCAGGGTCAGCGGGGCATCCAGCAGGGCGCGCAGATCCATGCCGGCGGAGCCCGGTGTGGCGTAGGCAGGCAGCGGGTACTCGGTGCCGATGCGGGCATCCAGAATCTTCAGTTCAATTTGTGTTGTCATAAATCGTTTTTAATGGAGTGGAGGTGGTCGATTGACTGGCTCAGTGCCGGTAGTGGTCTGCAATCAGGGCGATGAGATGACGAGCCAGCGTCAGCTTATCGGCCAGTGGCAGGGGTGCTTGACCCCCTTGCCAGAACACGGTCAGGGCGTTGTCATCGGCGTTGAAGCCCTGGCCCGCACGGGATACGTCGTTGGCGGCGATCATGTCCAGCCGCTTACGCTGCAGTTTGTCGAGAGCGTATTGTTCCACATCCACGGTTTCTGCGGCAAATCCGACGGTGAAGGGTTTGTCTGACAAGGCCCCCACGGCGGCGATGATGTCGGGGTTTTTGACCAGGATCAGCTGCATCTGGTCGTTGTCGCCGGTCTTCTTGATCTTCTGCTCGGCCACCTGGGCGGGGCGGTAATCGGCGACGGCGGCGCAGCCGATGAAGAGGTCGCTCTCGCCGACCCGGCTCATGACCGCCTGGTGCATCTGCTCGGCGCTCTCGACGTCGACGCGGGTGACGCCGGCCGGGGTGGCCAGTGCCACCGGGCCGCTCACCAGTGTCACCTCGGCACCCGCTTCACGGGCGGCGCGGGCGATGGCATAGCCCATCTTGCCTGAGCTGTGGTTGCTGATATAGCGCACCGGATCGAGCGCTTCACGGGTCGGCCCGGCAGTCAGCAGCAGCCTGACGCCGGCCAGCAGCGGCTCGGCGGCGAGCTGCTGGCAGCAGCGTTCAACCAGCTCGAGGGGATCCAGCATCCGGCCCGGGCCCACGTCACCGCATGCCTGGCTACCGGAATCCGGCCCCCATAGCAGGATGCCGCGGCTGGCGAGGGTCTTGAGGTTGGCCTGAGTGGCGGCGTTGAGATACATCTGCTGATTCATGGCCGGCGCCAGCGCCACCGGTGCCGGGGTGGCCAGGCAGAGGGTGGTGAGCAGCTCGTCGGCCATGCCGGCGGCCATGCGGGCCATCAGATTGGCGCTGGCGGGGGCGATCAGCACCAGATCGGCCCATTTGGCCAGCTCGATGTGGCCCATGCCCGCCTCGGCGGCCGGGTCCAGCAGACTGTCGGCCACCGGGTGACCGGAGACGGCCTGCAGGGTCAGCGGGGTGATGAACTCCTTGGCGGAGCGGGTCATCACCACCCGTACCTCGGCGCCCTGATCTTTCAGGCGGCGTACCAGCTCGGCACTCTTGTAGGCGGCGATCCCGCCACTGACACCCAACAGGATGCGTTTATCGGCCAATCTCATCTGCTGTTTCTCTTCCGGCTCACTCTGACTGGTCGGCTAAGATACCACAGGCAGCAGTCGACGACAGAGGCTGACATGGGGGTCTTGTGGCCGGGCTCCCGTGATTTCTTTGCTATGTTTTCTCTCAATAGCGCGAAGGAGAGACAAATGAGCATCAAGGAGTGGCCAGAGGATGAACGACCCCGTGAGAAGCTGCTGCGTCACGGCCCGGGCGGCTTGTCCGATGCCGAGCTGCTGGCGATCTTCCTGCGCACCGGGGTCAGTGGCTTGAGTGCGGTCGATCTCTCCCGCAACCTGTTGAATCAGTTCGGATCGCTGCGCAATCTGCTGGGGGCGGACCGGCGTGCCTTCTGCGAGGCGCATGGCCTGGGCCCGGCCAAATATGCCCAGCTGCAGGCGGTGCTGGAGATGGGTAAACGCCATCTGGCGCAGCAGCTGCAACGGGGGGATGCGCTCACCTCGCCCCAGCTGACCCGGGACTATCTGCAGGCCCAGCTGCGGGATCGACCGCGAGAGGTGTTTGCCCTGCTGCTGCTCGACAATCAGCACAGAGTGATTCAATTCGTTGAACTTTTTTACGGCACCCTCGACTCGGCGAGCGTCTGGCCCAGAGAAATCGTGCAGATCGCACTCAAACATAATGCAGCCGCCGTGATTCTGGCGCATAATCACCCGTCCGGCGTCGCCGAGCCCAGTAGGGCCGACCGCCAGATCACGGATCGGATCACGGCCGCCCTGGCCCTGATCGATATCAGAGTGCTGGATCACTTGGTGATCGGTGATGGCATCACGGTTTCTTTCGCCGAGCGCGGTTGGTTATGACTGTGCTCTGGCTCCGTATTAGTTGATCTTTGATCACGGATGCTGTATAAAATGCCGCCTTCTGTTTGCCCCGCAATCGAAGGCCAGCGGGGCAGATATTTGCTCGAGCAATGAAGTAAGATTTGGAGAGACTGACATGTCTAGAGTATGCCAAGTAACCGGCAAGCGCCCGGCAGTTGGTAACAACCGTTCGCACGCTAACAACGCTACCAAGCGTCGTTTCCTGCCGAACCTGCACACTCACCGTTTCTGGGTTGAGAGTGAAAAACGCTTCGTAAGCCTGCGCGTATCCGCAAAAGGCATGCGTATCATCGACAAGCGTGGCGTTGAAGTGGTTCTGGCTGAACTGCGCGCCAGCGGTGTTAAGGTATAAGGAATTAGATCATGGCTAAAGGTATTCGCGAGAAGATTCGCCTGAACTCCAGCGCCGGTACTGGTCACTTCTATACCACTACCAAAAACAAGCGCACCATGCCCGAAAAAATGGAAATCAAAAAGTTTGATCCCGTTGTTCGTCAGCATGTGATCTACAAGGAAGGCAAAATCAAGTAATTGCTTGATGCTGCATTCCCAAAAACCCGGCCTAGTGCCGGGTTTTTTTATGGCTGGAATTCAGTACACTGCCGGTTCGAAGGGAGGCTTGTCATGTTCAAATTGAGCCGCAGAGGCTGGAACAACGTGATCATAGTGGTGGTGCTGATCGTGATCACCCTGTTGCACCGGCTGGAGATCGCCCAGCAGGAAAACAGCGCCAAGCGGGCGCGTCCACTGTTGCCAGAGAGCGCCGTGGTGCTCACCTGGCAGGGGCCGAGCTGGCAGATAGAGCGCATCGGACAGGGCTGGCGCAGCGGGCCGGATCTGGGGCTCAGCAGTGCCCAGCTGGCGGCGCACATCGAGGCCTGGCAGGGCTGGTTGCTGCCGCCCGGCGAAGCCGTGCGCGGCAATCCGGTTACCCTCAAGATCTGGGTCGCTGGCCAGAGCGACCCCATCGAGGTGGGGCTCTATCAGGATGACGGCAAGTTTGCCGCCCTGCTGCCCCCCTCGACCTGGCTCAGCCTGAGCCAGGAGCAGTATCGCAGCCTGCTGCGTCCCGCTCCCTAACCCATTTTTCAGCGTCAGCACGAGGATCCCATGCCTGAATTACCGGAAGTCGAAGTCAGCCGCCAGGGCATATCGCCCTGGCTTACCGGCATCAAGGTCACTAGGGTGGTGGTGCGGGACGGCCGTCTGCGCTGGCCGGTGCCGGGGGAGATCCAGGAGCTGGTGGACCTCACCATCCACCGGGTCGGCCGCCGCGCCAAGTACCTGCTGCTGGAGACCGACTTCGGTACCGCCATCCTCCATCTGGGCATGTCGGGCAGCCTGCGGGTGCTGGACATCGGCACCCCGGCCGAGAAGCACGATCACGTGGATATCGAGCTCGAGAACGGCAAGCTGCTGCGGCTCAACGATCCGCGCCGCTTCGGCGCCCTGCTGTGGACCCGCGAGCCGGCCGAGGCGCATGCGCTGCTGGCCAAGCTGGGGCCTGAGCCGCTCACCGACGCCTTCAACGCCGATTACCTGCGTGAGCGCGCCAAGGGGCGCAGCACCGCCATCAAGACCTTCCTGATGGACAACCAGGTGGTGGTCGGGGTGGGCAACATCTACGCCAACGAGGCGCTCTATGCCGCCGGCATTCACCCCAAGCGGGCGGCGGGCAATATCAGCGCCGAGCGGCTGGGCACCCTGGTAGGGGAGATAAAGCGGGTGCTGGCCGAGGCGATTCGGCAGGGGGGCACCACCCTCAAGGATTTCACCAGTGCGGACGGCAAACCGGGTTATTTCGTGCAGCAGCTGCAGGTGTACGGGCGGGGTGGCCAGCCCTGTTTTCACTGCCACACCCTGCTCAGCGAAATCCGGCTGGGGCAGCGTACGACCGTGTTCTGCTCCCACTGCCAGCGCTGAATTGCGGTTTTTTCGGCCTGAAACGGCCAAGTTGTAAGAGAGTATTTCCAGTCTGTTGAATATTTGCTCGCCCGTCACTACTATCTCGGCCGTTCAGGCGGTTTGAGACAATAAAATGACAGCTAAATCAATAGACTGGGACCATTTGTCCCGGCAGGGGCACTATTGTGCCCAAAAAATGGCGCGCTTCCTCTATCCCGATGACAGCGCCCGCAAGACCTTCAATCGCGCCAAGTTTGTGCTGCGCAGCCTGCTCTATCGGCAACAGCTGAGCCGGGTGTTCGAGCTGTTCCAGGCCGAACCGCTCAAGGCCCTGCCTGCCCACTATCCCGAGCTGCTCGACAAGCCGATGCGACCCTATCGCTTCGCCGGCTCCACCGCGACCGAGCGGGCCGAGATGCTGGAAAACCACTATCGGCTGATGCTGGCTCGCTACCCGGATCTGATCGACCCGCTCTATCTGGGGGATGGCATCGAGCTTGGCCGTTATCCCGAGAGCGGCTGCCGCATCGTGCTGCGCCACGACGGCACCTTCCGCCGCGAGGCTGAGCTGGCCCTCTCCATCGTCGACCCGCAGGGCAAGCGGCTCTACAGCTGCGCCTTCTCGCTGGCCGGCACCCCCAACCAGCTGGCGGTGGTGATCGGTTCGGTACAGGGCCCGGAGCCCTGCATCGAGCAGGCACAGGACAAGGTGCGTGCGCTGACCAAGGAGGGCCACGGTGTGCGGCCCAAGTCGCTGGTGGTGATGCTGGTGATGCAGCTGGCCGAGGCGATGCAGGCCGAGCATATCTCGGCGGTGCGGATGAAGGCCCACATCTATCAGGCCCGGCGCTACAGCAAGAAGAAGAAGGCCTGTCTGCAGGCGGACTATGACGAGCTGTGGCAGGAGTTCGGCGCCACCGATCTGGACGCCAACTTCGTGCGGCTGCAGCCCGCCCAGCGCAAACCGCTGGAGGAGATCGCCTCCAAGAAGCGGGCCATGTACCGGCGCCGCTACGAGTGGCTCGATCAGCTGACCCTGGCAGGCCAGCAGCTGCTGGGCCCGCGTCTGGCGGGCTGAGGCAGCTGCCAACAGCAAACAGGCTACCCTCGGGTAGCCTGTTTCGTTGTTATCTGGTCTGTTTGGCCTTGATGGCGGCCGCCACTATGGGGTCGACGAATTGACGAATGTCGCCGCCGTGCAGGGCGACCTCCTTCACCAGGGTGGAGGAGATGAAGGAGTTCTCCTCGGCCGGGGTGAGGAACACGCTCTCCAGCTCCGGCATCAGGCGGCGGTTCATGTTGGCCAGCTGAAACTCGTATTCGAAGTCGGAGACGGCGCGCAGACCGCGGATCAGCACGTTGGCCTGCTGCTCCTTGGCAAAGTCCACCAGCAGGCCGGAGAAGCCGACCACCTTGACGTTGGGCAGGTGGGCGGTTACCTGGCGGGCCAGCTGAACCCGCTCGTCCAGATCGAACAGCGGCCGCTTGCTCGGGCTGTTGGCCACCCCGACCACCACCTGGTCAAACAGTCTGGCGGCCCGGCCGATGAGGTCGGTGTGGCCGTTGGTGACGGGATCGAAGGTGCCGGGATAGATTACCTTGTTGGTCATGCTGTTGATTCCTGCAACCGGGAAATTTGGTCGCATTATAGGGTCTGTTGGGGGATTGGCGCGACCGCAATGGGGCGAGTTTTGGCGCCCCGATGGTGGCTTTGCCGCGTCAAATCAGCACCGACGGGCGTCTTCGCTTGAGAATAGCGATACATCAGGCAAGAATACCGCATCGCGCATCAAGCCTCCTTGCGTTGGTGACAGGGAGCAAAGGGATTTTTTATGAAACGTATTCTGGTAGTCCGCAATGACAAGATTGGTGACTTCATGCTGGCCTGGCCGAGTTTTGCCATGCTCAAGCGTTCCATGGAGTGTCATGTGACTGCCCTGGTTCCCGCCTACACGGCGCCGCTGGCCCGCCTCTGCCCCTGG
The DNA here is from genome assembly GCF_041403085.1 of Aeromonas sp. S8(2024). Classification (NCBI taxonomy): domain Bacteria; kingdom Pseudomonadati; phylum Pseudomonadota; class Gammaproteobacteria; order Aeromonadales; family Aeromonadaceae; genus Aeromonas; species Aeromonas sp. S8(2024). Next base: position 28,829 of record NZ_JBGLRF010000016.1, on the reverse strand, counting down.
ATTGACGAGATCATTCTGGATCCGGGTTCGCGGGCCGACAAGGAACAACAACGTGCCTTGCAGGCACGCATCAAGGCGGCCGCCTTCGATGCCTCCATCTGCCTCTTCTCCAACTCCCGCAACGCCATGCTGGTGTGGAAGGCGCACATTCCCTACCGGCTGGCGCCGGCCACCAAGCTGGCCCAGGTGCTCTACAACCAGCGCCTGATCCAGCGCCGCTCCCGCTCCCAGAAGCCGGAGTACGAATACAACCTGGATCTGGTGCGCCGTTTCCTTGCCGACCAGCAGGTGAGCGCGGTGGAGCCGCAGGGCCCCTACCTCAGCTTCGATGCCGAGAGCCTGCAACAGGTGCGCGAGCAGGTTGCCGCCCGCCTGCGGCTCGATGCCGGTCGCCCCTGGCTGATGGTGCATGCCGGCAGCGGCGGCTCGGCCAACAACCTCTCCATCGAGCAGTACGCCCGCCTCATCATCAAGCTCAACCAGGCCTGTCCCGAGCTGCAGTGCATCCTGACTGCAGGGCCGGGGGAGGAGAAGATCGCCGAACAGCTGGCGGCCGAGCTGCTGGCCCACGGCGGCAACGGCTGGATCTACCGCTCCGAGGAGGGGCTGCCCAAGTTCTGCCAGGTGATGGCCAACGCCGCCCTGTTCGTGGCGGGCAGTACCGGGCCGCTGCACATCGCCGCGGCGCTGGATGTGCCCACCATCGGCTTCTTCCCGGCGCACCGCTCGGCGACGCCGCTGCGCTGGCGTCCGCTCAACAGCGAGGGGCGCCACCTGGCGTTCAGCCCGCCGGAAGACAGCGATCACCCGGAAGACATGAGCCAGCTCGATCCCAAGACCATGGCGGCGGCGATCGCCCGCTGGGCACCGCCGTTCTGGCGCAGCGAGCAGTGATAGCGGATAGCGCAAATGCAGACAGGGCCCTTCAAGGGCCCTGTCTCGTATGAGAGGGAGTGCTGCGGCTTACTTGTTCGCCTGATCCGGTGCCTGCGGCTGCTGGCGGATCCAGAGGTCGGCGTACTTCACAAAGGTGGAGTGGGCCGACAGTATGGCCAGCAGGAGCCCCTGCTTGCCGTCGAGGAAGCCGGCCTTGAGCAGGTACATCTTGAGGAAGCAACCCAGCGCGTGCACCAGCCCCTGGCCGAGGGAGCCCTTCTTGCCGCGGGCGGTGCGCTGATCGGCCCAGGCGCGGGCATAGCCGGCGGATTTGACCAGGTAGTGCTCCAGATCCCGATAGGTGAAGTGGAGCAGGTCGCCGTGCAGGTTGACGATCTTCATGTTGGCGCGCACCTCCACCTTCTCGTGCACCAGCACCTCGTTGTAGCTGGTGAGATCCTTGGGATAGAGGCGCAGCACCCGGTCCGGGTACCAGCCGCTGTGGCGGATGAAGCGGCCGAACACCCAGGAGAGGCGCGGGATCGAGTAGATGGTGTCGCTGGCCGGGTTGGCCATGACGGCGGCGATGGCGGCTTTCAGCTCGGGGGTGAGCCGCTCGTCCGCATCCAGCCACAGCACCCAGTCGGATTGCACGTGGGACTGGGCGAGCCGGCGCTGGCGGCCGAAGCCCGGCCACACCGGGTTGACGAAGAAGCGGGCGCCGAATTCGGCGGCGATGGCCGGGGTCTCGTCCTGGCTGCCGGAGTCCATGATGACGATCTCGTCGACCAGTCCGTCGAGGGAGGCGAGGCAGGGGCGCAGGTTTTCGGCTTCATTCTTGACGATAAGGACAGCCGCCAGAGTCGGTTTGTTCACGGATTAAAGGCTCTTGTTGGCGCCCGACTGGCGGGCCATGCTCAAATTGGCGCCCATTCTAGCCTAAAACGGCAGGCGGAGCATGGTTCCGGCGGCGGGATGAGTGTTGGTTTCAAATGAGTTGTTTTTTGGCGCCAGGATGCATGGCAGCGGGATCTTCTGTTATTTCTCGGGCCATTCTTCGGGCATAATCTCGGCCAGCAACGATTAACCGCAGGGCGTGGCCCTGGAGAAGTGCGAGATGAAAATATTGGTGATCGGCCCCTCCTGGGTCGGCGACATGGTGATGTCCCAGAGCCTCTACAAGGCGATCAAGGCCAACCACCCCGACAGCGAGCTGCACGTGATGGCGCCCGCCTGGTGTGGTGCCCTGCTGGAGCGGATGCCGGAGGTGGACAAGGCCATCCCGATGCCGCTCGGTCACGGCGACTTCAAGCTGGGAGCCCGCCGTCGGCTCGGCAAGCAGCTGGCGGCCGAAAAGTACGATCAGGCCATCATCCAGCCCAACTCCATGAAGTCGGCGCTGATCCCCTGGTTTGCCCGCATCCCGGTGCGCACCGGCTGGAAAGGCGAGCATCGCTTCGGCCTGCTCAACGACATGCGCAGCAACAAGTCCGCCTTTCCGCTGATGGTGGAGGCCTACCTGGCACTGGCCTATCCCAAGGCGCAGATGAAGAGCCGGGCCGACATCCCGACCATCCCCCAGCCGGCCCTCAACGTCGATCTCGTCAACCAGGAGAAGGCGCTGGCGCGACTCGGGCTGGATCGCGCCCGCCCGGTGCTGGTGCTCTGCCCGGGGGCCGAGTTCGGCCCGGCCAAGCGCTGGCCGGAGGGCCACTACGCCGTGGTGGCGCAAAAGCACCTCGACGAGGGCTGGCAGGTGTGGATCTTCGGCTCCGGCAAGGACGCGGCGGTGGCCAATACCATCCGCGACCGGATCAATCCGCTGTCGCGCCCCAACTGCCACGTGCTGGCGGGCAAGACCAGCCTGTACGAGGCGATCGACCTGATGGCGCTGGCCGGGCGGGTGATCGCCAACGACTCCGGCCTGATGCACGTCGCCGCCGCTCTCAACCGGCCGCTGATCGGGGTCTATGGCTCCACCTCTCCGCTCTACACCCCACCGCTGGCGGACCGGGTCGAGATCGTCCACACCGACATAGAGTGCCGCCCCTGCTTCAAGCGCACCTGCAAGTTCGGTCACCTCAAGTGCCTGATCGAGCTGATGCCGGAGCAGGTCATCGAGGCCGGCCGCCGGCTGGAGTGCAGCGAGACGCCGGCCCCGCCGCTGGCGCCCGGCGAACCTCCCCGTTTTGTCGCCGAGCCGGGCAAGCGCGGGGAGCCGCACTAGCATGGGCTATCGGCTGCTCTACAACCTGCTGATCCACCTGGGGTTGCCGCTGGCATTGCTGGCGCTCTACAAGCCGAAGAGGGGCAAACCCGGTTTTGGCAAGCGCTGGAGCGAGCACCTGGGGCTAACGCCCGCCACCGGGCAGGAGGCGCCGCTCTGGATCCATGCGGTGAGCGTGGGGGAGACGCTGGCCATCAGCCCCTTTATCCGCGCCCTCAAGGCCGAGCGGCCCTTCTTGCCGATCCTGCTCACCACCACCACCCGCACCGGCGCCGAACAGGCTGCCAGGCTGGGGGATCTGGTGGAGCACCGCTACGCGCCGCTCGATTACCCCTGGGCGGTGGCGGCGTTCCTCAAGGCCATCAAACCGCGCGCGCTCTGGGTGATGGAAACCGAACTGTGGCCAAACTGGCTGGCGGCCTGCGAGGCGCGTCACCTGCCGGTAACCATCATCAATGCCCGCCTCTCGGAGCGATCCTGCCGGCGTTACGCCCGTTTTCAGGGCGCCTTCGATGCTCTCAGCCGGCCGCTGACCCACCTGCTCTGCCAGCACCAGGACGACGCGGACCGCTTTCATCGGCTGGGAGTGGGACGCGAGCGGCTGGCGGTGACCGGCTCCATCAAGTTCGACATCCAGCTCGATGAGCAGGTACAGACCAAAGGTCGTGCCCTGCGCCAGCTGCTGGGGGCGGAGCGGCCGGTCTGGATTGCCGCCAGCACCCATCAGGGAGAGGACGAACAGGTGCTGGCCGCCTTTGATCTGTTGCTCAAACGTCATCCCGCTGCGCTGCTCATTCTGGTGCCGCGCCACCCCGAGCGGTTCGAGCGGGTGGCAGCGCTGTGCGCCCCCTACGGCTGCGTGCGGCGCACGGCGGGCAGTGCGGTGGGCGAGCGCGACAAGGTCTACCTGGGGGATACCATGGGCGAGCTGCCGCTGATGCTGGCGGCGGCCGATGTGGCCTTCGTCGGCGGCAGCCTGGTCAAGGTGGGCGGCCACAACCTGCTGGAGCCTGCTGCGCTCGGCAAACCCTGCCTGAGCGGCCCCGCCTACTTCAACTTCAGCGACATCACCCGCCAGCTGGTGGCTCAGGGTGGCGCGGCCGTGGTGGCCGATGCCGCCGAGCTGGGGGAGCAGGTGAGCGCGCTGCTGGCCGACGAGGGCCGGCGCCGGGAGATGGGCGAGCAGGCTCGCGCCGTGGTGCTGCGCAACCAGGGAGCGCTGGCGCGCACCCTGTCTCACTGCCTCGCCAGCCTGGAGAACGACTGAGTCGGGAGTGGTGGGCATAAAAAAACGGAGCGCTTCGCGCTCCGTTTTGCATTTCAGAGACCGGCTCAGCGCATGATCAGGCCAAGCAGGATCCCCACCACGCCGAAATCGGCATCGCTGAAGGTGGTGTTGGCAAAGCCGAGATCCCCCAGCACCGGCAGCAGGAACACCGGCAGGAAGGTGATCAGCAGGCCATTGGCGAAGGCCCCGAGCATGGCGCCGCGACGGCCGCCGGTGGCATTGCCGAACACCCCGGCCGCCGCGCCGACGAAGAAGTGTGGCACGACGCCCGGAATGATGACGGTGAGCCCCAGCAGGTAGAGCAGCACCATGCCCACCAGCCCGGCGGCAAAGCTCGACAGGAAGCCGATCAACACCGCATTGGGGGCATAGGGGAAGACGATGGGGCAGTCCAGCGCCGGCTTGGCGTTGGGTACCAGCTTGTCGGAGATCCCCTTGAAGGCCGGCACGATTTCGGCGATGACCATCCGTACCCCCTGCAGGATCACGTAGACCCCGGCGGCGAAGGTGATGGACTGCATCAGGGAGAACATGAACCAGTGCTTGCCCTTGGCGACTTCCGATACGTAATCCGCACCGGCAAACAGAGAGGTGATAAGGAAGATGATCCCCATGGTGAAGGAGATGGCCACCGGGGTATCGCGCAGGAACAGCAGGCTCTTGGGCACCTGCACCTCTTCGCTGCTGTGGGCCTTGTTGCCGAACTTGGCGCCGATCCAGCCGGCCAGCACGTAGGAGCAGGTGGAGAAGTGGCCGAGCGCCACGTCGTCTGAGCCGGTGATCTGCTTCATGTAGGGGTGGGCGAGGGCCGGGAACAGCACCATGGTCACGCCGACCACCAGGCTGCCCACCGCGATGAGCGGGATGCCGCTCATGCCGCCGGCGGAGAGGATGGCCGCCACCATCATCGACATGAACAGGGTGTGGTGACCGGTCAGGAAGATGAACTTCCACGGGGTGAGCCGGGCGATCAGGATGTTCACCAGCATGGCGAAGAACATGATCATCGCCATCTCCTTGCCGAACGACTGCTGGGCGATGGAGACGATAGCCTCGTTGTTGGGCACCACCCCCTTGATGCCGAAGGCGTGCTGGAAGATGGTGGCGAAGTCGCCCAGCGAGTTCACCACCAGGGTGGCGCCGGCCCCCAGGATGACGAAGCCCATGATGGTCTTGACCGTGCCCTTGATGCACTCGGTCACCGGTTTCTTCTGGGCGATCAGGCCGATGAGGGCGATCAGGCCAACCAGCACGGCTGGCTCCGACAGCACGTCAAACATCAGAAAATTGAAAAATTCCATGGTCAGCTCCAAGCAGATGGAAGTGGCGGCTCATGGGCCGCCCAGACAGTCGCAAAGGGGTTAGAGTGCGCCCAGCTCGCGCAGGGCGATGGCGAGTTTTTCTTTCATGGCGGCCTTGTCGACCATGTTGTCCAAGGACACCAGCCGGCCGTCGACGCCCATGCTGACCAGCTGTTCGGCGATGTCGCGGGTGGCGACAAAGATCTCGGCGCTCTCGCTGCCGGCGGAAGCGAGATCCCGGTGATCCACCTCGGCCGTCACGGCCAGCTCCTTGAGAATGCTCTTGATGCTCATCTCCATCATCAGGCTGGTGCCCAGGCCGTGTCCGCATACAACCAGAATCTTCATGTGCTCTTCCTCTGTCGGGCGCAGGGCGCCACTCAATAACGCGCCAGGATGCGCAGGATGTCGTCTTTGCTGGTGGCCGCCATGATGGCCGCCACGTCTTCTTCATTCATGAACAGCTCGGCCAGCTGGGCGATGGTCTCCACGTGGGAGTTGCTGTCGCTGGCGGCCAGGGTGACCAGCAGCCGGACCGGGTCGTTGCCCTCGGAGCCGAAGTTGACCCCCTCCTTCAGCACGGTCAGCGCCAGTCCCAGCCGGTTGACGCCGTCTTCCGGGCGGGCGTGAGGCATGGCCAGGCCCGGGCCCAGCACGTAGTAGGGGCCGAGCTCCTCGTGGGAGCGGTAGAGCGCCGCCACATAGGAGGGTTCTATGGTGCCGTTGGCCAGCAGGGGGGCGGTGGACAGCTCGATGGCGTGGCGCCAGTCGCGGGCGCCCGCTTCGATGGAAATGACCTCTTCGGTCAGCAATTGGGTCAGCATGGCAGTGTCCGGGCTGGATAAGATGGCGCCAATCTAGCGATCTTGCCAGCTGATAACTGTGAGCCTGATCGCGAAAGTTAGCGCTACCAGGTAGCGCTAACATCGAATTGTGATAGCGCTATCATTTCTCTCACAGAAGGGATTCATCCTGCCCCTTGTCGGCCTCAAAGGGGGTAAAATCCGGTTTGAGCAAATAGTCAGTGCCCCACTTTTGCCTTAAAGTGAGTACCCGTATGCCGAGGAAGGGAAAGGATGTCAGAAGCGAAGAAACGCCGTAGCACGGGTCGGGTGACCCTCAACGATGTGGCCCAGCTGGCCGGCGTGGGGGCCATGACGGTGTCGCGCGCCCTGCGCACCCCCGAGCTGGTATCCGACAAGATGCGCGAGCGCATCGAGGCGGCGGTGGACGAACTCGGCTATATCCCCAACCGGGCGGCGGGGGCGCTGGCTTCCGCCACCTCCCAGACCATAGTGGTGATCGTGCCCAGCCTGACCGACTGCGGCTGCGGCGAGGTAATTGCCGGACTGCAGCAGAGCCTGCGCCGGGAGGGTTACCAGATCATGCTGGGGGATGCCCAGCACCTTAAGCAGCAGGAGGAGAGCCTGCTGACCAGCTTTCTGCAGCATAATCCGGCGGCCGTGGTGCTGTTTGGCAGCGATCCCGGCGAGACCATCCGCCAGCGGCTGAAGGCGGCTCGCCTGCCGGTGGTGGAGGTGGGGGCCATGGCCCGCAGCCCCATCGACATGAACGTCGGGGTCTCCAACTTCGATGCCGGCTATCAGCTGACCCGCCACCTCATCGAGCGCGGCTACCGCAACATCGGCTTTCTCTGCGCCCGCCAGGAGCAGTGGATGCTGCAGCAGCGCATGCAGGGCTGGCAGAAGGCACTGCTGGACAACTACCTCTCCCCCGACGCCATCATCAACACCTCGGAGCGACCCAGCTTCAGTACCGGGGCGGCCATGCTGGGGGAGTTCCTGCTGCGCTGGCCCGAGCTGGATGCGCTGGTCTGCGTCAACGACGAGCTGGCGGCCGGGGTACTGTTCGAATGCCAGCGTCGCCATCTGAACGTGCCGGGCAAGCTCGCCATCGCCGGTTTCGACGATCTGGACGTGGCGCGCGCCTGCTACCCGGCCCTCACCTCGGTCCGCATCCCCTATCAGCGGATGGGGCAGGAGGCAGCCGATCTCATCTTGCGTCAGCTGGCCGGTGAACCCGTCATGGGCTCGGCGCTGACCCTCGACTTCCAGCTGCAGAAGCGGCAAAGCAGCTGATCCTTTTCACACTCATCAAAGAGGCAACCATGTTCAAGGCTCTGTTACTGGAAAACCAAGAAGGCAAGACGGTACCGACCCTCACCCGGCTGGGCGAGAGCCAGCTGCCGGAAGGCGAAGTGCGGGTGGCGGTGAGTTACAGCTCCATCAACTACAAGGACGGGCTGGCCATCACCGGCAAGGGCAAGATAGTGCGCCAGTGGCCGCTGGTGCCCGGCATCGACTTCGCCGGTACCGTGCTCGAGTCTGCCGACGAGCGTTATCAGCCGGGCGACAAGGTAGTGTTGACCGGCTGGGGTGTGGGGGAAGGGCACTGGGGCGGCATGGCCGAACAGGCGCGGGTCAAGGCCGACTGGCTGGTGCCGCTGCCGGCCGGGCTGGATGAGCGCCAGGCCATGTGCATCGGCACCGCCGGCCTGACCGCCATGCTCTGCGTGCTGGCGCTGGAAGAGGCGGGAGTGACCCCGCACAGCGGCGAGATCCTGGTGACCGGCGCCGCCGGCGGGGTAGGCTCCACTGCCGTCGCACTGCTGTCCGCGCTGGGTTATCAGGTGGCGGCGCTGACCGGTCGTCCCGAGGAGCAGGGCGAGCTGCTGACCGCGCTCGGTGCCAGCCGCATCGTGCCGCGCAGCGAGCTGCTGGAGCCTGCCAAGCCGCTCGAGAAGCAGCTGTGGGCCGGGGCGATCGACAGTGTCGGCAGTCAGGTGCTGGCCAAGCTGCTGGCCCAGATGAACTACGGCGGCGCCGTAGCGGCCTGCGGTCTGGCGGGCGGTTTCGATCTGCCCACCAGCGTGATGCCTTTCATCCTGCGCAACGTGCGGTTGCAAGGGGTCGACTCGGTGATGTGCCCGCTGGCACGTCGCCAGCTGGCCTGGCAGCGACTGGCCCGGGATCTGCCCGCCAGCTTCTTCGCGCAGGCGGTGACCGAGATTGGACTGGAGCAGGTGGTGGAGGCCGCCGAGGCCATCACCCAGGGCAAGATTGCTGGCCGCACCCTGGTCAAACTTTGAACTTCCGCTGACTGGCGAGCCCCATTTTTCTGGATAGACTTTGAGTGCGGGTGCACTATCCAAGGAGAATGAGCATGGGTGGACACAAGCCGGATTACGACCTCGACGACGAGTGGGAACCGGAATCCTGGGAGGACGAGCTGGATGAATGGGAAGACGAGAGCTGGCAGGACGATGACCCTCTCGACGACCAGTAATCCGCGTATTGAATACACAGGCGGGCCTCGGGCCCGCCTGTTTTTTTGGGCGGCTCACAGGAATGGGGACGGGCACTTGGAGGCCGGCGGCGGGCTGGCTAGAATGAACTGCCCAAACGACACTCAAGGATGATTATGCGACTCTCGGTGATAGTGTTTGCCGCCCTGCTTGGGGGCTGTGCCTCCCACTCGGATGATCCGTGCGAGAAGGTGTGGAGCGAGGTGGGGGAGGCGGATGGCAAGCTGGGCCTGACCGCCGAGCGGGTCGAGTTCCATCAGGCCCAGTGCGGCGAGAAGGTGAATGCCGAGCTGTGGAAACAGGGACACCAGAAGGGGCTGGCCTGGTACTGCCGGCCGGAACATCTCTATCTGGCCGGCCGTTCCGGCGAGGAGTACCGCGGGGTCTGCCCCAACGACGTCCAGGCGCGCCGGCTGTTCGAGCAGGGGCGCCAGGGCTGGACCGATCAATAGCCGGTCAGGCTTCTTTCTCTTTCAACCGCAGCGGCTGACACAGATAGCTCTTGTCGTTGGCGCTGCGGGCACACTTGCCACAGACGAACTTGGGTTTGCGCACGATTTTGCGCAGGGTCTTGAGATCGGCCGGGATCTCGCTGCGACGCCATTCACACAGGGTCTTGTTGCCCATTCCGACTACCTCGACAACTCAGTGGGCCCTAGTGTAATCAATTTTCATTTCTAAAACAGCGAGCGGGCCCGGATGATCGCATGGCCCGCTCGTGATGAGGGGACATTACTGATAGAGGAATTTGGTGAAGATGAGCTCGCGTATCGCCTTCTTGCCGCTCTCTTTCACCAGCAGCTCGTTGGCCCGGGTCTCGCACTCCTTGCGCAGGTCTTCACGGCTGACCAGGGACTTGATCTGATCGGCGGTCTTGCTGCCCATCAGGCGGATGATGGCGTCACGGATCAGGGGGTCATGCTGCTCCAGCAGCTTGAGGTCGGCCTCGTTCTCGGCCATCAGCTCCACCGTCACCCGGACGTAGCCGAGGGTTTTACCGTCGCTCAGGTAGTTGGTGATGATGTCGGGATCCAGCAGGTGGTAGAGGAATCCCGGCTTGGCCGCCGCCGCTTCTCCTTCTGCGGGTGCTTCCCCCCCTTCGGAGGCATAGGCCTGGAGTGCACCGCAGCTCAGCAACAACACCAGCAGAAATTTGAATAGCTTCATATGGATGGCTCATCAGCAAGAGATACCCCATTTTTGATGTTGCCATCGGGGCCGTCAAGCACGGATGTTCTTACAATTCTCGATTGATTTACGGATAATAAACCGGATTTTAACCTGATAACGGAAATCTCCGGATGGTGAAGCTGTGAAGTCCGAGTTGACTGTTCCCCTTGTCCGGCTGGAGCCCTGGCGGACTCCCGCGCAGTGCGAGCCGCCCGAGGCCTTGCTGCCCTGGTTGCTGGAGGCGGACTCCATGACCCGGCGCCTGCGCCGCCACAATCACCACTTTTCGGTGCAACTGCTCGGCAACCGCAGCGTCCCCCTCGATGCCGACGAGCAGCAGCTGGTGGCCGCCGATCACCCGGCAGGTCTGTGCCGCGAGGTGATCCTGCACGGTGATCGGGGGCCGGCCCTGCTGGGCTGGACCCTGTTCGCCGAGGCCGCCTTGCCTGACAGCGGCTTGCGCGAGCTGGGCGAGCAGCCTCTGGGTGAGCGTATCTTCGGTGACGAGCCTGCCCGGCGCGATCACCTGCAACTGGCCTGTTTCGAGATTGCGAGCAATCCCTGGTGCCCGGCCGGCATCGTCTGGGGACGCCGTTCCCGTCTGTTTCTGGGGCAATGGCCACTGCTGGTCCATGAACTCTTCTTGCCCTCTCTGTCATGCAACAAGGAGCTGGAGTGAATCTGTTAACCAAGGAGCGGGGACTCGCCTACGTGCAGTTGGCTCGCATCGACAAGCCCATCGGTACCCTGCTGCTGCTGTGGCCGACCCTGTGGGCGCTCTGGCTGGCGGCCGATGGCCTGCCGGATCTCTGGACCCTGCTGGTGTTCGTGGTGGGGGTGTTTCTGATGCGCTCCGCCGGTTGCGTCATCAATGACTATGCGGATCGCAACTTCGACGGTCACGTGAAGCGTACCGCCGGCCGACCGCTGCCCATGGGCAAGGTCAAGCCACGGGAGGTACTGGCGCTGTTCGCCGTGCTGGCGCTCATCTCGTTCGCCCTGGTGCTGACCATGAACCCGCTCACCATAGGCCTGTCGTTTGCGGCCCTGCTGCTGGCGGTCTGCTACCCCTTTATGAAGCGCTACATCCAGATCCCCCAGCTGGTGCTCGGCATGGCCTTCTCCTGGTCCATTCCCATGGCCTACGCGGCCCAGGCCAACGCCCTGCCGGCCGTGGCCTGGCTGGTGTTTCTCGCCAACCTGCTGTGGACCATCGCCTACGACACCGAGTACGCCATGGTGGACCGGGACGACGACCTCAAGCTCGGTCTCAAGTCGAGTGCCATCCTGTTCGGCCGCCACGACAAGCGGATCATCGGCGCGCTTCAGCTGCTGACCCTGCTGATCCTGCTGCTGGTGGGCCAGCTGAGCGAGCTGGGATCCAGCTACTACTGGTCGCTGCTGGCGGCGGCGGCGCTGTTCGTCTATCAGCAGCGGCTGATCCGGGAGCGGGCGCGGGAAGGATGCTTCCAGGCGTTCCTCAACAACAACTACGTGGGGGCGCTGATCTTCGCCGGGGTGGTGATCAGCTACCTGTGAACTCGTTTTCCCCAATGAAAAAGGCCGCGACATGCGGCCTTTTTCATTGGTGTGTACCTGCTCAGGTCCGGTTGCCCGCCTGAATGGTACGGCGGATCTTGGTGCTGAGCAGTGGCACTATGTTGTCGGCCAGCGCCTGGAAGCGGCCTAGATCCGGCTTGCAGCCCGGATCCAGATAGCCTTCGCTGCGCAGGGTGTGGATCAGGGTGCTGAACAGCTTCTGGTCGAAGAACTCGGGGGCGTTGATGCCGTGCAGGGTGCCGAGGCGCTCCGCCATCATCAGGCCGTCCGCTTCCAGCTGCTCCGCCTCGATACGGGGCTGGGCCAGCACCCGGGTCAGCACGATGGCGTAGCGCTGCAGGGTCTCCTGGATGCTCTCGGCCAGGAGCAACAGGCGGGTCTGGTTGACCGGATTGACCCAGAAGCCGCCGTCGCGGGCCTCGATCAGCTGCTGGCGCTGCAGTTCGGCCAGCAGGGCATCGATCAGCTCTGGCAGCTCATCCTCTTCGTAGCGCAGGAACAGCTCGGTCTTGAGCAGCGGGTAGATGTCGATGCAGCGGGCGACGATCTCGCTGCGGGAGATCCCCTCGCAACGCTCGATCAGGGCCGCCACCAGCGAGGGCATGGCGAACAGGTGCAGTATGTTGTTGCGGTAGTAGGTCAGCAGGATCGCCTGATAGCGGTCCAGGCTGATGATCTGCCCCAGCTTGTCCTCGCTCACCTCGAACTTGTTGAGCTCCATCGCCTGATCCAGCAGGGTCTTGGCATCCTCGGCCGGCATGGTGCTGTGCGGGCTGTAGGGCACCTGCTTGAGCAGGTCCAGATAGGTGTTGAGCTGGGCCTGCAGTTCGTCGCGGGTGAGGGCGTGGCGTTCGGCGGCCAGCAGCGCCAGCGCGCTCAGGGTCAGGCCGTTGACGGCGGCGGCGCCGTTGATGCGGGTCATCAGCAGCTCGGCCAGCTGGTTGACGGTGCCCGCCATCCACTCGGGGCGCTCCTCCTCGCCGATGTGCTCCTTCCAGGTCGGCACGTGTTCGTTGAGGTAGCTGTTGAGGGTCAGCGGCTCGCCGAAGTTGACGAAGCCGCGGCCGTAGTTGCGCAGCTTGCGCAGGATGCCGAGCACCTGCAGGAAGCTCTCCTTCTCCTTGCGGCTGCCCTTGAGCTCGTTGTGGTAGGTGTTCACCTCCATCACGTGCTCATAACCCAGGTAGACGGGGACGAAGGTGAGCGGCCGATCCAGTCCGCGCATCATGGCCTGCAGGGTCATCGCCAGCATGCCGGTCTTGGGTGGCAGCAGGCGACCGGTACGGGAACGACCGCCCTCGGTGAAGAACTCCACCGAGTAGCCTTTGGCAAACAGCAGGTTCAGGTATTCCCGAAATACCGTGCTGTAGAGCGGGTTGCCCTTGAAGGTGCGGCGGATGAAGAAGGCGCCGCCGTGGCGGAAGATCGGGCCCGCCGGCCAGAAGTTGAGGTTGATGCCGGCCGCGATGTGGGGCGGCACCATGCCTTGGTGATAGATGACGTAGGAGAGCAGCAGGTAGTCCATGTGGCTGCGATGGCAGGGCACGTAGACGATCTCGTGGCCCTCCTGGGCCAGCTGGCGCACCTTCTCGGCGCCGTTGACCGACAGGCCGCGATAGAGCTTGTTCCACAGCCAGCCGAGGAAGCTCTCGCCGAGCCGGATCAACCGGTAGGAGAAGTTGGAGGCGATCTCGTCCATGTAGCCATGAGCCCGTTTCTGGGCTTTATCGAGGCTGATACCCTCGCGCTGGGCCTCCTCCTCGATGGCCTGCTGGATCACGCCAGAGTCGAGCAACTGCTTGAACAGCAGGTTGCGGTTGGGCAGCTTGGGCCCGGTGGCGGCCAGCTGCTGGCGGCTGAAGTGGGTGCGGGCCACCCGCGCCAGCTTGTGGGCGATGGCCTCGTCGGTGCCGTGCTTGTCCGCCATGTAGCGCAGGGAGAGCGGCGGAGAGAAGCGCACCAGGTTCTCGCGCCCTTTCAGGATCACGATCAGCGCCTTCTTGAGGCGGTTCGGTGCCAGGCTGCTGATGATGTTCCAGCCGGAGGCCTCCTCGCCTTCCCGACCCGGGGCACGGCCCCAGAACAGGGTGACGGGCACCACCTGGATGTCCAGCGCCGGATCCTGCTTGTGCAAATCCAGCAACTGGTGGAACTCCTGCAGGAAGGGGAGCGGCTTGCTGCGTTTGCCGAACAGGGGAGGCGGACGATCCAGACAGACATAGCGCGGCAGCAGCTGGCCGTTCAGCTCCAGCGGCGTGAAGGGGCCGGGCAGACCGAGATCCTCGCAGCACTGCTGCAGGGTCATCAGGTCGGTGATCGAGCTGGTCTTCAGGGCATAGACGATGGGTCTGGCCGGATCCAGCTTGAGTTCCGTGATGGGGTTTTCCGGCAGGCTCTTGTGATTGACCAAGCCGCTGACCGGCCATTGCAAGATGGCTCTGGAAATCTTCTGTCCAAGGGACATGTGCGTCTGCTCTCCAAAAAAATGCGGCGTGAGCATAGCAAATCACCGACTGCTTGTCGCCGAGAGGTACGATGAGTCGGCTGCGCGGGATCAAAACCATGGCAAATGAACAGAGGGCCGCGACAAATGTCAGCTGCGGCTTGCCTTGGCCACTGTACTGTATATACTGCCAGTGTGCTGTATAAAAAGACAGGTGCCCATGCTATGAAACCCCTTACTCCCCGCCAGGCCGAAGTGCTGGAGTTGATCAAGGCGAACATGAACGAGACCGGCATGCCGCCGACTCGCGCCGAGATTGCCCAGAAGCTTGGTTTCAAGTCGGCCAACGCGGCCGAGGAACATCTGAAGGCCCTGGCCAAAAAGGGGGTCATCGAGATCATGCCGGGCACGTCCCGCGGCATCCGCCTGCTGCTTGAAGAGGAAGAGCAGCTGGAAGAGAGCGGTCTGCCGCTGATCGGCAAGGTGGCTGCCGGCGAGCCCATCCTGGCCCAGGAACACATCGAGAGCCACTACCAGGTGGATCCCGCCCTGTTCCACCCGCGGGCAGACTTCCTGCTGCGGGTACAGGGCATGAGCATGAAGAACATCGGCATTCTGGATGGCGACCTGCTGGCGGTGCACAAGACTCAGGAGGTACGCAACGGTCAGGTGGTGGTGGCGCGGCTCGACGAAGATGTCACCGTCAAACGCTTCCAGCGCAAGGGCAGCCAGGTGTGGCTGCTGCCGGAGAATGAAGAGCTCTCCCCCATCGAGGTGGATCTCGCCAGCCAGCACCTTACCATAGAAGGGCTGGCGGTCGGTGTCATTCGCAACGCCGACTGGATGTAATCCGTGCCAACAGGGCCTCCCATGGGAGGCCCTGTTGTTTCTGCGCTCCTTTCCCCGTGATTTCAATCAGATCCTGATACCCGGCACTTTTGTCTGCGGGCGCTCGCCGCAGGCGATTCATTTCAGATATATCATTTGGTAAGGCTGGCTCACTGGCGTGAGCCGCCCCCCGATGCTCGGCAAGACGCGCAGCTTCGCGTCGCTGGTGGCAGGAACCCCGAGGGCAGCAGGGAATAACAAGCGCTTCGCGCCCGGTGCAGGCAGCATGTGTGCCTCGCCCGGGGGCAGAGGCGTCAGCGGGATAGAAGGGAGAGTGGCCAGCAGGGCGCCGGCAGTCGGCACAACAGCGGCACACTCGCGCAGTCGACACGCGGCAGTCATCGGGTCGCCCCTTGCGGTGGTGGACGGTGCCGGTCGACGTGACCTGTTGATCAAGGAGGACAGGTATGGCTTCAAGCTCGCCATGGGATCCGGGTCTGGCATCGCCCGTTTCTTCCATCACCCGTTTCATCAAGGGTAACCGGATGACCCGTTTCTACGCGCTCTGGGTGCACCACAAGGGCGCCTGCTGGACCATCTGGCTGGGATGCCCGAAGGACAAGATCGTCCGCCTGGTGCGCCTGTTTCACAGCCATCACGAGCAGGGGTTGGCCGATGATCTCTGGACCGCCCCTGTCATTCCGCTGCGCGCCTCGAGCCGCCGCCTGCACGAGCGGCGCCGACAACAACCCTGACCCCGTTGCAACAGCCCCACCTCTCGGTGGGGCTGTCGTTTTGGGCGATTCGGCGTCGCTTTGCAGACCCTGGCGTCATCTTCTGACCAAAGTTGGCCAGCGAACGGGCAACCGTGACAAGGGAGTGACCGGCCCGGTGCTCACTGGGTTACAATAGCCCTTTCATTCTGGCCCGGCTGGCGGGCGTGTCGACGTAAAGGGTTTGTTTTTTATGGTGAAACCACGTTACCCCTTGCTGTTTCTGCTGCTGGTCGGGGGCATGATGGGCGGTTTTTACTGGAGCCAGCCCTCCCTGCCCGAGCATGCCGACTACTACCCGGCGGGGCGGGACATCAATCCGTTTGCCTTCACCGATCAGGATGGTCAGCCCTTCGTGCCGGCCAGCCTGACCGGCCACTGGACCTTCCTGTTCGTCGGCTACACCTTCTGCCCCGACATCTGCCCGACCACCCTGGCGGATCTGCGTTCCGTCTATCCCGAGCTGAAAAAGATAGCTCCGAGCAGCCAGGTGGTGTTCATCTCGGCGGATCCCCAGCGGGACGACGTGGCCCGCCTCAAGACCTACACCGCCTTCTTCAACCCGGAGTTCAAGGCGGCAACCGGCCCTCACGACAAGCTGTTTCCCTTCGTGCGCAATCTGGGGCTCATCTACTCCATCGCCGATCAGGGGGAGAAGGATTACCTGATCGACCACTCCGCCTCCATCGTGCTCATCAATCCGGCCGGCAAGCTGGAGGCCGTGTTTCGCCCCCGTCTGAGCGAGGACGGGGTGCCCAGGGTGGTGATGGCGAGCATGGTGTCGGACTTTGCCAGGATAGTGCGGCTGGATGGCGAATAGTGATGAGCAACGGACGTCCTCCGGCATGCTGACCCCCGCCTGGTGGCGAGACGGGCGCCGCCATCGCGCCGTGTTTGCCCTGGCCCTGCCCATGGTCTTCTCCAATGTCACCACTCCGCTGCTGGGGCTGGTGGACACCTGGGTGATCGGTCATCTCGGCCAGGCCTGGTTCCTCGGCGGCGTGTCGGTTGGGGCCACCCTCATCAACCTGCTGTTCTGGCTGCTCGGCTTTTTGCGGATGTCCACCACCGGCCTGACCGCCCAGGCCCATGGCGCGAGCAGCCCGGCCGGCCAGCTCGACACCCTGACAAGGGCGCTGGGGCTCGCCATCGCACTGGGGCTGGCGTTGTTGCTGCTGTTGCTGCCGTTGCTCCCCACTCTCATCGCCCTTAGCGGCGGCTCCGCCGAGGTGCAGCACTATGCCGCCGAGTACGTTTCGGTACGGATCTGGAGCGCCCCGGCGGCGCTCTGCAACCTGGTGATCATGGGCTGGTTGCTGGGCATGCAGGATGCGCGCAGCCCCATGCTGCTGCTGATCTTCACCAACCTGGTCAACATGGGGCTCGATGCCTGGTTCGTGCTGGGGCTGGGCTGGCAGGTGAAGGGGGTCGCTGGCGCCTCGCTGCTGGCGGACTACAGCGCGCTCGGGTTGGGGCTCTGGCTGGTGAGCCGTCACCTGCGCAGGCTGGCGCCGGTGGCGTGGCAGGGGGCCTGGCAGCGCTGGCGCCAGTGGCCCGCGTTGCTGCGACTGTTGGCCCTGAACCGGGACATCTTCATCCGCTCTCTCTGTCTGCAGCTCTGTTTCGCCTTCATGACCCTGCAGGGGGCCAGGCTGGGAGACGTGGCGGTGGCCGCCAATGCGGTGCTGCTCAATTTCCTGATGCTCATCTCCTACGGGCTGGACGGCTTTGCCTATGCGGTGGAGGCCATGGTGGGCCGCGCCATCGGACGGCGGGATCGGCAGGGACTGCGGGAGGCCATCGGCCTCAACCTCGGCTGGGCGCTGCTGATTGCGCTGGGCTTCAGCCTGCTGTTTGCGCTGGGAGGTAGCCGGCTGATTGGGTACATCACTGATCTGCCGGCGGTGATCACCGCGGCCAACGCGCAGCTGCCCTGGCTCATCGCCATGCCGTTGCTGGCGGTCTGGTGTTTCCTGCTGGATGGGGTCTTCATCGGGGCGACCCGGGCCCGGGAGATGCGCAACAGCATGCTGGTGGCGGCCCTCGGCGGCTTCTTCCCGGTCTGGTGGCTCTGTCAGGGCTGGGGCGTGGCGGCCTTGTGGGCCGCGATGGCGGCCCTGATGGCGGGGCGGGGACTGACGCTGGGCTGGCTCTGCTGGCAGCTGGAGCGCGATGGTCGGCTGCTCCACTCACCCCATGGGGCGGGGGAGGCGCAGCAGGCCTCCTCCTGAGCCCGCTATCTAGCCAGGCTGATCCGGTTCAGACCTGCAGCGAGCCCGGGTAGCCCAGCTGGCGCCAGCTTTCGTAGACGAATACCGCCACCGCGTTGGAGAGATTGATGCTGCGGCTCTGGGGCAGCATGGGAATGCGCAGCCGCTGCTCGAACGGCAGGCTCTCGATGATCTCGATGGGCAGGCCGCGGCTCTCGGGCCCGAACAACAGGGCGTCCCCGGCGGCAAACTGCACTGCCGAATGGGCGGTGCGCCCCTTGGTGGTACAGGCAAATACCCGCGTCGGCGCTACCGCCGCCAGGAAGGCCTCGAAGTTCGGCCAGCGCTTCACCTCGGCGAACTCGTGATAGTCGAGCCCCGCCCGTTTCACCCGCTTGTCATCCCACTCGAACCCCAGCGGCTCTATCAGGTGCAGCCGATAGCCGGTGTTGGCACAGAGGCGGATGATGTTGCCGGTGTTGGGCGGAATTTCCGGTTGGTAGAGCACGATGTCGAGCATGACGGCGTCCTGATGGGGCGAAAAGGGCGCCAGCATACCCAGCGCCCGGGCGGATGAAAAGGGCCTGCTCAGCCGATGGGCAGGCGGATGGTGATGGTCAGCCCGGCCGGGTGGTTGCTGCTGGCGCGGATGGTGCCGCCGTGGCGCAGGATGGCCTCCGCGGCGATGGCCAGCCCCAGCCCGGTGCCGCCGGTCTTGGCGTTGCGGGCGTCATCCACCCGGAAGAAGGGCAGGAACAGCTGCGGTTGCTGCTCCACCGGTACGCCGGGGCCGTCGTCGCGGATGGTCATCACCCACTCCCGTCCCTCCCGATACCAGTCCACCTTGATGAACTCGCGGGCATATTTGAGCGCGTTGCGCAGCGGGTTTTCCAGCGCCCGGGCCAGCAGATCGGGCCACATCCGCAGGGAGTCGGTGGGCAGCGGCGGCAACCTGAGCTGCTTGCCGCTCTGGTTTGCCTCGAACATGGCGTCGTCCAGGATGGGCTCCAGCAGATCGGCCAGCGGCATCACCACCGGCGCCTCCACATGTTGCTGCACCCGCGACAGATCGAGCAGGTCACCGATCAGCTTGTCGAGCCGGCCGATCTCCGATTCGATCCGGGCCAGCTCGTTGCTGTCACCCTGCTTGCGGCGGATCAGCGCCTGCGCCAGCTGGATGCGGGTGAGCGGGCTGCGCAGCTCGTGGGAGATGTCGGAGAGCAGCTGTTTCTGCTTCTGGATCATGTTCTTGAGGGTATCGACCATGTGGCTGACGTGATCCGCCAGCTGGCCTATCTCGTCCCGCCGCCCCAGGTTGGGGATCTGCGCCTCCAGATTGCCCTCCGCCAGCTGGGAGACCGACTGCTGCAGTTGCAGGATGGGGCGGGTCAGCCGCCAGGCCAGCAGCAGGCAGAGCGGGGTGCTGACCAGCATGGCGATGCCGAGGATCTGGATCGGGTGATCCAGGATCTGGATGAACAGGAACAGATAGGAGTTCTCGACGTTGAGGCCGAAGTAGACGTGGTAGATCTGGCCGCGATGCTCCATCTGGAAGGGGCCGGCGATGGCCCGCTTGTGCTCGCTGCCCAGCATGGGCTTGGCCGGGTTGTCCGAATCGAGCATGAAACGGACCACGAACTTGCTCAGGCGGGTGCTGGACTGCATCTGTCCCTTGGCATCGCGCAGGTAGATGTTGTCCACCGGCAGCAGGCCGGCGGCGTCGATGGCCTGGGCCAGATCGAAATCCTGAGTAGGATCCGCCCCTTTCTGCAGCGCCTTCAGATTGTTGTTGAGACGGGCGATCTCGTGGGCCGGCAGCGGGATGATGTTGCGGGGATCCAGGGTCGGCAGGATCACCACGGCGGCCACCACCAGCAACAGCATGAACCAGAACCAGAGGAAGATCTGGGTGGAGAGACCGTTGAAGGTGCGGGCCGTTCTCATGCCTGTTCCAGCCACAGGTAGCCACGGCCGCGCACCGTCTTGAAGCGGGGCTGGCCGTCGGTGCGCTCAGGCAGCTTCTTGCGCAGGTTGCTCAGGTGCATGTCGATGGCGCGATCGAAGGGCTCCAGCTTCTTGCCCAGCACCAGCTCGGAGAGCTGGCTCTTGCTGACGATCTGGCCTGGATTGCGCAACAGGCACTCCAGCAGGCCGAATTCGGTGGCGGTCAGCTCCAGCAGATCGCCGTGGCAGCTGGCCTGCTGCAGGCCGGGCTGCAGCACCAGATCCATGAAGCGCACCTCGTCCGAACTGCCGCCGCGCTGGGGCTGGCTGCCCTGGGTGCGGCGCAGGATGGCGCGCACCCGGGCCAGCAGCTCCCTGTCATCGAACGGCTTGGCCAGGTAGTCGTCGGCCCCCGCCTCCAGACCGTTGACCCGATCCTGACTGTCGCCGCGGGCGGTCAGCATCAGCACCGGGGTGTCGTGGGTCTTGCGCAGCCGGGTCAGCATGGCGAAGCCATTGAGCTTGGGCATCATCACGTCCAGCAGGACCAGGTTGAAGTGCTGTTCGGCCAGCCGCTGCAACCCCTCTTCGCCATCCTCGGCGACGGTCACCTGGAAGCCTTCCAGGGTCAGAATTTCGGTGAGCAACTGGGTCAGCTCGAGATCGTCATCGACCAGGAGTATTTTGTGCATCTGAAGTCATTCCGCTGATTTTTCGCGCCAGACTGGCGCAGGGGTCAGGGTATAATAGATTTTTAACCGCAAGAGGAAAGCCGGTTTTGAGCCATCAACAATATTCCCGCTGGGTGACGCTGGCCAGCATGGCCGCCGTCACCACCGCTACCCTGCTGATCACCGGCAAGCTGATCGCCTGGCTGATGACCGACTCCTCGAGCCTGCTGGCCTCCCTCACCGACTCCTTCATGGACGTGAGCGCCTCCATCATCAACCTGCTGGCCATTCGCTACGCCCTCTCACCGGCCGACGACGAGCATCGCTTCGGCCATGGCAAGGCGGAGTCGCTGGCCGGGCTGATCCAGTCAGCCTTCATCTCGGGCTCCGCGCTGCTGCTGGTGATGCACGGCATCTCCTCCCTGCTCAAGCAGGCACCGCTGGAGCGGCTCGAGGCGGGTTTGTGGGTCAGTGGCGGCTCCATCGTGCTGACCCTGCTGCTGGTCAGTTTCCAGAGTTTCGTCATCCGCAAGACCAACAGCGTGGCCATCAAGGCCGACATGCTGCACTACCGCTCCGATCTGCTGCTCAACGGCGGTGTGCTGCTGGCACTGGTGCTGGCGGGGCAGGGCTGGTACTGGGCCGACGGCCTGTTTGCCATCCTGATCGGGCTGTTCCTGCTGTGGGGGGCGCTGCACATCGGTTATGAATCGGTACAGGCGCTGCTCGATCGTCAGTTGCCAGCCGAGGAACAAGCGAGAATAATGGCCCTCTGCTGTGCCGTCGAAGGTGTACACGGGGTGCATGATCTGCGCACCCGCCAGTCCGGTCCGACCCGCTTCGTGCAGTTGCATCTGGAACTGGACGATCAGCTCCCTCTGGTCAAGGCCCATCAGATTGCCGATGAAGCCGAACTGGCGGTTCGTCAGGCATTCGAGCGCATGGATGTCATCATCCACATGGACCCCATCTCCGTGGTGCACAAGGAACAGCAAGGCACTCCCTCAGAACAACAGTAGGCTGCAACATGGATGATCTGGTTGCCAGAACCTGGCAAAAAATTCAGCAAGAAGCGGCGAGCATGGCGACCGAAGAGCCCATGCTGGCCAGCTTCTTCCACTCCACCATTCTCAATCACAAGAACCTGCGTTCGGCCCTCAGCTTCCAGCTGGCCAACAAGCTCGACAGCGCCACCATGCCCGCCATCGCCCTGCGCGAAGTGATCGAGCTGGCCCTGCGCAGCGAGCCCGAGCTGCTGACCATGGTCGCCGCCGACATCTGCGCGGTGCAGGAGCGCGACCCGGCGGTCGATCTCTTCTCCACCCCGCTGCTCTACCTCAAGGGGTTCCACGCCCTGCAGGGCTACCGGGTCGCCAACTGGCTGTGGCGCCAGGGGCGTCGTTCGCTGGCGCTCTACCTGCAGAACCAGATCTCCGTGGTATTCGGGGTGGACGTGCACCCGGCCGCCCGCATTGGCAAGGGCATCATGTTTGACCACGCCACCGGCATAGTGGTCGGCGAGACGGCGGTGATCGAGGACGATGTCTCCATCCTGCAGAGCGTCACCCTGGGTGGTACCGGCAAGGAGAGCGGCGATCGTCATCCCAAGATCCGGGAAGGGGTGATGATAGGGGCGGGCGCCAAGGTGCTCGGCAACATCGAAGTGGGCATGGGCGCCAAGATCGGCGCCGGCAGCGTGGTGATCAACCCGGTGCCGCCGCACACCACCGTGGCGGGCGTGCCCGCCAAGATCGTGGGCCGTCCGGAGTGCGAGAAGCCGTCGCTGGACATGGATCAGTGTCTCTGATCCCCTGACCGAGGCGAGTCGATGGCCAAGCGCTGGTCGGGTTATCTGATCCTGGGGATGTGGCTGCTCAACCTGCTGCACCTCTATCTGGGGTTCTCCCCCTGGCCGGCGGCCATCGCCGCCTGGGGAGCCTCCCTGCTCACCTGGCCCTGGCTGGTTGGGGCGGCGCGCCGTCAGGCGCTGGCCCTGTACGGGGCGGCACTGGCCCTGCTGATCTTCTCCTGCTGGCAAGGCGCTAGCCTCCAGCCGGCGGACTGGCTGCTGCCCAACATCAACATGCTCACCATGTTTGCGGCGGTAAGCACCCTCAATCTCGCCACCTCGGGCCTGCTGACCGGCACCACCTCATGGCAAGGGCGCAAGGGGCTGTGGAGCACCATGGCCAGCCTCAACCTGCTGGGGGCGGTCATCAACCTCTCGGTGCTGTTCATCATCGGCGATCGGCTGGAACGGAGCGGCACCCTGGAGCGGCGTCAGGTACTGGTGCTGAGCCGGATCTTCTGCGCCGCGGCCTTCTGGTCCCCCTTCTTCGTCGCCATGGCGGTGGCGCTTACCTATGCCCCCGGTCTGCAACTGTCGCAGATCCTGCCGTTCGGGCTGGTGGCGACCCTGCTGGCGATGGGATTGACCGCCTGGCAGGTGGAGCGGCTGGGGGTGGTGGATTTTGCCGGCTACCCGCTGCGGCTGCAGACCCTGGGGCTGCCGGTGGCCCTGGCCGGGCTGGTGCTGCTGATCAAGCAGATCTGGCCGGATCTCGGCATCCTGGCGGTGATCGCCCTGGTGGCGCCGCTGCTGGCGTTTGCCTTTATGCCGAGCACGGGGCGAGGGCCTGCCCTCAAGCGGCAGGTGGTGGAGCGCTTTCCCGCCATCGGCGGTCAGATTGTGCTGTTTCTGGGGGCCGGTCTGCTGGCTGCCGGCATCAACAGCGCCTTGTCGGTGCTCGAGCTGGGCGGTGGCCACGGCTTGCCCTTCTTCCATCACTTCGGCTGGCTGGAGGCCTCGCTCACCCTGCTGCTGATCCTGCTGGTGGCCATCGTCGGGGTGCACCCGCTCATCAGCATCTCCGGGCTGGCGCCGCTGCTGTGGCCACTGGCGCCGGATCCCAGCCTGCTTGGCATGACCTTTTTGCTGGGGTGGGGGCTGGCCACCGGCACCAGCCCGCTCTCCGGCTCCAACCTGGCGCTGGCCTCCCGTTACAACCTGAGTGCCGGGGCCATTTTGCGCGGCAACCTGCTCTACGGCCTGCTGATGTACGGGGTTGCCTGTCTGCTGCTGGGGGCCTATATCGCCCTGCACAGCTGAGGCGTCCGGTTGATGTGAAAGAGGGAGCAGATCGGGCGCAATGGCGGCTTGTGCGGGCCCTGCCGTGGCCCCGGCGCAGGATGCGAGAAAAATAGACGCATATTTAGTCAATACATCCATGGAAGGCGCATTTTACAGCGCACCGGCTTGTTTGTGCCGATGCCATCAGGGTATGCTGGCTTCACGCGCTTGAATCGCCCTCTGTGGGGCATCGCAATTGAACATACAGGTATGCATATGTCACTAGAAGTCCTTGAGCAACTCGAATCCAAAGTACAATCCGCCGTCGACAACATCTCCCTGCTGAAGATGGAGCTGGACGAGCTGAAAGAGCAGAACAGCAAGCTGCAAGACGAGAACCATCAGCTGCGCAACGAGCACGTTGCCTGGCAAGAGCGTCTGCGTGCCCTGCTGGGCAAGATGGATCAGATGGGCGAAAGCATCTAATCCGTCGCTATCCGCGAGCATTGAAAACGGGCCGCTCCATGAGCGGCCCGTTTGTTTGGGTCAATCTGGCAGTCAGAGCGCCAGCAGCTGCTTGACGGTCTTCTCGATGCCGTCCGCGGCCTCCACTATATTGCTGGCCAGCATATAGGCGGGGGTGGAGATCACCTTGCGCTCCTGATCCACCACGAACTCGTTGACCGGGCAGTTGAGATGGCTGCCCCCCATCGCCTCGATGGCGTTGGCGGTGCCCTCGTCATGGCCTATGGTAGCCAAGGTGCCGGCGCCGTAGATGAGCGGGATCATGGCTGGTGCGATGCAGATATAGGCCGCCGGCTTGTTGGCCTTGGCAAAGCTCTGGCAAGCCTTCAACACGTCCGGCTGGATTTGGCACTCGGCTCCCTTGATGGCGAAGTCGCACAGGTTCTTGGCGGCGCCGAAGCCCCCGGGCACCAGCAGGGCATCGTAGTTGGCTGCATCCAGCTCGGCCACGTCCTTGATCTGGCCGCGGCAGATGCGGGCTGCTTCGACCAGCACGTTGCGGCTCTCTCCCTCGCTCACTTCCCCGCTCAGGTGGTTGACGACATGGAGCTGCGGAACATTGGGCGCGAAGCACTGCACGGCGGCGCCCTGCCTGGCCAGCGCCAGCAAACTGATCACGGCCTCGTGGATTTCGGCCCCGTCTAAGACGCCACAGCCACTCAAGATCACGGCCACTTTTTTCATGACAGACTCCTCGTTGTTGAAAATGTGAGCCAGGATGGATTGTTGTACTTTTGTATGGTTATCGTTCGTCCTCCGCTGGTCAAGTCATCTTGCTGTGCTAGGATTGTTTCGTTTCGGATCCTGCCGCGTTTACTCCCTTAAATCTTTTTCCACATTGATCGAGATCATTTCAACGGTCTGGCGATCGGTTTTAATGATCTCAAATAATTGTTATATATTCGTTTTTCATTTTTTATCCACAGTGGTTTCACTGGGCTTCATCAATCACTCCATTTTTGAGCACAGAGTTATCCACAGCGTGGTGGTTGATGAGGATCCCTCGGCCGGGTCGCCCCCCCTCTTGGTGTGAGGGGGGCCCTGTGGCATCCTAGCGGCTGTTTATCTCTGGCAGGACGATTTCATGGCCCCTAGCAATCCCCTTATTCTGGTCGACGGCTCCTCTTATCTTTACCGCGCCTTCTTTGCCTCTCAGCAGGCCGATCTGCGCACCTCGACCGGTTTGCCGAGCGGCGCCGTCCGTGTCATGGCCAACATGATGCGCAGCCTGCGCAAGCAGTACCCCGACTGCCATGTGGCCGTGGTGTTCGATGCCAAGGGCAAGACCTTCCGCGACGACATCTATCCCGAATACAAGGCCAACCGGGCCAGCATGCCGGACGATCTGCGCAGCCAGGTCGCCCCCATCCACCAGATGATCAAGGCGATGGGCTTCCCCTTTCTGATGGTCGAAGGGGTCGAGGCCGACGACGTGATCGGCACCCTGGCCCGTCAGGCGACCGAGAAACAGCTGCCGGTGCTGATCAGTACCGGCGACAAGGACATGGCGCAGCTGGTCTCCGACCATGTCACCCTGATCGACACCATGAAGGACGTGAAGACCGATCGGGAAGGGGTGATCGAGAAGTTCGGCGTACCGCCCGAGCTCATCATCGATTACCTGGCCCTGATGGGGGACAAGGTGGACAACATTCCCGGCATGACCGGTGTCGGCGAGAAGACTGCACTGGCACTGTTGCAGGGGATCGGCAGCATCGACGAGATCGCAGCCAACCTGGACAAGGTGGCTGCGCTCGGTTTCCGTGGCTCCAAGGCGTTCGCCGACAAGTTTCGCGAGCAGGAGGAGCAGGTGCGCCTCTCCTATGTGCTGGCCACCATCAAGACCGATGTGGCGCTGGAGCAGAGCCTGGAAGAGCTGGAGCTCGGCCCCATCGACAAGGAAGCCCTGCTGGCGGTCTATCGCGAGTATGAGCTGCGCAACCTGATCAAAGAGCTGGAGTCCGGTGGCGAGGAGAGCGGCGCCGAGGGTGATGAGGAAGGCTCCGCCCCGGCAGCCGCCATCGAGACCGACTACCGCTGCATTCTGGACGAGGCCGAATTCGATGAGTGGCTGGCCCGTTTGCAGGCGGTGCCGCTGTTTGCCTTCGACACCGAGACCACCAGTCTCGACTATATGGAGGCGCGCATCGTTGGCGTCTCCTTTGCCATCGAACCGGGCAAGGCGGCCTATGTGCCCTTCGGCCACGACTATCTGGGGGCGCCGATACAGCTGACCGAGGCCGTGGTACTCGGCAAGCTCAAGCCGCTGCTGGAAGATCCGGCCCGCCTCAAGGTGGGGCAGAACCTCAAGTACGATCGCAACGTGCTGCTCAACCACGGCATCGAGCTGCAGGGTATAGCCTACGACACCATGCTCGAGTCCTATGTGCTCAACTCCACTGCCAGCCGCCACGACATGGACTCGCTGGCCCGCAGGTATCTGAACGTCGAGACCATCTCGTTCGAGGACATTGCTGGCAAGGGGGTCAAGCAGCTCACCTTCAACCAGATCGAACTGGAGCAGGCGGCCCCTTACGCGGCGGAAGATGCCGACATCACCCTGCGTCTGCATCAGGCGCTGTGGGGCAAGCTCTCTGCGGAGCCGGGTCTCGCCAAGGTGTTCAGCGAGATCGAACTGCCGCTGCTGCCAGTGCTGGCGCGGATGGAGCGGCTCGGTACCACCATCGAGCCCAAGCTGCTGCATCAGCAGAGCCAGGAGATTGAAGTACGTCTGGCAGAGCTGGAGAAGCAGGCCCACGAGCTGGCCGGGCAGGAGTTCAACCTCTCCTCGCCCAAGCAGCTGGGGGAGATCCTCTTCACCAAGCTGGGGCTGCCGATCATCAAAAAGACCCCCAAGGGAGCGCCATCCACTGCGGAAGAGGTGCTGGCCGAGCTGGCGGAGACCTATGAGCTGCCGCGTCTGCTGATGGAGCACCGTGGGCTGGCCAAGCTCAAGTCCACCTACACCGACAAGCTGCCGCTGATGATCAAGCCGCAGACCGGGCGGGTGCACACCTCCTATCATCAGGCGGTGGCGGCGACCGGTCGACTGTCGTCAACCGATCCCAACCTGCAGAACATCCCGGTACGCAACGAACAGGGGCGCCGTATTCGGCAGGCCTTCATTCCGTGCGCCGGTTACAAGCTGGTGGCGGCGGATTACTCCCAGATCGAGCTGCGCATCATGGCCCACCTCTCCGGTGACAAGGGGCTGCTGACCGCCTTTGCCGAGGGCAAGGACATCCACAAGGCGACCGCTGCCGAGGTATTCGGGGTTGAACTTGATGCGGTGACCAGCGACATGCGTCGCAGTGCCAAGGCGATCAACTTCGGCCTCATCTACGGCATGAGCGCCTTCGGTCTGGCCAAGCAGCTGGGGATCGGCCGTGCCGAGGCGCAGAAGTACATGGATCTCTACTTCGAGCGCTACCCAGGCGTGCTGGAGTACATGGAGCGCACCCGCCAGCAGGCGGAAGCCCAGGGCTATGTCGAAACCCTGTTTGGTCGCCGTCTCTATCTGCCGGACATCAAGTCCCGCAATGCCGGTCTGCGTAAAGCTGCTGAACGGGCCGCCATCAACGCCCCCATGCAAGGCACGGCCGCCGACATCATCAAGCGTGCCATGATCAACGTTGATGGCTGGATCCGGGGCATTGAAGACCAGTCGATCCGCATGTTGATGCAGGTGCACGATGAACTGGTGTTCGAGATCCGCGAAGAGAAGCTGGAGGAATACATCGGCATCATCAAGGAGAAGATGTCAGCCGCTGCCGAATTGCATGTGCCGCTGGTGGTCGAAGCGGGCACCGGTGACAACTGGGATCAGGCCCACTGATCGCTGGCAGTCGTCATCGACACCTATATAGCTATATAAGACGCGAAGCCCGGCATCATGCCGGGCTTCCTGTTTGTGGCTATCTGGATTCAGACCTCTTGCAGGTATTCGTCCTTGAGCAGGACATAGTTGTCGGCCGAGGTCTTGAGGAAGGCGATCTCGGCCGGCTTGAGAGGGCGTGCCTGCTTGATGGGATTACCCATATAAAGAAAGCCGGCCTCGAGTCGCTTGCCCGGTGGCACCAGACTGCCGGCACCGATCATCACATCATCTTCGACCACGGCCCCGTCCAGCAGGATGGCACCCATGCCGACCAGCACCCGGTTGCCAATGGTGCAGCCATGCAGCATCGCCTTGTGGCCGACCGTGACATCTTCCCCGATCAACAACGGATAGCCGGCCGGGTTGCTGGCACTCTTGCGGGTCAGGTGCAGCACTGTGCCGTCCTGAATGTTGCTGCGGGCACCGATGCGGATATGGTTGACGTCCCCTCTGGCGGCCACCATGGGCCAGATGCTGGCATCGTCACCCAGCTGGATATCGCCCACCAGGGTGGCGCAGGGGTCTACATATACCCGTTTGCCCAGTTGCGGGCGTTTTCCCTTGTAAGGTCTCAGTCGCAAGTCCATCTTGGCCTCCTTGTTTTCGGCCATTCTAGCAATTCGGCACCGGTTTCTGTGGATAAGTTTGTATAAAAGCTGTGCTTGGATATGAATAACTAAAAAAGTGCAGTTTTTTGCAATTTTATTGCAGGGGAGGGGTTGCCAGAACGAATTCACTCCC
>NZ_JBGLRF010000015.1:0-71011 GCF_041403085.1 Aeromonas sp. S8(2024) | reverse complement strand
TACGCGGTGAGCGTGGTCTTTACCGGTTAGTGTGCTGATATGGCTCAGTCGGTAGAGCGCATCCTTGGTAAGGATGAGGTCCCCAGTTCGATTCTGGGTATCAGCACCATTAAATATTAAAGCCTCCCAATCGGGAGGCTTTTTTGTTTCTGCTTTTTCAATTCATCGATATCTGTCTGGCATCGAGATAGAAACGGGGCTGTCCCGACGCTTCTATCTGGATGGCAGCCACCAGTCGTTCATCGCGTTTGTATTCCCACTGCTTCTCTATCGAGGTCAATGGTGGCTTGCTGATGCCCAGCGTCTGCAGATACTCGTGAAACAAGCCTGCGCTGCCGATCTCGGTCAATCCTACTTTCATCCCAATCAACTCCCTTTTATTGTTGCTGTCTATCAATAGTAACAGTCTCATATGTATTCAATATGAACGCTTTTCTATCAAATTGATCCAAGCTAAGTTGTGGCTTGAAAAAGCAATTGGCGGCTGAAAAAAGGAAGAAAAACATGCTGATAAAGAACCTGCGCCTGGCCGGCAGGGAGGGGACCTGGCAGATCCTCTGCCAGGATGGCCTGATCCGTGCCATCGAGCCCATGAGCACTCATCTGCTCTCCACCCATGAGCTGGATGGGGAGGAGGGGCTCGCCATTGCCCCCTTTATCGAACCGCACATCCATCTCGATACCACCCAGACGGCGGGCGAGCCGAGCTGGAACCTCTCCGGCACCCTGTTCGAGGGGATCGAACGCTGGGCCGAGCGCAAGGCAATGCTGACCCACGAGGATGTGAAACGGCGCGCCATCCAGACGCTGAAGTGGCAGATCGCCAACGGTATCCAGTTTGTCCGTACCCACGTCGATGTCTCCGATCCCAATCTGGTCGCTCTCAAGGCGATGCTGGAGGTGAGGGAAGAGATGCAGGAGTGGGTGGAGCTGCAGATCGTCGCCTTCCCGCAGGAGGGGATCCTCTCCTACCCGAACGGCAAGGCGTTGCTGGAAGAGGCCCTCAAGCTGGGTGCCGACGTGATCGGCGCCATCCCCCATTTCGAGTTCACTCGGGAATATGGGGTCGAAAGCCTGCACTATGTGTTCGATCTTGCCGAGAAGTATCAAGTTCTGGTCGATGTGCACTGTGACGAGATCGACGACGAGCAGTCCCGCTTTATCGAGACGCTGGCGACCCTGGCCTACGAGCGCGGCATGGGCCAGCGGGTGACCGCCAGCCACACCACCGCCATGCACTCCTACAACGGGGCCTATGCGTCGCGCCTGTTCCGGCTGTTGAAGCTGGCCGACCTCAACTTCGTCGCCAACCCGCTGGTGAATATCCACCTGCAGGGGCGGTTTGACAGCTATCCCAAGCGCCGCGGCATCACCCGGGTGAAGGAGATGCTGGCGGCGAACATCAACGTCTGCTTCGGTCACGACGACGTGTTCGACCCCTGGTATCCCATGGGGACGGCCAACATGCTGCAGGTGCTGCACATGGGGCTGCATGTCTGTCAGGTCATGGGGTACGAAGAGATCAACGACAGTCTCAAGCTGATCGGCAGTCACAGCGCCCGCACCCTGAACGTGCAGGATCGCTACGGCATCGAGCTGGGCAAGCCGGCCAATCTGCTGATCCTGCCTGCCGAGAACGGCTTCGATGCGGTGCGCCGGCAAGTGCCGGTGCGCTACTCCATTCGCCATGGCAAACTGATTGCCGACACCAGGCCGGCCCGCACCACGCTGCACCTGGCACAGAGCGAGCCGGTCGATTTTCGCCGTTGAGCCGAGGGCGTCGATTAATTGCCCTGCTGTCCCCCCGGGTCGACATTTTGCATAATGTCGGCCTGATACTGTGGAGTCTGCTTCCATGCAAACCTGGTTATTTGTTGCTGCCGGCGGAGCCATCGGTGCCTGCCTGCGTTTTGGCATCGCCGAGCTGATGGCGCTGCTGCTGGGGCGCCACTTCCCCTACGGCACCCTGATGGTCAATCTGATCGGCTCCTTCATCATGGGGGTAGCCTACGCCCTCATCCTGCACGGCCACATAGCCGAACACCCGATGAAGCCGCTGTTGATGGTGGGGATCCTCGGTGCCCTCACCACCTTCTCCTCTTTTGCGCTGGACACGGTAGCGCTGGCCCAGCATGGCGCTTATCTCAAGGCGCTGCTCAACATCGGTCTCAACCTGTTTCTCTGTCTGGCCATGGTGGTGCTGGGGATGCAGTTGGTCGCCAGCCGGGTTTAAGGTGTCCGCACGCCATTGGCTCTGGTAAACTGGCGGCCATTCTTTGCTCTATGGGTGTTTAAGGGATGTCAGAACAGACTACGACAACGCATTTTGGCTTTAAAACCGTGGCCGCGACCGAGAAGGAAACCCTGGTCGCCGGCGTCTTCCATTCGGTGGCAGCCAAGTATGATCTGATGAACGATCTGATGTCGTTCGGCATCCACCGCCTGTGGAAGCGCTTCACCATCGACTGCTCCGGTGTGCGCAAGGGCCAGAAGGTGCTGGATCTGGCCGGTGGTACCGGCGATCTGACCGCCAAGTTCTCCCGCATCGTCGGTGAAACCGGTCAGGTGGTGCTGGCCGACATCAACGACTCCATGCTCAAGGTGGGTCGCGACAAGCTGCGCAACCTGGGGGTGGCCAACAACGTCTCCTACGTTCAGGCCAACGCCGAGGCGCTCCCCTTCCCGGACAACCATTTCGACGTCATCACCATCGGCTTCGGCCTGCGCAACGTTACCGACAAGGACAAGGCGCTCGCCTCCATGTTCCGGGTGCTCAAGCCGGGTGGCCGTCTGCTAGTGCTGGAGTTCTCCAAGCCGGTGAGCGAAGTGATCGCCAAGCTTTATGATCTCTACTCCTTCAAATTGCTGCCGAAAATGGGCGAAATCGTCGCGAACGACAGCGAAAGTTACAAATATCTGGCGGAATCCATCCGCATGCACCCGGATCAGCAGACCCTGGCCGGCATGATGGAAAATGTCGGTTTCGAGCAGGTGGAGTTCTACAACCTGACCCAGGGCGTGGTCGCCTTGCACCGCGGTTACAAGTTTTAAGGTCGCCTATGCCGATGGATGCCATGGTCACCGCGGTGATCGAAACCAGCCTCAACCGGCTGCTGGAACTGGACAAGCAGAGCCCCGAGCGGCTGCGCAAGCTGGCGGGCAAGGTACTCAAGCTGGAGCTGCGCGAGCTCAAGCCGCTCTGGTTTGTCTTCTCCGGGCGCCGGCTGGATGTGCTGGCCAAGTTTGAAGGGGAGGCCGATGCGGTGCTGAGCCTCTCCCTGACTGCCCTCGGCCTGCTCAAGGATCCCTCCTCTCTGACGCGTTACATCCGCGAGGAGAAGCTGGATCTGAGCGGCGACCCCCAGCTGGTGCAGGCGTTCAGCGTGCTGCTGGGTGAGCTCGACATTGACTGGGAAGAGGAGCTGTCCCGTTACACCGGCGACGTGTTGGCCCACACCCTGCTGCGTGGTGCTCGTCAGGCGCGTCGCTTGCTGGGCCGTGAACTGTGCCGCAGCCAGCGTCAGCTGGCCGAGTATCTGACCGAAGAGATCCGGCTTGCGCCGGGTCCGCTGGAAGTGGCCAGCTTCAACGACGATGTCGAGTTGCTGGCGCAACAGATGAAAGCGGTCGAGCTGCGGCTGGCCCGCTTCGAACAGCGGGTAGCCTGATGACACCGAAGGAGTTCAAGCGCCTCTATCGCATCATCAGCATCCTGCTGGAGCAGGGCATCGACGAGCTGGTGCCCGCCCGTTATCAGCCCTGGCCCGGCCGGCTGGCCCGCCGCAGCCTGTTCTGGCTCAAGAACAAACACCAGGAGCTGAGCCGTGGTGCCCGTATCCGGCTCGCCTTCGAGGCGCTCGGCCCCATCTTCATCAAGTTCGGCCAGATGCTCTCGACCCGGCGCGATCTGCTGCCGCCGGATATCGCCGAAGAGCTGGCTTTGCTGCAGGACAGGGTGCCCCCCTTCTGCGGTCAGGCCGCCCGTCGCCAGATCGAGGCAAGCCTGGGCTGCACCATAGAGACCCTGTTTGACGACTTCGACGAGACGCCGCTGGCGTCCGCCTCCATCGCCCAGGTGCATACCGCCAGGCTGAAGGAGAACGGCCGCGAGATCGTCATCAAGGTGATCCGCCCCGATATCGAGCCGGTCATCGAGGCCGACCTGCGGCTGATGCAGGCGCTGGCCCGTCTGGTGGCCCGTTTCGTGCCCCAAAGCGGACGACTGCGCCCCATCGAGGTGGTGGAGGAGTATCGCAAGACCATCCTCGACGAGCTCAACCTGATGCGGGAGGCGGCCAACGCCATCCAGCTGCGCCGTAACTTCACCGGCTCAGAGGCGCTCTACGTGCCCGAGGTGTTCACCGAGCACTGCCGCGAGCAGGTGCTGGTGATGGAGCGGATCTACGGCATTCCGGTCTCCGACATCGCGGCGCTGGAGGCCAACGGCACCAACATGAAGCTGCTGGCCGAGCGCGGGGTGGAGGTGTTCTTCACCCAGGTGTTCCGTGACAGCTTCTTCCATGCCGACATGCACCCGGGCAACATCTTCGTCTCCTATGAGCACCCCGAGAATCCGCTCTGGATCGGCATCGACTGCGGCATCGTCGGCACCCTCAACCGGGAAGACAAGCGCTACCTGGCGGAGAACTTCCTCGCCTTCTTCAACCGCGACTACCGCCGGGTGGCCGAGCTGCACGTGGAGTCCGGCTGGGTGCCGCCCGATACCAAGGTGGACGAGTTCGAGTTCGCCATCCGCACCGTGCTTGAACCCATCTTCGAGAAGCCGCTGTCCGAGATCTCGTTCGGCCACGTGTTGCTCAACCTGTTCAACACCGCCCGTCGCTTCAACATGCAGGTGCAGCCGCAGCTGGTGCTGCTGCAGAAAACCCTGCTCTATGTGGAAGGGCTGGGTCGCCAGCTCTATCCCCAGCTGGATCTGTGGCAGACCGCCAAACCCTATCTGGAAAACTGGATGTACCAGCAGGTGGGGCCCAAGGCGGTGTGGACCGCCATCAAGGAGAAGGCGCCATTCTGGGCGGAGAAGCTGCCGGAACTGCCGGAGCTGGTCTACGAGACCCTGCGCCAGACCCGCCATCAACAGCACCATTTCGACCAGATGTTCGCCGAGTTCCGCCGTCACAGTCGTCGGCAGGGTCAGGCTCGCTACCTCTTAGGGGTTGGAGCCAGCCTGCTATTGGCCGGTGTA
Source organism: Aeromonas sp. S8(2024) (assembly GCF_041403085.1). Lineage (NCBI taxonomy): Bacteria > Pseudomonadati > Pseudomonadota > Gammaproteobacteria > Aeromonadales > Aeromonadaceae > Aeromonas > Aeromonas sp. S8(2024). The sequence continues at coordinate 65,805 of NZ_JBGLRF010000015.1, read as the reverse complement.
TTCTTGCTGACCCAAAAACAACACATTGAGTGGGGACAAATCAGCCTCGCCGGCGCCGGGTTATGCTGGCTGCTGGGTTGGTTGCGGACCCGTTCTCATTAAATAAACCGCGCCAGCGGGCGCCTGTCCTGGAGATAAAAATCATGGGTGGTATCAGTATTTGGCAATTGTTGATCATCGCAGTCATCGTCGTGCTGCTGTTTGGTACCAAGAAGCTGCGTGGCATCGGTGGTGATCTGGGCGCCGCGGTCAAGGGTTTCAAGAAGGCGCTCTCTGACGAGCCGAGCGATGCCAAGTCCGAGCAGAAGGATGCCGAGTTTCCGCCGAAGCAGCTGAACGAAGCGGCCGGCCAGCCTAGCGATGCCGCCAAGCAGAAAGATAAAGATCAGGCCTAAGCCATGTTCGATATCGGTTTCTGGGAGCTGGTTGTCATTGGTGTCGTCGCCCTGGTGGTGCTCGGTCCCGAGCGGCTGCCCGTGGCGATCCGTACCGCCAGCCACTGGATTAGACTGATCCGCAGCACCGCCAACTCGGTCAAGGCCGAGCTGGAGCAGGAGCTCAAGTTGCAGGATCTGCACAACGACCTGAAGAAGGCCGAACAGCTGCAGATGAACAACCTGAGCCCCGAGCTGCAGGAGTCTATCGAGCAGCTGAAAGCGGCCGCACAATCGGTGACCCGTCCATACGAACAGCAAAACACCATCCATCCCGCACCGGCGTCGGCCGAGGTGAAGGAGGAGCCGGTGCCGCCAGCCGCGGCGGCGGCCGCGCCGGAACAGACTGCGATCGTGGATGAGCGCTCCGGTACCCAGTCACGTACCGAACAAGGGGAGGTGAAGCAGCCATGAGTCAGGCCGAGCAACCCCTGATCAGCCACCTGGTAGAGCTGAGAACGCGCCTGCTGCGTTCCATCACCGCCATCCTGCTGGTGTTCATCGCGCTGATCTACTTCTCCAACAACATCTACGACTTCGTGGCCCAGCCGCTGCTCAGCCAGCTGCCGGAAGGGACCAGCATGATAGCGACGGACGTGGCGACGCCCTTCCTGACGCCGATCAAGCTGACCCTGGTGGTCTCCTTCTTCGTGGCGATCCCCTATCTGCTCTACCAGGCCTGGGCCTTCATCGCCCCCGGTCTGTACCAGCATGAACGGCGTCTCATCATGCCGCTGGTCGCCTCCAGTGCCGTGTTGTTCTACGCCGGCATGGCGTTTGCCTACTACGTGGTGTTCCCGCTGGTGTTCGGTTTCTTCACCAGCACCGCGCCCGCCGGAGTAACGGTGGCGACCGACATTGCCAGCTATCTGGACTTCGTGCTGACCCTGTTCTTCGCGTTCGGGGTGGCGTTCGAAATTCCGGTAGCCACCATACTGCTGTGCTGGACCGGGGTGACCACCCCCAAGAGCCTGAAGGAGAAACGTCCCTACGTCGTCGTCGGGGTGTTCGTGGTCGGCATGCTGTTGACGCCGCCGGATGTCTTTTCCCAGACCTTGCTCGCGATCCCCATGTGGGCTTTGTGGGAGATAGGTCTGTTCTTCGCCCGCTTCTACGTGAAGAAAGAGGACGAGGAGCAACAGGAATCAACGGAAGAGGGGAGCTGAGGCTCCCTTCCTCTTTTCATGCTCCCGTTCGAGGCGTATGGTAAGGCCCCATCGAGTAGATGGTTTTCAAATACCTGATATGTCTTCCTTTTGTTCGGACCCGCTGACCCCATGATCGACATAGGTGTAAACCTGACCAGCAGCCAGTTCGCCGATGAACAGGCCGATCTGGTGGCCCGCGCCCGCGCCGCCGGGGTGGAGGCGCTGATCCTGACCGGCACCGATCTGGTCGGCAGTCACGAGAGCGCTACCCTGGCCGCCCGCTGGCCGGGCTACTGCTTCTCCACCGCCGGGGTGCACCCCCACGACGCCAAGAGCGTGGATGACCACACCTGGCCGGCCCTGCGCACGCTGGCGGCACTGCCCCAGGTGGTGGCCATCGGCGAGTGCGGTCTCGACTACAATCGCGACTTCTCGCCCCGTCCGGTGCAGGACGCGGTGTTCGACGCCCAGCTGGCGCTGGCCGCCGAGCTCGGGATGCCGGTGTTTCTCCATTGCCGCGATGCCCACGCCCGTTTCATCGAGATCCTGCGCCCCTGGCTGCCCAAACTGCCGGGGGCCGTGCTGCACTGCTTCACCGGCTCCGATGAGGAGCTGGACCAGTGTCTGGCGTTGGGGCTGCATATCGGGGTGACCGGCTGGCTCTGTGACGAACGCCGTGGTCAGCAGCTGCGTGAACAGGTGGCCCGCATTCCGGCCGGCCGGCTGATGATAGAGACGGATGCCCCCTACCTGGTGCCGCGGGATCTGAAACCCAGACCCAAACGCAACGAGCCCGCTTTTTTGCCGCACATCGCCCAGGTGGTGGCGGCCTGCCGTGGTGAAGCGCCCGAGGCCTTGCTGGCCCATACCCGGGCCACCTCCGCCGCGTTTTTCCAACTTCCTCTTTTGGAGTGACTCATGGCTACAACTCTTCCAGGCGCCTTTCCGGGCCGCCGCCTGCGCCGGGTGCGCAAACATGATTTCAGCCGTCGTCTGGTACGCGAGAACGTACTGACCGCCAATGATCTCATCTACCCCGTGTTCGTGCTGGAGGGGGAAAACCGCCGTGAGGCCGTCCCCTCCATGCCTGGGGTGGAGCGTCTCTCCATCGACCTGTTGCTGGAGGAGGCAGCCGAACTGGTGGCACTTGGCGTGCCGGCCATCGCCCTGTTCCCGGTCACTCCACTCGAGCAGAAGAGCCTGCTGGCGGAAGAGGCCTACAACCCGGACGGGCTGGCCCAGCGCACAGTGCGTGCCTTGAAGGCCCGCTTCCCGGAGCTGGGGGTCATCACCGACGTGGCGCTCGACCCGTTTACCACCCACGGTCAGGACGGCATCATCGATGATGAAGGCTATGTACTGAACGACATCACCACCGAAATCCTGGTGAAACAGGCGCTCTCCCATGCTGCCGCCGGGGTCGATATCGTGGCGCCGTCCGACATGATGGATGGTCGTATCGGTGCCATTCGCGCGGCGCTGGAAGAGAACGGCTTCATCAACACCCAGATCATGGCCTACTCCGCCAAGTACGCTTCCTGCTACTACGGCCCGTTCCGCGACGCGGTCGGCTCGGCCGGCAACCTCGGCAAGAGCAACAAGGCCACCTATCAGATGGATCCGGCCAACAGCAACGAAGCCCTGCACGAGGTGGCGCTGGATATCCAGGAAGGGGCCGACAGCGTGATGGTCAAGCCGGGCATGCCCTATCTGGATGTGATCCGCCAGGTGAAGGATCAGTTCGGCGTGCCGACCTTTGCCTACCAGGTGAGCGGCGAGTACGCCATGCACATGGCGGCGATCCAGAACGGCTGGCTGAAGGAGAAGGAGAGCATCATGGAGTCCCTGCTCTGCTTCAAGCGGGCTGGGGCCGACGGCATCCTCACCTACTTCGCCAAGCGCGTGGCGCAGTGGCTGAAGGAAGATGCCCGGGCCTGATGGCAGGACGCCTTCTATGCAATGCAGACAATGCCGGCCCCAGGGCCGGCATTGTCGTTTCTGGGAGGCTATCTGGTCGTTTTGTGCGCACCTTTTGACCAAATGTGGGCAGCGGCCCTCGCTCTCGATGGCAAAGGCTTGATTAATGGGGTTTCTGCCTACATCTTAGGTAGTCCAAGCAAGCTTCTGGACGGCAGGGGCTGTAGAGAATTTAGAGGTATTGCCGGATGACTAACCCTTTGCTGACAATGGACTCGCTGCCCCCGTTCAGCCAGATCCAGCCCGACCAGGTACAGCCTGCCGTGACGCAGGCCATTGCCGATTGCAAACAGAAGATCAGCGATGTGCTGGCCCAGCGCGAGCCCCACACCTGGGACAGCCTGATCGCCCCGCTGGAAGAGGTAAATGACCGTCTGTCCCGGATCTGGTCGCCGGTCAGCCACCTCAACTCCGTGCTCAACAGCGAGGCGCTGCGCGAGGCCCACGACGCCTGCTTGCCGCTGCTGTCCGAATTCCAGACCTACGTCGGCCAGCACGAAGGGCTCTATCAAGCCTACCTGGCCCTCTCCGAGAGCGACGATTTCCCCCTGCTGAGCGCCGCCCAGCGCAAGGAGATCCAGAATACCCTGCGCGATTTTCGCCTGTCCGGTATCGGTCTGCCCGCCGAGGCACAGCAGCGCTACGGCGAGATCCAGGCCCGCCTCTCCGAGCTGGCCTCCCGTTTCAGCAACAACGTGCTGGACGCGACCCAGGGTTGGAGCAAGCTGGTGACCGACGAGGCCGAGCTGGCCGGGCTGCCTGCGAGTGCACAGGCCGCCGCTCGCCAGCTGGCCGAGCTGAAGGGCAAGGAAGGCTGGCTGTTCACTCTGGACATCCCCTCCTACCTGCCGGTGATGATGTATGCCGACAACCGCGCCCTGCGCGCCGAGCTGTACGAGGCCTTCACCACCCGCGCCTCCGACCAGGGCCCCAATGCCGGCAAGTGGGACAACTCCGCCATCATGACCGAGCTGCTCACCCTGCGCCGCGAGCTGGCCCAGCTGCTGGGCTTTGCCAACTACGCCGAGCTCTCCCTTGCCACCAAGATGGCGGACAAGCCGGAGCAGGTGGTGAACTTCCTCACCGATCTGGCGCGCCGCTCCCTGTCGCAGGGCAAGGCAGAGCTCGAAGAGATCCGCGCCTTCGCCAGCGAACAGCACGGCCAGAGCGAGCTGGCGGCCTGGGATATTCCCTATTACGCCGAGAAGCTCAAGCAGCACAAGTTCTCCATCTCCGATGAGCAGCTGCGCCCCTACTTCCCCGCCAGCAAGGTGGTGAAAGGGCTGTTCGAGGTGGTCAAGCGGGTGTTCGGCATGAAGGTGCGCGAGCGCCTCGGCATCGACACCTGGCACCCGGACGTGCGCTTCTACGACATCTTCGATGCCGAGGATGAGCTGCGCGGCAGCTTCTACCTCGATCTCTATGCCCGTGAGCACAAGCAGGGCGGCGCCTGGATGGATGTCTGCCTGGGTCGTCGCTACCGTCAGGACGGTTCGCTGCAAAAGCCTGTGGCCTACCTGACCTGCAACTTCAACGGCCCGGTGGATGGCAAACCCGCCCTGTTCACCCACAACGAAGTGGTCACCCTGTTCCACGAGTTCGGCCACGGCATTCACCACATGCTGACCCGGATCGACGTGGCCGGCGTGGCCGGCATCAACGGCGTGGCCTGGGATGCGGTGGAGCTGCCGAGCCAGTTCCTCGAGAACTGGTGCTGGGAGTCCGAGGCACTGGCCTTCATCTCCGGCCATCACGAGACTGGCGAGCCGCTGCCTGCCGATCTGCTGGAGAAGATGCTGACCGCCCGCAACTTCCAGGCGGCCATGCAGATGCTGCGCCAGCTGGAGTTCGCCCTGTTCGACTTCCGTCTGCACCAGGAGTTTGACCCGGCCAATGCGGATCAGATCCCGGCGCTGCTGGACGAGGTGCGTCGCGAGGTGGCGGTGATGACGCCGCCGGCCTTCAACCGCTTCCAGCACAGCTTCTCCCACATCTTCGCCGGCGGTTATGCGGCGGGCTACTACAGCTACAAGTGGGCGGAAGTGCTCTCCGCCGACGCCTTCTCCCGCTTCGAGGAGGAGGGGATCTTCAACCCGGTGACCGGCCACTCCTTCCTGAAGAACATCCTGGAGAAGGGCGGTTCCAAGGAGCCGATGGAGCTGTTCCGCGCCTTCCGTGGCCGTGAGCCTCAGGTGGATGCCTTGTTGCGCCACAGCGGGATTGCCGCATGAGGCTGCAGGCCCCGCCAGGCGTGAGCTTCAAGCAGGTACACCTCTGCCACAGAGTGCGATCACCGCGTGATTTTTGAGATAAAAAGGGACCTTTTGGTCCCTTTTCTCAAGGCATTTTAATATCTTGCGGATAGCATGTTTGCACTGTTCCCGCCTCTTCAGTAGAGTCGGGGTCTACCTTCCAAGGAGAGAAAGAACCTTGCCATGAGGCGAGCACTCGAGTCTGTCTATCAAATCATCTCAAGTCTGTCTCATTCGAGTGGTCAGGGATATTTCGATACCTTTGTGAGTGAAATCGCAGCAGCGGTCGGGGCCGACTTCGTCCTGATTTCGGGTAGGGATCAAGCGGGGCTCTCCTGCAAGGTGCATGCAACCTATCCTGCCTCTCTCGATACGACCCGCTTCAGTTTTCCGGTCAGCGCCACCCTGGGGGAGATCACCCTGCAGGAGGGCGAGGCCTGGTTCAGCGATCGGGTACAGCAGCTGTTCCCCCACGCCGCCGTGTTGAAGGCCTGGCAGATCCAGGCCTATGCCGGCATCGCCCTCAAGAGTGCGCAAGGGGAGACAGTGGGCATCTGCAGCCTGCTGTTCAAGCGGCCGCTCACCAACATGGACAAGGTGATGGGCCTGCTGCGCCTGCTGGCTCCGCTGGCAGGGCGCGAACTGGCGCTGATGCTGCAGCAGCCGGCGCCGCCCCAGCCCGAGTACCACGATTTTCTGCACACCATGATGTCCCACGCCCCGGTGGGGATCGGCAAGCTCGATCTGGACGGCAAGATCCTCTGGACCAATCCGGCCATCGAAAAGATGCTGGGCTACAGCCAGGAGGAGCTGGTTCATCGCAACGCCGCCGAGCTCAATCATCCGGAAGACTGGCTGCGCAGCGTCGCCTGCTATGAAGAGCTCAGGCGCGGCGAGCGTACCGCCTTCACCCAGGAGAAGCGTTACCTGCACCGTGACGGCCAGCTGCTGTGGGGGCGGGTCACCGTCACCCTGGTGCGGGACGATCAATTGCAGCCCGACTACCTGATGGTGGTGCTGGAAAACATAGACCCCCTCAAGCGTCACGCCGAGCAGCTCAAGCTCTCCCACCGGGTCTATGACAACCTCTCCGAGGCGATCCTGGTGTGCGACGCCGACAGTCGCATCATCTCGGTCAACCCGGCGTTCGAACAGATCACCGGCTACAGCGAGGAGGAGGTGTGCGGCCAGCGCCCCAGCCTGCTCAAGTCCGGCCTGCACGATCAGGCCTTCTACGCCGACATGTACCACGCGCTGGAGCGGGTGGGGGTGTGGCGCGGCGAGGTGTGGAACAAGCGCAAGAACGGCAAACTCTACCCCCAGCAGCTGATGATCAGTACCCTGCGGGAAGGGGGGCGGATCAGCCAGTACATCGCCATCTTCAGCGATCTCTCCCAGACCAAGCTGGCGGAGCAGAAGATCGCCGCCCAGGCCAACTACGACAATCTCACCGGGCTGCCCAACCGCTGGCTGTTCGGCCGCTGCCTCAGCCGCTTCTGCGAGCGGGGCGAGCGCTTCGCGCTGATGGTGCTCGACCTCAACAACTTCAAGGCGGTCAACAACAGCATGGATCACCATGCCGGTGACGCCCTGCTGCGGGAGGTGTCGGATCGGCTGGTGAGCCGGGTGCGCACCGAAGATCTGGTGGCCCGCATCGGCGGCGACGAGTTCGCCTTCCTGGTGCCCGGCATCGTCAACCGCCGCCAGGCCGAGGTGTTTGCCAAGCAGGTGGTCGGCGGCTTCGCCCGCCCCTTCATGCTGGCCAACCAGCACCTCTACGTGACGGCTACCATCGGCATCACCCTCTGCCCGGGCGATGGGCTGGAGAGCGACGAGCTGCTGCGCAACGCCGAGCAGGCGCTGTTTGCCGCCAAGCGGCAGGGACGGCTGCTCGGCAGCTACTGCGCCTCCATGCGCGAAGAGGTGCGCCAGCGTCACCAGATGCAGCAGGATCTGGCGGAGGCGATCAAGCTCGAGCAGCTGACCATGGCCTACCAGCCGATCTGGGACAACCGCAGCGGCCGGGTCGCCAAGCTGGAGGCGCTGGTGCGCTGGTATCACCCGCACTGGGGTCAGGTGTCGCCGGCGGATTTCATTCCGCTGGCGGAGGAGGCGGGGCTCATCCAGGGGCTGGGGGCGCTGGTGCTGTGGCAGTCGTGCCGGGATCTGGCGCGGCTGCAGCAATCCGGCTTCCCGGATCTGCAGATGTCGATCAACCGCTCCACCCTGGAGTTCCAGACCATAGATCCGGAGGCGAGCGAGTGGCTCAAGGTGATCCACCACTTCGGGCTGGATCCGGCGGACATCGTCATCGAGATCACCGAATCCCTGCTGATGGAGACCAGCGATCAGCACAGGGTGCGGATCGATGCCCTGCGCGAGGCAGGCTGCAAGCTGGCCATCGACGACTTCGGTACCGGCTACTCGGCGCTCAATTATCTGCGCAACTTCCCGGTGGACCTAGTGAAGATCGACCGGGCCTTCGTGCGCCACATCCCGTTCAACGAGCAGGACCGGCTGCTGCTGGACGGCATCATCAACATAGTGCACAACCTCGGCATGCAGGTGGTGATCGAGGGGGTGGAGACCCGCGAGCAGCTCAACTTCCTCTGCCAGAAGGGGTGTGCCTTCACCCAGGGTTATCTGCTGAGCCGGCCGCTCGCCTACGACGACCTCACCGAGTATTTGCAGCTCAACGACAAGAGCATGTTCTTGCAGACCAGCTGACCCTTACTGCGCCGCTTTCATCCTCTCCTGTTTCTCCTTCAGTGTCCGGTAATCCTCCCCGAGATAGCGCAGATAGATGCGATCCAGCACCCCTTCGTCCAGCATCTGCTGCAGCGCCTTGTTGTAGGCGGGCAGCAGGTCTGCCTTCTGCTTGCCGAAGCAGAGGTAGAGCGGGGTCGAGTCGAGAAAGGGGGTGAGCGCGCGGATCTTGACGTCCTGTTCTCTGGAGAGAATGGGGGCCGAGAAGTAATCCAGCACTATCAGGTCGACCCGGCTCTTCTCCAGCATCAGCAGCAGCTGCTTGTCGGAGTGGGCCTTGATGGGCACCCAGCCGGTGAAGTGCTTGATCCTGTCGGTGTAGTCATAGCCCCTGACCATCCCCACTTTCAGTCCCTTGGCCATCTCCCACGAGAAGGTTTGCAGCGGGCTGTCGCTGCGCACATAGGCGGCCAGCGGGTAGAAGGCGGTGGCAAGATCGGAGTGGTAGCAGCCGAGGAGGGGCGCGTTGTCGAGAATGCCGTCCGCCAGCTCGGTGTTGACGTACTGTTCGCAGCGTCCCCACGGCAGTTCGAGCAGGGTGAGCTGCATGCCGAGGCGGTGTGCCACCTCTTGATGGATCTCGACCGATATGCCCTCCATCAGCTTGCCCTGTTCGGCGTAGGAGAAGGGGGGCCAGTCAACGCCGCAGACCTTGAGATGGCCACCGCTCTGGGCGGCAAGCAGCAGGGCGATAAGCAGGTGCATGGGGTTTCCTCCCTACAGCCACGTAAAGGGGCTGTGATACACTCGGTTCACTGAACTTAGAATGCATCCAGAGCCCATGCAAATCCTCCTCGAAGACCCCGCCAAGGCGGCCCAGGCAGAAGCCCTGAGCAGCCAGCTTGACCAGATCGACCTGCCCCAGTTTGCCCTGGTGTTCACCTCGGAGCGGCTGGAGCTGCGCAAGCTGGACGAACCCAAGCTGGGCGCCGTCTACGTGGATTTCGTCGAAGGGGCGGTGGCTCATCGCCGCAAGTTCGGCGGCGGCCGTGGCCAGTCCATCGCCAAGGCGGTGGGGCTCAAGGCGGGCGCCATGCCGACCGTGGTGGATGCCACCGCCGGGCTGGGACGCGATGCCTTCGTGCTCGCCTCCCTCGGCTGCAAGGTGACCATGATCGAGCGCAGCCCCGTGGTGGCCGCTCTGCTGCAGGACGGGTTGGCACGCGCCGCGCAGGATCCCGAGATCGGCCCCTGGGTGCGCGAGCGGATGCAACTGCTGCACGGCCCTGCGGTGGAGACCCTGCTGGGATTGGCCGAGCGGCCGGATGTCATCTACCTCGACCCCATGTTCCCCCACAAGCAGAAGTCGGCGCTGGTGAAAAAAGAGATGCGGGTGTTCCAGTCGCTGGTGGGGGCGGATCTCGACGCCGATGCCCTGCTGCCGGCTGCGCTCACCATGGCGGACCGGCGGGTAGTGGTGAAGCGGCCGGACTACGCAGGCTGGCTCAACGAGCAGAAGCCGAGCATGGCCATCGAGACCAAGAGCAACCGCTTCGATGTCTACGTGATGGCGGCGCTGGCGGGGTAACGCTGCACGCGAGGGATATAAAGAAGAGGGCCAACCCGATGGGGTTGGCCCTCTTGCCATCTATTGGCTGTTGGCTGGGGCTGGTGGGGCGAAGCGGATCAGCTTCTCCTCCCCCTGCCAGTTGAGCGCCATGGTCGCCAGTTCCGCCAGGCTGAGCCGTTCGCCGCCGTGCAGCAGCAGGTACTCGACCCCTTCTCTGGCCTCTATGGTGCGGATCTTGTCCGCCCACTGGCGGCCATCCTTACAGGTGAGGGCGACCGGCAGCTGCCAGCTGGCGGCGATCTCCAGCCAGTCGTAGAGATCGCAACTGATGGGTTGGTATCTGCTCATGCGGTCGTCCCCCTTGTCGCCCGTTACTGGAAGTTGATGCTGGTGGTGGGTGCCACCACCGTCTGGGCCTTCTGCACCTGTTCCAGTTGCAGCGGGTCGTCGGCCACTGCCGGATCATCCTCGTCGCCGTTGCAGACCAGCACCAGATCGTAGCTGCCGAGATTGACAAATCCCAGCTCGTAGCCAAAGCCGCCTCCGGTCTGCGGCAGCACGGGGGCGCTGGCGTAGAAGCCGTTGTCGCTGTCCGCCATGTCGGGGTAGTTGTCGCCGCTTCTGGGCTGGTAGAAGTAGACGAAGGCCTTGTCGGTCAGCTGACCACCGCACAGCCCGGCCGCGACCGAGCCCTTGACGGTGGCAACCTGAGTGTTGTTCACCAGCCGTACGCCTCTCGGTTTGAGCTTGTAGTACTGCTCGTGGCCTGGCAGCACCATGGACTGGCGCAGATCGAATTCGGTGGTGAAGGCACTGAGGCCGCTGGCGGCAATGGTGAAGGCGTCCAGCTTGAGCTCGCTGCTGGGCACCTCGAGCGGCTTGATCACCCCATCATCCTGCTTGACGTAGGAGTAGGGGGTGCCGTCCAGAAACTGGTTGGCGACCTCCCGCCCGTCCAGCACCCGCAGCCGCATCTGGCTGTAGTTGCCGGGCACCACGCTCTGGCTGGCCAGCAGGGGGCGACTGGCGGACCCCTGATAACTCAGCAGGTCTATGTAGGTAAACAGCGGCCTCCCTGCGCTGTCGAGCGGAATGGTCTCGCCGCTCGGGGTACAGCCATCGTCCTGGGTCGAGGTGAGGAAGCTGGCGGTGGTCCAGCTCTGCTCGGTGCCGGCGACGGGGTGGATGCTGATGTTGGAGACGGCGATGCAGACCTTGCTGACGCCATCTACCGGGGCGTCGGAGAAGGCCAGCGAGAGCTGGGCCTGTTGTGGCTGGCTGCTGCTGTCGCCGCCACCGCCGCCGCAGGCGGTGAGCAGGGCGGTCAGTCCGATCAGGGTCAAAGGTTTCATGGCGTCCATTCCGGTTGGTTGTGAAGACAACCCTACTCTAGTCGAACGTAGGCCATGAGGGGGGAGGCAGAGCCCAGACGCAAGGGCGGGATCTGCCCGTCAGCCCAATAAAATCAAGGGGCAGGCCTGAGTGGCGCCAGTGCTGGCTGCGAAAGAGATTGTCGGAACCTTGGGGCACTGATTGGGCTGGGCCCAATCAGGCTTCCAGCAGTCGGGTAGGCCAGCCCATCTTCTGCTGGCGCTCCACTTCGAGGCGCAGCTCGCTGGCGCGCAGGTAGTGCTCGTCCAGCCACCCCTTGGGCAGGGTCAGCGTCAAGGCCTCGTCATCCGCCTGCAGGGTAAAGATCGGCACAGTGCCCTGGGTGCGGCGCATGCAGAGGATCAGCGCGATGCGCAGGATGCGGGCCAGCCGGATCGCCTGGCGAGCCGTGACGGCACCCTGCTTCTCCAGCGGTTCCAGCTTGAATTCGTCCCGCTGGTTGAACAGCAGGGCCGACAGCAGCTTCTTCTGCGCGGGGGTGAAACCCGGCATGTCGATGTTGTCGATGATGTAGGCGGCGTGTTGCGGCGCCTTCTTGTACTCGATGCACAGACCGATCTCGTGCAGCAGGGCCGCGTAGCGCAGGATCGGGCGACCGTAGCGCTTGGAGAGACGCCAGGCCGGCTGCAGCTGGGTGAACGCCTCGATGGCGGTATCGCGCACCCGCTCGGCGTGCTCCTTGTCCAGCTGGTAGCGGCTGATCAGGCTGTCGGCGGTACGATCGCGGGCATCACAGTCGTGATTGTTGCCGAGCAGGCCGTAGATTAAGCCTTCGCGCAGGGCGCCGCCGGCCAGCGTCATGCTCTCGATGCCGAGGGTTTCGAAGATGGCGATCAGGATGGCGAGGCCGGAGGGGAACACGGTCAGCCGCTCGGCCGCCAGCCCTTCCAGTTGCAGCTGGTCGAGCTTGCCACAGGCGATGGCCTGACCCATCAGCTCCTGCAGCTTCGGCAGGGTGACCCGCTCGCTCTTGCCCTGCGCCAGCATGATCTCCTGCAGCGCCTGCACCGTGCCGGAGGCGCCGACACAGGTGCGCCAGCCGAGCACGCGGTAATCGTCCGCCACCTTATCCAGCACCGTTTTGGCGGCGGCAATGGCCTGGTTGAAGCGCGCTTCGCTCAGCTCGCCGTCACCGAAGTGGTTGTTGAGCCAGGTGACGCAGCCCATGTGCAGGCTGTTGAGCAGCTTGGCCTCGCTCTGTTCGCCGATCACCAGTTCTGTGCTGGCGCCGCCGATGTCGATCACCAGCCGGTTGCCTTCCCCCGCCGAGGTCCAGGAGACCCCTTCATAGATGGTCTTGGCCTCTTCCTCACCCGAGATGATCTCGATGTTGTGGTTGAGCACCCGTTCCGCTTCACGCAGAAACTCGTCGACGTTGGTGGCCAGCCGCAGGGTTGCGGTGCCGACGACCCGGATGTTGTCGGCCGGAATGTCCTGCAGCTGCTCGGAGAAGAGGCGCAGACAGTCCCAGCCCCGCTCCATGGCGGCACGGCTGAGACGAAAATCGGCATCCAGACCGGCGGCGAGGCGCACCTTGCGCTTGACCTTGGTGACGGTGCGCAGGGCACCGGCGACCTCGCGCACCACCAGCATGTGAAAGCTGTTGGAGCCGAGGTCGATGGCGGCATAGAGAGGCGAGTTGTGCAACTGGGCCTATCCTTCAGCTTTTGCGGGGAGGACGACGACGGTTGTTGCTGTTGCCACCGCCCTGGCGATCGCGCATGTTGCGGTTCACCGGCTGACGGTTGCGGAACACCCGTTTCGGCGCGGTCACGTCATCCAGCAGCGCCTCGCGGTCATACTTGCTGACCGGGATCGGGTGGTGGATGTACTCCTCGATGGCCGGCAGGTTGAAGGCATAGTCTTCACAGGCCAGGCTGATGGAGTGACCGCTCTTGCCGGCACGACCGGTACGACCGATGCGGTGTACGTAGTCCTCGGCGTCGTCGGGCAGGTCGTAGTTGAAGACGTGGGTCACGTCGGGGATGTGCAGACCACGGGCGGCCACGTCGGTGGCAACCAGAATGTCTACCGCACCCTTGGTGAAGTCCTCCAGGATCTTCATCCGCTTCTTCTGTGGCACGTCGCCGGTCAGCAGACCGACCCGGTGGCCGTCATTCTCCAGCCAGGCGTGAACGTCTTCACAGACGTGCTTGGTGTTGGCGAAGACGATGGCTTTCTCCGGCCACTCCTCTTCCATCAGGGAGAGCAGCAGCAACATCTTGTCTTCGTTGGAAGGGTAGAAGAGCTCTTCTTTGATTCGTACGCCGGTCATCTGCTCCGGCTCGACCTGCACATGTTCCGGGTGGTTCATGTGTTCGTAGGCCAGCTCCTGCACCCGAAGGGAGAGGGTGGCGGAGAACAGCATGCTCAGACGCTCGGTAGCGGGCGGCATGCGGCGGAACAGGAAACGGATGTCCTTGATGAAGCCGAGATCGAACATGCGATCCGCCTCATCCAGCACCACGACCTGGATGTTGCTCAGATCGATGACCTTGGACTTGAAGTAGTCGATGATGCGGCCTGTGGTGCCGATCAGGATGTCGACACCCTGCTCCAGCACGGCCAGCTGCTTGTCGTACCCTTCACCGCCGTAGGCGAGGCCGAGCTTGAGACCGGTCGAGGCGGCCATGCTGTCGGCATCGTTGTAAATCTGTACTGCCAGTTCCCGGGTCGGGGCCATGATGATGGCGCGCGGCTGATTGATGAGGCGCGGCTTGGTCAGCGGGTGGGTCAGCAGATAGTTGAAGGTGGCAGCCAGGAAGGCGATGGTTTTGCCGGTACCCGTCTGGGCTTGGCCGGCGAGGTCATGGCCTTCTACCAGCAGCGGCAGAGAGAGTGCCTGGATGGGGGTGCAATAGTGAAATCCCTTTGATTCCAGACCAGCCAGAACTTCGGGTTCGAGGCCCATTTGGGCGAATTTGTCGGTCGTTAAGTGTGTTTTGCTCATGGCGGTAGGTTATCAGGTTAGGCTTGCAATAATAAACAGGATCATTTCAAATAGGGCAACTATTGCCTTTGTTGATACGTCAATAAAGCCTTAATTACTGACTGGAGTTGGAGATGAGTGACAAGATTGTTCAGCTGAGCGATGCCAGCTTCGAGGCAGATGTAATCAAAGCCGATGGCGCCGTTCTGGTTGACTTCTGGGCCGAATGGTGTGGTCCGTGCAAGATGATTGCCCCGATCCTGAACGAAGTCGCCCAAGAGTATGCCGGTCGCGTGACCGTGGCGAAATTGAACATCGACCATAACGCCGACACTCCGCCCAAGTATGGCATTCGTGGTATTCCGACCCTCTTGCTGTTCAAGAATGGCGAAGTGGCAGCGACCAAGGTCGGTGCCCTGTCCAAGACTCAGCTGAAAGAGTTCCTGGACGGCAACCTGTAATAATCATCGAGGAGCGCATTGCAATAATGCGCTCCTTCTGTTTTATCACCTAGACGCTCACCCCGATTGGTGCTAATTTATCGCTCGTTTGCTAACCTTTTTGCCTGACTCTTTGCTCACACATCAGCCTGGCAAATCAAATCCGATCAGCATCAATCCAGCAGACTGTCTCCTCATTTCAATCCTTGCTTACAGACTTTCACCACTATGAATCTGACTGAATTAAAGAACACTCCTGTGTCCGAGCTGGTACAGCTTGGCGAATCCATGGGGTTGGAAAATCTGGCTCGGGCGCACAAGAAAGACATTATTTTCGCGATCCTCAAGGCGCACGCCAAGGGTGGCGAGGATATCTTCGGCGACGGTGTGCTGGAAATCCTGACCGATGGTTTCGGCTTCCTGCGTAGTGCAGACGGCTCCTACCTGGCCGGCCCGGACGACATCTACGTCTCCCCGAGCCAGATCCGCCGCTTCAACCTGCGCACCGGCGATACCATCTCCGGCAAGATCCGGCCGCCGAAAGAGGGCGAACGCTACTTCGCGCTGCTCAAGGTCAACGAGGTCAACTACGACCGTCCGGAAAACTCCCGCAACAAGATCCTGTTTGAAAACCTCACTCCGCTGCACGCCAACGAGCGTCTGCGCATGGAGCGTGGCAACGGTTCCACTGAAGACATCACCGCCCGCGTACTGGATCTGGCATCCCCGATCGGTAAAGGCCAGCGCGGCCTCATCGTCGCACCGCCCAAGGCCGGTAAGACCATGCTGCTGCAGAACATCGCCCAGAGCATCGCCTACAACCACCCCGACTGCGAACTGATCGTCCTGCTGATCGACGAGCGTCCGGAAGAAGTGACCGAGATGCAGCGGATGGTGAAGGGCGAAGTGATCGCCTCCACCTTCGACGAGCCGGCTTCCCGTCACGTCCAGGTCGCCGAAATGGTGATCGAGAAGGCCAAGCGTCTGGTCGAGCACAAGAAGGACGTGGTGATCCTGTTGGACTCCATCACCCGTCTGGCCCGTGCCTACAACACCGTCATCCCGTCATCCGGCAAGGTACTGACCGGTGGTGTGGATGCCAACGCCCTGCACCGTCCGAAGCGCTTCTTCGGTGCCGCGCGCAATGTTGAAGAGGGCGGCAGCCTGACCATCATCGCCACCGCGCTGATCGATACCGGCTCCAAGATGGATGAAGTCATCTACGAAGAGTTCAAGGGCACCGGCAACATGGAACTGCACCTCTCGCGCAAGATCGCCGAGAAGCGCGTCTACCCGGCCATCGACATCACCCGTTCCGGTACCCGCAAGGAAGAGCTGCTGACCACCGGTGACGAGCTGCAGAAGATGTGGATCCTGCGCAAGATTGTCCACCCGATGGGCGAGATCGACGGCATCGAGTTCCTCATCGACAAGCTGGCGATGACCAAGACCAACGACGAGTTCTTCGACGCCATGCGGCGCCAGCAGAAGTAACCGACTCGAAAAATGATGAAACCGCGGCCCAGGTCGCGGTTTTTGTTTATCTATTTTGCGGTCGCCTGAGTAGTATGAAACCTCGATGTCACAAGGATAGGGACGTCATGAAGCATGTACTCCTGATAATGCTGAGCTGGCTGCTGGTGCCGCCGGCTTTGGCGGGCCAGACTCCGTCCGCCGGGACGGCTCCCCGCGTCGCGCTGGTGGCCGACGAGGGACTGCAGGGCCACCTCGACTACCTGACCGGCCGCTTGCAGCAGGGACAGTTTGCCGCCATCGATTCCCTGCTGGACTCCCTGGCCGTGGGGCAGCGGGAGTATCTGCTGTGCCAGCTGCTCGCCACCCTCGATAGTCAGCCCAGGGCTGACAGCCCGCAACTGCTGGCCTGGGTGCGCGCCCAGTCGTTCAAGGCCCCCAGCTGGCTGGTGGAAAAAGAGGTGGACGGCTTTCTGGTGCAGCAACCCGCCTACGACTTTGCCGCCGCGGCGCGGCAGGTGCTGAGCCGCTGGCAACTGCAGGCCTGGCAGGACAACTACCGCCAGCTGCTGGAGGCGAACCGCTTCGAGTTCAAGCAGGTTTACAACAGCCGCAACCCGGATCTGGCCCAGCAACAGCAGGCGCTGCTGAACGTGCTCGCCGGGCAGCCTGTCACTGTGCTGCAGCGCGAGGCGCATAAGCTGGCCGACCTGAACATCTTCCTGCCCGACAACCGCTTGCTGCGGCTGCTGGCTGAGCGTACCGGCGACAGTGCCCTCTATCAGAGGTTGTGGCGCCAACCGGCGGATCACGACAGCGTGGCGGCCCTGGCCAGCGTGGGGCGCTTTCATCAGGGTCAGGCGGCGAGCGATCTGCTGATCGCCGCCAGCCGCAACGCCTCCCTCAAACAGCCCGCCCTGCACCAGCTCAGTCAGCTTTCGCCGCTGCCCGACACGGCACAGCAGTTCCTGCTGGCGGAGCTGGGCAACCGCCAGTACAGCGGTCAGGTGGCCAGCCTGCTGTTACAGGTGGACGAGCCGAGGCTGCTGGCCCAGCTTGCCGATCGGCTGACCAGGCAGGAAAAGCGTCATGCAAGTCCGATGGTGCAGCCCGAACCGGGTACACCCGCCGGCTCCCCGGAGTTATAATGCGGCATCGCCTGCACACAGGGTACCTGCATGAAATACAAGGATTTGCGTGATTTCATCGCGCAGCTGGAACAAAGCGGACAGCTCAAGCGCATCACGCGCGAGATAGACCCCTATCTGGAGATGACCGAGATCAGCGACCGCACCCTGCGTGCGGATGGGCCGGCCCTGCTGTTCGAAAATCCCAAGGGTTACACCATGCCGGTGCTGACCAACCTGTTCGGCACGCCGGACCGGGTCGCCATGGGCATGGGCCAGCCCAACGTGGCCGCCTTGCGCCAGGTGGGGACCTGGCTCTCCTACCTGAAGGAGCCTGAGCCGCCCCGTGGCTTCAAGGAGCTGATGGAGAAGCTGCCGATCTTCAAGCAGGTACTCAACATGCCGACCAAGCGTCTCTCGTCCGCCCCCTGCCAGCAGCGGGTGCTGGAGGGAGAGGCGGTCGATCTGGACCAGATCCCCATTCAGCACTGCTGGCCGGGCGACGTGGCGCCGCTGGTCACCTGGGGTCTCACCATCACCCGCGGCCCCTACAAGAAGCGGCAGAACCTCGGCATCTATCGCCAGCAGAAGATCGGCAAGAACAAGCTGATCATGCGCTGGCTGGATCACCGCGGCGGTGCCATCGATTTTCGCGAGTGGCAGGAGGCCCACCCGGGTGAGCGTTTCCCGGTGGCGGTGGCGCTGGGCGCCGATCCGGCGACCATCCTCGGCGCGGTGACGCCGGTGCCGGATACCCTCTCCGAATACGCCTTCGCCGGTTTGCTGCGGGGCAGCCGCACCGAGGTGGTGAAGGCCATCAGCTGCGATCTGGAGGTGCCCGCCAGCGCCGAGATCGTGCTGGAAGGCTATCTGGAGCCGGGCGAGCTGGCCCCCGAAGGGCCTTATGGCGATCACACCGGTTACTACAACGAGGTGGACGAGTTCCCGGTCTTTACCATCACCCACATGACGATGCGCAAGGATGCCATCTACCACAGCACCTACACCGGCCGTCCGCCCGATGAGCCGGCGGTGCTCGGGGTGGCGCTCAACGAGGTGTTCGTGCCGCTGTTGCAGAAGCAGTTCCCCGAGATCGTGGACTTCTACCTGCCGCCGGAGGGGTGCTCCTACCGGATGGCGGTGGTGACCATCAAGAAGCGTTACCCTGGCCACGCCAAGCGGGTGATGCTGGGGGTCTGGTCCTTCCTGCGCCAGTTCATGTACACCAAGTTCGTGATCGTCTGCGACGACGACATCAACGCCCGCGACTGGAAGGACGTGATCTGGGCCATCACCACCCGGATGGACCCGGCTCGCGACACCACCCTGATCGAGCACACCCCGATCGACTACCTGGACTTCGCCTCGCCGGTCTCCGGCCTCGGCTCCAAGATGGGGCTGGACGCCACCAACAAGTGGCCGGGAGAGACCAACCGCGAGTGGGGCCAGCCCATCGTCCAGGACGAGGCGGTGAAGCAGAAGATCGATGCCCTCTGGGACGAGCTGAACATTCTCGGTTGATGAGCGGCGGCCGGCCCTACGGGCCGTGCCGCCTGGCCGGGATGCAAAAGATTGATGCCATTTGAGCTGAATTGGGTATGCTCGACTGACCTGACCACTCTGCTGGTCGCCAGTCCACAGTGAATCAAGAGCGAAAGCGGGCCGAACGAGCCCGTCACAAGGATAAGAATGCAACGTATCAAGTGCCGCGTAGAGGAACTGCGCGAATATGTCGACACCATCTGGCACGTGGCCCTGACGCCGCTGCAAGAGGTCAGCTTCAAGCCGGGCCAGTATCTGCTGGTGGTGATGAGTGATTCGGACAAGCGTCCCTTCTCCATCGCCAACTCGCCGACCCGCCCCGGCGTGCTGGAGCTGCAGATCGGCGCCACCCCGGAGAACGCCTATGCCGGCCAGGTGCTGGCCCGCATGCGCGAGCAGGGGGAGATCGAGATTGAGCTGGCGGCGGGCAAGGCCTTCCTGCGGGAAGAGTCACCCCGGCCGCTGATCCTGATGGCAGGCGGCACCGGTTTCTCCTACGCCCGCGCCATTCTGGAATACCTGATCGACAGCGACAGCAAGCGCCCGGTGTTCTTCTACTGGGGCGTGCGCCAGGCGCACTGGCTCTACGAGCAGGAGCAGATGCAGCAGTGGGAGCGCGACTACGCCCCGCTTACCTACATCCCTGTGGTGCAGGAGCCGGAGAGCGACTGGGCCGGCAAGACCGGGCTGGTGCACAAGGCCATCATGGATGACTTCGTCAGCCTGCACGACTACGACATCTATGTGGCCGGCCGCTTCGAGATGGCGGGTGCGGCGCGGGAAGAGTTCAAGATCCTGGGAGCCGAGCCGGAGCGCATCTTCGGCGACGCATACGAGTTTATCTGAGTTCGGCATGAGGCCGTGCCCAATGGGTTGGCCGGGAGTGCCTCGCTAGATCTGCCTGCCACAACTTGCTTTGCGGCAGACCAGAAACAACAAACCCCAGCCTGGCTGGGGTTTGCTTTATGGGGGCGGTGTTATTCGCCCTTGGCGCCGAGCTGCTGCTCGAGCTGGGCCAGCTTGGCCTCGAGGGCGGTCAGCTTCTCGCGGGTGCGCAGCAGCACCTTGGTCTGCACGTCAAACTCTTCGCGACTGACCAGATCCAGCTTGCCGAGCTGGGACTGCAGCACCTGACGGATCTTCTTCTCCACCTCTTCACCCATGCTGCGAATGCCGGGCGGCAGGGAGTTGTGCACCTGTTTGGCGATCTCTTCCAGTTTCTTCGGGTCGATCATGTGGTTCTCCTTAAGCAATGCGCCATTCTACCGGCAATTGATCCGCTTTGCCGAGATCGGGGGTCGCTTTTTGCCATCTGGCGTACAAGTGACCGCTGGTCGGGTCTGGTATCCGGGATGAAGCTGTTAACCTATCGAGTCCCGTTTCTATTCCAATTCCTTGATGCTGTACACAAAAAAAGCAGATCAGATGACCGACCAGCTACTTAATAATTGTTGCGTTGCTGTTAAGATGTACCGGTCGGGTTTTTACCCAACGCCGTCAGCATTTCATGGATAACAACTAAAAAGAGATAAGGATATGAAAAAGAAGCTAATTTATGCCGCAGTCGTCAGTGCTATGCTGGCCGGCTGTGGTGGCAGTGACGATAACAAAGGCGACACCTCCAGCTATCTCGACTATCTGTTGACCGGTTCCAACGCAGTGCGCCCCAGTGCCCTGGCGGCCCGCGCCAGCGATGGCACCCTGAAATTCTCCACCGAAACGGCGGATCTCTCCAACCCGGTGTCGGCCATGTCGACCCTGGATGGCTGGTCCACGACCCAGGCCATCCAGATCGTGCCCGTCACCTCGTCCGGCATCACTGTCCAGGCACCGGCTGCCGCCGAGTTTGCCGCCTCGGTGGCCCCGCTCTACCTGCTGGAGCTGAGCTTTGACAGCACAGCCCTGCGCCCGAGCGGCGTGAAGAAGGTGCTGACCTACGGGGTGGACTTCGTGGTGGCCGCCTCGGCTGGCAAGCTGAACCTGGTACCGCTCAAGCCGCTGAACCCCTCCTCCTACTACATGATCGTGGCCACCGACTCCCTCAAGGACAGCAACGGCAACGCGGTCAAGGCCGGCAGCGACTACGGCAACTACAAGAACAACGTCGGCAGCAATGCCCAGGAGCAGACCATCAACGGTCTGATCGCCCTGCAGGAGGGCCTGTTCAAGGCCGCCACCGGCGTCTCCACCGATCACGTCATCTTCTCCGACTGGTTCGGTACCCAGTCCGGTGCCGATGTGCTGGTGGCGGTGAAAGGGGCTGCGGCATCTGTGCTGAAGAGCCCGACCCTGGACGCGGCCGCCCTGTGGAAGCAGGATGCCAAGGGCAACACCAGCCTGCCGGGTACCTACACCCTGGCCGTGACCGGCAGCAACCCCTTCCTGACCCAGCTGGACGCCGAGGCGTTCCTGCCGCAGGAGCAGAAAGATGCGCTGGCCACCGCCTTCGGCCCTGGCACCCCGCTCAACGGGCTGGCCCAGCTGACCACTGTCTATACCGGTACCGTCAAGCTGCCCTACTTCCTCTCCTCGCCGGCCACCGCCGGCTCCTGGGACAAGGCCAAGACCCAGTCCTGGCACGGTGCCATCCCCAGCCTGTACGCCATCGCCAATGCCCTGAAAGCGTCCGACAGCGAAGTGATCGCCGGGCTGGTGGGCGCGGGTGTGGACCCGGCCCTGCTGGCGACGCTGATTGCCGATCCGACCCGCCAGAGCGAGCTGCTGGCCGAGGCGAGCAAGCTGATCGGGGTGACCCTCACCTCCGGCGGCAAGCCGCTGGATGCCGAGCAGAACATCGGCCGCTTCAACCCGCTGCCCATGCTGGAAGAGGTGCAGTCGGTGCCGATGCGCGTCTTCGCCAAGGATGCCCTCAACACCATCACCGACGTGATCATCTATCAGCACGGCGTCACCTCGGTGAAAGAGAACGCCTATGCGCTGGCGCTGGGTCAGATCTATGCCGGCATGCAGGCAGGCAAGAAGGTGGCGCTGGTGGTGATCGATCACCCGCTGCACGGTGAGCGCGGCTTCGCCCTGAGCGGCAGCATGGACACAGTCACCACCTCCGACAATCCGACCCCCTACCTGAACCTGAGCTACCTGACCGTGGCCCGCGACAACCTGAAACAGAGCGTGGCGGATCTGCTGGGCCTGCGTCTGGCGGTCGGTCTGGCCAATGCCAAGGGCGCCATCGGCAGCGCCGGCAGCCTCAAGGTGCACTTCCTGGGCCACTCCCTGGGCGCCATCTCCGGCACCAACCTGCTGGCGGTCGCCAACCAGTCCATCGGCAATGCCCAGGCGGATGCCCTGTTCAAGTTCGATACCGGTGGCCTGGCCATGCCGGGTGGCGGCATAGCGCCGCTGTTGCTGAACTCGCCGACCTTCGGTCCGACCATCAAGATGGGCGTGCTGACCAGCGGCAGTGCCGAGCTGAAAGCGGGCTTTACCGCCTACGCCCCCAGCTGCAAGACCGAGGTGCCGACCTGCTTCGTCAACGAGTTCCTGCCGAGCCTGAGCGCCACCCAGCAGGCCGCTGCGGCCAGCACGCTGCAGAGCTACAGCTTCGCGGCCCAGTCGGTGCTTGATTCGGCTGACCCGATCAACCTCGGCAGCGGCATCAAGAGCGACTTCCCGCTGTTCGCCACCGAGATCGTTGGCGATGGCGCGCTGAGCCTGTCGGATCAGGTGATCCCGAACAGCATCGCCTCCGCCCCGCTGGGCGGCACCGAGCCGTTGTTCAAGGTGCTGGCGCTGCAACCGCTGACCGCCACCGGTGCGGCCAGCCACAACGCGGCCCGCTTCGTGGCCGGTGGCCACAGCTCGCTGCTGGCACCGGACGAGAACTTCGATCCGAGCGGCGACGTGACCACCGAAATGCAGTCCGAGTTCGCCAGCTTCTTCATGAGCGGCGGCACTGCGGTCAAGGTGACCAACGGCAGCCTGCTCAAGCAGTAAGCCAGTCGGCCAATAAAAACGCCGCCCCTCGGGGCGGCGTTTTTTTTCGTGTATAGCACTCGTGGCCGGGTGGGTCAGATCAGCAGACGTGTTGGCTGCCGAGCCGATCGCAGCAACTCAGGCAGGCTGGTGGTGTCTGTCCAGCCAGCCCTGCAGCAGGCCGACCAGCAGACCGGCCAGGTGGGCCATGTTGGCGGTGCGTGTGCCGAGCAGATCGAAGAAACCGAGTGCCAGCCAGAACAGCATGAAGCCCATCAGCGCCGGTGGCAGGGTGAGGCCACAGGCCGGCTGCAACTTGCTGCGCAGCCAGCAGTAGCCGAGCAGGGCATAGACCACCCCGGAGAGGCCGCCAAACAGCGGGCCGCTGGCGAAAAACTCGGCCAGGTTGGGCAGGGCGGCGCCTACCAGCAGCAGGATCAGCAGCTTGCCGCTGCCGAGTCGCTGTTCGATCTGGCCCCCCAGATACCACCACCACAGCAGATTGAACACCAGGTGCAACACCGAGAAGTGAATGAAGGCAGGGGTGAAGTAGCGCCACGCCTGCCAGTCGGTGAACTGGGCCAGGGTCGGGTGAAAGGCCAGCTCGTCGAAGATCGGCAGGCCGATGGCGTCGAGTCCGTAGATGGCCAGACAGGCGATGATCACCACCAGGGTCAGCGGCCCCGCCTGATGCAGGAAGTCGGTGACCGGGTCGCTCATCCCCTTGCTGTAGTCGATGCGGGCATCGGCCCGGCCGGACTGCCAGGAGGCCTCCATGTAGCGGGGATGGCTCGGCTCGGCCAGGAAGCGCTTCACCTCCTGCTGGGCCTGGGCGAGGCGCTGCTCGTCCGCCAGCCAGATGGTGACCCCCAACTCCGACTGGGTCAGCTCGCACGAGATGCCGAGGGTGGAGAGGTAGTCCACCAGCGCCTGGGCCATGCGGGCGTTGTCGAGCACCAGCAGCTGGATCATGCGTCGCCCGCCTGGATCGGGAACTCCCTGCGCCACGCCTCGAAGCCGCCGTCCAGGCTGTAGACCTCATCGTACCCCTGTTGCAGCAGGTACTGGGCGACGCCCTGGCTGCTGTTGCCGTGGTAGCACATCACGATCACCGGGGTGTCGAAGTCCACCTCGTTCATGAAACGCACCAGGGTGCCGTTGGTGAGGTGGAAGGCGCCGACCGCGTGGGCTGTCTCGAACGACTGGGGGTCGCGAATATCCACCAGGCGGGCTTCACCGGCGCTGAGCTTCTGGTGGGCATCATGGGCACTGATATGGGCAAACTGGTCCATTAACATGTCCTGCGAATAGGTGATTGAGGGCCAGTTTACCGCAAGCGGAGGTCGGCGCTAAGCCCGCAATGTGTCCGGTTATTGCCGGGGCCGATCGCAATTTCCTTCAATACCCGGGGCGGGGCGATAGCTAGGCTGGGGGCTCCTTTTACCGATACGAGCGTTATTCATGGAGACGAGTCTGCTGTTATCCATGGCCGGGTTTGCCCTGGCCATGTCCATCACCCCGGGGCCGGTCAACCTGGTCGCCCTCGGCAGCGGCGCCAGGCACGGCTTTGCGGCCAGCCTGCGCCACGTGGTCGGGGCCACCCTGGGGTTTATCCTGCTGTTGTTGCTGATGGGATTGGGGCTGGGCGCCACCCTGCTGCAATGGCCGGCGGCGGCCGAGCTGCTGCGCTGGGGCGGGGTGGTCTTTCTCGGCTGGATGGCCTGGCAATTGCTGGTGGACAGCGGCCGGGTGGAAGGGGTCGACGGGGTAGCGCCCTCCTTCTGGTACGGGGCGCTGATGCAGTGGCTCAACCCCAAGGCCTGGCTCGCCGCCAGCATGGGGATGGGGGCCTATGGCAGTGTGGGCGGGGTGGGGCAGGTGGCCCTGTTCAGCGGCCTCTACCTGGTCATCTGTCTGTGCTCCATCGCTTGCTGGGCCTATGCTGGCAGCCGATTGCAGGGGTTGCTGCTGGTACCGCAGCGGCTGCGCTGGTTCAACAGGGCGATGGCGCTGTTGTTGCTGCTCTGCGCCGCCTATCTGGTGCGCTAGCCCAGCCGGGTCAGCTGGTTGCGGTAGTGGCCCGGGGTGGCAGCCACCCGCCGCTTGAACTGGCGCTGGAAGTGGGCCTGATCGGCAAAACCGCTGGCCAGCGCCACCTCTGCCAGCGGCTCTCCCCGCCTGAGCAGGGTGCGGGCGTGGCGGATGCGCTGATCGAGCAGGTAGGCGTGGGGCGTCATGCCGTAGTGACGGCTGAAGCTGCGCACGAAGTGGGAGGGGGTGAGCCCGGCCACCGCGCTCAATTGCGCGAGGGTGAGGGCGCTGCTGCAGTCGTCCTGCATCAGCTCGGCGGCCCGCTGCAGGTGCTGCGGCGGCCGATCGTCCCAGCTGGCCGGAGTGAGTCTGGCCAGCAGCTGACGGCTGAACTGGTGGCAGGCCACCTCGCGCGCCAGCGGCTCCGGCTCCTGCCACAGCTGCCGATGGAGCCGGCACAGCCCCTGATAGAGCAGGGGATCCCGGCTGGCGGTCATGTCGAAGGGGCGAAATTCGTGGCCCAGCCCTGCTTCCTCCTGCTGGCGCTGCAGCCAGCCGGTGTCGAGGTAGAACATCAGATAGGACCAGGGCTCATCCGCAATCGGGTTGCAGGCGTGCACCTCTTCCGGGTTCATCAGCACCAGGTGGCCGCGGCCGACCTCCTGCCGGCTGCGCTGGTTGAGATAGTGGCTGTGGCCGCCGGTGATGGCGCCGATGGAGAAGTGGGGATGGCTGTGCTTGTCGTAGCAGACGCGGCGGCCATCCTGCACCGCCCGTGCCTCGATGAAGGGCAGGGCCGGATCGTGCCAGAAGCTGTGGTGATCCGGCGCCGTGTCGGCCCTGCTCATGGGTCAGCCGCCGAGATAGGCCTGGCGGACGGCCGGGTTGGCCAAGAGGGCGGCCCCCGTGTCCTGCAACACCACGTGGCCGTTCTCCAGCACATAGCCGCGATCGGCCAGCTTGAGCGCCTGGTTGGCGTTCTGCTCCACCAGGAAGATGGTCATGCCGTCGCGGCGCAGCTGCTCTATGGTATCGAAGATCTGCTGGATGACGATGGGGGCCAGCCCCAGCGAGGGTTCATCCAGCAGCAGCAGGCGCGGCTTGCTCATCAGGGCGCGGCCGATGGCCAGCATCTGCTGCTCGCCGCCGGACATGGTGCCGGCGCGCTGCTCCAGTCGCTCGTGCAGGCGCGGGAACAGGGTGAAAATCTGATCCAGCAGGCCGCGCTGCTCGGCCTTGTCGACGAAGAAGGCCCCCATCAGCAGGTTCTCCTCCACCGTCAGGCGAGCGAAGATGCGGCGCCCCTCCGGCACCACGGCGATGTCCTTGCGCATGATGCGGGCGGTGGAGAGCGAGTCTATCTGCTCCCCCTCGAACCAGATGGAGCCGCTGCTGGGCTTGGGCTCGCCGCACAGGGTCATCAGCAGGGTGGTCTTGCCGGCGCCGTTGGCGCCGATCAGGGTGACGATTTCCCCCTCTTTTACCTCGACGCTGACGTCGTGCAGCGCCTGAATTTTGCCGTAGTGGGTCGATACGTTGCGAAGTTCTAACATCTTGTTTTCCTTACGACTCGCCCAGATAGGCCTTGATCACTGCCGGATTGCTGCGGATTTCATCCGGCTTGCCGTGGGCCAGCGGGGTACCCTGGTTGACCACGAAGATGCGGTTGGAGATCTCCATCACCAGCTTCATGTCGTGCTCGATCAGCAGCACCGAGACCCCGAACTCGTCCCGCAGGTTGGAGATGAGCTCGTTCAGCTCGTCGGTCTCGTGGGGGTTGAGGCCGGCGGCCGGCTCGTCCAGCATCAGCAGCTCGGGTCGGGTCGCCATGCAGCGTGCGATCTCGAGCCGGCGCTGCTGACCATAGGCCAGGTTGCCGGCGGCGCGGTTGGCGAGATCCTTTAGCCCCACCTTCTCCAGCCAGAAGGCGGACTGCTCCAGTCCCTCCCGCTCGGCGCGACGAAAGGCCGGGGTCTTGAACAGCCCGGCCAGAAAACCTGTGTTGAGGTGCCTGTGCTGGGCCACCAGCAGGTTTTCCACCGCCGTCATGTCCTTGAACAGTCGCACGTGCTGAAAGGTGCGCACGATTCCCTTGCGGGCGATGAGGTGGCCGGGCAGCCCCTGGATCTCCTCGCCCTTGTAGCGAATGATGCCGCCGCTCGGGCGGTAGAAGCCGGTCAGGCAGTTGAAGATGGTGGTCTTGCCGGCCCCGTTGGGACCTATGATGGAGATCACCTCCCCCTTTTCCACGTCCAGCTTGACCCCGTTGACGGCGAGTAGGCCGCCAAAACGCATCGACAAATCAGAGACTTCCATTAACTTCTGATGAGTACTCATTTTTTCAGCTCCCAGTCCAGGGTGGAGCAAGTCACCGCCAGCAATCCGGCCAGATAGCGCATCGACAGCTCAGAGACGTCCAACAACTTCTGATGCGTACTCATTTCTTCAACTCCAGATGCGGGCGGGTCATCGGCAGCAATCCTTGTGGCCGCCAGATCATCATGAACACCATCAAAAGGCCGAACATCAGCATGCGGTACTCGTTGAACTCGCGCGCCAGCTCAGGCAGCACCGTCATCACGATGGCGGCCAGCACCACCCCGATCTGGGAGCCCATGCCGCCCAGCACCACTATGGCCAGCACGATGGCCGACTCGATGAAGACGAAGGACTCCGGGCTGATGAAGCCCTGGCGCGAGGCAAAGAAGCTGCCGGCAAAGCCCGCGAAGCAGGCGCCTATGGTGAAAGCGGTCAGCTTGATGATGGTGGGGTTGAGCCCCAGCGACTTGCAGGCGATCTCGTCTTCCCGCAGCGCCTCCCAGGCGCGGCCGAGCGGCATGCGCAGCAGGCGGTTGATGACGAACAGGGTCGCCACCACCAGCACCAGTGCCATCAGGTAGAGGAAGATCACCTTGTGGTTGGCGTTGTAGGCGATGCCGAAGAATTCGTGGAAGGTCTCGAAACCGCCGTCCTTGACGGTGCGGTTGAACTCCAGCCCCCCCAGGGTCGGTTTGGGAATGCCGGAGATGCCGTTCGGGCCGCCGGTCAGGCTGGTCATGTTGTTGAGCAGGATGCGGATGATCTCGCCAAAGCCCAGGGTGACGATGGCCAGGTAATCCCCCCGCAGCCGCAGTACCGGGAAGCCGAGCAGGAAGCCGAAGGTGGCCGCCATCAGGCCGGCGATGGGCAGGCATTCCCAGAAGCTGAGCCCGAAGTAGCTGTTGAGCAGGGCATAGCTGTAGGCGCCGACCGCGTAGAAGCCGACGTAGCCGAGATCGAGCAGGCCGGCGAGGCCGACCACCACGTTCAGGCCCAGCCCCAGCATGATGTAAATCAGGGTGAGGGTGGCCAGATCGATGGCGCCGCGGGAGGCCATGAAGGGCCAGCTCACCGCAAACAGCAGCACCAGCACGGCGGTCAGGTTATAGAGCTTGGGCGCCTCTTCCGGGCTTGGCAGCACCAGTTTGGTGAAGCCGACCGAGAAGCCGCTGATGGAGGCCTGGAACAGCCGGCTTATCTGGCCGCGCAGCATCTGGAACCAGAACACCAGGGTGGCACCGCCCAACAGCCAGGCCAGCGACACGTCGAGCCGGCTCACTACCAGCAGGCGGGTGCCGTCGGTCTCCAGCTTGAAGCCGAGCAGCCAGAAGGAGAGCACCAGCAGTACCAAGCTGGCGATGCAGGCATGAATGAATTGGCGTTTCATCATACTTTCTCCACTTCCGGGCGGCCCAGGATGCCGGTCGGCATAAAGAGCAGTACGAAGATGAGCAGGGCGAACGCCATCACATCCTTGTATTCGGTGCTGAGGTAGCCGGCGGTGAGCGCCTCCACCACGCCGAGCAGCAGGCCGCCCAGCACGGCACCGGGAATGCTGCCGATGCCGCCAAGCACCGCCGCCGTAAAGGCCTTCAAGCCGGCCATGAAGCCGAGATAGGGGTTGATGACACCGTAATACATGCCGAGCAGCACGCCGGCGACGGCGGCCAGGGTGGCCCCCAGCACGAAGGTGATGGAGATGACCACGTGGGTGTCTATCCCCAACAGGTTGGCCATCTTGATGTCTTCCGAACAGGCGCGACAGGCGCGGCCCATACGGGAGCGGCCGATGAACTGGGTCAGCGCCAGCATGGTGATGAAGGTCACCACGAAGATGATGAGCTGCATCCAGGAGAGGCTGGCCTGGAAGCCGTCGGCTTCACCCAGGGTCCAGCCGCCGGAGATCAGGGTGGGCATGGCGATGTCGCGCGAGCCCTGGGCCATCCGCATCATGTTCTGCAGGAAGATCGACATGCCGATGGCGGAGATGAGGGGGATCAGCCGGTTGCCGCCCCGCAGCGGGCGATAGGCGACCCGCTCTATGGTCCAGCCATAGCTGCCGGTGATGATGATGCTGACCAGGAAGGCGCCCCCCAGCAGCAGAAAGGTGCTGTCGATGCCCATCATCATGAGCCCCGCCATCACCATGAAAGCGACATAGGAGCCGATCATGTAGACCTCGCCGTGGGCGAAGTTGATCATGCCGATGATGCCATAGACCATGGTGTAGCCGATGGCGATCAACGCATAGGTGCTGCCTATGGTTAACCCGTTCAGCAACTGCTGAACCAGGTAAAGGAAGTGTTCGGACATACTGCGTTCCCTGTACTTGCCCGCAAAGAAAGGAGGGGTGACTCACGTCACCCCGACCGGCAGATTACTTGAGTTGGGTAGAGGTACCGTCGGCGTGCCACTGGAACACACCGAATTCAAACCCTTTCAGGTCGCCGTTGGGAGCCCAGCTGAGGGGGCCCATCACGGTATCGACCGGCGCGGCCTTGATGGCGGCGGCAACGGCAGCCGGGTCATCCTCACCCGCCTTGGCGATACCGGCAGCCAGGGTTTGCACCGCGGCATAGGTGGTCCACACGAACGGACCGGAAGAGTCCTGACCCTTGGCCTTGAACGCGGCAACCAGCGGGGCGTTGGCCGGCACCAGGTCGTACTTGTTCGGCAGGGTGACCAGCAGGCCTTCGGAAGCCGGGCCACCGATGGCGGAGATGTCCTTGTTACCCACCCCTTCCGGACCCATGAACTTGGCCTTGAGGCCCTTCTCGCCGGCCTGACGCAGGATCAGACCCAGCTCCGGGTGGTAGCCGCCGTAGTAGACGAAATCGACGTTCTCTTTTTGCAGCTTGGCGATCAGGGCGGAGAAGTCCTTGTCACCGGCGGTGATGCCTTCAAACGCCACCACCTTGACGCCGGCCTTGTCCAGCGCAGCTTTCACGCTGGAGGCGATGCCTTCACCGTACTGTTTCTTGTCGTGGATGACGGCCACGCGCTGGGGCTTGACCTGCTCGATGATGTATTTGGCGGCAGTCGGGCCCTGGTCGCTGTCCAGGCCGATGGTACGCAGCACCAGCTGATAGCCGCGCTCGGTGATCTTGGGGTTGGTGGAGGCGGGGGTGACCATCAGCACGCCTTCATCTTCATAGATGTCGGAAGCGGGCAGGGTGTTGTCGGAGCAGAGATGACCGACCACGAACTTGACGCCGTCGTTGATCACCTTGTTGGCGACCGCCACGGCCTGTTTCGGGTCACAGGCATCGTCATAGATGACGGCTTCGATCTGCTTGCCCTTGATGCCGCCGGCCTTGTTGATCTGCTCGACCGCCATCTTGCCGCCGGTGAACTGCATGTCTCCGTACTGGGCGACCGGGCCAGTGACCGGGCCGGCGATGCCGATCTTGATGGTATCCGCCGCGTGGACCAGTGAGACCGATCCGAACAGGGCCATAGAAACCGCTGCCCTGACTGCCATTTTGCTCAACTTATTCATCGATTCGTCCCTTAATCAGTGGATTGTTTCATTTTCCGTGTGCCATTCCGAACCGTGATCCCGCCAGTCCGGCAATAGGTATGGTTCTATCATTCCTCGCTGGGCAATAACAAGCTGTTAAAGATACTAACCAGAGAGGGGGTAATAGTGCTTTTTTGAAACAAATATCTAATTACAGTTATCTATTTAGAAGTTGATGCTGATGATGGCAATTAACATCTTCTCAACAAGGCGCACTTTCGATAAATGATAGATGAAAAAACTGACGATATTTTACTCTGACGCTGCTCCCATTTTGACCAAAATCCGTTTGCGCAAATAGAAATGACCGCCTAGATTAGCCAGCATTGACAATTCATTGGCAGCACTCGTTAAAACCAAGCCTTTATTCGGGAAATCTGCTAATGTTCCGCCTTTGATCTTCAGGAGACAGAGATGGCCACTATCAAGGATGTCGCCTCCCGCGCAGGCGTATCCATCTCCACCGTCTCACATGTACTCAATCACACCCGTCGGGTCAGCGAAGACGCAACCCAAAAAGTGCTTGAGGCGGTGGCAGAACTCAACTACGCGCCCAACTCGGTAGCGCGCAGCCTCAAGATAAACTCGACCAAGACCATCGGCATGCTGGTGACCACCAGTGCCAACCCCTTCTTTGCGGAAGTGGTGCAGGGGGTGGAGGCGTACTGCTTCGAGCAGGGTTACAGCCTGATCCTCTGCAACACCGAGAACCAGCCGCCCCGTCAGCAGCACTACCTGCGCATGCTGATGGAGAAGCGGGTCGACGGTCTGCTGGTGTTGGGAACCGACATCGATACCCCGCTGCGCGACATGCTGCGCATCCACAAGAACGTGCCGCAAGTGGTGCTGGACTGGGGTACCGAGTGTGACTTTGCCAACGTCATCAACGACAACGCCCGCATCGGTGCGCGTCTGGCCGTGCGCCATCTGCTGGAGCAGGGTCACCGCGACATCGTCTGCATCACCGGTCAGCTGGCCAAGCCGACCACCCAGCAGCGGCTGGATGGGGTGCGCGATGCCCTGGCCGAACAGGGGCTGACCCTGAAAGACGAGCAGATCTTCGAAGGGGATTACGAGAGTCAGAGCGGATTCGATGCCATGCAGCGGATCCTGGCGCTCAAGCCGCGGCCGACCGCGGTGTTCGCCTTCGACGATCCCATGGCGATCGGCGCCATCTGCGCCGCCTGGGAAGCCGGGGTCAAGGTGCCGGACGATATCTCCATGATCGGTTATGACGACGTGGAGATGGCGCGCTTCTCCAGCCCGCCGCTCACCACCATCCGCCATCCCAAGGCCGAGCTCGGCCTGCTGGCGGTGCAGCAGCTGGTGAGTCGGATCCGCAACAAGGAGTTGGAAGTCGAGTCGATGACGGTGCAGCCGGAGCTCATCGTCCGCCGCTCGGTCAAGTCCCTGCGCTGATCGCGCCACGGCAGTGCCAGCAACAAGAAAACCCCCTCGCCAGCGAGGGGGTTTTTGTTTGGCCCGCGTTTATTGCAGTGGCGGCCAGTACTCCTGGTTGGCGGCGATCAGGTCGTCCAGGATGGCTTTGGCCACCGAGGCGCTCGGCACCGTCTTGGAGAGGGTGATCGCCTGCCACAGCTTCTGATAGGAGCGCTCGATCCACGCCTCCACCACCAGCTTCTCGACGGCCACCTGCTGACCCATCATGCCCTGCTGGAACAGCGGGATGTTGCCCACCTGCAGCGGCTCGGGGCCGCTGCTGCCCACCAGGCAGGGGATCTCGACCATGGCCTCCGGGTCGAAGTTGGGGATGGCGCCCCGGTTCGGCACGATCAGCAGCATCCGCTCCTGGGTGTTGAAGGCGATGGCGGTGGCCAGATCCACTATGTAGGAGGCGTGCTCGTCGATCTCCAGCTCGCCGGCGTCGGCCTTGCCGGCCGCAACGATGGCGCGGCAGGCGCTGAACACCTGTTTCTCGCGGTGCTCCATCACCTCGTTGGCGCGGGTGTGCTCCGGATTGGAGTGGGCCACCACATAGTCCGGGTAGAGGTAGTACTTCAGATAGGTGTTGGGCAGGGTATCCGGATCAAGAGCCCACACGTCCCTGGCCTTGGCGAAGGTGTCGTTCCAGCTGGCCTCGGCGTGGCCGGCCTGCTTGGGCACATAGCCGTGTTTGGCCACGTGGGCCTTGATGGCCGGCATCAGGTCGTTGCCCGCCAGATCCTCGATGCGGGTCCACCAGCCGAAGTGGTTGAGGCCGTAGTAGCGTACCCGCATCTCCTTGCGTGACGGCAGGCCGGCGATCTGGGCCATCCGTCCCTCGATGCCGATGGGCATGTCGCAGATGTTGAGGATCCTGGCGTGGGGACGCAGGCGACGGGTCGCCTCGGCCACGATGGCGGCCGGGTTGGAGTAGTTCAGCATCCAGGCATCCGGCGAGTACTGCTCCATGTAGTCGACCAGCTCCAGCACGCCGCCAATGGAACGCATGCCGTAGGCGATTCCGCCGGGGCCGCAGGTCTCCTGGCCGACCACGCCATGGCGCAGCGGGATCTTCTCGTCCAGCTCGCGCATGGGGTATTTGCCGACCCGGATGTGGGCCATCACGAAGTCCACCCCGCTGAAGGCCGCCTTGGGGTCGGTGCCGTAGCTGAAGGCAATGTCCGGGGCCTGCTCCCGCAGCAGGACGCGGCAGGCCTCGGCGATCACCTCCTGGCGGGCACTATCGTTGTCGTAGAACTTGATCTCGTGCAGCGGGAAGCGGTGCTGGTTCTCCAGCAGCATGAGAACGATGCCTGGGGTAAAGGTGCTGCCACCGCCGGCAATGACGACAGAGAATTTTTTCATGATCATGACTCCGTTACGAAAGAAGAGGAGGAGGGGGTGTTCATCAGGCTCTCCATGTTTTCCCTCAGCTGGGGCACATGCAGACCGATAATGATCTGGATGCTGTCACCGTGGCGAACCACGCCGTGGGCACCCAATTGTTTGAAAGCATCATCCGCTGCCGCCAGCCCCGCATCGCGTAGCGATATACGCAGCCGGGTGGCGCAGTTGTTCAGGCTGTTGATATTTTCCGCGCCACCAAGCGCCGCCAGAATATGGCCGGCAATATCATGGCCACGCTGTTTTTTGGCGGCCTGATAATCGGCCTTGGAATACAGTTTTATTTCGCTTTCATCTCGCCCCGGGGTTTTCAAATTGAATTTCAGAATGAGCGTGCGGAATATCAGGAACCAGATCCCGGTAAAGGTCAGCCCGATGGCAATCTGGGTAAACATCATGCCGGCGTGATTGTGGAACATGGGGATCCAGTTCTGCGGCAGGAACTGGTCGAGCAGACCGCCGCCCATGTTGCCGACGACCCCGAACAGGTACATCACGGTCGCCATGGTGGCAGCCAGCAGGGCATGGATGGCGAACAGCAGGGGCGAGATGAAGAGGAAGGTGAACTCGAGCGGCTCGGTGATCCCCACCAGCATGGCGGTCAGGGTCGCCGGGATCAGCAGGCCGGCCACCTTGGCCTTGTTCTCCCTGGCGGCGGTGGCGTAGATGGCGAGTGCAATCCCCATGGCCCCGAAGATCTTGGAGTTGCCGTGCAGGGCGAAGCCACCCTGGGGGAACAGCTCGATCAGCGGCCGGGTGCTTTGGCTGAACTCCAGCATGTGCTGGGCCCAGTAGAGCTGGATGCCGCCTTCCACCGCGGCCGGGCCGAAGATGAAGGGGCCGTAGATGAAGTGGTGCAGGCCGGTCGGGATCAGGATCCGCTCAAGGAAGGTGTAAACCCAGACGCCGAGCGGGCCGGAGACCAGCATGAACTCCTGCAGGGAGGCGATGCCCATTTGCACCTTGGGCCAGCCCAGCAGGGTCAGCCAGGCGCAGGGGATCATCACGAAGAAGGCGACTATGGTGACGAACGAGCTGCCCTGGAAGATGCCGAGAAAGACCGGCAACTGTCGGTCGAACAGCCGGTTGTGCAGAGCGGTGACGAGGCCGGAGATGGCGATGGCACCTATGATGCTGGTGTCCAGGGTCTTGATGCCGGCCACCATGGCCAGCCCGCTCTCGCCACCCACCGCCTGGTTGAAGTCGACCCCGAAATAGTCGCCCCAGGTCATCCCCATGGCATTGATGAAGTAGTTCCAGGTCATGAAGCTGACCAGCACTGAGAGGCAGGCACGGGCCTGAGCCTTGTTTGCCAGACCGATCGGCAGGCCGATGGCAAATATCAGCGGCATATTTCGAAATACTGTCCAGCCACCCTCTTCAATAATATGAACTATTTGAAAAAACAGTCCCTGAGGATTGGCTAGCGTTTCTCCCACGAACATGGGATTTTTCAGCATGATTGCAATGCCTACCACCATACCTGCGAATGGAAACAGTAATACAGGCGTAAACATTGCCCCGCCAAAACGTTGAATTTGACTGAGCATATAGCGTCCCTTTTTATTAGAGAATTGTCTGACTGCTGTTGTCGTATTGCTGAATTGAACCTAACAACAAGCGATAACCCCCTCATGAAATATGTGGTGGTTATGTGATCCGGCGCATGCACTTATTTAGACAAAGAGATCTAATTTTTGCGATATTGTTGTACGTCTTGTTTTTGTGACGTTTTTATCGGGTTGTTTGAATTTAAAGTTGTTTATTTTCAGCTGGTTGAAATAAAGGTGAGCAAATGGGTCGCCACCCCGGCTGGGTAAAGAGAGGTCTAGCAGTGATCTACAAATCGGTGGCGGATCGGTTGCGTATCCGGGTCAACGGGGCGGATTGTCGGGTGGGGGATGTGCTGCCGAGCGAGAAAACCCTGGCGAGTCAGTTCGGGGTATCGCGGATG
This sequence comes from Aeromonas sp. S8(2024), assembly GCF_041403085.1. Taxonomy (NCBI): domain Bacteria; kingdom Pseudomonadati; phylum Pseudomonadota; class Gammaproteobacteria; order Aeromonadales; family Aeromonadaceae; genus Aeromonas; species Aeromonas sp. S8(2024). The sequence continues at coordinate 30,211 of NZ_JBGLRF010000015.1, read as the reverse complement.
ACGGTGCGCAAGGCGGTGGACATGCTGATCGAGTGGGGGCTGGTGGAGCGGCGCCACGGCAGCGGCACCTACGTGACCAAGAAGGATGTGCAGCATGAGACCAAGGGGCTGAGCGGTTTCACCGAGCTGATGCGTGAACAGGGCCGCAGCCTGACCAGCGAGGTGCTGGAGTTTCGCACCATGCCGGCCCCGCCCGCCATCGCCAGCCAGCTCAGGATCAAGGTGAACGAGCCGGTCTACTTCTCCAACCGGGTGCGCTCGGTCGACGGCCGGGCCCTGCTGGTGGAGGAGAGCTACATGCCGGTGCGGCTGTTTCGCACCCTCTCGGTGGCCCATCTGGAGGGATCCAAGTTCGCCTACATCGAGAACGAGTGCCAGCTCCCCATCGCCGGCAACTACGAGAGCTTCAGCGCCGTGCTGGCCGACCGGCGCATGGCCGAGCTGCTGCACATCGAGCAGGGGGCGCCCATCCTGCGGCTCACCTCGCTCTCCTACGGTGAAAACGGCGAGTTTCTCAACTACTCCATCATGTTCCGCAATGCCAACGACTATCACGTCGACTACCACCTGCGCCGCGCCCGCGGTTAGCCTGACCCGCATCTTGCTGCGTATGCCAACCCCCTCGCCAGCGAGGGGGTTTTTGTTTGATGGGTCTGGGGTTGGCACATCAGTTCGAGTCCGACCAGCCGCTGTTCAACAGCCGCAAGGCATAGGTTCAACCATGGGGAGGGGGATTGGGAGCGAATGTCCCCCTCTGCCCACGCAGATCAAAACAGTCAACTCAGATGTCCGTTATCCTTGCCGCCAGTGGTGGATGAGGCAGTGAGGGAAACATGAGCGTGATCGAAGCCGTGACCATGGCCGCCGGCCTGGCCTATCTGGTGCTGCTGGCGTGGCAGGCGCGCTCGGGTTGGCAGTGGCGTCTTGCCCTCGGCCTGTTGCTCATGCTCTGGCTGCTGGCGGCGGACAGCCTGCTCTGGCCCGGCTTTGGGCTGGTGGCCGCCGGGCTTGCCCTCTGGCACCGGCGGCGGCCGCTGCCCGCCCTCGAGGCGCTCGACGGCCAGTGGTTGCAGGGGCGCACACGCCAGCTGCTGTTGCTCTGCTGGGGGCTGGTGACGCTGCAGTATGGCCTGCATGTCTGGCAGCTGGGGCAGGGGATGAGCCCCTGGCTAGTGCGCCCAGACGTGGTGGACGGCTTCCTGCCCATCGCCGGCGGACTCGGGCTGAGGGCCTGGCTCGGGCAGGGGCTGGTGGATCCGCACCATCCGGCGGCCACCGTCACTGTGCTGGTACTCTCCCTGTCGGCCCTGCTGCTGGGGCGGGCGTTCTGTGCCTGGTTCTGCCCGCTCGGGCTGGTGGGGGAGTGGCTGCACGGCCTGCGCAGTCGCCTGTTGCCGGAGGAGTGGACGCCGCCGCGCTGGCTCGATGCCGTGTTGCGCGGCCAGAAGTTTCTGGTGCTCGCTTTCCTGCTGTTTATCGTGCTGATCGCGGTGCCAGGCGCCGCCCTGCCCGGCTACTTCACCAGCCCCTACCATCAGGCGGCGGACATGAAGATGGGGGCCTTCTTCTTCAACCTGACCCTGATCTCGGGTCTCTGCCTTGGCTGGGTGCTGCTGCTCACCGCCACCTTCCGGCAAGGGTTCTGCCGCTACCTCTGCCCCTACGGCGCATGGCTCGCCCTGCTGGGGTTGCTGACACCGCTGCGCATCCGCCGCGACCCGGCTCGCTGCCTGCGCAGCGCGGGCCACGATTGCGACAAGTGCAGCCGGGCCTGCCCGTCGCGCATCCAGGTACACCAGCTCATCGCGGTGCGCAGCCTCGAGTGCACCAGCTGCCTGAGCTGTGTGGCCGCCTGCCCGAAGCGGGCCGATGCGCTGCACTTGGGCACGCGGGGGCGCAGGTTCAGCCCTCCACGCTTGCTGGGGCTGCTCTGCCTGTTGCTGCTGGTGTTGCCACTGCTTTGTTATGGCCTGCTGGGGATCTGGGTCAGCCAGACGCCGCTCGAGGTGCGGGCCCAGCTGCTGCAACTGCTGCCGCAGTTGACCCATTGAATACCGACACGCCGGTCAAAGGCGGTCTGCCCAGGGGGGCCGGGCTGCCTGAAAATGCACCCAAATTTGATACCTGAGGGGGAGCAGGGTAAAGTCCCTTCCCCGACATGGCGGCTCTGCAGCCGTGCCGGACCGGCAGTCAGCCCTGAGCGCACCTCGCTTCCCCTTCGAAGCAGCCAGCGCCGGGCGCCGGCACCTAGATGAGCGCGATCTACCATGACAACCGGCGTAGCAAATGCAACGGTCCGCGGTCGCGATCAGATCCACAATCGTCTTTGGAGAAGTAAATGGGACAGAAACCATCGTTGGTGGGCGGGGCATGCATCATTGCCGGCGTCTGTGTCGGGGCTGGCATGCTGGGTTTGCCGAGTGCGGGGGCGGGTGCCTGGACCCTCTGGTCGGTACTGGCCATCACCCTGACCATGATAGTGATGACAGTCTCCGGCTGGATGCTGTTGGAGTCCTATCAGGGTTATCCGCTGCGCGTGTCGTTCGATACCGTCACCCGTGAGCTGCTGGGGGAGAAGGTCAACGCCTTCAACAACCTCACCGTCTATTTCGTCGGCGGCATCCTGCTCTACGCCTACATCACCTCGGCCGGCCTCATCATAGACGGCATGACCGGCATCGGCAGCCAGTGGGCTTCCATCCTGTTTACCCTGGGCTTCTCCGGCCTGGTGTGGCACTCCACCCGGGCGGTGGATCGCATCTCAGTAGTGCTGGTCATCGCCATGGGGCTGAGCTTCGTGTTCGGCATCTCCGGGCTCTCCATCAACATCAAGCCGACCCTGCTGTTCGACACTCTGAGCCAGCACGCCAGCTATGCCCCCTATGCGCTGGCCATGTTGCCGGTGGCGCTCACCTCGTTCGGCTATCACCACTCGGTGTCGTCCATGCGCGCCTACTACGGTGAAGAGCGCCGTGCCCGCTACGCCATCCTCGGCGGCACCGCCATCGCGCTGCTGTTCTATCTCATCTGGCTGGTGAGCGTGTTCGGCAACCTGCCGCGCAGCGAGTTCGGGCCCGTGGTGGCGCAGGGCGGCAACGTCGACGTGCTGCTCAAGGCGCTGGCTTCGGTGATTGAATCCGAGGCGGTCGCCAGCGCCCTCAACGCCTTCTCGATGGCGGCGATCCTCTCCTCCTTCATCGGAGTGGGGCTGGGGGTGTTCGACTATCTGGCGGATCTGTTCAAGTTCGACAACAGCCGCCAGGGCCGCGCCAAGTCGTGGGCTGCCACCTTCCTGCCGCCGCTGCTGCTCTCCCTGCTGTTCCCGTTCGGCTTCCTGATGGCCATCGGCTACGCGGGCGCCGTGGCCACCCTGTGGACCTGCATCATCCCGGCCCTGCTGGCCTGGAAGGTGCGCGCCGGCAAGCAGGAGGGCAAGGACGAGGGGTTTCGCGCACCGGGTGGCATGCCGATGATCGTCGGCGTCTTCCTGTTCGGGGTGTTGACCGCTGCCTTCCACCTGCTCAACATGGCGGGCCTGCTGCCGGTCTATACCGGCTGAAGGGGCTGAATTTACCCGGTCTGCCGCGGCAGGCTGCGACAAAAAACGGCGCCTGATGGCGCCGTTTTACATGCCAGATTGTGACTCAGACAGACAGGTTGGGGTTGGGCGGGCTGGCCGGCTGGCTGGTGTGCACTATAGTTTGGTTCTTTTTGGAGCCAAAAATAGGAGCTGGCCATGGCATGGACTATCGATGATTCGCAACCCCGCATCCTCTACAACAAGGACAAGCACGTAGCCGTGACGGCGTCGGCCATGAGCAAATACCACGAGTGGCGGCGGGAGATAGTACGAGGCACGGACCCCAAGAACGCCGCCGACAAGGTGGGCGACATGCACTACGAACAACTGGGCGGCAAGCACAAGGGGATCTACACGATCCGCCTCAGTCAGGAGCACAGGGTCGCCTTTACCATCAATAGCACCCTGCAGCAGGTCAGCGTAATCAGCATTGGCGGCCATTTTCCGCCGGGCTGATGCAGCAGACAGAGACGAAATGGCGCCTTGCGGCGCCGTTTTTTATGGGGGCCGGCAACCGACCGCATGGCTAGCGGTAGCGGGCGGCGGTGATGAACTGGCCGAAGGTCTCGCACCAGATGATCACGCTGTCGTAGTCGGCCGGGTTTACATCGGCAGGCAGGGGGACGATAAAGTTGTCGAAAGTCTTCACCGGCCCGATCTTCACCATCTTCTCCTTCAGGCGGGCAAAGTCGGCCTCGGTCTCGACGAAGGTGGGCGACAGGTAGAGCTGGTAGTCGGGGCCCGGCGCCAGCCTGCCCATCAGGCTGATGGCATCGGGCCCTATGCTGACCTGCCCCTCACCCCAGTGCAGCCGGTCGCTGTCTTGCAGATCCCGGCGAAAGGTGCCGTGAAAGCTGGCCTGAGCCTGCCGGGCGGCAACCTGCTCGTTGGCGGGGGCGGGCGGGGCGATCAGGATCGGCAGGGCATAGATGCCGGCCGCAAAGCCGGCGGCGCCCACCAGCAGATGGCTGGCCAGCAGCAGGGTCAGGGTCTTGCGTTGCATAGTGTCTCGGTCGTTGATTAATTGATGGCTCCACCCTACCAGCAGGCCGCCGTCATGCCCAGCCCAGGAGGGGCATGACGGTGGTTGCTCGGGCATCGCGTTGGTGGGGCTTACTGGATGCTGACCGACAGGGTGTGGGGGACCTGCTCGCCACGGCGGGCGGAGGCGCGCATCTGATAGACCTGGATCAGGTACTTGCCGGAGGCGGGCAGGGCGCCTTGCCACTGGCCATCGCCATCATTGCGGCCCAGAGCCTCGGCCTGACCGGGTTGGGCACCGGGGGCGAAGACGTTGAAGTTGGCGTTGCTGCTGCCGCCGATCTTGACCGTCATGGTCTGGCCCGCCTTGGCCACCAGGGTGTAGTGGATGGTGTCGTAGCCCGCGAAGCTGCCCTTGAGCTGGGCGCTGTGGGCCCCCTTGGCAAACTGCACCGGGACCGTGGTGATCTTGTCGGCGGCCTGCGCACCGGCGGCGGCCATGGTGACGGCCAGCAGGGCAGCCTGGATTGCTCGTTTCATCGTTGCACCTCGTGAAGGGGCCCTGTCACCCTGGCAGAGCCGCCCTGACAAGATATGACTAAATCGGCGGACTGGCTATCCGGGTGGTGGTCGGGTCAGATGTGCCGATGGGGTAGATGTGGCGCGAACGGGTGAGATACCTGGCGATCCTATCCTCGCATGTTACAGCGCAAGGCAAGCGACGGTCGCGCGGGTTGTTAAAGCCGGGCGCTGCTGACTGGCCCGGCTTGGTGTTCACTCCCTTTATCGCACGAATCAGTGCGCGGACAGGATTAGGGGTTGAAGCTGCGGGTGATCTTCAGCTGATGAATCCCGCCGGAGCACTGGGCATCATTGCCCCAGGCGCTGACCGGCAGGCCGCGTTCCAGCGCCAGCAAGGCCATCTCGAACATGCCCCTGCCGGGGTAATCATTCAGGTTCTTGAAGACATGGAAGCTCGTGCTGCCCTGCTCATAATTCTTTTCCCATGAAATGACCACCGCATTGCCTGCGTCGGGGCCGCCACTGGCCGACTTGATATAACCGGCATGAACATCGGTCAACATGACCTGGTCAAGACACTGCACGTCGACCCGGTAAGTGGCCAAGGCACTGGTAGAGCACATCAGGGCGGACAAGGCGGCCAACATAACGAACTTCTTTTTTATGATCATTCTACACATCTCCATCTGTGTGTTTCAGGTGAATGGCGGAAATTAAAATGGAGAGGTTGAAAAGGCCATGGCTATTTCATTCAGATAAGTCTGATATTGATTTTATATATTGCTTTGCAAGTGCATTGTTTGGGTTTTTAATTTTAGCTGGGTGATAATGTGTTGATTTTAAACGGTTTGTTTTTGAATATGGATGTCATCATTTTTCATCATCACGGTGATATGAAAGATGATTAGATATATAAAATAACGCCATTTTAATGCTGCGTTGTTTATTTTTAGGTATGTCTTGGCATAAATAACAGCTTCATTAATGAGGCACAACAAGAAGAAATGGGGCGTACAAAATATCTTTTGTGGTTATTGCTATCCATCAGCCAGCCTGCATATGCATTTTGATGATCGGTAGGGGTGCAGGGTTATATTCGTGCGTATTCGATAATGGTTGCAGCTCAAGGGAGCCAGCTGGAGGGTATATCCTGCGAAGCCCTGAACTAAGACGCTGTAGGCGCGATGGCAATCCGATACCCTATGGCTCGGATTCTTCTTTTATCACGGGAATGGGACATGCTGATCATCTTCAGTGGTTTGCCGGGCAGCGGAAAAAGCACCATAGCGCGGGCCTTGGCCCAGCGGTTGGGCGCCGTCTACCTGCGCATCGATACCATAGAGCAGGCCATTCGTGCCGCCGAGCAGGGGGATAACGAGATGGGGCCGGCCGGCTATTTCGTTGCCTATGGGCTGGCCAGAGAAAACCTGGCACTTGGCTCGATCGTCATCACGGATTCCGTTAACCCCATCCAGCTGACCCGGGATGCTTACCACGACATCGCCCTCTCGGTCGGGGTGCCCTGTCTCGATGTCGAGGTGATCTGCTCCAATCCTAAGCTGCACCGCGAGCGGGTCGAAAACCGGACGGTGGATATCGAGGGATTGGCATTGCCGGACTGGCAGGCGGTGATCGATCGCGACTATCAACCCTGGGACAGTGAGCGTCTGGTACTGGATAGCGCCACCCTGTCGGTTACCCAGAGCGTGGAAAAGATTGTCGCTGCATTGGCACAGGAATCGTAGGTTCGATTAGCGGAGCGTAATCGAACGATCGAGAGGCTTTGATTGCGGTTGTTGCCACGAGTCTACGGCGGCCAGCCGCAGGGGGAAATCTGGCTGGCCGTTATGGCGGAAGAATCCATTGACGCGAACGTCCGATTACGCCTGACGGCTAATCGAACCTACGGGTTGCCCCCTTCTCCCCTTGTGGGAGAAGGGTTGGGGATGAGGGGGGGGTTATGCCAACCCAAGGTCAATATTGGGCTTCTCGAGGTTCCGAGATGCACTATATCTCACCGCCTTATGTAGGCCGATTAGAGCAGCGTAATTGGACGTGCGAGATGCTTTATTCCCGGTTTTTCTCGTGATTCAGCGGCGGGAATGTTGGTGGTCATAATAGCGAGATAGTCTATTTACGCGAGCGTCAGATTACGTCTGATGGTTCTAATTATCGGTCTGCCAGATAAGGTGTTTTTAATTGTTGTGCTTTGTGAAATCAGCCAAATATATGCAGTTGTAATTTTAATTCACGCTATACTATTGCTTCGTGCATGGATGTTATTAATTAAGCTCAAGAAAAGGAGTAAGAATGAAGTCAACGTATAATGATAGATTGTATATATATTGTCTGGCCATTATTACTATGTCAAGTGGTGTTGTCGCCGATGAAGAAAAGTCGATGAAAAATGAGTATGAGCGAGTTTTAAACTCACTTATGGGTGGGGAAATGATATTTGTTTGCGGAGGGGATGATGAAATATTTAAAATTTCCTCTAATATTTTTAACCAACCAAAATTATTCTGGAAAGATGGCGTTGAATGGACAGAGTTAGAACACGCGACCTTTAAGAGTGTTGGCGTTGTTTTTCGTGGGTTGGGGTTAACTGGGGGACTTCCATTCAGTGAATTTAATTTTCATGAAATAGTCCCAATATACAATCATGGGAATTTAATTTCTGGTCAACCAACTGAAAAAGATTATTTCTCAAAGATTGAAAATGAGAAGTTTGTTCCGTACGAGTATACCGTTGATATGCTTAGCGGTCTGATGACGTTAACTAATATTGAGCCGGTTGTTGATCATTTTAGATTTCGCTTTGAAAAATATGCCCGAGAACAAGCACTGCCTGATGAGTTTGTTGTCACCCTTGAGGATAAGAACAATAATGATATAAAAAGACAAGAAAGAAATGAAAATATAAGTAAAGTAATAAGTGAAACACCTCTAGAGTTTGAGGTCGAAACACCTGCTCGTTCATTTAAAATGACAAGATATTGTAGACTAATTTAAGGTGTGGTAATGAAATATAATATTCATATAAACTAAACGGCGCCTTAACGGCGCCGTTTTTAATATCACTTACCCAACCAATATCACTGCAGCAGGGAGATATCCGCCACTTGCAGGAACAGGTTGCGCAGGTTGTTCAGCAGTGCCAGACGGTTGGCCTTGAGGGCTTCGTCGTCGGCCATCACCATCACTTCGTTGAAGAAGGTATCGACCGGCTCGCGCAGGGCGGCCAGACGGGTGAGGGCAGCCTGATAGTCACCGGCGGCGAACAGCGGGGCCAGTTCGGCTTGCAGTTCAGCAATCTGGGTGGCCAGCGCCTTCTCGGCGGCATCGACCAGCAGTTCCGGTTTGACGGCGGTCGGCAACTCGCCTTCGACCTTGGCCAGAATGTTGCTCACGCGCTTGTTGGCGGCAGCCAGGGCCAGTGCGGCATCCAGCGTGCGGAAGTGGCTGACGGCCTTGACCCGGCGATCGAAGTCGAGCGGACGGGTCGGGCGGCGGGCCAGTACGGCCAGCACCACGTCGGCACCGATGCCTTCGTCCTGATAGGCGGCGCGGAAGCGGCCCAGCATAAAGTCGACCACGTCGGTGACGACGGTTTTGTTGGTCAGCTTGTCGCCGTAGACGCGTACCGCTTCTTCAACCAGTTCAACCAGATCCAGATCCAGCTGCTTCTCGGTCATGATGCGCAGGGCACCGATGGCGGCGCGACGCAGGGCAAACGGGTCCTTGTCACCCTTCGGCAGCATGCCGATGCCGAAGATACCGGCCAGGGTGTCGAACTTGTCGGCCAGCGCGACGGCGCAGGCAACCAGACCGGACGGCAGGGCATCACCGGCAAAGCGCGGCATGTACTGCTCGTTGAGGGCCACGGCGACCGCTTCGTCTTCGCCATCGTGACGGGCGTAGTGCATCCCCATGACACCCTGGGTGTCGGTGAACTCGCCGACCATGTTGGTCATCAGATCACACTTGGAGAGCAGACCGGCACGTTTGGCCTGAGCCACGTCGGCGCCGATACGCTCGGCGATAAAGCCGGCGACGGTCTCGATACGCTCGACCTTGGCCTTGACGGTGCCCAGCTGTTGCTGGAACAGCACGGTTTCAAGGCGCGGCAGGCGGGAGGCCAGGGTCTGCTTGAGGTCGGTCTTGAAGAAGAACTCGGCGTCAGACAGACGGGGGCGAACCACCTTCTCGTTGCCGCTGATGATCTGGCTCGGGTCTTTCGACTCGATGTTGGTGACGAAGATGAACTTCGGTAGCAGCTTGCCGTTCTTGTCGTAGACCGGGAAGTACTTCTGGTCACCCTTCATGGTGTGAACCAGCGCCTCGGCCGGAACGGCCAGGAACTTCTCTTCGAAGTTGGCGGTCAGCACCACAGGCCATTCGACCAGTGCGGTGACTTCTTCCAGCAGGTCGTCGTCCAGATCGGCCACGCCACCGAAGGCGGCAGCGGCCGCTTCGGCGTCAGCCTTGATCTTGGCCTTGCGCGCCATGAAGTCGGCAATCACCATGCCGCGCTCCTGCAGGATCTGCGGGTACTGGCTGGCGTTGTCGATGGTGAACTCGCTCTCGCCCATGAAGCGGTGGCCGCGCAGGGTGCGGGCAGAGTCGATACCTAGAATGTGAGCGGGCACCAGATCTCCATCCAGCAGCAGGGTCACGGTGAAGACCGGACGCACGAACTGGATGGTCTTGTCGCCCCAGCGCATCATCTTCGGGATGGGCAGCTTGGCCAGTGCTTGGCTAACCAGTTCGCCCAACAACTCTTTGGCCGGACGGCCTTCGACCTTGGCGGTGTGAACCAGCCACTCGCCCTTGTCGGTGACCAGACGCTCGGCCTGCTCGACTGTGATGCCGTTGCCACGGGCCCAGCCTTCGGCAGCCTTGGTCGGCTTGCCTTCGGCATCGAACGCCTGCGCCACGGCCGGGCCGCGCTTCTCGACGCTCTTGCTCGGCTGTTCGCCGGCCAGCGCGTGCACCTTCAGTGCCAAGCGGCGCGGGGAGGCAAACCACTCGACGTCGCCGAAGGCCAGATCGGCCTTGGTCAGCTCGGCTTTGAAGTTGTCGGCAAAGGCTTCGGCCAGGGAGCGCAGGGCTTTGGGCGGCAGCTCAGCAGTACCGATCTCTACCAGAAATGTATGTTGTGCCATGTCCGTTCCTTAACCTTGCTTGTTCTCACTGCGCTGACACATCGGGAAGCCCAGCGCTTCGCGGGAGGCGTAGTATGCCTCTGCCACGGCCTTGGTCAGGGTGCGAATGCGCAGGATGTAGCGCTGACGCTCGGTGACCGAGATGGCCTTGCGGGCATCCAGCAGGTTGAAGGAGTGAGCGGCTTTGAGGATGCGCTCGTAGGCAGGCAGCGGCAGCGGTTTTTCCAGTGCCAGCAGATTCTGGGCTTCCTTCTCGTACTGCTCGAAGCAGTGGAACAGGAACTCCACATCGGCGTGTTCGAAGTTGTAGGTGGATTGCTCCACTTCGTTCTGGTGGAACACGTCGCCGTAGGTGGTCTTGCCCAGCGGGCCGTCAGACCAGACCAGGTCGTAGACGCTGTCGACGCCCTGAATGTACATGGCCAGACGCTCGAGACCGTAGGTGATCTCGCCGGTCACCGGCTTGCACTCGAGGCCGCCAACCTGCTGAAAGTAGGTGAACTGGGTCACTTCCATGCCGTTCAGCCACACTTCCCAACCCAGGCCCCAGGCACCCAGCGTCGGGTTTTCCCAGTTGTCTTCCACGAAGCGGATGTCGTGGATCTCGGGATCCATGCCCAGCTCTTTCAGGGAGCCCAGATAGAGTTCCTGAATGTTGTCGGGGGAAGGCTTGATGATCACCTGGAACTGGTAATAGTGCTGCAGGCGGTTCGGGTTTTCACCGTAGCGGCCGTCAGTCGGACGGCGGGACGGTTGCACGTAGGCGCAGGCGATGGGCTCGGGGCCCAGGGCGCGCAGGCAGGTCATGGGGTGAGAAGTACCGGCACCCACTTCCATATCCAGCGGCTGAATGATGGTACAGCCCTGGCGGGACCAATAGTCCTGCAGCTGCAGGATCAGGCCCTGAAAGGTTTTGACATCGAATTTTTGCATAATTTTTTTCGCGCGAAATGAAATCAGAGCAAGATTTGCTGAATGTGAACCGAAGGAGTATACCGTCTGGCATGGTCGGATAATAGGCGAAATTACAGCGGATTAATGTGATGGCGCTGCGCCGGGCCTGGGCGGGAGGGGTTGTCGGCACTCCCATGCCCGGGTTGGCATCGACCCCGGGGATTGGATGAAATGACAGGAGAGAGGGAATGGAGTTGCGTTGCGCCTGGGTGACCAAAGACCCGGAATACATCGAATACCATGACAAACAGTGGGGGAGGCCGGTCCATGACTCGCGCGAGCTGTTTGCCAAGCTTTGCCTCGACGGCCAGCAGGCGGGGCTGTCGTGGATCACCATCCTGAAGCGTACCGAGAGCTACCATCGCGCCTATGCCGACTTCGATCCGGTGCGCATCGCGCAGTTCGACGAGCAGGATGTGGAACGGCTGATGCAGGACACCGGCATCATCCGCAACCGGCTCAAGGTGCAGTCGATCATCAAAAATGCCCGCGCCTATCTGGCGCTGGAGGCCGAAGGCATCGACTTTGTCGATTATCTGTGGGGCTTCGTGGGCGGCGCCCCCATCGTCAACCAGCGCCAGGGCAACGGCGACATTCCGGCGACCTCAGCGGAGTCGGATGCCATGTCGAAGGCGCTCAAGAAGCGTGGCTTCACCTTCGTCGGCAGCACCATCTGCTACGCCTTCATGCAGGCGGTGGGGATGGTGAACGATCATCTCGTCACCTGCCCCTGCCACGCCGAATGCCAGCAGGGGCCTGCGCGCTAATAAAGCGGGCGCAAGGTAAATAGAGAAGGGAGGCTGATGCCTCCCTTTTGCATATCGGCATGGCGCCAGCCATGGGGCCGTCAGGCGATTCCGGCCTGGCGCAGGGAGCCCGAGTACTGTTTGTCGACCTTGGAGATGTGGTTGAGCAGCCAGTTCTTGAGAAACACCAGCAGCTCCATGTTGAACTCCTCGTCGTCCGGGCCGTTGCGCTGCATCAGGGTATCGAGCTCCGCCAGCAGCCGGGCGTGTTCCTGCTTGTGACGGCGCAGCTCGGGGTAGCCCGCCTGCTCCATCACGCGCTCCTCGTCGGCGAAGTGCCGGGTGGCGAGCTTGAGCAGCTCGTCGAGCCGCTGCTTGCGAAGCTGGGCCGGACTCTTGTCGATGACTGCCTGGTAGAGCCGGTTCATCGCCTCGAACAAGCCCAGATGCTGGTTGTCCATGCTGGGCACCTGCACCATGAAGGCCTCGTTCCAGTGCAAGAGCTCCTGATCCTGGGTGGCTGAGCCAGCCTTGCTGACGTCGAACTGATCGCTGATGAGGCCGATCTCCTCGTTGGCCTGGTTCATGTCCCGGGTGTGGCTGCGGCTCTGGCGCGCCAGCTCCAGGCATTCGCGGGCAATGCTGGCGACCTCCATCACATTGCGGTTGGTCTCTTCGGTGACCTGGGCCTGCTGGCCGGCGGCGGTGGCGATGTGGCCGTTCATGTCGTTGACCCGGGTGATGGCTTCGACGATGGCGGTCAGGGTCTCGCCGGTGCCCGCCGCCTGGCTGACCGCCTGTTCGCTCACGTTGCGGGTGGTGTGCATGGTGGTCACCGCGTGGCGGGTGTTGTGCTGCAGCGCCTCGATGCGCTGCTGGATGTCGACGGTAGCGGCCTGGGTGCGGGTCGCCAGCTGGCGCACCTCGTCGGCCACTACCGCGAAACCGCGACCCTGCTCGCCGGCCCGGGCCGCTTCGATGGCGGCGTTGAGGGCCAGCAGGTTGGTCTGCTCCGAGATGGTGCGGATCACCTGCAGTATGTTGCCGATCTGGGTGCTCTCCTGATCCAGCTGGGTGACTTCCCCGGCGGACTGCTCGATGTGGTCGGCCACCTGGCGGATCAGGGTGATGGTCTGGCTTACCTGGCGCTGGCCGTCGTGGGCCTGCTGCTGGGTCAGCAGGGTGTCCTGGCTGGCCTGCTCGGTGTTGTGCTCGATGTTGTGAACGGTGGCGGTCATCTCGTTGATGGCGGTCGCCAGCATGTCGGTATTCTGCTGGGCCTGCTGCATGCTGCTGAGGGTGCTGCCGGAGTGGGCCATCAGCAGCGCCATCTTGTCGTGGGTCTTGCGCGACACCAGTTGTACCGTGCCGATCAGGTTGTCGATATTGCCGAGGAAGCGGTTGAACACCTCCGCCAGATAGGCGAACTCGTCCTTGCCCTGGCTGTGCAGGCGGAAGGTGAGGTTGTGGCTGTGGTTGGCCAGCTCGACCAGCTGGCCCATCAGATGCTGCAGCGGGCCGACGGTCTTGCGGTAGATGAGCAGCAACATCAGCAGGATGACGGTCAGGCTGACGGCCAACTGCAGCATGTCCTGACGCTGCAGGGTCTGGCTCTGGGCGCGGATATCCTGTTCCCGCTGCTTGAACCCTTGCTGTTGCTGTTCCAGCACGGCCGCGACCTGGCTGGCGATGTTGTCGGTGAGGGCATCGAAGCCTTCGTTCGGCTGCTTCATCAGCTGGTTGCCGGCCTCGCGCCCCTCTTTCAGGTAGATATCCACCATCCGCTTGCCGATCTCCAGCTGGCGGGTCAGCAGCGGGGTGAGAGGCGCCTGCAACTGTGGCAGCCGCTCCAGCAGCTGGCGAGCCGCCTGGGCGTGCTGCTCGGCCTCGCCGATGGAGTCCATCTCGCCGGAGACGGCGGCATCGGTCAGGAACTGCTGAACCTGGGTGGTGTGATACCGCAGCTCCTGCAGGGTGATCTGCTCGTTGGCGCTGAGGATGAGCTGGTTGGGAAGCTCACCGAGGCGGGCAGTCAGGCTGCTGCGCCAGAGCCCGCCCAGCGCCATGGTGAGCAGAATGATGAGGCTGGCACTCAACAGCAGGTGCCGGATCGAGACGTTGCGAAGCAGTGCGGACATGAGAGACCCCTGAGCACTATTGATGGTGCATTCAATAGTAGCCAATGGAGACGTATTTGGTCCGTTGAACAAGGGGATAGGTCAAGGTGGCGAGCTGGTTCCGGCTGCCGGTTCAGGCGGCATCCAGCCAGCCTGCGGATACTGGGACGTGGGCAGAGAGGGGCGTGACGCTGATAACGTCACACCTTGGCACACCTCTGGGGTAGAATGCGCCCTCTTTGGATTTGAGTCGGTTTTTTTAGAGGTTTTTCATGCATTTCAAGACAATTGTTCCCGCCGTTGCTCTGGCCGTCGCCCTGAGCGGCTGTACCACCAACCCCTATACCGGCGAGTCCCAAACCTCCAAGGGCGCCTGGGGTGCACTGGCGGGCGCCGCTGCGGGTGCCGCCGTGGGTGCGCTCTCCTCCAGCAAGGGTGACCGCAAGAAGGGGATCCTGACCGGTGTGGCCGCCGGCGCGGCGCTGGGTGGCGGTATCGGCTACTACATGGACGTGCAGGAAGCCAAGCTGCGCGAGAAGCTGCAAGGCACCGGCGTCAGCGTGACCCGTAACGGTGATCAGCTGATCCTCAACATGCCGAACAACGTCACCTTCGACAGCTCCAGCGCCCAGTTGAAGGCCGCCGGTGCCAACACCCTGTCCGGCGTGGCCATGGTGGTGGCCGAGTTCGACAAGACCCGCCTGAACGTGGTTGGTCACACCGACAGCACCGGCTCCCGCGAGCTGAACATGAAGCTCTCCGCCCAGCGCGCCGATGCCGTCGCCGCCCAGCTGATCGGCCAGGGTGTGACCGGCAGCCGCATCGCCACCAGTGGTGTGGGCCCGGATCAGCCGGTCGCCACCAACAGCACAGCCGAAGGCAAGGCCCAGAACCGTCGGGTGACCATCACCCTGACCCCGACCGCCTAAGCGGCCCGGTTCGCAGCCAATAAAAAGGCCCCGCCAGCGATGGCGGGGCCTTTTTATTGGGGCCGTTGCGAGCAATGACGCCTTGTTTTTTACCCCCTTCTCCCCTTGCGGGAGAAGGGGCGGGGATGAGGGGATAACTGCCTCTTAGACCGCCGCAGTCAGCTGCACTTCCACCTTGTAGCCTTCGTGGGCCAGACGGGCCTGGACGCAGGCGCGGACGGGGGCTGTGTTGGCGTCAGGGGAACCAGGCATCCCGCCCGGCTTAGACGGCGGCAGTCAGCTGCACTTCTACCTTGTAGCCTTCGTGGGCCAGACGGGCCTGTACGCAGGCACGGACCGGGGCTGTGTCGGCGTCAGGGGAGCCAGGCATCCCGTTTTGCTTAGACAGCTGCTGTGAGTTGCACTTCGACCTTGTAGCCTTCGTGGGCGAGGCGGGCCTGCACGCAGGCACGGACCGGCGCCGTACCCGCCGGAATCCAGGCATCCCACTGCTCGTTGAAGGCGGCGATGTCTGCAATGTCCTTGAGATAGATGTTGGCCATCAGGATTTTGTCGACGCCGGAGCCATTGGCTTCCAGCAGGCGCTGCAGGCTGGTCAGCACTTCGCGGGTCTGCTGGTGAATATCGGCGGTGTCGGTGGCGGGCACTTCCACCACGTAGAGGGTACCGTTGTGAATGACCACGTCAGACCAACGCTGGGTGGTGCCGATTCGGGTAATAGCTGGCATGGATTGCTCCGGTAGTGTGGCTCATTGACCCTTGCGGATCAGATAGCGGTAAGGGGCCTGCTCTGTCTCGCTGGCGACCAGGGTGTGATCCATGAAGCGGCAGAAACTGGGAATGTCGCGGGTGGTTGAGGGATCGTCGGCACTGACCAGCAGGGTCTCCCCATCAGCCATCAGCCGCACTTTTTTACGCACCATCATGACAGGTTCGGGACAACGAAGCCCGATTGCGTCCAACTCGTGAGTCGCGTCGCAGAATAAAGCACTCATCAATAATCAACCTTCAACCAAATCAGCTGCCAATGATACTCACGGCGAAAAAATAATCAAACGACCTGGGTTGTCAACAGCATATGTAACCAAAGTGTTATCCGGCCCTACCCACACCCCGCCGTATGAGTAATATAAAAATTGAACCATATTCAACAAGGAGGTGTGAATATGCAGGTCTCCTACGGCAGATTACAAGCCTACGCAGGCATGGGGTTCTTGTCTTTCGCCATGATAGTGATGGGCAGCCCGATCGGTAACACCGGCACCTGGTTCGGTTCCATGGTGATGATCGGACTGGGGCTCTGGATCGAGCTCAGCGATTACTATGACGAGGATGAGGACGAAAACGATCAATCCTGACCCCAAGACTCTCACGATGACAAAGGCGGATATCTCATCCGCCTTTGTCGTTTCTGGCCGTAGTGAAAAGCGTCAGCGGGTCGAGCGCATGGCCCGCTCCAGATGCAGGGCGGTCTGCTCCGGATTGGCTCTGGGGTCGTTGAAGAAGTTGCTCAGCACATCCATGATCGCCTGGCGCATGTTGGTCGGCGTCGCCATCCCCTCGGCCATGCTGGGCAGCAGGTTGCCCTCTCGCTCCGCCTGCAGGAAATCCTGGTAGGAGCGCACGGCGCAGCGGTCGAACTTGCTCATGTCCGGTTTGACCAGCGCCGGGATCGAACCCTTCACCCGGTTGAACTCCTGCTGGAAGCGCGGCGTCATCAGCAGCTGGGCCAGTTCGCCCTGGGCCTGCAGCTGGGCGGGATCCCGCTGCTTGAACATGGCGATGGAGTCGAGGTTGTAGCTGAACAGCCCCTGGCTGCCGGGGCTCGGCAGGCACTCGATATCCTCGCCTGGCCGATAGTTGCCGGCGCTCAGCTCGCCCTTTACCCAGTCCCCCATCACCTGCATGGCGGCGCCGCCGCTCTCCAGCAGGTTGGTGGCCTGGTGCCACTTCAGGCCGGCGTATTTCTCCGGCACATAGCTGCGCAGCTGCTGGAAGCGGGTCAGCACCCGCACCATGTCGGGGCCGGTCAGGGTGGCGCTGTCCTGTTCCACGAACGCCTTGCGGTAGAACGCTTTGCCGCCTTCGCCGAGCGCCACCGTTTCGAACAACACCGCCAGCTGCCAGGGCTCGTTGCCGATGGCGAGCGGGGTGATCCCTTGCTGCTTGAGCCGATCGGCCACGGTCACGAACTGGGCCCAGCTGGTGGGCGGGGTCAGCTTGTTGCGCTCGAAGATCTTGCGGTTGAGCCATAGCCAGTTGACCCTGTGGATGCCGGTGGGTACCGCCATCAGGGCGCCGTTCTGGCTGAGAGTCTCCCGCACCATGGGCGGCAGCTGGGGATACCAGCCGAGGTGTTCGGCCATGGGGCTGAGATCGCGCAGGAAGCCGAGTCCGGCCCACTCCCGCAACTCGAACCCCTTGAGGTGGGCAGCCTCTGGTGGGTTGGCCGCCAGTGCCCGACTTTTCAGCACCGTCATGGCGCTCTTGCCGCCGCCCCCTTGCACCGCGAAGTCGTTCCACTGGTTGCCCTGCTCGGTCCATTCTGACTTGAGCACCTCCACCGCCTTGGCCTCGCCGCCGGACGTCCACCAGTGCAGCACCTCCACCTGAGAGGCGCCTACAGGCAGGGAGAGCAGGGCGATGACAGAAAAAGACAACCACTTCATAAGGTTACTGCCTTGGTAGGGAGAGGGTGGCCTGCAGGCCGCCCTGCGGACGATTTTCCAGCACCAGATCGCCGCCGTGGGCGTGGGCTATGTTGCGGGCAATGCCCAGACCCAGGCCGGTGCCGGCCAGATCCGTGCTGAGCCGGTAGTAGGGCTCGAAGATGCGTTCGAACTGATCTTCCGGCAGGCCGGGTCCCTCGTCCATGATGAACAGGATCAGCATCTCTTCGTCGTCCATGATGATGATGCGCACTTTCTGGCCGTACTTGATGCCGTTGTCCACCAGATTGCCGATGCAGCGCTTGAGGGCCAGCGGCTTGCCGCGGTAGGGCTGCTTGCAGTGGCCCTCGATGGTCAGCCGCTCGTCGTGCAGGTTCATGGCCTCCGCCATCTGTTCCAGCATGGCGTCGATGTCGAGCTGCTCGATGTTCTCGTGGATGTCGGTGTCCTTCACCGTCTGCAGAGCCCCCTTCACCATCAGCTCCAGCTCGTCCAGGTCCTTGTTGAACTTGGCGATCTGCTGTTCGTCGTCGAGCAGCTCGACCCGCAGTCGCAGTCGGGTGATGGGGGTCTTGAGGTCGTGGGAAATGGAGCTGAACAGCCGCTCTCTGTCGTCGATATAGCGGCGGATGCGGTGCTGCATGATGTTGAAGGCGCGGGTGGCCGCCACTATCTCGGAGGCCCCCTCTTCCTTGAGAGAGGGCTGGTCGATGTCCTTGCCGAGGTTGACTGCAGCCTTGGCCAGCCGGCGCAGCGGCCGCGTCTGCCAGCGCACCAGCAGGAAGGTGAAGAAGCAGAGGAACACCGTCATCAGGGCGATGAAGCGCACCTGGTTGCTGGGCATGACGGTGTCATCCAGCGTCATGTAGGGGGCGGGCAACAGGGCCGCCAGATAGAGCCACTCCCCCGGCTCTATCTCGATCTGGGTCACCAGTACCGGCGGGTTGAGCGGCTCCAGCGACAGGGTATAGCGGGCCCAGGAGGAGGGCAGATCCGCCAGCAGGGTGTCGTTGTTGAAGACATGCAGATCCTCTGGCCGCGAGAAGTCCACCTTGATCGCCATGGCGTCGGAGAGCTTGCGAGTCAGCACCCCCTGCACCTCCTTGAGCACCAGCGTCTTGCGCTCGCTGTCGGGGATGGCGCTGATGTGGATCTCCTCTTCGTTCAGGGAGACGAAGAAGCGGCTGCCGCCCATGTTGCGCAGCTGGTCCAGCGCGATGTGGCGATACTGCAGCGGCAAGGATTTGAAGAAGTTGACGGTGGAGGCGGCCGACAGCGCCAGGTTGCGGGTGGTGCTGAGCATGCCCTCCAGCTCCCGCTTCTGGATCTGCTGCATCCAGATGCCGGTGAGGATGGTCTGGGAGAGCAGGATCGCCAGCAGCAACAGCAGCAGCATCCGCGACAGCAGGGAGCGGGGTACCAGGACCCGCCAGAACCACCTGCTATTCATGGGATCTCTCGCCTTGTGTCGATCAGCATGCCGTCGCTACCTTGCTGGCTCTCATGGGATCTCGTGCACCTCGGCGATCAGCATGTAGCCACTGCCGCGAATGGTCTTGATGATGCGCGGGCTCTTGCCGTTGTCACCCAGCTTCTGGCGCAATCGGCTGATCTGTACGTCGATGCCGCGCTCCATCGGCAGACTCTCGCGACCGCGAGTGGCGTCCGAGATGGTATCCCGGTCCAGCACCACGCCGGGCTGCTGCAGGAACATGCCGAGCAGCATGGCATCGCTGCCGGAGAGATCCAGCAGGCTGCCATCCTCGTGAGTCAGCTGGTGGCTCAGGGTATCCAGGGTCCACTCGGCGAAGCGCAGCCGACGGCTCGGCTCCTTCTCTTTCTCCGGCTGGCGGAATTCGGCGCGGCGCAGCAGCGCCTTGATGCGGGCCTGCAGTTCGCGCGGGCTGAACGGCTTGGCGATGTAGTCGTCGGCACCGAGTTCCAGCCCGATCACCCGGTCAGCCTCGTCGGAGGCGGCGGTCAGCATGATGATGGGGACCTGAGAGTCGCGACGGATCTGCTGGCAGAGGGTAAAACCGTCGTCGCCAGGCATCATGATATCGAGAATGATGAGGTCCGGGCTGTGCTGGGCGAGCTGCTGGCGCATCTCGTTACCCTCCGCTGCGGTCAATACCTCGAAACCAGCCCTGGTCAGGTATTCATTGAGCAGCTCGCGGATCTCTTGGTCGTCGTCGACGATCAGCAGTTGTTTGCTCGTTGACATATGTATGTGCATCCACCCATTTTTTTGTGCAGATTGAACCTGTCGGGGGAGCAAAAAGCAAGCAAGCCCCCCATCTAATGTGAGGTTATGGGCAATATCCTCCCATATCCTGCCGTGCAAATAAAAAAGGCCGACCCAAACGGGCCGGCCAAGACGCAGATGCTGACGACAGAAGTGCACCCCGTGTGGCGCACTCCACAGACTCGATGACGGGGCAGTCTGACCGACCCCAAAACCTGCGATACGGGCCGCTTCGCCGGGAAGCTGAAGCGGGCCCATATTGTAAAATTCAGCCCCTGGCGGGGCACTTCCCGGACCGGCGCACCGGTCCGGGGATACAGTTACACTCGCTCGAACACGGTGGCGATACCCTGACCCAGGCCGATGCACATGGTGGCCACGCCCAGGGTCGCGTCCTTCTCTTCCATCAGATTGATCAGGGTGGTGGAGATGCGGGCGCCGGAGCAGCCGAGCGGGTGACCCAGGGCGATGGCGCCGCCGTTCAGGTTCACCTTCTCGTCCACCAGGTCTTGCAGACCCAGATCCTTCACGCAGGGGAGGGACTGGGCGGCAAACGCCTCGTTCAGTTCGAACAGATCGATGTCGCCGACGGTCAGACCGGCCCGCTTGAGCGCCTTCTGGGTCGCCGGCACCGGGCCGTAACCCATGATGGCGGCATCGCAGCCGGCGATGGCCATGGCACGTACCTTGGCGCGGGGGGTGAGACCGAGCGCCTTGGCGCGATCCGCACTCATCACCAGCATGGCGGCGGCGCCATCGGACAGCGCCGAAGAGGTGCCGGCGGTGACGGTGCCGTTGACCGGGTCGAACACCGGGCGCAGCTGGCTCAGGGTGTCGACTGTGGTCTCGGGGCGGATCACCTCGTCGTAGTCGTAGAAGAAGCGGGCGCCGCTGGCGTCGTGCCCTTCCAGCCCGACGATCTCCTTGGCAAAACGCCCTTCCACGGTGGCGGCGTGAGCGCGGCGGTGGGAGCGAGCGGCAAACTCGTCCTGCTGCTGACGGCTGATGCCGTGCAGCTTGCCAAGCATCTCGGCGGTCAGCCCCATCATGCCGGAGGCTTTCGCCACGGACTTGGCCATGCCGGGGTGGAAGTCCACCCCGTGGCTCATGGGCACGTGGCCCATGTGTTCGACGCCGCCGATGATGAAGATGTCGCCGTCACCCACCTGGATGGCGCGGGAGGCGTCGTGCAGCGCCTGCATGGAGGATCCGCACAGGCGGTTGACGGTGACCGCCCCCACCTGTTTCGGGATTCCAGCCAGCAGGGCGGCGTTGCGGGCGATGTTGAAGCCCTGCTCCAGGGTCTGCTGCACGCAGCCCCAGTAGATATCCTCGATCTCGTTCGGGTCTAGGTTGGGGTTGCGCAGCAGGATGGATTTCATCAGGTGCGCGGACAAGTCTTCTGCACGCACGTTGCGGAAGGCGCCGCCCTTGGACCGGCCCATCGGGGTCCGGATACAGTCGACAATGACTACGTCTTTCATGAATGGATCTCCTTTCCGCAATCAGTAGAAGGTTTTGCCCTGGGCGGCCATCTCACGCAGCTTGTCGCTGACGCGGTAGAGCGGGCCCAGGTCGGCATACTGGTCGGCCATGGCGACGTAGCGATCCAGACCGATAGTGTCCAGATAGCGGAACACGCCGCCGCGGAAGGGAGGGAAGCCCAGACCGTAGACCAGCGCGATGTCGGCTTCGGCTGGCGTGGCAACTATGCCCTCTTCCAGACAGAGCACCACCTCGTTGATCATCGGGATCATCATGCGGGCGATGATGGCGTCCTTGTCGAAATCCTGTTTCGGCTTGGCAATCGGGGTCAGCAGCTCGTAGCTGGCGGCGTCGGCCACCTTCTTCGGCTTGCCCTTCTTGTCGGCCTCGTAGGCGTAGAAGCCCTTGCCATTCTTCTGACCGAAGCGGCTCGCCTCGTACATCACGTCGATGGCGGTACGGCCTTCCTTGCTCATGCGCGCCGGGAAGCCCTGCGCCATCACATCACCGGCATGGTGGCCGGTGTCGATGCCGACCACGTCCAGCAGGTAGGCGGGGCCCATGGGCCAGCCGAACTCCTTCTCCATCACCTTGTCGACGGCGGCGAAGTCGGCACCATCGGCAACCAGCTTGTTGAAGCCGAAGAAGTAGGGGAACAGCACGCGGTTGACGAAGAAGCCAGGGCAGTCGTTGACCACCACCGGGGACTTGCCCATGGCGGCGGCGTAGGCCACCACGCGGTTGATGGTGTCGTCCGAGGTTTGCTCGCCGCGGATGATCTCCACCAGCGGCATGCGGTGCACCGGGTTGAAGAAGTGCATGCCGCAGAAGTTCTCGGGGCGCTTCAGGCTCTTGGCCAGCAGGGAGATGGGGATGGTGGAGGTGTTGCTGGCGAGCACGGCGTCTTCGCCGATCACGCCTTCCACTTCACTCAGCACGGCCGCCTTCACTTTCGGGTTCTCGACCACGGCCTCGACCACCACGTCCACATGCTTGACGTTGTCATAGCTGAGGGTCGGGGTGATGGCGGAGAGCACCTGGCCCATCTTGATGCCATCGATGCGACCGCGCTCGAGCTGGCCGTTGAGCAGCTTGGTGGCTTCGCCCATGCCAAGTGCCAGCGCCTTCTCGTTGATGTCCTTCATCACCGCCGGGATGCCCTTGCTGGCGGACTGGTAGGCGATGCCGCCCCCCATGATGCCGGCACCCAGTACGGCGGCATGGCCGGTGGCCTTGTTTGCCTGCTTGGCGGCCTTCTTGGCCAGTGCCTTGATGTGCTGATCGTTGAGGAAGATGCCGACCAGCGCCTTGGCCACGTCGGTTTTCGCCAGCTTGATGAAGGTGGCGGCCTCGGCGGCCAGCGCTTCGTCCCGACCCATGCCGGCGGCGGCTTCCACCGTCTTCACGGCGGCCATCGGTGCCGGATAGTGTTTGCCCGCCACGGCGGCAACCATGCCGGCGGCGGTGGTGAAGCTCATCATGGCTTCCAGTTTGGAGAGACGCAGCGGGGCCTTCTTGGCGGCGCGGCGGCTCTGCCAGTCCAGCTTGCCCTTGATCGCGTCCTTGATCATCTGTACGGCGGCGCTGTGCAGCGCATCCGGGGAGACCACGGCATCGATGGCACCCACCTTGAGAGCGTCATCGGCACGGTAATCCTTGCCGGTGGTGATCCACTCCAGCGCGTTGTCGGCTCCGATCACTCGCGGCAGGCGGACGGTGCCGCCAAAGCCGGGCATGATGCCGAGCTTGGTCTCGGGCAGGCCGATCTTGGCCGTGGTGTCGGCCAGCCGGAAGTCGGTGGAGAGAATGGTCTCGCAGCCGCCGCCCAGGGCGTGGCCCTTGATGGCACTGAGGGTGGGCACCGGCAGATCTTCAATGGCGTTGAAGATGTCGTTGGCCTTTTTCAGCCAGCCGAGCAGATCTTCCTGCGGCAGATCGAACAGTTCCAGGAATTCGGTGATGTCGGCGCCGACGATAAAGGCGTCTTTGCCGGAGGTGAGGATCAGACCTTTTAGTTCACGTTCTTGTTGTAATGCGGCGATCGCTTCGCTCAGGGAGAGCAGGGTAGCGCGATCCAGCTTGTTGACTGAACCCGGAGCATCGAACCTCAGCTCGGCAATGCCGTCTTCGAGGTAGCTGACCGTCAGGGTTTCGCCTTGGTAGATCATGAGAGTGTCTCCTTGTTCCCACATGGTGGGGGGTGGTGCTCCTTTATCCCCAGCAGGGGGCGAGGCTCACTATTGATCCAAAAGAAGACAATTTCAACACCTATTTAAAACATTCGTTTAACAGATCTCGAGTAAAAGCTCGCCTCAGATTAACAATCAAAATAAAGGCGTCTGATGACGCCTTTATTAACCTTGTGTGGCCTCAGCTGGCCAGCTCGGGCCGGTCGCGATACTGGCTCAGCACCTCGGGATCGGCGAGAGCGTGGGTGTTGTTGACGGGCCGGTTGTGCACCACTTCCCGCACCGCCAGCTCCACTATCTTGCCGGACTTGGTGCGCGGAATGGCGTCTACCTGCAGGATGCGGGCCGGCACGTGGCGGGCGGTGCAGTGCTGGCGCACCTGTTGGCGGATACGCTCGCGCAGCGGCTCGTCCAGCTTGAGACCAGGCTTGAGCTTGACGAACAGCACCACCCGCTCGTCTTGCTGCCACTGCTGGCCGATGACTATGCTCTCTTCTACTTCCTCCAGCTGTTCGACGTAGCGGTAGATCTCGCTGGTGCCGATGCGCACGCCGCCCGGGTTGAGGGTGGCGTCGGAGCGGCCGTAGAACAGGATGCCGCCGGTCGGGGTCAGCTCTATCCAGTCGCCGTGGCACCAGATGTTGTCGAACCGCTCGAAATAGGCGGCGTGGTACTTGTCGCCGCCGTCATCTCCCCAGAAGCCGATGGGCTGGGCCGGAAACGGCTTGGTGCAGACCAGCTCGCCCTTTTCACCCTGCACCGGTTGGCCCGCTTCGTTGAATACCTGCACCGCGAGACCGAGGCCGCGCCCCTGGCTCTCGCCGCGGTAGACGGGGCTGAGCGGGTTGCCGATGACGAAGCAGGAGCAGATGTCGGTGCCACCGGAGATGGAGCTGAGCTGCACATCCTGCTTGATCTGCTGATAGACGTAGTCGAACCCTTCGGGAGAGAGCACGGAGCCGGTGCTGCAGATGAGCCGCAGGTGTGGCAAGTCGTGGGTCTTGATAGGGGCATAACCCTGCTTGTGCAGCGCATCCAGGTATTTGGCCGAGGTGCCGAACAGGGCGACTTCTTCGTCGCGGGCGAGATCCCACAGCACGTTGCCGTCCGGGTAGAAGGGGGAGCCGTCGTAGAGCACCAGGGTGGCGCCGGAGGCGAGCGCGCTCACCAGCCAGTTCCACATCATCCAGCCGCAGGTGGTGAAGTAGAAGATACGCTCCCCCGGCTTGATGTCGCAGTGCAGCTGGTGCTCTTTGATATGCTGCAGCAGGGTGCCGCCGATGCCGTGCACGATGCACTTGGGCTTGCCGGTGGTGCCGGACGAGTAGAGGATGTAGAGCGGGTCGTTGAAGGCCATCGGCTCGAACTGCAGGCTGGCATCCGGCTGGCCTGCCAGGATCTGACGCCAGTCGTGGCCCAGTTGCAGGGAGTGGCCGAGCAGGGGGATCATGACCGTCTGCTCTATGCTGTCGATCTGGCCGACGACCCCCGCCACCTTGTCTTGAATGTCGATGGCCTTGCCGTTGTAGCGATAGCCATCCACCGCAAACAGCACCCGCGGCCGGGTCTGGCCGAAGCGCTCCACCACGCTGGCTTCGCCAAAATCCGGGCTGGTGGAAGTCCAGATTGCTCCCAGACTGGTGGTCGCCAGCATGGCTACCACGGTTTCCGGGATATTGGGCAGATAGGCGGCCACTACGTCGCCCCGGCCGATTCCTTGGCCACGCAACCACTGAGCCAGCCTGGCCACCTGATCCGCCAGTTCGCGCCAGCTCAAGGTCTGGCTGGGGCTCCCTTCGATGCGGGAGATGATGGCCGGCGTGTCATCCTGACGGCGCAGCAGGTTTTCGGCGAAGTTGAGCCGGCTGTCGGGGAACCAGCGGGTGCGCTGCATCTCCTGGCGGTTCTCCGCCACTATGTTGCCGAGCTCGCCCTTGACGCCGCAGTGCTGCCACACCAGCGGCCAGAAACGGGTTGTCTTCTCCACCGACCACTGGTAGAGCTGGGCGTAGCTGTGCAGCTGTAGGCCGTGGAAGCGGTTGACCTCGGCCATGAAGTGCTGGAGGTTGGATTGCTGAATCCGCTCCTGATCCGGTTGCCACAGGCAAAGGTTGTGCATGAGTAGTCCCTGACTGCATGTATCTACCGGCAGTGTATTGAATTGTTTTTTATTTGTTAATGGTTGGTTTTTGTTTCATAACAAAAGGCTTGTAACGTATGCGTTACCTCACGAAGCGATTGCTTGACGGTTCGAGCCTTGATTCGCTTGATGTTATGCTGAAACCACATTTCTCCCGGAGCAGGACGCCATGAGCAGCTACAGCCAACTTTTTGCCCAGCACCTCGACACCTTGCAGCAGCGCACCCGCGACATACTGCAACAGCAGGGACTGGGCGGTCTGGCCATCCACTCCGGCCAGACCCACCGCATCTTCCTCGATGATCAGGATTACCCCTTCAAGGTGAACCCCCAGTTCAAGGCCTGGTTGCCGGTGCTGGACAATCCCCACTGCTGGTTGCTGGTGGATGGGGTGAACAAGCCGGTGCTGCTGTTCTACCGGCCGGTGGATTTCTGGCACAAGGTAGCGGACCTGCCCAACGCCTTCTGGGTCGACTTCTTCGATATCCGCTTCCTGACCCGCCCGGAGCAGGTTGCCGATCATCTGCCGGCCAACAGGCAGGAGTGGGCCTATCTGGGTGGCCATCTGGAGGTGGCCGAGCTGCTGGGGCTGGGCCAGCCCAACCCGGAGGCGGTCCTCAACTATCTGCATTATCATCGCGCCTACAAGACGGCATACGAGCTGGAGTGTCTGCGCGATGCCAACCGCATCGGGGTACGCGGGCACATTGCGGCCAAGGACTCCTTCATGGCGGGGGCGAGCGAGTTCGAGATCAACCTGGCCTACATGAAGGCGGTCGGGCAGGGGGCCAATGAGGCGCCCTACAGCAATATCGTCGCCATCAATCGCAATGCGGCCATTCTGCACTACACCCACCTCTCCACTCAGCGGGTGCCCGATGCGGAGCGCTACTCCTTCCTCATCGACGCCGGCGTGGACGTGCACGGCTATGCCTCCGACATCACCCGGACCTGGGCCTGGCGGCGCGGCGAGTTTGCCGATCTGATCGCGGCGCTGGATGCCCAGCAGCAGGAGATCATCGAGGAGATCAAGCCGGGCCGCCGTTACAGCGAGCTGCATCTGCAGATGCATCACAGGCTGGCGCGCCTGCTGCAAGCCACCGAGCTGGTGGACATGTCGGTGGACGAGATGATCCACACCGGGGTGACCAACGTCTTCTTCCCCCACGGCCTCGGCCACTTCCTCGGCCTGCAGGTACACGATGCCGGCGGCTTCATGCAGGATGAGCGCGGCACCCACCTGTCGGCTCCCGAACAGTTCCCCTATCTGCGCTGCACCCGGGTGATGGAGGTGGGCCAGGTGTTCACCATAGAGCCGGGCCTCTACTTCATCGACAGCCTGCTGGAGCCGCTGCGCCAGGGTGAGCAGGGCAAGCGGGTCAACTGGAACAAGGTCGAGGCGCTGCGCCCCTATGGCGGCATCCGCATCGAAGACAACGTGGTGCTGCATGCCAACGGGGTGGAGAACCTGACCAGACAAGCAGGGCTCTGATGGCGGCGGACTATTCCATACCGGCCGCACCGCTGGAGGTGAGTGAAGAGATCAAGAAGAGCCGTTTCATCACTTATCTTGCCCACACGCCGACCGTCGAGGCCGCCAAGGCCTGGATTGGCGAGATAAAACAACAACACCCCGGGGCCCGGCATCACTGCTGGGCCTTTGTCGCAGGTGCCCCGCAGGACAGCCAGGTCTATGGCTTCAGCGATGATGGTGAGCCCTCTGGCACCGCCGGCAAGCCCATGCTGGCCCAGCTGATGGGGTCGGGTCTCGGCGAGATCGCCGCCGTGGTGGTGCGCTATTACGGTGGCGTGCTGCTGGGCACCGGCGGTCTGGTCAAGGCCTACGGCGGTGGCGTGGGGGCGGCACTCAAGCAGCTCGAGACCCACATCAAGCGCCAACAGACCACCTCTCTCATCCAGTGCGACTATGTCGACATGGGGGCCGTAGAGGCCCTGATCCAGGCTTATCAGGGCCAGTTGCTGACGGCCGACTATGGCGCCAGCGTCACCCTGCAGGTGGCGTGGGAGTCCGCGCTCTGGGCCCGAATCGCACAGGAATTGACCGACCGAACCCAGGGTCGGGTATCCCTTCGTCCCTTAGATGGCTAGAATCCATCGCTCTTTTGGTCTGAAGAGGGAGCCGGAATGCAGATTCTGAGCATCATTCGTATCGTTGGCCTGCTGGTCGCACTGTTCAGTTCGACCATGCTGCTGCCTGCGATGGTTGCATTTGGCTATCGTGATGGTGGTGGTGCCGAGTTCGTCAACTCCTTCTTCATCGCCCTGCTGCTCGGTGCCGCACTCTGGTTTCCCAACCGTCATCAGAAGAAGGACCTCAGGTCCAAGGAGGGCTTCCTCATCGTCGTGCTGTTCTGGGTGGTACTGGGCAGCGTCGGGGCCTTGCCGTTCCTGCTGGGAGAGGTGCCCGGCATGACGGTGTCCGAGGCCTTCTTCGAGTCGTTTTCCGGTCTGACCACCACGGGGGCGACCGTGCTTACTGGGCTGGACAACCTGCCCAAGGCGTTTCTGTTCTATCGCCAGCTGCTGCAGTGGCTGGGGGGTATGGGAATCATAGTGCTGGCGGTGGCCATACTGCCACTGCTCGGCATCGGGGGCATGCAGCTCTATCGCGCCGAAATTCCGGGGCCGGTCAAGGACAACAAGGTTACCCCGCGCATCGCCGAGACGGCCAAGGCGCTCTGGTTCATCTATCTGCTGCTCACCTCCCTCTGCGCCCTGGCGTACTGGATGGCGGGCATGACCCTGTTCGATGCCATCTGCCACTCCTTCTCCACCATGTCTGTGGGGGGCTTCTCGACTCACGATGCCAGCATAGGTTTCTTCAACAGCCCGGCCATCAACCTGATCACAGTGCTGTTTCTGCTGCTGGCGAGCGTCAACTTTGCCCTGCACTTCATGGTGTTCGCCCACAAGCCGGTGCGCCTGAGCAGTTATCTACGGGACTCCGAGCTCAAGGTGTTCCTGAGCATCCAGTGTGTACTGGTACTGATCTGCTTCGTCTCCCTGTTGTTCCACGGCCACTACGACACCTGGCAAGATGCGCTCAACCACGGCCTGTTCCAGGCGGTGTCGCTGGGCACGACTACCGGTTACAGCACCACCAGTTATGCGGATTGGCCCTCTTTTCTACCCATGTTGCTGATGTTTTCCGCCTTCATCGGCTGCTGCGCCGGCAGTACCGGTGGCGGCATCAAGGTGATGCGTTTCATGATCCTGTTCCTGCAGGGGATGCGCGAGCTGAAGCGACTGGTGCATCCACGCGCCATCTATACCCTCAAGCTGGGCCGTCGCGCCGTGCCTGAGCGGATTGTGGAGGCCGTCTGGGGCTACTTTGCCACCTATATCATTCTGTTCTTCATCTTTATGCTGTTGTTGCTGATGACCGGCTTGAATGAGGTGACCGCCTTCTCTGCCGTGGCGGCCGCGTTTACCAACGTGGGGCCGGGGCTGGGGGAGGTGTCGGCCAACTTTGGCAATATCTCGGCCACGGCCCAATGGATACTGGTGGTCGCCATGTTGTTTGGTCGATTGGAAATCTTTACGCTTCTGGTACTGTTTACCCCTGCATTCTGGCGTAGTTGAGGTTGGTATGGACAAGATTCTGGTGCTTTATTCTTCCCGTGACGGGCAAACGCGAAAAATCGTCGATGCCATGCTGGCTGAGATCGAGGGATGCGAGGTGGTGATGCAGGATCTGCACAGCCTGCCCATGTGCAACCTCAGCAAGTTCAAGAAGGTGCTTATCGGTGCTTCCATTCGCTATGGCAATTTCCACCCCAGCCTGTTCAGCTTCATTCATGCTCATCACGAACAGCTGGAAGTGGCCAACGCCGCCTTCTTCTGTGTCAACCTGACGGCCCGCAAGCCAGAGAAGCAGACCCCGCAGACCAATGCCTACATGAAGAAGTTTTTGCGCCTCTCCCCCTGGAAGCCAAAAACCCTGGGGGTGTTTGCCGGTGCGCTGCAGTACTCCCGCTATAACTGGTGGCAGACCCGCATCATCCAGCTGATCATGAAAATCACCGGCGGCAGCACGGATACCAGCAAGGACCTCGAGTTTACCGACTGGGGCAAAGTGCGCAGTTTTGCCCGTGATTTCTGGGCAAAAAAATAGCCATGGCAGTATGAAAGCGGCTTGAGCCCTGCGGATGCAGGGCTTTTTGTTTGATAAATAGACGCTTGACCGACCAAAACACGAAAAATGCCAATTTTTGCAAAATTCCCCTTGTCATCGCGGCGCGGCTCCCTATAATGCGCCTCCATCGACACGGCAAGCGGCAACGCAAACAACCAGGTCGGTAACCTCGAAAAGCCTTTGAAAATAAGGCTTGACTCGAGAAGGCGGTTGAGTAGAATTCCACTCCCGCAGCAGCCAAAAGCTGCGTCGCTCTTTAACAATTTGAATCAAGCAATCTGTGTGGGCACTCACAGCATCGAGCATCAAAAACAATTTTTGATTTTCAATGTC
>NZ_JBGLRF010000014.1:0-77085 GCF_041403085.1 Aeromonas sp. S8(2024) | reverse complement strand
AAGTCAAGCACTTGTTTTCGCTTTTCTTTCGGCGCTGGCTTCACGAGGAAGCGAGCTCATCAGGTTGGCGTGTTCTGCCGTGCTGGTGAGGGCGCATTATAGGGAGGCGCGCCGCAATGACAAGGGCTTTTTCACCAAAAAAACTCGTTCGCTCAGATATGCAGCAAAGCGGTTCTATTTCGCTCTCATCACCACCATTTCGGTCTTTCATTGGATTTAAATTGAACATTTGAAAAGCCAATTTATAATTAGCTTTTCAAATATTCAATTAAGGTCTCGCCATGCATCAGATCCTGGATAGCCGCAAAGAGGAGAAAATCGTTCCTCTGTTCCGCCTCGGGTTTAGGCCCTTCTTTCTGCTTGGCGCCTTGTTCTCGGCATTGGCGATGCTGGGCTGGCTGGGGCAGCTCAATGGCTGGTTCGTTCTGACGGGGATTGGCAACCCCATCTGGTGGCATGCTCACGAGATGTTGTTTGGTTTCGGGGCGGCGATCGTCGCGGGATTTCTGCTGACGGCAGTGCAAAACTGGACCGCTCACCCCGGGGTCAGAAGCTGGCCCCTGGTGCTGGTCGTCGTACTATGGGCATTGCCGAGGGCCTTGCTGCCCTGGCTGGGTGAGCACAATACCTTCTTGATGACGGCAGACCTGCTCTGGTTGCCTCTTTGCGCCTGGTATCTGGCCAAACCCATAGTGGTAACCAGGCAGTGGCGCAACCTCTTCTTTGTGCCTCTGCTTGTCGTTCTGACCCTGCTCAACGCCGTCAGCTGGCTGTGGCAGACACAGTGGGCAGATATGGAACATCTGCTCATCACCACCGTGCTCTTGTTTACGACTCTGATCGCCGTGATGGGAGGGCGAGTCATTCCCTTCTTTACCGCCAGAGCCACCGGGATGGAAAAAGTCGTCCCTATTCTCTGGCTGGAACGGGCTTCCCTTGCCACGCTGTGGCTCATACTGGTGAGCTGGCTGCTGCTACCCACCCCATGGGTGACCAGCCTCTACATGCTTCCTCTATATATAGTGGCGGCCGTTTTGCACTTGTGGCGCCAGTTGCGTTGGCAACTGCCGTCCACCCTTGGCCAACCCCTCTTGTGGTCGCTGCACCTAGCCTACCTGTTTATTCCTCTTGGTCTGCTCGCCCTTGGTGCTCTGGCGGCCGGCCTGCCCATCAGCCTGTCACTGGCAAGCCACCTGCTCAGTGCCGGCTGCATGGGGACCATGATCCTGGGGATGATAGCGCGGGTCTCCCTCGGCCACAGCGGTCGGGCCTTGCAGGTGGGGCGCAGGCTCCAGTGCGCGTTCGGGCTGGTCATCATGGCCGCCCTGCTCCGGGTGCTGATCCCGCTGCTTTGGCCTGCCTATACCCTGTACGGCTGGAACCTGAGCGGTCTTGCCTGGAGCCTGGCATATGCTCTGTTTGTCTGGGTCTATACCCCCATACTGACCAGCCCCCGGGCAGATGGGCGTCCTGGCTGACCCGTGAGGGTCAAGATCTGCTGGCCGGATAGTGGATCAGATTGTGGAAGATGGCAGGGGCCACCCCCTGATTTCGATAGCCATGGGGGCGGTCGGCCGCGAAACGCACCGCCTCCCCCTGCGTCAAGGAGCGCCACTCCCCTTCCACCAGCACTTCCATCTGGCCGCTGATGACGATGACATGTTCGGTCACCCCGGGTTCATGGGGTTCTGACTCTCGTTGATAGCCGGGCAACAGAGTCAGCTCAAACAATTCGAAACCAAAACGCCCCTCATAAGGGAAGAGGGGAGCGACCTGCATGCCTTCCCCCGCCGGTTGCTGGCGAATGGCATCGGCGGTGCGATAAAGCACATCGTCCTTCGCCGTGGGAGCCGGCTCGATAAAGCTGGAGAAAGAGACTCGAAAGCCGGTGGCAATCTTCCACAGAGTGGCCACCGTCGGGCTCGACTCCCCCCGCTCAATCTGGCCCAGCATGGCCTTGCTCACTCCCGTCTCCCGCGCCGCCACATCCAGGCTCCAGCCCAGTTCACTGCGCAAGCCCTTCAGACGTTGGGCCAGATGCTGATTCATCTCTTGCATGACTGCCTCTTTGTTGCGCTTGCTTGAATCGCCTTGTGCGTTATAGCGCACAGCGATATAGTCTGAAGCAACATTGTACGCAATAACGCACAAGCCGTCACAACCCCACAAGGACGTAACCATGCCCTTTGCCCTCCCCCATCTGGTCGCCGGCTTCATCGCCGTGATGGTTGGCTACACCAGTTCGGTCATCCTGATCATTCAGGCAGCCACAGCAGCGGGGGCCGATGCTGCTCAGCTCGCCTCCTGGCTATGGACGCTGGGCATCGGCATGGGTATCAGCTGCATCGGCCTCTCCTTCTATTACCGCATCCCTGTCTTGACCGCCTGGTCGACCCCAGGGGCCGCCCTGCTCATCACCAGCCTGGGCAACTTCACCCTGGCCGAGGCCATCGGCGCCTTCGTTATCTCTTCTCTATTGATCACCCTGTGCGGCATCAGCGGCTGGTTCGACCGGCTGATGCGCCATATCCCGGCCCAGCTGGCGGCGGCCATGCTGGCCGGAGTGCTGCTCAAGTTCGGACTGGATCTGTTCAAGGTTGCACCAGCCGATCCCTTGCTGCTCGGCAGCCTGTTGCTGGCATTCCTGCTCGGTCGCCATCTCTGGCCCCGCTATACCATGGTGCTGGTGCTGGCAGTCGGGATCCTCATCTGTCTGTTGCGAGGGGAGCTGCAGCTTGACGCCATTCACTGGCAACTGGCCGGCCCGGCCATGGTCTGGCCAGAATTCTCTTTTGATGCCCTGTTCGGCATTGCCCTGCCGCTGTTCATCGTCACCATGACCTCCCAGAACATGCCCGGCGTTACCATTTTGCGGGCCCACGGCTATCAACCCGCCACCTCGTCTCTCATCACCTGGACCGGCCTGACCGGCCTGCTGCTGGCCCCCTTCGGTGGCTACGCCTTCAACCTGGCGGCCATCACGGCGGCCATCTGCATGGGGAAAGAGGTGGACCCGGACGCCAACCGGCGCTGGCCCGCGGCGGTGTGGGCCGGCGGCTTCTACCTGCTGACCGGCTGTTTCGGGGCCACGGTGGCGGCCCTTTTCACAGCCTTCCCGGCCACGCTGGTGACCTGTGTCGCCGGTCTGGCGCTGCTCGGCACCATCGGCAGCAGCCTGCACACCGCGTTGCAACACGACGATGCCCGTGAGGCCGCCCTGCTGACCTTCATCATCACCGCCTCCGGCATCAGCCTGCTCGGCATCGGTGCCGCCTGCTGGGGATTGCTCGTCGGCATCATCCTGCATCAAGTCAACCAGCGGAGAAACTGACCTGACCATCTGGGGAGCCCCCCGTGAGACACCGCACATAATTCAGAGAATTTGGTTCACAGCTGAAACTAATTGCCATTAAGTGGTGGCGAGGCACTTCTTCTTCCCCGATGCGTGCCTCATGTCAGACTCATAAACTGGAGAATAATAATGAGGAATCAGGCTGTCATTTTGTTACTGGCACTGCTGGGCGCCACCACCGCCCAGGCTGCCGACACCGATCGGGAGCTGGCCCGCCAGCTCGCGCTGCAGCAGAAGAATCTGCTGCCGCTGCTGAGCAATCAGGAGTACCAGAGCCCACTGCCCAACCTGTTGCAAAAGGCCAGCCCGCGCCTGAAACGCCAGGCTCGGGATGCCAACCAGGCGGCCATCAGCCGGCAAGGGCTGGACGGTGAGGTCAAGGAGCTGATGCAGCTGCGACTGGCCAACCCGGAACAGGCCGCCGCGCTGCAGCAGGGTGTCGAGCCGCTGGTCGCCTATGTACCGAGCGGAGATGAGAAGAGCTGGAGCGCCATCGAAGCCTTCGACAGCGCCGGCAACCCCGTCTATCTGGATGTGGACA
Organism: Aeromonas sp. S8(2024); assembly: GCF_041403085.1. Classification (NCBI taxonomy): domain Bacteria; kingdom Pseudomonadati; phylum Pseudomonadota; class Gammaproteobacteria; order Aeromonadales; family Aeromonadaceae; genus Aeromonas; species Aeromonas sp. S8(2024). The sequence continues at coordinate 73,192 of NZ_JBGLRF010000014.1, read as the reverse complement.
AGGCACCGGCCCGTCCGGTCCTGGTCGTTGAGGCCGATCCCGTCAAGGCCAAGAACGCCGGCCTCAAGGTGATCCGCAAGGCGCTGGCTGCCGCCGACATGCAGGTAGCTCCCCGTGCGGCTGCCAGCACGGCGCCGCTCAAGACCAGCATCCTGAAGAAAATTCGGTTGAAGGATGATCAGGAGCCCTGGCTGCTGGGTGCGGCCGAAGTGTATGCGGTGGTCGCAGGGGTCAATCCCAGCCGGGATGAGCCCGTGGTCGACATCGTCGACATGCCCTATCTCGACTATGACAACACCGACTACACCCCCAACCAGATCCTGGTCTACTGGGATCGCTATCGCTGGGGTGCCGTCGACATCGTCATGATGGAGCAGGACGACAACGTCAACTACAAGGAGCTGAGCGGCCTGTTCATCGATGCCCTCAAGCTGGCCTTCACTGCTGGCGGCGTGCCCGAGGCTCTGCCCTTCCTCGATCTCGGCGGTCGTATCGTCAAGGCACTGCCCGACTCCTGGATGACCAACAACGATGACTATCTGGATACCTTCTACACCCTGGAGCAGGACCAGAGCTATCACCAGTACCCCGGCGCCGCCGGCAATGCGGTGATCGATCTCGAACCCAAAGAGATTGCCCCCACCAGACCCTGATTGGTCGCCATAACAAAAAAGCCAATGAGCGACTCATTGGCTTTTTTTGTACCCGCGATCCGTTACGGCTGGCCTTTCGGCCTCACCCCCAGGGTGTGGCAGATGGCGTAGGTCAGCTCGGAGCGATTCAGGGTATAGAAGTGGAAATCCTTCACCCCCTCCTGACTCAGCACCCGTACCTGATCGATGGCGATGCTCGCCCCCACCATGTTGCGGGTCATCTGATCATCGTCCAGCCCCTCGAAACGCTGATGCATCCAGCGCGGGATCTTCACGTTGGTGAAACCGGCAAACTTGGCCAGGGTCTGGTAGTTGGAGACCGGCAGGATCCCCGGCACGATTTCCGCATCGATGCCAATGGCGGCGCAGCGATCCCGAAAACGCAGGTAGGTCTCGACGTCAAAGAAGAACTGGGTAATGGCGCGGTTGGCACCGGCATCGATCTTGCGCTTCAGGTTGAGCAGATCCGACTGCGCGCTGCGCGCTTCCGGGTGACCTTCCGGGTAGGCGGCCACCGAGATATCGAAGTCCGCTTCGGCCTTGAGCAGGGCTACCAGGTCGGTGGCATACATCTCCGGCTTCTCCAGTCCCTGGGGCAGGTCGCCGCGCAGCGCCACGATATGGCGGATGCCGCTGTTCCAGTAATCGCGGGCAATGGTGCGCAGCTCGTCGCGGCTGGCGTCGATACAGGTCAGGTGCGGGGCGGCGATCAGACCGGTCCGCTCCTTGATGTCCTTGATCACCTTGTGCGTGCGATCCCGGGTGCCCGAGTTGGCACCATAGGTCACCGACACGAACTTGGGCTCCAGCACCTTCAATCGCTCGATGGATTGCCACAGGGTATTTTCCATCCCTTCGCTGTTGGGCGGAAAAAACTCGAAACTGACCGAAATGTCGCCACTCAAATCTGCCAGACTCTGGTTGAGTGCCTCAACCTGACGTGCGCTGTGAAATCCCATCTGCTCTCTCCCTGCCCTGCAATCCATTTCTCTACGTCAAAACGGATGTTTGGACGTCTAAACGTCTTTCTATCTTTATGAGAAAATGACACAAAGTCAACACTGTTTTACGGCGAGATGAAGGCCGCCGATTTTTATTTGGCAATAAAGCCAAAGTAACGATTGGCACCCCATCCCAAAATCCGGCGAGTCGCGTTATGATGAACGCAGATCGTCCTGGACGTTCTGAATCTGCGTGTGATTGTTTGGCCGGAGTTTTCTCCGGCCCCTTTTCAACCTCTTCCCCTTCCTGCCGATAACCAATTGAACCATTCGCAGGAGCATCATCATGGACACCCACCCCGGCTTTGCCACCGACTTGCTGTTCGATCGCTATCAGGGCAACGTGGTCGACCATGAGCAGTTCTGGGCCGTGCGCACTCCCGATGCTCCCGATTACTACTTTGGCAACTATCTGTTGCTCCCCTTTCCCCCCAGCGATCACGACAAGGGCTGGCTTGAGGCCAGTTTCGACAAGCTGATCGGGCAGGATCCCCGGGTCAGACATCGCACCTTCCAGTGGCCTCTCGCGGCCGGTCAGAACAGCCGGGTCGCCGGCTTCGTGGCGGCGGGATACCAGTACATGGAGTGCGTGGTGCTGGCGCTGGAGGCAGAAGGCTGGCAACCGCCAACCGCGACGGTGGCTGCGCGTCCCTTTACCCCGACCGACTGGGACGAGTGGCTGGCCTTTGAACTGGAGGAGCGGGATCCCGCCCACTCGAAAGAGAGCTACCTGCCCTATCTGCAGTCACGACGCCAGTTGTATGAGGCGATGATCGGGGACGGGCTGGGTCAGTGGTGGGGGATCTGGCAGCAGGAGCAACTGGTCGCCAGTTGTGGTCTCTTCTTCACCGACACCCTGGGCCGTTTCCAGCTGGTACGCACCCGACAGGCATGGCGCAATCAGGGGTTGTGCCGCCAGCTGCTAAGCCAGGTTGCCAGACACGGGCTGACGCGGGTCGACCGGCTCATCATAGTGGCCGACGAGCACTATCACGCCCAGCGGGTCTATCGCTCGCTCGGCTTTGCCCCGGTGGCCCGCATTGGCAGTCTCTGCCGCTGGCCCCGTACGGAGCAATGAATCAGAGCACAGGCAGCAAAGAAAACGGGAGGCTGATGCCTCCCGTGGTGTATCTGCCGGCAGCTATTGCTGCGGCGTTTCCAGCTCATTGGAGAGCGCCTGCTCCACCTCGGCCGACTGCGCCGGTAGCGGGGCTGCCGCCGCAGATGCCGCTGCGGCAGGCGTTGCTGACGGCGCCGGGGCGGCTGGTGTCTCTGCCTCCACCGGCGTCGCGACAGGTGCAGCAGCAGGCTCGGTGGTCGCCGCTGCAGCCGACACCGCAGGCACGGCGGCAGGAGCGTCACACTGGCAATCTGCCCCTTTCACCTTGTTGCCCTGATGGGGCGGATACCAGCCCTTCAGCCCCTGCTCCAGCCGATCGGCTGCCGCCTTGGGCTCCATCTTGCCGAGCAGCACGGCCTGGCTCACTTCGGCCAGTTCGTCACCCAATTTGGGCGTACCGCGGGAGAGGATCTGAGTGGCCACCCGGATGGTGGAATCGCACTGATCCCGCCACTCCATCATCTCCTTCGCCGCCGGGTTGGTGACCTCGAAGAAGTGGTTGGAGAGGGAGAAGAAGCCGGGCAGCGAGTTGGTATAGAGCTCGGCAAACTGGGGCGTGGTCAGCCACTGCAGGAAGGCCATGGCCGCCTCCTTGTTCTTGCTGGCCGGGTTCATGCCCATCCCGATGTCGGTGTGATCAGTAAAGAAGCAGCCATCACCTTGCTTCGCCACGGGCGGGCGCATCACGCCAAAGTCCACCTTGCCGGTGAAGGGGGCGATCTCCCAGGAACCCGCCACGTAGAAGGCGGCCTTGCCCGAGGTGAACAGCTCGTTGGTCGCGGCATAGTCGCGGCTCTCGCCACCTTCGCCGAGGTAGGGACGCCAGCGCGCCAGCTCCTCGAACACCTTGATGTAGGGCGGGTTGTCAAAGCGCTCCTGCCCGCCGATCAAGGCCAGCCGGCCATCCTCCCCCTTCCAGTAGTTGGGGCCTATGTTCTGGAAGCCGAGCTCGGAGGATACCCAGCTTTCCGAGCCACTCATGGCCAGCGGCACATAGCGGCCATCGGCCTTCACCTTGTCCAGCGCCGCAAAGAAGGCATCCCGGGTCTGCGGCACGCTCAGCCCCAGCTCGCTGAAAATCTTCTTGTTGTAGAAGAAACCGTGAATCACCGAGGCCATGGGCACGCAGAAGGTCTGGGCGCCGGAGTCGGTCTGCCAGGGTGACTGGGCAAAGCTCGGGAAGTTCTCCATCCCCGACATCTCGGTCAGCTCCGCCAGGTGGCCCGCTTTGAACAGGGCCAGGGAGTCGTCGAACGGGCGACAGGTGATGAGATCCCCCGCCTTGCCCTCCTTCAGGCTGGCCCACAGGGTCGGCATATAGTCGACGTTCTGCACCCCGTTGAACTTCACCTGGATGCCCGGGTGGGAGGCCTCGAAGGCAGGGATGATCTTCTGCTCCCACAAGGCCTTGTCATCTATCCGCCAGCTCTCGATCACCAGCTCGCTGGCCATCAACTGACCACACAACAGGAGACTCAGGGCCCCGATCCACTTGTTAGACATAAGCCCTCCTAAACCTTGAAATGTGCGATCAATTGCTGCTGCTTGGCCACCAGATCCGCCAGCACCTCGCTGCTGCTGGCCGACTCCCGTGCCTCCCGCTCGGTCTCGTAGGCCACCTCGGCGATGCCGGAGATATGGCGTGCCACCCCCTGGCTGACCGAGATCTGCTCCTGAGCCGCGTGCGCCACCTGATCCGCCATCGCCTTGATGGCGCTCATCCGGTCGGCGATGGACTGCAGGGCCGCATCCATCTCACGGGTCTGTTCGACACAGCTGTGGGTCTGCTCCTGGCTGCGTCCCATCACCTCCACCACCAGCTTGCTCGAGCTCTGCAGGTTTTCGATCATCGCCTGGATCTCTTCGGTCGACGTCTGGGTCCGGTTGGCCAGCGCCCGCACCTCGTCGGCCACCACCGCGAAGCCGCGGCCGGCATCACCGGCCCGCGCCGCCTCGATGGCCGCATTCAGCGCCAGCAGGTTGGTCTGTTCGGCGATGCTGCGGATCACGTCGAGAATGCTGCCGATGTTGTCGCTGAACTCGCCCAGCTTGTAGGTGATGCCGACAGCCTCCTCCATGGCACCGGCCAGTTGTTCCGTGATGCGACGTGTGGTTGCCACCTTCTGGCGGCCGGTTCTGGCTTCGTCATCCGCCAGATCCACTTCCCGCTTGGTGCCGTCGGTGGAACGGGCCACCTCGGTGGCGCTCACCTCCAGCTCGGTGATGGCGGCAGCCACCTGATCGGTCTGGCTCTTCTGATCCTGCACCCGGGATACCGCCCTTTCGCTTATCTCGGCGGCGCGGCTCGCCTCCTCCACCAGATGACGGGAGCCGGCATTGATCTGGGAGAGCAGCTCGCCGGTCTTGCCGGCCAGCACGTCGATGGAACGGGCCAGTGCGCCGAATTCGCAGCTGCTGCGGTAATTGATGCGGCGGGTCATGTCCCCGGCCGCCATGTAATCCAGCTCCTTGTTGATCATCTGCAGCGGGCGCTGAATGCTGCGCGCCGTGGTATAGCCGATGATGAGGGCGGCGGCGGCCGAGATGGCGGCCACGATCAGGATCCAGAAGCTGGCACTGCTAACCGCATCATCCGCCGTGGTGCGGCTCTGGCTGGCGATGGAGCCAGCCGACTGTCCCATCTCGTCGAGCAACCCCAGGCTGTTTATCAGGCTGGCGTCGAGCTGCTGATTGAGGGTCTGCAGCGAAGCGGCCAGCTGCTGGGCATTGCGCATGGTGGCGAGCAGCCCCTGCGGGCCGAGCGCCAGCTCCTGCATCCGGTCGAGGTTGGAGACGAAGCGCTGCTTCACATCATCCGGCACCAGCACCCGGTCAAGCCGCTTGCGCGCCATCTCGATGTCCTTGCTCAGCACCTTCTCCAGTTCGTTGAGGTCGGTCTTGGCATCGGCCCGGCGAATGTTCTTCAGGTCGCGCGCGATGCCCGAGGTGATGAGCTCCGCCTTGTTGCGCATGGAGCGCTTGCTGGCCGTCTGCTGCAACAACAAGTCCGCCGCCCACTGGTAGGTGTCTTCCAGCCGGATGAAGGCAATCTCCAGCTTGTGGCGCTGATCCTGGGCATTGACCCATTGGCTGTGCTGGGAGAGCACCTGTTCGGCCAGGCCGTAGAACTGCTTGGTCGCCGCATCGACCTGCTGGAAGCGGGAACCGGCCTCGGCCACTCCGCTGAACTTGTCCATCTCCTGGCTCAGCTGGCTGAAACGCGCCTGCTGCTCCTTGAACTGGCTGGCCAGCTGCGGCAACTGACTGCCATCCTCATTGGTCCGGTAGACCAGCACCCAGCGGTTGCTGTCCTGCAGGGCCCCCTTCAGACCGGCCACTGCAATCACCAGGGGGGTTGCCCGGTCGGAAACCTGCGACAAACCGTCGTTGATGCCCCTGATCTTCAGGGTGCTGATTACACCCAGCAGGATCAACAGCAGCAGCATCAACACAAATCCGGCGATGATCCGCTGCACAATAGATAAACCCATGGAGACATCCTCACTCGTGGGGGAAAGGTAACGTGAACATAGACACTATCGGCACAAGGGGCGAATTATAGAGGGGAGACAGAGGGTATTTTATTGATCTATATGGGGTTGGATCACAGTTGGCGGGGAGTGACCTGACCGTAAAAGGGCCCGGACTGTGCCGGGCCAAAGAGACATGCTAGCTGTAATGGCCCGTGGGGAGGCCAACCCTGTGTCCTATCAGAAGCGATAGCCGACACCAAACATGAAGGCCATGGGATCGATGGAGGTATTGATGGTCCCGACGGCGGTGTGCACATCGGTATCGATATCGATGATCCAGGCGGACGCGTTGACGAACCAGCGGTCATTGATCGCCATGTCTAGACCGACCTGACCAGCCATGCCCCAGGAGGAGTCAACGCTCACGTCGGTACCATCCAGCGCACCGCGGCCCTGCTCGTCGAAGAAGGTGGTGTAGTTGATACCGGCGCCGATATAGGGACGAACCTTGCTGTTGGCATCACCGAAGTAGTACTGCGCCATCAGGGTCGGCGGCAGGTGCTTGACCTTGGCCACTTCCCCCAGACCGGCGGTGGAAACGGAGTGGGAGAAGGGCGTGGCCGCCAGCAGCTCGACACCCCAGTTGTCGGTGATCAGATAGGAGAGCGTCAGACCCAGCTGCATATTGCTGTCGATTTCCAGCTCGCCGGTACCCAGCACGTTGTCACTGCTCGTTTGCGGAGAAACGAAAGCAAGGCCGCCACGCACCAGAAAATCGCCGGCCTGGTGAGCCATGGCGACGGGGGACGCAAGCGCTGCTGCGATAATCAGAGGAAGGATCTTTTTCATCACGTATTCCTTTTAGTTTTCGTTTTATATGTTGCAAGCCCGAAAACTATAAAGGGATGTGAATGCCGAGTTATTGATTTAGCTCAAACGTTACCAAGAAATAGATAGATGTGTACAGCAGCTTCCAGCCATGCTGGGTATCGAGAAAAACATCAAAAATATCAAATAAAAACAATGAAATGGATTGATTTTTCGCCTTGCCAACCACAATAAGAAATAATTTTAATATACCTTATTGCGGATAAAAACGACTGAAAACGGTTGTTTCACTCGTCCAACAAGAGTATTTTTGCGGGCCATGTAGCCGGGCTGTAAGTAATTCTTTATGAAACCACAAACCAGAAGGGACAAAATAGTAGCCATATTGGCAGCCATCTGGGGCATTGGCTCTTTTCTGTTTATTTTGCTGGGTTTCGTGCTCGGCATGGCCTTGCTGATCCTGACCCATTAGACCGGCTGGTTGGCGTGGGAGGCCTGGCACAACAGCCACTCCCCTTCCGCCAGCTGCTCCGGGCTCAACCTCCACTGTGCCCGCCCCAACTCGCCGCTGTATCCACGCCAGCGATCCCGGCCCTCCTGTTTCGCCCGGTACAGGGCCATGTCCGCCAGCTTGAAACTCAGACTCCAGAAAGAGTCCTCCAGCTCTGCATGCAGAGGATAATCGCAGAACCCCAACGAGACGGTCATGCGCAGCGGCAGCTCCTCCCGCCCGAAACGGCAGTCGGCGATCTTGCGGCGCAGGCGCTCGATCCGTTCCGCCACTTGTCCTGGCTCCTCTCTGGCCAGCAACAGCATGAACTCCTCGCCACCCAGCCGGATCAGCGGCTCCTCCTCATCCAGCGCCCCTCGCAGCAGTTCGGTCAGCTGACATAACAGCAGATCGCCGATGTCGTGGCCGAAGCGATCGTTGACCCGCTTGAAGTGATCCAGATCCAGGATCACCAGCACCCAGCCTGCCGCCGGATCCTGGCGGTTCAGCAACCACTCATCGAGATAACGGCGGTTGAAGGCATGAGTCAGTGGATCCGTATAGGCGGCGACCTCCATGCGGGAGGAGTGGGCCTGCAGGGCACTGTGGTGCAGGCTGATCCTGGCCGCCATCTCGCGGAACTTGCGGCTGAGCAGCGCCATCTCCTGGCTGCTGTCGATGATGGGCAGCACGCTCGCGTCCTGCTTTTCGGTAAACTGGTGCAGCGCCCCCACCAGCTCGCCGATCGGCCCCAGCACGATGGCCCGCAGCCGGGCCAGAGCCATCAGAATGCAGGCGAAGCTTATCAGCAGCATGCCGATGAAGGTCCAGATCGCCCCCTCCATCGCCCCCAGCAACACGTCCCTCTCCTCGTCCACGATCAGGGTCAATACAGGCTCGCCGTCGTTGTCGAGCAGCAACCCCTCCCCTCTGACCTGCTGCAACCCGAGATCGACCAGCCGGTAGCTCATATGCGGCCCAAGCGGCTTGAAGGAGCCCAGATGCTCGCGCGTTCTTGGCTGGGCTATGGTCAGCGTGAGCGCGGTCCGTTCCCCCAGATCCTGCAGATAGCGCTTGTCCAGCCAGCGAGTCGCCAGCAGATAACCGTTAGGCTTGACGCTGCCGAGGGTATCGGTCACCGGCTGCAGCGAAAAGATGAGCGGTCCCCACTGGGAGCGCCTGACGCCACTCAGGCTGCTGATGCCCGCCTGCCGTGACTCGCGCAGCAGCTGCAGCTTGAGATCGTCCAGAAAGGAAGGCAACAGGGTGGTATCCGCGTCCGGCGCATCTGGCAACAGGGTGCGGGTCCAGATCTCCGAGCCCTGCAAATCCATGTAACTCAACACGTTGAGTTCAAAGTCCCGCATCGGGGTGTCGACCAGCAGATTGGAGTTGATGTAGACCTGGTTGGGGTGGGCCAGAAAATGGTAGCTCTGATCCCAGATCCCCCAGTCCCGGGTAAAAGCATTCATGGCGCCGATGTCGTTCTGCACCGCCCTGATCACCCGCTGCAGGTGCTCCTCCATCCGTCGCTCCTCGACCCGCTGCGCCGCCGGCACCTGGGCCAGTGCGATCACGATGAGCAGCATCAGGATGGCTCCGGCCCAGACCGGAAACATGGAGTAGGCCAGCAGATGGTCGATGGAGCGGGACGGTTGAGCCATGGGCGCCAATATCCTTTGAATGGCAATGCGAAGCGGGAAGGGTCTTGCCCCAAGTATGGAGGATAGGCCCGCCGAGAGGTCACTGAATTACCACAATAAAAACAAGGGGCCCAGGGCCCCTTGTCACAATTATTGAACGCTTTATCTGGCCAGCAGAGGTGCCAGGAAGCGGGCCGTATGAGAATCCTCGCAACGACTGATCTGTTCCGGCGTCCCCGTTACCAGGATGCGGCCGCCACCGGCACCCCCCTCAGGCCCTAGGTCGACGATCCAGTCGGCGGTTTTGATGACGTCCAGATTGTGCTCGATGATGACGATAGTGTTGCCGCGATCCCGCAGCTGGTGCAGTACCTTGAGCAGCTGTTGGATGTCGTGGAAGTGCAGCCCTGTAGTCGGCTCGTCCAGGATGTAGAGGGTCTGCCCGGTATCCCGCTTGGAGAGCTCCCGCGCCAGCTTGACCCGCTGCGCCTCGCCGCCAGAGAGCGTGGTGGCCGACTGGCCGAGGCGGATATAGGAGAGGCCCACGTCCATCAGGGTCTGCAGCTTGCGCGCCACCGCCGGTACCGGATCGAAGAACTCGCGGGCATCTTCCACCGTCATCTCGAGGATCTCGTGGATGTTCTTGCCCTTGTACTTCACCTCCAGGGTCTCGCGGTTGTAGCGCTTGCCCTTGCAGACGTCGCACGGTACGTAGACGTCCGGCAGGAAATGCATCTCCACCTTGATGACACCGTCCCCCTGGCACGCCTCGCAACGCCCCCCCTTCACGTTGAAGGAGAAGCGGCCCGGCTGGTAGCCGCGGGAACGCGCCTCCTGGGTGCCGGAGAGCAACTCGCGGATCGGAGTGAACAGACCGGTGTAGGTGGCCGGATTGGAACGCGGAGTACGGCCGATGGGGCTCTGATCGATGTCCACCACCTTGTCCAGGTGCTCCAGCCCCTCGACGCTGCGATAGGGAGCCGGGGTGGACTCGGTCGCCTTGTTCAGCTCGCGGTGAGCGATACGGAACAGGGTGTCATTGATCAGGGTCGACTTGCCGGAGCCGGAGACGCCGGTGACGCAAGTCATCACCCCGATGGGCAGGTCCAGGTTGACGTTGCGCAGGTTGTTGCCGCTCGCCCCCTTCAATTTCAGCCACTTGCCGGTGAGCGGGGTGCGCTCGGCCGGGATGGCGATCTGCTTGCGGCCGGAGAGGTAGTCACCGGTCAGGGATTCAGGGTTCGCAATGATCTCTTCCGGCGTCCCCTGGGCGACGATGGCCCCGCCGTGCACCCCCGCCCCCGGGCCGATGTCGAGCACGTGGTCGGCGAGGCGAATGGCGTCCTCGTCGTGCTCCACCACGATCACTGTGTTGCCGAGATCCCGCAGGTGGGTCAGGGTCTTGAGCAACCGCTCGTTGTCCCGCTGGTGCAGGCCGATGGAGGGCTCGTCCAGCACGTACATGACCCCCACCAGACCGGCACCGATCTGGCTGGCCAGCCGGATCCGCTGCGCCTCACCACCGGAGAGGGTCTCGGCACTGCGGGACAGGCTCAGGTAGTTGAGACCCACGTTCACCAGGAAGCCGAGCCGCTCGACGATCTCTTTCAAGATCTTCTCGGCAATCTGGGCGCGCTGGCCGGTCAGATTCAACCCTTCGAAGAAGGCCAGCGCATCGCCGATGGACTGCTCGGCGATGGCCGGCAGGTTGCGGTTGTCGACGAAGACATGGCGCGCCTCTTCCCGCAGCCGACTGCCACCGCAGCTGGTGCAGGATTTGTTGGCAATGTATTTGGCCAGCTCTTCACGCACCGAGTTGGATTCGGTCTCCCGGTAGCGGCGCTCCATGTTGTGCAGGATCCCCTCGAACGAGTGCTTGCGCACCACCACATCGCCGCGATCGTTCATGTAGCGAAACTCGATCTCGGTACGACCGGAGCCGCGCAGGATCACCTCCTGGGTCTTGACCGGCAGATCCTCCCAGGGCGTATCCAGATCGAACTTGTAGTGCTCGGAGAGGGATTTGAGCATCTGGAAGTAGTAGAAGCTGCGCTTGTCCCAGCCACGGATGGCGCCGTTGGCCAGGCTGATGGCCGGATCGCCGATCACCTTGGCGGGATCGAAATATTGCTGCACCCCGAGGCCGTCACAGGTGGGGCAGGCTCCGGCCGGGTTGTTGAAGGAGAAGATGCGCGGCTCCAGCTCCGACATGGAGTAGCCGCACTCCGGGCAGGCGAAGTTGGCGGAGAAGGTCATGGGAGCGACCCCCTCCTCGCCGTCCATGGGCACCACCAGTACTATGCCGCCGGAGAGGGTCAGCGCCGTCTCGAACGACTCGGCCAGACGCAGGGCCAGGTCATCGCGCACCTTGAAGCGATCCACCACCACCTCGATGGTGTGCTTCTTGTGCAGCTCCAGCGCGGGAGGGTCAGACAGGTCGCACACCTCGCCATCGATGCGGGCACGGATGTAGCCCTGGGCCGCCAGGTTCTCCAGCAGCTTGGTGTGCTCACCCTTGCGGTCACGCACCACCGGGGCCAGCAGCATCAGCTTGCTCCCCTCCGGCTGTGCCAGCACCTGATCCACCATCTGGCTGATGGTCTGGGCGGCGAGCGGAATGGCATGGGTCGGGCAGCGCGGCTCACCGACCCGGGCAAACAGCAGGCGCAGGTAGTCGTAGATTTCGGTGATGGTGCCGACGGTCGAACGCGGGTTGTGGGAGGTGGACTTCTGCTCGATGGAGATGGCGGGCGAGAGCCCCTCGATATGGTCGACGTCCGGCTTCTCCATCAGGGAGAGGAACTGGCGGGCATAGGCGGAGAGCGACTCCACGTAGCGGCGCTGCCCCTCGGCATAGAGGGTATCGAACGCCAGAGAGGATTTGCCCGAACCGGAGAGGCCGGTAACCACGATCAGCTTGTCGCGGGGCAGGGTCAGATTGATGTTCTTGAGGTTGTGGGTGCGAGCACCCCGGACCACGATCTTTTCCATCTTGTTGCACGCTCGATACGGAAACCTGAGCGAGTCAGTATGGCATAGAGACTACTGGATGAATAGACAGGTTTTATCCATCATCCCCATCGATTTCAGAGATATTCCTTGGCCCAGCTCACCGCCTGCAAGCGGTTCTTCACGTTCAATTTCTTGAAGACGTTATAGAGGTGGGACTTGATGGTGTGCTCGCTCACGAACAGGCTGTCGGCGATCTCGGTATTGGAGGCGCCCGTCATCAGATAGCGGATGATCTCCTGCTCGCGCACGGTCAGCAGCGTCTGGTTGCGCAGGTGATGTTCCCCACCCTTGCGGTAGTAGTTGACCAGATCGCACAGCAGGTGGCGCGGGATCCAGTACTCCCCCTCCAGCACCTTGCGAATGCCGAGCACCAGCCGATCCAGCGGATCCTGGCAGAAGAAGAGTCCGCTGGTATGGGGCCACATCAGCAGCAATTCCCGATCGGTGCTGGTCGGGGCATTGAGCAGCACCGTATTGGCCTCCCCGAAGCGGCTGGAGATCTCCCGCGGCCATCCTGCCTGCTGGCTCGACTTGAGGTAGTCCAGATCGACCAGAAACAGCGGACGAGGCTCGAGCTCGTCCGGTTGCGGCAGCTCCTCCAGGGTGCTTACCAGCACAATGGGCAGTGCCAGCTGCTCGGCCAGATAGCTCTGGAAGCTGGTTGCCTGCACATTGTTTTCGGTTACCAGTACGATGGGATATGGGGTGCTCATGAAAGGCTGGTCCTTGAACATTGCGGCCATGGTTTTTTTCGGCAGCAGAGAGTACCAAGCCCCCCGTGGGGTGCAGCATTAAAAAAGTATTAGACGGCGATGCGCCTCCTTTGAAACTCACCAATTTTCCAAGCAATACAAATAACTAGCAGCCCCCCCCCATTTGGGTGGAATGCTGGCATCCGGGCAGACAGGGGCTGTCGTAGCGTCATCGAATTCACTTTTCGCGCCCGGGTTTCGATGCTAGGCGTCCCCCTCTGCGGCTCACTTGCTGGCCAAGGCCCGCCTCGTGTAAGTTAACCCCTCGGTCCGGAGAAGCTGGCGACGAAGAAGACGTCTTTCTCCCCAAAAACTGTTACTATTGCGGGCAAAATCTGGAAACGGCATGGCAGTCGACAGGCGAGCCAACCCGGGTTCAGTCATCACATGAGTCGCAAGCGCCTGCGGCGTTCTTGCGTATCTCGCAGAAAACAAACGAAATGTTGAATTGGTCCGGGCATATGGCCTGGCCGGAATACAAAGGGTGGAAGAGATATTATGGCCAGTCGAGGCATCAACAAAGTCATTCTGATCGGTAACCTGGGGCAAGACCCGGAAGTGCGCTACATGCCGAGCGGCGGTGCCGTGACCAACATCACCCTGGCCACCTCCGACACCTGGCGCGACAAGCAGACCGGTGAGCAGAAAGAGCGTACCGAGTGGCACCGCGTCGTCTTCATGGGCAAGCTGGCCGAAGTGGCGGGCGAGTACCTGAAGAAGGGTTCCCAGGTCTATGTGGAAGGCAAGCTGCAGACCCGCAAGTGGCAGGATCAGAGCGGCCAGGAGCGTTATACCACCGAAGTACTGGTCGATGGTTTCAGCGGCGTGATGCAGATGCTGGGTGGCCGTCCGCAAGGCGCCGGTCAGGGCATGGGCGGTCAGTCCCAAGGCAACTGGGGTCAGCCGCAACAGGGCATGCAGTCCCAGCAGCCGATGAACCAGTCCCGCCCGGCTCCGCAGCAGAACATGCAGCAACAGCAAGGTGGTTATAGCCGTCCGGCCCAGCAGCCGCAATCCGCTCCGCCGGTATACAACGAGCCGCCGATGGATTTCGACGACGACATCCCGTTCTAAGGGAAGCTCACAGTTCAGAGGGCCCTGTTCACGCAGGGCCTTTTTTTACCCGTTATTGACGCAGGCGCGGCACGCAAGCCGGCTCCCCCGACCAGAGTCGCCGACCCTGCTCCCCCTGTCGCCCGCCCAGGGTTTATCATCAGGGCAATTCGTTTGTCAGAGAGAACGCATGGGGTTTTTGTCTCGTATCCTGCTGCTCGCGGCAAGCCTTGCCGTGCTGTTTCACTCTCCCCTCTTGCTGGCCGGCGAGCCACTGCGGGTGGGGGTCAGTTTCGCCATTCCCCCCTATGTGATTGAGGAAGAGGGACGCGGCATCGAGCTCGATCTGCTGCGGGAAGCCTTTCGTGGCAGCGGTTACGAGCCCAGCTTCGAATATTTGCCGCTGGAGCGCACCTTTCGCATGCTGGAGTCCGGCAGGCTCGATGCCATCATCAACGTCAAACCCGGGATGCTGGACAACGTCTTCCTGTCGCAACCCGTCATCGCCTTTCACAACCGGGTGTTCACCCTGAGCAAGACCCACATCGCCACGCTGGACGACATGAAAGAGCTGAGGGTCAGCGCCTTTCAGCGGGCACGCCAGGTATTGGGGGGAGCCTTCGCCAGCATGGCCGACCAGAATCCCCGTTACGAGGAGGTCGCCAAGCAGCAGGGACAGGTGCACAGACTGATGCTGGGGCGGGTGGATGCGGTGATCCTGGAGCAACGGGTGTTCTATTACTATCTGGCGCAACTGGCCACCAGCAAGTATGGCGCCGAGCTCTATGCCCCCAGCCGGGTCAGACAATATGATCTGTTCGCTCCCACCCACTACCATTTCGCCTTTCGCCAGGCCGCGCAGCAACGCTGGTTCGATCGCCAGCTCGGCAAGATGCGGGCCGATGGCCGCTACGAACGGATATTTGCCAGCTACGGCGCCACCCCCTGAGCCCACGCCAAAAACATAAAAGCCAGCCCGAAACAGGCTGGCTTTTTGTTACTGGCTCCAAAGGAACTACAGCATGGGGAGCGTTACTTCATCGCGCTGCCGTTTTTCAGTTCTGCTTTCTGACGTTTGGCTTCGCGCTTCTCTTTCAGTGACATCTGCGGTTTTTTCTTGGCATCTTTGCCGTTGTGATGTTCTTTGTTACTCATCATCAAACTCCAAAAATGTTACCCAGACAGTTGGAACCCAGGTTCCAGCATGCCATCCGAATCGTAGACTACAGTACGCTTTCAGTGACGATCCCAAGATCGCACTCAATCCAGCATACCCCCAATCTTGCGCAAGAATCCACCCTCATCCGTCACGCCGCGCCAAACCGGGGCCGATGACCCCCGTCAGGCACTCCTGGGCGGGGAAGGAACGGCCGTAAAAACACCGGAAGCCTTATAAAGTAGCGATTATCAATATTATTTGGTGACCACCTGAAATAAATCACCAAAAACCAAAATAACTATTATTTAAACGAGCAGTGTTAATTTGGATAAGCATTCTCACTATCGCCGGAAACAAAAAGTTACAACCTCAAGAAGTCATTATTAACGCAAGCTGATATTATCAGGCCTTATTTTCAAACTATTTCATCGAGAATAGGGATATCCCATGACCAGAAAAACCAGAGCCGCCTTGGTCTCGGTTTGCTCCAATATCAGCCTGATTGTCATGAAGATAATTGCCGGCATACTGAGCGGTTCCGTCAGCATCATCTCCGAAGCCATCCACTCGGCCATGGATCTGGTGGCCGCCCTGATCGCGCTGGTGGCCGTGCGCAAGTCGGATATTCCACCCGACCCGCGCCACCCCTATGGCCACGACAAGATAGAGAATGTCTCCGGCGTGATCGAAGCGCTGCTGATCCTGCTGGCCGCCGGCTGGATCATCTTCGAGGCCGTCGGCAAGCTGATCACCCCCACTCCCATCGAAGGCGTCGGACTCGGCGTGCTGGTCATGCTGTTGTCGGCGCTGGTCAACAGCGGCGTCTCCGCCTATCTCTACCGGGTCGCCAAGGAGGAAGAGTCGGTGGCGCTGGCCGCCGATGCCCTGCATCTGAAGGCGGATGTGCTGACCTCGCTCGGGGTGGCTGCCGGTCTGCTCGGCATCTGTATCGCCTCTGCGCTGGGCTACAACCTCTATCTGCTGGATCCCCTCGTCGCCATCGGGGTCGCGCTCTTCATCCTCAGAGAAGCCATCGCCATGCTCAACCAGGCCTTCCAGCCCCTGCTGGATCACAGCATGAGCGAGGAAGAGCTGGCCATCACCACCCAAGTGATCGAGGAGTGTTGCCCGGAGCACGGCGGCTTCCACGACCTGCGCAGCCGTCAGGCGGGGCGTCGCCGCCATATCGACTTCCACCTGACACTGCCCAAGGAGATGAGCATCGAGCACTCCCACGCCATCTGTGACCGCATAGAGCAGGGGATCCAGCGCCATCTGCCCCACGCCATCGTGCTGATCCATGTCGAACCAACCGGTCACGCCTAGTCCAACCGGGGAAATCATCGGGAATGCCATCGACAGCACAATAAACAGCCAGGTGACGTGGTAGGGTGTTCCCTCCCCGTCATCAGGTACACGCCGTGAAAAAGCTGGAAATGAAGGATCTCACCGACGCCGAAAAGGCCGGGATCACCCTGTTGCTGCAAAAAGCACAGGCCAACGCGGACCACCCATTGACCAATGCCGAGCGCAATCGCATACGCGAGGAAGGCCGGCTCAAGGTGGTCGCAGACCGGGCAGCAGCTGCGAAAGCGGCGGCACAGCTTGCAAGGGACAAGGCCAAGGAACGGGCCGCCAATCAGGTACTGCCCGAGACATTCAGCTGGGTTGACTCCGTCAGCAATCGCTTTCGCAAAAAACCTTGATCATGCCGTTTCAACCAAATGTAGCCAGCCCACACCCTGTCGACGGGCTGGCTTTTTCATGATGGAAGGGGAAGGTTCTGACCCTTGACGTGACATTATCTGTCGACTCGCATGACCCTTTATCTCGTTTTTTCTTCGCACAAAGGGATTCACCACAACCCGAAAAGCACCTGAAATGGATATTCATGCTATTGATATAAAAGGTAAAATCGTCCTGAAAATCCAGTCATCCGGCACAGAGTACCAACTGAGAGATAAAGTTTGCTTTAACAAAGCGTGCGTGTTCTAATCGACAGCGATAGTTCGGCAGTTCAGTCCTGTTTATGTTAGGCAGTCATTTTAGTAAAGCAGTGATTAGTGCAAGTGTTATTTCGATGATGCTTGACGAATAATTCTCCTTCTTTAGTGCTTCCCCTACGTATTGCTGACGAAAAATCAAAACTTGCCATCTGATGGCATTTCAAACACTAAATTTGAGAGTAATTATTATGTCCAAAGTGACTGGTACCGTAAAATTCTTCAACTCCGAAAAAGGTTTTGGCTTCATCTCCCCGGTTGACGGCAGCAAAGACGTGTTCGTACACTTCTCCGCTATCCAGTCCAACGGTTTCAAAACCCTGGAAGAAGGTCAGCGCGTTGAGTTCACCATCGAGCAAGGCCAGAAAGGCCCGGCTGCTGCCAACGTAGTTGCCCTGTAATTCAAGTCAGGGATACCGTCACCCCGCTTCTGCCGGCTGAACGGATCCACTGCAAGAATTGAAAAAACCCGCTTCGGCGGGTTTTTTGTTGCCTCGAATTCACCCTGCCCGCCATCCCCGCCCTGCTCCCATCCTTGCATACCTCCGCTCCTCTGCTGGCGAGAGGATAACCGCACAATATTAATGAGATTAATTATCATTTACACAGCCATCAGTGATCACTACAATGCCTGCCGACCGCCGGGATCACTATTCGATTGAACCTGCCTGGTCCGGGTTTCACGCGGGATGCGGCGAGACCCCCCATCGATTCACCCAAAGGATGAATGCATCTTCTTACTAAAAAAGAGTTCAGGCCAACATGATAACAATGCACCGCAACAAGCTGACCACGCTCATTCTCGCCGTCCTCGCCGCCAACGCCCATGCCGCCGAACAGGAGGTCATGGTGGTGACCGCCTCCGGCTTCCAGCAGAAGATCGAGAACACCGCCGCCTCCATCTCGGTGGTGACGCGCGAGCAACTGGAGAAACGCGCCTACCGTGACGTGACCGACGCCCTGAAGGACGTGCCGGGGGTGGTGATCACCGGCGGCGGCAGCAGCAGTGACATCAGCATTCGCGGCATGAGCTCCAAGTACACACTGATGCTGGTCGACGGCAAGCGGGTCGACAGCCGCGGCACCCGTCCCAACAGCGACGGCCCCGGCATCGAGCAGGGCTGGCTGCCGCCGCTGCAGGCCATCGAGCGGATCGAG
The DNA here is from genome assembly GCF_041403085.1 of Aeromonas sp. S8(2024). Classification (NCBI taxonomy): domain Bacteria; kingdom Pseudomonadati; phylum Pseudomonadota; class Gammaproteobacteria; order Aeromonadales; family Aeromonadaceae; genus Aeromonas; species Aeromonas sp. S8(2024). The sequence continues at coordinate 54,847 of NZ_JBGLRF010000014.1, read as the reverse complement.
GTGGTGCGCGGCCCCATGTCCTCCCGTTACGGCTCTGACGCCATGGGCGGCGTCATCAACATCATCACCCGCAAGACCGCCAGCATGACGGCCTGGCAAGGTTCGGTGCAGGCCGACTCCACCTTCCAGGAGAACAAGGACTCCGGCAACATCTTCCAGAGCAACGCCTACACCGCTGGCGCCCTGGTGGATGGCCTGCTGGGGGTGCGAGTGAACGGTCTGCTCTCCCACCGCGGCGAGGATCAGTTCCAGAACGGGTTCGCCGAACAGGAAATGCGCAGCGGCACTGTGGTGTTCAGCCTGACACCGGACGAGCACAACCGCTTTGACTTCGAGGCCAGCCGCGGTCTGCAGGATCGCAACCGTACACCGGGCGACTCGCTGGCAGCCAAGGCCAAGCCCAGCCTGAACACCTACGGGCGCACCAACTACGCCATCACCCACGACGGCCGTTATGACTTCGGCTCTTCCACCAGCTACCTGCAGCGGGAAGAAAACACCAACCCCGGCCGTCAGATGAAGCTCATCAACACCATCGCCGACACCCATACCCAGTTCGAACTGGGGGCTCACTACCTGAGCGTGGGCGGTCAATACCGTCACGAGGATCTGCAGGATGAGGGCAACCAGCTCAACGTGGCCAACCGTGCCAATCAGCTGACCCGCTGGAGCTGGGCCCTGTTCGTGGAAGACGAGTGGTCGCTGACCGACAGCTTCGCCCTCACCGGCGGCGTGCGGATGGACCGTGACCAGAACTACGGCACCCACTGGAGCCCGCGTCTGTACGGCGTCTGGCACCCGGCCGAATTCTGGACCCTGAAGGGCGGCGTCTCCACCGGCTACCGCTCACCGGATCTGCGCATGTCGGCCGCCAACTGGGGCCAGGCCACCGGCGGCGGCACCCAGGACGGCATGCTGGTTGGCAACCCGCAGCTCAAACCGGAAACCAGCGTGAGCCAGGAGATCGCCCTGCTGTGGGATGGTCAGGAGGGGCTGAGCACAGGGCTGACTCTGTTCAATACCGACTTCGAGGACAAGATCTCCGAGATCCGCCGCTGCACCAGCAAGGATGACCCCTCCTGCACCCTGAACGGTCACACCTATGACTTCATCAGCGACCGCATCAACGTCGACAAGGCGAACATGCGCGGGGTGGAAGGCACGGCCAACTGGGCCATCAACGAAAAGTGGTCGCTGGCCTCCAGCTACACCTTCACCCAGTCCGAGCAGAAGAGCGGTCCGAACGAGGGCAAGGCGCTTAACCAGATGCCGCGCCACATGTTCAACACCACGGTCGACTGGAAGAGTACCGATGACGTCAGCCTCTGGTCACGGGTCAACTTCCGCAGCAAGACCTCGGACTACCTGAGCCGGGTCAGAATGGCCGACGGCACCCCTTCCTACACCTTCTTCGACACGGGTCTGGTCTACAAGGCCAACGAACATCTGAACGTCACCGCAGGCGTCTACAACCTGTTCGACAAGACGGTGGACTACAGCAGCTTCGGCACAGTGCTGGATGGTCGCCGCTACACCCTGGGCATGACCTACAACTTCTGATGACCCGCCGCCGCCCACCCTGGGCGGCGGTTTTTTATTGCCCCGCCTCGTCTGCCATCTCTTTCACATAGCTTGCCGCCTGCCAGGTGTTGCGCCCCAGCGACTTGGCGCCATACATCAGCTGATCCGCCTGCAGCAGCACTCGTCGGCCCTCAGCTCTCACCTCGGCCGACACCCACACCGCCCCGGTGCTGATGGAGATGCCAAGCTCCCCGGCGCTGGTCGACAGCTTGCGGCCATTGACCTCCCGCCCGATCCGCTCGGCCCACTGCTGCAGCGTCGCCATGTCGGCCACCAGCAGACTGATGCAGAACTCCTCGCCGCCGATGCGGGCGAACAGGGCGCTGGCGGGCAACACCCGCTGCACGCGCTCCACCATGGCCGACAGTACCTCGTCGCCGACCCCGTGCCCGAAGTGATCGTTGATCCCCTTGAAGCGATCGAGATCGAACAGCAGCAGGGCACACGGCTCGCTGCTGCTCAGTCGTTGCTCCAGCAGCGGCAAGAAGGCGCGCCGATTGAGGATGCCGGTCATGGAGTCGGTGCTGGCGAGACGCTCCAGCCTGGCGTTGGCCTGGATAAGCTCGGCGGTACGGCTCGCCACCGCCCGCCGCAGCTGGATGATGTAGGCCATCAGCACCAGACCGCCGACGGCCAGCAGCCAGGGCCAGAGATGTGCCGGGTAGACGGTCTCGATATGCATCCACTTGCGGATGATCCGCTCCCGATCCGCCTCGCCGATGCGGGTGAAACCCTGCTCCAGCTCCTGCAGCAGCGCCTGATTGCCCTTGGCGACGGCAAAGCGGACGTCATCGCTGTAGAGGTGGCGCACCGGGATGAAGCGGGTAGGATCCGCCGCGGTGTAGATGTAGAAGTTGGCCACCTGCAGGTCGGCGATGAAGGCTTCCAGTTCGCCGTTCAAGGCAGCCCGCAGCATGGCGTCGTTGTCATCGAAGGTGCGCAGCCGGGTGCGCGGGAAGTTCTTGCGGGCGTAGTACTCTTCGAATCCTCCCGCCACCACCCCCACGCTCTCGTGCAGCAGGTAGTAATTCACGTCCGAACCGCGCAGGGAGTTGGCGAAGAAGAGCTGGGCGTCGAGGTGGGAGAGAGCCTGGCCATAGTCGTAGACCATATTGCGCTCCGGCGACCAGAGCAAGCCGCCATGGACATCGGCCTGGCCGTTGCGGACCAGATCCAGCGAGCTCTGCCAGTCCACCAGCTTGAACTGGATGGGGCGACCGGTGACGCGGCCATACTCGCGCCACAGATCGATCAGCAGGCCATCGGGCTGACCCGCTTCATTGAGATAGGAGAAGGGCTGCCAGGCCTTGGAGTTGGCCACGATGAGCGGTTTGGGCGCTATGTTCGCCCATGCCGGCAATACCAGCGCACAGAGCAGCAGCCACCACCCGTATCCAACTCGCCACCTGACTCCCGACTCACCTGCCATCCCTGTACCGACCCTGCTGTTTGGCCGTCTGCGCGGCCATCGATTATCACCATCTTCAGCATAGGAGAACAAGCATGAGCGAGTATGAAACGAGCGTGATGCCGGCCGGACCAGTGCAAGACCCAAAACGAGAAGGGCGCCCGCAGGCGCCCTTTCCATCGACTCGCTCGCCCCTCACAGCGGCAGGCTGATGCGAGCCTCCAGCCCGCCCAGCTCCCGGTTGTGCAGGGTCAGTTCGCCCCCGTGCTGGTGCACCAGGGTGCGGGCGATGGAGAGCCCCAGCCCCACGCTGCCGGATTCGGTGTTGCGGGCCTCGTCGAGGCGCACGAACGGCTTGAACACATCTTCCAGCCGGGCCGGATCGATACCGGGCCCCTGATCGCAGACCCGGATCACCAGCTCGCTGTCGGTGCGTTCCAGCGACACTTCGGCGCTGCCGGCGTACTTGATGGCGTTGCCGATGAGGTTTTGCAGCACCCGGCGCAGGGTGTTGGCGCGGCAGGCGTAGACCTGCTTGCCCTCGGCCAGGCAGGTAACCGGCTGACCGGTGTCGGCATAGTCGTCGCACAGGCTCTCCAGCAGGCTGACCAGATCCAGCTCGCGGGTCGCCTCCTGCTGCCCCTCCTCCCTGGCGAAGCTGAGGGTGGCCGCCAGCATCTGTTCCATCTGTTGCAGGGTCTGCTGGATCCGCTCCTTGTCCTCCCCCTCGTCCAGAAATTCGGTGCGCAGCCGCAGGCTGGTGATGGGGGTACGCAGATCGTGGGAGATGGCCGCCAGCATACGGGTACGGTCCTGCACGAAGCGATCGAGCCGGGTGTGCATGCGGTTGAAGGCCTGGATGGATTCGCGTACCTCGGTCGGCCCCTCCTCCCGCAGCGGCTCTATGTCCTCGCCGCGGCCGAGCCGGTCCGCGTTGGCGGCCAGCTGCTTGAGCGGCCGGGTGGCACGACGGAACAGCCAGATCATCATGCCGATCACCAGGCTCGCCACCAGCATCAGGTTGAAGGTGGTCTGCCAGGACCAGCTGGCCGACTCCTTGTCCACCAGCGAGCTGAACTGCAGCCAGCCGCCGCGCGGCAGCTGGATGGAGCCGTACAGCCGCATGTCCTGCGGTGGAGGCACCCCCTTGCGGTCCTTCATCATCCGGTTGTGGTGCTGCCAGGCCCGGCTGCGCTGGGCATCCTGCTTGAGCTCGGCGCTGATCTCCACCATCAGGGTCGAGGGGTAACCCAGCCGGGAGCGCACCAGCTGCTCGAAGCGGGGACTGCGGTTGTCCGGCTGCAGCGGCTCGTCGGCGATGCGCAGCAGCAGGGTCTCGCTGCGGCTCGCCTTGAGGATCTCGTCATAGAGAGAGGGGGGCGAGAGGGCCAGCAGCCGCACCACCGAGACGATGCGCTGCATGGCGTTGCGGCTGTTGACGTAGCCGAGCGCCTCCTCCCGATCGGTACGATAGATCTGGATGCTGAGCAGCTGGATCAGCACCAGCCCGGCCAGCGCTACCAGGATGATCTGGCCGGTCAGCCCCTTGGGCCACAGCTTCGACCAGCCGCGTCTTAACATCCCCACCGCCTTATACCTGGGTCACATCGGCGGCGAACAGGTAACCGCCGCCCCAGATGGTCTTGATAAGCTCGGGATTCTTGGGATCCCGCTCCAGCTTGCGCCGCAGCCGGCTCACCAGGGTGTCGATGGCACGATCGAACGCCACCGCCTCGCGGCCGCGGGCCAGATCCAGCAGCTGATCCCGGCTCAGCACCCGCTGCGGGCGCTCCAGAAAGACCCGCAGCAGGTCGAATTCGGCGGTGGAGAGGCTCAGGCCCACCCCTTCCTCATCCACCAGCTCGCGCCGGTTGATGTCGAGCAGCCAGCGATCGAAGCGCAGATCCCGGGTCAAGGCCTCGGCCACCGGCTGCGGCTCGACCTGGGTGCGGCGCATCACCGCCTTGATGCGGGCCAGCAGCTCGCGCGGATTGAACGGCTTGGCGAGGTAGTCGTCGGCCCCCATCTCCAGCCCTATGATGCGGTCAGTCTCCTCCCCCATGGCAGTGAGCATGATGATGGGCAGGCTGGACTTGGCCCGCAGCTCGCGACACAGGGTCAGGCCATCCTCCCCCGGCATCATCAGATCCAGCACCAGCAGATCGAACTCCCGCTCCTCCAGCAACCGCTTCATCTCCTTGCCATCGCGGGCACAGCTGACCCGCAGGCCGTGCTGTTCCAGAAAACGCTTCAGCAGATCGCGGATCTCGCTGTGATCGTCGACCACCAGAATGTGGGTGCTGTTTTGATTCATGGGGACCTCCTGTTAGAGCTGGCACGAGTATACGAAAATCCGCCGGGCGGTTTGTGTCAAAGTGTGCCAGATCAGCAAGATGCCACACTCTGCTACAAAAAAGCGGCCGCTCGGCAAAGTTGAGACACAGACCGGCTGTTTACTGTGACCACCCCATCGGTTGCAGGAGCAGACAGGCCATGCTGGCCCTCACCACCCCCTTGCTGCTGGCCTTTGCCGCCAGCGAAGCCCTTGCCAGACAGGCAAGGCGCACATCCGGCCAGACCGACCCGGTGCAAGCCGGCGCCGTCGACGCGGCAGCAGACGATACCGGCGTGCCCGCCGACCAGGCGACCGAGCCCCCTTCGTCATGATGCGCCCCCTCCGGTGCGCACCCTGACCTTCCCGCCGCCCCTGCGGCATCTCATCAAGGAGAATCGACTCATGATCAACAAGACCATGGCCCTGTTCATGCTGGCCGGACTGGCCCACACCGGACTGGCCCAGGCCGCCCTGCCGGCCGACGTCAGCGTTGCCCCCGGCCTGCTGTTCGTCAACTGGCACGACACCGCCAGCAGCAGCGATGCCCATCCGACCCTGGAGGTCCACAATGCCGCCGGCGATCTGATCAAGCGGGTCCCTGCCCGGCTGAACGGCATGCAGCAGGTGCGCCTGCCAATGCGGGCCCAGGGTGACCTGACCCTCAGCCTGGATGGCGAGAGCAGCAGCTATCGGATGCCCTACAGCGTCGGCAGCGGTCGCCAGCGCTAAGCCCGCCCATCCGGAAAAATACCCCGCCAGCGACCAACGCTGACGGGGTATTTTTATTTCCCGCCCAGCATGGGCCCGGTCAATGCCCAGTACAGGGTCATGGTGTCACACTCTGCTACAAAATAGGCTTCAACTGGCAAAGTTCAGACACCTGTCTGGTGTGTAATCAGGGTCAAGGCGAGCAAGCCGACCCCGAACTCAATCCGCAAGGAGATAGACCATGAAAAAACTGACCAAGACTCTGCTGACCGCCACCCTGATCCTTGGCCTGCCGCTTGGCGCCTATGCCGCCAGCGAAGCCGTCAGCACGGCCCAGCCCGGCATGATGACCGACTGCCCGATGGACGGCAGCGGCATGATGGGCGGCAAGCACCATGGCGGCCGCCACGACAAGATGGCCCGCATGCAGAACATGACCCCGGAGCAAATCCAGGCGAACCTGCAGCAGCGTTACGACAAGATCGAAGATCCGGCCAAGAAGGCCGAGTTCGTGAAAAACCTGAATCTGCGTGCCGACGGCATGACCAAGCACGCCGAAGCGATGAAGCAGTTCGCCGAAGCGCACCAGTAATTCGAAAGCAGCAAAAAGGGGCCCGCGGGCCCCTTTTTTCATGCACGTCGTTCAGACTCAGGCCTTGGTCTTGTCGGCCAGGTTCAGGGTCTTGACGGTTTCGCCTTCGAACTTGATGAGCACGGTTTTCTGGGCCACTTCGGACTCCTTGAACAGGCTCTTGGAGGTCTCTGCCAGCATGGGGGAGACCTTGTTCAGGGCGCCCAGATCATAGGTCCACACTTCCAGACCGGCTTCGGTCTTGGTACTGGCCGGTGCACCCAGCTTCTCCTTGATGGCCTGCTTGTTGGAGCCGCCTTCCTTGATGTCCAGCGCCTTCTTGACTGCTTCGTTGGAGGCGCTGTCCATGGCGGTGCCGGCCATCTCTTTGGCAGTGCTGGTTACGCTGCTGGTCACTGTGTCGGTCAGGGAGTCCATCAGGCCGGCGTTGGCCATCAGGGGCAGTGCAGTCAGGGCAACCAGGATGCTCTTTTTCATCGTTTCATGTCTCACGGGGATTAAAGAGCGCGCATCAGACCAGCGTACCCGTACGGAGTCAAGATGAGGCTGCGGTCAAGACGCATTCGGGGGGAAGGATTAGCACCATTCGGCAGCCGGCGGCCTGCCTGAGAGGGGTGAGACGGCCGGCTACTGGCAGATCTGGTTCTTGCCCGTCTGCTTGGCCTGATAGAGGGCCCGATCCATTCTGACCATCAGCTGACCCATGCTCTCGTCCGGCCGGTACTCGGCCAGCCCGAAGCTCATGGTGATGGGGAAGTGCTCGCACACCGGCGTATCCATCAGCAACTGCCGCAGCTTGTCGGCCACCCGCCAGCCATCGGCCAGGCCGGTATTGGGCAGCACCACCATGAACTCGTCCCCGCCCCAGCGGGCAATCAGGTCTATTTCGCGAATGTGGCTGCGCACCAGCGCCACTATGTTGATCAGGGTCTGATCCCCCGCCTGGTGGCCGTGGCTGTCGTTGATCTGCTTGAAGTCGTCCACATCCATGGCGATGACGGAGAAGGATTGCTGAAAACGCTTGGCCCGCTCGCACTCCTGCCGAATGGTGCGCTCCAGCCGGTAGCGGCTGGCGGCACCGGTCAGGGCGTCGGTCTCCGCCAGCTGGCGATTCTCCTCCGCCTTCTGCTGCAGCGCCTCGTTGAGCCGCACCAGCTCGGCGGTGCGCAAGGCGATCTGCTGCTCCAGGGTGTGATTGCGCCGCTCCAGCTGCTCCAGCAGCAGCTTCTGGGCGTGGATGTTGCGGTGGGCGCCGATCATCCGGGCCACCGACCCGTCCGGGTTGCGGGCTATGATGCGGCCGCAATCCTCGATCCAGATGTAGTCGCCGCCGCGGCTGCGGCAGCGATACTCGACCCGGTAGTCGGGGGCGGCGCCGCTCAGGTAGGCGTCGAAGCAGGCCATCACCTGCTCCATGTCGTCGGGATGGATCACGCTCTCCCAGGTGAAGACAGTGTTGCCGAGGGTGTGGGGCTCGTAGCCCAGCATCCGGTACCAGCCGGGATTGCGATAGACGAACCCGGTGTTGGCGTTCCAGTCCCAGATGCCGTCGCTCACCACCGCCAGGATACCGTGCACCACGGCTTCGCTGACGTCCGAGATCCTGATCGTGTCACTGTCTTGCAGCATAGAGACCATCCTTGCCCTCTCACCCCCAACTGCGGGAAATGCAATCTGATTGAAGAAAAACGATTATGGGGAGACGACTCCCATGAAACCCAACTCTGTCGCGGCCAGCCGGCTCATGGCCCGTCTCCGGTTATCGGCCGCAATCAGGTTCGTCTGAACAACAGTAGCAACCAGTGTGACTCAACACACTAGCCTTTTCCGGTTTTAAAGGCGGGATGATGCCGGTGGCGATAGTGGCTGGGCGCCAGGCCGTGCTGGCGTTTGAAGGCGGTGGAGAAGTGGTACTCGTTGCGAAAGCCGCACTGCTCGGCCAGCAGCTTTACCGAATCGGCCCGGCTGGCCAGCAACAGCGCAGCCCGTTGCAGCCGCAGCCGTTGCAGCAGCGCCATGGGTGCCAGCGCGAAGTGCTGCTGGCAGAGCCGGTAGAGCTGGCGCTCGGAGAGATGCAGGGCGCTGGCCATGCGCGCTATGTCCCAGGGCTCGGCCAGCGCCTCCTTGAGCAGCAGCTCGAGGCGCAGCGCCAGCCGCTCTCCGCGCCGCTGCCCCTCCCCCTTCTGCAACAGACGGCGCAGATAGAAGCCGAGCTGCTCCACCAGCAGGGCGCTGAGCAGCGGGTCCTGATGGCGCTCCTGCTCCGCATAGAGGTTCTCGATGGTACGCAGCAGAGTGGCCTGCTGGGAGGTGCAACCCAACCGGGATTGGCTGGCGAAAGCATCCCAGGGGGAGTCCTTGTGCAGCAGCAGCCACACCAGCTCCCACTCGCTCGACTGCTGGCTCAACGGCTCGCTCGGCTGTTCACTAAGCTGCTCTCTCAACTGCTCACTAAGCTGGTAGCAGAGCGCCTCCCCGGCCGGGATCAGCGCCCACTCCCCGACCTGCAGGCGCGCCATGCGATCGCCCACCTGCACCTCCCCCTCGCCCCCCAGGGTCAGCAAGAAGCAGTGCATATCGGCAAAGCGGCGCGCGATACGGTAGCGGGTCTTGAGGCGGGAATAGCCCGCCAGCCACACCTGCTCCTGCGCAAGGGCCGGCAGCAGGCTGTCACAGCAGATCTGCTCGCGGCAGTCGGGGGAGACGTCTATAAGCTCGGTGTTGGCAGTTTCAGACATCATCAGGACGGACTCAGCCATGTCGAAGGGGCAGGCCCCAGCATAGCATTAAAGGCATCAAGTCACAGGAGACCAGCCATGCATATCCATCACGTTGCCATCTGGGCGCAGGATCTGGAGGCGCTCACAACATTCTACTGCACCCTGTTTGGCGGGCAGGCCAATGAGCGTTACCACAATCAAGCCAAACAATTCAGCTCCTACTTCGTGCGCTTCGAGGGGGGCGCCAGCCTGGAGCTGATGCACACCCCCATCCTGTTTCCGGCGGATCTCAGTCTGCCGCACCCGTTGCAGGGGCTGGCCCATCTCGCCTTCTCCCTCGGCAGCGTGGAGGCGGTGGACAAGATGACCGCCCGCCTCAAGCTGCTCAAGGGCGCCGAGGTGAAACACCTGGACGGCCCCCGCTGGACCGGCGACGGCTATTACGAGAGTACCTTTCTCGACCCGGAAGGCAACCGGCTGGAGCTCACCACCTAATACCTGAATGCTCCCCTCACCCTGCCCTCTCCCAACGGGAGAGGGGATCATGCGGTATCGGGAGCATGATCGCTCACCACACCGGTTCAGTTAACCACAATACCATCAGCCAGGTAGGTTCGATTAGCGAAGCGTAATCGGACAGCGTATTTGCTCCCTTCTCCCCTTGCGGGAGAAGGGTCGGGGATGAGGGGGGAGGAAAAAGAGATTACACGGTAAACGTTGGGCTTCGCTACGCTCAGCCACCACCTTCGCAACAGCCTGATTGATGCGGGTCTCGAGCAGAAATATATACGGGACTACCAATCGCCAGATCATATCACCTGAGGCGCCATACATATCTCAGACAGGGTGACACCAGCGCCACTCAATATCATATTCAGAAAAACAAATATTAATCTGGCACGCGGTACCAAAAACAACGTCTCAATATTTAATCCTGTCTCTGGCGTGATGCTGCTTTTGATTGTCATCATCGTGCAGCCCCATATCGTGTCGCAACCAGTCTGGCATATTCTCCTGCTTGAATGTGCGGGTCTTGTCGGCCCTTCTGGTCAATATTTTCATGATCGATTCGATCAGATTGCTTCCTGCCGTTTCCATGATAACCTCGCCTTGATTTCGCCGTTTGATTGGACGTCGAGTGTTATTAATCCGGGCCAGGAAGGCCAACGATGAAAGCTAACCAGACACATAAGCGCAAGTTATACATCGCCCAGATCGGCGCCCTGCACACCTTCGAGGCGGCAGCCCGCCACGGCAGCTATTCCCGCGCCGCCGAGGAGCTGTTCATCACCCAGGCGGCGGTCAGCCAGCAGATCCGGGGGCTGGAGCAGAGTCTGGGGGTCAAGCTGTTTGTCCGCGAGGGGCGCAACATGCGCCTGACCGAGCGGGGTGCACGCCTGCTCCCCTGGGTCAGCCAGGGCATGGCGGCGTTCGAGCAGGGCATGGCCGCCCTCGAGTGTGAACCGCTGGCAGGGGTGCTGAACGTCACCGTCATCCCCTCCTTCGCCAGCCGCTGGCTGATGCCGAGGCTCTGGCGCTTCGTCGAACGCCACCCCGAGGTCGAAGTGCGCCTCAACGCCAACCCCCAGGTGCAGCCCATAGGCCGGGGTGGCATGGATCTGGCGATCCGCTACTGCAACCGGGTCGACCCCGAGCTGAGCTCCTGCCTGCTGATCCGGGAGTGCGTCTTTCCGGTCTGCTCGCCGGCCCTGGCCGAGCGGCTGCAGCGTATCGAGGATCTCTACGACACCGTCATCGTCTCCGGGCCCGACTACGCCGGAGTCTCGTGGGAGAAGTGGCTGCAGGAGTCGGGCTATCGGCTCGACCTGAGCCGGATCAAGCGCTTCGAGGTCAACAACAACAGCCTGGCGATCGACATGGTGCTCTCCGGCAAGGGGGTCGCCCTGAGCCGCAATGTGCTGGCGGGGGATCTGATCGCAAGCGGCCTGCTGACCCGCCTCTTCACCAAGAGCTACAACCCCGACAACGACTACCACCTGATCTGGGATCCCGACTCCCCCCGACTGACCCGGATCCGCTGCTTTACCGACTGGCTCAAGGAGGAGGTCGCCCAGGGCCCCGGCTGCCAACCGGATATGCAGGCCGAACCATAAGCCAGAGGCGGTTGGGGGGTGTGGATATTCGACACTCGAATCTCTGGTCTGTCGAAATCCCGGCCAAGGGAGCCTCCAATTAGGTGATCGTCGGATTACGTGACCGTCGGGTTACACGATTGCCCGATTACGCGACCGTCCGATTACGCGACCGTCCGATTACGCTTCGCTAATCGAACCTACAAATGCCGGATAATCCCGTGGTGCTAAAGATATAAAAAGATGCCCAACCTCCCTTCTCCCCTTGCGGGAGAAGGGCGGGGAATGAGGGGAAGGAAAAAAGAGAGCACACAGTAAACGTTGAGCTTCACTGGATCAGCCATAACCTACAAACCTGTAGGCCGTAGCTGAACCAGCACCGAAGCTATTGAACTACTTCCAACCGTAAGCATAGAAGTCATATAAACATGCTAACTTTCTAAAATATGTTGCATAATTTGAATTCGCTGTTTCTAATTTATCTATATGCTCTGCCAAAAACTCTCTGATTACATCAATATCGAACTTTTCCCTGGTAATAAAGGATAGAAATATTGCTGCTTTTTCAGGCGGGTTTGTTTCTATTATTTCTTGCGCAGATTTATACCTCTCTGTTTGAACAAACTGCCTAGCATAGATAGTACTACTGAATTCAGCAGGTGTTTTTTCTATATGCCTTGCTATGTCAAACTCCGCCAACCTCTCTTTGTCCTCAGCCAATATACCCAAATCATTCAAGTATTTGTAAACAGGGAGATATTTACAATTTTTTGATATTGAAGGGATTGTTGAAGACAACAATTTCTCTGAGTCTAACTTTATTTCCCCCTCTAATATAAGATCTTTAAAAAGATCTATCGCCGTTAAACCTTGATAACCAATTCCGGAGGTACTAGAACCAGCAATTCCAACCCCAACAACGAATTCTACATCCTTTGCACTTTCTATATTATCAATATCAACAACACACATTTTATTTTCTGGTGTTGCAGATTGAACGAGTGTATATAGTTGCTCTTTACAAAAGCGTAGTATTCTCGCCGGTATTTTACGCTTTGTAGCATCTAGTGCTTCATATATAGGTAAAAAATCATCTGATTTAACAATTGTTATAGGCAATTGAACTGAGTCAATCGTAATTACTGTTTTGTTATAACTTGGAGGCTGATCATTAGCCCTTTGAATAAAAATCAAGTTATCTCTTAGCTTATTGACATTTTCATTCCCAAGACAAGACACTATTGCCTTCAATATATTTGCTATATTCTTATCCGAAAGTGAATATCCAATAAAAACAATTGGATGCTCTACAAACAAAGTAATTATTTTTGCAGCTAAATATGGGTTCCTATCCTCGAATAAGTCATAGTCTTCACGAGTAAGAACTAAGGATGCTGGACGAGAAGAAGATCCATGAATTTTGTATATCTCACCTATAGATTGTGGGTTTGAGAATAATAGCTCACTCTGTCCAACATAGACCCTATAATCTGGAAAAAGCTTCTCTAGAAATAGATCCCAGTTGGTTGTTATTATCCCATCCACATTAAGTCTTGATAATGCAGAGATTTCCTCATGGTATGCTGTTTCCACAAATCCAGAAGTTGCCATTTCATTAAGATAGTTACATATTTCAATTCTTAAGGCAGAAGTTTTATCTTTGAGCTTTCCTTTGTTCTTTTCTCTGCTGACATCATATTTTGGATCTGTCCACCACTTATTATGAAAATCTTCAGCTATTAGTGATGCTACCTTAGATAAATCACCATCCGCTGTAGTAAGATAATATTCATACGGTTTTAGTCCATCTGTGAACTTCCTCAAAAGACTATCCCAATCTTCTAAGTTTAGATAGCGGCGAGAAAAACCAGAACCTATGAATAAAAATGGTGCTGATCCTGCACTATCAAAATGAGATATAAGCATCTTTTTAATTTCTTCCATAAAACCCTCTCTTATATTGATATGATTTTAATTAGTAAGGATTTTTAATCTATTCCCCCAACCTCTGTGCCAATCCGGAATAACGCTCGGTCTTTTTCCGAACTGCTTGGGCCAACAGGGCGCGATCGCCGTAGAGATCGAGGCGAGCCTTGGCGCGGGTGATGCCGGTATAGACCAGCTCGCGGGTCAGCAATGGGCTGGGGCTGTCGGGCAGCACCAGCACTGTATGGGCAAACTCCGAGCCCTGGGATTTGTGGATGGTCATGGCGTAGACGGTTTCGTGGGGCGGCAGCCGGCTGGGCAAAAGCGCCCGCAGGGTGCCGTCCGGCTGCTCGAACCATACCTTGAGCCGCCCAGTTTCATCGGGCAGGCAGAGCCCCATATCGCCGTTGTAGAGGCCGACCCCGTGGTCGTTGCGCACCACCATCACCGGGCGGCCCGCATACCAGTCGCCATCGCGGGCGATCAGCCCGGCCCGTGACAGGGCCAGTTCGAGGCGCTCGTTGAGCCCCTCGACGCCAAACGGGCCATCGCGCAGGGCGCAGAGGATCTGGAAGCTGTTGAATGCCTTGAACACGGCGGCGGGCGCTTCCCCCGCGCGGGCCGCCTTCAGATAGCTGCCGTAACCGGCTACCCCCTGGGCAATCAACTCGTCGTAGGCCTCCCCCGCCCAGGGGTGCAGGCTGATATCCGTAAAGCCCGCGCCCCAAACCGATTCCACCGCCGCCGCATCGCCGCCATTGCAGGCGCGCGCCAGCTGGCCGATGCCGGAGTACTGATCGAAGCGCCAACTCTTGGAAAGCAAACAGAGGCTGTCGCGCACCGGGGCCCCGGCAGGCGTGCCCTGCAGCCGGTAGCCGGTCTGGCGGGAGAGCCACTGTGCCTGAGCGGGGCTGATGCCCTGCTCGATAAAGCTGCAGATATCGCCGAGCACGGCCCCCGCCTCCACCGAGGCGAGCTGATCCTTGTCGCCGAGCAGAATGAGGCGAGCGTGGCTCGGCAGCGCATCGAGCAGCCGCGCCATCATCGGCAGGTCCACCATGGAGGCCTCGTCCACCACCAGCAAGTCCAGGTGCAGCGGGTTGCCTTTGTGATGGCGGAACTGGCTGCGCCCCGGGATCACCCCGAGCAGCCGGTGCAGGGTGCCCGCCTCGGTGGGGATGGCTTCCACCCACTCGGGGGGCAGATCCAGCGCCTGCAGGGCAGAGCCGATACTCTCGGTCAGACGCGCCGCCGCCTTGCCGGTGGGGGCCACCAGCCGGATCGCCGGGGCCTTGCCCGCTTGCAGACCGGTCTCCACCAGAATGGCCAAGAGCTTGGCGACCGTGGTGGTCTTGCCGGTGCCGGGACCGCCGGAGATCACCGCAAAGGGGCGTGCCGCCGCCGTGGCCGCCGCCAGCTTCTGGCCGTTGCAGCAGAGCGCCTCGGGCACCAGCGCATCCAGCTTGTTCAGGTCGTTTGCGGCCTGAGCACTGGCCAGCAGCGCCTCGATGGCAGGCCACTCCACTTCGTTCGGGAACACCAGATCCAGGTACTTCTCGATAAAGTGGCGTGCCGAGAAGTCGGGGGCGAGGCGGGCCTTGAGCAGGGCTCCGAACACCAGGCCGTAGTCGCGGGCAAAGAGGCGCGACAGGGCCGGGGCAATCTCCGGCCATTCGGCGCGCTCACTCAAGGCTCGCAGATGGCGGGCCACTCCCTGCTCGTGATCGTGGTAGCGGGTGAGGTAGAGATGGCCGTGCCAGAGCCGCAGCGGCCAGCGCGGGGCTTCCCCTTCATCTTGCTCGCCGCCAACCAGCGGGCTTGCCGCAAACAGGGCGGGCCAGCTCGCCGGATCCGCCAGATCGGCCAGCAGATCCCGGCCCTGATCCGGATCCAGCCCGAACGGGCGCAAGGATCCGGCAGATAACATCTCCAGCGGCAGGCAGACATGGCCGCGCCCCAGCTCGAAGCAGGCGAGCGCCGCCCCCAGCACCAACTCGGGAGTGCCGCCAAGGTCGGCCACCAGCTTGGCAAATTGCAGATCCAGCTGGCGGATGCGCCCCGCCAGCGCCAGGGCCTTGAGCCGTTCGATCATCATTGCGCTCTTCATGCTTCTACCCCGTTATCCGAAACTTGTGCGAGGGCGGGCGTAGCCCCCTCGCTAAACAGCCGATCCAGCCCCTGCACCAGCTCGCGGCTGGGGCGGGTATGGAAGATCCCCCCTTGTGGCATGCCGCGCAGGAACAGATAGAAGACCCCGCCAAAGTGCTGGTCGAAGTCGTAGCCCGGCAAACGCAGGGCGAGCAGCCGGTGCAACGCCAGGGAGTAGAGCTGGTATTGCAGGTCGTAGCGATGCTCCACCATGGCCTGCTCCAGCGCCGGCCGGCTGTAGTCGGCCGGGCTCATGCCGAGGTGGTTGGATTTGTAGTCGAGCAGATACCAGCGCCCCTGCCACTCGAACACCAGGTCGATAAAGCCCTTGAGCATCCCCTGCACGGTGGCGAAGCTCAGTGGCTTGTTGCCCCGCGACAGCGGGTCGTGCTGCTGGCAGAGCGCGGTCAGCGCAGGTGCCGTCACCCGCCCCATGGGCAGGAAGAACTCCAGCTCCACCTGCTTGCGCTCGGGGGCCAGATCCCGCAGCCGTAACGGCTCGCCACTCTCTGCAAGTAACGCGGTCTCAAGCGGCGTATCGAGCACCGCCTCCACCTGCTGTTGCAGCACTTGGGCCCAGCTTTCGTCGAAGCCATCCTGCGCCAGCAGGGTGGCGATATGCTGTGCCAGCGGCTCGCCTGCGGCACTTTGAAAGTCGATGGTCTCGAACAGGCTGTGCAGCAATGTGCCGGGGCGCGCCCCCTTCGGGAAGGTGAAGATGGAGGGCTGGGGCGCCTGCACTGGCTCTTCGGCAGCCAGCGCCGCCGCCTCGGTGACCACCTCGTCATCGAAGCCGGGGTTGGCCAGCACCCCCTTGCTGTGGCCGTGGCCCTGGGCCGCGAGACCGGAGTAGGAGCTGATCCACCAGTCCCGCTCAAGGGTGCCGCCAAAGCGGCGCACCTGGGGCTCACCCAGTTGCTCCTCTTCTGCCGGCAGCGGGGCCGGGCGGGTGAGCGAGGGCTCACCGACGGCCACTCCGGGCAGATCTTCAGCAAGCGCACCGAGGGCGGTGGCCAGGGTTGCGGCGTCCCCCTCCTCACCCTTTTGCAGCAGGTAGCCGATGGCGGTCTGGTGCAGGTCGGTCTTCTCAGACTTGCCATTGCCGGAGCGCACCGGCGCCAGCCCCAGCCAGGTGGCGTAGACGCCCCGGGTCAGCGCCACGTAGAGCAGGCGCAGATCCTCGGCGAGGCGCTCCTTGTCGGCCTCCGCCAGAGACTCCTCGGCGCCGGTGAGATCGAGAATGGTGCGATTGCCCTCCTCATCGGCCTCGTGATAGAGCGGGGTGTCGGCGCTGCGATGGCTGCAGATAAAGGGGAGGAACACCAGCGGGTACTCCAGCCCCTTGGATTTGTGGATGGTGACGATCTGCACCAGCTTGCGCTCGGACTCCAGGCGAAGTATCTGCTCAGCATCCTGGCCGCTCTGGCGGTTCGCCGCCTCCCCCAGCCAGCGCAGCAAGGCGTATTCGCCGTCCAGCTCGCTGCTCACTTGCTGGAGCAGCTCCCCCAGATGGAGGAAGTTGGTCAGCCGCCGCTCGCCGTAGGGGCTCGCCAAAAGCGATGCGGCGAGATTGCGCCGGTGCAGCAGGGCCCGCAGCATGGCCAGCACGCCGCGCTTGTGCCAGACCTTGCGGTACTCCATAAACTCCTGCACCGCGCTCTCCCAGGCCCGCTCGTCACTGGCAAGCTCGTCGAGGGCCTTGGCGTCGAGATCGAACAGGCCGGTGGCGAGCGCCGCTCGCAGGCTCCTCTCCTCGCTCGGGTTCTGGCAGGCGTGCAGGATCAGCAAGATCTCCCGCGCCTCCACCTGCTCCAGCACGCTCTCGCGATTCGACAGATACACCGAGGCGATGGCGAGGCGTGCCAGCTCCTGCTGCACCAGCTTGCCCTCGGCGCCGGTGCGCACCAGCACGGCGATATCCCCGGCTTTCACCGGCTCACTGCCGATCAGCGCCTTGCCCTCCCGGGCCAGGGTCAGCAGGCGGTGGATCTCCGCCGCCGTGGCGCGGGCCATCTTGCTCTGGTAGTCCCCCCGGTTGAAGGTGGGCTGACCGGTGAGCTGCCAGCAGTGCAGCACGGGGGCGGTTTCGCCATCGAGCAGCAGCGCCTTGCTCTTGCCCTGCGCCTCCACCGGCAGGAAGGGGATATCCGCCTCGTAGATAAAGGGATCCTTGGCCCGCTCGAACAGGCCGTTGACCGCCGCCACCAGGGCGCCGCTGGAACGCCAGTTGCGCCCCAGGGTGTAGTGGGCGCTCACATTTCGCCGCGCCTGAATGTAGGTGAAGATGTCGGCGCCGCGAAAGCCGTAGATGGCCTGCTTGGGGTCACCGATCATCAACAGCGCCGTGTCCTGGTGGCCGCCGTAAAGACGATGGAAGATGCGGTACTGCTGGGGGTCGGTATCCTGAAATTCATCGATCATGGCGACCCGGTAGGTGGCGCGAATGCGCTCGCAGAGCCGCTCGCCAAGGCTAGAACCCAGCGCACCGTCGAGGTCTTTGAGCAGGTCATCGAATGAGAGCTGATGTGCCTGGCGCTTGCTGGCCTGCATCCGGCTGCGCACCACCACGGCGGCCCGTTGCAGGATAAGGTCGCGGATGCCGGGACGGCTCGCCAGCAGCGCGTCGATCTCGCTGAACAGCGGCAGGGTGGGCACTGCGCCCCCCTTCTTGAGGTTCTCCTCCAGCACCGTCTGGCCGAAGCGCTCCAGTTCCTTGGGAATGGCGTAGCCGCTGGCCTCGTCTTGCGCCCAGTCGGCTATCTTGGCGAGCCACCCCTCGTAGTTCTTGCCGGTGTAGCGGCTGATATGGCCGTCGGTCTGACGGCGGATCTCGTCCACCTGCGCCAGCCATTCACGCTTCACCGCCTCAATGCGGGCCATGGCTGCCTGATGGCGGGCCGCCAGAGTCTCGTCCCCCGCCGGCGGGCGCATCTCCAGTTCGCTGTTGTCGAGCCAGCCGTTCATCTCCCGCAGCAGGGCCGCCGGGCTTGGCCAGAGCGCGCGCACCGCGCTGGCTAGGGTTTTATCCACCGGATAGAACTCGGCGCGCCAGTAGTCGCTCACCGCCTGCAACCTGAGCTGGCTGTCGTCGGTGAGAAATTCGGTTTCAAAGAGGGCGCCCGACTCGAAGGCATTCTGCTTGAGCATCCGCTGGCAGAAGCCGTGGATGGTGAAAACGGCCGCCTCGTCCATCTGCCGTTCGGCGGCCAGCAGGCGGCGGGCCGCCAGTTCGTGATCCGCCACCTCCGCCAGCAACTGGGCCAGCAGGGCATCCGTGCTTTGCCCGCGCATAAAGGCGAGGCGCGCCTCGTGGATGCGGCCGCGGATCCGCCCGCGCAGCTCGGCAGTGGCCGCCTCGGTAAAGGTCACCACCAGGATCTCGGTCACCGACAGGGGCCGCTCGTGGGCACTGGGCTGACCGGCGTCTTCCCCCTCTTCGATGAGCGGGCCATGGCCCAGCAGCAGACGCAGGTAGAGGCCGGCGATGGTGTAGGTCTTGCCGGTGCCGGCGGAGGCCTCGATCAGCCGCTCGCCATGGAGGGGAAAACGCAGGGTATTGAGCGGATTGGCCATTATTGCAACTCCTCCAGCACCTTGATCAGCGGGGTCAGGTGTTCGCGGGCCAGCGCCTGCAGCTGGGCCAGCACCTCGTCATCGAGTTCCGGGAAGCAGCGGGCAACGTAGACGTCCTGCCCCTCCCCCGTCACCATGTAGCCGCCGTTGAAGCGGGCGAGGGCCGCTTTGTCGGCGGCCTCCGGTTTCTCCGGATCCTTCTCGATCGCCTTGAGCCACTCCCAGGCGGAGCTCGGGAAGAAGGGCAGCGGCCGCTTCATCCCCTGCATCCAGAGGGCGACCAGGGCCGCCAGTCTTGGCCGAGCCTCGTCGGCCGCAAGCCTGGGCAGGCGCAGGCTCTGCTTGGCGTCAAACAGCAGGGTGTCACCGGGGGCATCACTCAGGGAGAGGCAAAGGTGCTGGATCCAGCCCAGCAGCAGATCCTTGCCGTTGAAGCTGCCGGGTTTGATCACCAGCAAGCGCCCCTTCTGGGTGTCGATCCACCCCTGCAGCTGGCCCTGGGTCAGGGAGATATCGATCTCCACCGCCTGTTTGTCCGCCTCATTGGCCGCCACCCAGGGGCGTAGCCTCTCCGCCAGCTTGCCCATCTCGGCATCCAGATCATCCAGCAGCAGGCTGCCGAACCAGCCCTGGGGCAGCAGGCCGGAGAGCTGCAGGCGCTGGCGACGCTCCTCACTCTCCCCCTCCTCGAGGTGGGCATCGAGCAGCAGCGCCTTAAGTTGATAATTTTGCAGGCCGTCCAGCTCGAACGGTTCGCTGTCCTCGATCTCGGCCTCGTCCAGCTCGAACCACACCTTGAGGCGGCGGTTGAGGAAATACTTGGCGGGCTGGCGATAGAAGCGCAGCAGCTCCGCCAGCTCCAACCCCTGCTCTTTCCCCCATTCGGGGGGCAGCGGCAGCTCGCCGCTCTGGAAGTTGGCGGCCCCGCGCTGCGGGCTCAGGGCCGGCAGCCAGTCGGCGGCATAGGTGAAGAGGCCGAAATTCGCCTCTGGATAGAAGTAGCTGCGACTGTAGGGGGTGAGCGGGTGTTCGACGATCAGGTGTTCGAGCAGCCGCTTGCCGGAGGTCTCGTCATCTAGGTCCTCATCCCCCGCCAGCACGAAGCCCTGGCGCACATAGTCGATGAGCTCCGCCAGCAGCACGGAGGGCACCTTCTCGCTGTTGTCCTGGGCACTGAAACCCTGATAGCTGATGTAGAGCCCCTGCTGGGCGCTCAGCAGCGCCTCTAGGAAGAGGTAGCGGTCGTCGTCGCGACGTGAACGATCCCCGCGCCGGCCGGCCACCGCCATCAGGTCAAACCCCATGGGTGGCAGGATGCGCGGGTAGACGCCGTCGTTCATGCCGAGCAGACAGACCTGCCGGAAGGGGATGGAGCGCATCGGCATCAGGGTGCAGAAGTTGACCTGACCGGCGAGGAAGCGCTGGCTGGAGCGGGACTCCCCCAGCACGCTGCCGAGGTAATCCTGCAGCAAATCGGCACTGATGGGCTGCTCGAAGCGGGCCTCGCCGAGCTGGGCGAGCCAGTCCGCCAGCTGGCTGCGAATAAGCTGCAGCTGGCGCTCTTCATCCTCATCGGCCAGATAGAAGCGCTCCAGCAGCTCGTTGAGGCAGGCGATCCACTCGGGTAGCCCCTGCGCCTGCTGCAGGCGGGGCAGAAATTCCGCCAGGGAGTCGACAAACCAGGCGAGCTTGCCGAGGGCCAGCCCCTGCTGCCCTTCGATATCGGCATAGGGCAGGATGCCCGCCACCGGTTCGCCATCCCCCATGGCAAAGCCGAGCAGCATGCGGCGCAGGCCGAACAGCCAGCTGTTGCCAGAGAGGCGCGGCAGATCGAAGCGCTCCGGGTAGCCGTCATCCAGCCCCCAGCGGATGCCGGTCTCCTGCACCCAGCGCCGCAGCTGGTTGAATTCGTCGTCATCGAGCTCGAAGCGGCGCAGCACGGCGGGCACCTCGAGAATGGCCAACAGCTCGCCGGCCCCCAGCCGGGCGTTGGGGAGTCTCAGCAGGGCGAGGAAGCTCTGCAGCAGCGGGCTCTCCTGACTCGCCGCTCGATCGGATACCGCGAAGGGGATCTGGCCTCTCGCCCCGAACACCGCCTGGATATAGGGGCCGTAGCTGTTCACATCCGGCATCATCACCACCACGTCTTTCGGGGTGAGGGTGGGGTCTTGCTCGAACAGCGCCAGCAGCCGGTCGTGCAGCACCTCGAGCTCGCGCATGGGGCCGTGACAGGCGTGGATCTGCAGGGAGCCATCGGCCGGATCAAGCGGGCTCTTGTGGTGACTGCTATCCAGTTCGAACTCGCCAGCCCCCCGCTCGGCCAGCTCCAATACATCCTTCTGAATGGAATGCAGCAAGCTGGTGTCGTCGATATCGACAAAGGCCTCGATCTGCGGCACCTCCAGCTCCATCAGCTGGTGCAGGTAGTCGCGCCCCAGCTTGCCCATGGAGGCGAGCAGCGGGTTGGCGGGGCCCTGCAGGGTGTTGAGATCGGTACCGGGCTTGAGCTTGTTTTCGAGGCGCGCCAGGGTCTTGCGATCGAGCAGGTCCCCCCAGTAGTAGCGGCAGGGGTTGGTGACGAACAGGTGCACCTCCACCTCATCCCGGCTGCCGAGGGCCAGCAGCGCCTCCACATAGCGCGGCGGCAGCGCCGAGATGCCGAACACGAAGACCCGCCGGGGCAGCTTGCCCGGCAGCTCGGCGGTGCGCTCCAGCTCGTGGATAAACTCCTCGTAGAGGTTGGCACGGTGGTAGCCGCTGGGGGCCAGCGCCAGGGTCCGAGCCACCAGCTCGCGCCACAGCTCCGGTTGCCAATCCTGACCGCTCACCCCGGCCAGCTCCTGACTCAATCCTTCACCCTGTTCCCAGCGGGCAATCCAGTCCGGCCGGTAGACCAGATACTGGTCAAACAGATCCGCCACCTTCTGGCAGAGCTGCCACAGCCGCACCTGCTCGGGATCCTGCAATGACTCCGCGTCATCCCCGCCTAGATAGGCGGCCAGCGGCGCAAAGGCGGGGCGGTCGAGCAGGGCGGGCAAGATGGTCATCAGCTGCCAGCTCATGGAGCCCTTGTTGTAGGGGCTCTGGCGAGGCACGTCCGCCAGCACCCGGGTGAACATCTCCCAGATAAAGCTGGCAGGCAGCGGAAAGTCGATATTGGCGGCGATGCCGAAGGCCTTGGCCAGCTCCAGCTTGAGCCACTGGGCCATGCCCGGGCTCTGCACCAGGATCTGCTCGCGCTCGAAGGGGTGAGCGAGGGGGGTCTGCCGGATGCGGCTCACCAGCAACTCTTTGAGCAGATCCAGCTGATTGGAGTGGTAGAGGGTAAACATGGGCAATTCCCGCCAGTGCAAAAGAGGGGTCAGCGCGGGAAAACCTCAAGGATCCCCGTCACGTCACAGGTATCGGGATTGTCGGGGATCGGGGGATAAGATGCAAAAGGCGCTTGTTGTCGCCGATCACATCGCCCATCTGCCGCAGGCAAATGTGACGGGCATAAAAAAGCCGGTGCAATTGCACCGGCCAAAAGGCGTTGGAAAACTCGAACCTGCAGTATTACCAATTCTTGCCGAGGCGGGCATCCAGACTGAAGGCCCCTGCACCGGCCGCCGCCAGGGCCAGGAAACCACCGGCCACGGAGACGTTCTTCATGAACATCAGCATCTGCATCTGGTCGGCAGGCTGATAGTGGAAAATAAAGGCGGCCATCAGGGTGAAACCGGCCATCAGCACGGAGAGGCTGCGGGTAAACAGGCCCAGCATGATGGCGAGGCCACCGACCAGCTCCAGCAGGATCACCAGCGGCAGGATGAAACCGGGCACGCCCATGGCTTCCATATACCCCTGGGTACCGGCGTAACCGCCGATCTTGCCCCAGCCCGCAATCACAAACATCAGAGCCAGCAGTACGCGACCCACCAGCAGTGCCAAATCTTTCATCTTGTCCATTTCAATATCCTCGTTTTGCGTCACATCACCGCTGACTGCTTCAGGGTAGGTCAAATAACAGGGCTTGGCTGGCACTCATGGCCACCAGATCCCATTTGGGCTCATCACGACTGAGTACCCCGTCGCCGGGTCGGGCAGCCAGACCGTTGGCGGCAAGCTCCCCTGAAATCATCTGCAGGTAACCGTGTCGGCCGGCCAGCTCCCAGGTGAGGCTCTCACCCGGTTCAAGCTGCAACCGCCAGACGCGGGCCTGCTGGCGGATCCTGAAGGATCCGGCTTCGCCGTCCGGTGACGCCACCAGCGTCATGCCCGGGTTGGCTTCAATCTTCTTCTGCTGATAGCCGGGTGTCGTGCCGTGTTCGTTCGGCTCGATCCAGATTTGCAGCAGGGAGAGCGGCTCGGTCTGCGAGGGGTTGTACTCGCTGTGCCGGATGCCGGAGCCTGCGCTCATCAGCTGGAAATCCCCCGCCGGGATCTGCTCGGCATGGCCGAGGCTGTCCTTGTGCTCTATGGTGCCTTGCAGCACGCAGGTCAGGATTTCCATGTTGGCGTGAGGGTGGGTCGCGAAACCGCCACCCGGTGCCACCAGATCCTGATTGATGACCCGCAGCACTGAATGCCCCATCCAGTCCGGGTCGTAGTAGTGCCCGAAGGAAAAGCTGTGGCGCGCATCCAGCCAGCCGAAGTTGGCCTTGCCGCGCGCTTCTGCGGCTCTCAATTTCATCATGGTGTGCTCCTCACGTACCGATACGGTTGATTAACGCTGTTTGCCGCTACCGATGCCGAACGGAATACGGTAGTCGCTGCTCTGCTCACCCAGGCTCACGGTCAGGTTGCCCTGGGTGCGGCTCGGGATCTGGACCTGCTGGCTGCCCATCAGGTTGGCATGGACAGAGGCAACCAGGTCACCCGACTCGTCACGCACTTCCAGCATGGGGTTGCCCTTGCCTTCCACCGCGGCGGTGGCGTGCCAGTTCACAAACAGCACACCCGGGGCGGCGTTGAGGTCGGCCGGGACGGAAGCCTGAGCAAAACCTGCGGTCATCAGGCCTGCAACGGCCAGCATCTTGATTACGTTTTTCATGTTCATTCACTCTCTTGGTTTTATGTCATTGCCAAGGCCGCTGTGGCCAGAATCAATGCATCCATGCAAGAGGTCATTCAAATAGTGTGTTGTTCTTTCACCGAAGTCAGACGCCCTGATTGAGGGGGTCACAGTCTGGAACTACCCGTTTATTTGGCTGCTTGGCGCTCCTGCCTAAGCGTTGATTGAATATTAAAGACACTTGGCCTAACTTGTTAGCGAGATAAACTGGCAAACATGTTCAAAAAAATTGAAGGCAATTTATGGCCAAGGAACTGAACAAGGAACGGGCGCTGACCCTGGAAGCCATCCGGGTGCTGGATGCCATCGATCGCCGCGGCAGCTTCGCGGCGGCAGCCGACGAACTGGGCAAGGTGCCCTCAGCGCTGAGCTACACGGTACAGAAGCTGGAAGACGAGCTGGACGCCATGCTGTTCGACCGCAGCGGCCACAGAACCAAGTTCACCCCGGCCGGCCGCATGTTGCTGGAGCGTGGCCGGATACTGCTGGAGGCGGCCGAGCATCTGGTGGGCGAGACCCGGGCGCTGGCCCGCGGCTGGGAGACCGACATCACCATCGCCGTCGATGCGCTGGTGCCGCTGCAGGCACTCTACCCGCTGGTGGAACGGCTGGCCGAGCTGACCGATACCCGACTGCGGCTGCGGGCCGAAGTGCTGGCGGGCAGCTGGGAGTGTCTGGAGGATGGCCGGGCCGATCTGCTCATCTCCTCCCTCAATCCCGACATCATGATGACCGGCATCAAGCACCAGCCGCTGCAAGAGGAGGTGATGCTCTACGTCGCCCACCCGGATCATCCCCTGCATCAGGAGCCCGAGCCCCTGGCGGACGATACCCTGCGCCGCTACCGGGCCATCGCGGTGGCCGACACGGCGCTGCGCAAGCCGGTGCTCACCTATCGCCTGCTCGACAAGCAGCCGCGGCTGACCGTCAGCACCATGGGCGAGAAGCGCGACGCCCTGCTGGCGGGGATCGGGGTTGGCACCATGCCGCTGAGCTGGATTGAAGAGGACATCCGGGCCGGACGGCTCAAGGTGATCGGCCCCGAGTATCGCCACCAGATCCAGGTGGTGCTGGCCTGGCGGCGCGACACCATGGGCAAGGCCAAGAGCTGGCTGATCCGGGAGATACCCAAGCTGTTTCCCTGCAAGGGGGAATAAATGTCTGCCACGCGAGGGCGGCGGCGCAGGAAGTGCCGAAACTGAGCCCCTGTCTTGACGGCGGGCTCAGATTCTAGGAAAAGAAAAAAGCGGCCCTCTTGCGAGTTCCGCTCAATGCCAGGAAAGAATAAAAAACCTTGCGGTTTAAAAAACCCTTAAATTGGAAGCAAACAATCGATTTCTCAACCAGGAAGGTCTTGAATCCGATTCGTTTTGAATTATGCGCGATGTTTTATGCGCCACCAGCAAAATGTTGAACGGTTGAAGGATATGCACCGCAGAGTATCACTATCTGCAACCTTCGAGCGCGACTGGTCTGGCCATTTCAATCGATTAGGTCGGGTTTGTTTCCTCTGGTTTTTTAAAGTGTCAGTATCTGAGCCCACAACGACAAAAGAACTCAATTTCTGACACAACATAAAAATGCAGATAAAGGAATAGTTGCATGACCTACAGCCA
Source organism: Aeromonas sp. S8(2024) (assembly GCF_041403085.1). Classification (NCBI taxonomy): domain Bacteria; kingdom Pseudomonadati; phylum Pseudomonadota; class Gammaproteobacteria; order Aeromonadales; family Aeromonadaceae; genus Aeromonas; species Aeromonas sp. S8(2024). The sequence goes on along the minus strand of NZ_JBGLRF010000014.1, from coordinate 29,094 downwards.
GACCCTGGCCAACAATATTCTCGACACCCTGAAGAAGACCCTGACCGACAAGGGGATCCGCTATCAGACCCTGGCAGAAGCCATGGGGGTCTCCATCGCCACCGTCAAACGGATGATGAACAAGCCCTCCCTGCCGTTCGACACCCTGCTGGAGGTGTGCCACCTGGTGGGGCTCTCATTCGAGGAGCTGCTGGACCGCACCCAAGACGCCCAGAGCCGGCGCGCCGTCTTCACCCAGGAGCAGGACGAGGCGTTCCACAGGGAGCCCGGTCTCTACGCCTTTCTCGCCAACATCTTCTGGCGCGACAAGACGTTAATCGATCTCAAGCGGGAGTACGGCCTGACCGATGCCTCCTGCTACCTCTATCTGCGCAAGCTGGAGAAGCTAGGCATCCTGCAGCTCGGCATCGACAACAGTTACCACTTCCTCATCAGCGAGCGGATCAGCTTCGAGCAGCACAGCCGCTTCGCCCGTCAGCAGGCACGCCAGGCGATGTCGGTGCTGGGGGACTATCTGGTGGAGAACATGCACAGGCCCAACAACTACATGGCGCTGTGTCAGCTCCACCTGGACGAGAGCGAGGCGATGGCGCTGATCGAGCGGATGAAGGAGTACTGGCACCAGGAGCTCAAGCTCAACCGCCCCGCCATCGGCCAGCGGGAGGGCAGCAAGACCTACACCATGTCGCTGCAACTGGCCGACTGCGGCTACCAGAGTTTCGACGATCTGATCCCCAATATCGACAACTGATCCCGGCGGATCCCGCGGGATCCGCTCCCCCTCCTTTCCGCACAGGCATGGCCCGCCAGGACACGCCGGATCACCCCTGATCCACGAGCCGGGTTTGCTGCAGCTTGCCTGCGAGCGGCTGCAATGCTCGCGTATCGAGACAGATGCGGATGGCATCCGGCCGCCAGTGTTCAATATCGCAATCCACCAGCGCTCCCCGCTCGTCGTAGTTGACCCGCACCAGCCGCAGCACGGCGCTCCCCTCCGCCAGATTGAGGGCGCGGGCAATGGCGCCGCGCGCCGCCGAGGGGGTGATCTCGAGGCTCGCCCCCCCCTGGCCTATGCCATAGCGCTCCCGATAGAGCTCGGTGAGGGAGCTGGCCAGCGGCGCGCTGGCGATGTCGGGAAAGCGGCTGGCCAGCAGGTGGTGGCTGACGTGCAATACAGGACGACCGTCGATGAGGCGCAGGCGGCGGATTTCATAGAGCGGCGTAAAAGGCTCCAGCCCCATCCAGCGGCAGAGCTCGCTGCTGGCCAGCTCGCCGCCGTGGGCCAGCACCCGGGTCTCGGCGGTGCGCTGCTGCTCGCCGATCCACTGGTGAAAGTGGGTGTGGATGGCGGGGTCGTAGGTGAGGCGGGGCGGTGCCACGAACCAGCCGCGCCGCTCAGCCCGGTAGATGAGGCCATCCGCCTCGAGACTGGAGAGCGCCTCCTTGATGGTGATGCGGGTGGTGGCGAAGCGCTCGCTCAGGGCCCGCTCGGCGGGCAGCTGCTGCCCCGCACCCAGCTGGCCGCTGCCGATATAGCGGCGCAGGGTCTGGCAAATCTGTTCACACTTGGAGGCACGGCCGTCGGCCACTGCCCGCTCGCTCAATCTCGGTTCGATCACGCTCATCTTCCTGTCGATCATCCTGGCTGCCGTGGCTGGTTCATCCCTCGCTGGAGTAGTCCAGCCTCACTCGGATTGAGAGTTGTAACCGTGCAGGATGACAGCGCCATGACAGGGCGATTGTCATCAAACTGCCATCAAAGCGCCCCGCCACCGTCATATTTCCCCTCTAGCATCCCTCTCGAACCTTAACTGACCTAGTCCAGAGGGATGGAATGATGAAAAGCGTGATCGCAAGTGCACTGGCCCTGGTGGCCATCAGTCAGCCACTGTTTGCCGCCGAGAACATCGCGGATCTCGAAAAGGCCGCCCGCGGTGAAGGCCAGCTCAGCAGCGTCGGCATGCCGGACAGCTGGGCCAACTGGAAGGATACCTGGCAGCAACTCGGCAGCATCTACGGCATCAAGCATCAGGACACCGACATGAGCTCGGCCCAGGAGATCGCCAAGTTCGCCGCCGAGAAGGGCAACGCCACCGCCGACATCGGCGACGTGGGCGGCGCCTTCGGCCCGGTGGCGGTCAAGCAGGGAGTCACCCAGCCCTACAAGCCCTCCACCTGGGCCGACATTCCGAACTGGGCCAAGGATGCGGACGGTCACTGGATGCTGGCCTATACCGGCACCATCGCCTTCCTGATCAACAAGGATCTGGTCAAGGCGGCCCCCACCAGCTGGCAATCCCTGCTGGGCGGCGACTACAAGGTGACCCTGGGTGACGTGGGTGTCGCCTCCCAGGCCAACAACGGCGTGCTGGCGGCGGCCTATGCCACCGGCGGCAGCGAGAAAAACCTCAAGCCTGCGCTGGAGCTGTTCGGCAAGCTGGCCCAGCAGGGCCGTCTGTCGCTGAACGACCCCACCATCGCCAACATCGAGAAGGGCGAGGTGGAAGTGGGTGTGCTGTGGGACTTCAACGCGCTCAACTACCGCGACCAGATCGACCCCAAGAAGTTTGATGTGGTGATCCCGAGCGACGGTTCCGTCATCGCCGGCTACACCACCATCATCAACAAGTGGGCCAAAAACCCCAACGCCGCCAAGCTGGCGCGGGAATACATCCTCTCCGACGCCGGCCAGATCAACCTGGCACGCGGCTACGCCCGCCCCATCCGCAGCAACGTGACTCTGCCGGATGACGTCAAGGCCAAGCTGCTGCCGGCCGAGCAGTACGCCAATGCCAAACCGGTCCAGGATCACGCAGCCTGGGAGCAGAGCTCCAAGGCCCTGCCGCGCCAGTGGCAGGAAACCGTCATGATCAACATGCAGTAAGGAGCGGCCAGTGCAACACAAGGTGATAGTGGTACTTGTGGATGGTCTGGCAGCCGAGGTAGCCCATTGCATGGGCTACCTCGCGGGCATGGTGGAGGCGGGACAAGGGTTGCAGGCCACCCTGAGCTGCGCCCTGCCCTCCCTCTCCCGGCCCCTCTACGAGTGCATCCTGACCGGGGCGACGCCGGTGGAGAGCGGCATCACCCACAACGGGGTGAGCCGTCTGAGCCGGCAGGAGTCCATCTTCCATCTGGCCCGGGCGGGCGGCAAACGCACCGCAGCCGCGGCCTATCACTGGGTGAGCGAGCTCTACAACCAGAGCCCCTGGCAAGCGGCCCGCGATCGCTTCACCCACGACGAGCGACTGCCCATCCAGCACGGCTGTTTCTACTGGGATGACGGCTACCCCGACAGCCACCTGCTGATGGATGGCGAGTGGCTGCGCAGCCAGTACGACCCCGATTTTCTCTTGATCCACCCGATGGGAGTGGATGACGCGGGCCACCAGTTCGGCCTCGACTCCCGTCAGTACCGCAATCAGGCGCGCCGGATGGACAGCCTCTTGGCCGACCTGCTGCCCCAGTGGCTGGCGGAGGGGTATCAGGTGGTGATCACCTCGGATCATGGCATGAACAACGACTTGAGCCACGGCGGCACCCTGACCGAAGAGCGCCGGGTACCGCTCTGGCTGTTTGGCGATGCGTTCGTGGCCCAGTGGCCGGCCGGCCCCGCCATGCAGCAGACCCAGCTCTGCGCCCTGATGGCCGACCTGCTGGGAGTTTCCCACGACAAGCCGGGCTGCCCGCCGCTGCTCAAGGCCGGCAACCTGCCGGAGGTACACTGATGATGCCCGCCACCACCGAGATCCTCGCGGATCAACCGACCGTCACCCGGCGCCGGCTGCGTCGCCACTGGCTGCCCGCCCTGGTGCTGCTGCCGTTCGTTCTCCTGATGATCCTGTTCCAGCTCGCCCCCATGGTATGGGTGCTGGTGGGCAGTTTTCAGACCCCGGATGGCTGGGGCCTCGACTACTACCGGGAGATTTTGAGTTCCCCCTTCTACCTGCAATCGTTCGGCAACTCCTTGCGCATCGCCGGCATCGCCAGCCTGGCGGGGCTCGCCATCGGCACGCTCGGGGCGGCGGCGCTGCGCCACAGCGGCGAGCGGGTAAAACGGCTGCTGCTGGCCTTCGTCACCATGACCGGCAACTTCAGCGGGGTGCCGCTGGCCTTCGCCTTCATCATCATTCTCGGCATCAATGGCGCCGTGACCTTGCTGCTGAAATCCTGGGGCCTCATCGACGGCTTCAACCTCTACTCCGGCACCGGCCTCATCCTCATCTACACCTACTTCCAGATCCCGCTCGCCCTGCTGCTGCTCTACCCGGCGTTCGACGCCCTGCAGGATGAGTGGCCGCAGGCCGCTGCCCTGCTCGGCGCGAGCAAGAGCCAATATGTCTGGCACGTGGCGCTGCCTGTGCTCACTCCCGCGCTGCTCGGCACCCTGATCATCCTGTTTGCCAACGCAGTGGGGGCCTATGCCTCCGCCTATGCCCTCACCACCGGCAACTTCAACCTGGTGACCATCCGGGTGGCCAGCCTGGTCTCCGGCGACATCTTCCTCGAGCCCAATATGGCGGCGGCGCTGGCGGTGATCCTGATGGTGCTGCTGGGGGTGGTGACGGCCGCCAACCAGTGGCTGCTGAAAAAGAGCTACGTGAACAAGGGGCAACCCCATGCATGACTTGAAACCTGGCTGGCCGCGCTGGGTGCTGGGGGCTCTGGTGGCCACCCTGCTGTTGCCGCTGCTAGCCACCTTTCTCTACTCCATCTCCACCCGCTGGGGAGCCACCCTGCTGCCAGACGGCTTCACCCTCGACTGGTATCTCAAACTCTGGGGCGATCCGCGCTTTCTGGCAGCGTTTGGCCGAAGCCTGCTGGTCTGCTTCGCCACCCTGCTGCTCGGCACGCTAGTGCTGGTGCCCACCGTGCTGGTGGTGGCCTACTACTTCCCAAAGCTGGATCCCTGGATGAACCTGTTGATCCTGCTCCCTTTCGCGGTGCCGCCTGTGGTCTCCTCGGTAGGGCTGCTGCAGATCTACGCCGACGGTGCCCTGCCCATTATCGGCACGCCATGGATCCTGATCGGCACCTGGTTCACCGTGGTGCTCCCCTTCATGTACCGGGCGCTGGCCAACAGCCTGCAGGGGGTGCCGCTGAAAGATCTGATGGATGCCGCCCACCTGCTGGGGGCGAGCAGCCGGCGCGCCTTCCTGCTGGTGGTGATCCCCTGCCTGCGCAAGGGGCTGCTGGCGGCGCTGTTTCTGTCGCTCTCCTTCCTGCTTGGCGAGTTCGTGTTCGCCAACATGCTGGTGGGCACCCGTTACGAGACCCTGCAGGTCTACCTCTACAACATGCGTTCGACCTCGGGCCACTTCACCAGCGCGCTGGTGATGAGCTACTTCCTGCTGACCCTGCTGCTCACCTGGGCGGCGAACAGATTTCATAGGTGAATCAAGATGTTCCATCTAGAAGTGAATCAACTGCACAAATCCTACGGCGACACCAGAGTGTTCGAGGGGATTGAATTCGGCATCCGCAAGGGGGAGCTGGTGACCCTGCTCGGCCCCTCCGGCTGCGGCAAGTCCACCCTGCTGCGGGCGCTGGCCGGGCTCACCCCGGTGGATGGCGGTCAGGTGCAGGTGGCCGGTGAGGAGATCACCTGGCAGGAACCCCAGAAGCGGGGCATCGGCATGGTGTTCCAGAGCTATGCCCTGTTCCCCAACATGACGGTGCGGGACAACGTCGCCTTCGGCCTCAAGATGAAGCCCCAGCCGGGGCGGGATCTGGCCGCCAGCGTGCAGGAGGCGCTGGCGCTGGTGGAGCTGACCGGCTTCGAGCGCCGCTATCCGGCCGAGCTCTCCGGTGGCCAGCGCCAGCGGGTCGCGCTGGCCCGGGCTTTGGTAGTGCAGCCGCGGATCCTGCTGCTGGACGAACCGCTCTCGGCGCTGGATGCCCGCATCCGCCGCAGCCTGCGCCAGCAGATCCGCGAGATCCAGCAGCGCCTCGAGCTCACCACCATCTTCGTCACCCACGATCAGGAGGAGGCGCTCACCATGTCGGACCGGATCTTCCTGATGAACAAGGGATCCATCGTCCAGAGCGGCACGCCGGAGGAGATCTACACCCGCCCCGCCGACGCCTTCGTGGCAGGCTTTATCGGCAACTACAACCTGCTCGATGGCGAGCAGGCCAAGGCCCTGTTCGGCCAGCACTGCCGTGGCAAGCTGGCGCTGCGACCTGAATCCCTCTCCCTGCTGCCGGCCGGCGCCCGCAGCGACGAGCCGCACCTGCCGGGGGTTATCAGCGGGCAGCAGCTGCTCGGCAACGTGATCCGCTATCAGGTGAGCTGCGCGGCGGGCCTGCTGACGGTGGACTGCCTCAACCGCTCGGCCCGGGATCTGCTGCCGGTGGGCAGCGCCGTGACCCTGGCGGTGGCCCGGGATCAACTCTGTGAGGTAGCATGACGCCCCATTACATTTCCATTTTCACTGCGAGGAGCACCCATGGCACTGGCACTGTTTGATCTGGACGAGACCCTGATCGCGGGGGATTCCGCCAGCCTCTGGCTGGAGTACATGGTGACCGAGGAGCTGGCCCCGGCCGGCATGATCGCCGAGGAGCAGGCCATGATGTCCCTCTACCATCAGGGCAAGATGGACATGCACCAGTACATGGCCTTCACCCTGCAGCCGCTGGCAGGCAAGTCACGCCAGTGGCTCGACCCGCTCTGTGCCCGCTTTGCCGAGCAGGTGCTGCGCGAGCGCATCTACCCTGAGGGGGTGGAGCGCATCGAATGGCACCGCAAGCGGGGCGACGAGCTGGTGCTCATCTCCGCCTCCGGCGAGCACCTGGTGGCCCCCATGGCGCAGATGCTGGGGATGGATCACTGCGTGGCCATCCTGCTGGATGAAGAGGTCGGCATGCTGACCGGCCAGACCCGCGGCACCCTCAGTTTTCGCGAGGGCAAGGTAGCCCGCATCAACCAGCTGTTTGCCGCAAGCGCCGACCCCTGGCGGGAGAGCCACGGCTACAGCGACTCCCACAACGACCTGCCGCTGCTGCAGGCGGTGACCCACCCCCACGCGGTCAACCCCGCTCCGGGGCTGCGCCAGATCGCCACCGAGCAGGCCTGGCCCACCCTCGACTGGCAGTTGGCCTCCTGAATGAAGAAGAGGCCCTCAGGCCTCTTCGTTGCTCAGCAGTGCATCGTCGGCAGGGGGTGTATCCTCCTGCCCCTTCGCCTCTGCTCGGCCCAGATGGATGCAGTTCTTGCCGTCGCGTTTGGCGCGATACACCTCGGCATCGACCGCCGCCAGCAGCGCCTTGCCATCCATCCCCACCCGGCTGGCCACCAGCCCGCCACTCAAGGTGATCCTGAGCCCCGGCTCGCGCCAGTCCAGTGACTCCACCCCCTTGCGGAACTGCTCCAGCAGCATCTGGCAGAAGTGGATGTCCGGGTTGACCAGCAACACCACCAGTTCCTCGCCACCGTAACGGCAGACCCAGCCGTGATCCCCCAGCAGGGCCCGGCCGAGCTGGCTCACCCGCTTGAGCACCACATCCCCGGTCTGATGACCGAAGGTATCGTTGACCCGCTTGAAGTCGTCCAGATCCACCATGGCCAGGCAGAACGGCTGCTGATCCTGCAGCAGTCGGTTGAAACGTTCGTCGAAGAAGCGGCGATTGTAGAGGCCGGTCAGCTTGTCCAGGTTGGCCTGCTGGCGCGCCTCGTGATAATCCTTGCTCACCTCGGCCAGCTCGGCATAAACGTGCCTGAGCTCGCGCATGCCCCCCTGGGGCACCCCGTCAGGCTCCATCCGGCTGGCCCGGATCATGCTCGAGATCTCGTCGAGCATGCGGCGAAAATAGCGGGACCAGATCAGCGCCAGCATCAGGTAGAGCACACAGGCCAGCGCCACCATCAGCAGCACGTTGAGGGAGACCCTGTCCACCACCGCCATCACGCTGGCCGCCGGCTGCACGCTGATCAGTACCCAGTTGCGCTCCTGCAGCCTGCTGTAGGCCACGAACTGGCGGGAGTCCTTGTCCAGGAAGATGCCGTCCTCCTGGGTGAAGCGAGCGAGCCATTCTGGATGGGTCATGGGCTTGAGCAGCTGGGCCGCGTCAGGATGAGCCAGCACCTTGCCGGACTGGTTGACGATCATCTGGTAGCCCTCACCCAGCTGACGATTCAGCTGAGCGGAGAAGGGAGCCAGAATGGCATCGACCGCAAGGACCCCGCGCACCTTGCCCTCCCTGTCGGTCAGGGCCCGCGCCAGAGCGATCACCAGGTTGCCGTTGGTGTAGTCGTAATAGGGCTCGGTCCAGACCATCTTGCCCACGTGCTGGCTGGCCAGCTGATACCAGGGGCGTACTCTGGGATCGAAGTTGGCATCCGCCTGCCAATCGGGGTAGATCAGCATCTGGCGCTCGGCGGTGCCGACATAGATGTAAACCAGATCGGCCATGATCCCCTTGTAGAGCTGCCACTCCTTCAGATAGGTCTCGGTGTTGAGCAGACGAGGGCCGCTGATGTCCTCAACCTTGACCCTGTCGTAGATGAGGGTGAACTGGCGCTCCATCTCGTGCAGATAGGGCTCGATGAAGACGTGACGAAGCTGGTGGTTGGTGGCGAGCAGGCGTTGCTGCAGCTCGCTTTGCAGACTCCGCTCCATGTGCAGGTAGTAGATACCACCCAGCATCAGCACCGGAATGAACAGCAAAAGCAGGCCCAGACGCATCCTTGTTACCAGGGACCAGGTTTTTTTGGCGACCGCTCGTTTAACCAATCCTGACTCCTGCTATTGCCAGACCACGCGTAGTGTCAGAATATCAGCAGCGCGAGATGGCGTCCAAAAGGAAGCTGTTTATCTGCTCAATTAGAGGTAATCGACACGGATGCTGAACCCGGACCTGTTGATGGCGCTGCACTACTGCGCCGTGATCACCCTGACCGGGGCGATCACCTCCGAATATTTCCTGTTCCGCCGCGGCATGTCCATCGAGCAGGTGCGCAAGCTGCTGCTGGCCGACGGTCTGGCGGCGCTGGCCCTGCTGCTCATCTTCATCACCGGGGTGCTGCAGGTGCTCGCCCACCCCGACGAACCGGCCGTGCTGCTCGCCAATCCGGGCTACCGCACCAAGCTGCTGCTGTTCTTCGTGATGGCCATCAGCTTTGGCTACCCCAGCCGCCTCTTCTATCGCTGGCGCCGCTCCCTGCGCCAGGGACGCGCCCCCATGGTCTCCATTCAGCAGCAGTTCTGGGTGATCTGGATCCTGCGCGGCAACCTCTTGCTGCTCGCCCTCATTCCCCTGCTGGCCAGGATCGCCAACGGCTAACTCCCCTGGCCTGCGGCAGTGCAGCGGGATAACCGCTCACGCCGCCAACCTCACAGCGCAAGACAAATCCCCCCGCTCACGGTTATCTTGGAGGCTGAAGCTTTGCGGCACGGCCCTGCCCGTCCGTCTTTCAGGGATGAATCTATGCGTTCGAACATGATGTTATTGATGGCCGCCGCCATCTGGGGGCTGGGCTTCGTCGCCCAGCGGCTCGGGATGGACCACATGGGCCCTTACACCTTCAACGGCCTGCGCTTTCTGCTGGGGGCCCTCTCCCTGCTGCCGCTCTTGTGGTGGCTCAAATCCCGCCAGCCGGGCGGGCAGGCCGGAGATCGCCGCCTGCTGCTGACCGGCGGCCTCATCGCCGGTACCGTGCTGTTCAGCGCCGCATCGCTACAACAGGTGGGGCTGCTCTACACCACGGCCGCCAAGGCAGGCTTCATCACCGGCCTCTACATCATACTGGTGCCCGTCATCGGCCTGGCCCTGCGCCACAAGACGGGCGCCAACACCTGGGTCGGCGCCCTCATCGCCATGGCGGGGCTCTACTACCTCAGCGTCACCGAGGATTTCACCATCGGCTACGGCGACCTGCTGCAGGTGGTGGGGGCCCTGTTCTGGGCCGTACACCTGCTGGTACTGGATCACTACTCGAGCCGGGTCGCCCCCATTCGCCTCGCCGGGGTGCAGTTCGTGGTGTGCGGCCTGCTCAGCCTGGCCACCGCCTTCCTCATCGAGACCCCCTCGGTGGCCGGTGCCGTGGCCGGCTGGCAGGCACTGCTCTACGCCGGTCTGGTGTCGGTGGGGGTGGGTTACACCTTGCAGGTGGTGGGCCAGCGTGGCGCCCACCCGGCCCATGCCGCCATCATCCTCAGCCTGGAGACGGTGTTCGCCGCCATCGGCGGCGTCCTGCTGCTGGGGGAAACCCTGGACGAGCGCGCCTTCGTCGGCTGCGCCCTGATGCTGGCGGGCATGTTGATCTCCCAGATCCGCCTGCGCTGGTGGTGGAAATCCCGGCGGGACAAGGTGCCCAGCCAGCCCTGATGAAGTAACGGTCAGCCTTCATCCCAAATAAAACGAGGCGCCACAGGCGCCTCGTTTTATTGCCGCACGTCTAGCGCACGCTGGAGCAGAAGCTCACGTCGTCGCGCAGGGGATCGTTGCTCACGCTGTGGTAGAACTCGAAGCAGGGACCGCTGCCGAACTCCAGCCCGGCCGCCACTATGTCGCCCACATGCTCCTGCCAGCGCGGCCCGTACTGGCTGCGATCGGTGATGAGGTAGCGGGACTGGGCATAACGGCCGGCCGGAATAAGCTGGGTCTCCACCTCCCCTTCGCCCCGGGTCTGGGGCGGCACAGTGATGCCGATATCGGTGCGGCACTGGGCCGGCGGCGTCACCTCAGGGTTGTCGTGGTAGATGAAGATCCACTCCCCGCCCTCCAGCCCGCGGGCGGCGGCCCACTGGTGCAGGCGGCCGCAGACGGCGTCATAGCCCTCGCCATAGGGACCGGTGACCCGCACATAGGCCAGGGTACGGGCATCCATCTCGACGGTTTTCATGGTGTTGCTCCTTGCTGATGAGTGGCCTTCAGCATAAGGGGACAGACCATCCCATGCGTGTCCATCCTTGCTCTCCAGGTGTCCATTCTTGCCCTTGTCGCGGCGAAAGGCCCCCGGGGTACAGCCATAGTAGCGACGAAACGCCTTGGCGAACGCCTGGGAGCTGCCGAGCCCCGCCCCCAGCGCGATGGCGGTGACGCTGGCATCTGTGTAGCAGAGCTGCCAGGCGGCACGCTGCATGCGCAGGCGCCGGCACATCTCGCCCGGAGCTTCCCCCGCCACGGCGGTGAACACACGGTGAAAATGGTAGAGGGAGAGACAGGCCCGCTCCGCCAGCGCCTCGATGGTGAGATCCGGATCCTGCTCCAGCGCCCGCAGCACCGGGATGAGCCGGCGGCGGTAGTCGATCATGGCCGGATCCTCGCCATGTAGAGGGCATCCACATACTCACCCTGGCGAAAGGCAAAACCACGGGCCAGCCCCTCCTCGACGAAACCGAACTTGCGATAGAGCGCCAGCGCCCCCTGATTGTCGGTGTAGACGGTGAGCTCGATGCGGCGCAGGTTGAGCCAGTTGTCGGCCATCTCCAGCGCGGCCCCCAACAGGGCGGAGCCCACTCCCTTGCCCGCCCTGTCATCCCGCACCCCCATGCCGATACAGGCCACGTGTTTGCGCCTCGGGTTGGGCTCGATATGGAGTGAAATATTCCCCACCAGCAGACCGTCGACCTCAGCCACCAGCGCCACCACGCTGCCGCTCTCCAGTCGCTTCTGCCAGACCCCCAGGGTCGGATAGGGCAGTTGCAGGGTGCCCGCCTGGGCATTGGGCATGGCATAGAGATCCCGCAAGGCGGGGGCATCGGCCGGTTCGGCGTGACGAATGGTGATCTGCATCTGAGGCTCCTTCTCGAAAACTTCATCATGCAGTATCAGAAGGGTCCGGTCATCCCCCTGCCACGGTTATTTGCGCAGACGATCCGGCAACTATCGTCATGGGTCAGCGCCGCGAGCCGGACCAGGTGAACGGCCCCGTCCGCTGGCTGCACCGGGCGGCAGACACACAAAACAGGGGCCCAAGGGCCCCCGCATCATCACGGCGCATGATGAATAAAAAACGGAGCCAGAGGCTCCGTGTTTCACTGCAGTATCAATCTCGAACGGAACGCGCTTCGCGCTCTGCACGTTCCCGTACCAACAGGCGTTTGTACCACCAGCTGTTGCGACGACGTTGAGTGTTGGAAGAGCGACGAGCCATTTCTGAAGTCCCAGTCAAGAGAGGAAAAGAGCCGCATTATGCGATAGAGGTCACGTCCATGTCTTTAGCTGGATCAAGAAAAGCCTCACTGGTCCACGGTGATGGTGCCGCTCTGCGTCGCCTTGCCAGCCGCATCCGACGCCCTTTGTGGCTCGCGCCAGACCAGAGGCCCGTTGCTCTCCTGTTCGTTTTGCGCAGCGCACTCCAGCCAGTCATCACCCTGCCGGATCCGGGCCCCTGCCGAATACTTCTGATCCTGATACCAGCAGACCCGCTCCGGCAGCGATCCCAGCGGCAACACCAGCTCGCTGCCCACTTCCGTCCGCTTCGGTTCTGCCGCCACGCCGATACCGGTCGCACCGCCCAGCAGCGCCAGCAGCAGCCAGCCGCCTGCCCTCTTGCCTAAATTCATGATGTCACTCCTCGCTTGATGAAGAATGGAAGCGACCGGCAGCCGCACAAACTTGATTAATAAGCGGTGCCCTCTCTGGCATTCCCAAGCCAATATGGTAGCCTGCCAGCGCCTGCCCGCCCGTCTCAGAACCGGGCCAGGAAAACCCGTTGAATTTGTCGGCCCCAGACAAATATAACCTTATTAATCAAATCGTTATTTGGATATTATCCCAATGCGTATCATGCCGTTGCTCCAGGCGGCCTGCCTGAGCCTGATGTTGTCCGCCTGCGTTGCCCCCCTGCTGATGATGAGCCCCACCAGCCAGCTGATGTGGGCCCTGCTCAAACCCCTGGTCGGCTTCGATCCCAACCAGGCCAACCTGTTTGAACAGCCCCTGATCAAGGACCGGATGACCGCCATCCTCGGCCCCAACTACGACAGCACCATGCAGTTGCTCAAGACCGCCAACGAGCTGCAGCAGGAGGGGCCACTGTTCTACGTGGTCTCCCGCTATGCCCCCATGCCCGAGGTGGCCAAACAGGCAGGCATGGTCTGGAACTCGCAAACCAACCAGATGTCCGTGATGCTGCTCAAGGGCGACGGCACGCCCCAGGTCTTTGGCGAAAACCTGGCGGCCAGCACTCCGAGCTGGCCCAGCGAGATGCAGAACTGGCAGGCGCAGGGCAATCCGGCAGCCAGTGCGCTCTCCGGTGCCACCAACAGCCTGAGTGGCACGGCCACCGGCAGCTCGCTCTTCGGCAGCGTGCTGGGTTCCCTGCAGCAGGGCGCCAGCAAGACCATGGCTGACACCACCCAGCAGGTCGTGAACGGCGCCGCTACCTCGGCCCAGCAACAAGCCGGCAAGGCAGCCAGCAGTGCCACTGCTACCGTACAACAGCAGGCTGCCAAGACCGTGACCGAACCCGCCAAGCAGGCAGTCAGCAGCGCCGCTGCCACCGCGCAGCAGCAGGCCACCAAGACAGTGACCGAGCCCGCCAAGCAGGCAGTCAGCAGCTCCGCTGCCACCGTGCAGCCGCAGGCCGCCAAGACAGTGACCGAGCCCGCCAAGCAGGCAGTCAGCAGCGCCACGACCACCGTGCAACAGCAGGCTGCCAAGACAGTCACCGAACCTGCCAAGCAGGCAGTCAGCAGCGCCACGACCACCGTACAGCAACAGGCCGCCAAAACCGTGACCGAACCCGCCAAGCAGGCAGTCAGCAGTGCCGCTTCCACCGTGCAGCAGCAGGCCGCCAAGACCGTGACCGAACCGGCCAAGCAGGCGGTCAGCAGCGCGGATGCCACCACCGCCGGCAAGGCGGTCGCCGATGCGGCCGCCAAGGCCGAAGCCGCGCGCGCCGCCGCCGAAGCCGAGATGGAAGCACTGCTCAAGTAACCCCTCCCCAGGCCATCGCAAGATGGCCTGGCTGTTTTCCCCTCCCGCACTCCCCTTCCGCCCGCTCCCTGGCAGCGGAAATCATGAACTTCTCGGTATAACTCCCTAAACTGGATGAAGACGACTTTTCGCAAGGAGTGCTGCCATGTCGCGTCTGCTCGGTCTGTTTGTCTGCTGCTGTCTGGGGGCCGCCCTGCCCGCCTCGGCGTTCACCTATTACTCCGAGCAGAACATGCCGTTCAACGGCCAGGATGAGAAGGGCAACAGCACCGGCCTGGCGGTGGAGCTGTTGAGGCTGATGTGGCAGGAGATGGGGGAGCCGGAGCAGCCCATCCACTTCATGCCCTGGGCCAAGGCCTGGTACCTGCTGACCCAGCAGCCGGATGCCGTGCTGTTCACCACGGCCCACACCCGGGCGCGGGATCCCCACTTCCTCTGGGTCTGCCCCATCAGCCACTCGCGGGTGTCGCTGGTGGGCCGCAAGCGGGATGCCCCCAAGGTGACCGGCAAGGCCGATCTGACCAGGCTGCAGATCGGGGTGATGCAGGCGGACGTGGGGGAGCAGCTGCTGCTCAACCGGGGCATCAGCCCCGCCAACCTGATGTCGGTGGAGCGCATGGATCAGGTGGTGCGCCAGCTCATCATGGCCCGCACCGATCTGGTGGCCGGCAACGAGGTGATGCTGTTTCATCAGGCCAGGCAGCTCGGTTTTTCGTCCGATACCTTCGTCACCGTCGCCACCCTGGCGGATCAGGACAACTGCTTCGCCTTCAACCCGGCGGCGGACAAACAGCAGGTCGCCCGTCTGCAGCAGGCGCTCGACAAGGTCAGACAGGGGGAGGCCTTCAAGCAGCTCATCGCCCGCTACCAGGATGTGGTGCAGCCACCGCCGGCCGATCACCTGCCGCGAATAGAGTAAGTACCAGATGCAAGCAGGCCACCCGAAGGTGGCCTGTTTCATGGTGTGAGCCGCTCACTGGAAGTGATGGTCGTGCTCGGACTTCTTGCTCTGGGCGCCCTCGCTGTGCTCGATGGCGGTGCGGATGAGGTCGACCCCGGCCCGGATGATCAAGACCCCCATGTTGACCAGCTTGACGCAGACCCACATGAAGGTGATGAGCAGGATCAGCTTGAGCACGGTCTGGAACGCCTCCAGGAAGTTCTGCTCCAGCTGGCCGGTCAGGCCGCTGGCACTGGTCATCAGCCAGGTGTACACCTCGCGCACGAAGGGGATGCGGCTCGGCATCTCCAGCACGTCCAGCGCGGCAGGCAGGGCCTGGAAGATGACGATGCTGCCGAACAGGATCAGGATGACACCGATGGCGATGCCCAGAAAAAAACCAAACTGTTTCATGGAAGGTCCCAAGGTTTGCTGCATGGAAATAACATAGCTGCCAATACTAGGGACTGCCTTACCCCACGGCAATCCTTGCGCGCCGGGTCGCCCGCTTGCCACGCCGGCCCGGCCCCGGCGCCCGGCCACAAACCATTGCCCAACTATCTGATTTCTGTGACGCTTGTGTCCATCACCCCCTATCGGTCAGGCCTTCATGTTGCGCCACTGTTTTTTGCTGCTCTGCCTCCTGCTGTCGTCACCGCCCCTCCTTGCCGCCCCGACGGCGGCCGTCTGCGTGGTCAAGCACCAGCAGCAGTTGTTGCTGGTGCAGGACAGGGTCTCCTCCCGCTACAGCCTGACCGGTGGCTACATAGATGAAGGAGAGACGCCGCAACAGGCGGCGCTGCGGGAGCTGTATGAAGAGACCGGTCTGCGGGGCAGGGTCGTCGCCGAGCTGGGGCCATGGCAGCGCGCCCTGTTGTTTGCCTGTGAAACTCTGGAGCCCATCCGCGCACAGACCGGCTCTGGCTTCGTCTCCCTGCTGCAGGCCCCCAATCTGGGCGGCGAGATCCTCAACGCCAGGCTGATCGCGCCGGCCCGGTTGCCGGATGATCAACGCCGTTTCCCGGCCCAGCTCGACTGGCTGGCCCCCCAACTGGCCACCATGCCCGACAGCCCTGTGCTGTGGCTGCCCGATTTTCGTGGTGAAGGCAATGCACTGCACCAAATGGAAGTCCCGCTGATCCACCAGCTGCAGACCTGGCTCGGTGCCCAGGTGCGCTGGCTCGAGGTCAGCAACCTGTTCGGTTCAGCCGCCTTTCAGCTTGCCCTGCTACCCTTGCTGCTGCCCTGGCTGGGCTGGCCCCGGGTGCGCCAACTGCTGCTGGCCATGCTGACCCTCACCCTGCTGGTGCAAGTGGCCAAGGAGGGGATTGGCTGGCCCAGACCCCTCCACCTCGACCCCGCCCTGGCACAGGGCAGCGCCCAGGGCTTCGGCATGCCGAGCGGCCACGCCGCCTCTGCGCTGCTGTTCTGGGGCGTATTGCTGAGACCCTGCTGGCCCGCCAACCCCTGGCGCAGCGCCGCCCTGGCCTTGCTGCTGGCCACCCTGACCGGGCTGGCCCGGGTCTGGCTCGGGGTTCACTTCCTGTCGGATGTGGCGGCCGGCCTGCTGCTTGGCGCCCTGCTGCTGGCCCTGCATCCTCGCCTCGCCAACCTGGCGGCCAAGTCGTGGAGCTGGGCCGGGCTGACCCTCGCCTGCACGCTGGCCGCCGGGTGGAGCCAATCCTCGGCACTGGCGGGCCTGGCCACCTTCAGCCTGGGGCTGACCCTCGGCATGCTGTTGCCGCTGCCGCGCACGGTGCAGGCCGGCTGGCGCCTCCCCTTGCTGGCCCTGCTCGGTGGCCTGCCGCTGGGGGCATTGTGGTGGGCGCTGCCGCTCTGGCTGACCAGCTCCTGGCTCATTCTGCTCGGCCAGTGGCTGCTTTATTGTTGCCTGGGGCTCTGGTTGAGCGCCGGTCTCTGGTGGATACTCTCTCTCGTGAATAATGACCCGCTACCCAAGGGCCCAGGCCCTGACAAGGGATTGCTATGAATATGAAAAAAGTGGATTTAGCCAAGATAACCCTGGGAGTGCTATTTATCAGCCTCCTCATCGTCTCCTGCTTCATGGTGCTGCGCCCCTTCCTGCCCGCGCTGGTGTGGGCCACCATGATCACCATCGCCACCTGGCCGCTGATGTTGATGGTGCAGCGCCTGCTGTGGGGCAAGCGCGCCCTGGCGGCCCTCTTCATGACCCTGGTGCTGCTGCTGATGTTCGTCATCCCGCTCTTCATGGCGCTGGCCAACGTGGCGGAGAAGGCCCCCATGCTGATCGAGCTGGGCACCACCATCAGCCACTCCCCGCCCCCCGAGCTGCTCTGGCTGCAGCAGGTGCCACTGGTGGGCGGCAAGCTTTACGACTTCTGGCAGCAGATCCTGGCGAGCGGTGGTCAGGTGCTGTTCGCCAAGCTGGCCCCCTACTTCGGCCAGACTGCCCGCTGGCTCGCCTCCCAGGCGGGCAATCTGGGGCTGCTATTCGTCCACTTCCTGCTGACTGTCGGCATCTGCGGCCTGCTCTACCACTCGGGTGAAGTGGTGGCGACCGGCATTCGCCGCTTCGCCCACCGGCTGGCCGGCGAGCGCGGCGACAACGCCACCGTGCTCGCTTCACAGGCGATCCGCGCCGTGGCCATGGGGGTCGTGGTGACCGCCCTGGTGCAATCCTCGGTGGCCGGTATCGGTCTGCTGATTGCCGGCATCCCCTACACCATGATCCTGGTGGTGGTGATGTTCCTGCTGATCGTCGCCCAGATCGGCCCCTTCCCGGTGCTGCTGGCCTGCGTCGGCTACCTCTACTGGAGCGGCGACACCACCTGGGGCACCTTCCTGCTGGTCTGGTCGCTGCTGGCGGGCACCATGGACAACTTCCTGCGCCCCTTCCTGATCAAGCGCGGTGCAGACCTGCCGCTCATCCTCATTCTGGTGGGGGTTATCGGCGGCTTGCTGGCGATGGGGATCATCGGCCTCTTTATCGGCCCCGTGGTGCTGGCGGTGGGCTACACCCTGCTGGATGCCTGGATCAAGGAGGGTGACCACCCTACCGGTGACAAAGTAGACGCCCCACCTCATGACAAGGCACTGTCATAAGGTCAAACGCCGCCAGAGAGGGCGGCGTTGTTGTTTTAAAGACAAGAGCCAAAGAGCAAGGCCTTGTGCCGGCACAGAACCAAAGTTCGAACGTTTTCCGCCAAATCCGAACCAAGGTTCGAGCCAACCCCTTTCTCCCCCTGTTCCCTCTCGCTGCCGCCCACCACAATGGCGCCACCATTCAGGAGGAACAACAGATGAACAAACTGAGAGCAACCCGCGCCCTGATCAGCGGCGGCGCAAGCGGCATTGGGCTGGCCATCGCCGAGGCGCTGGCTCGGGAAGGGGTGGAGCTGGTGCTGGCCTCCCGCCGCCACGCCCTGCTGGAGCAAGAGGCTGCCCGCATCTCGACGCAATATGGGGTAAGAGTCCTGCCTCTGGTGCTGGATGTCTGCGATGCTCCCCAGGTTCGAGCCCAGCATGCCCGGGCCAGCGCACTGCTCGGCCCCATCGATCTGCTGGTCAACAACAGCGGGGTCGGCAGCGATTATCTGGTGCAGGATCTGCCGGAATCGGAGTGGGACAGAGTGATGGACACCTGCGCCAAGGGCAGCTTCCTGCTGACCCAGGTTTGCCTGCCGGACATGCTGTCTCGACGCCACGGCACCATCATCAACATCGCCTCCCAGGCCGCCAAAAACGGCTATGCGAGGGCCAGCGTCTACTGCGCCGCCAAATTTGCCGTCTTGGGGTTTGCCAAGGCGCTGCGGGAAGAAGTCCAGCATCAGGGCATTCGGGTTCACACCCTCTGTCCCGGCCTGGTCCAGGTGCCACCACCGGCCTGTGCTGATGAGCGCAAACCCGGTTGGTTGCAGGTCGGGGATCTGGCCGAGGCCGTGCTCTACACCCTGCGTCAACCCGCCCATGTGCAGTTGGACGAGATCGGCATGACAGGGATCTGAGGACTGCTGAGAGGAAAACAGGGGCGCCGAAGCGCCCCGTCAGCTCATGGCAAGGGAGTATCAGGCTGGCTGGTGCAGGGTGATGCAGTGAATGCCGCCGCCACCGGCGGCGACCGGGTCAATGTTGATCTGCACGATTTCGCGGCCGGGGTAGAGGCGGGTCAGCAGCTCGTGGCAGTAGCTATCGGCGGCCTTGTCGCCAAACTCGGGGGCGATGACGGCGCCATTGATCGGCAGATAGTTGATATAGCCGGCGGCAAAATCGCGGCTGCGGCTAAAGCGGTTGTCCCGCCCGTCCAGCGGTGGTGGCAGCACATGCAGCTCCAGCTTGTTGCCGTCCGCATCGGTGGCCTGCTTGAGGATGGCCAGGTGCCGGCGGGTCACCTCGTAGTCGTGGGAGTGCGGGTCGTTGTCCAGATTGACCACCACCACCCCGGGGCGCACGAAGCGGGCGTAGAAGTCGACGTGAGCATCTGTGATGTCCTTGCCCTTGATGCCGGGCAGCCAGATGATTTTGCGCAGCCCCAGATTGGCCTTCAGCTCCGCCTCCAGTTGCGCCTTGCTCACCCCCGGATTGCGGTTGTTGTTGAGCCAGCAGCTCTCGGTCAGGATGGCGGTGCCGTTGCCATCCACCTCGATGCCGCCCCCCTCACCGGTCAGCTTACTCCGCAGATAACGGGCGCTGGCCTGCTGGCTGACCAGCTCGGCCACCCCCGCATCCTGCTCGTGCTCCTGCTTGTCACCCCAGCCGTTGAAGTTGAAATCCACCAGCCCCAGCGCCCCTTCGCCGTTCTGGACGAAGACGCCGCCGGTATCGCGCAGCCAGATGTCGTCCAGCTCGGCGACGACAAAGCGGGTGTTCTGCTCGCCGCAGAGCTGGCGGGCCAGCGCCTGTTCGGTTGCGCGGCAGAGCACGTTTACCTGGGTATAGGGCACCATGGCCTGCACCAGCCGGCCTATGGTCGCCTGCACCTCTTGGTAATCACGACCCCAGATATCCGCGCTGGCGGCAAAGGCGACCCAGACCCGGGTCTGGGGGGCGGCCTCATCGGGCATATGGAACGGCTCGCCGCTGGTGGCGGTATCTTCACCTGCGTTGTTGCTGGCTGCACTGACCTTGCCCGGCAGGTTGCCGAGCCCGGCCAGCGCGCCAATGGCGGCCAGCTGTTTCAAGACGTTGCGTCGGGATGACATGAAAAACTCCTTGGATGATTGCGCTCTTGACCGTCGATGAGTGGCCGAAAATGACAAGCGCTGTTAATCAAATTGCGTTGAGTAGTAGACTATCTGTCGCATGGGTGGCGAACAAACGATCAATTTTCCGTAAAAGTGATAAGTGGAGCTAATCAATGGTGTTCAAACAGTGGCCCCCGCTCAACGTGCTGCGGGGCTTTGAGGCGGCGGCCAGGCTCGGCAGTTTTCATCAGGCGGCGCAGGAGCTGCACCTGACCCAGTCAGCCATCAGCCAGCAGATCCGCTCGCTGGAAGAGCTGCTGGGCCAGCCGCTGTTTCACCGGCAGGGGCGCTCGGTCACCCTCACCGATGCGGGGCAGGATCTGCTGGAAACCACCCAGAGCGTGCTGTTGCAGCTGGCGATGGGGATCCAGCGGCTGGAGCAGTACCGCAAACCCAACCAGCTGGTGCTCAACACCAGCACAGCCATCGCCCGCCACTGGCTGCTGCCGCGGCTGGGGGCGTTTCATCGCGCCCATCCCGAGGTCGATCTCTGGCTGTTCACCAGCGACGAAGAGCCCGACATGGCCGAGCAGACCATCGATCTTGCCTTGCGCTGGGATCTGGCCCCCCAGGCCGAGTGCCGCCACCAGCTGCTGCTGGCAGACCGCCTGCTGCCGGTGGCCGCCCCCGCCGTGCTGGCGTTGCCGGCGGCAGAGCGCACCACATTGCACGGGGAGCGGGAGCTGGACTGGCATCACTGGATCCTCAAGGGCGGAGAAGATCTGCATCTGCAGACCCGGGGCCTCAACTTCTCCGATCCCGGCCTCTTGCTGGACGCCGCCTGTCAGGGGCTCGGCATCGCCCTGGTGAGCGAGCGGCTCTCCCATCCCGCCCGTCAGCAGGGGCAGCTGTTGCCGCTCTCCACCCACAGGGTCAAGGGGCCACAGTGGCATCTGCTGGTACATCAGGAGAGCGAGACCATGCCGGAGTGCCGCGCCTTCTGTCGCTGGCTTGAGTTGCAGTTTGCCGACTCCGCTCCCGCCGAGAATGGTTTGCCATCCCTCTGAGGCAGGTCACTGAATCGGGCCGGCAAGGGTGGTTAAATGGGCGTTCGTCTCTTTGCCGGATCTTGTCGTGACCATCCTGTCCGCCTCCATGCCGCCAGCCCGGGCCTGGCCTGACTATCTGCAAGCCTCCTGGCTGCGCTGCGCCCACCAGACCAGCGCCACCCTCTGGCATCCGCCCCACAGCGCCAAGGGGCAGACCTTGCAGAGCCTGCGCCAGCGCAAGCGCGACCTGCTCACCACCGGCGAGATGGCACTCGAGGATCTCTACGAATTCATGGAGGGGCGCCCCTGCGCCCTGCTGCTCACCGACGAGAGCGGCTGCCTGCTGGCCCAGACCGGCCACCCCGACACCCTGCGTGAGCTGGCGACGCTGGGGTTTGGCCCCGGCGCCTTCTTCAGCGAGGGGCGCATCGGCACCAATGCCATCAATCTGGCGGCGCTGGAGGGAGTGCCGCTCTGCGTCAGCGGCCCCCAGCACTTCAACCAGACCCTGCACCCCTGGCACTGCTGCGCCAGCCCGGTCTACAACAGCAACGGCCGTCAGGTCGCCATCATGGCGCTGACCTGCAAGGTGGAGGAGGCGAGCGCCGGCGATCTGGCGCTCACCGTCAGCGCCGGGCGCGAGCTGGCCCACCTGCTGCAGATGGAGACCCTGATGCAGGAGTCCCAGCACCACCTGAGCGAGCTCTACGCCCTGCTGGATGGCATGGATGACGGCGTACTGGCCTGGGATCCGCAGGGCCGGCTGCGCTACCTCAACGCGCTGGCGGCCAATCGGCTGCGGCTCGATCCGGCGCTCTGCCTCGGCCAACCGCTGGAGCAGCACCTGCTGCTGCCCCAGCGGTTGCAGCTCGCCATCAAGGGGCAGACCACCCTGAGCCACGTGGAGGTAACGCTGGAGCGGGTGGGCAGGCAAGAGGCGGAGTTCATCAGTGCGCTGGTGAGCCTCAAGCCGCTGCCCGGGCCGGACGGGGTCAGTTTTATCGCCCTGCTGCACCCGGTCGATCGGCTGCGGGCCATTCATCAGCTGCGCCAGACGGTGCCCGAGCTGTCGGCGCTGGTGGGCGAATCGAGCGCCATGCGCAAGCTGCTGCGTTACGCCCGGCAGGCGGCCCAAAGCCCGGGCCCCATCCTGCTGCGCGGCGAGGAGGAGGTGGGCAAGGCCCAGCTGGCGGAGGCGATCCACTTCGGCAGCGAACGGGCCGCCGGGCCGCTCATCACCCTCAACTGTCAGGCCCTGCCGAGCGAGCGGATGGCGCTGGAGCTGATGGGCTCCGATGAGGCCGGACAGGAGCGGGCCGGCAAGTTCGAGCTGGCCCACGGCGGCACGCTGGTGCTGGAGCAGGTGGAGTGCCTCTCTGCCCCCATGCAGGCGGCGCTGCTGCAACTGCTCAAGACCGGTCGCCTTCAGCGCTTCGACTCGGCCCGTATCCTGCCGCTCAAGGTGCGGATCATCGCCACCAGTAGCGCCCCGCTGGAGCAGAAGGTGCAGGAGGGGCACTTCGGCCGCCAGCTGCTCTATGCCCTGCAGGCGTGCGAGCTGTGGCTGCCAGGCCTGCGCGAGCGCGCCGCCGATCTGCCCGGCCTCATCAGCCAGCAGCTGGCTGCGCAGGGGCGCGAGCCGGTGCGCCAGTTCAGCCCGGCGGCCCTCGACTGCCTGCTCGCCTACCCCTGGCCCGGCAATCTCGGGGAGCTGCGCAGCGCCATCGAGCATGCACTGCTTCATGCCGGTCAGGGGCCGATCCCGCCGGAGGCGCTGCCCGCGGCCATTCGCCACGGCTATCAGCGGGTGGCGGACGAGGTGGTGGGGCAGCCGCTGCTCACCCTGGCCGAGCTGGAGCGCCAGGCCATTTTGCGCTGCGCCCACGCCTGCAAGGGGCAGGTGAGCCAGATGGCCCAGCATCTTGGCATCAGCCGCACCACCCTCTGGCGGCGGCTCAAGCTGCTCGAGATCGATCCTGCCGACTATCACGGCTGACGCCGGCCCGAGCCACTACATATCGGTTCGCTGAACATGAAAAAGGCCCCGCAGATGCGGGGCCTTTTCTATGGCAAGCTGGCTGGTCATTACAACCCCAGCTGGTGGGCGGTGACGATGGCCGCCAGCACATCCTCGGCGGTGACCTTGAACGGCATGTTGTGGATGGTCTCCCCTTCCGCGGTAGAGGCCTTGGCCACCTCCATCAGGCGCGCCATGTCCAGCTCCTTGACCCCCATCATATGCAGGTTGGTGGGCAGGCCGATGGAGCGGCAGAAACCCAACACGGTTTCGATCTCCGCCATGGGCGCGTTCTCCAGCACCAGCTGCACCAGGGTACCGAATGCCACCTTCTCACCGTGGTAGAGGTGGTGACACTCGGCCAGCTGGGTCAGGCCGTTGTGAACGGCGTGGGCGGCGGCCAGACCGCTGCTCTCGAAGCCGATACCGCTCAGATAGGTGTTGGCCTCGATGATGTTCTCCACCGCCTTGGTGCAGAGCCCCTGCTCCACCGCCAGCTTGGCCTTGTAGCCATCGGCCAGCAGGGTCTGGTAGCAGAGCTCGGCGATGGCCTGCGCCGCCAGCGTGGAGGCGCCACCGGCCATGGTCTGGCAGCCGGAGACCTTGTTGGCGCGCGCCTCGAAGTAGGTGGAGAGCGCATCCCCCATGCCGGAGACCAAGAGCCGCACCGGAGCGCGGGAGACCACGCCGGTATCCATGATGACCATGTTGGGGTTGGTCGGGATCATCAGGTATTCGCTGAACTGTCCTTCCGGGGTGTAGATGACCGCCAGCGCGCTGGTGGGGGCATCGGTGGAGGCGATGGTGGGTACTATGACCACCGGCACCTTCTGGTAGAAGGCGACCGACTTGGCGGTATCCAGCGTTTTGCCGCCGCCGATGCCGATGATGACGTCAAACGGGGTCTGCTTGCAGCGGGCCAGCAGACGGTCGATCTCGGGGCGGGAGCACTCGCCGTTGAAGCAGTCGAACTCCGGCTTGATACCGGCGCCGTGGAAACTGGTGGCCACGGTATCGCCAACCAGCTTGGTGACGAAGGCGTCGGCCAGAATGAGTGGCTTGCTGCCGAGCGCTTTGACGTAGTTGCCGATATTGGCGAGGGCCCCGTTGCCTTGCACGTATTTGCTGGGGCTGATGATGATGCGGTCCATATTTTATCCCTCTCTCTTTATTTCGTAAGACTTCTTTTGAAACTAAAGGAGGCGAAGGGGCGGCAGTGCCGGGGAGTCCTTCGTCTTGAATGGGGCTGCACCGGCTCAGCAAGCGAGTGCAGCGCCTTGAAACAGTGGCGTCAGTCGCCGAAGCGCTCCGCAGCCAGCTGCTGGAAGCAGGCCAAGGCGGCCTCGGCATCCTCCCCGCGTGCCAGCAGGGTGAGCGTGTCCCCCTGGCGCACATCGAGCATGGTGAGTCGGGTCAGGCTGCGGGGATTGGCCTCTTTGTCCCCCTTCTGCAGCTTGAGTTCGGCGGCAAAGGGCTTGAGGGCGGCCACCAGGCGGGCGGCGGGGCGCACGTGCAGGCCGTGGGGATTGTCCACCACTACTTCGCAGCGCAGCCAGCCGTCGTCAGGGGCTGGAGCGGCTTCAACGGCCTGCGGCTCCGCCTTGCCCGGCAGCATCGCCTGTTTCGGGCCAAGGGCCCCCAGCGCCTCGGCGGCGACCTCATCCAGCGTCAGGCCGGAACCGGCCGCCACCACGGCGGCCAGGGTGCCCTCGACCAGCGGGGCCGGGCAGAGCCGTACCCGGGCGCCCAGCTCGGGGGGCAGTAGTTCGAGGGCGGTCTCGGCGCTCAGGAGAGCGCTGCCCAAGTCCATCAGCACCAGCACGCCGCTGCCGTCATCAGCTTCTTCAATCGCACTCATCACGGCGATGGCGTCGGTGCCGATGGGGTGGTCGGGGTCATCGACTCCGGCCGCCAGCAGCAGTTTTGCCGGGCTGCCCAGCTGGTCGGCCAGCGCTTTCAAGCCGGCCGCAAGCTGGGCGCTGTGAGAGACCACTACGATTCCGATCATGTTTACAACCTCGCTCTGTCGCGCAGGGCGGTCAGCAGCAGCAGGGTCGAGGTGGCCCCGGCATCCTGATGGCCGATGCTGCGCTCGCCAAGATAGCTGGCGCGCCCCTTGCGGGCCTGCATCTGGATGGTGGCCTCGGTGCCGGCGGCAGCGGCCGCCACCGCCTTGTCCAGCGCCTCGGGCAGCGGCAAGCCTTGCTGCTCCGCCTGCTGCAGGGCGGCCAGGGCCGGCCACCAGGCGTCGCACATAGTTTTGTCACCCGGCTCGGCGCGGCCGCGGGAGACGATCCCCTCCACCCCGTCGCTCAGCATCTTGCCAAGCTGGCCGAGGGTCAGGCTCTGGCAGGCGTCGCTGCTCGCCGCGGCCCGGATGAAGAAGGTGCCGTAGAGCGGGCCGCTGGCGCCGCCGACCGAGGAGAGCAGGGTCATGCCGGTAGTTTTCAGCACCTGGCCGATGTCTTTGTCTGCCACCGCCGGCAGCTTCTCTGCCACCTTGGCGAAACCGCGCTGCATGTTGAGGCCGTGGTCGCCGTCGCCGATGTCGGTATCCAGCGCCGTGAGGTAGTCACGCTGCTCGGTGAAGATGTGCTCGCAGTCGAGCAGCCAGTTGACGATTTGATGCTTGCTTAACATGAATATTCCTCAGCAGCCGCGACGCAGGGCGGGGGTGTGAACGGGGGCATCCCACAGGGTCATCAGCTCGTCATCCACCTTGAGCAAGGTGATGGAGATGCCGGTCATGTCGAGGGAGGTGCAGTAGGGGCCGATCAGGTTGCGCACCAGATGGATGCCCGCCTCTTCGCACAGGGTAGCGAGGCGGCCATAGACGCCGTAGAGCTCGGAGATGGGGGTGCCGCCGAGGCTGTTGACCAGCGCGATGACCCGGTCGCCCTTGTTGAACGGCTCGATGAAGGTGTGCTCCTCCTGCCAGCTGCCGGAGGCTCTGTCCCAGTGGCGCAGGGTGCGGCCATAGGGGGTGTTGTCGACCAGCTCCTTGAACATGTCGTCCACCAGGGCATTGAGGTCGTTGAAGGGGCGACGTTCGATGCCCGGCTCGCCGTGGATGCCGACGCCGAACTCCACCTCGTTGTCCGCCAGGGTGAAAGAGGGCTTGCCGGCAGCGGGAACTGTGCAGGCATGCATGGCTACCCCTATGGTGCGGCTCTGGTTGTTGACGCGACGGGCCAGCGCCTCGCAGCGCGCCAGATCGTAGCCCGCCTCGGCGGCGGCACCGACCAGTTTCTCGCACAGCACGGTCGTGGCAACGCCACGGCGACCGGCGGTATAGAGGCTGTCTTTCACCGCCACATCGTCATCGATGAGGGCGAAGCCCACCTTGACCCCGTCACCGTGCAGCAGCTCGACCGCAGTCTCGAAGTTGAGCACGTCGCCGGTGTAGTTCTTCACCAGAAACAGCACGCCAACACCGCCGTCGACCGCCTGACCGCACTCATACATCTGATCCGGAGTCGGCGAGGTGAAAATCTCGCCGGGGCAGGCACCATCCAGCATCCCCTTGCCCACCAGGCCACCGTGCATCGGCTCGTGGCCGCTGCCACCGCCGGAAACCAGCGCCACCTTGCCCATCACGGGAGCATCGGCACGGGTGATGAAGTGGGGCTCGATACGCACCTTGAGCTCGGGGTGGGCGGCGGCCATCCCCATCAGTTGTTCACGGACCACGGCATCGACGGCATTGATCAGTTTCTTCATGGCTCACTCCTTGGCTTGCCACCGCTCGGGTGGGCAAATGGTTGATGGAGCCAGTCTAACGGCAGAAAAGAGGATAAAAATGACGGGCGGTTTGGTTCGGATTTGAAACAGCAGAAGAGAGGTTGGCGTTTCAATCTGAAACAGCGCAGAGCAAATAAGAGGAAAACTGTTAGCCGTCTCACAGCCAACAAAAAGGGCCCCGCAGGGGCCCTTCGCTACAACAGCAATAAGCTGACGGGTTAGATGGCCCAACCACCGGCATAGAAAACGACCAGCGCCACGGCGATGATGACGGTGCCGATGTTGAGCTTCTTCCACTCGGCGGCAAACAGGCGGCCGATCACCAGCGCCACGAAGCCCAGCATGATGCCGGTGACTATGTTGCAGGTGAGCACGATGAAGACGGCGCACAGCATGCCGGAGAGCGCATCGACCGAGTCGTTGAAGTCCAGCTTGGTGACATTGCCCAGCATCAGCAGACCGACGTACATCAGCGCCGGTGCGGTGGCATATGCCGGTACCAGATAGCTCAGCGGCGAGAGGAAGATCATCAGCAGGAACAGCACGCCGACCAGGGTGGCGGTCAGACCCGTCTTGCCGCCGGCGGCAGTGCCTGCGGCGGACTCGATGTAGACGGCAGCCGGTGCGCCACCGACGGCGCCTGCCACCATGCTGCTGACGGAGTCGGCAGTCAATGCCTTGCCGCCACTGATGATATGGCCACGCTCGTTGATGAGGCCCGCCTGGCCAGCTACGGCACGGATGGTGCCGGTGGCATCAAACACCGCGGTCATCACCAGCGCCAACACAGTAGGGATAACCACCGGATTGAGGGCACCCAGCAGATCCATGCTGCCTACCAGAGAGCCCTTCTCGCCCGTCAGGCTCGGCATGGCGAAGAAGCCCTGCCAGGTCACTTTCGGGTCGAAGATGAGGCCGAGGATGGAGATGGCGATGATCACCATCAGGATGCCGCCCGGCACCTTGCGACGCTCCAGACCAAAGATGGCGGCCAGACCCAGCACCGTCATGATGACCGGGAAAGCGGTCACTTCACCCAGTTGTACCGGCAGACCGGCTCCTTCGTTCTTGATCACCATGCCGACACCGTTGGTGGCGATCAGCAGCAGGAACAGGCCGATACCGATGCCGGTGCCGTGGGCGATGCCGGAGGGGAGGTTGTCCAGGATCCACTGGCGCACACCGGTGACACTGATCAGGGTGAACAGCACACCCATCAGGAAGATGGCGCCCAGCGCCACCGGAATGCTCAGCCCCTGCCCCAGCACCAGGCTGAAGGCGGTAAAGGCGGTGAGGGAGATGGCGCAACCGATGGCCATCGGCAGCTTGGCCCACAGCCCCATCAGCAGGGAGCCGAAAGCGGCGATCAAACAGGTCGCCACAAACACCGGCCCCTGCTCAAAGCCAGCAGCACCCAACATGTTCGGCACCACTATGATGCTGTAGACCATAGCCAGGAAGGTGGTCAGCCCTGCGACCAGCTCCTGACGCACGCTGCTGCCGCGCGCAGAAATGGAAAAATAAGAGTCCAGAAAGCCGCCATTCCCTGATTGGGCGGCCATATCTTGCTTTGCCATAACTAATCCTGAAAGTGTGAAGGAAATCGTTTGCGTGAATGGCGCGCAAAATAGCAAGAATTTATCCGGATTGCAGCGATTTCCCTGATTTTTTCATCAAAATCACAGGGAACGTTCTCGTTCGGGCACAGATATGACGGGTTCAGGCAGCCCCTCTTCCCCTGCGAGCGTAAACGACCCACCTATACTGCAGGTAACCCTTCACGCCGCCAGACGGGAGATACCCATGCACACCCGCAATCTGCTGAACGATATCCCCTCGCCACTCCCCACCGAACTCTTTCAGGATCTGGTCAGCACCAATCACCTGAGGATCGAGCGCATTCTCTCCCACGGCCATCAGACGGCCCCCGGTGAATGGTACGATCAGGACGAACATGAGTGGATCCTGGTGGTGCAGGGTGAAGCCAGCCTGCTGTTCATCGATCCGCAAACTCAGCAACAGCAGCTGGTCCAGCTGGGGCCGGGAGATCACATCAATATCCCTGCCCGCCAGAAGCACAGGGTCGAGTGGACCCATCCCGACATGACCACCGTCTGGCTCTGCGTGTTTTACTGAGTCGCGTGAGGAAAAAGAGGCAATTCGGGGGAAATAAGGACGGTGTCGGAAACGAAAAAAAGCCCAGTCTTTCGACTGGGCTTCTTAAGTAGTGGCGGAGCGGACGGGACTCGAACCCGCGACCCCCGGCGTGACAGGCCGGTATTCTAACCGACTGAACTA
>NZ_JBGLRF010000013.1:0-84495 GCF_041403085.1 Aeromonas sp. S8(2024) | reverse complement strand
TCTCGCTGTCTCGCTGTCTCGCTGTCTCGCTGTCTCGCTGTCTCGCTGTCTCGCTGTCTCGCTGTCTCGCTGTCTCGCTGTCTCGCTGTCTCGCTGTCTCGCTGTCTCGCTTGTTGGGTTGTTCTGTGCAAGACAACCAGACAATAAAAGGGCCACCGCTCGGTGGCCCAGGGTGGAGTCTGATCCTGACTCCGGCACTCTAGATTGTGGCAATCTCTCGTTGGGTTCTGTCTATGGTGCCCTCCTTGCGCGCCAGGCGCCTGTTAGATATGCCAGTGCTGATGCCGCAATGCCTTGAAGCTGTGTTGAGGTTGCAAGGCCGCATGCTTGGGGTACTCACTAATGAAATGTTTTATTCCCTCCATCAGTTGTTCGCGTAATGAAGACACGGGCTCATGCCAGGCTTGCAGGCACAGATGGCCAGGGATCAGCTGCTCCTGATAATCTTCCAGCAGCTGTTCTGGCCAGGGCTCAATACCGGAATTGCGTTGCAGCAAATAGTGGGCGGCGGGTTCACGGGCATAGATGAACTGAATCTGGGCCAGATCGCGTTGGCTTAGCGTTTGACTGTTGATGTGACAGGTCAGGTATTTTCCCGTCTTCAGATCCAAGAAGTGACCGCGTTGCCGACAGGCTATGATGCGATACCAGGGCAGGGGCGAACAGAGAGAGTATCCCTCAAGCTCCTGTTCCAGCCAGTGGCGACACTCGGGTGTCTGCACCTCGTCGAGCATGGACTCGAGCTGCCTCAACAAGGCTCTGGATGGTTTGGTGGCCAGTTTCGCACTCATCGCCTGCAATCCTCCTTCTGCACACAATCCCGACTTTCAGTATGAACCCGGTGGCGGCAGAGGGGGTAAGGTTTCTAATGATTAAAATCAGATTAGCAGCGCTGTTTTTATGCAATGAGCGGGCTCAGCCCACCAGGTAGGTGCCGGTACCGAAGGCGATATGAGTCCCTTCTTCGTTGTGCAGTTCCATGCGGGCAACCGCGACCTTGCTGCCGGCCCGGATGATGTGGGCGGTGGCGATGAACTCGTTGCCGCGCCCCGGCCGCAGATAGTCCACCCGCAGATCGATGGTGCCGAGGCGGGAGAAGCGCTCCTTGAGATAGCTGGGGGAGAAGTCTTCCAGCTCGTCGATGCAGGAGGCGGCGACTATCATGCCGCCGGCCACGTCGAGCAGGCTGGCGGTGACGCCGCCGTGCAGTATGTTGTGGAAGGGATTGCCGATCAGCTTCTCCTCCATCTTGATGCGCAGCTCCACCTTGTCGAAGTCGTAGTGGGTGACCTGCATGCCGATCAGCCTGTTGAAGGGCATCCTCTCGGCGAACAGGTTGGCAATGCCACTGAGCGCCATCTTCTTGAGCATCTGTTTCATTCCTTGAGTCCAATCCCTGTCGGCATAGCCGAGTAAAAACTCCAGCCAGTCTGCAACACTTCCTTAACAGTCGCAATGGCAGGTTTATTGTGGGCGGCGGCTGCTTTAGAATGGCGACCCCAAAGGAGAGCCCATGACCGTCATTGCCGAAACCCTGCCTGACCCTCAGCCAGAGAACCCCCTTGCCCTGTTGCAGGCGGTGTTCGGCTATCAGCAGTTTCGGCCGGGTCAGCTCGAGATCATCGAGCAGATAGTGGCGGGGCGCGATGCGCTGGTGCTCAAGCCCACAGGCGGCGGCAAGTCGCTCTGCTACCAGATCCCTGCGCTGCTGCGGCCCGGGCTCGGGGTAGTGGTCTCCCCCCTCATTTCGTTGATGAAGGATCAGGTGGACAGCCTGCGCGCCAACGGGGTGGCGGCGGTCTACATCAACTCGGCCCTGAGCCGGGAGGAGATGATCCAGAACTTTGCCGCCATGCGGCGTGGCGAGATAAAAATCGTCTACGTCTCCCCCGAACGCCTGCTGCAGCACGAATTCATGGACCGGCTGGCGGAGCTGCCCCTCGGCCTGTTCGCCATCGACGAGGCGCACTGCGTCTCCCAGTGGGGGCACGATTTTCGGCCGGAGTATGCGGCGCTGGGGCGGCTCAAGCAGTGGTTTCCCCAGGTGCCCGTGGTGGCGCTCACCGCCACCGCCGACGAGGCGACCCGCAGCGACATGCTGCACCGGTTGGAACTGAACGATCCCTTTATCCACACCGCCAGTTTCGACCGGCCCAATATCCGCTACAGCCTAGTGGAGAAGTTCAAGGCGGCCGAGCAGCTGCTGCGCTATGTGCAGAGCCAAAAGGGCAACTGCGGCATCGTCTACTGCTCCAGCCGCAACCGGGTGGAGGAGGTGGCCGAGCGGCTCTCCCGTCACGGCTGCAAGGCAGCTCCCTATCATGCCGGCCTGCCCCTCGAGCTGCGCCAGCAGACCCAGGAGGCCTTCCTCAAGGATGACATCGAGATAGTGGTGGCGACGGTGGCGTTTGGCATGGGCATCGACAAGCCCAACGTGCGCTTCGTGGTGCACTACGACATCCCCAAGAACATCGAATCCTACTACCAGGAGACAGGCCGGGCCGGCCGCGACGGCACCCCGGCGGAGGCGCTGCTGCTCTACGATCCCGCCGACATCGGCCGGGTGCGGCGCCTGCTCGACAACATCGAGAATCCCCAGCAGCTGCAGGTGGAGCAGTACAAGCTCAACGTGATGGCGGCCTTCGCCGAGGCGCAGACCTGCCGCCGTCAGGTGCTGCTCAACTACTTCGGCGAGTACAACGACAAGCCGTGCGGCAACTGCGACATCTGCCTGGATCCGCCCCAGAGCTATGACGGTACCGAAGATGCCCAGAAGGCGCTCTCCTGCGTCTGGCGGGTGGGGCAGAACTTCGGGGTGGGCTATGTGGTGGAGGTGCTGCGCGGTTCGCTGAACCAGCGCATCAAGGATCACGGTCACGACAAGCTGTCGACCTATGGCATCGGCAAGGATCAGAGCCACGAATACTGGATGAGCGTGATCCGCCAGCTGATCCACAAGGGGCTGCTGACCCAGAACATCACCCGCAACCTGGTGTTGCAGCTGACCGAGGCGGCCCGCCCCGTGCTGCGCGGCGAGGTGAAGCTGGAACTGGCGGTGCCGCGGCTGCAGCCCATCTCCAGCCGCAAGGAGAAGCGCAGCGGCCTGCTCGACAACGCCAACTACGACAAGCGGCTGTTCAAGGAGCTGCGTGCCCTGCGCAAGCAGATCGCCGAGGACGAAGAGGTGCCGCCCTACGTGGTGTTCAACGACGCGACCCTGGTGGAGATGGCGCAGCTCATGCCGATGACGGAAGACGAAATGCTGGCGATCAACGGCGTCGGCCACCGCAAGCTGGAGCGCTTCGGCGAAGCCTTTATGGACCTTATCATCGACTACTGCCGGCGCTAGGGTTGATTAGCGAAGCATCATCGACCCGGCAGACTCTGGCCGGGAGAGTGGCACATCAGGGGGGAAGGCGCCCATTATCCGGACGCCGTGAATTATTTCAGGCTGGCGTAATAGGCCGCCAGGTTCTCCATGTCGGCATCGGTGAGCGGCGCCATGAAGGGCACCATCAAAGGTTCCTTGCGGCGGCCATCCTTGAAAGCCTTCAGCTGTTTCACCAGATAGGCGGCGTTTTGTCCCGCCAGATGGGGATAGTTGGGGACAAGGGCTCTGCCTTCGACCCCATGACAGGCGGCGCAGACGGCAGCCTTGGTCTTGCCTGCCTCGACATCGGCCGCCTGGGCCGGCCCCCACAACAACAGCAACAGGGGCAGGGCGCCCAACCATCTTTGCATCTTCTTCTCCTTGAAATGAAATAGCGCATCGCCCGTTAGCCACTGCTGGCCGACGGCGGTATAAAGAGTGACACGAGAATACGCAGGGACGAACCGCACCACCATGAAGCTGATCAACACTTTTGCCACCGAACTGCCCTGGGCCTGCGAGCCCGTTGCCCCCCAGCCATTGAATGCTCCCGGCCTGCTGCACCTCAACCGTGCGCTGCTCGGCGAGCTGGGGCTGGGGGCGGTGAGCGATGCCGACTGGCTGGCCTGCTGTGGCCATGGCCAGCCCTTGCCCGGCATGCAGCCGGTGGCCCAGGTCTATGCGGGCCACCAATTCGGCGGCTACAGCCCGCGTCTCGGCGATGGCCGTGCCCTGCTGCTGGGGGAGCAGCAGGCACCGGATGGCAGCCGCTGGGACCTGCACCTGAAAGGGGCGGGCAAGACCCCTTTCTCCCGGTTCGGCGATGGCCGTGCCGTGCTGCGATCCAGCATTCGCGAGTATCTGGCCTCCGAGGCGCTGCATGCCCTCGGCATCCCCACCACCCGGGCACTGGTGCTGGTGGGCAGCCAGGAGCCGGTTTACCGCGAACAGGTGGAGACAGGCGCGACCGTGCTGCGCACCGCCCCGAGTCATCTGCGCTTCGGTCACTTCGAGTATTTCGCCTGGAGCGGGCAGGGGGAGAAGATCCCGGCCCTTATCGACTATGCGCTGCGTCATCATTTCCAGGAGCTTGCGAACGGGGCCGAGCTGTTTGCCGAGGTGGTGCGCCGCACCGCGCGGCTCATCGCCAAGTGGCAGGCGGCAGGCTTCTGCCACGGGGTGATGAACACCGACAACATGTCGCTGCTCGGGCTGACCCTGGATTACGGCCCCTACGGCTTCATCGATGCCTATGTGCCGGACTTTGTCTGCAACCACTCGGATCCGGGTGGTCGCTATGCGCTGGATCAGCAGCCGGCGGTCGGCTACTGGAACCTGCAGAAGTTGGCCCAAGCGCTGGCCGGTCACGTCGATGGCGACGCGCTGGCGTCGGCCCTGGCTCAGTACGAGCACCAGCTGATGCTGCACTATTCCGAGCTGATGCGCGCCAAGCTGGGGCTGGCGGTGTGGGAAGAGGAGGATCCGGCGCTGTTTCGCGAGCTGTTCAGGCTGCTGGCGGCGCACAAGGTGGATTACCACCTGTTCCTGCGTCGGCTGGGGGCGCTGACCGTTCAGGGCGATTGGCCCGCCAGCCTGCTGGCCCTGCTGCCTGACCCTGCCGCCTGGCAAGGGTGGCTTGAGGCCTATCGGGCGCGCCTCTCCCGGGAGGGGAGCGAGGATGCTGTGCGCAAGGGGCAGATGGATGCGGTCAATCCCAAGTATGTGCTGCGCAACGCGCTGGCCCAGCGGGTGATCGAGGCTGCCGAGCGAGGAGACATGGCGCCGTTCGAGCGGCTGTTTGCGGCCCTGCAGCATCCCTATGATGAACAACCCGAGTACGAGGATCTCGCCACTCCGTCCCCCGCATGGTATTGCGGTGGCGAGCTCTCTTGCAGCAGTTGAGGAGCAGCCTATGAACTGGCGTATCACGCAGATAGACAGGGAGGCCGGGGTGGTGACGCTGGAGCACCCCGCGCTCGACTGGGACAGTTTTCCAACCCTGGCCGATGCCCTGTTGCAGGAGTGGGAGCTGGTGGCGCTCGAACGTGAGTGTGGCGCCGATCGTCACAGCTGGCTGCTGGAGTTCGAGGGGAGCCGCTTTCGACTCGAGTACGAACACTACAGCGGCTGCTGGCTGGCGGTGGAGCAGCCGGCCGATGCCGAGGTGTTGCTCTGGCTGGCCCGTCAGCATCAGGGCTGAGCAGGCGCCTCAACCAACAGCATAAAGATTGAACTATCAATTTGGGGGCGTATAATCTCGCCCCTCAATTATCGCCAATGGTGGCGGTATGGGTTCCCTAACCCCATTAACCAAAAAGGTCACAATATGAATCTGACCCCTGCTCAGCACCAGACGGCGCTGGTGCGCCTCTCGTTGTTCCACATCCTGATCATTGCCAGCAGCAACTACCTGGTGCAGCTGCCGATCACCATCTTCGGCTTCCATACCACCTGGGGGGCCTTCAGCTTCCCATTCATCTTTCTGGCCACCGATCTGACGGTGCGGATCTTCGGTGCCGGTCTGGCGCGCAAGATCATCCAGACCGTGATGTTGCCGGCGCTGGCCATCTCCTATGCGCTGTCGGTGCTGTTCTTCGAGGGCAGCTTCCAGGGCGTTGGCAATCTGGCCGAGTTCAACCTGTTCGTGGCACGTATCGCCCTGGCCAGCTTTATGGCCTATCTGGTGGGCCAGTTCATGGACGTGGTGGTGTTCAACCGGCTGCGGCTGCTGAAAGCCTGGTGGGTGGCACCGGCCGCCTCCACCCTGTTCGGCAATCTGGTGGATACCATCACCTTCTTCACCATCGCCTTCTGGCGCAGCACGGATCCCTTCATGGCCGAACACTGGGTCGAGATCGCAACCGTGGACTACGTGTTCAAGCTGCTGATAAGCCTGGGATTGTTTGTGCCGCTCTACGGCGTGCTACTGCGTTATCTCAGCCGCAAGCTGGTGGGTGAGGCTGGTTTGAGCGGCCTGCAAACGGCCACACGGCAAGCCTGACGACATTGACCACCCCTCGGGGTGGTCAATTTTTTTGCATTTATGGCAAATAAGGGTTGCTTAGTTAAATGAGAATGATTATTGTTACCTTGTTTTCCGGGAAAGACTTCATTCGTTCCAACGTGATGGACTTCTTGTGAAGGCACGACATTGCTCACATTGCTTCCAGTTAAGGGGCCAGTTTTTACTGGCCCTCTTTTTTTGTCCGCGTCCGGCAGCACGCGGGCATAAAAAATGGGAGCCTTGGCTCCCATTCTCACTCTGCTCTGCTTACTCGATGTCGAGCGCATCGGGGGAGAGGATCACCCCTGTGGTATCGGCGTAGAGATGGTCGTCCGGCAGGAAGGTGACGCCGCCGAAGTTGACCGGCAGATCGGTCTCGCCTACGTCCTTGCTGTCGGCACCCACCGGAATGGCCGCCAGCGCCTGAATGCCGATATCCAGATCTTCCAGAATGTCGACCTCGCGCACGCAGCCGTAACAGACGATCCCTTCCCACTCGTTCTCCGCCGCCGTGGTGGCGATCTCGCTGTCGATCAGGGCGCGGCGCATGGAGCCGCCGCCATCGATCAGCAATACCCGACCAACGCCGTTCTCTTTGACGAGTTCACGGATCAGGCCGTTCGATTCGAAGCATTTGACTGTGGTGATGACGCCGCCGAAGGAGGCGCGGCCGCCGAAGGAGCAGAGCATGGGTTCGAGCACATCCACCATGTCCTGATAGATGTCGCACAGTTCTGAAGTGTTGTATTCCATTGTGTCAAATCCACCGCTGGAAACAGGTGGGATCCAGTATAAGGAGTGGGACTGGCATTTCAATGAATATTCCTTGAACAACAACAGGGATAACGTTTTCTGCATAAGCTCAATGCATGCCACCCCATGTTTGTGAGAGGTTCATCGTGCTCATCCGTCATAAATTGATCCTGAATACCGCGCTGGTCGCCGTGGCCATGCTGGTATTGAGCAGCCTGTTTTTCTACTCCAACCAGGTGAGTCGCCATCTGACCGAGGCCCAGCGCAATGTGGACAGCCTCGAGATCGCCATGCTCAACCTGCGACGAGCGGAGAAAGACTTCCTGATCCGCAAGGATCCGACCTTCGTTGCCCGCTTCAATGAAGTGCTGGCTGACTTTCACCGGCTCAACCAGACCCTGAGCCAGGAGGACAACCTGAGTGCCGTGCAGGGCGAGCTGACCATGCTGGATCAGCAGATGGAGGCCTATGGCAAGGCCTTCAACGAGCTGGTGGTCCAACAGCAGAAGATCGGACTGGGGCCGGAAGATGGACTCTACGGTCGCCTGCGGACGGCGGTGCACGAGGTGGAGGAGGGGCTCAAGCAGCTGGATGAGCAGGGACTGCTCATCACCATGCTGCAGCTGCGGCGGGCGGAGAAAGACTTCATGCTGCGCTCCGACATCCAGTATCTGGAGCGCTTCCAGACCCTGCACAAGGATTTCCAGCAGCGGCTGGCAACCTTGCCGGAGGCTGAACGCGGCAAGCTGGAGCAGGCCAGCGAGCAGTACAAGCAGGACTTCATCGCCCTGGTGCAGGGGATGCAGGTGCTGGGGCTGAATGAGGGGGAAGGGCTGCGCAGCCAGATGCGGGATCTGGTGCACCAGACCGAGCAAGGGTTCGCCGCGGTCGACAAGCACATCGCCGACGAGCTGGTACGGCAGACCTCGCGCCTCAACACCCTGATGCTGGTCTGTGGCGGCGTCATCATAGTGCTGATGGGCATCATGAGCATGCTGCTGGGCCGCAGCATCGATCGCCCGATCTCGCGGGTGAACGACACCGTCAACCGCATCCGGCAGGACAATGACCTGCGCCTCAAGATCGAGCTGCAGGGGGCGGACGAGATGGCGCAGCTGGCGAGCAACCTGGACGTCATGCTGGGAGGTTTTCGCCACCTCATCGGCGACGTGAAGCAGAGCGTGCACACCCTGACCGAGGCGGCGGATCACCTCTCAGGCAACGTCCGCCGCACCAGTGAGGGGGCGGCCCGCCAGCTGCAGGAGACCGACATGGTGGCGACCGCCTCCACTGAAATGGGCTCAACCATAGAGGAGATCGCCCGCAACACCGAGCAGGCCGCCAACAATGCCCAGACCACCAACAACAAGGCGATGGAGGGGCGCAGTGCGGTGGAGAACACCGTCGGCCAGATCCGCTCCCTGGCCGACAACCTGGAAAACTCCTCCCGCGAAGTGGCCCAGCTGCAGCAGGAGAGCGAGACCATCGGCTCTGTGCTGGACGTGATCCGCGGCATCGCCGAGCAGACCAACCTGCTGGCCCTCAACGCGGCCATCGAGGCGGCGCGGGCGGGGGATCAGGGCCGCGGCTTTGCGGTGGTGGCGGACGAGGTGCGCAGCCTCGCCATCCGCACCCAGAAGTCGACCCAGGAGATCGCCGGCATCATCAGCTCGCTGCAGAAGCAGACCGGCAACATAGTGGGCATGATGGCGACCTGCCGCGAGCAGGGCAACAGCAGCTCGGAGCAGGCCAGCATGGCGGGCGAACTGCTGGAGCAGATCACCCAGGACGTCACCCACATCATGGATATGAGCACCCAGATTGCCGCCGCCATCGAGCAGCAGAGCCTGGTGGCCAACGAGGTGAACCGCAACGTCAACAACATCCGTGACATCGCCCAGGAGTCGAGTCTGATGGCGGAGGAGAACGCCAAATCGAGTCACGGCCTGACCGAGCAGGCCAAGCTGCTCAACCAGGCGGTGGCCAAATACCGGGTGTAGCGGCTGCGCTGAATGAACAAGGGAGCCATAAAGGCTCCCTTTTTATTGCCAAGCGGATTAAAGCAGGAACAGGGTGGCCAGCCCCAGGAAGATGAAGAAGCCGCCGGTGTCGGTGATGGCGGTGATCATCACGCTGGCGCCCACCGCCGGGTCGCGCCCCAGCCGGCTCATGGTCATGGGGATGATGACCCCCATCAGCGCCGCCACCAGCAGGTTGAGCATCATGGCCAGCGTCATCACGGCGCCCAGCGCCGCATCCTGATAGAGGATGTAGGTGGCCACCCCCATGGTGCCGCCCCACACCAGGCCATTGATCAGGGCCACCCCCAGTTCGCGCCACAGCAGGAAGGAGACGTTGCCGGTCTGGATGTGCTGCAGCGCCAGCGCCCGCACTATCATGGTGATGGTCTGGTTGCCGGTGTTGCCGCCGATGCCGGCGACGATGGGCATCAGCGCCGCCAGCGCCACCAGCTGGGAGATGGTGTGCTCGAACAGGCCGATCACCCGCGACGCCACGAAGGCGGTGCAGAGGTTGATGGCGAGCCAGGCCCAGCGAGTCTTGACCGCCTTGGAGACGGGCGCAAACACGTCCTCCTCCTCGCTGATCCCCCCCATCCGGCGCAGGTCGGTATCGCTCTCCTCATAGACCAGATCCACCACCTCGGCGACGGTGAGCCGGCCCATCAGTTTGCCCCTGGCATCCACCACGGCGGCGGAGACCAGGTCGTCCCGCTCGAAGGTACGGGCGGCCGCCTCATCGTTGTCTTCCGGATCGAAGGTGACCGGATCCTTCTCCATCACGTCGCTCACCCGGGTCTCGGGTCTGTGCAGCAACACGGTCGTGAGCGGCAGTTCTCCCTGCAGCCGGTTGCGACGGTCGATGACGAACAACTTGTCGGTGTTGTCGGGGATCTGGCCGCGCAGGCGCAGGTAGCGTTGCACGGTAGCCAGGGTCACATCCGGACGTACAGTCACCAGGTCGAAGTCCATCATGGCGCCAACCGTGTGCTTGCCGTAGCGGATCACCTCCCGCACCCGATCCCTGTCCATGGGGGCCATGGAGGTGAGCAGCCGCCCCATCAGGTTGCGGGGCAGGTACTGGCCCAGATAGATCTGATCGTCGATGTCGAGGGTGCTCAGGGCATGCAGCAGCTCCTTGTCGCTCATGCCGCTGATGAGGCTGTCCCACACCGTCTCCGAGGCCTCCACCAGGATCTGGCCGTGCTTGTCCGCATCCACCTGCTGCCACAGTACGTGACGCTCGTCCGGCGGCAGGGATTCCAGCGCATCGGCGATATCGGCGGCGGGCAGGCTGTTGACCAGTCGGGTGAGCTCGCTGGTCTGGTTCCGCAGTTCGGCGTCCTGCTCCCCTTGCGGGTCGAGCAGGCTGTCGGTGAGGGCGTCGTCGGCGAGCAGCAGGGTGAGGATGCGGGCTCTGTCCTGTTCACGCTGCTTGGCGTTGTTCTTGGCGGGGAGAGACATGAAACTGAATTCCTGAATTCGGTGGTCCGGCTGACACACCCCATAGGATACCAGACTCAAAACAAGAGGTTATGACAGTAAATGCAGGAAAAGAAACGCCACCCCTGGGTGGCGTTTGCATATG
The DNA here is from genome assembly GCF_041403085.1 of Aeromonas sp. S8(2024). Taxonomy (NCBI): domain Bacteria; kingdom Pseudomonadati; phylum Pseudomonadota; class Gammaproteobacteria; order Aeromonadales; family Aeromonadaceae; genus Aeromonas; species Aeromonas sp. S8(2024). Next base: position 73,762 of record NZ_JBGLRF010000013.1, on the reverse strand, counting down.
AGGTGATATCAGGCCGAAGCCAGCGCCCTCTCCGTGGCAGCCCCTTGCCCGAACCAGGCGAGGGAGTCAGCCAGGGTTACCACAGAGCCCACCATTATAAGGGCCGGGCTTTCGACGCCGATGGCCAGCTCGGGCAACTGGTCAAGGGTGCCGCGAATGACCCGCTGGCTCGGCTGGGTGCCGCGCTCGATCAGCGCCACCGGGGTGTCGCCCCCCTTGCCGTGGGCCAGCAGCTGCTCGCGGATGGTGGCGCAGGATGAGAGCCCCATGTAGAACACCAGGGTCTGCTTGTCTTTTGCCAGCAGCGGCCAGTCGAGATCCCGGGCGCCCCCCTTGCCGTGGGCGGTGACGAAGCGCACGCTCTGGGCGTGATCGCGGTGGGTCAGCGGAATGCCGGCGTAGGCGGCGCAGCCGCTGGCCGCCGTGATGCCCGGCACTACCTGAAAGCCAACGCCAGTACCAACGAGTGTCTCCAGCTCTTCGCCGCCGCGGCCGAAGATGAAGGGGTCACCTCCCTTCAGTCGCACCACTCGCTGTCCCTTCTTCGCCTCCTCCAGCAAGAGCTGGTTGATCCCCTCCTGAGGTACACAGTGGTTGCCCGCCTGCTTGCCGACGAAGATGCGCTTGGCGTCGCGGCGCACCAGCGCCATCACCTCGTCGGAGACCAGCCGGTCATAGACCACCACGTCCGCCTGCTGCATCTGGCGCAGGGCGTGCAGGGTGAGCAGGCCCGGATCGCCGGGGCCGGCCCCCACCAGCACCACCTCGCCACCGGTCTGGCTTTCGTCGGCAAACAGGTTGTCGGCCAGCTGGTGGGCAGAGGCTCTATCCCCCCGAGCCAGCGCTTGCCCGAGCCGATCCGCCCCGAGCAGCCGTTCCCAGAAGCGGCGCCGCTCCCCCATGGTGGCGAAGCGCGCCTTGACCCGATCCCGCAGGCTGCCGGCAAAGGCCGCCACGGCCCCCAGATGCTGGGGCAGCATGGCTTCGAGTTTCTCCCGAAGCAGCCGGGCCAGCACCGGCGCCTTGCCGCCGGAGGAGATGGCCACCATCAGGGGCGAGCGGTCGATGATCGACGGCATGATGAAGCTGGAGCGTTTCGGGTCATCCACCACGTTGGCAAAGATCCGCGCCTGATTGGCGCTCTGGTAGACCAGGGCATTCACCTCGCGCCGATCGGTGGCGGCCACCACCAGCCACTTGCCCGCCAGTTGCGCCGGTGCGAATTCACCGGCCAGCCACTCGATGCTGCCGTTGGCAGCCAGTTCCGCCAGCTCGGGGTCTAGCTCGGGAGCCACGACTGTGAGCTGGGCACCGGCATCCAGCAGCAGGCGCGCTTTGCGCTGTGCTACCTCGCCGCCGCCGACCAGCAGCACGGGTTTGTTGTCGAGTCGGCAGAAGATGGGCAAGTAGTCCATGGGGCCTCCTGATCAGGCGGTTTGGGTCTGGCTGGTGGTGCTGGCGGCGTCGGTCACGGCGACCGGGCGCTCAGCCTTGGGGGTGGCATACCAGTAGCCGAGGCCCATGAAGAGGGCGCCGGAGACGGTGTTGCCCAGGGTCACCCACAGCAGGTTGTGGCCGATGCCGCCCAGGGTGTAGGCCTCGGAATGGGCGCCGAACCAGGAGAGGGCGAACAGGGTCATGTTGGCGATGGAGTGCTCGTAGCCGGAGGCGATAAAGGCCAGCAGGCACCACCAGATGGCGATGAAGCGGGCGGCACCCTCGGTGCGCAGTGCCATCCAGATGGCGAGGCAGACCAGCCAGTTGCAGAGGATCCCTTTCATGAACAGGGTCAGCGCCGGTGCCTGGGTCTTGGCCAGCGCCACCTTGTGGGCCAGGCTGCCCGCGTCCGGCAGCAGGCTGCCGCCGTAGGAGTAGATGAGCGCCACCGCGATGGAGCCGAGCAAATTGCCGGCCCAGGTCTGCGGCAGGATGCGCAGCAGGTCGGCCATGGCGATCTTGCCGGTCTTCACCCCGAAGGTGAGGAACATGGTGTGGCCGGTGAACAGCTCGGAGCCGGCGATGATCACCAGGGTCAGGGCGATGCCGAAGGTGGCCCCCATCACCAGCGGACGGATGCTCGGATCCACCAGGTTGCCCAGGGTGAAGATGAGGATGATGCCAAGGCCCACATAGGCCCCCGCCATGGCGGAGCTGAGCCAGAAGCCGAGCTTGTCGCTGCGCTCGAAGCGGTTGATGCGGGCCGCGTTGGCGGCGCACTTGTTGATGGTTTCGGTATACATCTTTGTTTCCTTCAAGAGGGCCGCCCGCAGGCAGCCCGAAAGAGAGTGAAATCGGCTTTAGACGGCGACCCAGACCTGCTGGTCGCGTACTTCAACGGGATAGCTTTGCACCGACATGGCGGCGTTCTCGAGGCAGTGGCCGTCGTGCAGACGGAAGTGCTGCTTCTTGAGCGGGCTGGCTACCCAGAGCTCACCCTCGTGTTCACCTACGATGCCGCGCGACAGCACGTTGGCGGCGAAGAAGGGATCCCGGTTGTCGATGGCGAATACCTCGGCCGCCGCGCTCGGGCGGAACAGGGCGATCTGGCGACCCTCGATGAGGGCACAGACGCCGGTGCCAGGGAGTATGTCGTTGAGTTGGCAGGCAAGTTTCATCATTTGGTTTCCACCTCGATCTGGTAGACGGGGATGCGCTCGGCCGGAGTGGCCGGTCTGTGCTGCGCGCGTTCGGCGACGAACTGAACGTCCGGGTCGCGCTTGTCGCTGTTGATGAAGTGGCTGAAGCGCTGCAGCGCCTGCTCTTCGTTGAGGGTGCGCGACCATTCGCACTCGTAGCTGTCGATGAGGGTCTGGATATCGCGCTCCAGCGTCTCGGCCAGTCCCAGCTTGTCGTCGACGATCACCTCGCGCAGGTAGTCGACGCCCCCTTCCAGGTTGCCGAGCCAGACCGAGGTGCGCTGCAGTTTGTCGGCGCTGGTGACGTAGAACATCATGAAGCGGTCGATCAGCTTGATCAGGGTCTCGCGGTCGAGGTCAGACGCCAGCAGGTCGGCGTGGCGCGGCTTCATGCCGCCGTTGCCGCCCACATAGAGGTTCCAGCCCGCGTCGGTGGCGATGATGCCGACGTCCTTGCCCTGGGCTTCCGCACATTCGCGGGTACAGCCGGAGACACCGAACTTCATCTTGTGGGGGGTGCGAATCCCCTTGTAGCGGTTCTCGAGGAAGACCCCGAGGCCGACGCTGTCCTGCACGCCGAAGCGGCACCAGGTGCTGCCGACACAGGTCTTGGCCATGCGCAGCGCCTTGGCGTAGGCCTGACCGGTCTCGAAACCCGCCGCCAGCAGCTTGCGCCAGATGGCGGGCAGATCATCCTTCTGGGCCCCGAACAGGCCGATGCGCTGGGCGCCGGTGATCTTGGTGTAGAGCTTGTAGTCGCGGGCCACTTCGGCCACCGCCAGCAGCCCTTCCGGGGTCACCTCGCCACCGGCCATGCGCGGGATGACGGAGTAGGTACCGTCCTTTTGCATGTTGCCGAGGAAGATGTCGTTGGTGTCCTGCAGTTGGGTGTTGAGCGGGCTCAGCACGTAGTCGTTCCAGCAGGAGGCGAGGATGGAGCCGACCGTCGGTTTGCACACCTCGCAGCCATGGCCCTGGCCATGTTTGGCCAGCAGCTCATCGAAGCTCTTGATCCCCTCCACCTTGACCAGGTGGAACAGCTCCTGACGGGAGTGGGGGAAGTGGGCGCAGAGGTGGTTGTTGACCTCGATGCCCTGTTTCACCAGTTCGGCGTTGAGCACCTGGCTGATGAGGGGCACGCAGCCGCCGCAGCCGGTACCGGCCTTGGTGTGCTGCTTGATGGCGGCGAGGGTGGTGTGCCCCTCGGCGACGGCCTTGGCGATGTCGCCCTTGGAGACGTCGAAGCAGGAGCAGATCTGGGCGCTCTCTGGCAGGGCATCCACCCCCAGGGTCGGTTTGGCGCCGGCGTAGGCGGGCAGGATCAGGGTATCCGGGTGGCTCGGCAGCGGCAGGGCATTGAGCATCATCTGCAGCAGGTTGCCGTAATCCTCCACGTCACCCACCAGCACGGCACCGAGCAATCGGCTGTTGTCTTCGCTCACCACGATCTTCTTGTAGACGCCGGCCTGATCGTCCTGAAACACATAGCTGTGGCTGCCCGGGGTGCGCCCGTGGGCATCGCCGATGGAGCCGACGGAGACGCCGAGCAGCTTGAGCTTGGCGCTCATGTCAGCCCCTTCGAAGCGGCTATCGCCGCCCAGCAGATGGTCGACGGTGATCTGGGCCATCTTGTAGCCCGGTGCCACCAGGCCGAAGAAGCGGCCCTGCCAGGCGGCGCACTCGCCGATGGCATAGATGTCGGGGTCTGAGGTGAGGCAGTGATCGTCGATGACGATGCCGCCGCGCTCGGCGATGGCGAGATCACCGTAGCGGCCGAGGGTATCTTGCGGGCGAATGCCGGTGGAGAAGACCACCACGTCCACTTCCAGCTGGCTGCCGTCGGCGAAGGCGAGGCGGTGTTTCGCCTGCTCGCCGCCATGCATCAGGATCTCGCTGGTGCTCTTGCTGGTGTGCACCTGCACGCCCATGGATTCAATCTTGCGGCGCAGCAGCTGGCCGCCCTGGCCGTCGAGCTGTTCAGCCATCAGTACCGGGGCAAACTCCACCACGTGGGTCTCGAGACCCAGTGCCTTGAGGGCGCCGGCGGCTTCCAGGCCAAGCAGGCCGCCCCCGATCACCACGCCGCTCTTGCCGCTCTTGGCCGCGCTGCGGATAGCTTTCAGATCCTCGATGGTGCGATAGACGAAGCATTCGTGGTGCTGACTGCCCTGGATGGGCGGCACCCAGGGGTAGGAGCCGGTGGCCAGCACCAGTTTGTCGTACCCGACCACAGAGCCCTTGTTGGAGTGCACTTCGCGGTTGGCCCTGTCGATTTTTTTCACCGCTTCACCGAGTAGCAACCGGATGCCGTGCTTGTCGTAGAAACCGGGTTTGACGAGAGAGAGATCTTCGCTGGTGTGGTGGGAGAAGTAGGAGGATAGATGGACGCGATCGTAGGCGGGACGGGGGTCTGCACCGAAGACGGTGATCTCGTAGCGGCCCGGCTCGGCCCGCTCGATCAACTCTTCGATGAAGCGGTGCCCCACCATGCCGTTGCCCACAACGACCAGTCTGACTTTGCTCATGATTGCCTCTAGTTTGGAGTAATAAAACATCATTCTGAGGCTAGGCTACCCAGTCGGCAGGGGCGGGCGATTGATGCAAATCAAGTGTCTATTTATATATCCCCTCAGGGGTAATTCCTGATAATTCAAAGCTATACATAAATAGGTATGCCAGTGGTGCAATTGGTTATGGCGTGGGGATCGGGGCCACCGCTGCAGGGGCTGCCTGGCTGACCCTGCAAAGAAATGCCATACCGTCAAAAAGCGTGAAAAATTCCTTCATGGGATGACGGCAACCATGGGTTGTCAGCAGAACCGGGGGCGTCAGGGAAGGGGGCGGTAAGGCTCCTGGGCGCAGATATCGCGGATGAGGGTGCGCAGCCAGCGGTGGGCCGGGTCGGCATCCAGCCTGGGGTGCCAGAGCAGGGCGACCCGGATCGCTGGCAGCGCGAAGGGCAGGGGACGAACAACCAGATCCCCCAGCAGGGCGGCGCAATGACGCTCAGGCACAGTGGCCACCAGATCGCTGCCGCGCACCAGCGCCAGCGCGGTGGCAAAGCCGGGCACCAGGGTGGCGACGGTGCGCGAGAGCCCCTGCTTGGCCAGCGCCTCATCGACCGGGCTGTGGGGTTGGCCACGGCGGGACACCAGCACGTGGCGCGCCCCGGCGTAGCGGCTGGCGGTGAGCGGGCTGTCGCACAGTGGATGACCGGGGCGCAGCACGGCGACGAAGTGGTCCTGAAACAGAGCCTGGGTACGCAGCTCGGGCGCCGTAGTGGCGCTGATGACCCCGGTCTCGAAGTCCAGCTCGCCGCTGCGCAGGGGGCCGCTCTCTTTGTCGGGTTTGGCCAGAAAGTGCAGCCGCACCCCCGGCGCCTCGGCGGCGAGCCGGTTCAGCAGGGCGGCGCCGAACAGTTCCACCAGCCCCTCGCTGGCGCGCAGGGTGAAGGTGCGCTCCAGCCGCGCCGGGTCGACCTCCTGTCGGGGGCTCAGCATGCTCTCTGCCTCCTGCACCAGCCGGCCGACCTGCTCGCGCAGCAGCAACGCCCGAGGGGTGGGCACCAGGCCGCGGCCGGCCCGTACCAGCAGCGGGTCGCCGGTGGTCTCCCGCAATCTTGCCAGGGCCCGGCTCATGGCGGAGGGGCTCAAGCCCAGTCGTCTGGCGGCGCCCGCCACGCTGCCTTCGTCCAGCAGGGCATCCAGGGTGATCAGCAGGTTGAGGTCGGGAGTGCTCATGTGCATGCCTTCATCGGAGTGGGAGCAGAGGGGCCAGCCTCATCATACCCGAGAACGGGCATCCTCATATGGCGTCCAGTGCATTGATAAGCTGCAACTGGTGCGTCTTCCGCCTGCTCACCGGCCCCACTAGCCTTGTCGTCATCACCCCTATGTGGAGCCCGGCTCATGTCAACATCAACCCATTTCCCGCCCCTGGCGGCGCCTCGTCTCGGTCTGCTGGCGCTTGGCCTCGCCACCCTGTTGCCCATGCTGGCGGCCAGCATGGGCGGCATCTTGCTGCCGGCATTGGGGGCTGCCTTTCATCTGCCCTTCGCCATCTTGCAGTGGGTGCTGGTGGCTTACCTGCTGGGACTCACCTGCCTGACAGTGGTGGCCGGCCGGCTGGGTGACAGGTTCGGCCGGCGTCGCCTGCTGCTCTGTGGCATGGGGGGCTTTGCGCTGGCCTCCCTGCTCTGCGCGCTGGCGCCGACCATCGGCTGGCTGATCGCCGCCCGGGCGCTGCAGGGGGCGAGTGCGGCCTGCATGCTGACGCTCTCGCTGGCCATGGTGGGGCAGCTGGTGTCACCGGCCAGACGGGGCTGGAGCATGGGATTGCTCGGCACCCTGTCGGCCTGCGGCACGGCACTGGGCCCCTCGTTTGGCGGCCTGCTGCTGGAGGTGGCGGGCTGGCAGGCTGCCTTCCTGGCGCTGCTACCCCTCGGCCTGCTGGCGCTGCTCTGTGCCCGTGCCGGTCTGCCCGATGACGGGGCGAGCGGGCAGGGGACACGACTCAACCTGGCCAGCCTGGGGTGGTTGCTGGTGACGCTGCTGGGCTACGGGCTGGCTCTCACTACGACAGGCATCCTGGCTCTCTGGCTTGGGGGCGGGGCGCTGCTGGCCGCCGCCTGGCTGGTGCGCAGCGAACTGGGCTCCCCCGCCCCTCTGTTGCCGTTGGCGTTGCTGCGAACCCGGCGGCTGCGCGGTGCTCTGGCGGCCAGTACGCTGGTGGCCGGGGTGATGGTGGCGACCCTGCTGATCGGCCCCTTCTATCTGCAGGGGGTATTCGGGCTCGGCCCGCTGACCAGCGGGCTGCTTATCTCGGGTGGACCCCTGCTGGCGGCACTGAGCGGGATGCCAGCCGGCTGGCTGGTGGACAGGGTCGGCGCCACCACAGTGGTGCGACTGGGCTTGCTGGTGATGAGCGCGGCTGTGGTGCTGTTGGCCACCCTGGGCAGCGGCGGGGGCCCGGTGGGATACCTGCTGCCCGTGTTGCTGCTGACTGCCGGTTACGCCCTGTTCCAGACCGCCAACAACAGCCTGGTGATCGGCGCCGCCGACGAACAGACCCGTGGCGCCGTGGCCGGGTTGCTGACCCTGTCGCGCAATCTGGGCCAGCTGACGGGGGCGGCGGGACTGGGGGCCCTGTTTGCCGCCCTGGCGGGAGGCGGCAATCCGGCCGTCGCCAGCGCGAGCGAGCTGGCGTTCGCCATGCGGGCCACCTTCGCCCTGACGGCTCTGCTGCTGATGAGCGCACTCTGGCTGGCGGGGAGAGGTGAACGCGACGTGCCGGGCAATGCGACCCGGGAAGGCTGCGAGCTGGGAGAGCGCTGAAAACGAAGACGCCTCCACAGGGGAGGCGTCTTGCTACGGGGTTGAGCAGGATAGTAAACCGCTCGGATCCTCGTCTCCGATCAAGCTGTTACAGGATAAAGCGGCTCAAATCCTCGTCTTCAATCAGCTTGCCGAGGTGGGCGTTGACGTAGTCGGTGTTGATGACAAAGGTCTCGCCGGACTTCTCGGAGGCGTCGTAGGAGATGTCTTCCATCAGGCGCTCCATCACGGTATGCAGACGACGGGCGCCGATGTTCTCGGTGCGCTCGTTGACCTGCCAGGCCGCTTCGGCCAGACGGCGGATGCCGTCCTGGGTGAACTCGATGTTGACCCCTTCGGTGGCCATCAGCGCCTTGTACTGATCGGTCAGGGAGGCGTTCGGCTCGGTCAGGATCCGCTCGAAGTCTTCGGTGGTCAGCGCGGTCAGCTCGACCCGGATCGGCAGACGGCCCTGCAGCTCGGGGATGAGGTCGGACGGCTTGGCGATCTGGAAGGCGCCGGAGGCGACGAACAGGATGTGGTCGGTCTTGACCATGCCGTGCTTGGTGTTGACGGTGCAGCCCTCGACCAGCGGCAGCAGGTCGCGCTGAACCCCTTCACGGGAAACGTCCGGGCCCGAGCTCTCGCCGCGCTTGCAGATCTTGTCGATCTCGTCGAGGAAGACGATACCGTTGTTCTCGACGGAGGCGATCGCTTTCTGCTTCAGCTCTTCCGGGTTGACCAGGCGGGCGGCTTCCTCTTCGATCAGCGCCTTCATGGCCTCTTTGACCTTGATCTTGCGCTTCTTCTTCTGGTTCTGGCCCAGGTTCTGGAACAGCCCCTGCAGCTGGTTGGCCATCTCTTCCATGCCCGGCGGGGTCATGATCTCGACGCCCATCGGGGAGGCGGAGAGCTCCAGCTCGATCTCCTTGTCATCCAGCTGACCTTCCCGCAGTTTCTTGCGAAAGATCTGGCGGGTGTTGGAGTTGTCGGCTTTCTCTTCCTCGCCCCAGCTGTTGCGCGGGTTGGGCAGCAGGGCGTCGAGGATGCGCTCTTCGGCGGCTTCCTCAGCGCGGTATTTCATCTTTTCCATCTCGGTCTCGCGCACCAGCTTGATGGCGACATCGGTCAGATCGCGGATGATGCTGTCCACTTCCTTGCCCACATAGCCCACTTCGGTGAACTTGGTCGCTTCAACCTTGATGAAGGGGGCATTGGCCAGCTTGGCCAGGCGACGGGCGATCTCGGTCTTGCCGACACCGGTCGGACCGATCATCAGGATGTTCTTCGGGGTCACCTCGTGGCGCATCTCCTCGGAGAGCTGCATCCGGCGCCAGCGGTTGCGCAGGGCCACGGCCACCGCACGCTTGGCGTCGGCTTGACCAATGATGTGTCTGTCCAGCTCGTGGACGATTTCTCTCGGGGTCATCTCGGACATGATGGCGTTCCTGTATCCGGGGCGGGCAGGGCCCACCCCTTGGAAAATGGGGTTTGGCTGGCGGCCTTATTTGGCGGTGTAGTCCAGCACTTCGATGGTGTGGTTGCCGTTGGTGAAGACACAGATGTCGCCCGCAATCTTGAGGGACTTCTCGACGATGCTCTTGGCATCCAGCTCGGTGTTCTCCAGCAGGGCGATGGCGGCGGACTGGGCGAAGTTGCCGCCGCTGCCGATGGCGATGAGATCGTGTTCCGGCTGCACCACGTCACCGTTGCCGGTGATGATGAAGGATTTGTGCTCGTCGGCGACGGCCAGCAGCGCCTCGAGGCGGCGCAGGGCGCGATCGGTGCGCCAGTCTTTGGCCAGCGCCACGGCGGCGCGCTCCAGGTTGCCCTGATGGGCCTGCAGCTTGGCTTCAAAGCGCTCGAGCAGGGTGAAGGCGTCGGCGGTGCCGCCGGCAAAACCTGCCAGCACCTTGCCGTTGTAGAGGCGATGAACCTTGCGGGCGTTGCCCTTCATGACGGTGTTGCCAAGAGAAACCTGGCCATCGCCACCGATGACGACCTGACCGTTGCGGCGAACTGAAACTATGGTAGTCACTTTACTTACCTCGCTTGAGCCGAATGACGGCCTGACTGTGCATGGCAAGAGAGATGGGGATGGCAATCCGGCTTTTCAAGCCTGCGCGCTGGCGCGGCCAACGGGGTTGGCTGGGAGTGGTGGCGACTGGCACCAAAAGAAACAGGGCCGGGTGTTGCCACCCGGCCCTGTTTATGGACGCTGCGATCACCCCTTCTTGGGGATGCAGCCGCTGATGCCAGAGCCCTGCAGCTTGCGGTTGGCCGCGTCGGCCGCCGCCTTGCCGCTGAAGGGGCCCACCATCACCTTGTAGACGGCGCCACCGGCCCCGTTCACCACCTGCAGGCTGGAGGAGAGCCCGGCGGTGAAGGCGATGCGCGCCTTGAGGGATTCCGCGGAATCCTGCGAACGCAGGGCGGCGCACTGCATCATGTAGCGCTCGTTGTCGGCCGCGGCAGGCGGGGTCGCCGCCTTGGCCTTGGCGGCCTCGGCCCGTTCCCGCTCCAGTTCGGCGCGCAGCTCCCGTTCCATCCGATCCCGTTCGGCCTTGCGGTCGATCACCTGCTCCTGGGCACTGGCTACCGGCGCGCCGGTCGCCGGCTTGGCCGGTTGTACCGGTTGCGGCTTGTAGGGCTGTACCTGGCCGATGGGGGTTCCAGGCTGGGGAATATTGGTCGGCACCGGCTGCGGCAGTTTTTCCGGTTGCAGGGTCACGGTTTCTGCCGGCGGTGGCGGCAGCACGCCCGGCTGGGGCGGTGGCTCGACGATGTCGACCTGTTTGTTCTCCAGCCGTTCGATGTAGCTCCACTTCTCCTGCGGCAGGCCGTTGCTCTGGGCCTTGGGCTTGTTGGCTTTCACCTGCTCCTCAATGGTGGGGGCGTCGTTGCCCTTGCCACTGATCATGTAGAGGAAACCGCCGAACCCCGCCAGCAACACCACGGCCAGCAGGGCCGGGATAACAGGAAAGCGGCGAGGTGCCGCTTTCTTGGTGTTGCGACCACCCGCCCGACGTCGCGGGCGGCTGCCGACATAATCCCGGGTCGCCATCTATTACATGCGCTCCAGGGTGTGGATGCCCAGTACGCCCAAGCCCAGCTTGAGGACCTTGGCGGTGGCGGCGCACAGCAGCAGACGGCTCTGACGGGTCGCCTCGTCCACGCCATCCTTGTTGATCGGACAGGCTTCGTAGAAGGTCATGAAGTTGCCGGACAGCTCGTACAGATAGGTACAGAGCAGGTGCGGCATGCCCTTGTCTGCCACGCCGTTGACCGCGTCGGAGAACTGGATCAGCTTCTGGGCCAGAGTCTCTTCCGCTTCCTCGCTCAGGACCACCTTGCCGCCCAGGGTGTCGGCATCGACGCCGGCCTTGCGGAAGATGGACTGGATACGGGTGTAGGCGTATTGCAGGTAGGGCGCGGTGTTGCCTTCAAAGGAGAGCATCAGATCCCAGTCGAAGATGTAGTCGGTGGTGCGGTTCTTGGAGAGATCCGCATACTTGACCGCGCCCATGGCGATGGCGTGCACCACCTGGGCCTTCTCCTCGGCGGAGAGGTCGCTGTTGCGGCTCTCCAGCAGGGCAGCGGCGCGCTCTTCCGCCTCATTCAGCAGATCGACCAGCTTGACGGTGCCGCCGGAGCGGGTCTTGTAGGGACGGCCATCCTTGCCCAGCATCATGCCGAAGGCGTGGTGCTCGAGGGGCACGGATTCCGGCACATAGCCCGCCTTGCGGGTGATGGTCCAGGCCTGCATCAAGTGCTGGTGCTGACGGGAGTCGATGAAGTACATCACGCGGTCGGCGCCCAGGGTCTCGTAACGATACTTGGCACAGGCGATGTCGGTGGTGGTGTAGAGGAAGCCGCCATCGCTCTTCTGGATGATGACGCCCATGGGCTCGCCATCCTTGTTCTTGAACTCGTCCAGGAAGACGACGGTGGCGCCTTCACTCTCGACCGCCAGGCCGCGCGCTTTCAGATCGGCGACGATTTCCGGCAGCATGTCGTTGTACATGGACTCGCCCATGATGTCCTTGTTGGTCAGGGAGACATTCAGGCGGTCGTAGTTGCGCTGGTTCTGCTCCATGGTCATGTCGACCAGCTTCTTCCACATGGTGCGGCAGTACTCGTCACCACCCTGCAGCTTGACCACGTAGTTGCGCGCGCGCTCGGCGAACGCTTCGTCTTCGTCGTAGTGACGCTTGGCCTGGGTGTAGAAGGCTTCCAGATCGCGCAGCTCCATGTCGGAGGCGTGCTCGTTGGCCATCTTCTCCAGATAGGCGATCAGCATGCCGAACTGGGTACCCCAGTCGCCGATGTGGTTGGCACGCACCACCTTGTGGCCGAGGAACTCTAGGGCGCGGGCAGCCACGTCACCGAGGACTGTGCTGCGGATGTGGTGCACCGCCATCTCTTTGGCCACGTTGGGGGCGGAGTAGTCCACCACCACGGTCTGCGGGGTTGGCAGCTTCACGTTGGCGTTGGCGGAGGTCACCATGGCCTCTACCTGACCAGCCAGCCAGCTCGGGTCGAAGAAGAAGTTGATGAAGCCGGGGCCGGCGATCTCGACCTTGGCGATCAGATCGGAGGCGGGCAGGTGCTCGATGATGGCAGCGGCCAGCTCACGGGGATTCTTGCGGGCCGGTTTGGCCAGCAGCATGGCCAGGTTGGTGGCCAGGTCACCGTGAGCCTTCTCCTTGCATCGGTCTACTTGCACGCGGGCTTCCAGGTCCGCCGGCAGGATGCCCGCTGACTTGAGATTGGCTACCGTTTGTTCAAGTAGATGATGAATATGCTCTTTCATAACTGACCACCAAGGTTGCGCGTCGAAAAATGACTGATATATAAGGGCGTGAATTTTACCCGCATCGGCCCGAGAAAACTATAGGGATGACCCGCCGCTCGCGGTCGGGCGGATATTTCACTGCATTTGGCACCAGATCCCAGAATATTGGACGGAAATTACGGTGCTTATCCATTTCTACTGCATATTGAAGCGGCTTGTCCAGGCTATTTTCCCCTGATTGTTAAGGGTTTTTTTATTCCAACTCGTTCTGAATGATCTGCCCCGCCGCCCCGGTCGTATCAACAGGTACCTTTTACCGAGGAATCTGTCGATGAAACTGGCGCTGTTTCCCCTCTCGGCCCACCTGCTGCCCGGTGGCATCATGCCGCTGCGCATCTTCGAGCCCAGATATCAGCGCATGATCGCCGAGGCGGGAGAGCAGGGGTTTGCTATCTGCATGCTGGATCCCCGCCAGCCCGATGCGCTGCGCAACATGTACCCCATCGCCACCCGGGTACGGATCGTCGACTTCGATCAGCTGCCGGACGGTCTGCTCGGCATCACGGTGCTCGGCATGGAGCGGGTCAGGATCACCGATCTGTGGCAGGAGTCGGACGGTTTGCGGGTCGGAGAGGTGGAGGTGCTGCCCCCCTGGCGCACCGGCCGGCTCAATGCCGACCAGCACTCGCTGGCCAGGGCGCTGCAGGAGGTGTTCAACGACTACCCGGAGTATGCGGCCCTCTACCGCAACCCCGACTGGGACGATGCCAGCTGGGTGGCCCAGCGCTGGCTGGAAGTGCTGCCCATCCCCGTTGAACATAAGCAGTGGCTGGTGGCGGCGGAAGACAACCAGCCGGCGCTCTCCCTGCTGAGCGGATTGCTGGTCGCCAGCCACTGAGCCGTTTTTGATGGCAGCGCCGGTGATCCTTTTACCGCGTCGCACGTATTGGCACTCACCACCCTCTTCAAGGCATGGCGCAATGGCATATACTGGCCAATCACAATCGACTCCGTACAGGATATCGCCCCCCATGGATGACCCAGCCGGCGATCTCAAGTCCCTGCTCGTCAGGGTCGCCGAACATGGCGACAAGGCTGCTTTCGCCACCCTGTTCCAGCACTTCGCGCCGCGCATTCGCAGCTATGGGCTGCGCCACCTCGGCAGCGAGGCCAACGCCATGGAGCTGGTGCAGGAGACCATGCTGCTGGTCTGGCAGAAGGCCCGTCTCTACCACCCCGACAAGGGAGCCGCCACCACCTGGATCTACACCGTCATGCGCAACCAAGGCTTCGACATGCTGCGCCGGCGCCGCGCCAGCAAGGAAGAGCTTTGCGCCGAGGAGCTGTGGCCCATGCTGGAGTACAGGGCGGAAGAGGAGCACCTGAGCGGCGGCGAAGACGCCGTGCTGACCCGTCAGATGGCCCATTACCTCGGCACCCTGCCGGAACCACAGCAGCAGGTGGTGCGCGGCATCTACCTGCAGGAGCTCTCCCAGCAGGAGCTGGCAGACCGGCTCGGCGTGCCGCTCGGCACCATCAAATCCCGCCTCAGACTGGCGTTACAGAAATTGAAGGAACAAGTGGAGCAAGGCCATGATTAAAGCCCATCCCGTTCAGGCCATGTTGCGCGCCTTTGCCGCCGACGAACTGCCCCTGCCGCTGGCCGTCGGCGTCTCCGCCCACTGCGAACTCTGCCCCGACTGTGCGGCCCGGCTGCGGGCCTGCGAAGAGGAGCTGGCCCGGCAATACCTGACCCCGGCGGAAGAGTGCGAGCCACTGCCGGCAGAGTTCGATGCCATGCTGGCCGGCATACTGCAGCAGCCGGTGGCCACTGCGGCCGCGTTGAGTCAGTCGGCGGCGGTTCAGCCCGAGCTGCAGGTGGCGGGCCAGTCGTATCGGTTGCCGCGGGTACTGGCCCGTCACCACGCCCCCAGCTGGCGTCATATCGGCGCCATCCGGCAGGTGAGCCTGCCGCTTGACGAGCAGGGGGCCCGTGCCAGCCTGTTGCACATTGAGGCGGGCGGCCGTATCCCTGAGCACACTCACAAGGGTTATGAGTTGACCCTGCTGTTGGCCGGCACCATCGAAGATGGCGACACCCGCTATCAGGCGGGGGACTTCATCTGGCGCGATGCCAGCCACGCCCACAGTCCGCACACGCCGGACGGCTGCCTCTGCTACACGGTGCAGGACGCGCCTGTGCAGTTCACCAAGGGGCTGTCGCGGCTGCTCAACGGCATCAGCCATCGCCTCTACTGAGCCGACAAAGCAATAAAAAAAGGGACCCTAGGGTCCCTTTTTGCATGGTGCGCTGACCTGATCAGGCCACGAACACCAGGTAGACGGCGAAGGCCACCACGAAGCGGTAGATGGCGAACGGGATGAAGTCGAGGCGACGGATCAGCGCCAGGAAAGTCTTGATGGCAATCATGGCCACCACGAAGGCGGTGACGAAACCCACCGCGAACATGGGGAAGTCGGCCATGGAGAGGAAGTCGCGACTCTTGTAGAGATCCAGTCCGCTGGCCGCCACCATCATGGGCACCGCCAAGATGAAGGAGAACTCGGCCGCCGCCTGACGGCTGATCCCCATCAGCATGCCGCCGCTGATGGTGGCACCAGAACGGGAGAAGCCGGGCCAGAGCGCCAGGCACTGGAACAGGCCGATGCCAAACGCCTGTTTGTAGCTGATGTCATCCAGGGTTTCGGAGCGTACCGCCGGGCGGAACTTCTCGGCGATGATCAGCAGGATGCCGCCGGCGACCAGGGCGTACATCACGGTCTGCGGGCCGAACAGATGAGCCTTGATCCAGCTGTGGATGGCGAGGCCGATGACGACGGCGGGCAGCATGCCGAGGATGATGTGCACCAGCGAGAGGGTGGCGTGTCCCTGCGCCGGCTTCTGGCCGAAGTGGATGCCAATGAGGCCAAACAGGCGGCGCCAGAACACGGCGACCACCGCCAGGATGGAGCCCATCTGGATCACCACTTCGAAGGTGGCAGCCTTGGGGCCGTCGAAGCCAAGCAGGTGGCCGACGATGATCATGTGGCCGGTGGAGGAGACGGGGAGGAACTCGGTCAGGCCCTCCACTATGCCCAGCACGAAGGCGACAAACAGGGCGTAAGACTCTGTCATGTTTCAGATCTCTTGATTATTGGTCCGGTTGAAGTCGGCCCCGAGCCGGGGCGACCAATGATGG
The DNA here is from genome assembly GCF_041403085.1 of Aeromonas sp. S8(2024). NCBI lineage: Bacteria > Pseudomonadati > Pseudomonadota > Gammaproteobacteria > Aeromonadales > Aeromonadaceae > Aeromonas > Aeromonas sp. S8(2024). The sequence continues at coordinate 57,819 of NZ_JBGLRF010000013.1, read as the reverse complement.
AGGAAAATCGGGCGGGCAACCAGTGAATATTGTGTCGGTGGCAGGCCGCGCCGGCGGGATCGACGGCGCGGCCATTGGTTTTCATTCGGGCCTACATGGCGTTCGACGCTCAGCGGCCCCGATCAGGCGGGACCCTGACCGGCCAAGATCCCCTCGATTTGCTGCAGCAGCGCCGCATCCAGCGGGGGCTGGGCCTGGGCCTCCACCGCGCTGACAATCTGCTGCGGGCTGCTGGCACCGATCAGGGCGCAGCTCACCACAGAGTCGCGCAGGACCCACTGCAGCGCCAGTTGCGACAGCGGTTGGCCCCGCTGCTGCGCCAGCGCATGCAGGGAGCGGATGGTGGCCAGCTTGTTGGCGGTGATCTGCTCGGGCTTGAGGAAGGGGCTGGCACTGGCGGCGCGCGAATCCGCCGGAATGCCAGCCAGGTAGCGATCGCTCAGCAGCCCGCCGGCCAGCGGGGAGAAGGCGACCACCCCCATACCGTGCTCGCGGCAGACCGGCAGGGTTTCGGCTTCAATATCGCGCTGGAACAGGGAGTATTTGAGCTGATTGACCAGACAGGGGGTGCCCAGCTCCGCCAGCCGGGCGGCGGCCTGTGCGGCGAGCGGGGCCGGGTAGTTGGAGAGGCCGATGTAGAGCGCCTTGCCCTGACGCACCATCAGGGCCAGCGCCTGACAGGTCTCCTCCAGCGGGGTGCGCGGGTCCGGCCTGTGGTGATAGAAGATGTCCACATAGTCGAGACCGAGCCGGCGCAGGCTCTGGTGCAGGCTGGCAAACAGGTATTTGGCGCTGCCGCCGTCACCGTAAGGGCCATCCCACATGATGTATCCCGCCTTGCTGGCGATGATGAGCTCGTCCCGATAGGGGGCCAGGCTCCCCTTGAGCAGCTTGCCGAAGGTTTGCTCGGCCGACCCCGGCGGCGGCCCGTAGTTATTGGCCAGATCGAAGTGGGTGATACCCAGATCGAACGCCTGGTGCACCATGGCTTTCGCGGTGGCGGGATCGCTCTCGGCGCCGAAGTTGTGCCAGAGGCCGAGAGCTATGCCGGGCAGGCGCAGGCCGTGACGACCGGCGGGTCGGTAGGGCTGGCGCTGGTAACGGTCGGGGGCGGCGAGGTAGTGATCATCCATAACGACTCCTTGCGTGGACTTGTTTGCGAGCAGAGGCGAGGGGTGACCCCGGTCCCTCTTCGCTCGGCATGTCTGGGTGGGAGAAGAGGGGGCCGGGGTCAGCTGGTGGCGATAAAGCGGTAACGGGTCTGGTGGCGATAGGTCTGCCCCGGCAACAGCCAGGGATCCCCCAGCTCGGGCCGGTTGGGGCTGTCCGGCAACTGCTGGGCCTCCAGACAGAAGCCGGCGTGATCTTGATGGAGTTGGCCATCGCGTGCCGGCGTATTGGCCAACCAGTTGCCGCTGTAGAACTGCAGCGAGGGCTGGTTGGTGTAGACCTCCATGGCCAGCTGACGATCCCCCGAGACCACCCGCGCCGCCCACTCGGCGGTCGGCCCGTTGAGCACAAAGGCGTGGTCATAACCCTTGGCCTGTTGCTGCTGGGGATGGCTCAGCCAATCTTGTCCGATCAGGCGCTCGTGGCGCAGATCGAACGGCCCCTCCACCGGTGCGATCGCAAGTGGTAGCCCGCTTGGGTCGGTGGGCAGGAAACGGTCGGCATTGAGGCGGATGAGGTGGTCGCGCACATCGCCACCGTCCGGGTTGTCATCGAGATTGAAGTAGGTGTGGCTGGTGAGGCTGACCGGGGTCGATGCATCCGTGCTGGCGACGAAATCCACCACCAGATCGCACTGCTCCAGCCGGTACTCCAGTGTGACCCGCAGGTTGCCGGGAAAGCCCTGATCCCCCGCCCGGGAGATCAGCGCCAGCCTGACCCGGTCCGCCTCCCGCTCTTTGACCTGCCAGTGCTGGCGATGAAACCCCGCCCGTCCGCCGTGCAGGCAGTGGGGGGGCTGGTTGGCATCCAGCGGCCAGCGCTGGGCGTCGCGCAACAGCTCGGCGTTGCCGATGCGGTTGGCAAAGCGTCCCGCCACCGCCCCCAGCCACACCTGTTGAGCGGGATAGGCCTCATCGGCGCAGCCCAGCAGCACTTCACGGCGCCCACCCGCCACCGGCAGGGTGAGGGAGGTGAGGGTGGCCCCAAAGTCGAGGCCGCGCAGGCGCAGCCCCTCCTCGTTTTCCAGCTCGAACGGGATCATGGCATCGCTCATAGTTTGCCTGCACCGGCGTTGCCGATCCGGCAGACATGGCCGTCGGCCTGCATCATAAATGGGCTCATAGTTTTCCCGCCCCCGCGCTGGCGCGGCAGACGTAGCTGTCGGCCTTGAGGCCGAAGCGGGCCGGGTACTCTGCATCGACCGCTGCGATCACCTCGGCCACCTTCTCTGGGCGCAGCAGGGCGACCACGCAGCCACCGAAGCCGCCACCGGTCATCCGCACGCCGCCCTCGGTGCCGATCCTGGCCTTGATGATCTCCACCAGACCGTCGATGGCGGGCACGGTGATTTCGAAGTCATCGCGCATGGCGGCGTGCGAGTCGGCCATCAGCACGCCGAGGCGTACCAGATCCCCCTGCGCCAGCGCATCGGCGGCGGCCAGGGTGCGGCTGTTGTCACCTACCACGTGACGGGCGCGGCGATAGCAGACCTCATCCAGCCCGGTCTTGCCCGCTTCCAGCGCCGCCAGATCGAGATCGCGCAGCGCCTTTACCCCGTAGTGACGGGCGGCTGCTTCGCACTGCTGACGACGGGTGTTGTATTCGCTGTCCACCAGGCCGCGACGGACGTTGGAGTTGACGATCAGCACCGCCAGATCGGTGGGCATGGGGATGAGCCGGGTTTCCAGCGAACGGCAGTCGAGCAGCAGGGCGTGATCCTGTTTGCCGCTGGCGGAGATCATCTGGTCCATGATGCCGCAGTTGCAGCCGACGAACTGGTTCTCCGCCTGCTGGCCGTTGAGGGCAATCTCGGCCTGCGTGATGGCGAGCCCCAGCGCCTCCTTGAAGGCCTGGCCGATGGCCACCTCCAGCGAGGCGGAAGAGGAGAGGCCGGCCCCCTGCGGCACGTTGCCGGAGACCACCAGATTGAGGCCGCGCAGGGGATAGCCGCGCTCCTGCAGGTACTTCACCACCCCGCGGATGTAGTCGCTCCAGCGCTGGTCGGCATGATGATTGATGGGTTGGCCGAGATCGAACAGGTCGCGCTGGTTGCCGTAGTCGGCGGCGACCACGTGCACCAGGCTGTCATCGCGCAGGCCGATGGCGACGCAGGTCTCGTAGTCGATGGCGCAGGGCAGCACGAAGCCGTCGTTGTAGTCGGTGTGCTCGCCGATGAGGTTGACACGGCCGGGGGCCCGCACCAGCAGGTCGGGTTGTTGCTCAAACTGCTCGGCAAAGACGGCGCTGACGCGCTGGCTCGGGGTCATGGGGTCACCTCATTGGCTTTGTAATGAACGGGGGAAAGGGTACGCAGGCGCTCCGCCGCTTGCTCCGGGGTAAGGTCGCGCTGGGTTTCGGCCAGCATCTCGAAGCCCACCATGAATTTGCGCACCGTGGCGGAGCGTAGCAGGGGCGGATAGAAGTGGGCATGCAGTTGCCACGCCTCTGGGCAGTCGGAGCGGGGCGGCGCAAAGTGCCAGCCCATGGAGTAGGGAAAGCTGCACTCGAACAGGTTGTCGTAGCGGCTGGTGAGCTCCTTGAGCGCGATGGCCAGATCCTGCTGCAGCTCGGGTGTGAGGTCGAGCAGAGAGGGGACATGGCGCTTGGGCAGCAGCAGGGTTTCGAACGGCCAGGCCGCCCAGAAGGGCACTACCGCCAGCCAGTGTTCGGTCTCCACCACGATGCGGGTGCGATCCTGCAGCTCCCGCTCCACGTAGTCGACCAGCAGCGGGCGGCCGTGCTCCGCCAGCCAGTCGCGCTGGTGCTGCTCTTCGCGGGCAATCTCGTTGGGCAGGAAGTCGCTTCCCCACAGCTGACCGTGGGGATGCGGGTTGGAGCAGCCCATGACGGCGCCCTTGTTTTCAAACACCTGCACCCACTCCCACTGGGCCGACAGCTCGGTCACCTGCTCCATCCAGGTGGTGATCACCTGCTCGATGGCGGGCAGAGGCAGCTCGGGCAATGTCTTGCCGTGATCCGGCGAGAAGCAGATGACCCGGCTGGTGCCGCGGGCGGCTTCCAGCTTGAGCAGGGGATCCTGCTCGCCACTGGCGGCCGGGGTGTCCTGCATCAGGGCGGCGAAGTCGTTGGTAAACACGAAGGTATCCCGATAGTCGGGATTCTGGTCGCCGGTGACGCGCTTGTTGCCGGCACAGAGGAAGCAGTCGGGGTCATGGGCCTGGCTCGGCGCCTGGCTCACCTTCTCGACCTGACCCTGCCAGGGGCGCTTGGCCCTGTGAGGGGAGACCAGCACGTATTGGCCGGTCAGCGGGTTGAAACGACGGTGGGGGTGATCAACCGGGTTGAACATCATCACTCCTCAAGCTCAATAAAAGAAACTGCGGGCAGGGATGAGGGCGAGTGTGCCTCTCATCTGTGGCCCCTCTCCCACAACGGGAGAAGGGGGCAAAACGGACATCACGCCTCATACCCCTGCGGGTTGGCGGATTGCCAGCGCCAGCTGTCGGCGCACATGGCGGCCAGATCCCGTCGGGCACGCCAGCCCAGCTCGCGCTCGGCCCTGGCGGGATCGGCCCAGCATTCGGCGATGTCGCCCGGGCGTCTTGGCTCGATGCGATAGGGCAAGGGGCGACCACTGGCCGCCTCGAACGCCGCCACCATCTGCAGCACGCTCTGGCCCTGGCCCGTGCCCAGGTTGTAGACGTGCACGCCACCCTTGCTGGCGCAGTGCTGCAGCGCCTTGACGTGCCCTTCGGCCAGATCCATCACGTGGATGTAGTCACGCACACCTGTACCGTCGACGGTGGGGTAATCGTTACCAAAGACCGAGAGGCAGTCGCGCCGACCGATGGCGACCTGGGTCAAAAACGGCATCAGGTTGTTGGGGATCCCCTGGGGATCTTCCCCCATTGTGCCCGACTCGTGGGCGCCGACCGGGTTGAAGTAGCGCAGCAGGGTCATGCTCCAGTGCGGCTCGGCCCGCTGCAGATCCTCGAGGATCTCTTCGATGATCAGCTTGGATCGGCCGTAGGGGTTGGTGGCGCTGCGCGGGAAATCCTCCCGGATGGGTGTACTGGCCGGGTCACCGTAGACGGTGGCCGACGAGCTGAACACCAGGTTGTGGACGCCGGCCCGCTTCATCGCCTGCAGCAATACCAGGGTGCCGCTCAGGTTGTTCTCGTAGTAGTCGAGGGGGATGCGGGTGGACTCGCCGACCGCCTTGAGGGCGGCGAAGTGGATCACGGCATCGATCCTTTGCTCGCTGAAGATGCGATCCAGCAGGAGCGGGTCACGGATGTCCCCCCGATAGAAGCGGGGCTCGCGCCCGCTGATGGCGGCGATGCGGGCCAGCACGCCGGCCTTGCTGTTGCAGAGGTTGTCCACCACCACGGGCTCCATGCCGGCCGCCTGCAGTGCCAGGCAGGTGTGGCTGCCGATGTAACCGCAGCCGCCGGTGACCAGTACTTTCATCCTCATCTCCACGCTCAAAAAAAGCCTGTGAAGGAGTCTAGCCGAGGGGCTGGCGGGCAAACTGTGAACTGGCTAACAAATATGTGTAAACGATTACACTTGTTTTGATGGTCATCATTTCAGCAATATGGCTTTTCCCCCTGTTATCAGTGACATTGCTCGGTATAATGGCCTAGTCCCGAACCGTGAAAAAAGTGAAAACAGCATGAGTACCATCAAGGATGTCGCCCGTTTGGCCAACGTATCGGTGGCAACGGTTTCACGGGTGATGAACAACTCACCCAAGGCCAGCGCCGCCTCCCGCGAGATGGTGTTGAAAGCCATGGCCGAACTGGGCTACACCCCCAATGCCAACGCACGGGCGCTGGTCAGCCAGACCTGCGACACCATGGGAGTGCTGGTGGGCGATGTGGCGGATCCCTTCTTCGGCGCCCTGGTCAAGGGGGTCGCCGCGGTGGCGGTGGAACAGGGGCTGCACCTGTTGATGGGTAATGGTTTTCACACGGCACGGCAGGAGCGCGAATCCATCGAGCTGCTGATCGGCAAGCGCTGCGAGGCGCTGGTGGTGCACAGCAAGGCGCTGAGCGACGAGGAGCTGATCGACTATGCGCTGCGGGTGCCCGGCATGGTGCTGATCAACCGCGACATCCCGGCACTCAAGGGGCGCTGCATCGCCCTCAACAACCGGCAGGGGGCTGCCACGGCGACCCGGCATCTGCTGGAGCTGGGCCACCGTCACATCGCCTTCCTGAGCTCCGATCACGCCATCGAGGATGCCATCCTGCGGCTGCAGGGCTATCAGGATGCGCTGGCCGAGGCGGGCGTGCGCGCCGACCCCGAGCTGGTGGAGAGCGGCATGCCCAACGAGGAGGGCGGCGAGCGGGCCATGCTCAACCTGCTGGCCAAGGGGCTGCCCATCACGGCCGTGGTGGCCTACAACGATGCCATGGCGGCGGGTGCCATCTCGGTGCTGGCGGACAACGGCCTCAAGGTGCCGGAGGAGGTGTCGGTGGTGGGCTTCGATGACATCATCTATGCCAGATACCTGCGCCCCAAGCTCTCCACCATGCGCTACCCGGTTGAACTGATGGCAGCCCAGGCGGCCAAGCTGGCCCTGCAGCTGGCTGCGGGCGAAAGCGAGGTGGTACAGAGCCGCATTTACACCCCGACCCTGATCAATCGCCACTCGGTGGCGCCCGTTCGAAGCTGATCCCTTTCATTTACCTCCGTTTATCGCTCCGGATCGCCGCTTTTGAGGCGCTCGATCCGGAGCCTTGGTCTTTTACCTGCATTTAGCGCATTTTTACCCTGTTTTACTTAACAAATTCAGTGTAATCGTTTACATCTGTGTGAGCGGGATCGCCGATCACTGGGCAAATCTCCCCTACACTGCATACGTTTTCGGCGTTCATGCAGGGAGAGAGACGAATGCTCAGGGAGATAGTGGCCCGTCAGGACTGGCAGACTCAGGCGATTACCGCAGTGAATCGGTTGCCCGCCCATACCCCCTTGTTCAGCTGGCGCAACGAAGCCGCGGCGCGGGATGATCACGCCTCGCCATCGCGCACCCTGCTGGATGGGGAGTGGCGTTTCTCCTTCTTCGCGGCGCCCGAGCGGGTGCCGGAGCAGTGGCTGGCGCAGGATCTGCCGGATGCCTGTCCCATCCAGGTGCCAGGCAACTGGCAGCTGGATGCGGCCTACCCAGGGTTGCGGCCTGTGACCGACGTGCCCATCTACACCAACATCAAGTATCCCTTCCCGTGCGATCCACCGCGGGTGCCGGCAGAGAATCCTACCGGCTGCTACTCCCGCGAGTTCAGCGTGCCGACCGACTGGCTCACCAGCGGCCAGACCCGGATCATCTTCGACGGGGTGGACAGCGCTTTTCACCTCTTCTGCAACGGTCGCTGGGTCGGTTACTCCCAGGACAGCCGGCTGCCCGCCGAGTTCGATCTGACCCCCTTCCTGCAGGCCGGCGACAACCGGCTGGCAGTGCTGGTGCTGCGCTGGTCCGACGGCTCCTATCTGGAAGATCAGGACATGTGGCGCATGAGCGGCATTTTCCGCTCCGTCAGCCTGCTGCACAAACCGGCTCGTCATCTGATGGATATCCGGGTAACGCCCGAGCTCGATGCCTGCTACCGGGACGCCCGCCTCAAGATCGCATTGCAGGTAGCCAATGGGACCGGCCTGTCGGTGGAGATCAGCCTCTATGACGGCGGCGAGCGGGTGGCGACCCTGTGCCAGCAAATCGGCACGCAAGCCATTGACGAGAAAGGGGCGTATGACGATCGTGCCGAGTGCTGGCTCGAGGTCGCGACCCCGCGCAAATGGAGCGCCGAGACCCCCCACCTTTATCGCCTCACCCTGACCCTGCTGGACGAGCAGGGGGAACCCATCGAGAGCGAAGCCTGTGACGTGGGCTTTCGGGCGGTGGAGATCCGTGGCGGCCTGCTGCGGGTCAATGGTCAGCCGCTGCTGATCCGTGGCGCCAACCGGCACGAGCACCACCCCGCAACGGGGCACGTGGTGACCCCTGCGGCCATCGAGCAGGATCTGCTGTTGATGAAGCGGCACAACTTCAACGCGGTGCGCTGCTCTCACTACCCCAATCACCCCGAGCTTTATCGGCTGTGCGACCGGCTCGGTCTCTATGTGGTGGACGAGGCGAACCTGGAGACCCACGGCATGACCCCCATGGGGCGGCTGGCGCGGGATCCCGCCTGGAGCAACACCTTCCTGGAGCGGGTGACCCGCATGGTGGCTCGCGACTTCAATCACCCCAGCATCATCATCTGGTCCCTTGGCAACGAGTCGGGTTACGGCCCGGCCCACGATGCCATGTATGGCTGGGTCAAGCGGGCGGATCCGAGCCGTCCGGTGCAATACGAAGGGGGCGGGGCCGGTACGCCGGCCACCGACATCATTTGCCCCATGTATGCCCGCCCCCATCAGGATCAACCTTTCCCGGCGGTGCCCAAGTGGGCGCTGGCCAAGTGGATCGGCCTGCCGGGGGAGACCCGCCCGCTGATCCTGTGTGAATACGCCCACGCCATGGGCAACAGCCTGGGGGGCTATGTCCACTACTGGCAGGCATTTCGCGATCATCCTCGGTTGCAGGGTGGCTTCGTCTGGGATTGGGTCGATCAGGGGCTGGACAAGCTGACCGATGACGGCCGCCACTTCTGGGCCTATGGCGGTGATTTCGGCGATACCCCGAATGATCGCCAGTTCTGCTGCAACGGTCTGCTGTTCCCCGACCGCACCCCCCATCCGTCGCTGTTCGAGGCCAAGCGGGCCCAACAGCCCTTCGTGCTGACCTTGCAACACCGCCAGCCGCTGACGGTCGAGATCCGCAGCGAATACCTGTTTCGCGAGACGGACAACGAAACTCTGCAGTGGCGATTGTGCGAAGACGGCGTGGTGGTGAGCCAGGGTGAATGCCCACTCACCCTGGCGCCGCAGGAGAGTGTGACGCTGACCCTGCTGGAGCAGTTGCCGGCCTTTGCGCCGGGGGCGCTCGCCTGGCTGGATCTCGCCATCGTGCAGCCCGCTGCCACGCCCTGGTCAGCGGCCGGTCACGAGGTGGCGCGCCAGCAATGCATGTTGCCCGCGCCATTGGCGCTGCCTGCCGCCCGTACACCGGCTACCTTCATCGAGCTGGCGGATAGCTGGCAGATCCGGGCGGCCAATAGCGAGTGGCAGCTGGACAAGGCCAGCGGCCGCGTCCACAGCTGGTGCAAGCTGGGGCGCGAGCAACTGAAAGAGGCCATCGCCGATCACTTCTATCGGGCGCCGCTCGACAACGACATCGGCACCAGCGAGGCGGACCACGCCGATCCCAACGCCTGGATCGCCCGCTGGCAGGCGGCCGGGCTCAATGAGTTGCAGCACCGCTGTCTCGAGCTGGTAGTGAGCCCTGACCAAGGGGTTGTGACGGTACGCCACGGCTACTTCGTCGGCGAGGCGCTCAAGCTGCTGACTTGCTGGCGCCACTCCTTCGATCAGGATGGGGCCATGCACCTCGCCATCGAGGTGCATGTGGCAGCCGAGATGCCCTCCCTGCCGCGCATCGGCGCCCTGCTCTGGCTGGCCGACGAGGTGCTGGCGGCAGGGGAGGAGGTGAGCTGGCTGGGGCGTGGTCCGCACGAGAACTATCCGGATCGCCTGCTGGCTGCCGACCTCGGTTGCTGGCAGTCGTCGCTCGATGCGCTGCACACCGCGTATGTGTTCCCGACCGACAACGGGCTGCACTGTGACACCCGTCAGCTGCGATTCGGCTCCATCGAGGTCGAGGGACTGTTTCATTTCAGTCTGAGCCGTTTCAGCCAGCAGCAGCTGGCCCAGGCTCGTCACCAGACCGATCTGGTGGCCGCAGGCGGGCTCCATCTCTGTCTGGATGGTTTTCATATGGGGATTGGGGGTGATGACTCCTGGAGCCAGAGCGTACGGCCGGAATATTGGCTGCAACCAGGCAGCTACTATTGGAACTGTGTTCTACGCTGAACCTGAGCGATTGCTTAACAAGAAAGAGTCCCGTTCAGAGCCGCAATGTTACCAGTTAATTATAACCATATGATTTTTAATTGATTTATTGCTATGTAACAGAGTGTAAACGTTTTCATTTTGTTGTCATGATCACAGAACGACATACAACAAACTGATTACATTAGGCTGGCGCCAGTTCACTTGGTGTACAGCATTCCCTACAAAAACAGATAGAGAGATCGGAGCATAACAATGAAAAAGATCACGACCATTGCCGCCGTACTGATGAGCCTGATGGCAGGAGCCACCGCCCATGCCGAAACCCGCATCGGGGTGACCGTCTACAAATACGACGACAACTTCATGGCGGTAGTGCGCAAGGCAATCGAGAAGGAAGCGGCGGCCAACCCGGGGGTGGAGCTGCTGATGAACGACTCCCAGAATGACCAGTCCAAGCAGAACGACCAGATCGACGTGCTGCTGGCCAAGGGGGTGAAGGCGCTGGCCATCAACCTGGTTGACCCGGCAGCGGCCCCGGTCGTGATCGAGAAAGCCCGTGGCGAGGATGTGCCCGTGGTGTTCTACAACAAGGAGCCTAATGCCGCCGATCTGGCCAGCTATGACAAGGCCTACTACGTGGGTACCGATTCCAAGGAGTCTGGCATCATCCAGGGTCAGCTGATCGCCAAGCACTGGAAAGCCAACCCGGCTTGGGATCTGAACAAGGATGGCGTCATCCAGTACGTGCTGCTGAAGGGCGAGCCGGGTCACCCGGATGCCGAAGCCCGTACCACCTACGTCATCAAGACCCTGAACGATGGCGGCATCAAGACCGAGCAGCTGCACATGGATACTGGTATGTGGGATACCGCCATGGCCAAGGACAAGATGGACGCCTGGATCTCCGGCCCGAACGCCAACAAGATCGAAGTGGTCATTGCCAACAACGATGGCATGGCGATGGGTGCCGTGGAGTCGCTGAAGGCCCAGGGCAAGACCGCCATCCCGGTGTTCGGCGTGGATGCACTGCCTGAAGCGCTGGCGCTGGTCAAAAGCGGCGCCATGGCCGGTACCGTGCTGAACGATGCCGCCAACCAGGCCAAGGCGACCTACGAGCTGACCAAGAACCTGGCCGAAGGCAAACCGGCCGGTGAAGGCACCAGCTGGAACATCGTCAACAAGGTCGTGCGTGTTCCCTACGTTGGCGTAGACGCAGACAACCTGTCCAAATTCGAATAATTCCCTCCTCCAGGGCAAGGGAGATCCCTTGCCCTTTTTTCAACCAGATGTGATGGCTGATATGACAACACAGCAACAATCAGAATGGCTGTTGGAGATGATTGGCGTCAGTAAGAGCTTTCCTGGCGTTAAGGCACTCGATAATGTCAATTTACGGGTCCGTCCTCATTCTGTGCATGCGTTGATGGGCGAGAACGGGGCAGGGAAATCGACACTGCTCAAGTGCTTGTTCGGCATTTACGAGAAGGATGAGGGCAAGATCTTCTTCAAGGGGCAGGAGATCAACTTCACCTCCTCCAAGGAGGCGCTGGAGAATGGTGTCTCCATGGTGCATCAGGAGCTGAACCTGGTATTGCAGCGCTCCGTGATGGACAACATGTGGCTCGGCCGCTATCCCACCAAGGGATTGTTCGTCGACCACGGCAAGATGTATCAGGACACCAAGCATATCTTCGACGAGCTGGACATCGACATAGACCCGCGGGTCAAGGTCGGTACCCTCTCCGTCTCCCAGATGCAGATGATCGAGATCGCCAAGGCGTTCTCCTACGATGCCAAGATCGTCATCATGGACGAACCCACCTCCTCGCTGACCGAGAAAGAGGTGAGCCACCTCTTCAAGATCATCAACAAGCTCAAGGAGAAGGGCTGCGGCATCGTCTACATCTCACACAAGATGGAAGAGATCTTCCAGCTCTGTGACGAGATCACCATATTGCGGGATGGCCAGTGGGTGGCGACCCAGCCGCTCAAGGGCATGACCATGGATCAGATCATCGGCATGATGGTCGGTCGCGAGCTCACCCAGCGTTTCCCGGAGAAGACCAACCAGCCGAAAGAGGTGATCCTCGAGGTCGAGCACCTGACGGCGAAAAACCAGCCCTCCATCCAGGACATCACCTTCAACCTGCACAAGGGGGAGATCCTCGGGGTGGCCGGGTTGGTGGGGGCCAAGCGCACCGACATCGTCGAGACCCTGTTCGGCATTCGCGACCGCAGCGAGGGGTCCATCAAGCTGCACGGCAAAGAGGTGGCCAACCACAACGCCCACGAGGCGATCCGCAACGGTTTTGCACTGGTGACCGAGGAGCGTCGCTCCACCGGCATCTATTCGCGCCTCGACATCGCCTTCAACTCCCTGATCGCCAACATGGACAACTACAAGGGCTCCATGGGACTGCTCAGCGACAACAAGATGAAGAGCGACACCCAGTGGGTCATCGACTCCATGCGGGTCAAGACGCCGACCCAGCAGACCCAGATCGGCTCCCTCTCGGGGGGCAACCAGCAGAAGGTGATCATCGGCCGCTGGCTGCTGACCCAGCCGGAGATCCTGATGCTGGACGAACCGACCCGCGGCATCGACGTGGGGGCCAAGTTCGAGATCTACCAGCTCATCCTGGAGCTGGCGAAGAAGGACAAGGGCATCATCATCATCTCGTCGGAAATGCCCGAACTGCTCGGCATCACGGATCGCATCATGGTGATGAGCAATGGCCGGGTCGCCGGGATCGTCAATACCAAAGAAACTGACCAGAGCGAGATACTGCGCCTGGCATCTCTGTACCTCTAGAGACAGGAAGACATTTATGGAGTCGGCTAAAAATTTCAATCTGATGCGGGCGCTCAAGGAGAACGGCATCTACGTGGTGCTGCTGGTGCTGCTCATGATCATCGTGATCAAGGAACCCTCCTTCCTGAGTCTCACCAACTTCAGCAACATCCTGACCCAGTCTTCGGTGCGGGTCATTATCGCGCTCGGGGTGGCTGGCATCATCATCACCCAGGGTACGGATCTGTCGGCCGGTCGTCAGGTCGGCTTGGCGGCGCTCATCGCGGCGACCATGCTGCAGGCGCTGACCAACGTCAACAAGGTGTTCCCCAGTCTGGGCGAGGTACCCATCCCGGTGGTGATCCTGCTGGTGTGCGCGGTGGGGGCCCTGATTGGCCTGGTCAACGGCCTCATCGTGGCCTATCTGAACGTAACCCCGTTCATTACCACCCTGGGCACCATGATCATCGTCTACGGCATCAACTCCCTCTACTTTGACTCGGTAGGGGCTTCGCCGGTGGCCGGTTTTGACCCCCGTTTCTCCAGCTTCGCGCAGGGGTTCATCAAGCTGGGTGGCTTCAAGCTATCCTATCTGACCTTCTACGCCGCCATCGCCAGCGTGTTCGTCTGGGTACTGTGGAACAAGACCCGCTTTGGCAAGAACATCTTCGCCATCGGCGGCAACCCGGAAGCGGCCAAGGTCTCCGGTGTCAACGTGGCGGTCAATCTGGTGATGATCTATGCGCTGGCGGGGGTCTTCTACGCCTTCGGCGGCATGCTGGAAGCGGGCCGGATCGGCAGTGCCACCAACAACCTGGGCTTCATGTACGAGCTCGATGCTATCGCCGCCTGCGTGGTGGGAGGGGTGTCGTTTGCGGGTGGCGTGGGTACGGTTGCAGGGGTGATCACCGGCGTGCTCATCTTCACGCTGATCAACTATGGTTTGACCTATATCGGCGTCAGCCCTTACTGGCAGTTCATCATCAAGGGCGGCATCATCATTCTGGCGGTGGCACTGGACTCTATGAAGTACGCCAAGAAGAAATAACGATTGGCAGGGAGGGCTGGCAGTGCCGGCCCTCTCTTCTGGAGGGATCCCATGCCATTCAAGGTCAAGATTTACGTCCTGTTGCTGCTGGCCATCCTGGTCACCATCGGCACCGCCTGGTTCAGCGTCAATCACTTCATCAGCGCCTACATCCGCACTCAGGCGACCAAGAACATCAACGAACAGATCACTCTGGTCAAAGAGAAGCTGGCCAGCGACATCAATCAGAAAATCCTGCTGGCAGCCAACCTCAACTTCGGGGTAACCAACGTCAAGAAGACGCTGGAAGAGACCGGCTTTCACAACATCGTCAAGGTGATTGGCGACATGGCGTTCGACGTGGGCGGTGTCATCAACGATACGGCCAAGGTTGACGCGCTGCGCAAGCTTATCCCTGCCGCCAACAACCAGATCACCGTCAGCCCGCTGCAGCAGGTGGACGGCAGGCCCGTCATCTCGATTCTGGTGCCGCGCGGTGCCGACTCTGCCTACCTTTATTACCTCGATATGAGCGAGTTCAAGAACCTGCTGGCCAGCGTCAGTGGCGAGGGGCGCTACTTCTCCCTGGCCGATGGTCAGGGCAATGTGCTCTACAGCAGCAAGCCGCAGGGAGAGAGTGAGGCTCGCCCCAATTCGCTGGATATTCGCGGCAGCAGCTGGACCCTGACCGGCTATATAGATCTCGATTACATCCGCACCATGACCCAGGCACTCAACGGCCAGATCATCATGGCGCTGCTCGGGGTGGCCGTGGTGGTGATGGTGCTCGCCGTGCTGGCGCTCAATGTGGCCTATCGCCCGATACTCTCGCTGCGGGACCTGGTGCTGGAGCTCTCTCGCGGTAGCGGCGATCTGACCCGCCGACTGGCGGTGACCAGCAAGGATGACCTCGGTCAGATCTCGGCCGGTATCAACCGCTTCATCGAGCGGCTGCAGGAGATGATGAACGAGGTACGCCAGGCCAGCGGCCAGCTCAATAGCGGCATTGCCGGATTGGCCAGCCAGACCGGTGCTGCCCAGTCCCTGCTGGCGGATCATGTGCGGGAGACCGAGCAGGTGGTGACCGCCATCAACGAGATGAGTCGCACCGCGGTCTCCGTCTCGGAGAGCGCGGCCAGCACGGCCCAGCTCACCGGCCAGAGCCAGCAACTGGCGAGCCAGTCCCGTCAGGTGGTCGATCAGGCCATGGCCAGCGTGATGGCGCTGGTAGATGAGGTGGAAACCACCGCCCGCTCCATCGAGGCGATGCAGCAGGATGTGCAGCAGATTGGCTCGGTGCTCGGGGTCATCGGCAGCATAGCCGAGCAGACCAATCTGCTGGCCCTCAATGCTGCCATAGAGGCCGCCCGCGCCGGCGAGCAGGGGCGCGGTTTCGCGGTGGTGGCTGACGAGGTGCGTTCACTCGCCGCCCGTACCCAGCAGAGTACGGCGGAGATCCAGACCATGCTGGCCAGCCTGCAGCAGGGGACCCGGACCGTGGTGAATGCCATGAGCAATACCAAGCAGAGTTGTCAGGGCGCCGCCGAGAACACCACTCGGGTCAACGAGTCACTGGATCTGATGGCGGGCGAGGTAGTGGAGATCAACGATCTCATCAGCCATATCGCCACGGCTGCGGAGCAGCAGAGCGCGGTAGCCGAGGAGATCAATCGCAACATGAGCGCCATTGCCGAGGTGATCCGCCAGCTGACCCACAACGGCGAGGCGACGGTGGCCAGTGCCGGCTCGATGCAGCAGACCTATGACAGGCTGCGGGAGATTGTGGGGCACTTCCGGCTGGAATGAGCAGATAGAAAGGTAGGCCGGGGTAAAAATGGCCAAAAAAGATGGGGGCGACTTGCGTCGCCCCCGATAGTCTTATCGCTCATATCCTTGAACGAAGTTGCTCCCTGCAATCCCTGACTATACCTCTTCCTTTAGGTTTCCCCTTCCCAATCCTTTGGGGTGTCCTTTAGCCATCATGGCCTGACGAGTCATCCGTTCTCGTCGCACTTTCTCCGTCCTGGGAGGTGTCCTTTACCACATCCTGTGGTGAGTCCATTTGCCCAACCCTGGCAGCCAGTCTTCCTGACCGACTTCATTGCGTCCGTGCAGGAGTAACTATAAGGATTTCAGGGAGCGGGACAACGGTAGAGTGAAAAACGTTTTTACGCATCTCGTTACGAAGGAAACTTGTTTCAATATTTATCCTTTAATTTCATTGGTATAGGTGTTTTTTGTTCATGTTTTACGATCTTATCTTCCGACTATCGCGGGATCTTTTCTGGCGCTTTACCTACATCCGATATGGCGAATGTCTTACACCTTGTTCAACTGGGATTCAGAAAGGGGGAGGCGAGCAGATAAGAGCCTGCCGGCAACGAAGCTTGGCTGGAGGGAGATAGCGTCAGTTGTGTGCCTGCAGCCGCTCATAGATGGTCTGGCGTTCTTCCGGGCTCAGGGAGGAGAAGTAGTGGGTAAACAACCGCAGCAGCAGAGATTTGTTCATGCCGTCCTGCTGGGTCAGGTTGCCAAGCTCATCGATGGCCGTGGTGCTGAGCGAGAAGGTGGCTTTCTTGAAGCTGGGTTTGAGATGTTCACCGCTCTCGATGAAGGCGAGTGCGGTCAGAGCCTCGTCCCGATGCAGAGTCAGCTCCAGGCTGACGACCTTGGGCTTGCCCTTGGCATAAAAATCCGCGTCCTCGATGAACTCGTCTATGGTGAACTTCTTCTGGTGATGCAGATTGTGTTTCTTCTTCAGGTCGGCAAGTCCCATCTCATACCCCCAGCTCCAGAAACTCCTTGGCGATGGCGCGGATCTCTTCGGCAGACTTGCCATCCGGCTCTATCTCCATCACCGACAATCCCTTCTCCTCGCTGTCGTCGTAGACGTTGCGGCCATAAGTGATGGAATTGAGCACGTCGACACCGAAGGAAGAGCAGACCTCCTTGGCTTCCAGTATCCGCTTCGCCTGGTTGGGCAGGGCAGGGCATTGGGTCAGTACCACGGCAGCCCGCAAGGTCGGGTTGACCATCTTGCAAGTGGTGATGAGGTCTTCCATGTGCGGCAGAGTCTTGAGATCGCGGCGCTTGGGACGCAGCGGGATCAGGGCATGGGTGGCGACGGCCATGGTGGAACGCAGTGCCCGGTTGTCCTGGCCGCCACAGTCGACGATCAGGTAGTCATAGCGGTTCTTCAGGCTGAGCAGATCGTTGCGGATGTTGCCGTAGAGCTGGACGCAGTTTATCTGGGGCAGATCCGGATTGTCGTTGCGCTCCTGGATCCAGTCCGAGGTGGTGCGCTGCGGATCGCAGTCCACCAACAGTACTTCGCCGTGAAACTGGGTTCTGAGGTAGACCGCCAGATTCTGGGCCAGACAACTCTTGCCGCTCCCTCCTTTCTCACCACCGACCAGCAGGATCATGACCGTCTCCTATCCCTATGAAAAACAGCTGCATTGAGTATAGGAGGGGGTTGGGCCATGACAAGCCAGGAGGAGAAGACCTCCTCCCGGGGTTTCGCTCAGTAATGCTGGCTGCCGCCATGCCACTGACACACATAGGCGGGCACCAGCATCTGGGGGGCCTGATCGACATGGCACACCACCAATGGCATGGCAGGGGCACCCTCCGCATGGACCAGTGCCGGGGTCATGGGCAGCAGCAGAGTGGAAAGCAGCAGCAGTGACTTCATCTTCATGGCTATCTCCTTGGTGACATAACAGGTGTGATCCTGATCACTTTCTGAGTTAAGCCGAGCCGGCTTGTGACGCAAGCTGCTGAAATAAATTCAACTAATGAAAAAAGTTTGAAAAAGCCCCTGCGCCGGCCAGTTGAAAATTGGCCGACCAAGATGCGCAATTCGTGCATATCCATATAAGAGGTGAAGAGGCAACACTGCCTGTAATCTGGCCCGGCAAGCGGAACAGACGCGATGCCATGATCTGGAACAACAAACAGATTATTCAGCGCGGAGCCTGGCCGTGACTTTTTATTTGCTGCGAGCACCTCGTAAATAGCGCGGAAAATTCAAATATCTGCATATAAAATTCATTCTGTGTTGGTTGTGTTTTTATCTTAATGAAATTAAAGGTTTTTTGTTTTTGAGTTTATCCCTTTGTAGATATTTGGCGTGAATGAAATAAGGTAAAACATGAAATATGCGCCGAAGAAAGTGCGTATTTAAACGGGAGAGGTGAATGGGAGATTGTCAGTTCTGTTACCCCTATCAAAGAATAAACCGTGAATTTATTCAGTTCTGGGTGAATGTGATCAATGTCTAAGTTTATCGTGATTGGCAGGTCTAACCTCGGTCTCGAAAGGCAAGGGCAGGATAGAACACAAGCCGATTACCCTACATAAAGAATATCCCGCCTTAGCCACGAGCATGAATAGAAGGAATCTATTCAATCACTCGCAGGGACCACTGCTAGACGGAATATAATCATGAGCAAATTTTATGTAGGTTCTGAAGTTGGCCAATTGCGCCGTGTCATGTTGCACCGCCCCAACCTCAGTCTGAAGCGTCTGACTCCTTCCAACTGCCAGGATCTGTTGTTCGATGACGTCCTGTCCGTTGAACGTGCCGGTCAGGAGCACGACAAATTCGCTCAGGTACTGCGCGATCAGAATGTCGAAGTTTTCCTGCTGACCAATCTGCTGGCGGAAACCCTGGACGTGCCGGAAGCCAAAACCTGGCTGCTTCAACATCAGGTCTCCGACTATCGCCTCGGCACTTCTTTTGCCAACGACGTACGCTGCTTCCTGGCTGACATGCCACACCGCGAGCTGGCCCGCATTCTCTCCGGTGGCCTGACCTACTCCGAGATGCCCTACAGCGGCGTCAACATGGTAGTGGGCATGCACGCACCGACCGACTTCATCATCGAACCGCTGCCCAACCACCTCTTTACCCGTGACACCTCCTGCTGGGTCTATGGCGGCGTCTCCATCAACCCGATGGCCAAACCGGCCCGCCGTCGCGAAACCAATCACGTGAAGGCCATCTATCGCTGGCACCCGCAGTTTGCCGGTCAGGACTTCATCAAGTACTTCGGTGATGAGGATCGCGACTACGACAATTCCACCATCGAAGGGGGTGACGTACTGGTCATCGGTCGTGGCGCCGTGCTCATCGGCATGTCCGAGCGCACCACACCGCAAGGGGTCGAGCACCTGGCTCGCGGCCTGTTCAAGCACGGCCAGGCCAAACAGGTCATCGCCATGCAACTGCCGAAACACCGCAGCTGCATGCACCTGGATACCGTCATGACCCACATGGACATAGACACCTTCTCCGTCTATCCGGAAGTCATCCGCAAGGATGTGAACTGCTGGAGCCTGACTCCGGGCGGTGCCACCGGCATGAACATCAAGGAAGAGGGTTACTTCGTCACCGCCATCGAGAAGGCACTGGGTGTCGATCAGCTCAAGCTCATCACCACAGGTGGCGACACCTTCGAGGCCGAGCGCGAGCAGTGGAATGATGCCAACAACGTGCTGACCGTACGCCCTGGCGTGGTGGTGGGTTACGAGCGCAATACCTACACCAACGAGAAGTACGACAAGGCCGGCATCACAGTGCTGCCCATCCCGGGTGAAGAGCTGGGACGTGGCCGCGGCGGCGCCCGCTGCATGAGCTGCCCGATGGAACGCGACGGCATCTAACAAGACGGCGTGGCGCCGGCAGAGACTGGCGCCACACAGCACCAAACTCGAGAGTAACACTCATGAAAAAACCAACTGTCGTCGTCGCCCTGGGTGGCAATGCTCTGCTCCGTCGTGGCGAGCCGCTCGAAGCAGATATCCAGCGCAAGAACATCGCCACCGCCGCCAAGACCATCGCCCTGATCGCTCAGGAGTACAACGTGGTGCTGGTGCATGGCAACGGCCCGCAAGTCGGCCTGCTGGCTCTGCAGAACAGTGCCTACACCAAGGTATCCCCCTATCCGCTGGATGTGCTGGGTGCCGAGTCCCAGGGCATGATCGGCTACATGCTGATCCAGGAATTGAAGAACCTGATGCCGAGCCGCAACGTCACCGCCCTGCTGACCCAGGTGCAGGTTGACCCGCAAGATCCGGCCTTCGTCAATCCGACCAAATTCATCGGTCCCGTCTACGAAGAGGCTGAGGCCCGCGCCCTGGCTGCAGAGAAGCAGTGGGTGGTGAAGGCTGACGGCAAATTCTTCCGCCGCGTGGTGCCGTCTCCGCTGCCCCAGCGCATCGTGGAAGGTGACGCCATCGAAACCCTGATCGCCCAGGGCCACCTCATCATCTGTACCGGTGGTGGCGGCATCCCGGTGACCTGGGATGGCCAGAGCCTGACTGGCATCGAAGCCGTCATCGACAAGGACATGTCTGCCGCCTACCTGGCCAAGCAGATCAAGGCCGACGCCCTGCTGATCCTGACCGATGCCGATGCCGTCTACCTGGACTGGGGCAAACCGACCCAGCGTCCGCTGCGGATCACCAGCCCGGACGAGCTGGCCGGGGTCAAGTTCGACGCAGGCTCCATGGGGCCCAAGGTCGAAGCCTCCTGTGAATTCGTCAAGGCAACCGGCGGCATGGTCGGCATAGGTGCACTGGACGATGGCCTGGCCATCCTCAAGGGCGAAGCCGGCACCAATATCGTCGCCACCCGTACCGTGAATGCGTAATTACCGACATATGTACTGAGAATGCGTAGTCAACACTACTGCCTGAATTGGTCTGAAACAAATATAGAGAGAACTCATCATGGCTTTTAATCTGCGTAACCGTAACTTCCTGAAACTGCTGGACTTCACCCCGCGCGAA
This sequence comes from Aeromonas sp. S8(2024), assembly GCF_041403085.1. Lineage (NCBI taxonomy): Bacteria > Pseudomonadati > Pseudomonadota > Gammaproteobacteria > Aeromonadales > Aeromonadaceae > Aeromonas > Aeromonas sp. S8(2024). The sequence goes on along the minus strand of NZ_JBGLRF010000013.1, from coordinate 37,117 downwards.
ATCCAATACATGATCGATCTGGCCATCGACCTGAAGAAAGCCAAATACGGTGGCTATGAGCGCAAACACCTGACCGGCAAGAACATCGCCCTGATCTTCGAGAAGACCTCTACCCGTACCCGTTGTGCGTTTGAAGTGGCGGCCTTCGACCAGGGCGCTCAGGTCTCCTACCTCGGCCCGAGCGGTTCCCAGATCGGCCACAAGGAGTCCATGAAAGACACCGCCCGGGTACTGGGCCGCATGTATGACGGCATCGAATACCGTGGCTATGGCCAGGAGATCGTCGAAGAGCTGGGTGCCCACGCCGGCGTCCCGGTCTGGAACGGCCTGACCAACGAATTCCACCCGACCCAGATCTTGGCCGACTTCATGACCATGCTGGAGCACGGCAAGGGCAAACGCCTGGATCAAATCAAGTTCGCCTACCTGGGTGACGCCCGCAACAACATGGGTAACTCCCTGATGGTCGGTGCCGCCAAGATGGGCATGGACATCCGCCTGGTCGCGCCGAAAGCCTTCTGGCCGGAAGAAGAGCTGGTTGCCAAGTGCCGACTGATCGCCGAAGAGACAGGCGCACGCATCACCCTGACCGAAGATGTGAAAGAGGGTGTGCTGGGTACCGACTTCCTCTACACCGACGTCTGGGTTTCCATGGGTGAAGCGAAAGAAGCCTGGGATCAGCGCGTTAAACTGATGACCCCGTATCAGGTCAACATGGACGTCATCAACGCCACCAAGAACCCGGATGTGAAGTTCATGCACTGCCTGCCGGCGTTCCACAACGACGAGACCACCATGGGCAAGGAAGTGGCTGACAAATACGGCATGAAAGGCCTGGAAGTGACCGAGGACGTGTTCGAATCCGAGCACAGCATCGTGTTCGACGAGGCCGAAAACCGGATGCACACCATCAAGGCAGTGATGGTTGCTACGCTGGGCGACTAAGGTCGCAGTAGTGGTGCCGGGGGGCGACCCCCGGCTTTTCGACCATGTGACAGCGGCATAATACCTCCAACCCTACGACCCGCAGCCTGCATGGATACCACACCCACAGAAGGAAGCTGGACCATGACCAAATTCAAGTTCCCGTCAGCCTACACGATACTGTTCGTGCTGATCGCCCTGGTGGCCGCCCTGAGCTGGATAGTGCCGGCCGGCAAATACGAAATGACCATGAACGAAGCCCTCGGCAAGGAAGTGCCGGTGGCCGGTACCTACAAGCTGGTAGAGGGCAATCCCCAGGGGATCGTCGACGTGCTGCTGGCGCCGATCGATGGTCTCTACAACCATGACACCTACGAGGCAGGCGCCATCGACGTCTCCCTCTTCATCCTGATCATCGGTGGTTTTCTTGGCATAGTGACCAAGACCGGCGCCATCGATGCCGGTATCGAACGGGTGACCGACCGCCTGCGCGGCCGTGAAGAGTGGATGATCCCGATCCTGATGGCGCTGTTCGCCGCAGGGGGCACCATCTACGGCATGGCGGAAGAGTCCCTGCCGTTCTACACCCTGCTGGTGCCTGTGATGATGGCCGCCCGCTTCGACCCGGTCGTCGCCGCCGCCACCGTACTGCTGGGGGCCGGTATCGGTACTCTGGGTTCCACCATCAACCCGTTTGCCACCGTGATCGCTGCCAACGCCGCCGGTATCTCCTTCACCGACGGTATCTGGCTGCGCGTCGCCATGCTGGTGGCCGGCTGGCTGCTGTGCGTGGCCTATGTGATGCGCTACGCCAAGATGGTGCGCAGTGACCCCAGCAAATCCCTGGTGGCTGACAAGTGGGAAGAGAACCGTGCCCACTTCCTCGGCAACAAGAGCGACCAGATGCTGGAGTTCACCCTGACCCGCAAGATCGTGCTGGGCATCTTCGTCGCCGCCTTCGCCGTGATGATCTACGGGGTAGCCGTGCTGGGCTGGTGGATGGCGCAGATCTCCGGTGTCTTCCTGGCTGCCGCCATCATAGTCGGTGTCATCTCCCGCATGAGTGAAGAGGAGCTGACCTCCAACTTCATCGACGGTGCCCGCGACCTGCTCGGCGTGGCCCTGATCATCGGTATTGCCCGCGGTATCGTGGTGGTGATGGACAACGGCATGATCACCCACACCATACTGCACAGCGCGGAAGGGATAGTGACCGGCCTCTCCACAGTAGTGTTCATCAACGTGATGTTCGTGCTGGAAGTGGTGCTCTCCTTCCTGGTGCCGTCCTCCTCCGGCCTGGCCGTGCTGACCATGCCGATCATGGCGCCGCTGGCCGACTTCGCCAACGTGGGTCGCGAGCTGGTGGTCACCGCTTACCAGTCCGCCTCCGGTCTGGTGAACCTGGTGACCCCGACCTCCGCCGTGGTCATGGGTGGCCTGGCCATCGCCAAGGTTCCCTATGTACGTTGGCTGAAATGGGTAGCCCCGCTGCTCGGCCTGCTGACCGTGCTGATCGTGGTCTGCCTGAGCCTGGGTGCCGTGCTGGCATAAACACCGACAGACATAGCTGCAAAAACGGGAGCCACTGGCTCCCGTTTTTTATGGCCGACCACGAGGCGGGCCCAGACAGCGCACGGATGGGATAAAAAGCCGATTGGCAGACAACAAAAAGGCGACCCTGGGTCGCCTTGCTACATTGGGGGAGGGCTAGCGCGCCTGCTCCAGGGTGCGCACCACGGCGGCGTGGGCCTGACGGGTGCGGCTGATGTGGCGCGGGGCGACCAACACCACGTCGTTGCCGGCGACGGCCCCCATGATCTCGGGATTGGCATTGCGATCCAGCAGGCGGGCCACCACGGTGGCGGCCCCTGGCGTGGTATGGATCAACACCATCTGCTGGTTGTGCACCACGGCGCGCACCATATCGTGAATGGAGCGGGTACTGCCGGCGGGTTCCAGCTGTTCGTCCACCAGGGTGTAGACCTTCTTGCCGTTGGCATTTTGCGCCTTGGCGACGCCGAGACGGCGCAGCAGGCGGGAGATGGTGGACTGGCTGATGTCGGCAAAGCCGCGCTCCGACAGCTCGCGGCGGATCTCTTCCTGGGTGCTGTAGCAGTGCTGGCCGATGATCTGGCGACAGGCATCCAGCTGGGCCAGATCGGGCTCTTGGGCAACGGGACGGCTGAGGGTCTTGACCACGGCGAATTCCTTTGATGATGACCGACGGTAAACGCTCGATATCTGCCGCATTTGCTGAATATCAGCAAAAAATACTGGCAATCAATGCACTGGCAGGAAATGAGCGGGAATAGCTCTCTTTGGATGGCAAATTATAACCAACTGGTTATTTGGTGATGTGACAGGGGTCAAAAATGGGCCCCTTGGGGCCCACCTGGATATCTTTTTGAGTCTGGTTCTCAGTAGCGTTCGCTGACGATGTCCTGGGTGAAGGACTTCTCGCAGTATTTGCACTTCATCCGTACCGCGCCTTTCACCTCGCGCACCCGGAAGTAGCTCTCCACCGGCTCGTTGTGGGAGATGCAGTTGGAGTTGGGACAGTGGAACACCCCGGCGATGAACTCCGGCAGCTTGAGCTGGTGCTTCTTCACCACGGCGAAGTCTTCGATGATGTTGACGGTCGCCTTGGGGGCGAACAGCGCCAGCTGGTTGGCCTGTTGCTCGGTCAGGCGGGTGTTCTCGATCTTGATGAGATCCTTTTTGCCGAGGGCGCCGGATTTGAGGTTGAAGCCGACGGTGATCCGCTCCTGGGTCTCTACCAGCTGGAACAGCTTGAGGATCTTGATGCCCTGGCCGGCGGGGACGTGGTCGATGACGGAGCCGTGACGGATGGCTTCGACTTGCAGTTGGTTCTTGTCAGACATGATGTTCCCCTTTCCGTTAGACAGTTTCGTTCAGTACCAGAGCCAGCAGTGCCTGGCGCGCATAGACCCCGTTCTCCGCCTGCTGGAAGTAGTAGGCGTGGGGCGTCTTGTCGACCGCGACGTCGATCTCGTCGACGCGGGGCAGGGGATGCAGGATCTTCATGGTGGGCTTGGCCCCTTCCAGGGTGGCCAGTTCCAGCACGAACTTGGCGGCCATGTGCTTGTACTCGGTCTCGTCGAAGCGCTCTTTCTGGACCCGGGTCATGTAGAGGATGTCGAGCTCAGGCATCACCTCTTCCATGGTTTCATGCACGCTGAACTGGATGCCCTTCTCTTCCAGCTCTTCGCAGATGTAGTCCGGCATCGCCAGCGCTTCCGGCGAGATGAAGAAGAAGCGGCAGTTGAACAGGCTGAGGGCCTGGGCCAGGGAGTGCACGGTGCGGCCGTACTTGAGGTCGCCGACGAAGGCGACGTTGAGGCCGTCCAGTTTGCCCTGGGTCTCACGGATGGAGAAGAGGTCGAGCAGGGTCTGGGTCGGATGCTGGTTGGAGCCGTCGCCGCCGTTGATGACCGGCACGCGGGAGAATTCGGAGGCGAGGCGGGCCGCCCCCTCTTTCGGATGACGCATCACCACCGCATCCGTGTAGGAGCCGATGATCTTGATGGAGTCGGCCAGGGTTTCACCCTTCTTGGCACTGGTGTTGCCACCGTCGGCGAAGCCGATGATGTTGCCACCCAGGCGCTGCACCGCGGTCTCGAAGGAGAGGCGGGTGCGGGTAGAGGCTTCGAAGAAGCAGCTGGCGACCAGCTTGTCTTTCAGCAAGCGGGTGTCGGGCTCGGCCTTCAACCGTTGTGCGGTTGAGACTACCAGTTCCATTTCAGACCGGGTCAGGTCCGTGATGGAGATGACATGTTTCTTATAGAGTGGATTGGTCATCGTCTGCATTCCCTTTGACATCAATGAAGGTTTTTCGGGCACAAAAAAAAGCCCCTGAAACAGGGGCTTTTTTTGAAAACAATTGGGGATCTGTGGGTCGGGAACCGGAAACAACGGGGCCGCTCTGGTGCGCTCCACCCGTCTGCAAGGCTGTTTTTTTCATCAAAAACTGCATCGTCCTGTCCTGACCTTTTTTCAAACCGGACAGATTATAGAGTCGCATTTTGAATTGTCAAAAATTTATTTCAAAGGCAAGATTTGCACGGAAAAACGTTTAAGTGCTGCGAACAGGCCGGCAAACCCACACCTGATGCTGGGGCTGCAGTGGCTCGTCATCATGCACCATGGCGCGCAGATAGCCGAGCCTGTGGTGCCCTTCCAGCAGACAGTAGGGGTGGGGCAGGGGTTGTCCGTTCGGGTAGCTGTCCCCTGCCGTCGATGCCAGCACTATGATGGGTTCTGGCCAACTCCCTTCACGCAACATCCTCTCCCCGAGCCAGGAGCTGCGCACGTAGCGGTTGCTGCGCAACATCTCGCCCCAGCGTTCGATCACCTCCATATGGCGGGAGTCTATCTGGTCGATGATCCGGGCGGTGGGCCAGCTCTCGCACTCGAACTGATGGCGGGCGAGATCGATAAAGCTCCAGTTGGACTCAAAACCGCGCCAATGGCGATAAATCCACTGGATGAGCACATTTTCGGGAATGAAGGGCACCAGCGGGGCGACCCGCGCCAGATAGTCGGGCAGCGTCTCGGTTTTGCTTTCATCCCTGAAGTTGAGCGGTGCAAGTTGTTGCAGTAACCGGTAATTGAGCATGTGCAGCCCCCTTCTTGCCTGGCCCCAAGCATAACCCTACCCCTATTGTGGTCAGTTTCCTACCCAAACAAGGCTGTAAATACAGCAGGTTACCCATTGGAGCTGCATAAATTGGCGGGATCTGCTCGTCCTTTGCGCAATCGCACCGAAAGTGAGAAAAAAGCCTTTACCTTTGAAACCCGCTTTGTATACTACGCCTCGTTTGTTGCAGGGGCGTAGTTCCAATTGGTAGAACAGCGGTCTCCAAAACCGATGGTTGCGGGTTCGAGTCCTGCCGCCCCTGCCATTTTCAGAAAAGCCAGCTCATTGAGCTGGCTTTTCGCTTTTCCGGGCCTGCCACTCTCCTTTTGCACATCCCCCTGTGCTGCCTGCTCTCCTGGCCTGGTTGCTCTCCCCATACCCGCATCTCCCAACCGCTAGTCGCTATTGCGCCACTCTGCCCTGTCGTTTCTGGCAATCGTGCTGCCGGGCCCCCTGTGCTACATAACAGGGTCGGTGCCCTGGCATGCCGGCACTCAATGCTCAAGCCGTGGATTGTGGGCGTGAACATCAGCTGAGGAGAGCGAACCATGAACAAGGCAGTGGAAACCCGATTGAACAAGTCCCGACCCGGCGGCTGGATCCCCCAGGATGGGGCCCATGTCGAGCGCTGGATCCGGCGGATCAAGCACTACGTGAACCAGCAGCCGAGAGCGCTGGTCCCCCCCATCGCCGAGCTGCGGGATCTGGTCAATGCCGACCCGGCGCTGCATGCCCAGGCCGAGGCCATGTTCAAGGAGGCCTGGCGCCACAAGCACCAGACCCCGCTCGGTCAGCCTGAGGTGCGTTCGTTCGAGGAGTTCCTCGGTCTGCTCAACGGCATCATGACCACGGCCCCCGAGGCCTATCAGGACATCCCCAGCCAGGAACCGTCCGGCCTCATCGGCTTTCCCATCAATGCCCTGCTCGACTGGCCCATGGCCACTCGCTCCGGCTACCAGTTTTTTGCCAATGCTCTGGTCAATCAGCAGTTCAAGAAGATCCTCGACTACTGGGCCCAGTTCCTGCAAAGCCCGGCTTCCCGCTATGTGCTGACCGAGCCGGTAAGCAGGCTGGATCGCGAGACCCTGGTGGTGCCCTGGCTCGGCAAGGCAGCCAAGGCCGAGATGGTGCAGGTGGCGAACGAAGCGGTCGGGGAGGGGCCCAACCCCACTCCGGGCAGTTTCGAGCAGATCTTCGAGTGCGAGCCGGCGGCCGATTACCACGGCTTCGGCTGCTGGGATGACTTCTTCACCCGGCGTTTTCGGGCCGGGGTGCGGCCGGTCTCGGCGCCAACGGATGACAATGTCATCGTCAACGCCTGCGAGTCGGCGCCGCTGCAGGTGCGCAAGGAGGTGAGCCGCAGCGATCAGTTCTGGCTCAAGGGGCAGCCCTATTCGCTGGAGAACATGCTCGATTTTGACGATCTGGCCCCCCGTTTCGAGGGCGGCACCGTCTATCAGGCCTTCCTCAGCGCGCTCAGCTACCACCGCTGGCACAGCCCGGTGAGCGGCACCATCCGCAAGGTGCGCGTCGTCAACGGCACCTACTATCTGGAGAACCAGTTCGAAGGCTTTGCTGACCCGCAGGGGGCGGATCCCAGCGCCCCCAACAACTCCCAGCCGTTCCTCACCTCGGTGGCGACCCGGGCACTCATCTTCATCGAGGCGGACAACCCCAAAATCGGCCTGATGTGCGTGGTACCGGTGGGGATGGCCGAGGTGTCGAGCTGCGAGATCACGGTGCAGGCGGGGGACAGGGTGAAGAAGGGGGATCAGCTCGGCATGTTCCACTTCGGCGGCTCCACCCACTGTCTGCTGTTTCGCCCCGGCGTCAGGCTGGAGTTTGACTTCCATGGCCAGACCCCAGGGCTGGATGCGACCAATATGCGGCTCAATACCGCCATCGCCCGGGTCAAGTAGCTCTGCCGGGCTGAGTATGGGAGGCCGCCTGCGGGCGGCCTTGTTGCATTCAGGCCTGCTGCCGGAGAAGCAGATCCAGGTAGGCGCCTTCTATCAGCCGGGAGGGCTCTACCCCAAGCAGTGCCATGATGTCGTTGGCTTCCTGCATCCCCGCCTCAAGCGGCTCGTCCTCCTCCAGCACCACCTCCAGTTCGAGGAAGTGGCCGAGCCCCTGCACCCGATCTAGGTGGATCCGGGTTCTGCCGAGCAGCAACAGGGTGCGCTTCTTCTGCACCCTGCCGATCTGGCCCCAGGCCAGGCTGAGGGTCTCCCGCAGGCGATCCGGTTCATGTGTCGGGGTCAGCTGATAGAAGCTCTCCTTGGGGCCTTGCTGATCGGCGCGGCGGTAGAAGATGAGCTCGCCGGCCGAGGGAGAAAAGGTTCGCAGCTTCAGACGACCGGCGTCACAGCGAAAGAAGGTGTCATCCTGCTCGATCTCGACGGGGCCCTGATCGGCGATGGCGAGTGCCTTGGGGAGCAGGTCATCTATCCGCTCTATCCTGGCTTTTATCTCGATATTTCGGGGCATGGCAGGGTTATCCATCAGGGGTTGAAGGAGTCCAACCTAGCACGGATTGCGTCCCTGCATAGCCATTTGTCGAGACGGATATCGGCCGAAGAGTGGGTGGTTTTTCGTGAGCTGTGGCACAACCTGTTGCCGAGTCATGATAAATCGACAGGATTCACTAAAGTCTGTTCAGCATGTGGCCGATAGCCTTGATTAAACAAGGGTCTCTCCCTGGCCCGTCACAACAACAAGGATCCGTAGTCATGACACTTTCGTTGCGCGGCAAGCTGCTGGCCACCAGTCTGGGGGTGGTGCTGCTGATGGCCTCACTGCTCGGCATCGTTGCCTTTCACACCCTCAAATCCCGCACCATGAGCGCCATCCAGAGCGAGGCGGTCAACTATGGCCACGCCTACTCGGTCGCCATAGGCGACTGGATGGCGGATCGCAAGAACACGGTGCACGCGCTGGTGAACCTGATCGCCGACAACCCGCAGGCCGAGCTGGTGCCCCACCTGAAGCAGGCCTACACCTCGGGTGGCTTCGGACTCACCTACTTTGGTTCCACCCAGGGGGTGATGACCCGCCAGGACCCCTCCCTCAATACCGGCAACTATGACCCGCGCGAGCGCCCCTGGTATCAGGACGCGGTGAAGGCGGGGCAGCTCATCGTCACCGCCCCCTATGTCAGCGTCACCATGCAGAAGCTGGTGGTCACCCTCTCCGAGCCGGTACGTCATCAGGGCGAGCTGGTCGGCGCCGTGGGGGCCAACCTGGCGCTCGACAAGCTGATCGACGAGGTGTTGGCGATGCAGGTACAGGGGGATGGATACGCCATGCTGCTCGACAGCAGCGGCCTCATCGTCGGCCACCCCAACAAGGAGCTGGCGCTCAAGCAGATTGGCGAGCTCTCCCCCGACCTGTCGGCAGCCACCTTCCAGCAGTGGGGCCGCGAGAACAACGAGCTGCACGCCGCCACCCTGGACGGGCGCGACGTGCTGCTGGCGGTGCAGCCGGTGGCGGGCACCGACTGGCTGCTGGCCATGGTGATGTGTCGCGACGTGCTGGAGGCACCGCTCGCCTCCCTGCTGTGGCAGCTGGTGGGGCTGACCCTGGTGCTGATGCTGGTGTTCAGCGCCCTGCTCACCGCCATGTTCAAGTATCTGTTTGCCGATCTGGGTCGGGTCGCCGGCGCGCTGCACGACATCGCCCACGGCGAGGGGGACCTCACGGTGCACATCAACACCCGCAGCAAGGACGAGGTGGGTCAGCTGGCGGAGAGCTTCAACCAGTTCGTGGCGCGGCTGCACGGTATCGTCAGCCGGCTGCGCGATGTCACCGTAGAGCTGGCGGCCCAGTCTCGCGCCCAGGCGGCTGGCGCCCAGTCCCGCAGCCAGCGGGTGCGCCAGCAGCAGGACGAGATCGTCATGGTGGCGACCGCGGTGACCGAGATGGCCTCCGCTACCCAGGAGATCGCCGGCAACGCCGAGTTTGCCGCCACCACCTCGGGCGACGCGGTCAAGCTGGCGGTATCCGGCCAGTCGCAGGTCGGCCAGAGCCAGCGCAGCATCACCGGGCTGGCAGACGAAGTGGCCGACGCCAGCCAGATCATTGTGGAGCTGGATGCCCATGCCCAGAAGATCAGCGGCATCCTGGCCACCATCAGCGGCATCGCCGAGCAGACCAACCTGCTGGCGCTCAACGCCGCCATCGAGGCGGCGCGGGCCGGCGAGCAGGGTCGCGGCTTTGCGGTGGTGGCTGACGAGGTGCGGGTACTGTCGCGCCGCACCCACGACTCCACCGACGAGATCCAGCAGATGATCGAGACCCTGCAGCAGACCACCCGCCGGGCGGTGGGCGGCATGGAGACCAGCCGCCAGCTGGCGGGGACCAGCGTGGAGGATGCGGAGTCCGCCAACCAGAGCCTGGCGCGGATCAACGAGGCGATCGGTTCCATCAGCGACATGGCGACTCAGATTGCGGCGGCGGCCGAAGAGCAGACCTCGGTCACCAGCGAGATCAGCCGCAACACCGAGAACATCCGCCACGTCTCCCAGGAGCTGGCCGAGCAGGCCAATCAGGAGGCAGCGCAGGCGGCCGAGCTGAAGGGGCTGACCGAGCGGCTGGAGCAGGAGATTGGCCGCTTCCGGCTCTGATCCTCAGACAATCTTCCATGACAAAGGGCAGCCCACGGGCTGCCCTTGCTTATTTCACGACAGGCTCAGGGGTCTGCGTGACCCAGATCAGCTGATCGGTGGCAAAGCCCAGCCCCTTGGCCTTGGCGATCAGCGCATCCACGTTGGCTTTGGGCGGATTGGGTGAGCGGGCGAGGATCCAGAGATAGTCGTGGTTGTAGCTGGTTACCAGCGAGAGCTGGTAATCGGGATCCAGTTCGATGACGTTGTAGCCGCCGTAGAAGGGGCCGAAGAAGCTCACCTTGAGCCGTGCCTCGTCCGGTTTGTCGACGAAGTAGGCCTTGCCCTCTGCCTCGCGCCAGCTGCCGTCACTCTGCTTGCCGCGATTGAGCACCCTGACCCCGCCGTCGTCGCGCAGGCTGTAGGTGGCGCTCACCTGCTCCAGTCCGCGCTCAAAGCTATGGTCGAGGCGGGCTATCTCGTACCAGGTGCCGAGGTAGCGGTCGAGCTGGAAGCCGGTAACGGGGCGGATGCCGTAGGCGAGGCCGGTACAGGCCGTCAGCAGGCAGGCGGTCAGCAGGCAAAGCAGTGTACGCATGAACAATTCCTCTCTGGTTATCCCTCTATGATGCGCAGCTGGCCTTCCCGGAAGCGGGAGGCCTGATCCGTCGGCGTGCTGCCGAAGAAGCGCTTGTACTCCCGGCTGAACTGGGAGTTGCTCTCGTAGCCGACCCTAGCCGCCGCGGTGCCCGCCTTGATGCCGTCGTGCAGCATCATCATCCGCGCCTTGTGGAGGCGAAACGACTTGATGTACTGCAACGGCGAGGTGGCGGTGACCGCCTTGAAGTGGTGGTGGAACGCGGAGACGCTCATGTTCACCTCCCGCGCCAGCTCCTCCATGGTCAGGTTGTCGGCGAAACGCTGCTCTATCATACGCAGCACCCGGGCGATCTGGCCCACATGGTTGTGGCGGTTGGCGAGCGCCTGCAGCGCCGGGCCGCCCCCCTCGTGCAGGGCGTAGAACAGCATCTCCCGCACCGTCTGCGGCCCCAGCACCCGGGCGTGGTGGGGTTTGTCCATCAGATCGATCAGTCGCTCGGCGGCGCAGAACATGGCCTCCGACAGGGGCACAGAGTGCACGCCGCTCTTTTGCGGAGCGGGAGCGGGCAGGGCATCCCCCAGCTCCAGCAGCAGCTCCTGCAGGGTCACCAGGTTGATCTCGAGGGAGAAGCCGATGAGGGGCTGCTCGGGGGAGGCGAAGCACTCGCACTCGCAGGGCAGCGGCAGGGTCATCAGCAGGTAGTGGTTGGGGTCGTAGCGAAACACCTGGTCCGCCAGATAGCCCACCTTGTGTCCCTGCAGGATCACTATCATCCGCGGCTGGTAGAGCACCGGGGTGCGGCCGTGGTATTCGGTGGTGTAGATGAGGCTCACCTGATCCACCGGCGAGGGAGTGATGCCGGGAGCGGTGACGTGGTGAGCCAGCTTGGCGGCGAGGTCGGTGTAGCGTGTCTGCATGGGATGCTCTTGGAGTCTGTTCTGGCTGCTTTGTAGAAATAGGCAAAGAACGAGCAGGATGTTGTCTTGATGGTATTGGTTGTCTGGAGAAAAATGCAATCACATTTTTGCGGCCTGGCCGCCAGAGACTAAAAAGGCAATGTCGATGAACAACTTCACCCTGCATACCCCGACCAAGATCCTGTTCGGCAAGGGCCAGGTCGCCCAGCTGCGTGCCCAACTGCCACACGACGCCCGCATCCTCATCACCTACGGTGGCGGCAGCGTGGTGCGCAGCGGCCTGCTGGCCCAGATCCGCAGCGAACTGGCCGGCATGACCCTGTTTGAATTCGGCGGCATCGAGCCCAACCCCACCTACGAGACCCTGATGGGGGCGGTCGAGCTGGCCCGCGCCGAGCGGGTCGACTTCCTGCTGGCCGTCGGCGGCGGCTCCGTGCTGGACGGCACCAAGTTCATCGCCGCGGCCGCCCACTACGATCCGGCCCGGGATCCCTGGCACATCCTCGAGACCGTGGGCAATGAAGTGCGCTCCGCCATCCCGCTCGGCGCCGTGCTGACCCTGCCGGCCACCGGTTCCGAGATGAACATGGGCGCCGTGGTGACCCGTCGCAGCACCGGCGACAAGGTGCACTTCTTCTCGCCGTTCGTGATGCCGCGCTTCGCCGTGCTCGACCCGGTGCTCACCTACACCCTGCCGGCCCGTCAGGTGGCCAACGGGGTGGTGGATGCCTTCGTGCACATCCTGGAGCAGTACCTCACCTACCCGGTCAACGCCAAGGTGCAGGATCGCTTCGCCGAGGGCCTGCTGCTGACCCTGCTGGAAGAGGGCCCCAAGGCACTGGTGGAGCCGGAAAACTACGAGGTGCGCGCCAACATCATGTGGAGTGCCACCCTGGCGCTGAACGGCCTGATCGGAGCCGGTGTACCGCAGGACTGGGCCACCCACATGCTGGGCCACGAGATCACCGCCCTGCACGGCCTCGACCACGCCCAGACCCTGGCAGTGGTGCTGCCGGCCCTGCTGCAGGCCAAGCGCCAGCAGAAACACGCCAAGCTGCTGCAATACGCCGAGCGGGTGTGGGATCTGCGCAGTGGCAGCGAGGCTGAACGCATCGACGGCGCCATCGCCGCCACCCGCGACTTCTTCGAGCGGATGGGGATCAAGACCCGGCTGCGGGATTACGGCGTGGCGGACGCAGGAATTGATACCCTGCTCGGCAAGCTGGCGGAACACGGCATGACCGCCATCGGCGAGCACGGCGATATCGACCTGGTGCAGAGCCAGCATATTTATGAGGCGGCCTGGTAAGCCGGGCACACCGGTCAGTCACCATCGAAACGATTAAATAACAGGGGCCGGATCCGCCTATTTGGCGGGTAGACGGCCCCTTGTCTGTTACAAAACAGTTACTTTTTTCGTTTTCGGCCTGATATCTGTGATCCGTGCGGATTTCGTAAGAACAAAAAGCGCTAAGATAGAGGGCCGGTAAAACATTTTTTTTGACTGGTTGGATCACTTTTTCCAGCGCTTTTTACTGGTATAAGTCGCTAATTTGGTTTGTTTTTTTAAATCATGGTCCGGGACGGGCTGAATTCTGTACGCGCGCTGCCGGGACTGCGGTTGTAATAAAACTCCAAAATTTGATACTAATCACCTTCGCGCCTGAAAAGCGGGGGCCTGACCATGACAGGAGGTTGAGGTAAAGCCTACTGATTTTCATAACAAAGGGCCCGTGACCTGCACTTTGGTCATGTCTTGTTTCGCCAGAAATGCGACACTGGGCAGCGATTGTTTATTAACCATCAGGGAATAGTCATGCAGATTGGAATACCGAGAGAGAGTCTCGCCGGTGAGACCCGGGTCGCAGCGACCCCGGCCACCGTTGAGCAGCTGAAAAAGCTCGGCTTCGAGGTCGCTATCGAGGCCGGTGCCGGCCTGCTGGCCAGCTTCGATGATGCCGCCTTCGAGGCTGCCGGTGCCAGCGTGGTGCCGAGCGTCTGGCAAGCCGACCTCATCTTCAAGGTCAATGCGCCGACCGATGCCGAGATCGCACAAATTAAAGATGGTGCCACTCTGGTGAGCTTCATCTGGCCCGCCCAGAACCCTGAGCTGGTCAAAAAGCTGTCCGAGCGCAACATCAATGTGATGGCGATGGACATGGTGCCGCGGATCTCCCGTGCCCAGTCCCTCGATGCCCTCTCCTCCATGGCCAACATCGGTGGCTATCGCGCCGTCGTTGAAGCCGCGCACCAGTTTGGTCGCTTCTTCACCGGCCAGATCACCGCCGCCGGTAAAGTGCCGCCCGCCAAGGTGCTGGTGATCGGTGCCGGTGTCGCCGGTCTGGCCGCCATCGGTACTGCCGGTTCCCTCGGTGCCATCGTGCGTGCGTTCGATACCCGTCTGGAAGTGGCCGAGCAGATCGAGTCCATGGGTGGCGAATTCCTCAAGCTCGACTTCGGCGGCGAGGATGGTTCCTCCTCCGATGGTTATGCCAAGGTCATGAGCGAAGAGTTCATCGCGGCCGAGATGGCGCTGTTTGCCCAGCAGGCCAAGGAAGTGGACATCATCATCACCACCGCCCTGATCCCGGGCAAGCCGGCACCCAAGCTGATCACCAAAGAGATGGTGGACAGCATGAAGCCGGGTTCCGTCATCGTGGACATGGCTGCCCAGGCTGGCGGCAACTGCGAATACACGGTATCGGGTGAACTGCATGTCACCGACAACGGCGTCAAGGTGATCGGTTACACCGATCTGCCGGGTCGTCTGCCTGCCCAATCCTCCCAGCTCTACGGTACCAACCTGGTCAACCTGATGAAGCTGATGTGCAAGGAGAAGGACGGCAACGTCGCCATCGACTTCGAAGACGTGGTGCAGCGCAACATGACGGTGATCCAGGCCGGTGAAGTGACCTTCCCGCCGCCCGCCATCTCCGTCTCTGCCGCCCCGCAGAAGCCGGCCGCCGCCAAACCGGCTGCCAAGAAAGAAGAGGCCAAACCCTCCAACAAGAAGTTCGTGTTCGGTGCCCTCGGCATCGCCGCCTTCGGCTGGGTTGCTGCCGTGGCGCCTGCCGCGTTCCTCTCTCACTTCACCGTATTCATCCTGGCCTGTGTGGTCGGTTACTACGTGGTGTGGAACGTCTCTCACGCCCTGCACACGCCGCTGATGTCGGTCACCAATGCCATCTCCGGCATTATCGTGGTCGGTGCCCTGCTGCAGATTGGGCAAGGGTCGACCCTGGTCACCGCATTGGCCTTCATCGCCGTGCTGATTGCCAGTATCAACATCTTCGGCGGCTTCACCGTCACTCAGCGCATGCTGAAGATGTTCCGTAAGGATTAAGGGGGTTTAACGTGTCTCAAGGACTGGTAACAGCATCCTATATCGTTGCCGCCGTGCTCTTCATCCTCAGTCTCGCGGGACTGTCGAAGCAAGAGACGGCCAAACATGGCAACCTGTTCGGTATCGCGGGTATGGCCATCGCCCTGCTCGCCACCGTATTCAACCCGGAAACCAGTGGCGTTCACTGGATCATCCTGGCCATGGTGATCGGCGGTGCCATCGGCGTGCGTCTGGCGCTCAAGGTCGAGATGACCGAAATGCCCGAGCTGGTGGCCGTGCTGCACAGCTTCGTGGGTATGGCGGCCGTGCTGGTGGGCTTCAACAGCTTCATCGATCTGCACCCGTCTGCTCCGGCTGAAGTGGTGGTCTCTGTCGGTTCCAACCTGGATGCCACTCTGGCTGCGGCCCGCGCCGCCTTCGAACAGGCCAACAGCGTCGCCCAGGTCGAGCACCTGACCGGCGCCATGCTGAACATCCACCTGGTGGAAGTGTTCCTGGGCGTCTTCATCGGTGCGGTGACCTTCACCGGTTCCGTGGTGGCGTTCGGCAAGCTGCGTGGCCTGATCTCTTCCAAGCCGCTGATGCTGCCGCACCGCCACAAGCTGAACCTGCTGGCCGTGGTGGTCTCCATCGCGCTGATGATCCACTTCGTCAACGCCGGTGGCTCCACCTTCGCCCTGCTGGTGATGACCCTGATCGCCTTCGCCTTCGGCTGGCACCTGGTTGCCTCCATCGGCGGCGCCGACATGCCGGTGGTGGTCTCCATGCTGAACTCCTACTCCGGTTGGGCGGCAGCGGCGGCGGGCTTCATGCTCTCCAACGACCTGCTGATCGTCACCGGTGCCCTGGTGGGTTCTTCCGGTGCGATCCTCTCCTACATCATGTGCAAGGCGATGAACCGCTCCTTCATCTCCGTGATCGCCGGTGGCTTCGGCTCCGACGGTGTGGCCTCCACGGCCGACCAGGAGATGGGCGAATACCGCGAGACCAGTGCCGAAGACGTGGCCGAGCTGCTGAAAAACTCCAGCTCCGTCATCATCACCCCGGGCTACGGCATGGCGGTGGCGCAGGCCCAGTATCCGGTGGCCGAGATCACCCAGAAGCTGCGTGATCGCGGCGTCAAGGTGCGCTTCGGTATCCACCCGGTTGCCGGTCGTCTGCCTGGCCACATGAACGTGCTGCTGGCGGAAGCGAAAGTCCCGTACGACATCGTGCTGGAAATGGACGAGATCAACGAAGACTTCAGCGATACCGATACCGTGCTGGTGATCGGTGCCAACGACACCGTCAACCCGGCTGCCATGGAAGATCCGGGCAGCCCCATCGCCGGCATGCCGGTGCTGGAAGTGTGGAAGGCGCAGAACGTCATCGGCTTCAAGCGTTCCATGAACACTGGCTATGCCGGTGTGCAGAACCCGCTGTTCTTCAAAGAGAACACCCAGATGCTGTTCGGCGATGCCAAGGCCAGCGTCGAGGCCATCCTGAAAGCGCTGTAAGCGCCGGAGAGGAAAGCAAAAAGGAGGCTGCGGCCTCCTTTTTTATTACTTACTTTTTGGTATATCCTCAGCCAATGCACAGAGGGAGAGCGCGGCATGGTGTGGCGGAAAGGATGGATCCTGTTTTGTCTCTGGTGGGGGAGCCTGGTGCAGGCCGCCGAGCCGCCGACCCTGACTCTGCTCACCGAACTGTGGCCGCCTTATGTGATGCGCCTCGACGACGGCAGTCTGGGTGGTGCCGATCTTGAGCTGGCCCGCACCGTGCTCAAACGGATGGGCTACCAGACCACGGTCAAGGTGCTGCCCTGGAAGCGGGTGCTGCAGGAGGCCAGGTTCCAGCGCGGCGATGCCGTGGTCGACGTCTTCTTCGAGGAGCGGCGGCTGGAGTGGCTGCACTATCCGGATGAACCCCTCTCCCAGAGCGGCGAAGTGATCTTCTTCCCCTTCAGCAAGCCTGTCGACTATCAGAGCCTGGAGAGCCTCAAGGGGCTGCGTATCGGCACCCAGGCAGATTACGCCTATGGCGAGCCCTTCCTGACCTCGGCCCTGTTCACCCGGGTGCCCATGACCGGGGAGAGCAACATGATCAAGCAGCTGCACCTGATGATGGCCGGCCGGCTGGATGCGGTGGTGATGAACCAGATAGTGGGCCGTTACCTGCTCAAGGGGCAGGGTCTGCAGGATCAGGTAGGTCACAGCGAAAAGATGGTGACCGAGAGCAACCGCAACTTTCTCGCCTTTACCCACAGGCCCGGCAACGAACGGCTGGCCTATCAGTTCTCCCTCGCCCTCAAGGCCTTCAAGCAGACCCCCGAGTATCAGGCCCTGCTGACCCGCTACGGGCTCTGACCCCGTCTTGAACCGGCGGTACCGGGCCGCTATCACCCTGTTGTGCGCCTGTTCACATTTTGTGGCACTTCACCGCCAGTGGGGCATAATGCCTGCGCAAAAAGCGAGTCGGCTCAATTTTATTTGAGTCCTATTGCTTTAGAGTTACCAAAAGTTGATCGGATTGCCCAGCGCCACAGCGGCTCCGATCATAGGCGCGGCCCTCATTCGGCTGCCGCCAGCCCGGCATCTCCCGCCATACTGGTTATATGTCGCTCCGCCGTTGCACGGCGGGCCGGACTGCACAATACACGCCCCCATGCGGGCACCATGAACATGAGACACATCGCAATGAACGCACAATGGACCGACTTTATTACCCTGCTCAAGCGTGAAGTGGTGCCGGCCCTTGGCTGCACCGAGCCCATGTCGGTGGCGCTGGCGGCGGCCAACTGCCGCAAGCTGCTGGGGCAGGTGCCGACCCGCGTCAGCGTCTGGGTCAGCGGCAACCTGTTCAAGAACGGCATGGGGGTCGGGGTGCCGGGCACCGGCATGATAGGGCTGCCGGTGGCGGCCGCCGTCGGCATCACCGGCGGCAACCCGGATGCCGGGCTGGAGGTGCTCAAGACCCTCACGCCGGATCAGGTTGAAGCCGCCAAGGCGCTGCTGTCCGCCATCAAGGTGGACGTGAAGGATGTGCCGGACGTGCTCTACGCCGAGGTGCTGGCAGAGGTAGAGGGCCACAGCGCCCGGGTGGTGATCTGTACCGACCACACCCGCATCATCCTGATGGAGCGCGATGGCGAGGTGCTGATGGCGCAGGACAGCGCCCCCGGCGTGCAGATCCAGGCCGCGCCTGCCAGCAAGCCCGCCATGACCCTGCGCGAGATCGTGGAGTTCGCCCTGCAGGTGCCGCTGGCCGAGATCGACTTCATCCGCGAGGCGGCCACCATGAACCAGGCGCTGGCGGACGAAGGGCTGCAGGGGTATGGCCTGCGCATCGGCAAGATCCTCACCGAGCAGGTGGAGCGCAAGCTGCTCTCCGATGACCTGATGACCCTGGCCATGCGCCTCTCTTCCGCCGCCTCCGACGCGCGGATGGATGGTGCCATGCTGCCCGCCATGTCCAATTCAGGCTCCGGCAACCAGGGCATTGCCGCGACCATGCCGGTGGTCGCCGCCGCCCGCTTCCTGCAGGCGAGCGACGAGCAGCTGACCCGGGCGCTGGTGATGAGCCACCTGGTCGCCATCTACATCAAGACCTACCAGAACAAGCTGTCGGCCCTCTGTGCCGCCAGCACCGCCGCCATGGGGGCGGGGGCCGCCATCACCTGGCTGCTGGGCGGTCAGTTCGAGCAAATTAGTCACTGCATCAACAACATGATTGGCGACGTTTCCGGTATCATCTGCGACGGTGCCGGCAGCGCCTGTTCCATGAAGGTCTCTACCTCGACCTCGGCGGCGGTGAAATCCTCGCTGATGGCCATCAACAATCTGCGGGTCCCCCAGAGCGAAGGCATCGTCTCCGACGACGTGGATCAGACCATCGCCAACCTGGGCCGCCTCTCCAAGCAGGGGATGCTGGATACCGATATCGAGATCATCAACATCATGCGGGCCAAGCAACAAGGCAAGGCCGAGTGATGCAAGAGGGTGGCGCAGGCCACCCTCCGTTTTTCTGCCAGCTGACGCCACCCCGGCCACACCGGGGGGCACGCCGCCACGACGCGGCAGGTTTCAGGGAGGAGTGCGTACAGGGCACTCGTCCGCACACTTCGGGCCTGGCCCGATCATTTTGGGGAATATCGTCATGACTCTTAGCGTTATAGGTAATCTGGCCATCCTGGCCATGTTGCTGCTGTTTCTCTATCGGTTGCAGCAGACCCACGTCAGCTTCACCCGCCGGGTCTTCTCGGGGCTGGGGCTGGGCATCCTGTTCGGCGCCGCCCTGCAGCTGCTCTACGGGGCCGGTTCCGACGTGCTGGTGCAGACCGGCGACTACCTGGATATCGTCGGCAGCGGCTACGTGAAGCTGCTGCAGATGATCATCATCCCGCTCATCATGGTCTCCATCATTGGGGCCATCCTCAAGCTCAACGGTGGCACCGCCCTTGGCAAGATCAGCGCCATGACCATTGGCGTGCTGATCTTCACCACCATGATCGCCGCCGGGGCGGGCATCCTGATGTCCAACCTGTTCGGCCTGACCGCCGAGGGGCTCACCGCCGGCGCCGCCGAAACCGCCCGCGGGGCGGCCCTGCAGACCACCCTCGGCAGCGTCGAGAGCATGTCCTTTGCCAAGATGGTGCTGGAGTTCATCCCGGCCAACCCCTTCCTCGATATGACGGGGGCGCGCAAGACCTCCACCATCGCCGTGGTGATCTTCTCCATCTTCATCGGCCTCTCCGCCACCGGTATCGCCCGCAAGAAGCCGGAGATCTTCGTGAGTTTCGGCCACTTCATGCAGGTGGCTCACGTCATCGTGATGCGGATGGTGACCCTGGTGCTGCGCCTCACCCCCTACGGCGTGCTGGCGCTGATGACCAAGGTGGTGTCCGGCTCCAACTACGCCGACATCATCAACCTGCTCAACTTCGTGCTGGCCTCCTACGGTGCCATCGCCATCATGTTCGCCGTGCACCTGCTGCTGGTGGCGCTGGTGGGCATCAACCCGGCCCGCTTCCTGAAGAAGATCATGCCGGTGCTGGCCTTTGCCTTCACCTCCCGCACCAGTGCGGGTTCCATCCCGATGAACGTGCAGACCCAGACCAAGGCGCTCGGCATTCCGGAGGGGATCGCCAACTTCGCCGCCTCGTTCGGTTCGACCATCGGCCAGAACGGCTGCGCCGGCATCTATCCGGCCATGCTGGCGGTCATGATTGCGCCGACCGTGGGGGTCAACCCCATGGATCCGGCCTTCATCATGACCCTGATCGCCATCATCACCGTCAGCTCCTTCGGGGTGGCCGGCATTGGTGGCGGCGCCACCTTCGCCGCCCTGATCGTGCTCTCCGCGCTGGACTTTCCGGTGGCGCTGGCCGGTCTGCTCATCTCCATCGAGCCGCTGATCGACATGGGCCGTACCGCGTTGAACGTCTCCGGCTCCATCACCGCCGGTACCGTCACCAGCCGTCTGCTGGGGGAGACCGACATGGCGGTGTTCAACAGCGAGCAGGAAGTCTGTCTGGACGGCGAAGAGTCCACCATCTGATCCGCCGCGGGAGGGGATCCCTTCCGCCATCAACCACAGGGAGGGCATGCCCTCCCTGCGTCATTGACAGGAGCAAGTATGAGAATCGTGATCATCGGTGGCGAAGCCGCCGGCATGAGTGCGGCCGCCAAGGCGCGCCGACTGGCCAAAGAGGCTGAGATAGTGGTGTATGAGGCGTCCGAGGTGATCTCCTTCGGCGCCTGCGGTCTGCCCTATTTCGTTGGCGACGAGTTTCAGGAGCCCGGCTACATGGCCGAGTTCACCCCGGCGCAGTTCGCCGCCAAGGGGATCGAGGTCAAGACCGGCCACCGGGTGCTGAGCCTGGATGCCAATGCTCAGACGCTGAAGGTCGAACATAACGGCGACACCTTCACCGATCGCTACGATCGGCTGATGATCGCCACCGGCGCCCGCGAAGTGATGCCGCCCATCCCAGGCCTGCAGCAGGAAGGGGTATTCGGCCTGCGCCGGATGGCCGATGGGCTGGCCCTCAAGGCCGCCGTGCAGGAAAAGGCCAACCGCCGAGCCCTGGTGATCGGCTCCGGCTTTATCGGGCTGGAGGTGGTCGAGGCGCTGGTCCATCAGGGCAAGGAGGTGCGCCTGATCGAGCTGGCGGAGCGGGTCATCCCGGAGGCGTTCGACAGCGAGATCACCCAGCATATCGAGACCGAGCTGCGTGAGCAGGGAGTCTCCCTCCATCTCGGCGAGCGGGTCGAAGCCCTGTTGGGAGAGGGCCGGGTGACCGGCGTGCGCACCAGCCATGGCGAGTACGAGGCCGATATAGTGGTGGTCTGCACCGGGGTCAAACCCAATACCGAGTTCCTGGCCGATACCGGCATCGAGCGGCTCGGCAACGGTGCCATCAAGGTGAACCGGCAGGGGCGCAGCTCGCTGGCCAACGTCTGGTCGGCCGGTGACTGTGCCAGCGTCTGGCACGGCGTGAAGCAGCAGCAGGTCTATGTGCCGCTCGCTACCATCGCCAACAAGCTGGGGCGCATGGTGGGCGAGAACCTGGCGGGCGCCGAGCAGGAATTCCCGGGCACCCTCGGCTCTGCGGCACTCAAGGTGCTGGGGCTGGAGGCGGGCCGTACCGGCCTCTCCGAGCAGGAAGCCAAGGTGATGGGGATCGACTATCGCACCGTGGTGATCAAGGACAAGTGCCACACCAACTACTGCCCGGGTCAGTCCGACATCCACGTCAAGCTGGTCTACGAGGCGGGCAGCAAGCGGCTGCTGGGGGGGCAGATCCTCGGGCGCAAGGGGGCGGTGCACCGCATCGATGCGCTGGCGGTCGCCATCACCATGGGGGTGACCACGGAGCAGCTCGGCATGCTGGACTTTGCCTACGCGCCGCCCTTCTCCCGCACCTGGGATGTGCTCAACGTGGCGGGCAACGTTGCCAAGTAATACAAGGCATGACGGCGTGGCTGATGTGCGCCGTCTTTCCCCATGCCGCCGGCACGGGGTGGTAAAGGGGCATGTCGTTCATGAACAGCGCCCATAAAAAAACCGGAGCCAAGGCTCCGGTTTTTCATTGTGCGGCAAGCGATCAGCTGCGACCGAGACGATTGTCCGGGTAGTTCTTGGCCAGCACTTCGCGGGCGTGCTGGGCCAGGGTCGGCATCTTCAGGGTGTCGTAGGAGTTGATCATGATCTCCAGCGCCTTCTCGGTTTCGGCCGTGTCGGGGTAGGTCTCGACGATCAGCTTGGCCCGGTTGGCGGCGGCGATCAGCGCATCACGCTTCACATAGTACTCGGCCACGCTCAGGTCGTAGCGGGCGAGCCGGTTCTTCAGACCGATCATGCGGGCACGGGCATCGGCGGCGTAGACGCTGTTGGGGTAGTTCTGCAACAGGGTCTTGAAATCCTGGAAGGCCTGACGGGCATAGGAGGGGTCTTTGTCGTCCCGATCTATGCCCAGGAAGTCCTGGAAGAAGTTGTAATCGCCGGCCATGTTGGTCAGACCGCGCATATAGAAGACGTAATCGATATTTTTATGCGCCGGGTTGAGGCGGATAAAACGGTCGATATTGGCGATCGCCTGGGCAGTGTCATCCTGCTTGTAGTAGGCGTAAATGAGGTCGAGCTGAACCTGGTTGGAGTAGGCACCGAAAGGATAGCGAGAATCCAGCGCTTCCAGTAACTCGATAGCATTCAGGTAGTTACCGGCATCCAGCTTGACGCGTGCTTTCTGGTACAGGGTCTCCGGCGGTTCGTCCGGTACCTTGGGTTTGGTGCTGGAACAGCCTGTGATCAAGGTAGCGACCAAGGCGAGTGACATCAGCAGGTGAGACTTCTTTCCCATCAACAACATCCGGTCCATTTCCACGAAATTGGCAAAGTATCCGTTATGCTTGGCTAAAAGAAAAGCTAGAATACCCGGATTATTTCGAATTGATACCCCCCGCTCAAGAGACCATACATGAGCCAGCATATTGAACTGACAGGCGAATTCCAGGATCACCAATTCGGGCAGCGACTCGACCAGGCCCTGGCCGAATTGTTTCCAGACTACTCCCGCACCCGCATCAAGGAGTGGATTTTACAGGACAGAGTGACCCTGGATGGTCAGGTTGCCAATACCCCGCGCGAGAAGGTGCTGGCCGGGCAGAAGGTACATGTGGATGTCGAGCTGGAAGATGACACCCGCTTCGATGCGCAGGATATCGAGCTCAACATCGTTTACGAAGATGAACACATTCTGGTGATCGACAAGCCGGCCGGTCTGGTGGTTCACCCGGGCGCCGGTACGCCCGATGGCACCATCCTCAACGCCCTGCTGCACCGCTACCCGGACATCGCCGAAGTGCCCCGCGCCGGTATCGTGCACCGTCTGGATAAAGACACCACGGGTCTGATGGTGGTCGCCAAGACAGTGCCGGCCCAGACCCATCTGGTGGAAGCGCTGCAGGCGCGCCAGATCACCCGTGAGTACGAAGCGATCGCCATCGGTCACATGACCGCCGGCGGCACCGTCGATGCTCCCATCGGCCGTCACCCGACCCAGCGCACCCACATGGCCGTGGTGCCCAATGGCCGTCCTTCCGTGACCCACTACCGGGTGCACGAGAAGTTCCGCGGTCACACCCGGCTGCGGTTGCGGCTGGAAACCGGTCGTACCCACCAGATCCGTGTGCACATGGCCCACATCAAGCACCCGCTGGTGGGTGATCCGGCCTACGGCGGTCGTCTGCGTCCGCTGCGCAACGCCATCCCCGAGCTGACCGAAGCCCTGCGCAACTTCCATCGCCAGGCGCTGCACGCCACCATGCTGCAGCTGGCTCACCCCATCACCGGTGAGGTGATGCAGTGGCACTCGCCGACGCCGCAGGACATGCTGGATCTGATGGAAGTGCTGCGGGCCGATACCCTGGCCAATCCGGACGATCTGGTCTGGAACTGATAATAAAGAGGGCGCGCTTGCGACGATTCCTGCCGTAACCCGCCCTGCATGACTCGAAACGGGGCCCCTTGACTGGTTGCAGCCAAGGGGCCCCGTTTTCATATGAACGAAAGGAGCCACAGATGAAATGGATCGAACCCGACTGGCCGGCCCCGGCCAGGGTCAGAGCCCTGTCGACCACCCGTGACGGCGGCGTCAGCGAGGGGGTCTTTGCCGGCCTCAACCTGGGGGCCCACGTGGGGGACGAACCGGCCAGGGTCGAGGCCAACCGGGCCCGACTGCAGCAGGCGTCCTCCATCCCCGGCACTCTCAACTGGCTCAATCAGGTGCACGGCACCGCGGTGCATCCCGTCAGCAGCGACTATGGCTGCGCGCCGGATGCGGATGCCGCCTGCGCCCGAGACGCGGGGCAGGCCTGCATCGTGATGACTGCCGACTGCCTGCCTGTGCTGTTCTGCGATCGGGCCGGCACCGTGGTGGCCGCCGCTCACGCCGGCTGGCGCGGGCTGCAGGGGGGCGTGCTGGAGGCGAGCATCGCCGCCATGGGCTGCGAGCCGGACGAGATCCTGGCCTGGCTTGGCCCGGCCATCGGCCCGCAGGCCTTCGAGGTGGGTGGTGAGGTGCGCGAGGCATTTATGGCCGAGCAGGCCGAGGCGGCGGCTGCCTTCGTCCCTTCGCCCAACGAGGGCAAGTGGCTGGCGGATATCTACCAGCTGGCCCGCCTGCGCCTCGCCCGCGCCGGCGTCACCGCCGTATATGGTGGCGAGCACTGCACCTTCAGCGACAGCGAGCAGTTTTACTCTTATCGTCGCGACGGCCAGACCGGCCGCATGGCCTCCATCATCTGGCTGGCCGAATAAACACTGAGCGGCCCCTTGTTTGCCAAGGGGCCGTGATCCCCTCACGCCTGCATCTGCAGAAAAAATAACCAGCCCCACCCCTTGAAATAGTCCGTACGGGCCTCATCTTTCATCTCAGAAAGTTATGTTGTTTGCCGCGCAAGCGGCGTCTGCCTGTTTGAAGGGGGAGTGCAATGCGCCTCGATCGCCTGACCAGCAAATTCCAGATTGCTATTTCCGATGCCCAGTCTCTTGCGCTGGGTCGTGACCACCAATTCATTGAACCCGTTCACCTGATGACCGCCCTGGTCAACCAGGATGGCGGCTCCATTCGCCCGTTGCTGACCCTGACCGGGCTGGACATCAATGCCCTGCGTTCGCGTCTGGGCGAAGAGCTCGACCGCCTGCCGCGTGTCAGCGGCGTGGAGGGGGACGTGCAGCTCTCCAACGGCCTCGGCCGGCTGCTCAACGTCTGCGACAAGCTGGCCCAGCAGCGCAAGGATCAGTTCATCTCCTCCGAACTGTTCGTGCTGGCGGCCCTCGACGAGAAGGGGACGCTGGGCGAACTGCTGCGTGCCCAGGGGCTGACCAAGGAGAAACTCGAAGCGGCCATCGACAAGGTGCGTGGCGGCAAGAAGGTGGAGGATGCCAACGCCGAGGAGAATCGCCAGGCGCTGGAGAAGTACACCATCGATCTGACCGAGCGGGCCGAGATCGGCAAGCTCGACCCGGTGATCGGCCGGGATGACGAAATTCGCCGCACCATCCAGGTGCTGCAACGCCGCACCAAGAACAACCCTGTGCTGATCGGTGCCCCCGGCGTCGGCAAGACCGCCATCGTCGAGGGGCTGGCCCAGCGCATCATCAACGGCGAGGTGCCGGAGGGGCTCAAGAACAAGCGGGTGCTCTCCTTGGACATGGGGGCCCTGGTGGCCGGTGCCAAGTATCGCGGCGAGTTCGAGGAACGGCTCAAGGCGGTGCTGAACGACCTAGCCAAGGAGGAGGGCAACGTCATCCTCTTCATCGACGAGCTGCACACCATGGTCGGCGCCGGCAAGGGCGAGGGGGCCATGGACGCGGGCAACATGCTCAAACCTGCGCTGGCGCGGGGCGAACTGCACTGTGTCGGGGCCACCACGCTCGATGAATATCGCCAGTTCATCGAGAAGGATGCCGCGCTGGAGCGCCGCTTCCAGAAGGTGCTGGTGGAAGAGCCGAGCGTGGAGGATACCATCGCCATCCTGCGCGGCCTGAAGGAGCGCTACGAGCTGCACCACCACGTGCAGATCACCGACCCCGCCATCGTGGCGGCGGCCCAGCTGTCGCACCGCTACATCGCAGATCGTCAGCTGCCGGACAAGGCCATCGACCTCATCGACGAGGCGGCGGCCAGCATCCGGCTGCAGATCGACTCCAAGCCCGAGTCCCTCGACCGGCTCGAGCGGCGCATCATCCAGCTGAAGCTGGAGCAGCAGGCGCTGATGAAGGAGGATGACGACGCCAGCCGCAAACGGCTCGAGCTGATCAACCAGGAGATCGGTGAAAAAGATCGGGAATACAATGAGCTGGAAGAGGTGTGGAAGGCAGAGAAGGCCGCCCTCGCTGGCACCCAGCACATCAAGGCGGCGCTGGAACAGGCCCGTCAGGATCTCGACGTGGCGCGCCGCGCAGGGGACTTGGGCCGCATGTCCGAGCTGCAGTACGGCCGCATTCCGGAACTGGAGAAACAGCTGGATCTCGCCACCCAGGCCGAGATGCAGGAGACCAGCCTGCTGCGCAACCGGGTCACCGACGTGGAGATCGCAGACGTGCTGGCACGCTGGACCGGTATTCCGGTGGCCCGCATGCTGGAAGGGGAGCGCGAGAAGCTGCTGCGGATGGAAGATCAGCTGCACAGTCGGGTGATCGGCCAGGAGGAGGCGGTCGAAGCGGTCTCCAACGCCATTCGTCGCTCCCGCGCAGGTCTATCAGACCCGAACCGCCCCATCGGCTCCTTCCTGTTCTTGGGGCCCACTGGGGTGGGCAAGACCGAGTTGTGCAAGGCGCTGGCCGAGTTCCTGTTCGATACCCAGGACGCCATGGTGCGGATCGACATGTCCGAGTTCATGGAGAAACACAGCGTGGCCCGTCTGGTGGGGGCGCCTCCCGGCTACGTGGGGTATGAAGAAGGCGGTTATCTGACCGAGGCGGTGCGCCGTCGCCCCTACTCGGTGATCCTGCTGGACGAGGTGGAGAAGGCCCACCCCGATGTGTTCAACATCCTGCTGCAGGTGCTGGATGACGGCCGGCTGACCGATGGTCAGGGTCGTACCGTGGACTTCCGTAACACCGTGGTCATCATGACCTCCAACCTGGGGTCGGATCTGATTCAGGAGCACCACTCCGAGAAGGATTACGACGAGATGAAAGCCATGTTGATGGAGGTGCTGGCACGCAGTTTCCGGCCGGAGTTCATCAACCGGATCGACGAGACAGTGGTGTTCCACCCGCTTGGCGAGGAGCACATCAAGTCCATCGCCCGCATCCAGCTCAAGAGCCTGATGAGCCGGTTGGAGGCCCAGGGCTACGAGGTGGAGGTGAGCGAAGCACTGCTGAACAAGCTGGTGCATGCCGGGTTCGACCCCGTCTACGGGGCGCGTCCTCTCAAGCGGGCGATCCAGCACAAGGTGGAGAACCCGCTGGCGCAGGCGCTGCTTTCCGGCCGCATCGTTCCGGGCAAGAAACTGCTGCTGGGGGCCGACAGCAACGGCCTCACCATGACCCAATAACTGGATCGCAGATAAAAACGCAGGCCCCGAGCCTGCGTTTTTTTTGAGGGGTAATTGCATGCTCACCTTTTCCGTACTGGTGGATGACGATGTCCATCTGCCTGGCTGTCTGCCCGAGAAGGGGCTGTCGCTGCTGCTGGAGTGCGACGGCCTCAGGGTGCTGTTCGACAGCGGCCGTGGCCGGGCGCTGCGCCACAACGCCGCCGTGATGGGGATCGATCTCGCCTCGCTCACCCATGTGGTGCTCTCTCACGGTCATTACGACCATGTGGGCGGGGTAGGCTCGCTGCCCGTCTATCCGACGCCCATTCCTCTCATCGCCTGCCCGGACGTGTTCTGCGAGCGGGGCTACTTCCTGCCGCTTCCCTTCTGGCGGCGCAACCTCTATCGCCTGTCGGGAGTGCTGGAACGGGAGTCGCTGGCGGCCAGAGGCTTGCTCTCCCACTGCTCGGCCGAGCCGGTGTGGCTCTCGGATCGTCTGGTGTTCCTCGGCAGCATAGCGTGGCGCGAGCGGGCCGCCCCCTCGCTGCTTGGCTACATCATGCGGGACGGACGGGTGGAAAAAGACCTTATCAGCGACGATTCCGCGCTGGCCTACAAGAGCGAACAGGGGCTCATCGTCTTTATCGGCTGTGGTCACGCCGGGACCGAGAACATCATCGAACGGGCCAGGGAGGTGTGTGGCGATGAGCGGATCCACGCCGTCATCGGCGGCCTGCACCTGAAGTTTTCCGGTCCGCAGCGGGCGGCGGCGCTTGGCGCCTATCTGCAGGAGGAGGCGGTGGAGAAACTGTTTGCCTGCCACTGCACCGGCAGCAGGAAAGCGGATCTGCCGCGCCAGTGCCAGATCGGAGCCGGTTTCGAATACCGGTTTTCGGCGTAAAAAAAAACGGCAATCCGAAGATTGCCGGGAGGAATGTAGTGAAGCGACCTGACGTGGGTTGAGCGGGTCGCAGGGGCAAGCCCCGATGGCGAAGCAAGGCCGCTGCCGGTCTTGCCTCTTACAGCCTGCCGGGGTTGCGCTCGCTCAACCCCGATGGCCACTTGCCTGTCGCCATGCCGGCGGCGATCGCGCCGGCCTGGCCTTCATTCGTTACAGCATGCGTTACAGCATGCCTTGCACGGCGGCCTTCATCTCGGCCGGCCAGACGCCGACCTGGACCTGACCTATGTGCTCTTTTTGCAGCAGCAGCATGGCCAGACGGGATTGGCCGATGCCGCCGCCGATGGTTTGCGGCATCCGCGCTGCCAGCAGATCCTGGTGCCAGTCGTACTGCAGGCGATCTTCGTCACCGGTGATGGCGAGCTGGCGGCGCAGCGCCTCGGCGTCGACGCGGATCCCCATGGAGGAGATCTCGAAGCTGTCCTGCAGCACCGGGTTCCACACCAGGATGTCACCGTTCAGACCTGCCAGACCCAGCTCGCTGTGGCTGCTCCAGTCGTCGTAGTCCGGGGCGCGCACGTCGTGGCGCTCACCGTGGGAGAGGGCGCCGCCGATACCGATCAGGAACACGGCACCCAGCTCCTTGGCGATGGCGCGCTCGCGCCCCTTGGCATCGAGTTCCGGGTAGCGGGTCAGCAGCTCTTCGCTGTGCACGAACTGGATTTCGGCCGGCAGGAAGGGGGTCAGCTCATGTTCGGCACAAACCGCGCGCTCGGTGGCCTTGATGGCGGCCCAGATGCCACGCACCGTCTCCTGCAGGTAGGCCAGATCGCGGCGCTCGCTCGGCATTACCTTCTCCCAGTCCCACTGATCCACGTAGACGGAGTGGATGGGGGTGAGGCGATCCTCGTCCGGACGCAGTGCCTTCATGTGGGTGTAGATGCCTTCGCCCGGACCGAAGCCGAAGCGGCCCAGGGTCTGGCGCTTCCATTTGGCCAGTGAGTGCACCACTTCGTAGCTGTGCTGCGGCAGAGTCTTCACCTTGACCTGCACCGCATTCTCGTGGCCAGAGAGGTTGTCTTGAGTGCCATCACCGACCCGGCTCAGGATGGGGGCTTGTACCTCCATCAGACCCAGTTGCTGGGCGAGTTGGCGGGAGAACATCTCTTTGACGAAGCTGATCTGTTGCTGGCTGCGAATGTAGTGCTGTTTCATGCTGAATACCTGTCTTGAACCCGTTGGATGTGAGGATTCTTCAACAGATCGCCAACTAAATTCAATATTCGATAATAGAAATAGGCTTTGTGTATTTTTTTCTTCAAAATACACTGGTGATTAATGATGAATCATCAAAGGGAGTGCAAAAAAGTGCCGGAAA
The DNA here is from genome assembly GCF_041403085.1 of Aeromonas sp. S8(2024). Taxonomy (NCBI): domain Bacteria; kingdom Pseudomonadati; phylum Pseudomonadota; class Gammaproteobacteria; order Aeromonadales; family Aeromonadaceae; genus Aeromonas; species Aeromonas sp. S8(2024). Next base: position 7,268 of record NZ_JBGLRF010000013.1, on the reverse strand, counting down.
ATTATCGGATCGATAATCTCGATCAGGCCATCCTCACCGCCCTGATGGAGAATGCACGGCTGCCTTACGCCGAGCTGGCCAAACAACTGCTGGTCAGCCCGGGCACCATCCATGTGCGGGTGGAGAAGATGAAGCAGGCGGGCATCATCGAGGGTACGCGGGTGCAGGTGAACCCCAAGAAACTGGGCTACGACGTCTGCTGCTTCATCGGCATCAACCTGAAGAGCGCCAAGGATTACCCGTCGGCGCTGGCCAAGCTGCAGGCGCTGGACGAGGTGGTGGAGGCTTACTACACCACGGGCCACTACAGCATTTTCATGAAGGTGATGACCCGCTCCATCGACGAGTTGCAGACCGTGCTGATCCACAAGATCCAGACCATCGACGAGATACAGTCCACCGAGACGCTGATCTCGCTGCAGAACCCGATCCTGCGGGATGTGAAGCCTTGAGTCTGGCGGTATGAGGGGGAGCGTAGAGATCCTTCTTCCATGTGAGACCTTGCTTTGGTTGCAGAGTCCAATCCTGCGGGATATGAAGCCCTGACCGGCCGATCAGGGTTCGATATAGGGGATGCCGTACTTTTCGTAGAGGGCCTTGAGCCGGCCATCGCGTTTCATGCGCAGCAGCTCGGCGTCGTAGGCCGCCATCTGGGCCGGGGTATTCTGGTCGGCGCGGGCGCGGGCCCAGGTGTTGAAGTAGGGACTGCTCTTGAGCGGTTTGGGCAGGTAGTCGAGCTTGCCCTCCAGTCCCTCCTCCCTGATCTGGGCGAAGGCGGTGACCAGCGGCATGGGGACCGTATCGATCCGTCCGGCCAGCAGCTTGCGCAGCTGCAGCTGGTTCATGGTGATCTCCTGGAAGTGATAGGAGGGATCGGTGAGGGCGGCGGCCAGCTCGGGGGTATAGGAGAAATCCTTGGTCACTCCGATGCGCCAGGGTTTGAGGTCGGCCAGCGTCTCGTAGCGGATCTTCAGCAGATCGGCCTTGCGCACGAAAAAGTGCCAGCTGTGGCGGATATGGGCCTGCTGGGGGTAGATGAGGTAGCGTTCCCGCTCCGCCTTGTAGGAGTGGGTCATCACCACATCGCAAACACCGGTCTCTGCGTTGCGGGTGAGACGGGCACCGGAATCGGCCAGCTCGATCTTGATGGGGATCTTGAGTCTGCCGAAGATGGCGGTGACGATGTCGACATCGAGCCCTCTGGGCTGCTGAGCGGCATCGAGGTATTTGAGCGGGGGTTCCATCGTGCCACAGACGATCAGCTCCCTGGCAAAGGGGCTGAGCGGGAACAGTAGCCAAAGCAGGTGGATTACACGCAAACTACCTCTCCTGAACCCATTTGAAGATTATTTGGCACCTGATACCAGTATATTGGGTTGCCCCTGATTCGTAGAGGCGACTGTATATGGCAAACCCTGAAATTGAAAGCGAGCTGGACGGCATCGACAGGCTGTCGGTCTGCCTCTATCGCCTGGGCTTGAGTCTGGCAGCCTTGCTGCTGCTGTGTCGAGGGGCAAGCTTGCTGATCGGGCAGGATTTTTTGACGCCGGCACAGTGGCTGACGGCGCTGGCCGTGGCCAGCGGGGTATGCGGCCTGTGCCTGCATGTCTATGACAAGCGCATTCGCTTCTTGCTGCAGGGGCTGGGCTGGGGCGCCCTGTTGCTCAGTGCGAGCGGGGCGCCGGATGTGCTGGTGCTGGGGGCGGCCCTAGCCATGCTGGCGGGGCTGGCCTTCAAGGAGCAGTTCTGCTTCGCCATTCCGGGGATCAGGGCGGTGCCCCTGCTGCTACCCCTGTTGTGGCTGCTGGAGCTGACCGGCATCGGCTGGGCCGCCGCCCTGGTGGCGCTGGTGTGTGGCGCGCTGCTCACTCTGCTCGCGCTGGCAAAATGGCGGATGCCCCTGCACTTCGATATCGGCGACAAGGGGCGTTACCAGATTTAGGTGGGCAGGCAGGCCTTCATCTGTGCGTTGAGGGCCTGCATCACCTGCCGGCGGCTGATGATGCCTATTACCCTATTGCCCTCCAGCACCGGATAGACCTTGGGTTTGGCCTCGGTCATCTGGCGGGCCAGCTCCAGTATGCTGTCGTCCGGGCTGACCGAGAGCGGGGTTCGGTTCATCAGGTCTTCCACCCGGGTGCGGGTATCGCAGTGATAGCTGCCGGTGAGCAGGCTCGGGATGCAATCCTGCTCGGAGAGAAACCCGATCAGCCGCTGCTGCGGGTCCAGCACCGGCAGGCCGCTCAGGCCGGCGTCATGCAGTCGGTCCAGCGCCTCGGCCAGGCCGAGCTGCGGGGTGAGGGAGTGGGTCAGACGGCTCATGTGATCGCGGATCTGCAACATGGAAGTGGCTCCGTAAGGTGATGATGGGGCCACTATGCCCGCCGGATGGCGGCAACGGCCAATGGCTTGTGCCGTGGGGATCGATAGGCATTCCTGCGGATAAGAGAGGAGGGATTATGCGTGCATTGGTGACAGGATGTGGCCGTCGGCTCGGTTTCTATCTGTGTGAACAGCTGGTGGCGGCAGGCTGGCAGGTAACCGGCAGCTATCGCAGCGAGCGACCGGAGCTGGCACGGTTGCGGGCGCTAGGGGTGACGCTGGTGCAGGCCGACTTCAACCGGGAGCAAGAGGTGGGCCGGCTCATCGAGGTGCTGGCCTCCCAGCCGGATCTGGCGCTGGTGATCCACAACGCCTCGGCCTTTGAACCGCAGGCGAGCGAGCCGGCGGCCCAGCTGGCCCAGTTTGATCAATTCTACCGGGTGCACATGGCGGCCCCCTTCCAGCTCAACCGGGGGCTGGCCCCTCAGCTGGCACGCCATCCCAACGCCAGCATCATCCACATCACCGACATCTATATCCACGCTCCGGCGCCCCAGTTTGCCAGCTATGTGGCCACCAAGGTGGGGGCCCATTCGCTCGCCATGAGCTTTGCCCGCGAGCTGGCGCCGGCCATCCGGGTCAACACCATAGAGCCTGGCCCCATTCTGTTTCTCGACGAGCATGGGGATGCGTGGCGTGAACAGGTGCTGGCGAAGACGCCGCTGGCGCGGGAAGGGGGGCTGGCGCCCATCTGGCAGGCGGTGCAGTTGCTGATGCAGAACGACTACATGACCGGGGCCAGCATCCGGGTGGATGGTGGCCGCAGTCTGGCCGTCATCTAGCCATCAACAGGGGATGGCCATGTCGCGCTGCAGGGCGACGGGGGCCAGGCCGACCTGCCCCTCCTCGATCACCTTGCCCGCCATCAGCCGGGTGTGCAGCGGCAGGGTCACCTTGGGGTCGTGCACCTCTCCTTTGCCGTAGAGTTCTGCCAACAGCTCGTCGAGATAGGCGTCAACTTGGGCGGCGGAGAAGTCGTCGTCCTCGCTGCTGGCCAGGATGTCGATGTCCAGCGGACGGTCCCGCACCTTGCAGTGCGGATCGCTGCGATCCCGGCCGTGGGCCAGCTCCATGGCGACGAAGTGTGCCTTGAGTCGGGGCTGGGCCAGCTCGCTCTCGGCGACGAACAGGCAATTGAGAAAGTCATGGCTTGAATGCATGCCGACCGGCTTGGTCTGGATCACTGAACTGAGCCGCAGGCGGCCAAAGTGGGCAAGCAGCTCGGCAACCGCCTGGCCGACATGCTGGTGGGGGTCAAGATTCGACCCTATGCTACACAGATAGAACATGTCATCAGTCCTTTGATAGGGCTCATCTGAAATTCTTACACAGCTCACGGTTATCGGCTTAACTATGCATTAACATCTGTTCGTCTGTTGTGATCAGGCTCTATCATCTTGGCAAGAAAGGAGATTTGCATGAGTGTGGAACTGAAATGGGCACTGCTGACCGCCTCGGGTGCGTTGGCCATGATCCTGATTATCTGTGTGGTATCCGTGGGTCTGGCGTGACCCCGGAAGAGAGCATGAACCGGCCTTCTGGCCGGTTTTGCTTTTTGGGGGAGTGCGGATATGCTGACCCACCCCAGATGAAGTGAGACCGCACAAGATGACCAAGGTACGCCCACGCTCCCTGCTGCAAGTGGTATTGATGGGGTTCGTCCTGGTGTTGATGCCGCTGGGCGGCATGATCTGGCATGACAGCCAGGCCCTCGACCACCTCAGCCAGTTGACCAGCGATGAGCTGGAGCGGGCGGTGCGCGATACCCGCCGGGCCACTCTGCTGACCACCCAGGCCATCGATCTTGAGCGCACCCTGCGCCGTTATGCGGTGCTCGGGGATGAGCGCATCCTGACCAGTTACCAGCAGCAGCTGGCGAGCTACCGCGACCAGCTGGCCGCCCACCAGAGTTCCATTCCTGACGCCGAGGCCTATGGCGGCATCGAGCAGGCCCTCGTCTGGCTCGACAGCCTGCAGGATCTCGCACGTGCCAAGGCCGAATCCAACAGCCCCAAGTTTGACGAGTTCAACGAGGCCAACCAGCAGCTCGAGATCATCACTCGCAGTCAGGTAGACGATCACGTCAGCAAGGTGCGGGCCACCATCGCCGCCCTGATGACCGAGATCTGGTGGGTCAGCGGCTTCGTGGCGGTGCTCAGCCTGCTGCTGGTCTTGCTGTTTACCTACCTGATCATCCACCCCGTGCGTCAGATTGAGTCGCGGATCTTGAGTCTGGGGGCCGGTGTGGAGCCGGACAAGCGGCCGGTGGACGGGCCGGCCGAACTGGTGCTGCTGGGGGAGCGGATCGGCTGGCTGCACGACAAACTGAAGGAGCTGGAGCAGCAGAAATACCAGTTCCTGCGCCACGTTTCCCACGAGCTGAAGACCCCGCTGGCGGTGCTGCGGGAGGGGGCGGATCTGCTCTCCGAGCAGCTTGTAGGGCCGCTCACCCAGGATCAGCAGGAGATCTGCCAGATGCTGGAGGAGAACAGCCGGCGTCTGCAGACCCTTATTGAGCGGCTGCTCGATTTCAACCGGCTCAGCCAGCAGGAGGTGTTCACTTTGACGCCGGTGGCGCTGGCGCCCCTGCTGTCAGAATTATCTGCAGAATACCGGCTGGCGCTGGAATCCAAACAAATCAGTGTACACTTGCCGACCGATCCGATCACGCTGAAAGCTGAGCCATATCGCTTGCGGCTGATCCTCGATAATCTGTTCTCCAATGCGGTCAGCTACGGCGCCAAGGGAGGGCAGATCTGGATCCGCGCCGGGCAGGATGACAACTGCAGCTGGCTGGAGGTGGCCAACGAGGGGCCCGCCATTCCCGTGGCCGAACGGGAGCGGATCTTCGAACCCTTCGAGCAGGGCAGTATTGTGCGCCAGGGCTTGCTGAAAGGCTCCGGAATGGGGCTCTCCATCGCCCGGGAATCGGCGATGAGCCTTGGCGGCGAGTTGGTATTGGTTGAAGATGAACAGGCGGATGTCTGTTTCCGGTTGACGTTGAAGTGAAGCCCAAGATGAAACAATGTGTTGTTCCGGTATTGATGATGAGCCTGCTCACAGGCTGTTCCCTGCTGCCAGCGCGTGACCCAGCGGCGTCGCCGGATCTCGCCCTCGCCAAGCGGATGGAGTTTGCCAACAAGGAGATGCAGGTGCGCCTGCAATACTCGGACTGGCTGCTGGCCAGCCATGCCCAGCAACGGGCCCAGGAGCGCCAGCGCCTCAAGGGGGCAACTGACCTCGAGAGCCGGGTCAGCCTGGCCATGGTCAACACCCACCCATCCGAATCGGTGGCCAGTCGGCGAGCCGGTCTGGACAAGCTCAAGAGCCTGCTGCCCGAGCTCGGCCTGGATGCCCAGGCCTTCCTGCGCAGCTGGATTGCCCTCGGCGAGGAGCTGCTGGCCCGTGACAGCCGGCGTGACGATCAGAGTCAGGAGGTGCAGCGTCTGCGCCGCCAGATCGAACAGCTCTCAGCCATCGATGAACAGCTCAATCAGCGCAAGCTGAACGGCAACGGCGAGGCGCTGAAATGAGTCGCATCCTGCTGGTTGATGATGATGCCAGCCTGCTCAAGCTGATGAGCATGCGTCTGCGCAGCCAGGGTTATGAGGTGGATACCGCCGACAGCGCCGAAGGGGCGCTGGACCGGCTGCGCCAGCAACGGGCCGATCTGGTGCTGAGCGACTTGCGCATGGCCGGCATGGACGGGCTGGCGCTGTTCGAGCGGATCCAGTCCCAGTGGCTGGGGCTGCCGGTCATCATCATGACCGCCCACGGCACCATCCCGGACGCCATTCAGGCGACCCGCTCCGGGGTATTCAGTTTTCTGACCAAGCCCATCGACAAGGACGAGCTGTTCGCCACCATAGAGCATGCGCTGAGCCTGACGCGCCCAAAGCAGCGCCAGGAGTGGCAGTCGCTGATCCTGACCCGCAACCCGCAGATGGAGCAGTTGCTGATCCAGGCCAGCAGCATCGCCACCATGGAGGTGCCGGTGCTGATCATGGGCCCTTCCGGTTCCGGCAAGGGGGTGATGACTCAGGCGCTGCACCAGGCCAGCAGTCGGCGTGATCAGCCGCTGTATGTGATCAACTGTGCCGCGCTGCCCTGGGCGGCGCTGGATCTGCAGCTGTTCGGCGAGGATGGCCAGTCCGGCCTGTTTGAGCAGGCCAAGGGGGCTACCCTGTTTCTCGACGAGATAGGGGGTCTGTCTGAGTCGCTTCAGGCCAAGCTGCTGCAGGTATTGCAGGAGTACGGCCAGGGCACGCCTGAGGTGCGGGTCATCAGCTCCAGCCATCAGGATCTGGTGGCTGCGATGGAGGAGGGGCGCTTTCGGGAGGATCTCTTCTATCGGCTCAACGTGGCCAACATCACAATGCCACCCCTCAGTGCCCGCAGCGAGGATATTCCCTTGCTGGCCAGGCAGGCGCTGGACGAGTATCGCAGCCGTCACGGCGAGTGCGCCGCCCTCGGCTTCTCGCCGGAGGCGCTGGCGCTGCTGGCGGCGGCGGCCTGGCCCGGCAACGTACGCCAGCTCTACAGCGTGGTGGAGCAGCTGGCCAGCCTCTGCTGCAGCCCGGTGATCGGCGCCGCCATGGTGGAGTCTGCCCTGAGTGGCGGCAGTGGTGGCATCCCCTCGTTCAACGAGGCGCGGGCCGAGTTCGAGAAGGAGTATCTGATCCGGCTGCTGCGCACCACCGAGGGCAATGTCACCCTGGCGGCCAGCATGGCGGGCAGAAACCGCACCGACTTCTACAAGCTGTTGAACCGGCACGGTATAGAAGCGGCGAACTTCAAGTCGAAGGGATAAATGACAGAGGGGCGGGGGGGGGGGTGGAGGGGCCCCCCCGAAGGTGATAAAAAAAACGTAAAAGATAGGGGGGGCA
>NZ_JBGLRF010000012.1:0-110556 GCF_041403085.1 Aeromonas sp. S8(2024) | reverse complement strand
AATCCAGCACGACCCACCATCATTTCAGAATCCCAGGTCGTTTAGCTCAGCTGGGAGAGCACCTCCCTTACAAGGAGGGGGTCACTGGTTCGATCCCAGTAACGACCACCAGATTGAAAAAGCCCGCAGCAATGCGGGCTTTTTTTATGGCTGTTTGGCGTCAGGTTCTCAGCCGCTCGAGCTGGTTGGCCAGCGCCGTCGCGGCCTGTTCCAGCTGCTCGCTCAGGCGGTGGCTGGCATTGGCCTCCTGCCCCAGAGTAGTGGCGGCATCGCCGATCCGCATCAGGTTCTGGTTGATGGTGTCGCTGACGGCGCTCTGCTGCTCGGCCGCCGTGGCCACCTGGCTGATGTGGTCGTGGATCTGCTGGATCTGGGTGACCACCTGGTTGAGGGCTTCAAACGCCTGCTCCGTCCCTTCTACCGTGCTGGCCGAACGGGCGATGCCGGTACTCATCAACTGCTGGCTGCTGCTGACTTCGGTCTGCAGGCTGCCGATGAGCTGACCTATCTCGTCGGTGGACTCCCGGGTCTTGTTGGCCAGGGCCCGTACTTCATCTGCCACCACGGCAAAACCGCGCCCCATGTCGCCGGCCCGCGCCGCCTCGATGGCCGCATTGAGCGCCAGCAGGTTGGTCTGCTCGGCGATGGCCCTGATCACGTCGAGAATGCGGCTGATATTGGTGCTGCGCTGGGCGACCTGGGCGACCGCCTTGTCGGCCTGATGCATGTCCTCGACCAGGGTGTGGATCTCGTTGCGGGCCCGGCTCAGGGTCTGCTGGGCCGTGCTTATGTGGTGGGTCGCCGTCTCAGACTCCTGGGCCGCCTGCTCCGCATAACCCGCCACGCTGACTGCCGTGGTGCTCATCTGATGCATGGCGCTGACCACGCTCTCCAGCTCCAGGCTCTGTTCATCCAAGCTGCTGCGCATGGTATCGGCCGTCTGCTTCATGCCGCTGGCCTGCTGGTGCACCTGCTGGCCGATCTGCTTGCTGCCCTGCACCATGCCGCGCAGCTTGCCGAGGAAGGCGTTGAGGTGGCTGCCCAGTTCGATCAGCTCCTGGTGGGTGTCTATCTTCATCTGCTGGGTCAGGTCTCCCTCGTGACTGGCGAGGTGAGACACATGGCGACTGATGAGGGAGAGGGGGGCCGTGATGCTCTGGATGAACCAGATGAGCAACGCCAGCGCCAGCAGGGTGACGACGACGATGGCGATCAACTGCTGCTGCTGGGTGGCCTGCAGCAGGTCGCCCAGCTGGTTGCTGATTGTGTTGGCCTGGCTGAGGGCCAGCGCCTTGGGCACCTTGATCATCAGCCACCACTGGCTGTCGGCGGCATCGATCCTGACCGGTTGCTGCAGGATGAAGTCGCTCTCCGTGCTCTGTGCCTGGCCGGTAGGGGCCGTGAGGCCGGCTTCCGTCAACGGCCGTCCCAGCTTGTCGGCGTGGCGGTTGCTGCCGACGATGAGCCCCATCTTGCTGACCAGGGTGACCTCGGCCTGGTTGTCGTAAAGGCTCTTGCCGAGGCTCTCGGCCAGTTGCTGGAAGATGGGGAGGTTCATGTCGACGCCGGTGATGCCGGCAAATTTGCCCGCCTTCAGGATGGGCACCGTCAGGCTGGTCATCAGCATCTGGTTGCCTGGGCTGATTTCGTAGAGATAGGGCTCCATCAGGCAGGGGCGCAGGGTGTCGCGGCCGCACAGGTACCACTCGCTGTTGCGAATGCCGAACTCGTTGACCGAGGTGTCGTATTTGGCGGCACTGCTGGCGGCATCCACCGGCTGCTGGGTGATCTGGCCCCCCTGATCCCGGGTAAAGTAAATCTCCAGGCTGCCCTTGCTGGCGACGGAGTGGGAGGCGCCAGCCATCCAGCTGGCATCCTGACCGTCATACCCGTCGGGCTCAAACTGGGCGTAGATGGAGCTGATACCGCCGGCCTGCTGCAGACGGCTGCGAAGCAGCATTTCGACCTGGGGGCGGCTCAGCAGCCCGTCAGGTTGTGCCATGCCGCCCTCCAGCTGGGCTGCCATGCCCAGCGGCACCTGATAGGACTGTTGCAGCAGGGTGGCTATCTGCACCGCATAGCGCTCGGCTTGAAATTGCAGGGTTCGGGATACCTCCTGCTCCAGCGCCTGGCGGGTCTGGCTCACTATGTCGTTGCGCAGGGAGTTCAGCGAGGAGGATTGCATCAGGGTCATGGCGAGGCCGCTGGCGATAAACAGACCCATGGTGAGCAGCAGCAGCTTGGTCTTGAGTGAACGTTGTTTCATCCGACAACTCCTTTGGCAAGAATGACAACGAATGACATGAGTATATTCGGACGCTTGCACGGCACCTGATTTGTTGATGGGTTTGTGCACGGCTTCTGGTTATAATTTTTGCCTTTCCAAGCGTTGATGGAACAGTCGCAATGAGCAATGCACTGAACAATGTCCCGCCGGTAGTCGAGATGGACTATCCGTTTCCGGCCAAGCCCCTTCCCCTGAGCGCCGAGCAGAAGACGACCCTGATCGCAGACATCAAGGCACTGCTCAAGGAGCGCAAGGCGGTGCTGGTCGCCCACTACTACACGGATCCCGAGATCCAGGCGTTGGCGGAGGAGACCGGCGGTTTCGTCGGTGACTCCCTCGAGATGGCCCGCTTTGGCCGCGATCATGAGGCGCAGACCCTGATCGTCGCCGGGGTGCGCTTCATGGGGGAGACCTCCAAGATCCTGAGCCCCCACAAGCGGGTGCTGATGCCGACCCTGGAGGCCGAGTGTTCCCTCGATCTGGGCTGCCCCATCGAGCAGTTCTCCGCCTTCTGTGACGCCCATCCCGATCACATCGTGGTGGTTTATGCCAACACTTCGGCGGCGGTCAAGGCGCGGGCGGACTGGGTGGTCACTTCCAGCATCGCGCTGGAGATCGTCGAGCACCTGGACAGCCAGGGTCACAAGATCATCTGGGGCCCGGACCGTCACCTGGGGGCCTATATCGAGAAGAAGACGGGCGCCGAGATGCTGCGCTGGCAGGGCCACTGCATCGTCCACGACGAGTTCAAGGCCCGCGCCCTGCGCGAGCTGAAGGAGCAGAATCCGGATGCCGCCGTGCTGGTGCACCCGGAATCGCCCGCCTCGGTGATCGAACTGGCCGATGCGGTGGGCTCCACCAGCCAGCTGATCAAGGCGGCCAGGGAGCTGCCCCAGCAGAAGCTCATCGTGGCGACCGATCGCGGCATCTTCTACAAGATGCAGCAGGCCTGCCCGGAGAAGGAGATGGTGGAAGCGCCGACCGGTGGCGACGGTGCCACCTGCCGCAGCTGTGCCCACTGCCCCTGGATGGCGATGAACGGTCTGGTGGCCATCAAGGAAGCCCTGACCGATGGCGTCGAGCGCCACGAGATCCATGTGGATGAGGCACTGCGGGTGAAGGCTCTGATCCCGCTCGACCGCATGCTTAACTTCGCCGCCGAGCTCAAGCTCAAGACCCAGGGCAATGCCTGATCACCAAGACAAACAGATGCAAAGAGGGCTCCCGCGGGAGCCCTCTTTATTTATCTGAACCTCATTCGGCTCAGATGATCACGGTGGAGAAGCTGTGCTCTTCATCCGGTGCAACGGTCACGCCTGTCTCGCTGGCGATGGCCGCTTCGACGCACAGCATGGTGCGATAGCCGTCATCGCTCATGTCGGCCATGGCACTCGCCCCTTCCAGCCAGGGGGTCCAGACCACTACGCTGTCGTGGTTGCCGCTGACTACCCGGGTCTGACGCTCGCCATCCTGGATGCAGACCTGGGCGTCTGGCTGCCAGTAGACCCGATCCAGCGGCCCGTTCAGGGTCAGGGCGCCCTGCTGCTGGCCATTCTGGCCGGTCAGCTTGTCGGCATAAGGCTCGCCAAGGCCGCTGACGCTCACTGCCTCCGGCGCGCTTATCTGCAGGTAGGTGTGCAGGGCACCGCCGTAGACAAGGGGCTCTTTACCGGTATTGCGGGTAGTCAGTACCAGGGCCAGCTCCTTGCCCACCAGTACGTCCAGCTCCAGCTCAAAAGCATGAGGCCAGAGCTGACGAGTGGCCTCGTTGTCACGCAGAGACAGATGGACGAGCGTACCGTCGCCGTGATCGGAGACGCCGTCCAGCGTCCACAGGCTGGTGCGGGCAAAGCCGTGGGAGGGCTTGCCGCTGCCGACGCGGGCCGGCGCCGGGCCAAACCAGGGCCAGCAGAGAGGAATGCCGCCGCGAATGGGCTTGCTGCCATCCAGCACAGCCTTGTCGCTGAGCCAGATGGAGGCGGGTTCATCATGGCGCTGATAGCTCAGTACGTGGGCGCCAAACAGGCTGATTTCTGCCTTGGCGTAGCCGTTGTCGACAGTCAGCAGCGGCTGGCCAGCCGGGTGGTGGCTGAGGGTACAGTGGGCAGTCAGAGTGCGTGTCGGTTGCATGAGGACTCCTGTGCTCGCGCACATTCAGAAGAGAAGGGTGGAATAATCCCGGTCCAGAATACAAAAAGGCGGCCCATGGCCGCCTTTTTCAAGCTACTTGATTGCTTATCCCAAATTACTTGGAGATGTGAGCGATCAGGTCCAGAACCTTGCTGGAGTAGCCCATTTCGTTGTCGTACCAGGATACAACTTTAACGAACTTGTCGGTCAGCTGGATACCAGCCTTGGCGTCGAACACGGAGGTCTGACGCTCGCCCAGGAAGTCGGTGGAAACCACTTCGTCTTCGGTGTAGCCCAGAACGCCCTTCATGGCGCCTTCGGAAGCAGCTTTCATCGCTTCGCAGATTTCTGCGTAGGTGGCCGCTTTCTTCAGGTTGACGGTCAGGTCAACAACGGATACGTCCGGAGTCGGAACACGGAAAGCCATACCGGTCAGCAGGCCTTTCAGTTCCGGGATAACGACGCCAACAGCCTTGGCAGCACCGGTAGAGGACGGGATGATGTTCTGAGCCGCGCCGCGGCCACCGCGCCAGTCTTTGGCAGACGGACCATCAACGGTCTTCTGGGTAGCAGTGGTAGCGTGAACGGTGGTCATCAGACCGGATTCGATACCGAAGGTGTCGTTCAGTACTTTGGCGATCGGAGCCAGGCAGTTGGTGGTGCAGGAAGCGTTGGATACGATGTCCTGGCCAGCGTAGGTAGCGTGGTTAACGCCCATTACGAACATCGGGGTAGCGTCTTTGGACGGACCGGTCAGTACGACTTTCTTGGCGCCGGCAGCGATGTGCTTGCGAGCGGTCTCGTCGGTCAGGAACAGACCGGTAGCTTCGGCAACAACGTCAACACCGATGGCATCCCATTTCAGGTTGGCCGGGTCACGTTCAGCGGTAACACGTACGGTTTTGCCGTTGACAACCAGGTTGCCGTCTTTGACTTCAACGGTGCCCTTGAAGCGGCCGTGAGTGGAGTCGTACTTCAGCATGTAAGCCATGTAGTCAACGTCGATCAGATCGTTGATACCAACAACTTCGATGTCGTTGCGCTCGCAAGCCAGACGGAAGACGAAGCGACCGATGCGGCCAAAACCGTTAATACCTACTTTGATAGTCATAATTGGTTACCTAACTGTTCAGTAGTCAAAGAAAATTCCGCTTGTAAATTTACTAGAACTCCCCCGCGAGTCAACCAACAATCTGTCTGAAATTGCGCTATATCATGAAAAACTGTGAAATTTATTTTCTGTTTATGTAACTGACTACCAGCTTTTGGCGAAATAACTATCGATTGAACCGGCGTGGCAGTTATCAACAATAGTGCCTACTCGGTCACACAACCAGCCAGACAGATGTGTAAAAATGTGCGCGGTTTAGCATGGCCCATAGAGCCACTGTTCAAGTACCACCCATAAAAATTAATCAAAATAGTATAGATAGAATCCACAGCGGGAATTCTCAAACTATGACCACCCTGATTGAACAGCTGGCTGCCGCTAAAGGTATCGCCAGCGAGTATGTTGATGCCTGGGGCTACCCGGCTCAGGTATCCGAAGAGAGCAAGGCCGCCATGCTGGGCGCCATGGGTTATCGCGTCGACGACGAGGCTGCCCTGACCGAGCAGCTTGAGCAGGAGCACCGCCAGCACTGGCTGCGTGCGCTGGATCCCGTGATGGTGGTCCGCAGCGGCGAGCCCATTACCCTCGAAGTCCGTCTGCCCATCGAATTCGTCAACGACGCCCTCACCTGGCAGCTCAAGCTGGAGCAGGGCGGCCTGTTGTCCGGTCAGTTCACCCCCATCGACGGTGAGCTGGTCGGCGTGGCCGAATTCGAAGAGATGGAGTGCCAGGCCTATCGCGTGGCCCTGGATGTGCAGCCCGAGCTGGGTTATCACGATCTGATCCTGCTGGAGGAGGGCAACGACGAGCCGCTCGCCAGCATGCGCCTCATCGTCGCGCCCAAGGCGTGCTACAAGCAGCCTCCCATTGCCAATGGCCGCAAGGTGTGGGGCCCGAGCGTGCAGCTCTACTGCCTGCGCAGCCGCCACAACTGGGGCATCGGCGATTTCAGCGATCTGGGTCAGCTGGTCGAGAAGATGGCCGCCTGGGGCGCCCACTTCGTCGGCCTCAACCCGATCCATGCCCTCTATCCGGCCAACCCGGAGAGCGCCAGCCCCTACAGCCCCTCGTCCCGGCGCTGGCTCAACGTGGCCTATATCGATGTGGAGGCCGTGCCCGAATTCCAAGGGAACGCAGGTCTCAAGGCGGAAGTGGCAAGCGCCGCCTTCCAGCAGCATCTGAGCGAGCTGCGTGCCAAGGGCAACGTGGATTACACCGGCGTCATCGAGACCAAACTCGGCATGCTGCGTCAGGTGTTCGATCAGGCGAGCCTCGGCGCCGAGCGTCAGGCTGCCTTCGATGCGTTCGTCGCCGCCGGCGGCGACAGCCTGCAACAACAGGCCGCCTTCGATGCCCTGCAAGCCCACTTCTATGCCAAGGGCGAGAATGCCTGGGGCTGGCCGGTGTGGCCGGAGCCGTTCCGCGACTACCACAATCCTGAAGTGGCGGCCTGGATGGCCGAGCACCGCCAGGACGTGAATTTCTACCTCTATCTGCAGTTCCTGGCCGACGAGCAGCTGGCCCGGGCCGACGCCCGTGCCAAGGCGGCCGGCATGGTGATGGGGATCTACCGCGATCTGGCGGTGGGCGTCTCCGAAGGCTCCACCGAGATCTGGGCCAACCGGGATCTCTACTGCCCGAAAGCCTCGGTCGGTGCGCCGCCCGATATCCTGGGTCCGCTCGGCCAGAACTGGGGTCTGCCCCCCATGAACCCGAACCAGCTGTTCGAGGCAGCCTACCAGCCCATGGTGGATCTGTTCCGCGCCAACATGCGCTCCTGCGGCGCCCTGCGCATCGACCACGTGATGGCCTTGCTGCGCCTGTGGTGGGTGCCGCCCGGAGAGTCTGCCGCCAAAGGCGCCTACATCTATTACCCGGTCAACGATCTGCTCGGCATCCTGGCCCTCGAGTCCCACCGCAACCAGTGTCTGCTGATCGGCGAGGATCTCGGTACCGTGCCGGAGGGGATCGATGTGACCCTCAAAGAGAACGGCGTCCACTCCTACAAGGTGTTCTTCTTCGAACGTTCCAAGGCCGATGGCGGCTTCATCTCCCCGGCCCACTATGCCGAGCAGGCGATGTCGGCGCTGACTACCCACGACATGCCGACCCTCAAGGGCTTCTGGCATTGTGACGATCTGGCGCTGGGGCGCGAGCTGGGCTTGTATCCGGATGAAGACGTGCTCAAGACCCTGTATGCTGATCGCCACCAGGCCAAGCAGCGCATTCTCGACAGCCTGCACGGCCACGGGGTGATCTCCGGCAACATCAGCCACGACGTGAACTGGGTCGGCATGAACACCGAGCTCAACCACGGTCTGCAACTGCACATGTCTCGCGGCAGCTGCGCCCTGTTCAGCACCCAGCTGGAGGATTGGCTGGAGATGGACAAGCCAGTCAACGTGCCGGGCACCAGTTACGAGTACCCGAACTGGCGCCGCAAGCTCTCCACCGATCTGGAGGATATTTTTGCCAATGAGGCGCTCAAGGCGCTGGCAGGCAAGATGAGCCAGGCCCGTGACGAGGCCAGTCGTTGAGCCACTGCCGACAAAACGTGACTCACTTACATCCGCTTCGGCCCAGGCCGGAGCGGATGCTCAGCTATGAAAGGAAATCTCGATGCTCGTTGAACGTTTGGTTGCAGCCCGCTGTTCCGATCCCTTCTCCCACTTAGGCCTGCAGGCCAATCCGGATGGGCCCGGCCTCAAGCTGACCGTCTGGTTACCCGATGCCCAGGCCGTGAGGGTCAGGGATCTCAAGTCGGGCAAGATTGTTGCCACCCTGGCGCCCACCGATGATTCGGGCCTCTTTGAAACTGTTTTCACCCGCCGTAAAAATCCCTTCCCCTATCAGTTGCTTGCCGACTATCCAGATGCCACCGTCGAGGTCATCGACCCCTATCAGTTCCAGGATGCGGGCTGGGCCGGGTTGGCAGAGCTCACCTACCAGCCGGAAAACCTCTACCACACGCTCGGTGCCCAACTGCGCACAGTGGAGCATCTGGACCAGCGAGTGGAAGGGGTGCGCTTTGCGGTCTATGCGCCGAGCGCCACCGCGGTGAGCCTCATCGGCGATTTCAACTTCTGGGATGGCCGTCGTCACCCGATGCAGCGCAGCCAGTGCGGTCACTGGGTGCTGTTCGTGCCGGGCCTAAAGGCCGGGGATCGCTACAAGTTCGAACTGAAAGACCCCATGGGCAACCGGCTGCCGCACAAGAGCGACCCGGTGGGTTTCTACTGCGAGCAGTACCCCTCGTTCGCCTCCGTGGTCTATGACCACGACCAGTACCAGTGGCAGGATGCTGCCTGGCGCGAGAGCCAGCTGAACGACAAGCGTGAGCAGCCGCTCTCCATCTACGAGTTGCACGTCGGCTCCTGGAAGCGCCACCCCAACGGTGACAGCCTGAGCTGGCGCGAGCTGGCGGTGGAGCTGGTCGATTACGTCAAAGAGATGGAGTACACCCACATCGAGTTGCTGCCGGTCTCCGAGCACCCGTTCAGCGGCTCCTGGGGCTACCAGCCGGTGGGCATGTTCTCCCCCACCAGCCGCTACGGCACGGCTGATGATTTCAAATACTTCGTGGATCAGTGCCACCAGGCCGGGATCGGCGTGATTCTGGATTGGGTGCCCGCCCACTTCCCGTCCGATGCCCACGGTCTGGCTCGCTTCGACGGCACTCCGCTCTACGAGTACGAGGATCCGCGCCGCGGCTGGCATCCGGACTGGAACTCCTACATCTATGACTTCGGTCGCAACACGGTGCGCCAGTTCCTGGTGGCCAGCGCCCTGTTCTGGCTCGACAAGTTCCATGTTGACGGCCTGCGGGTGGATGCGGTGGCCTCCATGCTCTATCTGGACTATTCCCGCAACGAGGGGGAGTGGGTACCCAATGTCGATGGCGGCAACCACAACTACGAGGCGATCAGCCTGCTCAAGTGGACCAACGAGGAGGTGTACGGCAAGTACCCCCACGCCATGACCATCGCCGAGGAGTCCACCGCTTTTGCCGGGGTCTCCCGTCCCACCTTCCTGGGCGGTCTGGGTTTTGGCTTCAAGTGGAATATGGGCTGGATGCACGATACCCTCACCTACATGCAGAAGGAGCCCATTCACCGTCGCTAC
This sequence comes from Aeromonas sp. S8(2024), assembly GCF_041403085.1. Classification (NCBI taxonomy): domain Bacteria; kingdom Pseudomonadati; phylum Pseudomonadota; class Gammaproteobacteria; order Aeromonadales; family Aeromonadaceae; genus Aeromonas; species Aeromonas sp. S8(2024). Next base: position 100,906 of record NZ_JBGLRF010000012.1, on the reverse strand, counting down.
CATCACAACGACATGACCTTCTCCATGGTGTACCACTATGACGAGAACTTCATTCTGTCGCTCTCTCACGACGAGGTGGTGCACGGCAAGCACTCCATGCTCTACAAGATGCCGGGGGACGAGTGGCAGCAGGCGGCCAACCTGCGCGCCTACATGGGCTTCATGTATGCTCATCCCGGCAAGAAGCTCAACTTCATGGGCACCGAGATCGCCCAGAGCAACGAGTGGAATCACGATGCCCAGCTGCCCTGGCACCTGCTGCAGTATCCCAAGCATGGCGGCCAGCAGCGACTGATCCACGACCTCAACCACCTCTACCGTCATGAAGCTGCCTTGTATCAGGCGGACTATGAGCAGAACGGCTTCCGCTGGCTGGATCACAACGACGCCGACAACAGCATCTTCGCCTGGCTGCGGGCCGACAAGCAGGGAGCCAACCCGCTGGTGGTGGCCTGCAACTTCACCCCGGTGCCGCGTATCGGTTATCGTCTCGGGGTGCCTGCGGCCGGTCACTACCGGGTGGTGCTCAACACCGACAGCGAGCATTACTGGGGCAGCAACTATGATGTGGGTCTGGTGTTCGTCGCCGAGCCGACCCCCTGGCAGGGGATGGCGCACAGCATAGTGCTGGACTTGCCGCCGCTCGCGACCTTGTTCATCAAACAGGAGCCTTGATGTTTGCAATGGAAAAGGGGCAGGACTACCCGCTGGGAGTGCTGCTCGACAAGACGGGTTGTCACTTCTGCGTCTGGGCACCGCAATCGGACAAGGTGGAACTCTGCCTGTTCGATGAGCAGGAGCGGGAGCTGGCCCGTCTCGAGCTGCCCGGCCGACGCGGCCAGTATCGCTTCGGCTATGTGCGCGGGGTTCGGGCCGGCCAGCGTTACGGCTACCGGGTGCACGGCATCTCCCAGGAGGGGATGCTGTTCGACCCGGACAAGCTGCTGATCGACCCCTATGCCAAGGCACTCAGCCGCCCCACCTATTGGGACGATGCCCTCTATCAGGGGGACAGCGCGGCCATGGTGGCCAAATCGGTGGTGGTGGATGACGCATTCGACTGGCAGGGGGTGGGCAAGCCCGCCATCGAGCCGGCGCGCACCGTCATCTACGAGGCCCACGTCAAGGGCCTCACCCGCCAGCATCAGGGGGTGCCGAGCGAGTTGCGCGGCACCTATCTGGGGATCTGCCACCCGCTCATCATCGAACATCTCAAGTCCCTCGGCGTTAGCGCGGTGCAGCTGATGCCGGTGGCGGCCTTCATGTCCGAGCCCAGGCTCGAGCAGTTGGGGCTCACCAACTACTGGGGTTACAACCCCATCGCCTTCTTCGCCCCCGAGCCGCGCTATGCGGCTCAGGAGGCGGTGACCGAGTTCAAGACCATGGTGCGCGAGCTGCACAGGGCCGGGCTCGAGGTGATCCTGGACGTGGTCTACAACCACACCGCAGAGGCGGGCTTCGACGGCCCAGTGCTCTCCTTCAAGGGTTTTGACAACGCTGGTTACTACGCCTTCGAGGCGGGGGCCCACGGCCCCGATTACACTCGCCACGCCAACGTCACCGGTTGCGGCAACAGCGTCAATCTGGATCACCCCAACAGCCTGCGGCTGGTGCTCGACGCCCTGCGCTACTGGGTCACCGAGATGCAGGTGGACGGCTTTCGCTTCGATCTGGCGGTCACCCTGGCGCGCGAGGCGGGGGAGTTCGACCCCATGGGGGCCTTCTTCAAGGCCATGATGGCGGATCCCGTGCTGGCGCGGGTCAAGCTCATCGCCGAACCCTGGGATATCGGCCCCTTCGGCTATCGGCTCGGCCAGTTTCCGAGCCAGTGGCTGGAGATCAACGACCGCTACCGCGACACGGTGCGTGCCTTCTGGCGCGGCGATGCGGGCAAGATGGGGGACTTTGCCACCCGGCTGGTGGGTTCAAGGGATCTGTTCCCGAAGAACTGGCGTTCCCCCCATACCAGCGTCAACTACCTCTGCTATCACGATGGCTTCACCCTGGAGGATCTGGTCTCTTACAACCAGCGCCACAACCAGGCCAACGGCGAGGACAACCGGGACGGCCACGGCAACAACCTCTCCTGCAACCACGGCGTCGAGGGGCCGACGCTCGACCCCAGGGTGAACAACCTGCGCCAGCAGCAGAAGCGTAATCTGATCGCCACCCTGCTGCTGTCGCAAGGGACACCGCACTTCCTCGCCGGCGACGAGATGGGCCGCAGCCAGCTTGGCAACAACAACGCCTACTGCCAGGACAACCAGATCAGCTGGGTCAACTGGCAGTGGCGACCGGAGGACGAGCGGCTGCTCGCCTTCACCCAGCAGATGATGGCGCTGCGGGCGGAGTCCACCGTCTTCTCCAACCTGCAGTTGAGCGACGACAGCTGGAATGGCGCCCCCAGCAGCTGCCACCAGGTCAACTGGTATCACCCGGATGGCCATCAGCTCACCGATCAGGACTGGCACGCCCCCATGGGGCAGGCCTTCGCGATGGACATTGGCATGATCGGCTGCGGCGGGGAGCGCTGGTTCGTGCTGTTCAACGCCAGCGACTACGACATCCAGTTCCGCCTGCCGCCGCCGGGGGATGGCATGGAGTGGATCCAGACCATCGACACCGCCACCAATGACGGCTTGCCGTTCCTGCCCGACGACATCAAGCGCCAGGTGGCGGTGGGCCGGGCCCATTCCCTCAAGCTGCTGGAGCGGGTAGCCCTGAGTGCGGTGGCGCTGGCGGAGGAAGAGGCGCTGGCCACTGCGGATGTTGTCGCCGTGTTGCCAACGGGATCACAGTTCCCGCTGGCGGGGTAGAGTGCGGCGCCCTGACTGGGTATGCTGGGCACCGTTATTCACGGCAAGGAGTCAGTATGAGCGGTAACACCCCCAACCCCGAGCAGTGGCGCCAACAGTTGAGCGCCGAGCAGTATCATGTCTGCTGGGAGAAGGGCACGGAGCGTCCCTACAGCGGCGCCCTGCTCCACAACCGCAAGAGCGGCGACTACCTGTGCGTCTGCTGCAAGAGCGTGCTGTTTCACTCGGATGCCAAGTTTGATTCGGGCTGCGGCTGGCCCTCGTTCGATCGGGCCATCGAGGGGACCGTGACCTACACAGAGGACAACAGCCACGGCATGAAACGGGTGGAGATCACCTGCAGCCAGTGCGGCTCCCACCTCGGTCACGTCTTCCCGGACGGGCCGACCGAGACTGGCCAGCGCTACTGCGTCAACAGCCTGAGCCTGGACTTCGATCCCGAGCCCTGAGCCTGGCGATCGACATGCATGCAAAAACGGCCCCCTGCCTTGGCAGGGGGCCGTTTCTTTGTGGTCGCCGCCTGGGGCGCTCAGGCCAGCAGCAGGGTGGCTCCCATCAACAGGGTCGCCAGCGCCAGGATGGGCAGCCTGAGTGACCGCAGCAGGTAGAAGCCGACGGCGGCCAGCGCCAGATCGGTGGGGGCCAGCACGGCGCTCTGCCAGACTGGCTGATAGAGCGCCGCCAGCAGCAGACCCACCACGGCGGCGTTGATGCCGGCGACGGCGCCGGCGAGGCGAGGGTGGGCCAGCCAGCTCTGCCAGCAGGGGCCCATGGCCCACAGCAGCAGAAAACCGGGCAGAAACAGCGCCAGGGTCGCCAGCAGAGCGCCGCCCAACGGGGTGGCCGGCAGCAACTGGGCGCCGAGGTAGGTCGCCAGGGTGAACATGGGGCCGGGCACCAGCTGGGCCAGGCTGTAGCCGGTCAGGAGCTGCTGCTGGCTGAGACTGTGCCCCGCGCTCTCCGCCAGCAGGGGCAGCACCACGTGGCCGCCGCCAAACACCAGGCTGCCGGCCCGGTAGAAGTCGGCGACCAGCTGGCCGACGGGGCCCCCCAGCAGCGGCAGGCCGACAAACAGCAGGGCGAACAGCAGCAGGGTGGGCCAGTGGGGTCGGCTCACAGTGCCGGCAGACGACAAGGGAGTGCCGCTGTGGTCTGCCTGGCGGGCACAGAACAGGGCGGCGCCCGCCAGCATGACGAGCTGGGTGAGCAGGCCGGGTTGCCACCAGAGGGCGGCCGCGGTGGCGACCATGATCCCCTGGCTCTGCGTTGTCTTGCAGAACTGGCGGCTCATGGTGAGCACCGCATCGGCGACCACCACCAGCGCCAGCAGCTTGAGGCCGTGCAGGGCGGCATCGAGCCAGACGTTGTTGCCGAGCTGGCCGAGACCAATGGCGGCGGCCAGCAACAACAGGAAGGAGGGGAGGGTGAAGCCGGCGAAGGCGGCCAGCGCTCCGCCAAGCCCGGCCCGCTGGCGGCCGATGGCAAAGCCGAGCTGGCTGGAGGCGGGGCCCGGCAGCAGCTGGCAGAGGGCCAGCAACTGGGCGAATTCGGCCTGGGTCAGCCAGCCCAGCCGCTCGACGAAGGTGCGCTGGAAGTAGCCGATATGGGCGGCCGGCCCACCAAAGCTGATGCAGCCCAACCACAGAAATTGCATGAATACCTGTCCCACCTCGTCGCTCTCCTCGCACATCCCATCAGACGGTGGAGATGATATGACAAAGTGGTGACTTTTTTATGACAAATCAGGGGGCTACTTGCAGGTAGCCGCGCCTTGTCAGCCGGCAGGCAATGATCACTCCGTCGGTTGGTCTAGTTGTGGCAGATAGCAACGGCCAGCAAGCCAGCAGGCGATGGACTGGCGGCTGGCATCGAAGTGAGGCTCTGGCAGATTGCGCGGGTCGCACCAGATCCAGCCTTCGCACTTCTCAGGCTCCAGCAGCTGGGGCTCTCCCTCTACCTCGGCCAGCAGGGTGACCGAGACATAGTGCAGGCCGCTCTCACGCCAGGTCTCCAGGTTGTTGGTGACGGCGATGACGCTGGGGTTGCTGATCCGAAAACCCGTCTCCTCGGCCACTTCCCGGATCGCTGCCGATTCGAACGTCTCTCCCAGCTCCAGATGACCGCCGGCGATGGACCAGTAAGGGGCGTGGCTCCCCTTGCGCTTGCCAAGCAGCACCTGGCCCTGGCGGTTGGTCAGTATCACGCCGACACCGACGCGGGGATAGGGAGTTGACATAAGAAGGGCTCCTTGCAGGGATGACGCGGGACAAGCAGGGAACCCATGAGCGGCTCCTTGCACAAACGGCGAATTGCACCATAAAAAACGGGCCCACCTTAGGTCGGATGGGCCCGTCATGCAAGCAGTCTGCGGCGTCAGGCGCCAGTGCGGAGGATCACCCCAGCTTGACCAGCATCTTGCCGGTGTTGCGCCCCTCGAACAGTCCGATGAAGGCCTGCGGCATGCTGGCGAGCCCCTGATAGACGGTCTCCTCGGCCTGCAGGGTGCCGGCGTCGAAGGCCGGGGTCACTTCGGCCAGAAACTCGCCGTAGTGCTGCCAGTGATCGAACACGATCAGCCCCTGCATGGTGAGGCGCTTGCGGATCACCTGGGAGAGGTTGCGCGGCCCGCTCGCCTCGCTCTGGCCGTTGTACTGCTCGATGAGCCCGCACATCACGATGCGACCGTGCACCACCATGTGGTTGAGGGCGGCGTCCAGCATGGCGCCCCCCACGTTCTCGAAGTAGACGTGGATCCCCTCCGGTGCCAGCCGGGCCAGCTCGGTATCGAGATCCGGAGTCTCACGGTAGTTGATCACCTCGTCGGCCCCCAGGCTCTTGAGGTAGGCCACCTTGTCGGCCGACCCGGTGGAGCCGATGACGCGGGCCCCCGCCCGTTTGGCAAGCTGCACCACCATGGAGCCGACGGCGCCGGAGGCGGCCGACACCAGCACGGTTTCACCGGCCTGCAGTCTGGCGATGCGGTTGAGCCCGGTCCAGGCGGTCATGCCCGGCATGCCGAGGGCGCCGAGAAAGCGCTGGGGCGGCAGGCGGGTGTCGGGCAGTCTGGTCAGCTGGGCGCCGTTGGCGACGAAGCGATCGCGCCAGCCCAGCATGCTGCTCACCCGGTCACCCACCGCGAAATCCGGGTGGCGCGAGGCCTCCACCACGCCGATGGCGCCGCCATCGAGGGGGCCGTTGAGGGGGAAGGGGGGCACATAGCTCTTGGCCTCGCTCATGCGACCGCGCATGTAGGGATCCACCGACAGCCACTGGTTGGCGACCTGCACCTCGCCCTCCTGCAAGGGGGGCAGCGGCACCTCGACCAGGGCGAAGTCGGCGGCGGCGGGCAGGCCGACCGGGCGGCGCAGCAGTTGGATTTGATGGCTGGTGGCATTCATGGCGGTTCTCCCGTTGAATCTGGTGCAAGCCTCGCCGGCGACGGGCCGGGCCCTGTGTGTCGGCGGCGCTGGATGATTTTGTTTGCGTGCAAACTAAAATCAGGTTAATCCTGAAACGGAGGGCTGACAACTGTTTTGTGTGCAAATTATTCAGCCCCTAATGCTCCTGGGGTATACTGGCCCCAGTCGTCAGCGAGGTGCCCCATGAGTGAATTGAAAAAGCAGGTCTGTTTTGCCCTCTACAGCGCCTCCAATGCCGTGATGCGGGCCTACCGACCGCTGCTGGACAAGCTGGATCTCACCTACACCCAGTATCTGGTGATGCTGTCGCTGTGGGCGCGGGACGAGGTGAGCCTCAAGGAGATAGGCCAGGAGACCGGGCTGGATGCGGGTACCCTGACCCCCATCGTCAAGCGGCTGGAGAGCAAGGGCTGGCTGACTCGCACCGTCTCCCGCGAGGATGAGCGGCAAAAATGCATTCGTTTGACCGAGGCGGGCCGCCAGTTGCAGCAGGAGGTGCAGGGCTGCTGTCTGGCAGACAGCTTGCGCAATCAGGTGGATCTGGCCGATGCTGAACTGGCCCAGCTCAAGCAGCTCTGCGATCGCATCTCGGCCCAGCTGGGGCGTTGAGTTCGACCGACCATCCGTCTGAGGAGCCCTCCATGAGAATCTTGTTGCCCCTGTTTGCCCTGTTGCTGGGTGCCTGCAGCACCAGTTCCCACTCCCCGTCGATGGCCATCGACGATGCCGATGCCTGGCAGGCGATCTGCAAGGATGGCACCCGGGTGAGGGCCGTGGTGGAGGAGGGGATCTGCGCGGATCATCGCGGTGTTGCCATGTGGACGAATAAGCCAAGGGCCGCACGGATGGCAGAGGAAGCCGCCAAATAGTGTGATCCAGACGCCATAAAATGACACGACCGGCCGACTGGCCGGTTTTTTTCGCGATCCCGCCGGCACTTTGCCACCTTGTTCATGGTGCGCTCAGTTTTCTCTTCCCATACTGGCCCTACAGTTCCAAAAGAGGAGAGACGAGATGCAATCATCGTTGGTTGGGCTCTCCATTCTGTGGGGGCTGGCCAGTTTTGGTGTTCAGGGGGATTTCATCGAGAGCCGTGATTCCGTTGCGCCATCCTGGCAAGCCGAGTCCAGAGTGGAGATGGAAGGTTATCTGATCGAGTCGCTGGGGGAGGATCGCTGGCTGTTCGACAACGGCAGCGAGAGTCTGCTGGTCTCCCTGCCCCAGGGGCAGTGGGTGCCGACCGGCGAGCGGCTGCGGGTCAGTGGTGAGCCGCAGCAGGAGCAGGCCGGCTGGCTCCTGCAGGTGCAGGACGTGAGCCAGGTGGCGGTCTGAGTACCCTGCCTGCTCCAGCAGTTTGAACATGTAAAAAGAGGAGGCCCTTGGGCCTCCTCTTTGTGATCTCGTTGATCTCGCGCTGATCTGAGCGGCCGGCAATCAACCCAGGTGGTTGAGCGGCAGCGCCGTCTTGTGCTTGATCCGGCGCAGCACGAAGCTGGATCGCACTCCGGTCACCCCCGGAATGTGGGTCAGCTTGTCCAGCAGGAAGTGCTGATAGTGCTCCATGTCCCGCACCACCACCTTGAGCTGGTAGTCGGCGTCGTTGCCGGTGATGAGGTCGCACTCCAGCACCTCCGGCAGTTCGCTGATGGCCCGATCGAAATTCTCGAACCGCTCCGGGGTGTGCCGATCCATGGAGATATGAATGTAGGCGGTGAGGGTCAGCCCCAGCTGGCGGGCGTTGAGCAGGGTGACGTGGGTGTCGATGAGACCGGCATCTTCCAACGCCTTGACCCGGCGGGAGCAGGGGGAGGGGGAGAGTCCGACCAGCTCGGCCAGCTCCAGGTTGCTGATGCGGCCATTCTCCTGCATCAACTCCAGAATATGCCTGTCAATGCGATCAAGTTTCAGCATTCTCCGTTCCTCGTTGCAATTACTAATTCACTTTTTCTAGATTAAGGGTGAACTATTGCAAAAACAACTGAAAATACATGCTACTTCGCAACCACTCACCGGGCCGGCAGGGGTACCATGGTTACATCTTCCGGTGGCAAGACAGAAACCCAACCCGGTCTCTGTGGCAAATGACTTTACCGGGTCAAGAGCCCCATCAGCCGTCTCACCTTATCGGGCTACGACGGGCTGGAACGAGGACATCCCCTCCCCGAAGGCAACAAAGCAGGCATCCCGGCGCCTGCTTTGTTGTTTTTGTGCGCGGCGTTCAGCCCTGCTGCGACTTGATGCGGTAGAGGCAGCGGTGATCCCCTTCCAGCAGATACTGTTCCCGTTCCACCTCGGCCGGCGCCAGCAAGCGGCGAAACAGCACCAGCTCGCTGCGACAAAAGCCCCGGCAGGCGCTCGCCGCCGCGCAGATGGGGCAGTGACTCTCCCACAGCAGCCAGCTGCCATCCTCCTCCTGACGCAAGTCAGCCATATAGCCCTCCCGGCAGCGCAGCTCCTTGAGCCTGGCCAGCCGGTCGGCCAACGCCGGCTGGTTCAGCTCGGCCTGATAGCGGGCGAGCTGCTGCTGTTCCCGCTGATCGATCAGCCGCTCCATGCCCACCGCGCCAAACAGCTGCTGGATGTTGTCGATAAGCTGCAGGGTCAGCTCGCTGTGGCTGTCGGGGAAGCGCTGCCAGGCCTGCTCGGTCAGGTGCCACAGCCGCACCGGTCTGCCGCGCCCGCGGGCCTCGTCGTTGAAACTCACCCAGCCGTCGGCTTCCATCGTCATCAGGTGCTGGCGGGCGCCCATGGAGGTCATCTGCAGCTGCTCCCCCAGCTCGGCGGCACTCTGGGGGCCTTGGGTCTTCAACAGGTGCAGTATCTTGTCGGTGCTGGCATTCATGGGGCGGCTCTCGTGATCGGCTGGGACGCCAGAGGGGTGGCGCTCAGGTATCCATTATGGGGAGAGGGATTTTTTAAATCAACAATTCACTTTACTTAATCCCGTTCACTGGTCAACATAAATAAACCAATAACTTTATTTAATGAGGCGAACATGGAGAGGATCAAGGGACAGGCCAGCCTGTGGGTATTGGTGATGACGGTGACGCTGGCGGTGGCGGGCTTCAGCCTGCCATCTCCGGTGCTGGCGCCGCTGTTGCTGGATCCGGCCCAGGGCATGCTGACGCCGGAAGCGTCGGACTGGAGCCGCAAGGTGTGGCTGGGGGTCATCATGGGGCTCTATCCGTTGTTCCAGCTGGTGGGTTCACCCTGGCTGGGCAAGCTCTCCGATCGCCATGGCCGCAAGCCGGTGCTGACCCTCTGTCTGGTGGGCGTGCTGGTGGGCTATGCCCTGATGGCGCTGGGGATCGCCTGGCGTTCCTTGCCACTGCTGTTGCTGAGCCGGGTGGTGGAGGGCTTCTTCAACGGCGACATCGCCATCGTGCAGGCCATGGCGGCCGACATGAGCACCGCCAAAACCAAGGCACGCAGCTTCGCCTGGATCAACATCGGCATGAACCTGGGCTGGGTGGTGGGCCCCATGATCGGCGGCTATGCCGCCGTGGTGTCCGGTGATTACAGCCTGGCGGCCTGGCTGGCGGTGGCCATGACCCTGGTCAACCTGCTGCTGGTGCTCTGGCTGCTGCCCAATCGACCGGCAGAGGTCCGCAGTGAGCAGCCGGCACCGGCCCTCTCTTCCCGTCAACTGTTACTGCAGCCGGTGCTGCTGCCCTACTTCGTGCTGACCCTGCTCAGCTACGGCGCGGTGCAGCTCTATTTCACCTACTTCAACGTCTGGCTGGTGGAGCGGCTGGCCTGGGATCCGGTGCAGTTGGCACAGGCCGCCGTGCTGGTGAGCGTGCCCATGATCGCGGGATCCTGGCTGGGCTCCCGTCTGGCTCGCTATTGGCGCGGCAGTTCCCTCGGGATCGTCGGTCATCTGGTGATGGCGGCTGGCATGTTGCTCTTCATCCTGCCCAGCCACTGGTGGGGGCTGGCGCTCACCTTCATCCCGGTCGGCATCGGCATGAGCCTGGGGGAGCTGGCCACCTCGGTGGCCGTCTCCAACCGCAGCCATGCCGAGCAACAGGGGCAGGCGATGGGGCTCTATCGCGGGCTGGCTGTGGGCAGCGAGATCCTGGCGGTGGCGGTCGGCAGTCTGGTGCTGCTGGCGGGCACCGAGTGGCCCTTCTATCTGGCGGCGCTGTGCGGTCTGCTCTGCGCAGCCGGCTTCTATGGCCTGCGCCGGGCGGCGGATCGGCGGCAGCGGTTCGACGCCCAGGTGGAAGCCGGCTGACGGGATCACAGAACGAGACGGAGGGGGCTGCCGGCGCTTGCATCGTGGCGCCGACTCTGGGACGGTATGGCTCTTTGCTTCGCTTGCCCGATCGCCCGGTGCTCCCTTGCTTCATCTGTACCTTGCGATGCTCAGCCCTTGGCGGTGGCATGAATCGTTATCAGGCCCTGGCGTTGGAAGCGGGTAGGTATGGCGCCGCATTCGTTTCGACACGCCTGGCGGTGGCATGAGTTGTTATCAGGCCCTGGCGTTGGAAGCGGGTAGGTATGGCGCCTCATTCGTTTCGACACGCTTGGCGGTGATATGAGTTGTTATCAGGCCCTGGCGTTGGAAGCGGGTAGGTATGGCACCGCATTCGTTTCGACATTTTGGAGGTGATATGAGTCGTTTTCAGGCCATTGCGTTGGATATGGATGGCACTCTGCTGACCCGGGATCACAAGATCTCGTCCGCCACCCGGGCCGCGCTGGCCCAGGCCCGCGCCCACGGCATCAAGGTGCTGCTGGTGACCGGGCGCCACTTCATGACAGCCCGCCCCTTCCATCACGAGCTGGCCCTCGACACCCCCATCATCTGCAGCAACGGCGCCTACCTCTATGATCCGGTGCAGGAGAAGATCCTGAGCGGGGATCCGCTGGCGGTATCCCCCCTCGGCCGGCTGCTGGCCGAGGTGCAGGCGCACCAGATGGGGGCCCTGTTCCACCTCGACGAGGGGATCGGCTACCTCGGCTGCGAGGAGCATGTGACCCGGATGCGCCACTGGTCGGCGGCCCAGCCGGATCATCTCAAGATCTCCCTGCTGCCGGCGGAGGATCTGGCGAGCTGGCTCAGCCGGCCGGTCTGGAAGCTGGAGCTGTTCAACCAGGATCCCGCCCTGCTTCATCACTTCATGGCAGAGGTGGTCGCGCAGCTGCCCTTCACCTGCGACTGGGCGGCGCCCTATGCGGTGGAGCTGGTGCAGCCCGGCTGCAGCAAGGGTAACCGGCTGGCCCAGTGGGCCGCGAGCGAAGGGATCGCGATGGAGAACGTGGTGGCGTTTGGCGACAACAACAACGACATCAGCATGTTCGAACAGGTTGGGCTGGCGGTGGCCATGGGCAACGCGGCGTCACAGATCCAGGCGCTGGCGGATCGGGTGACCGCCGATCACAACGAGGACGGTATCGCGCTGGCGCTGCAGCGCTGGGTTCTGCCCGCCTAGGGGGGCAGAAACAGAGAGGGACAGAAGCAAAAAGGGGCCCTGTCGGCCCCTTTTGGTTTGTCAGTTCCCGAAGGTGAACTGGATCACCCGATCCGGGAAGCGGATCCGGTTGTAGTCGCGGCGCAGCCCCTCGTAGTGACGGATGGCGCGCTCGCGCTGGGCGCGGTAGTAGTCGCGCTGCTTGCTGTCGTTCTCGTTGCGGATCTGGCGCTCCAGCGTCTCGATGTCGCGCTCGGTCCGCTCCATCTCGCTCTTGAGATCGCTCAGCTGCTTCTCCACCAGGTACTCCTTGCGGCCGCGATCGTACTGGGTCAGGAAGCTGGCGTCGTTGGGGCAGACCCCCAGGTACTCGGCGCCGGACTTGCCCTTGCTGTAGGCGAGCTCGGGAATGCAGTAGAGCTCCAGCCCCTTGGCATAGCCCCGTTTCCACTCCGCCTCATCGACCTTGAGACCGTATTCACCGCAGGTCGAGACGTAGTCGCGGGTGGCGCTCGGGGTCTTGCCCTGCTCACCATCCTGATAACCCAGGTTGTACCAGCTCATGGTACGGCACTCTTCTTCCGACAGCGAGCTGCAACCGGCGAGCAGGAAGGGCAGGGTCAGCAACAGGATCTTGGGGGACATGGACGACGGGCTCCGAGAGAGATGATGGGGGGCATTCTAGAGAGGATGCCGGGGCAGGACAAGGGATGAAAAGCGGCGTCGGCCGACACCGTTTTTTGAGCGGTTTGTCACTATTTGCACAGGCTGGCGACGTGGCGGCCCGCGCCCTTTCCTTGTCGCCGGTCACGGGGTAAACTGCGCCATCTTTTAACTGGCGCGTAACAAAAACAATGAAAGTCCTGACCGTCGATTACCGCTCGCCCGACGCGGCGCAGCGCTTCACCGAATCCCTGCGGACCACCGGCTTCGGGGTGCTGACCAATCACCCCATCCCGAAAGAGCTGGTGCAGTCCATCTATGACAACTGGTATCGCTTCTTCATGAGCGAGCAGAAGCAGGATTTCCTGTTCAATCGCGAGACTCAGGACGGTTACTTCCCGCCGTCGGTGTCCGAAGTGGCCAAGGGCCACAGCCAGAAGGACATCAAGGAGTACTTCCACATCTACCCCTGGGGCCAGATGCCTGCCGAGCTGAAAGAGCAGGCGATGGAGTACTACCGTCTCGCCAACGACCTGGCGGCCGAGCTGTTGGGCTGGGTCGAGCAGTATACCCCGAGCGACATCGCCGCCCACTACAGCTGCCCGCTCTCCTCCATGATTGAAGAGAGCCAGAAAACCCTGCTGCGGGTGCTGCACTACCCGCCGTTCGACGGCACCGAGGAGCCGGGCGCCATCCGCGCCGCCGCCCATGAAGACATCAACCTGCTGACCATACTGCCCGCCGCCAACGAACCTGGCCTGCAGGTGAAGGGGTCCGATGGCGAGTGGATGGACGTGCCGTGCGATTTCGGCACTCTCATCATCAACATCGGCGACATGCTGCAGGAGGCCTCCCGCGGCTACTACCCCTCCACCACCCACCGCGTCATCAACCCGACCGGCGGCAGCGCCGCCAAGTCGCGCATCTCCCTGCCGCTGTTCCTCCATCCGCGGCCGGACGTGGTGCTCTCCGAGCGTCATACCGCCCACAGCTACCTGATGGAACGGCTGCGGGAGCTGGGGGTGATCTAGTCCCCGAACCGGGCTCACCACAGTGCCAAACCGGAGCAAAATTGCTCCGGTTTTTATTTGTTGGCAGGATTGCGCGCTAAATAGAATTTAATTAGTCATTGCTGCCAATAATACGTGTTTTATCCAGATAAGCGGCGTTGTGATTGCGCAGCCCCCCCCGTACTCTGAGCGTCATTTTGGGCCCCTTGTAGCGGGCCCCACGGTTGGAGTTCTTATGAAGCAGTCCCAATGGTCATCCCGGCTCGGTTATATCCTGGCCGCCGCCGGTTCAGCAGTCGGTCTCGGCGCTATCTGGAAGTTCCCCTATGTGACGGCCGCCAACGGCGGCGGCGCCTTCCTGCTGGTGTTTTTGCTGTTCAGCTTCACCCTGGGGGTGGCGGTGCTGATGGGGGAGACGCTGCTCGGCAGCCTGAGCCGGCGCGGGGTGGTGGGAGCCTTCGGTGAGCTGATGGGCAAGCGCTGGCGCTGGGTCGGCGCCATGGGGCTGCTCAGCAGCCTGCTCATCTACAGCTTCTACAGCGTGGTGGGCGGCTGGACCCTGGGCTACACCGGTATGGCGCTGGCGGGCAGCCTGCAGCACGGTGATGGCGCGGCCCTGACCGCCCGCTTCAACGACTATGTGGGGGATCCGCTCTGGCCGGTGCTTACCCACCTGCTGTTTGCCGGGCTCACCTGGTGGTTCGTGCAGGGGGGCGTGCAGAAGGGAGTGGAGCGCACCCTGCGCTGGATGATGCCGGCCCTCTTCATCATGATCCTGATGCTGGTGGCCTTTGGCCTCACCCTGCCCAATGCCATGGCCGGGGTACGCCACTTCCTGATGCCGGACTTCAGCAAGCTCGGCATGTCCGGCGTGCTCGATGCCATGGGGCTGGCGTTCTTCTCCCTCTCCATTGGCCTCGGCATCCACACCACCTATGGCGCCTACCTGCCCTCCAGCGAGGGGGTCGGCCGCTCCAGCCTCTGGGTGGTATTGCTGGCAAGCCTCATCGCCGTGCTGGCGGGCTTGATGATCTTCCCTGTGCTGGCTGCCACCGGTATCGATCCCGCCTCCGGCCCGGGTCTCACCTTCATGACCATGCCGGCGGTGTTCCAGCAGTTGCCGTTCGGCCAGGGGCTGGCGGTGGTGTTCTTCGCCCTGCTGGTGGTGGCGGCACTCTCGTCTGCCATCTCGCTGCTGGAGCACCTGCAGTGCTTCGTCAGCGAGAGTCTGGGCTGGTCACGACGGGCCGCCTGCAGCCTGATCACTGTGCTGGTGATGGCGAACGGCATTCCGGTCAGCCTGTCGTTCGGCCCCTGGGCGGACGTGACCCTGTTTGGCAAGAACATCTTCGAGCTGCTCGACTTCGTCACCTCCAACCTGATGATGCCGATGTTCGGGCTGGCGCTCACCCTGCTGCTGGGCTGGCGGCTCGGTCGCCAGGCGCTGCCCGCCGGCCTGGCCCTGCATTGGCACACCCTGCTGATGGGCTGCTGGCGCTGGCTGGCACCGCTGCTCATCGGCGGCATCCTGGTACGCGGGCTGGTATAACCGGTTCAGGGATGAAGGGGGGCCGGCGTCGCCTGCGTGTGGCGGGCCCGCACCTTGTCGACGGAGGCCTGCCAGCGGGCGATCACGGCGTCATCCTCGCTCTTCGAGAAGACGATGTAGAGCCAGTTCTCCTGCAGCAGCAACCCGGAGTTCACCACGCTGCGGGGGGAGAACTTCATCTTGGCCAGGATGGCCGGCATGATCTGATCCCCCATGGGGAAGGCGTCTATCTTGCCGAGCACCAGGAGCTCGATGGCATCTTCGATGGTCTGGCAGCGCACCAGGTTGGTGTAACCCTCCCGAGTGAGCAGTTCGTCATCGGCGTTGCCGAGCAGCACGCCGACCCGCGGCAACTTGCGCAGCTGGGCCAGGTCGGTCAGAGGCTTGCTGCCTCTGGTCTGGTAGATCACCACCCGGTTCGGAAACAGCGGCCCCACCCACTTGAACTGGGACTCCCGATGGGGCGTGCGCAGGATGACGAACAGGGCGAAGCCGGGTTCGACCCGGGTCAGGGCGAGCGCCCGCTTGAGGGGGTAGATCTTGATGGGGTAGTGAACCCCCATCTCCTGCTGGACTTCCTGCACCAGCTGCACCGCCAGCCCGCCGAGCTTGCCGTTACTGGTGTGGGTAAAGGGGGGCAGCTCGTGGCTGATGAGGGTCAGCGGGGGTTGCGGCGTGGCCAGCGCCAGGGTGGGCAGCAGTAGCCAGGGCAGCAGCCAGTTCATCCAGTATCCGGTCAGGTGCGTCACGTCGGTGCATCCATGTTGCGCAAGGGGGTCGCCACGGGCGGTCGCTGACCGGCCTGCCGAGGCTAACTCTATTATTGCTCAAGGGATTGGGCTGCCTGATGATCTTTGCCGGCCGCGGCAGAGAATCCCTTTTTGAAGAGGGGGATGAAAAAAAGTTGATCGCGTTGTGTCAATTTTTCTTTCCATGGTTTAGGCTGTGATCCCGTTTGGCATTCAGGCCCGCTTATTCATGTCACCCCGCTGCGCACTGTTCGGTCGATTTTTTGGCTCGCAAGAGAGGTGACCTTGCACGCACAGCTTGTCTGAATGTTCATTGCAAAGGTCGCCACCAGGCGGCCTTTTTTGTTGCCCGCACCGTGCGGTTATCCATGGAGTATCGATGTGATGTTGTCTTGCCCGGAGGTTGTATGAGCCAGGTTCAGTGGTCTTCCCGTCTCGGTCATGTGCTGGCAGCCGCCGGTTCGGCGATCGGTCTTGGTGCCATCTGGAAGTTTCCCTATGTGACCGCCACCAATGGCGGCGGCGCCTTCCTGCTGGTGTTTCTGCTGTTCAGCTTCACCCTGGGGGTAGCGGTGCAGGTGGGGGAGACCCTGCTCGGCAGCCACAGCCAGCGCGGGGTGCTCGGCGCCTTCCGCAAGCTGGTGGGGCCGAACTGGCGCTGGATGGGTTACATGGGGATCCTGTGCGGCTTCTTCATCTACAGCTTCTACAGCGTGGTGGGGGGCTGGACCGTGGGATACGCGGCCCTGGCCATCGGTGGCGAGCTCAACCTGAGTGAGGCGAGCGCCCTCACCGCCCTCTTCACCGGTTACGTGAGCGATCCTCTCTGGCCGGCCATCACCCACCTCATCTTTGCCGGGCTCACCTGGTGGTTCGTGCAGGGGGGGCTGCAGAAGGGGGTGGAGCGGGCGCTGCGCTGGATGATGCCGGCCCTGTTCGTGATGATGCTGCTGCTGGTGGTGACCGGCCTCTCCATGCCGGGCGCCATGACCGGGGTGCGCCAGTTCCTGCTGCCCGACTTCAGCCAGCTTACCGGCCAGGGAGTGCTGGATGCCCTGGGGCTCGCCTTCTTCTCCCTCTCCATTGGCCTGGGGGTACACACCACCTACGGCGCCTATCTGCCCAGCAGCGAGGGCGTGCTGCGCTCCGGCGTCTGGGTGGTGACGCTGGCAAGCCTCATCTCGGTGCTGGCGGGGCTGATGATCTTCCCGGTGCTCGCCTCCACCGGCATCGATCCGACCGCCGGCCCCGGCCTCACCTTCATGACCATGCCGGCGGTGTTCAACCACCTGCCGTTCGGCCAGGGGCTGGCAGTGGTCTTCTTCCTGCTGCTCTTGGTGGCGGCGCTCTCCTCCTCCATCTCCATGCTGGAGCACCTGGTGCGCTTCACCACCGAAGAGTGGGGTTGGTCGCGCCGTGGCGCTTGCCGGGTGCTGACCCTGCTGATCATGGCCTGCGGCATTCCGGTCAGCCTGTCGTTCGGCCCTTGGGCCGAGTACACCCTGTTCGGCAAGACCATCTTCGATGTGCTGGACTACCTCACCTCCAACCTGATGATGCCGCTGTTCGGCCTGGTGCTGACCCTGCTGCTGGGCTGGCGACTGGGGGATCGCATGGTGCCGGCGGATCTCTCGCCAGTGTTGCGGTTCTGCCTGCTCTGGTGCTGGCGCCTGGTGGCCCCGCTGCTGATCGGCGGGATCCTGGTGCGGGGATTGCTGTAAGAGCGGCCCGGCGCTGGCCGGGCCTGAGGGCCTAGTTGGGGGGCGTGGTGGGCAGGCGGGTATTGAGGTGTGAGCGGATCTGCAGCAGCGTCTTCTGGTACTCCTTGGCATGATGCTCCATGAAGGAGGCGCTGTGGTTGAGACGCCGCTCCAGCCGGTCTACCAGCAGCGCCACCCTGGGAGCTGCCATGCCGGCCGGCCAGCACAGTTGCAGCAGCTCCAGCAACTGCCAGGCATCGCCAGGCAGGGCCGGGAACTCCTCCTGCAGCGTCAGCGCATACTGCACGGCCAGTTGGTGCTGGCCCGCCGCGCTGGCCCGCTGCCGCTCCTGGCGCAGATAGGTCAGCCGCAGCTCGCGCCGCTCCAGTTGTTTCGTCAAGTCGATGACGACCTGCTTGAACAACTGTTGCAGCAGCGGGGCCGGGGCGACCCTGGCCTGATACTGGCCTAGCTGGGTCAGGTAGCGTTTGGCGTGGTGGGGCAGGCCGCAGAACTGGCTGACGGCGAAGCCGAGCAGCTGGTTGAGGTGGTTGTCCCGCGCGCTCTCCGGCGGGTGCTTGGCCAGCAGCAGCAGGGCCTCGTCGAAGCGGTAGTCCAGGCTCAGCATCAGCGCCTTGAGCAGGGCATCCTCATGAGCCCGCAGGGTGACGGCCTGGTTGAGGTAGCGATACTCCTGCTGCAGTGAGCTGATCCTGGCGGCGCTCGGGTAGTGCCAGAGCACCGCCAGGCTGGCATTGAGGATGAAGTTCTCGATGGATACCCGCAGCTTGTGATCGGCAAAGAAGCGCAGGCAGAGGGCATTTGCCTGCTCCAGCGCCTTGCCCTCATCCTTGATCAGCAGTGCCAGCAGGATGGCCGCCTGGCGCCACTCCGGTTGCCAGGCGTTTTTTTGCAGCAGATGGCCGATCACGTCCCAGGCTGCCTCCCACTGCCCCTCGTGCAGCAAACAGGCCAGCGCCAGCTCCAGCTGCAGGGCCGGCGGCAGCCGCTCCCGGTTGCGGGCCAGATCCTTGCGCGCGCTCTCCAGCCTGCCGAGTCCCAGCAGGGCGTAGATCAATCCCTTGCGCGGCCACCAGGCGTCATATTCCGTGGTACAGACTGCGTAGTGCTGGGAGGCATGGAAGTGATCCTGCCATTGCAGCAGCATGTAGCCCTTGCTCCGGTCCAGCTGTTGTCCCAGCTCCCGATACTTCTGCTGCTCATAGAGCAGGTCCTCGCACAGGGCACAGCTCAGTTGCCACTCCCTGAGCCGCATCGGGGCCGGCAGGGCCCGGGTCAGCCCGGTCAGCTGTACCAGCTCGTGCAGGCGGGTGGTCAGTTGCTCCTGGGTAAAGGGGATGGTCAGCTGCAGGGAAAAGTAGAGATCCGAGGGGGGATAGTGGAGTGGCTCCGGGTCTGCATTGAGCAACAACAGTACGCAGCCCGGCTCCAGTAGCCCCAGATAGTGAGCCTCCTGCAGCATGCGTACTCCCTCCAGGTCCTGGTGATGGCTCTGGTGGCAGATGATGGCGTCGAACGACTGCTGGCGCAGCAGGGTTGGCAGGGTTGCCAGCTCCTTGCAGTGGGTCAGCTGGGTTGATGCTATGCCCTGCTGGCTCAGCCCCTGGGAGAGCGCCGTGCTGAGCATGGTGTCGTCTTCGATCAGGAGGATCTGCATCCTTGGCACTCCTTGGCCGGTTCAGGATCGGAACAAGTATGGCATGTGATGGAGTCAAAAAGAGCTATTACTCTGTTACAGAGGTGCCGTGCCGGTCAACCCCTCGTCCGGGCTCACCAGAGGGGGGGCGAGAGGGCGCCGGATTGACAAGAAACACCACCATGCCGCCATAGGCGGGGGAGCTGGTCAGACGGCGCTCCCACTCTTTATCCCACTCACCTCCCTGCACCAGCCCCACCTTGAAGGGGAGGGTCAGCCGCGTCAGCGTTTGCAGGTAGCGCGCGTAGCCGAGCTCGGTGCGACGGCCACGGTAGGTCTGTACCACCAGCTCGTCGACCGTGCCGGCGAGGGCGTTGAGGGTGGCCACATCGCCGGTGCGGGTCCAGTCCAGCAGGCCGGTGATGCTGATGGCGCAGCCAGCGGGCAGCTGGCGGCGCAGTTTGCGTAGGAAGTCGCCATAGTCCGCCAGCCGGTGGGTGCGGGCATCAAAATCAATCTGGACGCCGCGCACCTCATTGCCCTTGCGCTGCCAGGCCGCCAGCTGGTTGGTCAGGCTCTTGATAAGGGCCTCATCCCAGTCGAGCCGCTCCACCCGATAGGCGAGCCAGAGCTCCTTTACCGGCAGCTTGCTCGGCGCTATGCCCTGCCCCTGAAAACGCACGGGCTGGCGCGCATCGAGGGGGCCTATCTCCCCCTGATGCAGATAGAGGCGCTCGGCCTGCTGCAGCACCGGCTGGGGCCTGACCCCGGCCCACAGCCAGAACTGGCGGTAGTGGCTCGCCTCGACGGCGGCGCTGGCCTCGGCGCTCAATAGCGCAAGCATCACCAGTAATATTTGAGCTGTTTGGCCCACTGGCTCGTTCCGTACTGGCGTTTGAGGGTGTTGAACCAGCCCTTGCGCTGGCTGAGGGGGATCTCCTGGCTGCCGCAGCTGTTGTTGCCGCTCGGGGCGTAACAGTTGATGGCGCGATAGAGGGCGTAGGCCTTCTCCTCCTTGGCGGCCTTGGGGTTGGCGATCACCTGTTGATACCAGTCGAGCCGGCTGCGCTGCTGACCGGCAAACAGATCCCGGCTGCCCGCCAGAGTGTCGGCCCCCGGCCGCTGCAGGAGCGGATCCCAGTCCAGCCCCTGGCTCAGGAAGAACTCGCCGAGGCAGTTGAGCGCCTTGGGGGATTTGGGGTTGTCCGCCAGGGTGGTGACCACCGCGGTGAGCGCCGGGCATTGATACTCCTGGCTCCCTTGCCAGTCGAACGGGGCGGCCAGCGGGGCCAGCGCCAGATCCTGCAGGAAGCCCCGGTAGTCGCCGTGGGTCAGCTGCTTGTAGCGCAGGGTGTGGCCGGCACGCTGGCGCAGGGTGTCGGAGGCCTGCTCATCCTGCACCATGCGGCGCAGCAGCGGGGCCGGCGCCACGTACTCCAGCAGCGGAATGCGGTAGTGATCGCTCTGGATGGGGCTCTCCTTGGCAAACACCTGCTCCAGCTGGCCGGCCCGCTCCAGGGTCATGGCCAGCGCCAGTTGCAGCAGCTGATCCTGCAAGGGGGTGGGCTGGCTGGCGAGCAGGGCGCGCCACTGTTGCTCCGCCTCGGGCAGTGCCTGACTGGCCGCCAGCGCCATGCCCTTGAGCACCTGCTGGCTGAATGCCAGGCTGTCGAGCGGCCCCTTGCCGAGGGCGGGAGCAGCGGCGATGACGGCAGCATAATCCTTGGCCAGATAGTAGCGCTCGGTCTGTTGCAAATAGGCGAGCCAGGCCGGGTTGCCGGCAAACTGGGCGCTTTGCTGGGCCAGCTCGCCGTTTTGCAGCGGCTGCCACTCGTCCCAGCTCTCGTGCAGCCGCAGCCGGCGCAGATCCTGCACCAGGGTCAGCTGCGGCATGGCGGCTGAGCCGGTGAAGCCGGGTTGCATCAGCAGCTTGAGGTCTATTTCGTTGAGCAGCTCCGGGTTGCCCGGCTGGCGGCTGGCCTGCTGGAACAGGCCGGCCAGCGCCGCCTCGTCCCCCTTGAACCAGGCGAGCCGGCGCAGCAGCCCGTTGGCGGAGTCGAGATAGCGCCCCTCTGGGTAGCGGCTGCGATAGTCGGCGATGAACTGCTCGGCGCGCTGCACGGCAGCCTGGTCAATCAGGTTGCGATCCAGGGTGCCCCAGTCATCGAAGGCGCTTTGTTGGGACTGGTTGAGGGCGACCCGGATCCGCATGTAGTCCGCCGTCTCTTTCAGCCAGGGCTGAGCCTGCCCGGCGAGGGCGGCAAACAGCGCATCGGCCTGCGCGAACTCCCCCTGATAGAAGAGTCGGCTGGCGGCCAGGTAGTCGGCAAAGCCCTGGCCGGCGGCCGACAGCGGTGCGGCCTTGGCTTCTGGCGCCGTTTCGACCTGCTGGGCGCACTGGCCCAGCATGGCCAGCCGCTGGCGGGCCAGCTGGCTACGCTCGTCGGCACCCAACGCCGGGGTGTCGACCAGCGCTTGCAGGAAGGCTTCGGCCGCGACCGGGTTGTTGCTGATGCAGCGCCCCTCGCTCCAGCCGGCGGCCCGCTCCAGGGCGGCCTGGGTGATGCTCTGCTCGATGCCAAGACCGGCGGCCAGCACCAGCAGGGGATCCGGCCCGGCGGGGGCCGGCTCGGCCTGGGTCGGGTTGAGCCGGGCCGGGTTGAGCAGATCCTCGATGGCGAAGGGCAGCGGCAGCGGCGCCTTGGGTAGCGAGAAGGCCTGCTCATCGGCCAGCAGCAGCGCCAGGTTGGTGCGGGTATCGTTGTCGGGGGAGAGGAACGGCAACCCGTTCAGGTGGCACTGGGCGGCGGTCAGTTGCAGGGTGAGCG
Source organism: Aeromonas sp. S8(2024) (assembly GCF_041403085.1). NCBI lineage: Bacteria > Pseudomonadati > Pseudomonadota > Gammaproteobacteria > Aeromonadales > Aeromonadaceae > Aeromonas > Aeromonas sp. S8(2024). The sequence continues at coordinate 79,098 of NZ_JBGLRF010000012.1, read as the reverse complement.
GCGTCTCGCAGCCATCCGGGCCGCAGGCCAGGGCGGGCAGGCTGCAGAGGGTCAGCCACAGGGGAGTCAGTTTCATGGGCGCTTCCAGCAGGAGTCGGGATGCTGGCACGCTACAAGATGCCTTCGCCCCTTTCAACTGACCATAGGGGCAGGTCGGCCGGCGGCGGGCCTACTGCAGGCCGGGCCCCTTGGCCGAAAAGGGGCAGTCGCGCTGCTGGATCAGTTGTTCTCCCGAGCCCGCCGCCCCCTGCCAGTGCAGGTCGAGCTGGCCGAGGCGGCCCAGGTGGCGCAGCTCGAACTCGTAGCGCAGGCAGGGCTCGGTGAGGGGCAGGCTGGCCATGCCGGCCGGCAGCCGGTAGTCGTAGCGCAGCAGGGGGCCGTCTGTCAGCGTGCTGCGGCTGGGTAGCAGCCCTTGTGCCGTGGGGACGGGGGCGCTCAGCTGGCGGCGCAGGCTGAGGGGAGCGTCGATCGCCTTCTGGTAATGGAGGCCGTTCATGGCCGCCAGCTCCTCTTCCAGCCGCTGCAACTCCCCCTCCAGCCCGTTCAGCGCCGCCCCCAGCTGTTGATGGGCGGGGGCGGCGCAGCCCCCCAGCAGCAGGGTGAGGAGCAAAAGCGGGGCGCGGGTCGGGTGCATGGGCTCTCCTTTGAGCGCACGGATGGGCTGGGCCGGGGCTGACTATAGCAGGGTATTGGTGGGCGGCGCGGTGCGCAGCAGGCCGGCGAGCCGCTCCAGCGCCTCGGCGACGCGGGCGTCGGTGGCCGGCTGGCTCAGGCTCAGCCGCACCCCTTGCGGCGCGGCGAACTGGCCGGCGGCGAAGTGTTCCCCGCTCGCCACGCCGACGTCAAGGGCGTTGGCAGCCTCGGCAAACTCCTGGCTGCGCCAGGGCTCCGGCAGCGGCAGCCAGGCGTGCATGGAGCCCGCCTGCCAGCAGGCCTCCGGCAACAGGTGGCGCAGCAGCTCGCCGCGACGTGCCAGGATCTGCCGTTGCTGCTCTACAAGAGGCATGATCTGGCGCTGGCTCACCAGCTTGCAGGCCAGCTCGATGAGCAGCGGGCTCACCATCCAGCTCGACAGTCGCATCGCCTGGGCGAAGGCACCGCGCAAGTGGGGCGGAGTCAGCACGAAGCCGACCCGCAGGCCGCCGCAGGCGATCTTGGCCAGACTGCCGAGGTAGATGACCCGCTCCGGCGCCAGGTTGACCAGCGGCGTCACCGGCTGCTGGGGCAGCAGGCCGTTGACGTCGTCCTCGATGATCAGCAGATCGTGACGGCGGGCGATGGCGATGATGGCCTCGCGCCGCGCCAGGTTCATGGTGGCTGTGGTGGGATTCTGCAGGGTGGGGGTGAGGTAGAGCAGCTTGGCGCGGCGGGTGCGGCAGGCCGCCTCCAGCGCGTCGGGCAGCAGCCCCTCCTCGTCCATCGCCAGCCCCACCACCTGATTCTTCAGCTGGCGGGCGTTGCCCAGCATGCCGGGGTAGCTGAGCCCTTCGCACAGCAGGGTCTCCCCCACGCAGCCGGTGGCCAGCAGGGAGAGCATGATGCCGTGCTGGGCGCCGTGGCTGAACAGCAGGTACTCCTCGCTGCCCGCCACCCCCTGCTCGGTCAGCCAGTCGATAAAGAGCTGGCGCTGGCCGGGCTGGCCCGCCTCCTTGTCGTAACCGAGCAGGGCGTTGAGATCCCCGTCCGCGACTTCCGCCAGCATGGGCCGGATGATGGCGGCCCGATCCAGCTGCACTGGCAGGTTCTGCCACAACTCGATGCGGTGCCCCTCCTCCTTGCGGATCACCCAGGCGTTGGCCGGATCCTCATGCTCCCCCTTGACCCAGGTGCCATGGCCGACCCGGGCGGCCAGCAGCCCGCGCCGCTCCGCCTCGCCATAGGCGCGGGTGACGGTGCCGACGGTGACCCCCAGTCTGTCCGCCAGCGCCCTGTGGGTGGGCAGCCGGGTCTGGGGCGGCAGAGAGCCGTCCTGAATGGCTTGCTCGATGGCCTTCACCAGCTTGAGGTAGAGGGGGCCGGCGAAGGGGGTGAGGTCCGGGGTCCAGATTGTCATGGTGACAATAAATCCATTGATCGAAATGTATCGGCAATATAGCGTAATTTTGAACCCGATAACAATCAAAAACAGCACATTGTATCAATACAATGTGCGCAGTTCAGGAGTACAAAGATGACGATCGAATGGTATGCCACCCTGTTTGGCTTTGCGGTGCTCACCTGTGGCACACCGGGCCCCAACAACCTCATGCTGACCGCCTCCGGCGCCAACTTCGGGGTGCGCCGCACCCTGCCCCATCTGATCGGGGTGGCGGTGGGTCAGCCGGTGCTGCAGATGGTGCTGGCGCTGGGGCTCTACCCCCTGTTCGAGCGCTGGCCGCTGCTGCGCCTTGGCTTGCAGATCTTCGGCAGCCTTTATCTGCTGTGGCTGGCATGGCGCATCGCGGTGGCCGGCGCTCCCGGTGATCCGGCCCGGCGCGCCCGTCCGCTGACCCTGCTGGAGGGGTTGGGCTTTCAGTTCCTCAACCCCAAGGCCTGGATGATGGGGATCTCCGCCATCAGTCTGTTCAGCCTGCCCGGTGCCAGCTACTGGCCGAGCCAGTTCGCGGTGATGGCCATGTTCGTGCTGGTGGCGCTGCCGGTCTGCTTTGTCTGGGTGCTGTTCGGCCATCAGCTCAGCAACTGGATCAGCACGGATCGGGGCTGGCGCCGGCTCAACGGCAGCCTGGGGGCGCTGACTGCCCTCTGCGTGGTGATGCTCTGGTACTGAGCCTTGCCAGAGGCCGCATAAAGATGCGAAGAAAGTGCATTTGCGGCCTTGTCTGACGGGCACCGGCTCTGCATATTAGAAGGCTTGTCGCCGAGTCGGCGCCCTGCATCATCAAGAGGTTGAGATGGATCTGAACTGGTTGCTTCCCCTGGCGGGCTTTGCCCTCATCACTTGTGGCACGCCGGGCCCCAACAACATGCTGCTCACCAGCGCCGGTGCGGCCCAGGGCTTTCGCCGCAGTGTGCCCCTGCTGGTGGGGGTGGTGGGGGGGATCAACCTGATGATCCTGGCCACGGCGCTGGGGCTGGGGGTGATGTTCGAGCAGGTGCCGCTGCTGCACGACGGGCTCAAGCTCATCGGCTCGGCCTACCTGCTCTGGCTGGCCTGGAAGGTGGCGACCGCCAGCGGCCCGGCCGAGGGCAATCGGCCGCTGATCCCGGCCCATCAGGGGGCTATGCTGCAGCTGCTCAACCCCAAGGCGTGGATGATGGCGCTCTCCGCCATCAGCGGTTTCACCCTGGCGGGGGAGGCCTACTGGCCCTCCGCCATCTGGGTGCTCGCCATCTTCTTTATTACCGGCCTCTATACCGGGGCCTTCTGGGTGCTGTTCGGTGCTCAGGTGCGCCGCCTCATTCGCACCGCCAGAGGCTGGCGTCGTTTCAATCTCGGCATGGGGGTCGCCACGGCGGCCTGCGTGCTGATGATCTGGATTTAGTCCGGGCCTGTGCCCGGGCCTTTACCGGCTGTCTTGTTGGCCCTGCGGGGCCTTTTTTATTCCTGGGCGGTGCGATGACGCGCGCCGCCCCCTGTCTGGTTTGCACGATCGGTTCACAGAAGGAGGTCCCATGAAATGTATCGGTCTGCTGGGTGGCATGAGCTGGGAGTCCACCGTCAGCTACTATCAGGCGTTCAACCGGGGCGTGCGCGAGCGGCTCGGCGGCCTGCACTCGGCGCGGGTGCTGCTGAGCAGCGTCGACTTCGCCGAGATAGAGCGGTTGCAACATGTCGGTGACTGGCCCGCCACCGCCCGCCTGCTGGCGGCCGAGGCGCGGGCCATCCAGGCTGGCGGCGCCGATTTTCTGCTGATCGGCACCAACACCATGCACAAGGTGGCACCCGAGATTGAGGCCGCCATCGACATCCCGCTGCTCCATATCGCCGATGCCACCGCGCGTCAGCTGCAAGCGGACGGGATCCAGAGGGTCGGCCTGCTCGGCACCCGCTTCACCATGGAGCAGGAGTTCTACAAGGGGCGCCTGCAGGACAAATTCGGGCTGGAGGTGCTGGTGCCGGGCGAGGCGCAGCGGGAGCGGGTGCATCGCATCATCTATGACGAGCTGTGCCTTGGCGACATTCGCGACGCATCGCGGGCCGAGTATCTGGCCATCATCCGCGCGCTGGCCGACGCGGGCGCCCAGGCGGTGATTCTGGGTTGCACCGAGATAGCCCTGCTGGTGGGGGAGGCCGATGCCGCGGTGCCGCTCTACGACACCACTTCGATTCACGCCGAGGCGGCGGTAAGTCTGGCGCTGGCTTGAAGACAGGGGCCTGCTGGCAAGCGGATAAGCCAGAAACTGTCCGGCCGCCGGCTCGGCAGGGCTTGACCTTGCCGCAGGGTTGCTGCATAGGCTGAAGGTCCGCTTTGGCCAACGAGGAGTGACTCATGCAGCGTCGCGATTTTCTCAAACTCTCCACCGCCGTCGGTGTTGCCGGTGCCTTGCCCTGGTGGGGGCGGGCGGTTGCCGCCGAGCGACCCGCTTTGCCTATTCCTGCGTTGCTGGAGGCGGATGCCAGCGGTCTGTTCCAGCTCAGGGCCCAGCCGGGTCAGATGCAGTGGCGACGCCAGCCGACCCGCAGCTGGGGCTACAACGGCAACCTGCTCGGCCCCACATTGCGTGCCCGCCAGGGGCAGGCGGTGCGAGTCCGGGTCGCCAACCAGCTGGCGGAGACCACCACGATCCATTGGCACGGGCTGGAGGTGCCGGGCACCGCCGATGGCGGCCCGCAGGCCAGCATCCCCTCCGGCAAAGAGTGGCAGGCGGCGTTTCGCATCGAGCAGCCGGCGGCCACCTGCTGGTATCACCCCCATACCCACGGACAGACCGGCCATCAGGTGGCCATGGGGCTGGCCGGACTCTTCATCCTCGACGATGAGGAGAGCCTGCGGTTGCCGCTGCCCCAGCGCTGGGGGGTGGACGACATCCCGCTGGTGCTGCAGGACAAGCGGCTCGATGGGCGGGATCAGGTGGACTACCAGCTGGACGTGATGAGCGCGGCGGTCGGCTGGTTCGGCGATCTGATGCTGACCAACGGCGCCGTCTATCCGAACCACGACGCCCCCCGCGGCTGGCTGCGGTTGCGGCTGCTCAACGGCTGCAATGCCCGCTCCCTCACGCTGGCGACCAGCGACGGCCGTCCCTTGTATGTGATCGGCAGCGATGGCGGCCTGCTGGCGGAGCCGGTGGCGTTGAGCGAGCTGGCGCTGCTGCCGGGGGAGCGCTTCGAGGTGATGGTGGATGCCCGCAACGGCCAGGCGTTCGATCTGCTCACCCTGCCGGTGCGCCAGATGGGGATGACTCTGGCGCCATTCGATGCGGCCCTGCCGCTGCTGCGGATCCGGCCCTCCCTCATCGAGGGCAAGGGGAGCCTGCCGGACAGCCTGGCGCGGCTGCCTGCGCTGCCCGCCACTCAAGAGTTACCGAGCCGCACCCTGACCCTGTCGATGGATCCCGAGCTGGACCGGCAGGGAATGCAGGCGCTGATGAGCCGCTACGGCCACGGCGCCATGGCGGGCATGAGCATGGACCACGGTGAGGCGGGCAGCATGGCCGGGATGAAGATGGACGGGCAAGGCGACGGGATGGCCGGGATGTCGATGGCGGGGATGGATCACGGCGACATGGCCGACATGAAGCAAGCGGGCGGCGTGCTGGACTTGCACGGCGGCAACCGTATCAACGGCCAGGCCTTCGCCATGAACGACCCGCAGTTTGCGGTCAAGCGCGGCCGCACCGAGCGCTGGATCATCTCGGGGGAGGGGGACATGATGCTGCACCCCTTCCACATTCACGGCACCCGTTTCCGGATCCTGAGCGAGAACGGTCGGCCGGTGGCCCCCCATCGCGCCGGCTGGAAGGATATCGTCAAGGTGGAGGGCGGGCGCAGCGAGGTGCTTGTGCGCTTCGATCACACGGCACCGAAGGAGCGGGCCTACATGGCTCACTGCCATCTGCTGGAGCATGAAGACACCGGCATGATGCTCTCGTTCACGGTGGAAGAGTGAAATAATGGCCCGTTCGGGGCCATTGTTTTTTACTGGTCAGATCTCACTATCTGGCTGCGCCGCATACCCCTCGGCATAAAAGCGTGTAAAATTGCGCCCTGAATTTTCCGGCCGGCGCACGCCGGCCGCGACTCCTTACACGCAAGGCTGACATTGTGACAGAAGTAGATAGATTCGCGGACATTCGCCCCTACCGCGATGAGGAAGTACCGGCAGCCATCGAGCGGCTGATCCGGGATGATGAATTCATCGGCGCCATCGCCAAGTATCGCTTCGGCTCCCTGATGAGCTGGCTGGGCTGGGCCATTCGCCCGCTGATCCGCCAGTTCCTGCGCTACAAGTGGTCCAAGGTGACCACCATCCATCAGGTGCAGATGGGGGTGACCCGCTACATGAGCCGGATGATCGCCACCTCCACCCAGGGGGTGACCTTCTCCGGGCTCGAGCATCTGAAAAAGGAGCAGGGCTACCTGTTCGTCTCCAACCACAGGGACATCGCCATGGATCCGGCGTTCGTCAACTGGGGTCTGCACACCCATGGTTTCGATACCGTGCGCATTGCCATCGGCGACAACCTGCTGCGCAAGCCTTGCGCCACCGAGCTGATGAAGCTCAACAAGAGCTTCATCGTCAAGCGCTCCGCCAAGGGGCCGCGGGAGATGATGAAGGCGCTTGGCGAGCTGTCGGCCTACATCGGCCAGTCGGTGCACGAAGGCCACTCCATCTGGATCGCCCAGAAGGAAGGGCGCGCCAAGAACGGCGATGACAAGACGGATCCGGCCATCCTCAAGATGTTCTACGTGGACGGCAAGAAGCAGAAGATCGAGTTCGTCGACTACATGCGCAGCCTCAACATAGTGCCGGTCAGCATCAGCTACGAGCTGGATCCCACCGACAAGGCCAAGGCGCGCGAGCTGTACGAGAAGTCCATCAACGGCAGCTACGAGAAGGGCGAGTTTGAGGACATCGAGAGCATAGTCGCCGGTATCGTCGGCCAGAAGGGGCGGGTACACGTCTCCTTCGGCGCCCCCATCACCGAAGGCTTCAGCGATCCGGACGAACTGGCCGCGCTCATCGACAAGGCGATCTGGGGCAACTACCGCCTCTTCCCGGGCAACTACCTGGCTGCGGATGTGGCAGGCCACGCCAATACCATCGAGCAGGCCGCCTTCCTGAGCCGTCAGTCCGAGGTACCGGAAGAGCACAAGGCCATCTGGCGTGCCATGTACGCCAAGCCGGTGGAGAACGCCGCCAAGGCTTGAATGACACCGGTTTTGACCAGGTGATGCGAAAAAAACGGGAGCTGATGCTCCCGTTTTTGCGTCTGGTCAAAGTCGCCGGCAATGGAGTAGTGAATAATATTGTTTCAGCTGGTACGATCACCCGGCGAACGCGCTTGCCCCGCTTGGCAAGCCGAGGATGAGTGTGTAACAGTGCACTCACCACGCCGGAGAGAGCCATGGCTCCATCCCGGTCTGCACGGATAGCAGACGGTGTGACACAAGGACCTTCAACGGGTCCTTTTTCATTTTGCGGCTAAGATGTCGCCTGAATACACCTAAGGAAGCGCCATGATCACCGGCAGTCTGAATACCTTGCAGCGTACGCCGCTGCCCGCCCCGCTCGACCGCATCCTGGTCGAGGTGGTGCAAAGCGTCGACCGGTGGCGGCATGCCCCGCTCGGCAAGCAGGAGGTCGACGGCCTCAAGCTGTTCTGCCTGGTGAGCGAAGAGCTGACCGAGCCGGCGGCGGATCGCCGTGGCGAGTTCCATCAGCAGTATCTGGACATCCAGCTGCTGCTCGCCGGCGAGGAGTGGATCGGGGTCGGCCCGCACACCTACGCGAGCGAAGGGGCGGATCACCCCCATCCCGATCTCTGGTTCGTCGACGACGAACAGACCAGTTATCTGGCGTTGCAGCCCGGCGACTTCGCCATCTTCTGGCCGGGAGAACTGCATCGCCCCCTCTGCACCCCCAACCCGCCGGCCAAGGTGAAGAAGCTGGTGGTCAAGGTGCATCGGGATCTGCTGGCCGGCCTGTAACCGCTGGCGCAGCCTGACTGAGACGAGTGCCCGGAATCATCCGGATTTGCACTTAACATATTGAAAAATTGGGCGCACTTTCCTGCGACCATAAGCCCCCGGCAGGGGAATCCCATCCATGTTGGATGACACGACACTGTCGGCATAAAGCCGAAGCACAGGAAGATGTAGAACATGAGCAAGTTGGTATTGATCCTTAACTGCGGTAGCTCTTCCCTGAAATTTGCCGTAATGGACGCCGAAACAGGTGAGGACATGCTGTCCGGCCTGGCCGAATGCTTCAATCTGGATGATGCACGTATCAAATGGAAACTCCACGGCGTCAAGGGCGAGGCCATGCTGGGCGCGGGTGCCGCGCACCAGGAAGCCCTCGACCACATCGTGGGTCACATCCTGCCGCAGGATCCGACCCTGGCCGAGCAGCTGGTGGCCATCGGCCATCGCATCGTGCACGGCGGCGAGCAGTTCTCCCGTTCCGTTCGCATCGATGACAGCGTGATCGCCGGTATCGAAGCCGCCATTCCGTTCGCTCCCCTGCACAACCCGGCGCACCTCATCGGCATCCGTGCCGCCCTCAAGGTCTTCCCGGCGCTGGCAGAGAAGAACGTGGCCGTGTTCGACACCGCCTTCCACCAGACCCTGCCAGAGGAAGCCTACCTCTACGCACTGCCCTACAAGCTCTACAAAGAGAACGGCATCCGCCGTTACGGCGCCCACGGCACCTCCCACCGCTTCATCGCACAAGAGACCGCCAAGGCGCTGGGCAAGCCGCTCGAAGAGCTCAACATCATCAACTGCCACCTGGGTAACGGCGCTTCCGTCTGCGCCATCCGTGGCGGCGAATCCGTCGACACCTCCATGGGGCTGACCCCGCTGGAAGGGCTGGCGATGGGCACCCGCTCCGGCGACATCGACCCCGCTGTAGTCTTCTTCATGCACGACCAGCTCGGTTACAGCGTGGAGCAGATCAACCACACCCTGACCCGTGAGTCCGGCCTGCTGGGCATGACAGAGGCGAGCAGCGACTGCCGCTATGTCACTTCCAACTACGCCACCGATGCCGGTGCCAAGCGTGCGCTGGACGTGTTCACCTACCGGGTGGCCAAGTATGTCGGTGCCTATGCCGCCGCCATGGATGGTCGTCTGGACGCCCTGGTGTTCACCGGTGGTATCGGTGAGAACGCCGCCATGGTGCGCGAGATGGTGCTGGATCGTCTGGCCCTGTTCGGCTTCAAGGTCGACAAGGAAGCCAACAACGCCGCCGTGCTGGGCGGCGAGGGCCCCATCACCGCCGAAGGCAGCCGCCTGGCGCTGGTGATGCCCACCAACGAAGAGCTGGTCATCGCCCGCGATGCCCTGAGCCTGGTCGGCTAACGCCCCTCGCTCCCAGACAACGCCCGGCCCCTGCCGGGCGTTGTCGTTTGTGGGCCGGTGCCCATTTGACATGGGGTGGCAGATACGTACCCTGACCGCAGTTTCACGCACAGGAGGATGGGATGAAGGAGACGATTTTTCGCTGGCTGGCCGGGCTCGGACTGGAGGTGACCGGCATGACGGGGCTGGTGATCGCCCTCGGCTTCATCGTGCTCACCTCGCTGGTGCTGCACATGCTGCTGCACCGGGTGCTGCTGGTACGGCTGGTGGGCGTGCTCGGCAAGACCATGCAGGTGTGGCTGCCGCCCCAACTGCAGCAGCGGCTGTTCTACCGGCTCGCCTTCGTGTTGCAGGGGGCCGTGTTGCTGGGGCAGGCCGAGATCTGGCTGCCGCGCGACTCCGAAAGCCTGCAGCTCATAGAGACGGTGGCCCAGCTCTGGATCCTGCTGTTCCTGCTGCTGGCGCTGTTCGCCCTGCTCGACTGCCTGCTGTCGGTGAGCCGCTATACCCGGCTCGGGCGGGATCTGCCCCTGCGCGGCATCTTCCAGGGGGTGAAGCTGGTGGGCAGCATCCTGGTGGGCATCCTGATGATCGCCCTGCTGCTAGGCAAGTCGCCGCTGTTCCTGTTCAGCGGCCTGGGGGCCATGACCGCGGTGTTGATGCTGGTGTTCAAGGACCCCATCCTTGGCCTGGTAGCCGGCATCCAGCTCTCCGCCAACCGCATGCTGAGCGTCGGTGACTGGCTGCAGATGGACAAGTACGGCGCGGATGGCGAGGTGACCGACATCGGCCTCACCACGGTCAAGGTGTCGAACTGGGACAAGACCATCACCACCATCCCCACCTATGCCCTCATCTCCGACTCCTTCAAGAACTGGCAGGGGATGACGGAGTCGGGCGGGCGGCGCATCAAGCGCAGTGTCAACATCGACATGACCAGCGTGCGCTTCCTGACGGCGGACGAACAGTTGCAGCTCAAGCAGGCCCAGCTGCTGGCGCCCTATCTGAGCCGCAAGGAGCAGGAGCTGAGCGCCTACAACCAGCAGCTGAGCGACGCAATCAGCTGCCCCATCAACGGCCGCCACCTCACCAACCTCGGCACCCTGCGCGCCTATCTGGACGCCTACCTGCGCGCCCACCCCGGCATTCGCAAGGACATGACCCTGATGGTGCGCCAGCTGGCGCCGACCACGGACGGCTTGCCGCTGGAGATCTACTGCTTCACGGCGACCACCGCCTGGGCCGATTACGAAGGGATCCAGGCCGACATTTTCGACCACATTTTTGCCATCATCGAGCAATTTCATCTGCGGTTGCACCAATCTCCCACAGGTTACGATATGCGCGCCTGGCAAAAGGGGTGAACGGCCATCAGACCAGGGCTGGCGGCGGATAAAAAAAGCGATATTAATCGCTGACCCGCCGCCACTTGTCAGTTGAAATTTGCCCGGCAGAGGAGAAAAATGGCGGCCTTCTCTCCGCCCCCGGATCGCCTGCCGCTCCCGGGTCAGCCCAGAGTCTTGAACCACGTCATCCATTACAGGAAAGTTATGAAGCTCCTCCACACTACTGCGGCCGCGCTGTGCTGCAGCCTCCTCTTGGGCGCCGCGCCTGCGCTCGCTGTTGAATACGCCCTGCCTGCGGCCAACAGCCGCCTGGTGGGTGAAAATCTGGAATACGTGGTCCCGGCCGAAGAAAACGGCCAGCCGCTGGAGGCCGCCGCCGCCAAATTCCAGCTGGGGCTGACCAACATGCTGGAGGCCAACCCCAAGGCGGATCCCCTGCTGCTGCAGACCGGCGAGAAGCTGATCGTGCCGCACCAGCTGATCCTGCCGGATGCACCCCGTGAAGGGATCGTGCTGAACGTGGCCGAGATGCGCCTCTACTACTACCCGAAAGGCAAGAAGGTGGTGGAAGTGCTGCCCATCGGGATCGGCCAGCTCGGTACCGACACCCCGGAAAACTGGGTGACCAGCGTGCAGCGCAAGAAGGCGGGCCCGACCTGGACCCCGACCGCCAAGATGCATGCCGAATATGCCGCCCGTGGCGAGACCCTGCCGGCCGTGTGGCCGGCCGGCCCGGACAACCCCATGGGGCTGTTCGCGCTCTACATCGGCAAGATGTACGCCATCCACGGCACCAACGCCCAGTTCGGCATCGGCCTGCGGGTGAGCCACGGCTGCGTGCGCCTGCGCAATGACGACATCGAGTACCTGTTCAAGAAGGTACCGGTCGGTACCCGCGTGCAGTTCGTCAACCAGCCCATCAAGGCCAGTGTCGAGCCGGATGGCCGCCGCTACCTGGAAGTACATCAGCCGCTCTCCCGCAATCAGGAGGAGTTCAACTCCAGCCTGCCTGCGCCGCTGCCGATGACCCCGGCGGTGACCCGCTTCATCGCCCACGCCGACAGCGACTCCCAGCTGGTCAAGCAGGCGCTGGAGCAGCGCAGCGGCATGCCGATCGCGATCAATCGCTGATTGGTGCTTGCCGACATGGCCCCGACTTCTGGTCGGGGCTTTTTTTTTGCCGCCGTGGCGGGATCGGGCCCCTGAACATGCCCGGTGGATAAGCAGTTGCTGCGTCAGGATAAAATCTGGCGGAACGGGGCAAAGCTGGTCTGTTGGTTAAAGATGAAACGTTTATATTGTGTTTTCTGTTTGTTAAAAAAGGTTGAGGTCATGGGATCTGCTGATTAAGCTAGGGCGGTTTTTTTAAGGAAGAGTCCGTCGTCAGAACGGGCACACACGTCACATAACGGAGTTTTGAATGACAGCCAGCACACCCATGCTCATCACCTTTCTGGTGTATATCCTCGGGATGGTCCTGATCGGCTTTATCGCCTATCGCGCCACCCGCAACTTTGACGACTACATTCTCGGCGGCCGCCGGATGGGGAGCTGGGTGACCGCTCTCTCCGCCGGTGCCTCCGACATGAGCGGCTGGCTCCTGATGGGCTTGCCGGGCGCCGTCTTCATCGGCGGCATCTCCGAGAGCTGGATCGCCATCGGCCTCACCCTGGGCGCCTACCTCAACTGGCGCTGGGTCGCCGGCCGGCTGCGGGTGCATACCGAGAAGAACCGCAACGCCCTGACCCTGCCGGACTACTTCACCTACCGCTTCGAAGACAAGAGCCGGGTGCTGCGCATCCTCTCCGCCCTGGTGATCCTGCTGTTCTTCACCATCTACTGCGCCTCCGGCGTGGTGGCCGGTGCCCGCCTGTTCGAGAGCACCTTCGGCATGAGTTATGACACCGCCCTCTGGGTCGGTGCCGCGGCCACCATCACCTACACCTTCTTCGGTGGCTTCCTCGCGGTGAGCTGGACCGATACCGTGCAGGCTACCCTGATGATCTTCGCCCTGATCCTCACCCCGGTGTTCGTCATCATCGCGGTGGGCGGCATCGACACCGCCATGGTGCAGGTGGCGGCGCAGAACGCCGGCAACCTCGACATGTTCAAGAACCTGGACTTCATCGCCATCATCTCGCTGATGGCCTGGGGCCTGGGCTACTTCGGCCAGCCCCACATCCTGGCGCGCTTCATGGCGGCGGACTCCCACCACTCCATGACCAATGCCCGTCGCATCAGCATGACCTGGATGGTGCTTTGCCTCGGCGGCGCCGTGGCCATCGGCTTCTTCGGCCTCTCCTACTTCTCCACCTTCACCGAGCAGGCTGGCGGCGTGACTGCGAACCCGGAGCGGGTCTTTATCGAGCTCTCCAAGATCCTGTTCAACCCCTGGATCGCCGGCGTGCTGCTCTCCGCCATCCTGGCGGCGGTGATGAGTACCCTCAGTTGCCAGCTGCTGGTCTGCTCCAGCGCCATCACCGAGGATCTCTACAAGCCGTTCCTGCGCAAGAACGCCTCCCAGCAGGAGCTGGTGTGGGTCGGTCGCGCCATGGTGCTGGTGATCGCGCTCATCGCCATCGCCGTCGCCATGAATCCGGAAAACCGGGTGCTGGGGCTGGTGAGCTACGCCTGGGCCGGCTTTGGTGCCGCCTTCGGCCCCGTGGTGCTGCTCTCCGTGCTCTGGTCACGGATGACCCGCAACGGCGCCTTGGCGGGCATGTTGGTGGGCGCTCTGACCGTCATCGTCTGGAAGCAGTTCGGCTGGCTGGGACTCTATGAAATCATCCCCGGCTTCCTCTTCTCCGGACTCGCCATCCTGGTGTTCAGCCTGCTGGACAAGGCCCCCTCCAAGGCCATGCTGGAGCGCTTCGACGACGCCGAGCGCGAGTTCCAGACCCCGCCGGATGCGCTGGGTCAACCGGCAACCGTCAACTGAGTTGGCTACTGCGATAATAAAAAGCCCCGCGATGCGGGGCTTTTTTATGGCGCTCAGGTGGGCAAAGCCTGCGGTGCGACTGGTGTAGAGCACACAAGCCGGTCGGCAAGGGTCTCTGCCTACCCTTGCGCTGCGAGCCAGCACTGAAGCTGCTGCACAAACAGTGCGGGCTGCTCGATGGGGTAGAGATGGCCGACATCCGCCACCTGCAGACGCTGGCAGGCGGGGATGGCGTTGCCAAGTGCCTCGCACACTTGCGCAAACAATGCTCTGGTCTGTGCGCCCTGCACGATGCAGATGGGCAGCCCGAACCCGGCCAGCCGCGACGGCGACCAATCCGGCCGCTCGCTATGGCTCAGTTGCTTGGGCAGGCTGGCGGCCTCTGCCAGTTGGGCTTGCTGCCACTTGAGGGGTTGCGCGGCAAAGTAGCCTGGGCGGCCCCCCGAGCCATCGATCAGGGTGGCCACCGCCTCTTGCAACTGCCCCGCTTCAACCTGACCAAACACGGGGCCGAACATGGCGCCGGCATCGGTCATAAAGGCGGCGAGCCCCTGCTCATCCAGCACCCCCGGGCAGCCCGGCTCCACCAGATAGAGGCTTTGGACGCGCTCCGGAGCTTGCAAGGCGACCGTCAACGCCACATCCGCCCCATAAGACCAGCCGACCAGGTGGACAGGCCCACACGCCAGCTGTGCTAGCAGCGCCAGCAGATCGCCGGCATGGGTCTCAAGTCCGAAAGGCCCCTCTTTGCCCGCCTCGCCAAAGTGGCGCAGGGTGGGGGCATAGACGGTGTAGTGCTGCGAGAGCAGCTCGATATGTTCGAGCCAGAGGGTGTGGTTGGCCAGTGCGCCATGGATCAGCAGCAGCGGTTCGCCGCTACCCGCCTGCAGGCAGGGCATTGGGCTGCCATTGATGATAAGGTGTGAGTCTGTGACTGCATATCAACGTCTCCTCGGCGTGTCGTAGAAGTGGGGGTATATATAACAATGGTGAGGAGGACGGTTATTTAAGTTACTTGCCATTTCATTATAAAGATATTTATCGGCGGAAACCTATAGTTTCAGCTTGTGATGATGTCGATGAGTTTCATACCGGATCAAAGTGTAAACATAAAGCAGGTAAGGGGGGCGATGATATAAAGTATAGTTCGCTATTGCAAATATGGGGGAGTGTAATTCAGACACCGGCTTTAGGCCGGCATCTGGTAGTCACAGTATCGTTCATGAATGTTAAATATCGATATCTAATTGACATCTGGATCTTACTTGATTAATGAAAACTCCTAAACTAGGAGACATTTTTTGGCTGAACATGCTTTCCCAAGCATCCTCCCAATTATCGTTTAAAGAAAAAGTTCTTTTATTTGTTTTTACATTTATTACCTTACTGGAAAGCCATGGTTGATTTAGAAGCCTGGCATCTCTTAATGCTCTGGATACATTGTTTGAAAATTTTGGTTTATTAGGTGGTGTTAGGTATTTATTTATTGATGATGTCATATCTGCACCTGTCGATGTAGGTATTCCCTTCACAGCTTGTATTACGAGTGCCATAAAAATCAAAGGTATATATTCAGTGCCAAGTGATGACAAAGTGTTTATGTTTTTAGGGACGACAGATTGAATTACCTTTTCTATATTGACTATCTTTCCATCGATAACTTTAAGCTCATCCCAAAGTACTCCGCTAGTTTTCCTCCATGCTGCGGCAGAACCTTTTCTTTCTGGTATTTGCTCAATGATATCTCGGTCTTTCAAGCGGAGAAATACAGATTTCATTTTGTTTTCGCTCTTTATCCCTGTAATCTCTCGGCCGATTTTATTAGTTATCTCCTCGTGTTCACGAAGATAATCTATTACTAACTCCTCTGGTGAGGCAAGAGACTGATGATATATGAATACTAGAACTGAATCATCTGTCTCAACTATTTCTGGAGCCTTCAATCTTAATAGGTTCATTGCTCTAAATGCAGTATTTAATCCCTCTCCTACATCTTTGTTTGGCGGCTCCGGAAATTTGTTTATTAATCTAACTAGGGTTGGGTTTCTTGCGCTTTGAGTATCCAAAATGTTTTTTGTTGTAACATGTCCAGGCAATTTCCCTGGGCTTTCAATTTCAACTCTGTTATCAAAAATACGAATTTGAACATCAGCTGCAATACTGTAGTCTCTATGCAATACAGCATTAGTTATTATTTCGTGTATTGTTTCATGTGGGTATGTGATTGAAATAAGACTCTTGTCGCCTAATCTTTTAATATTTTCAATTATTTTCTTTGTCTTATCTACAGCTTGGTAAATTAAGTTGTAGGCATCTCCTTCAACTGTTAATGGTACTCCATCTAGAAACTCCCTGCCAATATCCTCTTCGCGAGTTTTATATCGCATGATTTTAATACTGCATCTTTTGGCTAAGTATATGGCTGGTTCATCACAGAAAAGAAGTACTCCTACAACCTTAGCTTGCTCATCGCGAATAAGCTCTTGATTCTCTAAGTACTTTATAGGCTCTGAGTGTGGGATTATATTTATCATGAAGTTGGTGATGGATTTACTTTCTTTTAATTTTTTATGATTAACATCGATCCATTCATCTTCAAAGGTAAATATGCCTTTGTCAAATTTTAATTTGGCAATATCATCATCTTTTTCTATCTTAATTTTTCCTGCGTTTTGCCTTACAAATATTTCTCCTTTTGTAGATTTAACAATGTGCTTAATTTTTTTTACAATAATGTGTAGAACATACCCTGTCTTATTCTCACAGCTTAAAAACTCAAATGTAAGGTGGTTTCCAAACGGATGTGCATTGAAAAGGACATGAATAACGTCATTTGCAGCTTCTTGATCAGCATAACCATTCCACCGTCTTAAACCTGTTCTAGAATCTTCTTCAATGCCAAGATATATATCCCCACCTCCTGAGTTTGCAAAAGCAGATACAGTTTCAGATAATTTTGCTGGTTTAATTTCTTTAGCCTTTACATCAGTAAGATAGCCTTCCTCTATATTTATAATGTTTTCCGCTTGGTTATTATCAATTTCAAATGCATTAATCATTTTTCAACTCATCCTTTGATTCTTTATTGTTTAATTCATTGTTTACGGCCCTTGCTAAAGATGGATAATCATTTGTTAGTAAGTAATGACCACTGATTCCGCGTTACGCTTTGCCTCGCCGTGATACACCGCTTCGATATTATTGCCATCCGGATCGAAGACAAAGGCGGCGTAATAGCCGGGGTGATAGACCCGCTCGCCGGGGGCGCCGTTGTCCTGGCCGCCATGGGAGAGCGCTGCCTGATAGAAGCGATCCACCATGGCCCTGTCTTGTGCCTGAAAGGCGAGGTGGTGGTGGCCGGTCAATGCACCCAGCGCCGCCGGGCTGTCGATGGCGGTGACAAACAGCTCGTCTGCCCAGAAGTAACCCTCACCCGTGCCGCCTATGGGAATATCGAGGGCGGCCAGTGCGGCCGTGTAAAAGCGCTGGCTGGCGCCCAGGTCTTTCACCACCAGCTGGAGATGGTCGATCAGCCGACCGCGATGCAGTGTTTGTGTTTCCATACACCACCTTGCTTTGCATGTTGTGGAGGAGTCGCCGGCCGGCCCCTTGCTGTGAGCGGCAGGGTTGGCAAGCCGATGGCATGGCTACCGCCCCTGAATTTCAGCTTCCAGTGTGCTGCTTGTTACCTGTGAGAGGGTTGGCATGGCTCATGGGGAGACTCCGACGAGGCGAATGTTGCCATTTGGCCATAGTAACGCCCCTTGGATGGGGGAAAAGGGGGCAGCGAGTTATTTCTGAGCAAGATCAATAAATTGATAGATATGGCGAGAGCAGAGGGGGTGGGCAGGAGAAGGCGGCGTGGATGCCGCCGCCCCCAAGTGATCGGTTTCTGGATTAGCGCTGCGTGCAGGTGAGAGTTGGCTGGCCGACACGCTCTAGCCTGGCTTCGCCCCCCTTGGTAAACAGGGTAAGGTTTTGCCCTTCATAACGGGCACCGCTGGCGCTGGGGGTTTCATAGGCGAGCACCTGCAGCGGGTCAGTACCCTCGTCCAGGTTGATCACCGCGGCGGGCCGCTTGGCCTCGTTGTAGAAGTAGGTGGAAAGAGTGATGTTCTTGCCACACAGGTAGTTCACCGGTGCTGGCACCATCAGCTGGCCCCCTTTTATCTGCAACTCGGTGATCCGCAGCTGGTAGCTATCTTCCACGCACTGGCGCAGATCGCCCGCCTTCCAGCAGTCGTTGCGCCCCTTGATCCAGCCGCGCTGGATGGCGCGCTCGGTTTTCTGCTGCTCGGGTGAGAATGCGGCAATTGCCTTGGGGTAGAGGGCCGCCAGCTCGTTATCCAGCGCCGCCAGCGCGGCATCCTTGCAGATCAGGGTTTCGGCGGCGCCTTTCGCCTTGGCGCAATCGAAAGAGGGGGTGGCAGCGGTGGCCAATAAAGGGGCAAACAGCAGAGTGGCAAGCAAGGTCTTGTTCATCGAGGGGGCTCCAGCAAGGGGGACCCGGCTACTAAAGCACAATGGCGCTGGGCCGCCGAGCATTTTTTGCGCCGGGCGGCCCCAGACAAGGGGAGGGAGATCAGGCGAGCGCCAGGGACTGGCGGGCGCGCCACAGTCGCTCGTGGAAGAAGAACACCACTGTGTTGATGGCAGGCTCGATCATCGCCATCACGCCGCCGGTGAGCAGCTCGCCGCTCAGCAGGTAGGCGACGCCGAAGGCTACCGAGAAGTGCACCAGGGCGAAGCTGCTGGTCTTGGCCTGCAGGCTGTGGTGGGGCTTGAGCTTGTGCCAGCCAAGATCGTGGAAGTAGAAGGCAACCGTGTTGACGGCGGGTTCGATCAGGGCGATCAGGCTGGCGGTGAGCAGTTCACCGGTCAGCAGGTAAGCCACGGTGAAGGCCACGGTGAAGTGCAAAACGGCAAAGCTGATGGTCTTTTTCATGATGGCGGCTCCCTCTGGTGATGAGCAGAGTATCCCCCGAAACCCCACTAAATGAAAACTATTCTCATCTGATGGTTGGATAGGGAGGGCCTATCAAGTGAGAATGCCCTCACCGGATTGGGAGTTGCCAGGGGCCACAGCGGCGCTAGAGTGAGCCTTTGCCATGAAAAAGGAGCTTTCATGCATATGAATATCAACGCCACCCTGATGGGGCAGTTCATCCTGTTGCTGATGATCATCGTAGGGGTACTGGCCTATTGGCTGGCTCGTCGCAGAAGCGAGCGCCCCGCCCTGATCGCCACCCTTTGCGCTTTGCTCTCCCTGTTTCCACCCTTGGGTCTGTTGGCCCTGCTGTTGCTGGTCTTGCACCTGGACAGATCCTCCGGCCCCTGATTGCCAGCCAGGGTACTCGAGCTGCCCGCCGATCCTGCCAATAAAAAGGGCCTGCAGTGGCAGGCCCTTGGCTGTGTGCGAGTGATGCAAGGCGTTACGCTTCAACCTTGTTGAGCCACTCCACCTTGTACTGGGCGCCGGCGCCCTGGGCCAGCTTGGCGCACAGGGGTTTCAAGAAGGCGTCGATCTGTTCGTCCAGCATCCAGGGGGGGCTCACTATCAGCATGCCTGAGCCATTCATTCCCCAGTCGGCGGTCTGGCCGGCCACTTCCAGCTCAGCCACCAGCACGTTGCCGAAGTTCTCGCGCTTGATGGCGCGCAGCATGTCGCGGGACTTGTCCGCCTCTTCCCCCAGAATGGGATACCAGAGGGCGTAGATGCCGGTGGCCCAGCGTTTTTGCGCCTTTTTCAGGGTATCGACCACTGCGAAGTAGTCTTCTTTGAGCTCATAGGGCGGGTCTATCAGCACCAGGCCGCGGCGCGGAGTGGGCGGCAGCAGGGCCACCAGCCCCTCGAAGCCATCGCGATGGTGGACGGCGACACGGGGGTCGTAACCCATGTTGGCGCGCAGGTCCTCCACCTCGTTGTTGTGCAGCTCCATCAGCGCCAGCTTGTCCTGCTCGCGGGCGAGGCGGCGCGACAGCTCCGGCGAGCCGGGGTAGTAGCGCAACTGACCATCGCTGTTCATCTCCTCGATAACGCCCAGATAGGGGGCCATGGCAGACCACTGGGCCCGCTCGTTCCACAGCCGGCCGATGCCGTCGGCATATTCCGCCTTCTTCTGCGACCAGTCGCCGCGCAGGTCGTAGAGACCGCCACCGGCATGGGTGTCCAGCACGATGAAGGGTTTCTCCTTCTTCTTGAGGGACTCGATGATCAGGGCCTGAACGGCGTGTTTCAGCACGTCGGCGTGGTTGCCGGCGTGAAAGGCGTGGCGATAACTCAGCATATTAGGTCTCTGAGGGGGCCCTGCTGGGCCCCCAGTAACGATAGATAGTTCAACAGGTTGCGGCTGTCGCCGCGAAACAGGGTGAGGCTGCGCAGGGTCTGCAGCAGCACCCCTTGTTGCAGTCGCTCCAGCTCCAGCTCGTGGGCCAGCATGGCCTGATACTCCTGCTCGCCGAGCCGCGCCTTGGCGCTCGAACGCAGGGTGCGCCAGGGGCCGAGCACCGCCTCGGTCTGCACCAGCGCCGGTTGCAGGTCGGTGAGATCCACCGGGATGCTGCTCTGATCCAGCCGGTGCAGCAACAGGGCCAGGTTGACGTTGCCCCCCAGCGCCTGCACGCTGAGCCAATCCTGGCTGCGCGCACCGTAGGTTTCGCCGCTCCAGTGCCAGAAGTCGAGCGGGCCCGGCAGTTCGTGGGCGTCGATCCGCTCGCTCGTCATCAGCTGTTCGTCACGCAAGGAAGGCCTGCTCCATGGTTTCCAGCTCCTCACTGAGGCTCATCCACTCCAGCTCGACCCCTTCCAGCTCCTCCTTGATGGGGCCCTGGGACTTGAGCAGTTCGGAGAGCTTCTGCTTGGCGCTCTCTTCATAGATGGCGGGGTCGGCCAGCTGCTCTTCCACCGCGGCCAGCTTGGCCTGCAGCTTCTCCATGCTGGTTTCGAGCTTCTCCAGCTTCTGGCGCAGCGGTCGGGTCGCTTGCCGGAACTCCGCCTCGCGCCGCTTCTGATCCTTGCGCGCCACCGCCGAGTTGGCGGAGACGACGCCGTCCTCCTGCTTGGCGTTGGCCTCTTTCTCCTGCTCGCCGAGCCACTTGTGGTAGTCGTCCAGATCGCCGTCGAAGGCCTCGACCCGGCCACCGTGCACCAGATAGAAGTCATCTGTGGTGGTACGCAGCAGGTGACGGTCGTGGGAGACCACCACCATGGCGCCCTCGAACCCTTGCAGCGCCATGGTCAGGGCGTGGCGCATCTCCAGATCCAGGTGGTTGGTCGGTTCATCCAGCAGCAGCAGGTTGGGCTTTTGCCAGGTGATGAGGGCCAGCACCAGCCGCGCCTTCTCGCCGCCGGAGAAGGGGGCCACCTTGTCGAGCGCCTTGTCACCGTGAAAGCCAAAGCTGCCCAGATAGTTGCGCAGCTCCTGCTCGGTCTTGTCCGGCGCGAGGCGTACCAGATGATCGAGGGGTGAGTCATCCAGGCGCAGGGTTTCCAGCTGATGCTGGGCGAAGTAGCCGATGCTCACCCCGGCGCTCACTTCCAGCTTGCCGGAGAGCGGCGGGTTGGAGCCCGCCAGCATCTTGATGAAGGTGGATTTGCCGGCGCCGTTGCGACCGAGCAGGCCGATGCGCGAGCCCGGTACCAGGTTGAGTTTGATCTTCTCCAGGATCACCTTGTCGCCGTAACCGGCGCTGAGGTTCTCCATGGCAATCAGCGGGGTCGGCAGGGCCGACGGCTCGCGAAACTCGAAGCTGAACTCGGAGTCGGCATGGGCGGGCAGGATCTTCTCCATCCGCTCCATGGCCTTCAATCGGCTCTGGGCCTGACGGGCCTTGGAGGCCTTGTAGCGGAAGCGATCCACATAGGATTGCATGTGGGCCATCTCCCGCTGCTGCTTCTCGTACATGGACTGCTGCTGGGCCAGGTGTTCGGCGCGCTGCAGTTCGAAGTCGGAGTAGCCGCCGCTGTATTCGTTGAGCTTGCCGTTCTCGATATGGATGATGCGAGTCACCACAGAGTCGAGGAAGTCGCGGTCGTGAGAGATGAGCACCAGCGTGCCCTGATAGCCCTTGAGCCACTTCTCCAGCCAGATGACGGCGTCGAGATCCAGGTGGTTGGTCGGTTCATCGAGCAGCAGCAGATCGGAGCGGCAGAGCAGCGCCTGGGCCAGGTTCAGGCGCATGCGCCAGCCACCGGAGAAGCTGCGTACCGGCGAGCCGAGCTGCTCGTCGCCAAAGCCGAGGCCGTGCAACAGCTCGGCTGCGCGGGCGCGGATGCTGTAGGCGCCTATGGTGTCGAGCTTGCCGTGCAGCTCGGCCACCAGCAGACCGTTGTCATCCCGCTCGGCCTGGGCGAGCTCGGCCTCCAGCGCGCGGAACTCCTTGTCGCCGTCGATCACGTAGTCGAGGGCGGAGCAGTCCAGCGCCGGGGTCTCCTGTGCCACTCCGGCAATCTGCCAGCCGGCGGGCAGGCTGAAGCTGCCGCTGTCGATGGCCAGCTCGCCCCGTACCAGTGCAAAAAAGGTGGACTTGCCACAGCCGTTCTTGCCCACCAGACCCACTTTGTGGCCGGGGTGAATGGTGGCGGATGCGTTGTCCAGCAGCTTGCGGCCGCCGCGGATCAGTTCGATTTGACTGGCAACTATCATGGATTGGTCTGCTTGGCTCAAATGAAGGAGAAAAACTGGCGCGGATCTTACGTGAAATGGCGCCGGTTTGCACTTTAGGTACGGGCCTGCTACTGGCTGGCACCACAAAAACATGTCATAACAGAACTATCAATCAGTATGACGGTGGAGGCTAGCATGCTGCATATCAGGGACATCATGACGACCCGGGTCGCCACCGTATCCATGGACGACAGGTTGAGCGTCATCAAGGAGATCTTCGAGCAGGCCCACTTTCGCCACCTGCTGGTGCTGGAAGAGGAGGAGCTGGTAGGAGTCATCTCCGATCGGGACCTTTTTCGTGCCATCAGCCCCTATCTCGACTCCGAGGCCGAGATGAGCCGCGACACCGAGACCCTCAACCGGCGCGCCCACCAGATCATGAGCCGCCACCCCATCACCATCGCCCCCCAGCTTACGGTGCGGGAAGGGGTCAAGCTGATGCTGGAGAAGAACGTCTCCTGCCTGCCGGTGCTGGAAAACGGCGCCCTGGTCGGCATCATCAGCTGGAAGGATCTGCTGCGCGCCGCCCTCGACAGCGACGCCTTCTAGTCCGCCGGCACGGCTTGCAAGAGAATGAAAAAGGGCTCCGCGGAGCCCTTTGTTGTTGGACACTGGCGCCTGCCCTCGTGTCAGGACAGCGGCTCTACCAGCAGGATATGGGAGTCATGCCCCATCACCCGCACCTTGCTGCCGGCGAGCAGTGGCTGGCTGCAGCGCACCGTCCAGGCGGTGTCGTCCAGGTGTACCCGGCTCATCCCCTGAGTCACGTCATCCAGCAGCACCAGCTCGCGCCCCAGATACCCCTGCATCCGCTCGTTGATGGGGGCGGCGGCATCTTGATCGGAGCGATCCCGGCGGTGCTGCCAGCGCCACCAGGCCCAGGTGGTGAGCAGGGATTGCAGGGCGAACAGCAGCAGCTGGGCCTGCCAGCCGAAGGGCCAGACCAGCAGCAGCAGGCCCACCTCCAGCGCGGCGATGCCGGTCCAGAGCAGAAAACCCACCGAGCCCAGCACCTCGATGGCCAGCAGCACGAAGCCGAGCCCCAGCCAGTGCCAGTGGGTCAGCCCCTCGAACAGGGCTGTCATGACTTGCCGCCCTTGCCATCCTTGAACAGCTCGGCCATGCCGGCGACGGCGCCGATCAGGCTGCCCGCCTCCAGCGGCATCATCACCACCTTGCTGTTGGGGCCTTCACCGATGCGGGCCAGCGCCTCTGTGTATTTCTGGGCCACGAAGTAGTTGATGGCCTGCAGATCCCCTTCGGCGATGGCTTTTGACACCATGTGGGTCGCCTTGGCTTCCGCTTCGGCGGCCCGCTCCCGCGCTTCGGCGGCGAGGAAGGCGGCCTGACGCTCGCCCTCGGCTTTGAGGATCTGGGACTGCTTCTCCCCTTCCGCTTTCAGGATCTTGGACTGGCGCACCCCTTCGGCCTCCAGTACCTCGGCCCGTTTCTGGCGCTCGGCCTTCATCTGGGCGTTCATGGCTTCGACCAGCGCCAGCGGCGGACGTACATCCTTGATCTCGATCCGGGTCACCTTGATGCCCCAGGGGGCGGTGGCCGCATCCATGGTGCGCAGCAGCTTCTCGTTGATGGTGTCGCGCTGGGAGAGCATCTCGTCCAGCTCCATGGCGCCCAGCACGGTCCGCATGTTGGTCATGGTCAGGTTGCGGATGGCGCTGGTGAGATCGTTGACCTCATAGCCGGCCTTGCGGGCGTCCACCACCTGCACGAAGCTGATGGCGTCTATGGTCACGTTGGCGTTGTCGCGGGAGATCACCTCTTGCGCCGGGATGTCCAGTACCTGCTCCATCATGATGATCTTGTGGCCGATGCGATCTATGTAGGGGATCAGCAGGTTGAGGCCGGGGGAGAGGGTGCGGGTGTAGCGGCCGAAGCGCTCCACGGTCCAGTTGTAACCCTGCGGCACTATCTTGATACCGGCGCTCAGGGTGAGAAGTACCAGAAACACAAAGATCCCCAGCACAATCAATGACTCATTCATCATTTAGCTCCTTATGAAACACTTTCACTAGCCTATGGCCTTGCGTGCGGCACCACAAGCGCCTTTGTCATCATACGGCTTTGTTAATTACTAAAATGCATTAAAAAGCATTTTTTATTATTTTGAGGGATAAGCAGCCCTGCCTATAGTCGCCCCATATTAGTCGTGTTCCGAGGGATGGGCCGAAATGGATTATTTGCCGATGTTTGCCAAGTTGGACGGTCGCCCGGTGCTGTTGGTGGGAGGGGGCGAAGTGGCCCTGCGCAAGGCGCGCCTGCTGCTGGCTGCCGGTGCCAGGCTGACCCTGGTCTCCCCCGAGCTGGAACCCGACTTCCATGAATTTGCCGGTCGCTTCACCCATCTGGCGGAGCGCTTCGTACCTGCCCATCTGGCGGGCCAGATCCTGGTGGTGGCCGCTACCGACGATCTCGAGGTGAACGCCCTGGTCTATCAGAGCGCCAACCAGCTCGGTCTGTTCGTCAACGTGGTGGATGACCCCAAGCGCTCCAGCTTTATCTTTCCTTCCATCATCGATCGCAGCCCCATCATGGTGGCCGTCTCCAGCGGCGGCAAGGCGCCTGTGCTGGTGCGCCTGCTGCGCGAGCGGCTGGAGAGCCTGCTGCCGCGCCACCTCGGCGGCCTGGCCGAACTCTCGGGTCGGGTACGCGACCGTGCCAAGCGGGTGCTCTCCTCCATTTCCGACCGTCGCCGCTTCTGGGAGCGGGCGTTTGCCTCCAACACCCTGGCCGGCCTGATTGAGAAAGACGATTGGCAAGGGGCCGAGCAGTGGCTGAACGAGGGGCTCGACAAAGCCCAGACCGAGGTGGGTGAGGTGGTGCTGGTGGGGGCGGGCCCCGGCGATCCGGGCCTGCTGACCCTCAAGGCGCTGCAACAGATCCAACAGGCCGAGGTGGTGCTCTATGACCAGCTGGTCTCCGCCGAGATCCTGGACCTGGTGCGCCGCGATGCGACCCTGGTGTCGGTCGGCAAGAAGGCAGGTGCCCACAGCGTGCCCCAGGAAGAGACCAATCGCCTGCTGGTGGAATACGCCAGGGCGGGCAACCGGGTGGTGCGGCTCAAGGGGGGCGACCCCTTCATGTTCGGCCGTGGCGGCGAGGAGCTGGAAGTGCTGGCAGAGGAGGGCATCCCCTTCTCGGTGGTGCCCGGCATCACGGCCGCCGCCGGTGCCACCGCCTATGCCGGCATTCCGCTGACTCACCGCGACCATGCCCAGAGCGCCGTCTTTATCACGGGCCACTGCCAGAAGGAGGGCAAGGAGCCCGACTGGCAGCAGCTCGCCGCCACCAGCCAGACCCTGGTGATCTACATGGGGCTGATGCGCTCCGAGCATATCCGCCAGCAGTTGGTGAGCCATGGCCGAAGCAGCGCCACCCCCATCGCCATCATCGAGCGCGGCACCACGGCGCGGCAGCGCGTGCTGACCGGCACCTTGGCGGAGCTGGCCGAACTGGCCGCCCAAGCGGTGAGCCCGTCGCTTATCGTCATAGGCGAGGTGGTTACCCTGCGTAAACAGCTCGCCTGGTTTGGCGAGACGGCGCAGGGGCAGGGGGCCGACAGCGGCCACGAGCTCAAGCTGGTGAGCCTGGCCTGAGGCCGAGACAGCAATCGATTTGACGGTGTTGCCATGGCGGCACCGACCTGAACCAAGACCGCGCACCGACCAGGCGCGTCAGCAATGAACCGAGGACCCAGACATGGACCGTGAAAGATTGACCCATCTGCAGCAACTGGAAGCCGAGAGCATCCACATCATCCGCGAGGTGGCTGCCGAATTTGAAAACCCGGTGATGATGTACTCCATCGGCAAGGACTCCTCCGTCATGCTGCACCTGGCCCGCAAGGCCTTCTATCCGGGCAAGATCCCCTTCCCCTTGCTGCACGTCGACACCGACTGGAAGTTCAAGGAAATGATCAAGTTCCGTGACGAGACCGCCAAAAAGTACGGGCTGGATCTCATCGTCCACAAGAACCCGGACGGCCTCGCCATGGGCATTAACCCCTTCGTGCATGGCAGCGGCAAGCACACCGACATCATGAAGACCGAGGGGCTCAAGCAGGCGCTCAACAAATACGGCTTCGACGCCGCCTTCGGTGGGGCCCGCCGCGACGAGGAGAAGTCTCGTGCCAAGGAGCGGGTCTACTCCTTCCGCGACAAGTCTCACCGCTGGGATCCGAAGAACCAGCGCCCGGAGCTGTGGCGCGTCTACAACAGCCAGGTCAACAAGGGTGAGAGCATCCGGGTCTTCCCGCTCTCCAACTGGACCGAGCTGGACATCTGGCAATACATCTATCTCGAGAACATCGACATAGTGCCGCTCTACTTCGCCGCTCATCGCCCAGTGGTGGAGCGCAATGGCATCAAGATCATGGTGGATGACGAGCGCATGCCCATCGGCCCGGAAGATGAAGTGAAGCAGGAGCTGGTGCGCTTTCGCACCCTCGGCTGCTACCCGCTGACCGGGGCCATCGAATCCAATGCCACCACCTTGCCGGAGATCATCGAAGAGATGTTGATCACTACCTCGAGCGAGCGGCAAGGGCGGCTTATCGACCACGATCAGGCCGGCTCCATGGAGCAGAAGAAGCGTCAGGGCTATTTCTAAAAAAATGTTCTAAGGAATCGCAACATGAACAACCACATTCAGACCGCCATCAGCGAACAGGGCATTGAAGCCTACCTGCACGCCCAGCAACACAAGAGCCTGCTGCGCTTTCTCACCTGCGGCAGCGTGGACGACGGCAAGAGCACCCTTATCGGCCGCCTGCTGCACGACTCCCAGCAGATCTATGAAGATCAGTTGAAGGCGCTGGAGTCCGACAGCCAGAAGCTCGGCACCACCGGCGAGAAGCTGGACCTGGCCCTGCTGGTGGACGGCCTGCAGGCAGAGCGCGAGCAGGGCATCACCATCGACGTGGCCTACCGCTACTTCTCGACCGCGAAACGCAAATTCATCATCTCGGACACTCCGGGCCACGAGCAGTACACCCGCAACATGGCCACCGGCGCCTCCACCTGCGATCTCGCCATCATCCTGATCGACGCCCGCAAGGGGGTGCTGGATCAGACCCGTCGCCACAGCTTTATCGCCAGTTTGCTGGGGATAAAACAGTTTGTGGTGGCGGTGAACAAGATGGACCTGGTGGAGTTCAGCCAGGAGGTGTTCGAGCGCATCAGTGCCGATTACCGCGAGTTCGCCAAGAAGCTCAGTGTCGACACCATCCACATCGTGCCGGTCTCGGCGCTGGACGGTGACAACGTGGTGAACCCAAGCGACAAGCTGGCCTGGTATCAGGGCGAGACCCTGCTCTCCTTGCTGGAGTCTGCCGAGGTGGAGCGCGAGCTGGAGCGCCATCCGGTGCGCCTGCCGGTGCAGTATGTGAACCGCCCCAACCTCGATTTTCGCGGCTTCGCGGGGACGCTCGCCTCCGGCATCCTGCGGGTGGGCG
This sequence comes from Aeromonas sp. S8(2024), assembly GCF_041403085.1. Classification (NCBI taxonomy): domain Bacteria; kingdom Pseudomonadati; phylum Pseudomonadota; class Gammaproteobacteria; order Aeromonadales; family Aeromonadaceae; genus Aeromonas; species Aeromonas sp. S8(2024). The sequence continues at coordinate 51,212 of NZ_JBGLRF010000012.1, read as the reverse complement.
ACCGGCTTGCTGTGCTGCCGTCGGGCAAAGAGAGCACAGTGACTCGCATCGTCACCTTTGACGGGGATCTGGAGTACGCCCTGCCGGGTCAGGCCATCACGGTCACCTTCGCGGACGAGATCGACATCAGCCGCGGCGACCTGCTGGTGGACGCGGCGAAAAAGCCCCAGGTGACCCAGAACGTGCTGGCCCACATCGTCTGGATGGGGGAAGAGTCCCTGCAACCGGGCCGGGTCTATGACGTCAAGCTGGCCACCAAGAAGAGTCGCGGCCAGGTGGAGGCCATCCGCCACCGCATCGAGATCAACAAGCTCGACGAGCTGCCGGCCTCCGAGCTCAAGCTCAACGAGATCGGCCTGTGCGAATTCAGCCTGACCGACCCGGTGGCGTTCGACCCGTACCAGGAGGTCCGCGATACCGGCAGCTTCATCCTGATCGACCGGCTGACCAACGTCACCGTCGGTGCCGGCATGATAGTGGAAGGGCTGGCGGCCAAGGTTATGGCAGGGCAATACAGCGAGTTCGAAGTCGAGCTCAACGCCCTGGTGCGCAAGCACTTCCCCCACTGGCAGGCGCTGACCATCAGCAACGATTCCGGCAAGGAGTAAGCCCATGACCTGGCAACAATCCCTGGTGCTGGGTCTGCTGGCTGCCCTCGTCGCCCTGCTGATCCAGGGCAAACTCCGGCCGGCGCTGCTCTTCTCGGGCGCCGTGCTCATCACCTACCTGAGCGGCCTGGCGGACATCAACGCCGTGGTGGCGGGCTACACCAACAGCGCCCTGCTGACCCTGGTGCTGCTGCTGCTGGTCTCCTTGGCGGTGGAAAAGACCCGGGTCATGAGCTGGTTCGCCAACCTGGTGGGCACCGGCTCGTTCAACAAGGTGCTGGTGAAGGTGTGGTTCTCCACCGCCTTCCTGTCGGCCTTCGTCAACAATACCGCCGTGGTGGCCTCCATGCTGGGGGCGGTCAAACGCAATCCCAACCATGCGCCCTCCCGGCTGCTGCTGCCCATGTGCTTCGCGGCGACCTTTGGCGGCGTGCTGACCCTGATCGGCACCTCCACCAACCTCATCGTCAACAGCTTCCTCATCAAGATGGGGGCCAAGCCGCTCGGCATGTTCGACTTCTTCATGGTGGGGGCGGGGACCCTGCTGACCGGCCTGGTCGCCGTGCTGCTGTTTGCCCGCCACCTGCCGGAGCAGGACACCGAGATGAGCCGCGAATCCGGCTATTTTCTCGAGGCCAAGGTAGGCCCCGGCTCGCCGATGGCCGGGCGCAGCGTCAAGGAGAACGGCCTGCGCAGCCTGAAAAGCCTCTATCTCGCCGAGATCATTCGTGGCAACCAGGTGATCTGCCCGGTGCAGCCGGAACACGAGCTGCACGAGGGGGACATGCTGCTGTTTTGTGGCGATGTGGAGAGCGTCGGCGTGTTGCAGGAGCTCAAGGGGCTGGATCTCTACGGCCAGCACCGCCTCAACGGCCAGCATCTGGTGGAGGTGATCGTCAGCCACAGCTCGCGGCTGGTGGGGCAGACCATCAAGGACGCCGAGTTTCGCACCCACTTCGATGCGGTGGTGCTGGCGGTGCGCCGGGGCGAGACCCAGCTCACCGGCGGCCTCGGCCAGATTGAATTGCACGCAGGGGACACCTTGCTGCTGGCCCCCGGCCCCAAGTTTGCGGGCAACAAGTCCCTCTCCCGGGAGTTCGTGGTAGTGAGCGGGCTGGAGGCCTCCACCCGGCTCGATGCCACGCGCAGCGCTGCCGTGGTACTGGGCTTTCTCGGGGTGCTGACCCTGTCGGTGCTCGATCTGGTGCCGCTGTTCAAGGGGCTGTTGGTGATGCTGGTGGTGCTGCTGTTCTCCCGCATTCTGACGTTGGACGAGATCCGCCGCCGCTTTCCGCTGGATATCTGGCTGGTGGTGGGCGGGGCGCTGGCCATCGCCGATCAGCTGGAAAAAAGCGGGCTGGCCAAGCTCATCGCCGACTGGCTGATGGGAGAGTTCAACGGCGCCAGCCCCATCATCGCCTTTATCGGCATCTACCTGTTTACCCTGGTGCTGACCGAGCTGATGAGCAACAACGCCGCGGCTGCGCTGGCCTTCCCCATGGGTTACCAGCTGGCGCTCAGCATGGATGTCTCCACCATGCCGTTCATTCTGGCGGTGCTGTTCGGGGCGAGCTCCAGCTTTATCCTGCCCTACGGCTACCAGACCAACCTGATGGTCTATGCCGCGGGCAACTACAAGATGCCGGATTACCTTAAATTAGCCCTGCCGGTCTCCCTGGCCTACAGCATCGGGGTGATCGTCATGGTGCCCCTGCTGTTTCCGTTTTAAGGGGGGCGCAACTGGGGGCTTGGTGCCTTGCAGGGAATAGGAATACACGACGACCGTGGCCCCCGTCAGTGGCGAGTGGCCAGAGGCTGAGCTCCAGGGGGCCAGACTGTTTCAGCATTGAGGCGCGCGCGCCAAGCAAGGAGTGTGAATGAGCAATATCGTGTGGCATGCCCATGCCGTGGACAAACAGAGCCGGGCCGAATTGAAAGGGCAAAAGCCCCTGGTGATCTGGTTCACCGGGCTCTCCGGGGCAGGTAAATCCACCCTGGCGGGGGCGCTGGAGCAGGCGCTGGCCGCGCAAGGCAAGCACACCTATCTGCTGGATGGGGACAATGTGCGCCACGGCCTCTGCGGTGATCTCGGCTTCGATGACGCCGCCCGCCAGGAGAATATCCGCCGGGTCGGCGAAGTGGCAAAACTGATGGTGGATGCGGGCCTTATCGTACTCACCGCCTTTATCTCGCCATTTCGTGCCGAGCGGGAGCTGGTGCGCAGCCTCTTGGGGCCGGACGAGTTTGTCGAAGTCTTTGTCGATGCCCCGCTCGCCGTCTGTGAAGAGCGCGACCCCAAGGGGCTCTATAAAAAAGCGCGGGCAGGGGAAATTCGTAACTTTACCGGTATCGATTCAGCCTACGAGGCCCCCGAACAGCCGGAAATCCACCTGCTCAACGCCGGCAAGCCGGTGGAAGCGCTGGTGGATGAGTTGTTGACTGCTCTAAGAATGCGGGAGTTGATTGATTAAGGTTAGTTGTTTGAAGATACCTAGGATTGATATCACAGGGGGGCATTTACCCCCTTGTTGATTTCTTTCCAATGATGCCCCTTGCTGTCAGTGGTTAACGGCTGAATGAGGCGTGTTATGCTTTGCTCAAAGGTGGATAGTCTCTGACTAACGTAAAGCTAACCGAGCGCGGCTCGATTAGCTGAAAAATAAAATCGCAAAATATAAGAGATCCAATTGGGTTTTGTGCTATGGGTTTTCCTCAAGATGATCTCTCAATTCTTTAGCCAAAATCTCAGCCTCGTCCTTTGAAAGATATGGCACTTTTATTGTTCGTGCCCAGAAAAAACTCTTGCCTGTTATCTCTGCTACCTTTCCAAATGGCATGGCCTTTATTGCCTCTCCCTTCTTTGGAATTGGTGTCAAAAACTCTACATCTCGATACAATGTTTCTTCGTCCGGTATTTTAATGCTGCCTTTCTTTACCCTTGCAGCAGCTACGAGTCCAGTCCATTTGTGTGAAAAGAATACAATGTCACCTGGATATACGTACTCAATGAATTTCTTTGCATCACCAAAGGCCGCAACTCGGCTATTCTCTATCATGTACCAAATTGAATTCTCATCCCAGCTTCTATTGGTATCAAATAAGACACCCTTTATATCACCTGGATTTTTATGCTTGTCATAGGGTAAGGCAAAGAATTCAAAATACTTGCTGCCTTCCAGTTCGTAGATTCGATAGGGCAGGAAATCAATTGAAATCCCTTGTTTTTTCCAGTAATCAACGGCATTTATAAGACTATCGTCTGCGGCGCTGCCAATTATGACAAGATGCTGTTTATTGTTTATGTCTTTTGCATCTAGTGGGTGCTCAAGGTTAAAAGCATCTTGGTGTGCATTATGTAATTCAATATTTTCATTGGTATATTTTTGGTATTTTTTTTGAAGTTTTGTGTAGCTCCATTGTCCAGCATCTTGTGCATAGCGAAGAGCCTGATGTACTGCACCTTCACCAGCAGATCCTCTTTTCAGCTCGAAAATGATGAGCTCGCCTTTTTCATTCAACGCATAAATATCAGCCTCAGCCTGATATTGGCGTTCTTGGAATATTGGCATCAAGCTCGCGTCTTCAAATAGAACATCAAGAATACTCTTGGCAATCAATTCTTCCAAGTCTTTTTCAAGGTGCCCGAAGCTAGAAAAGTCTTTGAATATTACAGGTTCGAGTCTATCAAACCTCCCGTCAGATGAGCCTAGCTTATACAACATTGGTTACTTATCCTTTGAGCATAATGCCCTGTTAAGGGGGGGGGCAGCGGAATACATATGTTTCTACACATCATCGAAAAAATCAAACGCAACGTATAGTAAAAACGTCAAGAGTATCTAATAAGTCACAAACAGTTTTGTTAGCTATTTATCCAATTGTCTATAGTCTGTTGTGAAACCGTCAAAAGATGAATCTGGTATGTGTATTCTACAATTTAACCTTACTCCACTGTAATTCTCAGTAAATGAAAACTGTGTTGTAGTTGTCGCTTCATTCCTTAATACTCGAGGGTTCTTGTAGCGGTTATCAACGACAAAAGTTCTATCTCTCAGCCGCTCAAACGCTCGATGTAATCCGCTATCAGCACCAAGATAAAAGGATGCGTTCATTAAAGCTTCAACTTGTTGGAAGCTATATTGTTGAATTGGATTGCTAATTATGTAATCTATAGCATCCTCTAATCGACATGTTTCGATTGGGATTAAATAAGCTTCTTTCATCAATTTAAGTGCATAGTTGCATCCAATAGCAACACCTTTCGCCTCAATACTATTTTTCATTTTCTACCTATTGTAATTTCTTTAAATATTTGCGCCTTGTGTAAGGGGCTCAGAAATCTGGGACACCCACCAATTTGACTGCATCTCGTATGTTGGGCTAAAAATCGTAGATTGGTGCTGAACGCAGTGAAGTCCAACGTTTACCGTGCAACGTATCTGCACATTTGTTTTCCCGATCTATGTTTATCCTGCTCTGGTTGGCTTGACCGTCCTCGTCTATTGGGCTTGGCTATACGCTGTGCCAACTTACAAAAACAACGCTACCGCCCCTGAATTTCAGCTTCCAGTTTGCTGCTTTACCTGCGTTTTGGTACTGGCTTGGCTCATGGCTGACTCCGACAGGAGGTTGCCAAGCGGCTATGTTACCGAACGGGGTTGGGGTGAAAAGCGCAAGAGGGCAGTTTTCTGAGCAAGATCAATAAATTAATAAATAACGAGCGGCGATATGGACAATCAACATTGGCGGCCACCAGATCAGTGGGTAAAGCGGATGGTGAAGCGGCAATCTCGCCCTTTTGTTGGCGAGAATTAAAAAAACTATGGGCCTGTGGACTCATATGGTTTTTCTGCGGTGATTGCTTGTGTGCTGTTTATCTGGTTTGGCGCGCCGGTATGGCGTCTGCAGGCGTACTTCGTGGTGATGCCGTAGGGACTTTCTTTAACTGACTCACCAGCCGGTGGCAATTGAGTTTAAAAACTCATCGTGAAAACCTTACGCGCTATATATTGATTTTGGACATTGCTATATACGTGCAACCTGCTTTGCCAAGGCGGCCAACAGATCAATATTTAACGGCTCTTTATACATTTTCTCAAATAGATTGAAAGTCGGCTGGTCATGCTGCTGCAAATAATGAAGGCTTTTCTTTGAGCCTAGATACCACAAGTCGCGCATGTCAAAATATATCTCCAGAAGGTCATGTTGAAGCCAGGTACGACGATAATGACTATCTATGTCTTTATCATGCGCACGCTCCAGCATTTTCATCACCCACTGTTGAAGGTGTGCCTTATCCACCTCCGACGTTGCCGGTTTGCCATCTGCTAGCTTCTGCTTAACGCGAGCCAGGTAGCTGCTCCCTAAACCTTGTGTATCATAAATGACTTTTCCGTCACCGAAGCGAAGGGCTTCTTTTGGAATTGAACTTAGATAATCGGTTGGGTAAACCCATACATCAAGATAGATGCCATGAAATAACCTCGCATCCCTTTGTTCGCTCGTGTGATCACAGAAACAGGCTATATCGATATCACTGGTTTCGGTTGCATCATTGCGGGCATAAGAACCATAAAGAATGATTGTATGAGGTGCATATTTTCCTTTCAGCTCTTCCATTGCCAAATCTAGAATGTTGTTCATTTCTACTCCGAGCATATAACAGCTATTAATTTGTCCCTGACAACACAGCAATCCTTGCCACATCTCTACTCGGAAAGTCAGGGTCAACATACACATACATGCGGCTTATCAGCGAGCCTGTAAATTCAAATACACTACAAAAACGGCCCATGGAGATATTATTGTCAGGCCAAGAGGTACCATCACTCATTACTCCCCCTCTTGCCCTTCGACAATCACGGTGTTGCCAGCAGTCGTTATCTTAAAGCCATCTATGTCGTGCCAGATGCTGGTGAGCGAGCTACCAATTCTATTGCCAAACTCAACCAATGCATCCTTTCCTTTAGCCTGACCAAACTTGGGGAAGAAAAAATCAACATTCTCCGAGAATAGGTCAAGATAACTGAGATCACCTGCATCTACTTTCTTGAAATACTCAATTGCTATCTCAACTAAACTTTCCTGTTCCATTACCATTCCTATATCTCTATTGGTTGTTCGCATAACCGTGATTGGAAAGAGGAGGGGCACTGATGAGTGACACCACTTTATGAATCCACTCCATCCCGGCTGTCGTTATAAAACGAGTTAAATCAATGCATCGCCAGCAAGTCTAAATCAGTGAGGATTGAACTTCTTCGGGTCGCCTAGCTTGGACTGTAACCATAAATTCATATCGCTGACGACCTCTTTACGCAGGCTTTTCCCGTCACTGTTCTTCAATCCATGATCCAGTGCTTCGTAACGCCGATACTCAATATTGCTTTTCCCGAGGACTTTAAGACGCTGCATCAACTCATCTGTTTTTTGCGGTGATACCGAGGTGTCCATTCCACCCTGAATGATCAGCAAAGGAGACTTTACTTTTTTAAGGGTACCCAGCTGATCGATGGAGAGCATCTGCTGCCACCAATGATAGCCATGTCCGCTCACCTCAAGATCAAATGGTTTGCTGTTAAGAACATGCTGGGCAAACCCTTTAAAACCGTCGATCTCTTTTCTCGCCTCTTCGGGGTTGTTATGTTTTACAGCGATACTGTGTGAGACGTCATCGATAAACCAGCGGCCACCGCCATTAAAGGCGACGGTGGCATCGATATAGTCAACTGCTGCGGTCACCAGGTTGGCGATAACGGCCCCTTCACTGCCGCCCAAGAGAATTAATGTCTTGTATTGCCCATTTTTTCGAACAGTATCGAGCACAGCCTTGATATCCGCGACCCGCTGTGCAGGGCTGTCCTTTTCAAGGTACTGAGCAGGGCAATCCTTGCGTGCCGGATCGGTACTGTATTTTAATTTGCTATCAATGCCATATTTTTCGATTAACAACAGGTCAGCTTCTGGCCAAACATCTTTATAGTCGGAAAGTATCGAATTTATATTAAGCACACTGTTGCAATCAGAGCCTTGCAAAATCAACAGCAAGGTATCTGTATCATGGGTATGTTGGACCAAGTAATAGGAGATGGGCGAGCCATCATCCCTGCTGGCAGTGCGAGTCATGACCTCTTTGGCGCTTGTCGAGCATGTCAAAAAGAGCAAAAGTAAATATATTGTTCGCACTCTCATTTTACCCTTGGCGATCAGAACAAGGCGCAACCATGCAGAGCGCAGCAATCCTGCCGAGTCCATAAAATGCAAGTGGGTCAGGTTGCCATGGCATCATGGTAATGATACTAGCCCCAGCTGTTATTGGTTTTTGCATAACGAACGACCTGATATATCGCTATGTTTTCAGTTGCCAGCAGCCGGATTATTTCTGGTATGCATTGAATGGGGAGCTCCATTTCATAGCCATGGGCCAAGGTTACTATTTTTTCAGCCCGTGCGGGGCCCAGAAAACCAGAGATGATTTCCTTGGCCATATCATCATGATCACGAATCTCGAAATAGACGCGGTACATGTCAGATGTGTAATCCAGTGGTGTGCCTATTTCCTTAGTCTCATATGGCGGTACTGCGTCTGTGTTGTTCATGTTGCCTCTGAACTATTTCATTTGTTAAATGCGCCAAGGAGATATTACACATTGGCGTATCATGTCTGAAGGGAAATGCTGCCTTTTATGGCGAAGCGTTTCCAGTGAAATTAGTAGCCTGGCTGGGTGTGGCGTTTTTTAGTGCTATCACCTGGGCAGTGAAATAATGGCGCCAACAAAATCAGGGCTGTCATCCTTGTTAATAACGCGCAGCCGGTCGCCACCCGCGTGGCTATTCCTCAAGCAAGGCTACCGCCCCTGAATTCCAGCCTCCAGTCTGCTGCGCTTTCCCTGCGATGTGGCTCTGGTCTGGTACATGGCTGCTTCGACGAGAGGTGATCCTGATGGCCATGTTACCGAACGGAGCTGGTTAGGGAAGGGGGAGTGAGTGATTTCTCGGGCAAGATCAATAAATTGAGCTGCCATGGGGGGGCGGGCGATAGGGGTATCTCAACGCCCTTGCTTGCTCAATGCTCGCTGCGTATTTGGGCGGGGGGAATGAACTGCGGGATGCCACTTTGTGGAATGAGTTGCAGAGCAGATGCCAAGGTAATGACATCAAGGCCGGGCCAGTGATGGCATGGGCATCCCGGCCCGGTCAGATCTGCGTTTCCCACCAGAGATAAATGGGCCCGCTGCCGGTGACGACAGGGGCCCTTTTTGTTGTTAGCGCACGGTCTCGGGATCAGCGGGCCAGCACCACCTGGCCGGCGGGGCTGGGGTTGGCGAGTTGTGGAGAGGCGGGTTGTTGCTGGAACTGGCGAACCAGCCGATCCAGGTCACTCAGTTGCCGCACCAGCTGGTTGATGCCGTGGACGGCATGCTGACTGCCGACGCTGGAGTCATCGGCCAGGGTCTTGATGCTGAGCACGTTGCGATCGATGTCGGCAGTGACCTGGGACTGCTCCTGCACGGCCTGGGCTATCTGGCTGCTGCCGGAGGCGACCTGCTGCAACATGCTGTTGATCTGCTGCAGTATGGTGCCGGTGGAGGACTGGGTCTTGATGGCCAGGGATCTGATCTCGTCCGCCACCACCGAGAAACCGCGGCCCGCCTCACCGGCCCGGGCCGCCTCGATGGCCGCATTGAGAGCCAGAAGGTTGGTCTGGTTGGCGATGCTGTTGATGACATCGAGGATGCCGTCGATATCCCGGCATTGGGTCGCCAGGGTGTGGATCACCGTCTTGGAGGTGGCGATCTCGCCGTGCATTCCTTCGACCGCCCCTATGGTCTCCTGCACGCTGCGGTTGCCCTCCCGGAACAGGTCGGCGGTTTCATCCAGCAGGTCGGAGGCGGCGGTGGATCTGTGGGACACCTCGCGGATCGACTCGGCCATCTGGGTGATGGCGGTGGCGACCTGATTGGTCTCGGCCTGTTGTTGCTGCAGGTTGCTGGTGATGGATTCGGCATTGCGCAGATCGCCTTCCGCCGAGTGCAGGATCCGGCTGCAGGTCTGCTGGGTGCGCGCCAGCACGGCGTTGAACTCGGCCTGATTCATCAGCATGGCGAGCTCGATGGCGGCGATGTTGTCGACCTTGTTGGTGTAGAGCAACTGCATCAGCGGGTTGTCGAAGCGGCTGCGGGCCAGCTTGTCGAGCTTGCCGAGGCGACGGCTCAGGGCCTGGGTGATCATGGCCGCCAGCAGCAAAGGCAGCACGGCCAGGGCCAGCAGCCAGCCGGAGGCCTGCTCATAGCCCAGCGCCATCATGGCCACCAGGCTTGGCAACAGGCAGAGGGTGATTGCCAGCGTGTGGGAGAAGGCCGGCAGCCTGAGCGCCAGCGGCGCCTTGTCGGCGCGCAGCCCGGCATAGATGCGCTCGGCCCGCTGCTTGATCTCCTCGCTGGGGGCGGTACGCACCGATTGATACTCCACCACCTTGCCGTGGGCATCCTTGATCGGCGTGACGAAGGCGCTGACCCAGTAGTGATCGCCGTTCTTGCAGCGATTCTTCACCGGGCCCATCCAGCTCTTGCCGGCCCGGATATGGTGCCAGAGGTCGGCGAAGGCCTGCTTGGGCATGTCTGGATGGCGCACCAGGTTGTGGTGCTCCCCCTGCAGCTCCTCCAGCGTGAAGCCGGCAATCTGGCAGAACTCCTCGTTGGCGTAGGTGATGCGGCTCTCCAGATCCGTGGTGGAGATGAGGTGCTGGTGTTCGGGATAGCGACGCTCATGCTGGGTGACAGGCTGATTGACTCTCATGGTGTGCTCCGAAACCGGGTTGTGGGGAAGGAGTCATCACCAATGCAAGGGCTGCACCAGCGGGGGTGAAAATCGTCGATCATGCGGCACTCATGCGGCACGGCGGGGGGCGATGGCCGGTGGCGAGCGGATCTGTGGGCGTGGGGCTGGCGAGTCAGAGGCGGCGGATTTGCATTTCAGGAACCGTTTTGGCAACGGCGGCGCCATTTCGCGAGCGGCGCTGGGGAGCGCAAAACAGCGGAGCCCTGACGGGCTCCGGAGGATCAGGGGGTTGGTTCGGCCGGGGCCGGCTCAGGCCCGGCGGGCGGGGTCAGCATCATGGTCTCGATCTGCAGCCCCTGCACCAGCACGGTTTTCAGATCCTGCAGGTACTCTTCCAGCGGCGGCTCCTGCAGCAGCTGGGCGAGCTCGTTGCCGACCGGCGTCAACCGATAGTAGAGCAGGGTGATGTTGGTCTGCTTGCGCTGCAGGCGCCAGCGCTGATCGCCGAATTCCAGCTCCACCCCGTCGGCAGGCAGCGGGCCGGACTCCAGCTCGCCGCGGTGCAGCAGGCCGAGCTCGAACAGCTGCAGCAGGGCGTTGTAGGGGATGCGGTACTTGCCAAGGCCGAGCCGGGTCACCCGGGCGCGGCTGAGCAGGCTGGCCCCCTTGTGCAGCCCCAGCAGCAGGCGCTGCTCGTCGCTGCCCACGTAGTGGCAGGAGAGGGAGCAGATGCGCTGGAACAGCTGGGCCTCGCGCTGGGTCATCTCCTTGAGGGTGGAGAGGGCACGGATGGAGAAGCGGCCCGGGGTGGCGATCTCGATGGCGAAGATGCGGCCCCACAGCTGCTGCATGGGCACCATGCTGATGTCTTCCGCCAGTTGCAGGAAGTGGGTCAGCCAGTCGCTGTCCATCTCGCCGCCGGCGGCGGTCTCTTCGCAGTGGCGGGAGGCCATCACCATGATGGATTCCAGGTTGCGCTGGCGGGCGGCCTGATCCGCCAGTTGGCGAAAGGCGGCGCGCTGCTCGAAGGTGCTGTCGCTGTTGCGGGTGAGCATGCCGTCGATGCCGCGGCTGCGGGCCAGGCGCAGGGTCTGCTCCTGGCTGCTCAGGATGGAACTCTCTTTCTTGGGCGGGGGCAGGTCAGCCATGCTGGCTCCGTGATCGCAAGGTCTAGCCTTGAATGTTACTCCAACCGGGATGGCGGGCAATCCCTCAGGCAGGGGCTGGCCGGGTTCTTGCCGTCGCGGATAACAAAACGACCCCCCGCGGGAGGCCGTGTGTGCCTGGTTACTGCTCTTCGTAGACGCTGACCTCGACCGCCTCCAGCGAATAGGAGGCGGTGGCCATCTCGTGACTGGAGCTGACCGTGCGCATCTTGCCCTTCACCCAGATGGCGTCCCACAGGTCATCCACCGGCGCTCCCTTGGGGTAGCTCACGTAGACCACCTGGTTGGTGGGCGGGGGCGGCACATGGATGCAGGCGCCGAAGTAGGGCACCAGCAGGAAGGCGGTGATCTTCTTGGCATCCCCCTCCAGCGGTACCACGAAGCCCGGGATGCGCACCTCTTGGTTGTCCAGCTTCTTGTTGACCCCGCCTACCGGCTGGGGCACTGAGGCAAGATTGCCATCGTGGCTCACCTGGGGCGGGGGCAGCAGTTTTTCACCTTCCGGAATGAGCACATCCCAGTCGATGGTCTTGTAGTCGGCGGCCATGGCCGGCAGCGTCAGCAGGGCGGCCAGCAGCGCCACGATTTTCCACTTCATCATCTGTCCTTCTCGTTTTTTATGGGCGCCTGGCTAGACGCGAATGCTCATGCCATCGCTCAGGCTGTAGCGATAGGCGCGGGCGGCGGGCAACAGGCCTATCACCATGCCGGCCAGCCAGACCAGCCCCAGCAGTTGCCACTCGTGGGCGTTTGGCAGCCCCAGGCTCAATTGCAGGCCATAGTGACCGAGCAGCCAGGGGGTGGCAAGGGCTTGGCCCAGGTAGAGCGCGGCCACCCCAAGCGCAATGCCGGCGGTGGTGAGGGCCATCGCCTCCAGCGCCAGCAGCAGGAACAGGTGGGAGGGGCCGGCGCCGAGGGAGCGCAAGATGGCAAGCTCACGGCGCCGCTCGTTGAGGCCGGCCAGCAGGGTGGTCAGCATGCCGATGAGGCCTGCCACCACCACGAAGCCGGCGATCACCGACAGCGCCGTCTCCGCCACGCTCATCAGGCTCCACAGCTCCTGCAGGGCGGCCCCCGGCAGGATCGCCATCAGCGGCTCGCCCCGGTAGGTGTTGACGCTGCGCTGCAGCTGGAACGCCAGGATCCGGTTGCTGAGCCCCACCATGAAGGCGGTGATGGTCTTGGGGGTGAGATCCTGCGCCAGTGCCTGCTCGGCGGTCACGTTCTTGCTGTGACGGCCGGTGTCCCAGCCCAGGTGGATCGCCTCGATACCGGCCAGCGGCACATGGATGGTGCGATCGATGGGGGTGCCGGTCGGTGCCAGGATCCCCACCACCTTGAACGGCAGGTTGTCGTGCTGGCTGAACGAGGTGTTGCCGGCGCCGTGGGCGATGACGATGGACTGCCCCAGGTGATAGCCGAGCTTCTCGGCCACCTGGGCGCCGAGCACCGCCTCGAACGGCGTCTCGAACGCTCGCCCTTCGCGCATGACCAGTGCCTGCTGCTGGCCATATTTGAGGTGGATGAAGTAGTCGCCATTGGTGCCGAGCACTCGAAACCCTTTGTGGGAGTCACCAAGGGAAAGCGGGATGGTCCAGGCGATGCCGGGTTGTTGCTTGATGGCCTGATAGGCGTCCCAGCCCACGTTGTTGGTGGGATTGCCGATGCGAAACACCGAGTAGAGCAGCAGGTTCACCTGGCCGGAGCGGGCGCCGACGATGAGGTCCGTACCCGACACCGTATTGGCGAAGCTCTCGCGCGCCTGGTTGCGCACTCGCTCCACCCCGAGCAGCAGGGTGACGCTGATGGCGACCGCCAGCAGGGTGAGCCCGGCGGTGAGGCGGCGGGCCCAGAGGCTTTGCAGGGCGAGTTTCAGCATGTTGCCCTCCTGTTCAGTTGTTGCAGGTTTTCCACCCGCGGAAAGAGCGGTTCGAGGTAGGGGTCGTGGCTGACGAAGATCAGGGTCGAGCCCTGCTTGTCGCACTCCTCGAACAACAGCTTGATGAAGGCGGCCCGGTTGTCGGTATCCAGCGCCGAGGTGGGCTCGTCGGCGATCACCAGCGGCGGTGAGCCGATGAGCGCGCGGGCGGCGGCCACCCGTTGCTGCTGGCCGATGCTGAGGGCATGGACGGGCCTGTGCAGCGCCTCCTCGGGCAGTTGTAATTCCCGCAGCAGGCGGCGCGCCTCCTCGGCCGGGCTGCCCTGCAGCCGGGCCCGCTTCTCGGGGGAGAAGGTGAGGGCGCTGGTGACGTTGTCCTGCACGGATAAAAACGGCAGCAGGTTGAACTGCTGGAAGATGTAACCCAGATTGGCCGCCCGGAAGTGGTCACGGGCACGGCCGGATAGCCGGGCCAGCGGTTGGCCCAGCACCTCCAGGGTGCCGTGGTTGGCGGTCTGGATCCCGGCCAGCAGGCCGAGCAGGGTCGACTTGCCCGAACCGGACGGTCCCTTGATGAACACCCGTTCCCCCTCGCCGATGGTGAGGGCGGGCAGATCGAGTACAACCTCGTGACCCGGCCAGGCAAAGGCCAGATCGCGGATCTCAACCACGGCATTTTTCATGGCGTTACCAGCTCAGTTTGTTGGCGGAGGGGGTCAGCTCGGCCGCGGTCTGGCCGCTGGGCAGTATGCCCTGCACGCTCAGCTTCTCCAGGCTCGGATAGACGCTGAACAGGGTGGCTTCCAGCCCGGTCAGCTTGGCTGGCTCCGCGCAGGTGTAGGTGTACATAGCCCCCATGTCGGCGTGACCGGCATCGTCGTGCTGGTGTTCGTCGTGCTTGCCGTCAGACTTCTGGTGGTCATGGTCATGGTCATGGTCGTGATCTTCCTTGGCGGCCTGCAGCGCCTGCTGGGTCAGCGTGCAGCCGGCGGCCGGGTCGAAGCGCAGCAGGGCATCGGGTTGCTTGAGCTGAGCCACTGCCTTGGCGTATTGCGCCTTCTCGTCATCGCTCTTGGCGGCGTGCTCGAAGCCCACCAGATCGGCGGCGGGGGCCTGCAGCTCGATCATCAGCTGGTTGCCATCAAGCACCAGATTGAGGTGGCCGTGGCCGTGCTCGTGGGCACCGTGGCCGTGACTGTCGTGTTCATCGTGGTTTGCCTGCACGCCAAATGCGGCGGCCGCCAGTAACAGGGTGACTGCTTTCATCGTTAATCCTTTGAAAAGTTTATTGAAAAATGGATTTAGCCGGATAAGCGATGAAGCTGTGGCGGTGCGCGGATGCGGCACTGACCTGAGGGGGTGGCATGAGGATTGGGCAAGGCTGCGTCAAGTAGCTTGCCTATGACGACCTGTGAAGAGGGGATTACCAGGGTTGGGGTGAGTGCCAGCTTGCCATCCAGATGCAGGGCGCAGAGGACGCAGGCGTGGTTGTGGCCGGGCAGGTCGGCTTCCAGCGGATGTTGTGCCAGCACGGGTTGCAACCACAACCAGCTCAGCAGCAGCAACCAAATTTTCAGCTTGGTACGACCCATAGACCCCTATCAAAGGGGCGCCATCAGCGCCCCTTTTCTCTGGCTTAGAGATGGGACTGGATGAGCCCCATCACGGTAGCGATATTGTTGGCATCGAGCTGACCGTCCTTGACGAACAGCACCTTGCCCTCTTTGTCCAGCAGGATGATGGCCGAGCTTTCCGGCGCCAGATCCCAGGCGTTGCGGGCCATGCCCTTGGCATCCAGCACCATGGCGGACCAGGGGAATTCCTTCTTGCTGTCCTCGGCACTGCTCTTCACGAAGCCGGAGGTGCCCCAGATGGCGTCATTGCTGTTGATGATGGTGACGGTCTGGTACTTGTCGTGGGGCAGCTTGGCCGCCTTGATCGCTTCGATCATGGGGGCGTTGAGCTCCTTGGCACTGGAGCGACCGGCGATGTGCTGGATCAGAAAGACCTTGCCGGTCAGTACCTTGCTTTGCCAGGGCTGATAGCCGATCTCTTTCTCTTTCAGTACCAGCTCACCCTTGTCGCCGATGTTGACCAGCGGCACCTGGGCCGACTCCTTGATGTTGTGAGCCAGGGCCAGCGTTGGCAGCAGCGCCAGAGTAAGTACGAGATGTTTCATCCTGATGACACTCCTTTTGTTATGTTATAACGATTTTTGCATTGAGGGAATGGGGCCGAACTCATCCTAAACTGATCGGATCTGTTTAAAAAGTGTTAAATAAAAGCCGGCATTGAGGCGTTTGACTGCCCGCCAGCACCGGGGCTGGCGGACAAAGGCGGCTAGGATGGCATGCAGTCGATAAAAATCAATTGCTTATCAACTGGTTTGAGGAGTCTGGCCGCGCTCTGCAGCCAGACTTGAGGAAGGGGGTAGGCTTCAGTAGAGCGGTTCGCTCACCAGCGGGATCTTGGCCATGGTCATCTGCTGGGCCAGCAGGGGCGAGCCGGTCAGCAGTATGTGGCGCTGGTTGCCGATCACCACTGTATCCCCTTTCAAACCGCTGTCGGCGGTGATGGCCAGCCAGGCTGGCGAGACGCTGCCGATGCTGATGTTCGGATAGATGATGCTGAGCATGTACTGGGGGGCCAGCTCGGCCAAGAGGCTTGCCATCAGCAGTGCCTTCTCGTCGCTGTCCGCCTTGTTGTTCTGCAAGGCCTGCAGCGGCGGAGCGAAATGATCCATCTGTTCGGGCGGAGTAGGAATGCCGCTCAGCCACTCCTGGAGCAGGCCGACACTGGTGGCGAGATCCTTGGCCAGAAACTGTTTCGCCAGGGGCCGCAGGTCGCCCTTGAACTGGTAGAACAGCTGGGAATAGTTGGGGCGCACACAGGGCAGCTTGCGGTTGGCGGGGTGAACGCAGGGCACCACTCGCATCTGATAGAAGGCGTCGTCCTGATATTGCTGATAGGCCTGCCAGAACAGGGTCGACTCCATGCTGTCGTCGTGCAGGGTGAAGGCCTGCTCCAGATTGCGAAACTTGGTGGCGGTCTCGGGGCTGGTTTGATTGATGAGGTTGATGCTGTTGTAGAGCCGCGGGCTGATGTAGGAGTAGAGGGTTTCCAGCGGATAGTTGAGGGAGGCATCGAGCAGGGTCATCTCGTGGCGGCTGGCGGCGATGACCCGCTCGTCTGCGTTAAGTTGCAGATGCTTCTGCTGACCGTCGCTCGATTGCCATTGCCAGCTCAGGGTGACCTCGTTGGCCCCGGCCATGGACGCGAACACTAGACTCAACAACAGACCTTGTGCCAGTTTCATGATATGCATCCTGCTCGGGGTGATAATAAACAACTAGGTGAGCTGGCCGATTTTGGATGAGTCTGACATTTGTGATTTTGATAACAGATTGATCGGGCTTTTAATTTAATTCTGGAAATAAGTCATGCAGGAAACCGTCATGAAGCGAATCACACCCTTGTTGCTGCTGTTGGCCACGCTGCCGGCCGCGGCGGGGCCTGTCATCGTCAACCAGGGGATGTCCAGTGCGGATACCTTTGCCCTGCGCGACAAGCTGGCGAAGGAACATGAGTGGCAGGAGTGGCTGCGCTTTCAGCAGGCCATCAAGTGGCTGGAGGTGCTGCCGGTGAACTGCGAGCTGATGAGCGATGCTGGCGGCAGTTATCGCTGCGGAGGGAATTACTACCGGCCCTATCAGCAGGATGGACGCGACATCTATATACAGGGGGATCCCAGCGGTGTGACGCCGGGTCAGCCCCAGCAACAGCCCACGAAAAAGGCGCCCTGAGGCGCCTTTTTCACGAAGGTTACGCTTACTTGGCAGCGTAACGCTCGGCAGAGCTCTTGATCTCTGCTTCGGCAGCGGCCTTGTCGCCCCAGCCTTCAACCTTGACCCACTTGCCAGCTTCCAGCTCTTTGTAGCGCTCGAAGAAGTGCTGGATCTGGGCGCGCAGCAGCTCAGGCAGATCGTTCACATCCTGGATGTGGTCGTACTGCTTGGTCAGCTTGGAGTGCGGAACGGCCACGATCTTGGCGTCTTCGCCAGATTCGTCGGTCATCTTCAGCACGCCAACCGGGCGGCAGCGAATGACGGAGCCGGCCAGCAGCGGGTAGGGAGTCGGAACCAGCACGTCAACCGGATCACCATCCAGAGACAGGGTGGCGTTCACGTAGCCGTAGTTGCACGGATAGAACATCGGGGTAGACATGAAGCGATCAACGAAGATGGCACCGCTGTCCTTGTCGACTTCGTATTTGATCGGGTCGGCGTTCTGCGGGATTTCGATGATGACGTAGATGTCGTCGGGCAGGCTCTTGCCAGCCGGTACCAGATTCAGGCTCATGACGTTTCCTTTGAGTGTTGGAGTCAAGTTTGCAGGCCGATATTATAGCGATGTCGCGTCAAATGACCATATTTCAGGGCCACTGCGACAGAGTTGGTGGATACCGTGCAGCTTGGGTCTGCCAAATTGCCGTCACCTTGTTAGAATGCGCACTTCCCTTTACTGCGAAAGGAAGCGGTATGCATATTCACATTCTCGGGATCTGCGGCACCTTCATGGGTGGTCTGGCGGTGTTGGCAAAACAGCTTGGTTATCGGGTCACCGGCTCTGACGCCAACGTCTATCCCCCCATGAGTACCCAGCTCGAGCAACAGGGCATCGAACTGACCGAAGGCTACGATCCTTCCCAGCTCGATCCGGCGCCGGATCTGGTGGTGGTCGGCAACGCCATGAGCCGCGGCAACCCCTGTGTGGAGTATGTGCTGGATCGCAATCTGCCCTATATCTCCGGCCCCCAGTGGCTGCTGGAGCATGTGCTGCAGGATCGCTGGGTGCTGGCCGTCGCCGGCACCCACGGCAAGACTACCACCGCCAGCATGCTGGCCTGGGTACTGGAATACGCCAAGCTGGAGCCCGGCTTCCTCATCGGCGGCGTGCCCGGCAACTTCCCGGTCTCCGCCCGTCTCGGCTCGGCTCCCTTCTTCGTCATCGAGGCGGACGAATATGACTGCGCCTTCTTCGACAAGCGCTCCAAGTTTGTCCACTACCACCCGCGTACCCTGGTGATGAACAACCTGGAATTCGACCACGCGGATATCTTCCCGGATCTCGCCGCCATTCAGCGCCAGTTCCACCACCTGATGCGCACCGTGCCGAGCAACGGTCGAGTGCTCTTCCCCAAGGGGGACGAGAACCTGGTTGCCGTGCGCAAGATGGGCTGCTGGAGTGAAGTGGAGCTGGTGGGTCAGGACGATGCCAAGTGGAAGGCGGTCAAGCTGGCCGACGATGGCTCCGCCTTCGAGGTGTGGCTGGACGGGGTGAAACAGGGCGAAGTGCACTGGGAGTGCATCGGCGAGCACAACGTCAACAACGGCCTGATGGCCATCGCCGCCGCCCGCCATGCCGGTGTTATGGTGGAGCACGGCATTGCGGCCCTCTGCCAGTTCAAGTCCCCCAAGCGGCGCATGGAGCTCAAGGGGGAAGTGGCCGGCATCAGCATCTATGACGACTTCGCCCACCACCCCACCGCCATCGAAACCACCCTCGGTGGCCTGCGCGCCAAGGTGGGCAAGTCCCGCATCCTGGCGGTGCTGGAGCCCCGCTCCAACACCATGAAGCTGGGAGTGCACAAGGAAGAGCTGGCTGGCTGCTTCGACGGCGCCGACGAGGTGTTCTTCTTCCAGCCGCCCAACATCGGCTGGGATCTCGGCGAGGTGACCGCCCACATGACCCGACCGGCCAAGGTGTTCAACGATCTGGAGACCCTGATCAACCGGCTGGTGGCCGAGTGCCGCGATGGCGATCATATTCTGATCATGAGCAACGGCGGCTTCGGCGGCATTCATGACAAGCTGATCGCCCGCCTCAAGGACTATCACGGCCAGCTATGAACAAAGCGATCACCCTGGCGCTGACCGGTGCCTCCGGCGCCCCCTATGCCCTGCGCCTGCTGGAATGCCTGGTGCAGGCGGACTATCGGGTCTACCTGCTCGCCTCCTCGGCGGCTCGTGTGGTGCTCAAGACCGAGCAGCAGCAGGAGTGGCCGGGCTCGCCGAAAGAGCTCTCTGCCTACCTCTGTCGCCAATATGGCGCCAAGGAGGGGCAGATCGTCGCCTGTGGCAAGGAGGAGTGGTTCTCGCCGGTGGCTTCGGGCTCGGCAGCGCCCAAGCAGATGGTGGTCTGCCCCTGCTCCATGGGCACCGTCTCGGCCATTGCCAACGGCACCTCCGACAACCTGCTGGAGCGGGCGGCGGACGTGGTGATCAAGGAGCGCGGCCAGCTGATCCTGGTGCCCCGCGAGAGCCCCTTCTCGGCGATCCACCTGGAGAACATGCTGAAACTGGCCCGTCTTGGGGTGACCATCATGCCGGCGGCGCCGGGCTTTTATCATGAGCCGAAAAGCATCGCGGATCTGGTGGACTTCATGGTGGCGCGGATCCTCGATCATCTGGGGATCGAGCACGCGCTGACCCGCCGCTGGGGCTACGCCAAAGGGTGAGATGAGCGAATAGCGGACAAACAAAAGCGGCGCCGACCTGAACAGTTCGGCGCCGCTTTTTTGCTGGAGCGGATTAGGCTGCCTGGATGGGGGCGGTTACGTACTTGAACAGAAAATCGGTCACCTCTTCCCGGCTCGGGCGTTGTTGCTGATTGATCATCTGCATCATGACGTAGCCGAAGCCGGTCAGGGAGCGGGCCAGATCCTGCGCCGACAGCACACTCTGGATCTCGCCGGCATCCATGGCGCGTTGCAGGTGAGGTGCAATGCGTTCCAGAGCCTTGTCCAGCAGCTTGGCGTAACGGGGCCAGACCTCTTCCCGCACCGATGAGCTCCACTCCAGCCAGATGCTGGCGTGGTCAGGCTGATCGTAGGCGGCGTCAACAAACAGCTTCACGTGGCGGCGAATGCTGTCGCTGACCGGGCCCTGGCCGGAGTAGGCCTGTTCCAGCATTTGATGCACGAAACGTTCGATCTCGGCCAACACTTCATCCACCAGCTCTTCACGGGTGTTGAAATAGTTGAACACGGTAGCAACCGAGACCTTGGCCTGTTCTGCGATTTCGGCGTGACCCGCACGGCCGATGCCGCGACGGGAGAACACCTCGATGGCACATTCCATCAATTGATTGCGTCGGGCCTCCGGCGAAAGCCGGGTTCGACGTCTAATTTCTGCGCGTGGTTCCATAGTTTTTTCATCTAATAGTTATTGATTATGGTGTTTATAGTATTGTCACCGATAATGCCCGAGGGCCTGCTAACTCTATCAATTAAAATAAGCCGATAAAAGCATCACGTATGCCTGACGCCCTTCGGCTTGAATGGTAGAATCATCGGTTTTGACGTTAATGAACGGCCAAATTTGCTTTGGCCATTATGGAGTAAGTGATGAAACACACTGTCGAGGTGATGATCTCCGAGGCTGAAGTCGCCGCCCGGATCGCCAAATTGGGTGAAGAGATCACCGCCCGTTACCAGGGCTCTGATGAAGTGGTCATGATCGGCCTGCTGCGCGGCTCCTGCGTCTTCCTGGCCGACCTGTGCCGCCAGACCCAGCTGCCCATCACCCTGGATTTTATGACCGCCTCCAGCTATGGCTCCGGCATGCACAGCACCCGTGATGTGCGCATCCTGAAAGACCTGGATGACGACATCAAAGGGAAGGACGTGGTGATCGTCGAAGACATCATCGACACCGGCTACACCCTCAACAAGGTGCGCGAGATCCTCTCTCTGCGCGAGCCGAAATCCCTGGCCATCTGCACCCTGCTGGACAAGCCGTCCCGCCGTGAAGTGCAGGTGCCGGTGGACTGGATCGGTTTCTCCATTCCGGATGAATTCGTGGTGGGCTGCGGCATCGATTATGCCCAGAAGTACCGCAATCTGCCGTTCATCGGCAAGGTAATACCGCAAGAGTAAGCAAGGTTCAGGAATATGACGGGCAAGGTGGCAGAGCGCCATTTTCTGTCTGCAGGCGGCCTTGGCCGCCTTTTCTGTCTCGAGATGGGATGAGCCATCACAGGGGTTGCAATGAACGCACTGGAAATCAGCGGCCTGAAGAAGACCTATCAGGGGGGCGTCGAAGCCCTTAAAGGCATTGATCTCACTGTCAAACAGGGGGATTTCTTCGCCCTGCTCGGCCCCAACGGGGCGGGCAAGTCCACCACCATCGGCATCATCAGCTCGCTGGTGAACAAGAGTGCCGGCAAGGTGAAGGTGTTCGGCTACGACATCGACACTCACCTGGAAGAGGCCAAGGCCCAGCTCGGGCTGGTGCCGCAGGAGTTCAACTTCAGCCAGTTCGAGAAGGTGATCCAGATCGTCACCCATCAGGCCGGCTTCTATGGCGTGCCGCGGGCCGAGGCCAAGATCCGCGCCGAGAAGTACCTGCGCCAGCTCGACCTGTGGGACAAGCGCGACATGCCGGCTCGCACCCTCTCCGGTGGCATGAAGCGCCGGCTGATGATAGCCCGCGCCCTGATGCATGAGCCCAAGCTGCTGATCCTGGACGAACCGACCGCCGGGGTGGATATCGAGATCCGTCGCTCCATGTGGAATTTCCTCAAGGATCTCAACGAGCAGGGCGTCACCATCATCCTCACCACCCACTATCTGGAAGAGGCTGAGATGCTGTGTCGCAACATCGGCATCATCGACAAGGGCCGCCTCATCGAGAACACCAGCATGAAGAAGCTGCTGGGCAAGCTGGGCCGCGAGACCTTCATGCTGGATCTGGCGCCGGGCTCCGCCGTGCCGAACCTGCCCGAGTTCAACGGCCGCATGCAGGACGAGCGCACCCTGGAGGTGGATCTGGACAAGAGCCAGTCCCTCAACAGCCTGTTCGATCAGCTGTCGAGCCAGCAGGTGCAGGTACTGAGCATGCGCAACAAGGCCAACCGGCTGGAAGAGCTATTTGTCAGCCTGGTCGAGGAGGGGAGAAAAGCATGAACCTGACCACTTACTACATCGCCTTCAAGAGCATTCTGGCCAAGGAGATCAGCCGCTTCACCCGGATCTGGATCCAGACCCTGGTGCCGCCCGCCATCACCATGAGCCTCTACTTCGTCATCTTCGGCAACCTCATCGGCGGCCGCATCGGCGACATGGGGGGCTTCAGCTACATGGAGTTCATCGTGCCCGGCCTCATCATGATGTCGGTGATCACCAACTCCTACTCCAACGTCGCCTCCTCCTTCTTCAGCGCCAAGTTCCAGCGCAACGTGGAGGAGCTGCTGGTGGCGCCTGTGCCCAACTACGTCATCATCGCCGGCTACGTCGGCGGTGGCGTGGCGCGCGGCCTCTGCGTCGGCCTCATCGTCACCCTGGTGTCGCTGTTCTTCGTGCCGCTGCAGATCCACCACCTGTTCAGCGTCTGCTTCACCGTGCTGCTGACCGCCATCCTCTTCTCGCTGGGCGGCCTCATCAACGCGGTGTTTGCCAAGACCTTCGACGACATCAGCATCATCCCCACCTTCGTGCTGACGCCGCTCACCTACCTGGGCGGGGTCTTCTACTCCATCAGCCTGTTGCCGCCTTTCTGGCAGGGGGTCTCCCAGGTGAACCCGATCATCTACATGGTGAACGCGTTCCGTTACGGCTTCCTCGGGATCTCCGACGTGCCACTCGGCACCGCCTATCTCATCATCATCGGCTTCATCGTGGCTCTCTACGGTCTGGCCTGGTGGCTCATCTCCCGCGGCACCGGGCTGCGCCACTGATGCAATGCAACGGGCACCCTGGGGTGCCCGTTTCTTTATTGCCTCTTTTACCTCTCCTGCGCTGGCCCCATTTCGAACAGGGTCAATAACCACCCTCTTATCAAGGTTTTATCTGGCACCTTGTGATCCACCGCAATTTTCAGATTACCCCCAAAGGTATAATTTCCGCGGTTGGAAGGTCTGCAAAATGGGCCCTCCGTCTCTTTCTCTCCTCACCAGGGCAGGATCGCCTATGTCACTGATCACCGAGTTGCCAGCCATTTTCGACAGTTTTTCAGATGCCCGCCGTCAGGGCTTTCTGGCCGTGATGGCACTCAAGGAGCGACAGATCCCCCTGGTCGGCACCTACTGCACCTTCATGCCGCAGGAGGTGGCCATGGCCGCCGGCGCCGTGGTGGTCTCGCTCTGCTCCACCAGCGACGAGACCATCGAGGAGGCCGAAAAGGATCTGCCGCGCAACCTCTGCCCGCTGATCAAGAGCAGCTACGGGTTCGGCAAGACCGACAAGTGCCCCTACTTCTACTTCTCCGATCTGGTGGTGGGGGAAACCACCTGCGACGGCAAGAAGAAGATGTACGAGTACATGGCCGAGTTCAAACCGGTGCACGTGATGCAGCTGCCCAACCGCGCCGATGACGAGGCCTCCCGCACCCTGTGGCGCAGCGAAATAGTCCGCTTCAAGGAGTTGCTGGAGCAGCAGTTTGGCCAGCCCATCAGCGAGCAGGCGCTGCGAGACGCCATCGTGCTGAAGAACCGCGAGCGCCGTGCGCTGGCGGACTTCTATCGGCTGGGTCAGCTCAACCCACCGGCGCTGAGTGGCACCGATATCCTCAAGGTGGTCTATGGCGCCACCTTCCGCTTCGACAAGGAGCAGCTCATCAGCGAGCTGCAGGAGATGACCCGCCGCATCAAGGCCGACTATGCCGACGGCAAGCGGCTCGATGCCCGTCCGCGCATCCTCATCACCGGCTGCCCCATCGGCGGCGCCGCTGACAAGGTGGTGCGCCTTATCGAGGAGCACGGTGGCTGGGTGGTGGGTTACGAGAACTGCACCGGCGCCAAGGCGACCGAGCAGTGCGTCAGCGAGGAGGGCGATCCGTTCGATGCGCTGACCGACAAGTATCTGGCCATCGGCTGCTCCTGCATCTCCCCCAACCACCAGCGCATGAAGCTGCTGAGCCAGATGCTGGAGGAGTATCAGGCGGACGGGGTGATCGACGTCATCCTGCAGGCCTGTCACACCTATGCGGTGGAGTCGCTGGCCATCAAGCGCCACGTGCGCGAACGCCACGGCATCCCCTACATGGCGGTGGAGACCGACTACTCCAGCGCCGACAAGGGACAACTGGCCACCCGGTTGGCGGCCTTTATCGAGATGCTGTGAGGAGGTGCCGTGTCACTCACCATCGGGATTGACTCGGGCTCCAGCGCGACCAAGGGGATCCTGTTCGATCACAGGGACGGCGGGCGTATCGTCCGCCGCTTTCTGGTGCCTACCCCCTTTCGTCCGCTGGCCGCCATCGAGCAAGGCTGGGAGACGCTCTCGGCCGATTTGCCAGAGCGCCCCCATCTGACCCTGACCGGCTATGGCCGCGATCTGGCATCGTTCGCCGATCGGCGGGTCACCGAGATCTCCTGCCATGGGTTGGGGGCGCGCCTGCTCTGCCCGTCGGTACACACCGTCATCGACATCGGCGGCCAGGACAGCAAGGTGATCCAGCTCGATGGCGAGGGCAACCTCACCGATTTTCTGATGAACGACAAGTGCGCCGCCGGCACCGGCCGCTTTCTCGAGGTGATCACCCGCACCCTGGGGGCGCGGGTCGAACAGCTCGACGAACTGCTGCAAGGGGCCGAGCCACACGACATCAGCAGCATGTGCACCGTGTTTGCCGAATCGGAGGCGATCAGCCTGCGTTCGGCGGGCATTCCCGCCGAGTCGATCCTGGCCGGCATCGTCCGCTCCATGGCCCGGCGCAGTGCCAACTTCATCGGCCGTCTCGGTGCCAGACCCACAGTGCTCTTCACTGGCGGCGTCAGCCACTGCGCCACCTTCCGCCACTATCTGGCGCAAGGATTGGGCTGCGACGTGGCCACCCACCCGGACGCCCAGTTTGCCGGTGCGCTGGGGGCGGCCCTGTTCGGTGCGCGTGCCCGCACGGGAGGCAAGTCATGAACGCAGAGTTCCTCTACCTGTTCCACTCCACCCTCGGCACGGTCAGGCTGCGCAAGCGGCTGGAGCAGCAGCCCCACGCCTTTCGGGTCTGCGACGTACCGCGTCGGCTCAGCGCCGGCTGCGGCCTCGCCATCCGCCTGCACTGCCCGCCCGAGGAGTGGCAGCAGTGGTGCCAGAGTGGTGAAACCGCCGCCGTTTTTCGCTGTGACGAAGACGGTGAGTATTGCGAACTGGCCCGCTATCCGGCCGCCGACTAGGGCATGGTGAGTCCTGCTCGGGGAGTTGGCAGTGGAGGGCATGGATGATAAAGAACTGTCCCATGGCCGTGTATCTGCGGGTGTTGGCCAGGTTGGCGCTGGGGGGATTTTTCGTCGCCTCCGCCGGGTTCAAGCTGGCAGCGCCGGAGCTGTTCGCCGCGCAGATCGGCGCCTTCGGCCTGCTCTGGTCGCCGTTTATTCCCCTTGTCACCTGGGGGCTTATCGCGCTGGAGCTCTGCGCAGGCGTGGCGGTCATCGCCAACCGGCGCTGGGGACTCTGGCTGGTGATCGGGCTGCTCGCCCTGTTTATTCCGGTGTTGGGCTATGGCATCGCCATCGGGCTCGACATCTCTTGCGGCTGTCTTGGCAGGGCTGATCTCGGCTCGCTGCCAGAGGCGCTCTTGCGGGATCTGCTGCTGTTGACGCTTGCGGGCGCCTTGCTGCGTCACTCCCGCCCCGTTTTTACCGTTTCAAAGGAGCAGTGACATGATGAGATTGCAATCCCGCACCCTGATGGCCTCGCTGATTGCGGCCAGCTTTGCCCTCGGTGGCTGCGGCGACAACCAGTTCGAGCAGGAGGTCAAACTGGAGCAGGCGGCGGTACAGCTCTCCCAGGAGACCCAGCAGGGGGGCTACCAGCTGCTGACCGTGGCCGAGCTGAAGACCCGGATGGACAAAGGTGAGGCGCTGGTGATCATCGACACCATGCCGTTCGAGGATTCCTACAAGAAGGAACACATTCCGGGGGCCAGGAATTTTGCCTTCGTGAAGGAGGCCAGGTCCGGCGATGACTGGAGCCAGATCGTCGAGGGGAGCGGTACGCCCGAGCAGCTGCTGGCCCTGCTGGGGGCCGACAAGACCCGCCCTGTGGTGTTCTACTGCGGCTTCGTCAAGTGCGGCCGCAGCCACAACGGGGCAGCTTGGGCGGTCACTCAGGGGTATCAGCAGGTCTATCGGGTGCCGGGCGGCATCTTCGCCTGGAAAGGGGCGGGTTACCCGGTCAGCGCCGAGTAGGCAGGAAGTGCTCAGAAACAACAAAGCCCGCGCATGCGGGCTTTGTTGTCAGTGGTGCAGCTGCTCAGGGGCGGGCCAGCGTCACCACCCGGTTGTCGATGAGGCGGGCCTTGCCGAGATACGCCGCCATCAGGATCACCAGCTGCTCGCTCTCGTCGGTGGCCGCTTCCAGGGTGGCGGCATCGACGATGTCGATGGCGTCGGTCCGAAAACCGGCCTTGTCGAGGCGCTGGCTGGCCTGGGCCACCAGGGAGGGCAGGTGATGGTCACCCGCTTCAATCTGCTCGGCGATCCAGTTCATGGTGCGCGCCAGCTCAGGGGCCAGGGCCCGCTCGGCGGCGGTCAGGTAGCCGTTGCGCGAGGAGAGCGCCAGCCCATCTTCGGCCCGCACGGTGGGCACGCCGACGATCTGGATGGGCATCGCCATGTCGGCCACCATCTTGCGAATGAGCGCCAGCTGCTGATAATCCTTCTGGCCGAAGCAGGCCACGTCAGGCTGCACCAGATTGAACAGCTTGGTGACGACGGTGCTGACGCCGCGGAAGTGACCCGGACGCAGCGCCCCCTCCAGCAGCGTGGAGAGGCCCGGTACCTCGACGAAGGTCTGGCTGGCCAGCCCCTGCGGATACATGATCTCCGGGGTCGGCGTGAACACCATGTCCACCCCGGCCGCCTCCAGCGCGGCGCAATCCTGCTCCAGGGTGCGCGGGTAGTTGGCGAGATCCTCGGCCTTGTCGAACTGCATCGGGTTGACGAAGATGCTGACCACCACCTTCTCGGCGTGGCTGTGCGCCTCCTTCACCAGGGTAAGGTGCCCTTGGTGCAGGTTGCCCATGGTGGGCACGAATGCGATGGCGCGCCCTTCACGGCGCCATTGGCCGATCTGTTCACGCAGAGCGGCGGGATTGTTAACGACCAACATCAACTGTTCACCTTCGAAAAGATCAAAGAGAGGCGGGCAGGAGCCCGTGCGGATAAGCGCGAATTGTCAACGCGCGGCATCATCATCGGCGGTTACCTTGGGATGAATCATCAAAAGAGGGGGCTCACTCTGCCCCGGAGGGCGAAACGGGGGCGCAGGCCCCCGCTCTCGTCACGGCATCACATC
Organism: Aeromonas sp. S8(2024); assembly: GCF_041403085.1. Classification (NCBI taxonomy): domain Bacteria; kingdom Pseudomonadati; phylum Pseudomonadota; class Gammaproteobacteria; order Aeromonadales; family Aeromonadaceae; genus Aeromonas; species Aeromonas sp. S8(2024). The sequence continues at coordinate 23,489 of NZ_JBGLRF010000012.1, read as the reverse complement.
AGTTGAAGCAGTGCTCCGGGCCCGGGAAGGTCCCTTCGCTCACCTGCTTCACATAGAGCCGGATGGCGGCGCGCATGTCGCCGGTCTCGGCCAGGAAGTTCTTGGTGAACTTGGGCACATAGCCGGAGGTGATGCCGAAGGCGTCGTGCATCACCAGGATCTGGCCGTCGGTGGCCGGGCCGGCACCTATGCCGATCACCGGAATGCGCAGCGCCTTGCTGATGCGCTCCGCCAGCGAAGTGGGCACGCACTCGAGCACCAGCAGCTGGATGCCGGCGGCCTGCAGCTCGAGGGCCTGACGGTAGATCTCTTGGGCCTGGAACTCGTCGCGCCCCTGTACCTTGAAGCCGCCAAACACGTGCACGGATTGCGGGGTGAGGCCGAGGTGGCCGCACACTGGCACGCCGTTGCGGGTCAGGTGGCGGATGGAGTCGCACAGCCAGTCACCCCCTTCCATCTTCACCATGCGGGCGCCGGCTGCCATCAGGCGGGCGGCATTCTGATAGGTCTGCTCTGGGGTGGCATAGCTCATGAACGGCATGTCGCTCACCACCAGGGCATTGGTCGTGCCGCGCACCACGCAACGGGTGTGATAGACCATCTCGTCCATGTTGACCGCCAGGGTATCCTGGCCACCCTGCAGCACCATGCCCAGCGAATCGCCGATGAGCAGCACGTGAGCGCCCTCGTCGTCGAACAGCTTGGCAAAGGTGGCATCATAGGCGGTGATGGCGGTGATTCGTTGGCCTTCCTGCTTCATCTTCAGCAGGTTGGTGGTGGTGATCTTGCTCATAGAGGCTCCTGTTCGTCTGCACTTGCGGCAATGATGGCAAGACCATTGCGCGGGCAGCGGGCAACCAGTTGTGCGAGCGGCGTGCCGCAGGGCAGCACCAGAGCGGGCGCGATTTCGGCCAGGGGCAGCAGCACGAACTCCCGCTCCTGCATGCCGTAATGGGGAACGATGAGGCGCTCAGTGTTGATCACCTGATCGCCATAGAGCAGCAGATCGAGATCCAGGGTTCTCGGCCCCCACCGCTCATCCTTGCGCACACGTCCTTGTTCCAGCTCGATTTTTTGCAGTTGATCCAGCAGCGCCAGCGGCGCCAGCCGGGTGTTGAGCCGGGCCACGGCATTGACGTAGTCCGGTTGATCAGCAGGGCCCATGGGGCGGCTGCTGTAAAGCGACGAGGCCTGCACCAGCACGGAATCCGGCAGGGTCGCCAGCGCGGCGATGGCGCGGCGAGCCTGGCCGACGGGGTCGGCCAGGTTGGAGCCGATGGCGACGAAGACCTCGGTCATCACGTCAGTTGTCACTCGGCCGCTTTCGGTTTGCGACGACGGGGGCGACGACGGTTGCGGCTGTTGCTGCTGCGTTTCTCGCCATCGTTGCTGCGGGCCGCACCGCTCTGACCACGCTCACCGCTGGCCGGGCGGCGAGTCGCCTCCCGTTGCAATTGCGGGCGCACGTCCGGGTTGGACTCCACGTAGCGTTCCCACCAGCTGGCCAGCTCGCCGAGGCCGCGCTCGACCCGGTTGCGCAGCAGCAGGAAGTCAAACGCAGCACGGAACTTGGGGTGTTCCATGGCGCGCTCGGGGTGGCGGCCCTGACGGCGGGTCAGCCGCTGCTGCAGGGCCCAGATGTCGCGCACATCGGTGGTGAAACGGCGCGGGACGGCGATGATCCGCACCTGGTTGTCCAGCACCTCGTTGATCGCCAGCATGAAGGCGTCATACCAGGGCAGGCCGCTCTCGTTCTCCAGCACCCGGCCGCGGGCCTCGACGCAGCCCCACAGCAGGGTGGCGTAGAGGAAGGCGGGGGTGACGCGCTTCTCTTCACGAACGCGAGTGTCGGTATCGATCAGCGCCTGCTCGATGAACTGCTCGTAGGGCGAGTTGCCGTGCGGAGTGAACAGTGCGGCTACCTGCGGGAACAGCTGCTGGAACAGGCCGTACTCGCGCAGCAGCTTGTAGGTGGCCAGCGCATCGCCGGCCAGGAACAGCTTGAGGGTCTCCTCAAACAGGCGGGCCGCCGGAATATCCTGCAGCAGCGGCGCCAGCTCCTTGATGGGGGCGGCGGTGCGCGGGCTGATGGTCATGTCCAGCTTGGCGGCGAAGCGCACGGCGCGCAGCATCCGCACCGGATCTTCCCGGTAGCGGGTCTCGGGGTCGCCGATGAGTTCCAGCTTGCGTTCGGCCAGGTCTTCCAGCCCACCCTCGAAATCGTGCAGGGTGAAATCCTTGGCGCTGTAGTAGAGGGCGTTGACGGTAAAGTCGCGACGCTCGGCATCCTCTTCGATGGTGCCGTAGACGTTGTCGCGCAGCAGCATCCCTTCATCGGACTGGGCCGACACATGTTTGCTGGTATTGACCTGATGGTGGTGACCGCGGAAGGTGGCCACTTCGATCACGTCACGACCAAAGACGATGTGGGCCAGCCGGAAACGGCGGCCGATCAGGCGGCAGTTGCTGAACAGTGACTTGATCTGCTCCGGCGTCGCATCGGTGGCGATGTCGAAATCCTTGGGCGTCTTCCCGAGCAGCAGATCCCGTACCCCGCCGCCGACCAGGTAGGCTTCGTAGCCGCCCTTGTTCAGGCGATAGAGCACCTTGAGTGCATTCTCGCTGATCTCTTTGCGCGAAATCGGGTGCTGGTCACGGCTTAAGGTACGACGTTGCCCGGCGACACGGGCCGGAATGGGGGACTCCACCGACTGCTCGCCGTCTTCCTTGCCGAGCACCTTGCGGCAAAAGTTTGCGATCTGGGAAAAAATGGTACACCTCGTTATGACTTCAAATTGACGGGAGGCCAAAAAAATAGCGGCCTATCATAGCTCACGCCTAACCAAATGAAAAACCGTGCTGGCAATTGATCCCGTTTGACTCGGATTATTCCGGCTAAATCACCGCAAACCGCGTTGATTCACACCCAAATCCCCCCAACTGTCTATTCGTTTACGCCTGCTGTCAGCGCAATCTTCTCGCTGGCGGGCACCTTGGCCAGTTGCCAGTGGCTTATGCCCCAGTCGATGAGCTCGTCGACCCGGCTCGCCAGCAGCTCAGGGGGCGGGCACTGGCCGAGGAAGTGCAGTGCCCGCCACAGGGCCGGGCGCACCTCGTCCTGTGCCAGCGCCGGCGCGTGATTCTGCTTGGAGAGCTTGTTGCCGTCGGCCTGCACCGCCAGCGGCAGATGCACCCAGGCGGGCACGGGCGCCCCCAGGGTCTGGTAGAGGGCAATCTGGCGCACTGTCGGCTCCAGCAGGTCGGCGCCGCGCACTATCTCGGTGATGCCGCAGTCCATGTCGTCCACCACCACCGCCAGGTTGTAGGCATAGAGGCCATCGCGCCGGCGCACGATGAAATCCTCCTCGGCCAGCGCCGCCGGTACCGCGATATGACCCTGCAGGCCATCCTCGAAGTCGTAGACCGGGTGATGCTGGCGCAGGCGGGCGGCGCAGCCCTCTGCGCTCAGTCCGAGGGTGCGGCAGTGGCCGTTGTAAAAACCGCCGCTCGCCATGATTTCGCGCCGGGTACAGCGGCACCAGTAGAGATCGCCGGCCCGGTAGAGCTGCTCGATGATCTCGTCGTAGCGGGCGTGACGCCGGCTCTGGTACATCACCTTGCCATCCCACCCGAGGCCATGGGCCTCAAGGGTCTTGAGGATAAGGTCGGCGGCCCCTGCCATCTCCCGCGGCGGATCGATATCTTCGATGCGCACCAGCCAGCGCCCCTGCTGTGCCCTGGCCTGCAAGAAGCTGCCGAGCGCCGCAATCAGGGAACCGAAGTGGAGCGGACCCGAAGGGGAGGGGGCAAAGCGGCCTATATAAGGGAGGGGCGGGGATGACGGGGTGGCATTCACGGACATGGTCATTCGGATAAAAAAGGCATTGAGGCAGCATTCTGGGACGACCCGGCCAAAAGCTCAATAAAAAAGGGAGCCCGCGAGCTCCCTTTTTTGTGTCATGCCAGAGGTCGGTATCAACCGGCCATCTGTTTTTCCTTGATCTCGGCCAGCGTCTTGCAGTCAACGCAGAGGTCGGCGGTCGGACGGGCTTCCAGACGGCGGATGCCGATCTCGATGCCGCAGTGTTCGCAGTAACCGAAGTCGTCGTCTTCGAGCAGCAGCAAGGTCTTCTCGATCTTCTTGATCAGCTTGCGCTCGCGGTCGCGGGTACGCAGTTCCAGCGCGAACTCTTCTTCCTGCGCGGCGCGATCCACTGGATCCGGAAAGTTGGCAGCCTCATCCTTCATGTGGTCAACGGTGCGGTCAACTTCCTGCATCAGTTGGTTGCGCCAGGCTCCCAGGATCTTGCGAAAATGTGCCTTTTGTTGGTCATTCATGTACTCCTCACCCGGTTTTTCCTGGTAAGGCGCCACACCCGCAATGGCCAGGGGGCCCAGAGATTTCCTGTTTTCGCCTGTTGGCATGCCCTGTCTCCTAATTCAGCACGCTACCCGTGCCATCCATAAATTGAGGGCGACATCTATAGCAGAAGGGTAACTTGGAGGCAAACAAGCCGTACCAATAATGTTACCCACTCCAACATTTATTCGCTGCCCTCGGGTAGCAGGTGACAAGATTCAAACGGGATAAAATCTTGTGCCACCATGCTCTGCACCCCAACATGGGGTCGATAGCATAAAATTTCAACCCCTGCCGCAATTGCTTGCTCAATAAGCAGACTATAGTGCGGATCTATATGCGCTGCCGGGCGCATTCTCACGATTCCGGAGTGCAAAACCATAAATAACAGCACGGCTCTGTGCCCTGCCGCCTTCATGGCCATTAATTCACGCAAGTGCTTGGCGCCACGGGTGGTGACCGCATCGGGGAAGTAGCCCATGCCGGCTTGCTCCCGCTCGTCGAGCAGGGTCACCGATTTCACCTCGATATAACAGGCAGGCAGGTGGTCGTCCTCCAGCAGCAGATCGATGCGACTGTTCTCTTCGCCGTATTTCACCTCGGTGCGCAGCCGGGCATAGCCGCGCAGCGGGGCGAGGGCATCCTGCTCGATCAGCTCCCGGGCCAGCTGGTTGGCGCGGGCCGTGTTGACGCAGATGAAGTGACCGGCCGGGCTCTCGGCGATCTCCCAGCTGTGGGGCAGCTTGCGCTTGGGGTTGCTTGATGTGGAGTACCAGACCCGGGTACCCGGCTCGGCGCAGCCGGTCATGGCGCCGGTATTGGCGCAGTGGATGGTGATCACCTCGCCGTTGTCGAGCCGCACGTCGGTCAGAAAGCGCTTGTAGCGGGCGACCAGCTGCCCGGATTGCAGGGGGGGATCGAAGATCATGGTATGGCTCTCTTAATCGATGAGTCTGGGCATGGCAGCCGGTCAGGATGCCATCTTCTCTCTGGCCCGCAGCGGCCAGCAGGCGAGGGGCTCGTAGCGCACCCCGTCCGGGGTCGAGATGGATTGATAGAGGCAGAAGCGGTCGGCCCGCAGCACGAAATCGGGGGCGGGCAGCAGTGCCGGTGGCTCGCTCGCCTTGCGCGACAGGGTGACGTGAGGGCGATAGCCCTGCTCGCCGTTGCCAAGCCCCAGCTTCTCGCCGTGGCGGCGCAGCGCCCTGGCCAGCACGGTCAGCTCGTTGGGCCACTCTTTCGGGCCAATCCAGGCGGCCTTGGCGCGGCCGAACCAGCCGGTTTCATTGAGCGTTATGGTGAGCGGCGGACAGTGCTGGCGCTCGACGGCGGCCATCAGCTGTGCGGTGGTGGCCTCGTCCGCTTCGCCGAGGAAGGCCAGCGTCAGGTGGAGGTTGGCGGCGGGGACCGGCTGGCCCGGCCAGGGCAGTTGATCGCGCCAGGCGACGATATCGGCGGCCAGCGCCTCGGCGGGCAGGGCAAAGAAGAGTTTGGCCATTCGGGTGAGGGTGCCTCTTTGATGCGGACGGGTGGCCCATTCTATGGCAGCCGTCCGCTCCTGTCTCGCTGGCCGACATCCACTCACGGTGGCCGGGCAGGCTGTGGCAGAATAGGCGCCGTTTTACGGCTTGCAACAAGAAGGTGCTGATCCCTTTGTCTTCCCTCCCCATAGTGTCGGTGCTGCCCGCACTCTTTGCCGCCATCGACAACCATGCCAGCGTGATCCTGCAGGCGCCCCCCGGCGCGGGCAAATCGACCCTGCTGCCGCTGGAGCTGGTGCGCCAGCACCGGTTGCCCGGTCGCATCATCATGCTGGAGCCCAGACGTCTGGCGGCGCGCAACATAGCGGGCTTTCTGGCGCGCCAGCTCGGGGAGAAGGTGGGCGAGCGCATTGGCCTGCGGGTACGCGGCGAGAGCCGCACCAGTTCAGCTACCCGGCTCGAGATCGTCACCGAGGGGGTGCTGACCCGGATGCTGCAGCAGGATCCCGAACTCACCGGCGTCTCCCTGGTCATCTTCGATGAGTTCCACGAGCGGAGCCTGCACGCCGATACCGCGCTGGCCTTCGCCATCGAGAGCCAGCAGGGGCTGCGCGATGACCTCAAGCTCTTGGTGATGTCCGCCACCCTGGACGGCATGGCGCTCGAGGCGCTGCTGCCGGAGGCACCTGTGGTGCGCTCCGAGGGGCGCGGTTTTCCCATCGACTACCACTACCGCCCCGCCAATCGCCAGCAGTGGCTGGAGCCCCAGGTCGGCGCCGTGGTGCTGGAGGCGCTGGCCGCCCACGCCGGCAGCCTGCTGGTGTTTCTGCCGGGGCAGGGGGAGATCGAGCGGCTGGCGCAGTGGCTGGAAGGGCGGCTGCCGGACGAGGTGACCCTCGCCCCCCTCTACGGCCGCCTCGACATGGCGGCCCAGCAGGCGGCCATCGAGCCTGCGCCTGCTGGGCGCCGTAAGCTGGTGCTCACCACCAATGTGGCGGAGACCTCCCTTACCATCGAGGGGATCTCGGTGGTGGTCGACAGCGGGCTGGAGCGGCGCGCCTCCTTCGACCTCAAGAGTGGCGTCACCCGGCTGGAGACCCGCCCCATCGCCAAAGCCTCCGCCACCCAGCGGGCGGGGCGCGCCGGTCGTCTCGGCCCCGGCGTCTGCTACCGGCTCTGGAGCAGCGAGGTGCAGGAGCGCCTCGCCGAGCAGAGCCCCCCCGACATCCTCACCCAGGAGCTGACCGGCCTGCTGCTGGACGCTGCCCAGTGGGGGGCCAAGGTCGAAGATCTGCCGCTGCTGGACATGCCGCCGGCCGCCGCCGTGGCCAGCGCCCAGCGGCTGCTGGTGAGCCTCGGCGCCATGAAGCCGGAGGGTGAGCAACAACTTACCCCGGCCGGCCGCGCCATGGCGGCCTTCGGTACCCATCCCCGGCTTGCCCGCATGCTGCTGCGCGCGCGCGAGCTGGAGGCCGAGGGTCTGACAGGGATTGTCGCCGATGCGGCTTTCCTGGTGGCGCTGCTGGAAGAAGATCTGCGAGGATCGGAGCGCCTCTCAGTTCTGTTTCACCGTCGCCAGGGGCCCCTGCGCCAGGGTGCGGCCCGCTGGTTCGAGCGGCTCGGCGCTCGCCCCACCAGTGCACAGGGGCAATGGCTGGGGCTGCTGTGTGCCCTCGCCTGGCCCGATCGCATCGGCAAGCTGCGCAGCGGCAGCCGTTATCAGCTCAGTGGCGGGGTGAGCTGCGATCTGGTAGAAGGTCACCCCTGTCAGGGGCAGGGGGCACTCATTGCCATCGAGATGGGCCAGAACGAGCGTGGCAGTCGCATCTTCATCGCCGAGCCGGTGGAGCTGGATGAGCTGGTGCGCCAGCTGCCCGAGCTGGTCGGCGAGCGCCAGTGGTTCGATTGGGACGAGCGCGAGGAGCGGGTGCGGGCCGAACGCCAGCAGGTGATCGGCGAGCTGGTGCTGAGCCAGCGGCCGCTGACCGATCTCTCCGATGAACAGAAGGGGCGCTGCCTGTTGCAGGGGATCCGCCGCAAGGGGCTGCATGTGCTGCCTTGGGATGATGCCAGCGAGGGGCTGCTGGCCCGCTTGCGTTGCGCCGCCGACTGGCTGCCTGACGAGGGGTGGCCGGCCATGGACGAGGCGAGCCTGCTGGCCAATCTGGAACTGTGGCTGCTGCCGGCGGTGAGCGGCATGACCCGGCTGGAGCAGTTGAAAAAGCTCGACCTTGCCGACATCCTGCGCCAGTCTCTGCCCTGGCCATTGCCAAGACGGCTGGACGAGGCGCTGCCCGGCCACTTCACCGCGCCGACCGGCAGTCGGGTGCGGATCCGCTATCAGCCGGGTCAGGCGCCGGTGATCCCGGTGCGCATCCAGGAGATGTTCGGCCAGGCCACGACTCCGTGCGTGGCTGACGGCCGGGTGGCGCTGGTGGTGGAGCTGCTCTCCCCGGCCCAGCGGCCGCTGCAGATCACCGCCGATCTGGCCGCTTTCTGGGCCGGCTCCTACGAGCTGGTGAAAAAAGAGATGAAGGGACGCTACCCCCGCCACTACTGGCCGGACAATCCGCTGGAGGCGATGCCGACCCGGGTCACCAAGAAGAAGATGGGGTTGTAGATTGCTGCCGGGCATGGCGAAGCCCAGCGCCAGCAGACGCCCCTCACCCTGATGCTCTCCCAGAGAGAGGGAACCGATCGAGCTTGGTGTTTGCGCCCTTTTCCTCTGCTTTTTTCAACGAGATGGGAGAAGGGTTGGGGATGAGGGGCATCCCTTGGTCTGGCGAATGTCTGGCGAAATGAAACTCAGGATCCCTGTTCGATTGGTCAGGCCCGATCGGACGTTCGCGAATGCGACAACATAAGTAGAAAGAGAAGCAAAGAGGATTTATGGCAACGCAACGACGCAAGCGCACTCCCAAGAAGGCCGCGCCCAAACGCACCATCTGGCGCACGCTGTTCTGGCTGGGCTTCAAGCTCTCCCTGGTGGGAGCGGCCCTCATGGTGGTGTTTGGCATCTACCTGGATACCAAGGTGCGTGAACGCTTCGACGGCGAGAAGTGGCAGTTGCCAGTGATGGTCTACAGCCGGCCGCTGGAGCTCTATCCCAGCCAGCGCCTCTCCCAGACCCAGATGCTGCGCGAGCTCAACATGCTGAGCTACAAGCAGGTGCGCCAGCCCCACTCCCCGGGCGAGTATGCGGTGAGCGGCAACCGCATCGAGCTTGTTCGCCGGCCGTTTGCCTTCCATGACGGGGCCGACGGCGCCCGCGGCCTGCGCCTCACCTTCAACGGCTCGCGGCTGGAGGGGATCCAGTCGCTGGAGAATCAGCGTCAGCTCGGTTACGCCCAGATGGACCCTGTGCTGCTCGATCGCCTCAACACCGAGGATCGGGAGGATCGCCTGCTGGTGCGCCTCGCCGAGGTGCCGGACAGCCTGCTGGTGACCTTGCTCACCACCGAGGATCGGGACTTCTACCAGCACGGCGGCGTCTCGCCGGTGGCCATCATGCGCGCCATGGCGGCCAACCTGCTGGCGGGGCGCACCGTGCAGGGGGGCAGTACCCTGACCCAGCAGCTGGCCAAGAACTTCTTCCTGACCCGGGAACGCAGCCTGTGGCGCAAGGCCCAGGAAGCCTACATGGCGGTGCTGATCGACTATCGCTACAGCAAGGACGAGATCCTGGAAGCCTACCTCAACGAGGTCTATCTGGGGCAGAACTTCTCCCAGGGGGTCTATGGCTTCGGGCTCGCCTCCTACTTCTACTTCGGCATTCCGGTCAACGAGCTGGACATCGATCAGGTGGCCCTGCTGGTGGGTATGGTGAAGGGCCCCTCCTATTACGATCCCTGGCGCTTCCCGGAGCGGGCCAAGGCGCGCCGTGATCTGGTGCTCAAGCTGCTGATGGATCACGGCAGCCTGCAGCCGGCCGAGTATGAACTGGCCAGCAAGCAGCCGCTCGGCATCATTACCCGCGGCCAGATGAGTTATGGCCGAACCCCGGCCTTCATGGGGCTGCTCAAGCGGGAGATCCAGAGCCGCTTCGGCCCGGATCTGCTCAAGCAGTCCGGCCTCAAGATCTTCACCAGTCTGGATCCCATCGCCCAGCATGCCGCCGAGCAGGCGGTGGAGTCGGGTCTGGCCACCATCGAGAAGCAGCGCGGCAAGAAGAAGCTGGAGGCGGCCATGGTGGTCTCCGACTGGCACAAGGGCGAGGTGGTGGCCATGGTGGGTGGCCGGGATCCGCGCTACGCCGGCTTCAACCGGGCGCTGGATGCCCGCCGCCAGATAGGCTCGCTGGTCAAGCCGGCGGTCTACCTGACCGGCCTCTCCAACGGCCTGACTCTGGGCACGCCGCTCAAGGATCAGCCGATCCGCATTCGCGGCAAGGATGGCCAGATCTGGACCCCGCAAAACTACGACCGCAAGTTCCGTCAGAGCGTGCCGCTGATGGATGCGCTGGCCAGCTCCCTCAACGTGCCGACCGTCAATCTGGGTCTGCAGGTGGGGCTGGACAAGGTGGTGGACACCCTGCACAAGCTGGGGGTGGAGCAGGAGATCCAGCCCTATCCGTCGCTGGTGCTGGGGGCGGTGGCCCTCTCGCCGATGGAGGTGAACCAGATGTACCTGCCCATCGCCAACCAGGGGCTGACCCAGCCGCTGTCGGCGATCCGGGCCGTGGTCAACAGCGACGGCAGCAAGCTCTATCAGCATGATGAGGCGGCCAAGCGGGTGACCGACGAGCAGGCCAGCTGGCTGACCCTGTTCGCCATGACCAAGACGGTGAGCCAGGGCACGGCGCGGGCGCTTGGTGCCAAGTTCCCTGGCGCCACCATGGCGGCCAAGACGGGCACTACCAACGAGCTGCGCGACTCCTGGTTCACCGGCCTCGACAACAACGAGCTGGTCAGCATCTGGGTTGGTCGCGACGACAACACCCCGGCCGGCCTGACCGGTGCCAGCGGCGCCCTGCAGCTGTTCAGCGGCTACATGAGCCAGCGCGGGGTCAACAGCCTGGCCATGAACATGCCGCAGGGGGTGAGCTGGGCCAGCTTCTCTCGCACCAGCGGCGCCCGAGTTGCCAGCGACTGCCCCGGCAGTCTGCAGGTGCCGGCCAAGCTGGCCGGGCTGGCCGAGCCCATGAGCTGTGCCACTCCGGTGTCCAGCCCGGTCAATGCGCTGGACAACTGGTTCAACGGTTTCTTCAACTGACCGCGGCGGGCAGCCCTGGCTGCCCGTCTGCCCGGAGTGCTCATGAGCCTTCCCCTGTTCGATGCCATCCACCACGTGGCCATCATCGCCAGCGACTATGCGCGCTCGCGCCACTTCTACCATCAGGTGCTGGGGCTGCCCATCATCGCCGAGACGCTGCGGGCCGAGCGCCAGTCGTGGAAGCTGGATCTGGCACTGCCGGACGGCAGCCAGCTGGAGCTGTTCAGCTTCCCGGCGCCGCCCCCGCGCCCCTCCCGGCCGGAGGCGTGCGGCTTGCGCCACCTGGCCTTTCGGGTCTCGGATCTCGACCGGGTCATCGCCCATCTACAGGGCCATGGCGTCGAGGTGGAGCCGGTGCGGGTGGACGAGCTGACCGGCCGCCGCTTTACCTTCTTCGCCGACCCCGACGGCCTGCCGCTGGAGCTTTACGAAGCCTGGTGACGGGGCGTTCGCCGTCATGACGCCATGCCCAAAAGCAAGCAGCCGCCCGGTGTGCCGGGCGGCTGCTTTTCATGGATGCATTCTCGGGATCAGGCGGTGGTGAGCAGGGTGACCGCGACGGCCATCACCAGCATGCCGACCCAGCCGATGGGCTTGAGTCGCTCGCCAAACAGCAGCAGGCCGCCGAGGGCGGTGCCCAGGATGCCGATGGCGCCCCAGGTGGCGTAGGCCACGGCCAGATCGATCTTGCCGGTGCTGACCGCTTCCGACAGCAGGGTGAAGGCACACAGCACCAGCAGGATGCCGAGGAATCCCCACCCCTTGTGACGAAAACCGACCGAACGGTTGATCGCCATGTTGGCGCCGATATCCAGCAAGGCCGCGCCCAGCACTATCATCAGCGGGTGCATACGGCCTCCTCGTTGGCACGGGGTGTGCGAACGGCCGGTTCATCGTGGCGCTCGCCCATCGTCACCAGAACAATCCCCACTATGGCCAGCGCCAGTCCGATCAACTCCTGAGCATTCAGCTGGTAGTCGAGGAACAGCACGGAGACGACGGTGATCAGCGCGATCCCCAGCCCCTCCCAGAGCGCGAAGGCAATGCCAATGGAGATTGTTTTAGCGGCTTTGGCCAACAACAGATAGGAGAAGGAGATGAGCAGCCACATGGGCAGGTAGTTGAGCCAGCCGGCTTCGTTCTCCGGGATCATGGCCATGCTGGAGGTGCCGGCGACCTCGGTCAGGATGGCGCCCGTCAGGAAGATGCGGGCCAGGAGCATGCGATTGAATAACATAAAATGTCCTTTTGTTGCTGCGACGGGGCCATGATAGTCGCCGCATGGCGGGAGGCTGGAATCGCTGAGCGTCGACAATTCAGACGCTGACAGTTTGCCTTGGCAGAAGCGGGCGAGGTAAGGTGAATATCGGATACCCAGCTCTCGACCCGGATCATGAAGCTCTACCAGATACAACTCTTTGTGGAATCAGCCAGTAGCGGCTCCATCGCCAACACGGCGCGCCGGCTTGGCAAGAGTCGCAGCGCGGTCAGTACGGCGATAGCGGCACTGGAGGTGGAGCTTGGCGTCGAACTTTTTGAACGAGGGGCCAACCAGAGTCGGTTGACCGAGATCGGCGAGCAGGTGCTGGACGACTGCAAGCGGCTGCTGCAGGCGGCCAACAGTCTCAAGCTCAAGTGCGAACATTACGCCTCCGGCGCCGAGGTGGCGCTGCGGGTGGCGCGGGATGACGCCATTCCCGAAGCGGTGTGGCGGGAGATGCTGGGCCAGCTGCGTCACCGGTTTCCCGGTACCAGCATCTCGCTGGTGCTGGCCTCGCCGCCCGAGCTGCCCGCCCTGGTGGAGGAGGGGTTTGTCGACGCAGCTTTCGGCCTCATCACCGAGGAGCAGGAGCGCAGCGGACTCAACATCGAGGTGCTCAACCCGATCCGCACCCTGATGGTGGTGGCGCCGAGCCACCCGCTGGCCAGCTTGAAGCGGGTACTGCAGCAGGATCTGACCGGCCACACCCAGGTCACCCTCTCCTACGTGGATGAATTCTCGGTCAAGAGCCTGCTGCCCATCGGCGGCCACCACATCGGGTTGTCGAGTTTCGAGCTGATGCGCGATGCGGTGCTCGACGGCCTCGGCTGGGCCGTGCTGCCGTCGCCGCTGATCCAGAGTCAGCTGCGCCAAGGCTCCCTGCTCACCCTCAAGCACAAGTTCAGCCTGCAGTGGCGGGACTACGGCGTCTATCTATCGGAAAATGCCTATCATGGCAGGGTGCTGGCCTGGCTGCGCAAGGCGATCCAGGCCTATCTCGAACCGTTCGAGTGAGTCTTCTGCTCATGGATGGTGGCAGGCGGATCGCGCGGGGCTTGTGATCCATCGCGGCCTGATGGTACATACTGTCTGTACCCTCATGCAGCGCCTGGAGGCGTGAACGATATGAGCAGTGCCCAAGACAAGGACGAGATCTGGCTGGATGACGATATCATCGAGCTGGATGACGATGAGGCCGTGGTGACCAGGATGGCTAACCCCTGGCAGGTGCTGATCGTCGATGACGAACCGGACATTCATCATGCCACCCGGCTGGCACTCTCCAACATTCAGTACAAATCCCGCCCGCTAGCCCTGCTCAACGCCTACAGCGGTGCCGAGGCTGCCCGCATGCTGCAGGCCAACCCGCGCATCGCCCTGATCCTGCTCGACGTGGTGATGGAGACCGAGGACGCCGGCCTGCGGTTGGTGCACCAGATCCGCAACGAGATGAAGAACGGCCTGGTCCGCATCGTGCTGCGCACCGGCCAGCCCGGGCAGGCCCCCGAGCAGCGGGTGATCCTCGACTACGACATCAACGACTACAAGACCAAGACCGAGCTGACGGTGCAGAAGCTCTACACCACCGTCATCGCCTCCCTGCGCTCCTACGAGACCCTCTGCGCCATCGACAAGAGCCGGCAGGGGCTCGGCAAGATACTGGAGGGGGCGGGGGATCTCTATCACCTGCATTCGCTGCGGGAGTTTGCCTCCGGCGTGCTCAAGCAGATCAGCGCCATTCTCGATGTGGGCACCGAGGGGGCCATCTGCGCCGAGCGCCGACCCGGCTCGCAGGAGCTGGAGATCCTGGCCGCTACCGGCGACTATGAATCCCTGCTGAGTGACGTGCCGCTCACTACCTTCCCGGCTCTGCATGACTCTGTGATGAGTGCGCTGGCCAATCGCTGCAACCGCTTCGAGCATCCCCAGGATGCGCTTTACATCGCCGCCCAGAACGGGCGCGAGTTCGTGCTCAACTTCACCCCTACCCAGCCGCTCGACCCGCTCGAGTGCGATCTGCTGGACGTGTTTTGCCAGCGGATCTCTGCGGCGTATGACAACCTCTATCTCTACAACCAGCTGCTGCGCGCCCAGGAGGCAACCGTGGTGGCGCTGGCGGCGCTGGCGGAGTTTCGCGATTCGGATACCGGCGATCACGTGCTGCGGGTGCAGAAGCTCTCCGATGCCATCGTGGCCGAGCTGCAACAGGCGGGAGCCTATCCCGACGAGCTGACCCCCGGCTTCGTCGACATGATCGGCATGGCCAGCATACTGCATGACGTGGGCAAGGTGGGCACGCCGGACCACATCCTGCACAAGCCGGGGCGGTTCGAGCCGGACGAGCGGGCCATCATGGAGCAGCATGCGGACATCGGCGCCAGCATATTGCACAAGGCGGGGGAGATGGTGGAGGGGACCAGTTATCTGTCGCTGGGGGCCGAGATCGCCCGTGGCCACCATGAGCACTTCGATGGCAAGGGTTACCCGGAGCAGCTGGCCGGCGAGCAGATCCCGCTGTCGGCCCGTATCGTGGCGGTGGTCGACGTGTTCGACGCCCTGCTCAGCAAGCGCCCCTACAAGGAGCCCTGGTCGCTGGCCCAGACCATGGAGTACATCATGTCGCGCTCAGGCAGTCAGTTCGATCCCGAGGTGGTGAAGGCGCTCAACCGGCTGGTCAGCGAATCGCGCTTGCCCTACGAGCTGTAGGGGAGAGCAAGAGACGACAAGGGGGCCGCGGGCCCCCTTGTTGTTGGCGGGGACTGGCTGAGGGATCAGCGCTGGCCGTAGCGTACCCTGGGCTGGCGCTGGCGAAACGGCAGCAGCAGAAGGCCGAGCAGCAGATCGCCGACAAGGGCCGCGAGCAACCCCGCCGCCATGCCGCAGACGATGGCGGCTTGCTTGAGCGGTACCACATAGCTGTAGTTTTGTAGGGTATCCTGCCAGAGCTGGGGCTCGGCGCGCAGCAGCAGGTGGGAGAGCTGTCGGTACCAGGGAGCATCCTTGTAGACGCTCTCCTGCTGCAGGGTCTGACGCTGGCTGACCAGCAGTTGCAGGCTGGCCGCATCCTTGGCGAAGACCGGATCCGGGTTGGTGCGGTAGTGGTTGACCAGGGCCGTCAGATCGCCGTCGAAGTGCTGGTCTGCCGTCTCCTGAAAGGGGGCAAGGCTGAGGCTGGCCTGTTGCAGCCGGGCATCCAGCCGCTGGTAGTAGAGGTCGATCAGACCCGGGATCTGCACACCGGCCAGCAGGCCAAGGGCAAACAGCATCATCCTGAGGTAGCTGCGCATATTGCTGTTCATCTCGCGAAAGGGAAGAGCTCCATACTAGCCGCAAGGTCGGGGACGGCCAAGCCCGCCATCTGGATCGGAACATTCCAGGGGGGGGGGCTTAAATGGAGCCCTCTCTACCGCTCTGTTTTCCCCATGAACTTTGCTTCCTCCCTCATTTGTGTGATTCACGTCACGCTTCTTATGTTCTAAAATACGGCCCCATTTTTCGGGGAGGAGAGTCCGTATGCGCAAATTTATACCCTGTTATCTGTTGGGTGGTCTCATCGCCGTCAGCTGGGCTGCTCTGCCCGATCACGGCCCCTGGGATCAGTGGGATCTCGTCGTCTTCCATCTGGTCAATGGCTGGCTGGGTCAGGCCCAATGGTGGGCCGATCTGGTGGCGGTGACCAACAACCGGTTGTTCGATCTGGCGGTGTTGACCTGCATGGGGCTTATCCTCTCCCGCTGCTTCTGGCGTGCGGACGAGCAGGGGCGTCGCCGGTTGGTGGCCATGGGGTGTGTCATGTTGCTGGGGGCCCTGGTGATCAACCAGTTTGGCCATCTGCTGCCTGTCAGTCGACCCAGCCCGACCCTGATGGTGGCGGATGCACTGCGGGTCACCCAGCTCAGCGGGATCCCGACCAAGGATTCGTCCAGCGACAGCTTCCCCGGCGATCACGCCCTGTTCCTGATGATCTTCGCCGGTTTTGCCCTGCGCTATCTGCCGCGCTGGGCCGGGGTGACGGCGCTGCTGATGGTGCCGTTGTTCTCGGCGCCCCGCATCCTCTCCGGCGCCCACTGGCTGACGGATGTCTATGTCGGCGCCCTCTCCTTGACCCTGCTCTGCCTGCCGCTGCTGCTGTCGACCGGGCTGTCGGATGCGCTGATCGGCTGGATCGCCCGGCGGCTGCCCCGCCTGCCGGGCTGGCAGTGGCTGGCGAGCAAAACGCCGGCGAGTCAGCAATAAAAAAAGAAGGTCGGTGCATACCGGCCTTCTTTTTGTCTACTTCCAGCCGGTGACTGTGGTCGTCGCGAAATGACCATGACTACCACCGGCAGCCCCAGGCCTGCTGGCCCTCATAGAGAAGTATTAGCAGATTCGTTCGGGCGTGCCTAACAAGAGTTTCTCCAAGGAATCGTTTGCAAGGGATGAATGCTTGATCAGGGCCAAGATTTTTTATTTTTGCTGCCTTAGAATCGCCGCCCGTTGCTGGAGAACTCTGTATGTTAATTAATCTTTTGCGCCTGATATTCATCATCTGTGCGCTGGCTTTCATCTTCATGCTGGTACGGGCCTGGTGGCACAAGCGGCAACAGGGTGAGCTGGAGTCGACCCCCTTCTGGCCGGTGGCGGCCATCGGTTTTGTCGCCAATTTTCTCGATACCCTGGGGGTCGGCAGCTTCGCGGTGAAGACCGCCTGCTACAAGCAGTTCAAGCTGATCGACGATCGGCTGCTGCCGGGCACCCTCAACGGCCAGTGCGTGTTGCCGACGGTCACCCAGTCGCTGATCTTCATCGGCGCCGTGCAGGTAGATCCGCTCACCCTCATCGGCATGATGGTGGCCGCCGCTGCCGGCGCGGCCTGGGGGGCGCGCCACGTCGCCTCGTTCGATCGCCAGACCATCCGGCTGGTGATGGCGGTCTCCCTGCTGGTGGTGGCTGGCCTCATCTTCGCCGGCCTGCTGGGGCTCTTCCCCCTTGGTGGCGATGCCATGGGGCTGACCGGTTACAAGCTCGGGATAGCGCTCGCCGGCAACTTCCTCTTTGGTGTGCTGATGAACGTGGGCATCGGCCTGTTCGCCCCCTGCATGACCCTGGTCTATCTGCTCGGCATGAACCCGCTGGCGGCCTTCCCCATCATGATGGGCTCCACTGCCGTGCTCAGCGTCTTCTCGGCGGGCACCTTCATCCGCAAGGGGGCCTTCGACGCCAAGGCTGTGCTGGCGGTGGCCATCTTCGGTCCGGTCGGCGTGGTGCTGGCGGCCATGCTGGTCAAATCCATGGACATGGCGATGCTCAAATGGCTGGTGGCCTTCATCGTCATCTATACCTCCTGGACCATGTACGCTTCCTGGCGGGCGGCGCGGCGGGCGCCACAACCCCGGCTGGCAGGCGTCACTGGTTAGCCAGTACGGCGCGTGCCGGTGCTGGCCGTGGAGTATTGATGTGATTGCAGGCCTTTAGCGTTATCTATACCTCCTGGACCAGGTACGTTTCTTGGCGGGCGCCACAACCTCGGCTGGCAGAGGTCGCAGGCTAGCCTGCACCAGCGCCGCCTCGGCCCTGGCCCCCAGAAACACATAGAGCCCGAGGGCCAGCAGCAGCCCCACGGCGCACCCCATCACCCCCACCGCCGGCCAGAGTAGTTCGCTCTGGCCTAATGATCCCTTGAACAGCAACAAGAGCCCCTCGATGGAGACCGCGATCAGTATGGCGGCGATGAAACGGGTAATGGTGCGGCGAATGGCGCTGTGGCGAAAGATGTCCTTATGCAGCAGCACCTCCTCTTCCAGAATGGTCTTGCCCAGATCGAATACCGCCAGCGCCAGGGTCAGGAAGATGATGGCACTGAAGGCCCCCAGCCGGTTCTGCTGCGCTCCGCACAGCAGCAGATAGAGCTGCTCCAGCCCGTGCCAGATGAGCGTCGCGACGATCAGAAACAGCGCCAGACTCAGCACCACATAAACCCCCTTGAACCAGGGCATGGCCCGGCGCCGCTCCCTGTCCCCCATCAACCAGGCGATAAGCTGGTTCAGGCAGAGGGTCAACTCACGGCCATGACCTCTCACTATCAGATGCAAACGGGCTTGCGGCGCCGGCACTGGCGGCAGGATCCCGAGTGGTTCCCGGCTGGGCACCTGATGCAGGATAAAGGGGTAATCCTTGAGTGAATCGGGTGGCGCCGTCAGCAGCCCCAGCAGCAGGGGGGCCAGTTCGGCTTCGTACTCCTGATAGCGTCGCAGCACATCGATGGGGCTCATTTCCGCCATACCTACCTCGCTCACAAAGGGTGGGTCTTGCTGACGGCTGCAAATTGTGGGCCTGCTTTATGACAACGACTGTGGTGGAGGTTGCACCGTTTGGTGACAAATCACGGTTGCCGACGTGCAGATTGCACCGGCAGCGGGCATGACGAGGGGAGGATGAAAAGGGCCCGTGAAGGGCCCTTGTGCGACAGATGGCGACTACTTAGCCGGCCAGCTTGGCGAAGCTGCGCTCGGCGGCGGCCAGGGTGTGTTCGATCTCCTTGTCGCCGTGGGCCAGCGACAGGAAACCCGCCTCGTAGGCGCTCGGCGCCAGATAGACGCCCTCTTCCAGCATCAGGTGATAGAAGCGCTTGAAGCGCTCCATGTCGCAGCGGGTCACCTGCTCGTAACGGGTGATCTCTGGCTCTTCGGTGAAGAAGAAGCCGAACATGCCGCCCACGTAGTTGATGGCGAGCGGGATGCCGTGCTTGGCGGCGGCGGCTTTGAGCCCTTCTGCAACCCGGGCGGTCTTGGCACTCAGCTGTTCATAGAGGCCCGGCTCCAGCAGCAGATCCAGCATGGTGAGGCCGGCAGCCATGGCCACCGGGTTGCCGGAAAGAGTGCCTGCCTGATAGACCGGGCCGGTCGGAGCGATGTGCTGCATCACCTTCTTCTTGCCGCCGAAGGCGCCGACCGGCATGCCGGCACCGATGATCTTGCCGAGGGTGGTGAGATCCGGGTCGATGTTGTAGTGGCCTTGGGCGCCGCGCAGGGAGACGCGAAAACCCGTCATCACCTCATCCAGGATCAGCAGGGCGCCAAACTCGTCACAGATGGCGCGCAGCCCTTCCAGAAAACCAGGTACCGGCGGGATGCAGTTCATGTTGCCGGCCACCGGCTCGACGATGATGCAGGCGATCTCGCTGCCGTACTGGCTGAAGGCCTCGCGTACCGAGTCCAGATCGTTATAGACACAGGTGAGAGTGTGCTTGGCAAAGTCGGCAGGCACGCCCGGGCTGTTGGGCTGACCCAGGGTGAGGGCGCCGGAGCCGGCCTTGACCAGCAGGGAGTCGGCGTGGCCGTGGTAGCAGCCTTCGAACTTGACGATCTTGTCGCGGCCGGTGTAGCCGCGGGCCAGGCGAATGGCGCTCATGGTGGCCTCGGTGCCGGAGTTGACCATCCGCACCTGCTCCATGGAGGGGACGATCTGGCGTACCTTCTCGGCCATCAGCACTTCGATCTCGGTGGGGGCGCCGTAGCTCAGCCCTTTCTCGACGGCCTTGATGACGGCGGCCTTGATGGCCGGGTGGTTGTGACCCAGCAGCATGGGGCCCCAGGAACCGATGTAATCCACGTAGGCCTGGCCGTCCACGTCATAGAGGTAGGCGCCATCGGCGTGATCGATGAAGCGGGGTGTGCCGCCGACCCCATTGAAGGCGCGGACCGGTGAGTTGACGCCGCCCGGAATGGTCTGGCGGGCCTGTTCAAACAGCTGATCTGATTTTGACATGGATCATCCTTAATGGGATTTTGGTCGTCACACAGGTGCAGGTGGCCGATTGCGGCTCGGCAGTCGGGGGGAGCTGGAGTATGCTTGCGCTCTTGACTCCCTGGCCAAGGACTGCCCCGTGTTAAATGAAACGGGCCGACTATAGCAGAAAGGCCCGGTGCTGGGCAGCCGGGCAGCAGGCTGGATGTCGTCACCTCCGTCAGCAAACGAATGTGGTTTTTTTCATGTCGCAACAAGCTTTATCCTCTGCCGAACCGCTCTCGCCTCCCCGTGGCCCCGTCCTGCGGCGGATCATTCATCAAGACAAGATGCCTCTACTGGTGCTGCTGTTGGCGGCACTGGTCGGAACCCTGGCCGGGCTGGTCTGTGGACTGTTCGAGTCCGGCGTCCACTGGCTGGCGCAGCAGCGTGTCGATCTGCTGGCCGATCGCCCCTGGTGGCAGCTCGGTCTGCTCGGCTTCGGTTTCAGCGCCCTACTGGGGATGATCGGCTATTTCCTGACCCATACTTTTGCGCCGGAGGCGGGGGGCTCCGGCATTCCCGAGATCGAGGGGGCCATGGACGAACTGCGGCCGGTGCGCTGGTGGCGGGTGTTGCCGGTCAAGTTCTTCGGCGGTATCTGCACCCTGAGCTCCGGCATGGTGCTGGGGCGGGAGGGGCCCTCGGTGCAGATCGGCGGCAACCTCGGCAAGATGGTGGCGGATATCTTCCGGCTGCCGAAGGAGCACGGCCATGCCCTGTTGGCGGCCGGTGCGGCCGGCGGTCTGGCCGCCGCCTTCAATGCGCCGCTGGCGGGGATCCTGTTCGTGATGGAGGAGATGCGACCGCAGTTTCGCTACTCCTTTCTGGCCATCAAGGCGGTGGGCATCTCCGCCATCATGGCGACCTTGATGCTGCAGAACATGAAGGGGCAGGGGGCCGTGATCAGCTTGCCTCACTACGATGCACCGGCTCTCAAGGCGCTCTGGCTGTTCCTCTTCATGGGGGCCGCTTTCGGCGTGCTGGGGTTCGTCTTCAACAAGCTGGTGCTGGCCTGCCAGGATGGTTATCTGGCACTGCATCAAAACAAGCGCCATCGCTTCGTGGCCATCGGCATGCTGGTGGCGGGCACCTTCGGCGTGCTGTCGCTGTTCGCCCCGGCGGTGACCGGTGGCGGCACCGAGCTTATCCCTCACCTGATGGGCGGGGAGTATGCGATGGCCACCCTGTTCCTCATCTTCTCCATCCGGCTGGTCGCCACTCTGGTCTGTTTCTGCTCCGGCGCGCCGGGTGGGGTATTCGCGCCGACCCTGGCGCTGGGCACCCTGTTCGGGGTGGTGTTTGGTCACCTGTTCCACTCGGCCTTCCCCGAACTTGGCATCGAACCGGGCGCCTTTGCCATCGCCGGTATGGGGGCGCTGTTTGCTGCCACCGTGCGTGCGCCCATCACCGGCATAGTGCTGGTGACCGAGATGACCGACAACTATCAGCTGATCCTGCCCATGATGATCACCACGGTCGGTGCGACCCTGGTGGCTCAGTGGTTGGGGGGCCGCCCCATCTATTCCCAGATCCTGGAGCGAACTTTACGGCTCGCGGCGCGTCAAAAGCGGGGAGAAAGCGGCGCCAGTGCCGGTTAACTCTTTGTCTGCCGGCCTGAATCTGCTTGTGTCGCGTATAGTGAAGGGAGCGTGGCCGCAGTATGCGCAGTAACAAAAGAGGCCTTATGTCCCAGATAATGAAGTGGTTGGCAGTGCTGATGGTGGGGGCGCTCATCGGCTATTTCGTCGGTAATCGCCAGGAGCTGGCCCAGAGCAGCCTGCTGACGGTTCAGCAGGAGACGCTGGAACGCCAGGCCAAGGCCATTGGCCAGCTCAAGAGCGAGCTCGGCATCAAGGAGACCCTGCTGGCTACCCAGAAGGCAGCATTCGAGCAGTTGCAACAGGCGCTCAAGGATCAGGAAGCCCAGGTGCAGGAGCAGAAGCGCCAGCTGGCTTTCTTCGAGCGGATCATGCGTCCCACCGGCGAGCAGGTGGGGGTGGTGATCGACAACCTCATCCTGCAGGAGACCAGTATCCCTGGCCGTTATCACTATCGGCTGGCGCTGACCCAGCCCGCCAAGAAGCGCGAGCTGTTCCGCGGTCAGGTACAGATAAAGGTGGAAGGAAGCCAGGGTGACAAGCCCAGAACCCTCGGCAGCCGTGAGCTGGGAATGAAGGTAGGAGAGGGGCGCTATGCACTGCGTTACTTCCAGCTGCTGGAAGGCAACTGGCAGTTGCCGGAAGGCTTTGTACCGGACCGGGTACGGATCACCATCAGCAAGGATGGCCGGCAACCGGCCCAGGAGCTGCTGGCCGAATGGGGCGAGGTGATCAAGCCGCTGGTGGTCGCTCCACCGGCACCGGTGCCGGCCGCACAGTAAGAAGCTTGGTGAATACTTGAACTGAATGGTCGGGTATTGGATAATTTCGCGGTTTCCATGTTTGTGGATTTAACGGTTGTGAGGTCAGTAATGAGTGCAGTAGCAGAAGCCCCGTTGCCCATCCAGATGACGGATGCGGCAGCCAACAAGGTGAAGACCCTGATCACCGAAGAAGAAAATCCCGAGCTCAAGCTGCGGGTGTACATCACGGGCGGTGGCTGCTCCGGTTTCCAGTATGGTTTCACCTTCGATGAGAAGATCAACGAAGGGGATACCGTGGTCGAGAAGAGCGGGGTCACCATGGTGATCGATCCCATGAGCCTGCAGTATCTGGTTGGCGGCAGTGTGGATTACACCGAAGGTCTGGAAGGCTCCCGCTTCACCGTGACCAACCCCAATGCAACTACCACCTGTGGCTGTGGTTCCAGCTTCTCTATCTGAGATATAGAGATACCCGTGATATCGAAGGGCCCCAAGGGGCCCTTTTCGTTTCTGCATCTGTGCCGTCTTGGCATGTCTGTAGTGGGATGGCCATACCAGGCGGTAACGCTAAATAGCCGGAGTGGGCCTCTTTTGGGTTATTGCTGGAGTGCTTTTTATCCTGATTGGTGGTTAGTTAAACACTTGAACGTCTTTTTCAAAAAAACACGGAGTTTTCGCTTGTCAGCGAGAATCATATCCCTATAATGCGCCTCCATCAGCACGGCGCAGTGCGCGTCTGGTCTGGCTTGCAAAGCAAGCTGGTGAGGGTTATAGTTTCAGACCCAGCTCTTTAACAATTTGAATCAAGCAATCTGTGTGGGCACTCACAGCATCGAACATCAAAAACAATTTTTGATTTTCAATGTCTGATGAAGTGACCAAAGCAACTTTTAAGTTGCAGCAGTTAATTCAGCAATTCATTGAGCCGCCTTTATAGGCAACCAAACTTAAATTGAAGAGTTTGATCATGGCTCAGATTGAACGCTGGCGGCAGGCCTAACACATGCAAGTCGAGCGGCAGCGGGAAAGTAGCTTGCTACTTTTGCC
>NZ_JBGLRF010000011.1:0-120347 GCF_041403085.1 Aeromonas sp. S8(2024) | reverse complement strand
TCTACTCAACCGCTTTCTCGAGTCAAGCCTTATTTTCAAAGGCTTTTCGAGGTTACCGACCTGGTTGTTTGCGTTGCCGCTTGCCGTGTCGATGGAGGCGCATTATAGGGATCTGGATCACGCTTGCAAGCGACAATTCGCATTAAATTCGAAGAAATCGTTCAACCGCTCAACAATCAATCAAGAAGTCGCTTAATCCAGCAATTTCCTCGCCCGTAGTCAACGCCATCTATCTTCAATCATACAGGGCAAGAGCTGGATCCACAGCAGGATGAAATGGCTGCCACCATCGCCATATCCATGGTGATCGCGCTCACGCCTTCGGGTAACATAGCGCCCCTTTGCGATTCACACACTCTTGGGCTTTGGAGAGTTTAATGCCTTTTGCACTTGGCCAGCGTTGGATTAGTGATACAGAGACGGATCTGGGTTTGGGGACTGTCGTTGCTGTTGAAGGACGCATGGTTACCCTGTTGTTTCCGGCTACCGGTGAAAACCGCATGTATGCCAAAGAAGAGGCGCCGGTCACCCGGGTCAGCTTCAATGTGGGCGATCAGATAGCCAGTCACGAAGACTGGACCATGATGGTCGATGAAGTGCAGGAGAAAGATGGCCTGCTTATATATGTTGGTGTTCGCACCGACAATGATGAGCCGGTTGCCCTCAAGGAAGTGTTTCTCAACAACTTCATCAAGTTCAACAAGCCACAGGATCGCCTGTTCGCCGGCCAGATCGACCGGATGTCCCGCTTTACCCTGCGCTACGAAGCGCTGGTCAACCAGCACAAACGTCGTCGCAATCCGACCCGCGGTCTGGCCGGTGGACGGGTCAGCCTGATCCCGCACCAACTCTATATCGCCCATGAAGTAGGCCACCGTTATGCCCCGCGCGTACTGCTGGCAGACGAGGTGGGCCTCGGCAAGACCATTGAAGCGGGCATGATCATTCATCAGCAGCTGCTCTCCGGCCGCGCCCATCGCGTGTTGATCCTGCTGCCCGAAACGCTCCAGCACCAGTGGCTGGTCGAAATGCTGCGCCGCTTCAACCTGCACTTCTCCCTGTTTGACGAGGAGCGCTGCATCGAGGCCTTTGCCGATGCGGAAAACCCCTTCGAAACCGAACAGCTGGTGATCTGCAGCCTCGACTTCCTGCGCAAGAAGCGCCGCCGCTTCGAACAGTTGCTGGAAGCCGAATGGGATCTGCTGGTCGTCGACGAGGCACATCACCTGGAGTGGAGCGAGGAGGCGCCGAGCCGTGCCTATGAAATGGTGGAAGCGCTGGCCGAACAGGTGCCAGGCGTGCTGCTGCTGACCGCGACTCCGGACCAGCTGGGCCATCAGAGCCACTTTGCCCGTCTGCGCCTGCTCGACCCCGAGCGCTTCTACGACTACGAGGCCTTTCTCGCCGAGGAACAGGCTTATGGTCAAGTCGCCAGTGCCGCCCAGGAGTTGCTGGATGGCGAGGCCCTGAGCGAAGCGGCCAAACAGACCCTGGCAGGCCAACTTGATGGTCTGGATCTCACTGATGCGGCCGCCCGTCAGCAGGCAGTCGCCAAGCTGCTGGATCAGCACGGCACCGGTCGCGTGCTGTTTCGCAACAGCCGCGCCAACATTCAGGGCTTCCCAGAGCGTCATCTCAACGTCTATCCCATGCCGTTGCCGGAGCAGTACAAAACCGCCATCAAGGTGATGGGCATGATGGGTGGCAACGGCGGCGATCTGCAGACCCGCGCCCTGCGCTACCTCTACCCCGAGAAGATCTTCCAGCAGTTTGAAGGCGACAACGCCAGCTGGACCCAGTTTGACCCGCGCGTTGACTGGCTGCTGGAACTGCTGATCTCTGCCCGCCAGCAGAAGATATTGGTGATCTGCTCCGAAGCGGCCACCGCCATCGCACTGGAAGAGGCCGTGCGTACCCGCGAGGGGATCCGCGCCGCTGTCTTCCATGAGGGGATGTCCATCCTCGAGCGGGACAAGGCCTCCGCCTATTTCGCTCAAACTGAGGGGAGCGCCCAGGTGCTGCTCTGCTCCGAGATCGGTTCCGAGGGTCGCAACTTCCAGTTTGCCAGCCATCTGGTGCTGTTCGACCTGCCCCTCAACCCGGATCTGCTGGAGCAACGGATCGGCCGTCTCGATCGCATCGGCCAGCAGAACACTGTCGAGATCCACGTTCCCTATCTGGAGGGCACCTCCCAGCGCGCCCTGCAGCTCTGGTATCACGATGGCCTCGATGCGTTCGAGCAGACCTGCCCGACCGCACGCCCGGTGTTTGAAGCGGTGCGTGACGAGCTGTTCGAGCTGCTGGCCGCCAACACCGGTGAGCAGGCGACCCTCGAAGCGCTGCTGACCCGCACCCGCGAGTTGCACGAGCCCCTCAAGGCCAAACTGGAACAGGGCCGCGATCGTCTGCTGGAGATCCACTCCAGCGGTGGCGAAGCTGCCAAACAGTTGGTCGAGAAGCTGGCTGCCGAAGATGACGACACCGGTATGATCTCCTTCGCCCTCAAGATGTTCGACGAGATTGGCGTCAATCAAGATGATCGCGGCGAGAACGCGCTGGTGCTGATGCCGGGCGATCACATGCTGGTGCCGAGCTTCCCGGGCCTGCCGCAAGACGGCATGACCATCACCTTTGATCGCACCACCGCCCTGTCGCGGGACGACATGTCGTTCCTCTCCTGGGATCACCCCATGATGCGCGGCGGTATCGACCTGATCCTCGGCTCCGAGATCGGTGCCACCTCGGTGGCTCTGCTCAAGAACAAGGCGCTGCCGGTCGGCTCCATCCTGTTGGAGCTGATCTTCGTCGCCGAGTCTGCGGCCCATCCCCAGCTCTACCGCTTCATGCCACCGACGCCGATCCGGCTGCTGATGGACAAGAACGGCAACAACCTGGGTGAGAAGGTGGCCTTCGATGCCTTCAACCGCCAGCTGACGCCGGTCAACCGCCACCTGGGCAGCAAACTGGTCACCGCTTCCCAGCCAGTGATCCACGGTCTGATTGGCCAGGGCCAGGCGATTGCCGAAGGACTGAAGGCGAATATTGTCGACCAGGCCCGTGCCCAGATGGCGCAAACTCTGCAGCAGGATCTCGATCGTCTGGAGGCGCTCAAGGCAGTCAACCCGAACGTGCGCGACAGCGAACTGGATTATCTGCGCAATCTGCAGGCAGAATTGCACCACCTGATCGACCAGACCCAACTCAAGCTGGATGCCATCCGCTTTATCGTGGTTACTCATAACTGATGAAACGGTGAAGGCATCGTCTGGTTGATAACGACCAGACCCAACGCGAGTTGGATGCCATGCACTTTTTATCGTGGTTACCCATAACTGATAAAACTGTGAAAGCATCGTCTGGTTGATAACGACCAGACCCAACGCGAGTTGGCTGCCATGCACTTTTATCGTGGTAATCCATAACTGATGGGGACTTGCCCCCGCTTTGACCAAAGATGCGAGACGCTATGTTTGTATACTCACCGCCCCTGGAACCCTGGCTCGATATCCTGTTCAAGGACAAGGACATCATGGTGGTCAACAAGCCCACTGGCCTGCTGAGCGTCCCCGGGCGCGGCCCCGAGAATGAAGACAGCGTGCTCCATCGGGTGAAGCAACAGCACCCCAAGGCGGCGGCAGCCCATCGTCTCGACATGGCGACCACAGGTGTGCTGGTGATCCCCCTCAATCCCAACTCTCACCGGGAGCTGAGCCGGCAATTCCGCGAGCGGGAAACCGAGAAGCACTATCTGGCCTGGGTGTGGGGCGAGCCGGAACTGGATGCGGGTGAAGTGGATCTGCCGCTCTGCGTCGACTGGCCCAACCGCCCGAAGCAGAAGGTGGACTTTGAGGAGGGGCGTCACGCCCTGACCTTGTGGCAGAAGCTGAAGGTGGAGAATAGCAACAGCCTGATCAAGCTGACTCCCATTACCGGTCGCTCCCATCAGCTACGGGTTCATATGCTGGAGCTGGGGCACCCCATTCTGGGGGATAACCTCTACGCCAATCCGGAGGCGCTGGCGGCGGCACCGCACCTTTATCTGCATGCGGCCAGCCTGACCATCAGCCACCCCCGCAGCGGCGAACGGATGACCTTCGAGGCACCAGCCCCTTTTCCGGTCTGAGCCAAGAGAGACATTGCGATATCGCAGACATAAAAAAGCCCCCATCGACTAGATGGGGGCTTTTTCGTTAGGGTCAGACGCGAATATCGATTTTACTTCCCAGAGAAGCGTTGGCCGATGTCGGTGCAACCGGTGCTGATTGAGCCGCTGTTTGCAGCAGTTTCAATGCAGATTCACCTTCTTGGGTCTGCTGTTTCTTGGCCAGGCTGGCCGTCATCAATGCAGAACCAAATGACGCAGATGCAGAACTAGATATATCCATGGTGTACCTCCTGCCCTAAGACTATCGGCCATCTTAGGCCAGACATGAGCACTTTGGCTAAATTAAATACGCCTTGTCGGGCTGACGCCGCTCCAGCCACTCCTCTTCCATCTCCAGCAGGGTCTGATAGACCTTCTCCGCCTGCTCGGGACGGCTGAACAGATAACCCTGACCATAGAGATGGATGTCGGTCAAAGTGCGCAGCACGTCGAGCTGGGCCTGGGTTTCGATCCCTTCGCACACCAGACTCTTGCCCAGCATGGAGCCCATCCGGCAGATGTTGGCGACCAGCTCGGACGCTTCGATGGAGGTATCGATCCCCTGAATGAAGGAGCGATCGATCTTCACCTTGCTGACCGGCAGTTTCTGCAAATAACTGAGGGACGAGTAGCCCGTCCCGAAGTCATCCAGCGCCAGCTGTACCCCTTGCTGGTTGAGGTCCTGCATCAGCTGCAGGGAGTTTTTCACCTCGCGCATGGTGGTGTCTTCCGTCACTTCCAGCACCAGGCTGGCAGCCGGGATATGGTGGTCCATCAGCGCCTTGGCCACCAGCTTCAGCAGGTTGCGCTGATACATGCCGGGAGAGATGTTCACGCACATCTGCAGATCCACCAGGCCCAGCTGCTGCCATTGATAGAGCTGCTCACAGGCGGTATTCAGCACCCAGCTACCCAGCTTTTCGGCCAGCTGAAACTCTTCGGCGACCTGGATCACCTCGTTGGGCGGGATGAAACCAAGCTCAGGGTGACGCCAGCGCAGCAGGGCCTCGACCGCCTCGCAGCGGCCGCTTTCCAGGTTGACGATGGGCTGGTAGTAGAGCTCGAGCGCATTGTGCTCCAGCGCCATGATCATGTCGCTGGCCAGATGCTTGCGGCGCGCTGTCTCATTGAGCAGCGAGCTGTCGTAGATGACGTACGGCACATGGGTCTTGCGGCTGTGGAACAGTGCCTGCTCGGCCCGGCTGAGCAGTTCCTGGGCTTGTTTACTGTCCATCGGGAAGAAGGCGATGCCGATGCCCACCTCCAGCCGGAATGGATAGTTGTCGATGATGATGTCCTGCTTGAGCGCGTGCAGCAGACGGGCTACCAGCTCCCTCACCTGACGCAGATCACTGCTCTCGCGCTGGATCATAGCGAACTGGTCACCGCCAAGCCTGGCCACCCACTCACCGTTTTCACACAGGCCGCGCATCCGTTTCGCTAGCTCCTGCAACAGGAAGTCACCGGTGTTGTAACCGAACTTGCTGTTGATGTCGCGAAAGTCATTGATGTCCACCAGTACCAGACCAAACGGCGTCTCCTTGCTGGCGTAGGATTCCATCTTCTCAAGCAGGGCCAGACGATTGGAAAGTCCGGTCAGGGGATCTATCCGTGCCACTCTGAAATGGCGGCGCGCCTCGCGGATCAGCAGACCGCTCAGCAGCATCACCGACAACACCAGCCCGGATACCATGAACAGCAGGGCATTGCGCAACTGGCCGAAGCGCTTGTCATTGCCCGAATAGACGTTGATGTTCTTCTGCATCACGGAGGCGAGGGAATAGGAGAGCGGTTCCTGCAGAGGCGACAGCCGCATCATGATCTGCTGATAATCCGGCGTTCCCGACTTCAGGTTGGTGATGTTGGGCTCCATCTCTCGGATATTGCTTTCGATCAACTGCACAAGCCGCAGGGTCTTCTGCTTGTCCTTCATGCTCTGACGCAGCTGGCCGCTGAGCAGAATGGGGGTGCGGCTCCAGAGGATGTCGTAGCGCAACATCAGGGTATCGTGATCGATGCCGCCATAATGGTAAATCTCGACGGAGTTGAGGAAGCGCCCCAACTCCAGTTGTAACTGCATCAGGGCCCAGGAGACGTCATAGGTATACTTCTCCATCACCCGGGTCGCATTCTGTATTTGTGCGAGGCAATACAGAGTGCTCCCGGTGAACAGCAGGATGGATAGATAAAGAACGATGAGTAAAGGCCACGCCTTGGTCTTTGCTTTCACTCGTGCTCCCAGAAGCCACTACATCAATGCTGAATATCAATGGCATTCAATTGCCAAATCATCATGTCAGTAAACTCCGAGCGTTTCAGCTCGGGATATTGATCCAGCGGTAGGATAAACCAAAGCGGTCCCTTATTCCGTACCCGCATGGTGACCCCATCATCTTGCCAGGCCAGAATCGGGTCGTATTGCTTGACCTTATCCCAGTTGAGCCTGATCTGAAAACTGTTCAATGCGGTCAAGGTGATCGCCTTGCCATCCGCACCGACGGCGGCCAGCAGATCGGCCAGCTTGGGTCCCACGTATTTGTGCGGCTTGTCGACCCAGGGGTTGGCGGTCACGATCTCGTGCTGCGGCAACGCCTTGAGCATCGCCAGATCGAAGGAGACCACCCCTTCGGTCGCTTCCGCCGGTTGTACATTGCCGGTCACCTTCAGGATGACGGGACCTTGCGGCGTTTCCAGCGCCATTGCCGGCATGGCCAGAGAAAACAGTAATGAAATCAAACCCAGTACACGCATGTTCACCTCGGATAAAGTCACTGACAATAGACTCAGTCTAGTCGCCATAAAAAAAACGGCTCGCAAAAGCGAGCCGTTTGGTAACCCAGGCTGAATTACATCATGCCCATGCCACCCATGCCGCCCATGTCAGGCATGGCAGGGGTATCTTTCTTCGGCAGCTCGGAGACCATGCACTCGGTGGTGATCATCAGACCGGCAACGGAAGAGGCAAACTGCAGGGCAGAACGAGTCACCTTGGTCGGATCCAGGATGCCCATGGCCAGCATGTCGCCGTACTGTTCGGTGTAGGCGTTGTAGCCATAGTTGCCTTCGCCGTTCTTCACCGCGTTGGCGATGACGGAGGCTTCTTCACCGGCGTTGATGACGATTTGACGCAGCGGAGCTTCCATGGCGCGCAGAGCAACCTTGATACCCACGTTCTGGTCTTCGTTGTCGCCACGCAGACCGGTCAGTTTGGCAGCAACGCGCACCAGCGCCACACCACCACCGGCAACCACGCCTTCTTCCACCGCAGCGCGAGTCGCGTGCAGGGCATCGTCGACACGTGCTTTCTTCTCTTTCATCTCGACTTCAGTGGCAGCACCCACCTTGATCACTGCAACGCCGCCAGCCAGTTTGGCTACGCGCTCTTGCAGCTTCTCACGGTCGTAATCGGAAGAGGTCTCTTCGATCTGCTGACGGATCTGGGCCACACGGCTCTCGATCAGGCCTGCATCACCCACGCCATCGATGATGGTGGTGTTCTCTTTGGTGATGACGATACGCTTGGCACGGCCCAGGTCTTCCAGGGTCGCTTTTTCCAGCTCCATGCCCACTTCTTCGGAGATCACGGTACCGCCAGTCAGGATGGCGATATCCTGCAGCATGGCCTTGCGACGGTCACCGAAGCCCGGCGCCTTGACGGCAGCCACTTTCACGATGCCACGCATGGTGTTGACCACCAGAGTCGCCAGCGCTTCACCTTCAACGTCTTCGGCGACGATGATCAGCGGCTTGCCAGCCTTGGCCACGCCTTCCAGCACCGGCAGCATTTCGCGGATGTTGGAGATTTTCTTGTCGACCAGCAGGATGAAGGGGTCGTCCAGCTCGACGGCACCGGTTTCCGGCTTGTTGACGAAGTACGGGGAGAGGTAGCCACGGTCGAACTGCATACCTTCAACCACAGCCAGCTCGTCTTCCAGACCCTGACCGTCTTCTACAGTGATGACGCCATCACGGCCCACTTTGTCCATGGCTTCGGCAATCAGCTTGCCGACTTTCTCGTCGGAGTTGGCGGAGATGGTGCCTACTTGAGCGATGGCGTTGTTGTCTGCGCAGGGCTGAGACAGCGCTTGCAGCTCGGCAACGGCGGCTACCACGGCCTTGTCGATACCGCGCTTCAGATCCATCGGGTTCATGCCGGCGGCAACGGCCTTCAGGCCTTCGTTGACGATGGCCTGGGCCAGTACTGTCGCGGTGGTGGTACCATCACCGGCGGCATCGTTGGCCTTGGAAGCGACTTCCTTAACCATCTGGGCGCCCATGTTCTGGAACTTGTCTTCCAGTTCGATTTCGCGAGCGACGGAGACGCCATCCTTGGTGATGGTCGGAGCGCCGAAAGATTTGTCCAGCACCACGTTGCGGCCTTTCGGGCCCAGGGTCACCTTGACTGCATCGGCCAGGATGTTGACGCCTTCCAGCATCTTGATGCGGGCTTCGTTGCCAAACTTGACTTCTTTAGCTGCCATTTTGTTCAGTCCTTCAATCAATTCTTGGGGGAAAGGGGTGGATTACTCTTCGACAATCGCCAGGATGTCGGTTTCAGACAGGATCAGCACGTCCTGACCATCCAGCTTCTCGGTCTTCACACCGTAGCCTTCGTTGAAGATAACCTTGTCACCAACCTTGACGGCGAGGGCTTTGACGTCGCCATTATCCAGAATTCGGCCAGTCCCCACGGCAAGAACTTCACCACGGGTGGACTTCTGGGCCGCCGTACCAGTCAAGACAATGCCGCCAGCGGATTTGGCTTCAGCTTCGATGCGCTTGATGATGACGCGGTCGTGCAGTGGACGAATTTTCATCGATAACTCTCCCAAAATGAGTCTCTGTGTTGCTTTGAGGAATGGCCATTCCTGGCCAAATTAGATATGTCTCCGATGTGGGGTACGTTTGTTAACCCTTCAAGGGCAAATACAAAAAAAATATTTTCACGTACTATGAAGGTCTTTGATGGATCGCCCGAGTCCCGGTCAGGAAACCGGTTTGTGCTGCCAGCAGCCAGAACTCCGCCAGATGTACAGAGACCAGCCCGTGACCCGACCCAATCCCCTGCTGACAGCCCCCATGACGTCCGTACTGCTGCGCATGACGGGTCCCATGATCCTCGGCATCGTCGCCATCCTCGCCTTCAACCTGGTCGATACCTTCTTCATCGGCATGCTGGGCACCCAGGCGTTGGCCGCCATCAGCTTCACCTTTCCGGTCACCTTCGTGGTCACCTCGCTGGCCATGGGGCTGGGGGCCGGCCTCTCCGCCGTGATGGGGCATGCCCTCGGCCAGGGCAAGCATGAAGAGGCCGCCCGCATCACCACCGACAACCTGTTCCTGGCGGTGCTGCTGGTCACCCTCATCGCCGTGGCGGGGGCGCTCACCATACACCCGCTGTTCCGGCTGCTCGGTGCCAGCGATGCGCTGATCGCCCTCATCTACGACTACATGCTGATCTGGTATCTGACCGTCCCCATGCTGGTGCTGCCCATGGTGGGCAATGCCGCCATCCGGGCCACCGGCGATACCAAGACCCCGAGCCTGGTGATGACGGTGGCCGGGCTGGTCAACGGCGTGCTGGATCCCCTGCTCATCTTCGGTATAGGCCCCTTTCCCGAGTGGGGGATCCGCGGCGCCGCCATCGCCACCTCCCTCTCCTGGCTGATGGCCATGCTGGTCAGCCTCTATATATTGCGCCACCGCGAGGGCCTGCTGCGCTGGCGCCTCTCCCCGCGCCCGCAGCTGCTGGCCCACTGGCGCGCCCTGCTGCACGTGGCCGTGCCTGCCTCCTTCACCAACATGCTCAACCCGCTGGCCAATGCGGTGCTGATGACCATCTTCGCCGGACTGGGCACCGAGGTGGTGGCCGCCTACGGCGCCGCCTCGAGAGTCGAGGCCCTGCTGCTCATCGTGATGATGGCGCTCTCCTCGGTGCTGGCTCCCTTCATCTCGCAAAACTGCGGCGCCGGCAACCCGGCCCGCGCCAAGGCGGCGCTGCAGCTCTGCATGCGCTTCGCCCTGCTGTTCCAGCTGGCGGTCTACGCGCTGACCTGGCTGCTGGCCCCCTTCATCGCCGATCTGTTCAGCGATCACCCGCAGGTGGTGCGCCTCATCGTGCTCTATCTGCACCTGGTACCCATCGGTTATGGCTTTCAGGGCATGGTGATGCTGCTGGCATCCGCCTTGAATGGCGTGAGGGCATCCAGCATCTCTTTTCTGTTCAACGGCTTGCGACTGTTTGTCTTCTTGCTGCCAGGAGCCTGGCTGGGGGCAAAACTGGGGGGAGAACAGGGGATTTATCTGGGGATCCTGCTGGCGAACCTGGCGGCGGGCACTCTGGCCTGGTGGTATGCCCGCCACCGCTTCGAGCAGTTGTGCCATCAGGGCAAGCCCTGATGGCCTGGGATTGAGCGCAGCACTTACTCCTTGCGCTCGAACTCCCCTTCGATGGTGGTACCGGCGCGCTGGGATTGACCCGGCTGGTCACTGCCAGGCACCTCGTCGAACGGCTGCTGACGGCTTTGAAAACCGCCCATCTGCATTCTGAACTGGTTGCTGCCGATCAGCTTGTCGGCCAGCTTGTTGCGCAGCCAGGGTTGCAGCAACAGGATGCCGAAGAAGTCGGTCACGAAGCCCGGAATGATCAGCAGCAGACCGGCCAGCGCCAGCATCATGCCCCCCATCACCTCACGTCCAGGCATCTCCCCCTGCTGCATCTTCTGCTGCGCGTTGAACAGGGTCTTGATCCCTTCGCTGCGCACCAGAGAGGAGCCCAGCACCGCCGTCAGAATGAGCAGGCCGACGGTCGGCAAGGCGCCGATCACGGAGCCCACCTCGATCATCACGGTGAGCTCGAGCACCACCAGACCGACCAACAATAGAAACAACTTGCCCATAACAACCTCAGTGCGGGTGAATGTGAATGAACCGCCGGCAGACCAGACAGCCGTCGATGCCGCTGCCAACCCACCATGATATCGGTTCCTGTTGATTAAAATGGGGGTCAGCGCGCACTTTTCAAGTGCGGAGGGTGACGCAGCGCCGGATCCGCAGAAAAACCGGCTTGCCGGACTGTGATTGAAGTCATTGTTCTGTCAAAGTTAATCGGTCGATTGCAATATCTGTTTAATGACCACAAGTTATTTGAGGTTGTCTCAAATTTAGTGATCCAGGTCTAATATCAGATACCTCAATTGGGGTAATATCGACGCCAGTAATGAAGGAGGCAAAAAAGGCCTCCAACCGCCCCACTCGATGTGTGGTGCTTCAGGATGAACCGTGCGTAAGGAACTCGCGACCACTCGGTGAGGATCGTTTCCATTTATCTGATTTCTGAGGCATTACAATGAGCGACATCAAGAACGTCCGCATTGAAGAAGACCTGCTGGGCACCAAAGAAGTTTCCAACGACATGTACTACGGCGTACACACCCTGCGCGCCGTCGAGAACTTCAAGATCAGCTCTCAGAAGATTTCTGACGTTCCGGAATTCGTCCGCGGCATGGTGCTGACCAAAAAGGCCGCCGCGCTGGCAAACGGCGAGCTGGGCACCATCCGTCCTGAAATTGCAGACAAGATCGTGGAAGCCTGCGACCTGATGCTGAACACCGGCAAATGCTTCGACCAGTTCCCGGTCGACGTTTACCAGGGCGGTGCCGGCACCTCCGTCAACATGAACACCAACGAAGTACTGGCCAACATCGCCCTCGAGCTGATGGGTCTGGAAAAAGGCCGCTACGACGTCATCAACCCGAACGATCACGTCAACAAGTGCCAGTCCACCAACGACGCCTACCCCACCGGTTTCCGCGTCGCCGTGGTGAACAGCACCGACACCACCCTGTTTGCCCTGGAAGCGCTGATCGCCGCTTTCGATGCCAAGGCTGCCGAGTTCAAGAACATCCTGAAGATGGGTCGTACCCAGCTGCAGGACGCGGTGCCCATGACCCTGGGTCAGGAGTTCCACGCCTTCGCCGTCACCCTGCGTGAAGAGATCAAGTCCATCAAGCGTTGCCAGGAGCTGCTGCTGGAAGTGAACCTGGGCGCCACCGCCATCGGTACCGGCCTCAACACCCCGCCCGAGTACTCCGCCCTGGCCATCAAGCGCCTGGCCGAAATCACCGGTCGCGCCTATGTGCCAGCTGAAGATCTGATCGAAGCGACCTCCGACTGCGGCGCCTATGTGATGCTGCACGGCGCCATCAAGCGCATGGCGATGAAGCTCTCCAAGATCTGTAACGATCTGCGTCTGCTCTCCTCCGGCCCGCGCACCGCACTCAAAGAGATCAACCTGCCGGAAATGCAGGCTGGCTCCTCCATCATGCCGGCCAAGGTCAACCCGGTCATTCCGGAAGTGGTCAACCAGTCCTGCTTCAAGGTCTTTGGCAACGACGTCACCATCACCTTCGCCGCCGAAGCCGGTCAGCTGCAGCTGAACGTCATGGAGCCGGTGATCGGTCAGGCGATGTTCGAATCCCTGAGCCTGATGGAAAAGGCCTGTATCTCCCTGCGCGAGAAGTGCGTGGAAGGCATCACCGCCAACCCGGAAATCTGCATGAACCACGTGCTGAACTCCATCGGTATCGTGACCTACCTGAACCCCTTCATCGGCCACCACGAGGGCGACATCGTCGGCAAGATCTGTGCACAGACCGGCAAGAACGTCCGTGAAGTCGTGCTGGAACGCGGCCTGCTGACCGCCGAACAGCTGGACGAAATCCTCTCCATCGAGAACCTGATGAACCCGCAATACAAGGCCAAGCGTTACACCCGCGAAGCCACCGTATAAGCGAGCAAATGGGCCGGGATCATCCCGGCCCATAGAGTCAGTTCCCGATAGGTCTTGCCCAGCCCCATCGGGAATTGGCTTTTCTGCCAAATAAAACCTAAAAAAACTGGAAAATGGAGTGTTCACTATGATTGGAATCGAGTTGCTCGTCGTGCTCGCCGCTATCTATCTGGGGGCCCGGATAGGCAGCATCGGCATCGGCTTTGCCGGTGGTTTGGGGGTACTGGTGCTGACCTGGGGCCTCGGGGTGCAGATCCCGAGCGATCAGCTGGTCACCTACATCCCCTGGGATGTGATCATGATCATCGCGTCCGTCATCTGCGCCATCGCCTGCATGCAGCTGGCCGGCGGGATGGACTACCTGGTGCACCTGGCCGAAAAAGCCCTGCGCAAGAACCCCAAATACATCACCTTCGCCGCCCCGGTCGTCACCTACCTGATGACCATGCTGGCCGGTACCGGTCACACCGCCTTCTCCACCCTGCCGGTGATCGCCGAAGTGGCCAAGGAGCAGGGCATCCGCCCGTCCCGTCCGCTCTCCATCGCGGTCGTCGCCTCCCAGATCGCCATCACTGCCTCGCCCATCTCCGCAGCCGTGGTCGCCTTCTCCGGCATGCTGGAGCCGTTCGGTGTTGACTACTTGACCCTGCTGGCCATCTGCATCCCCTCCACCTTCATCGCCTGCATCCTCGGCGCCTTCGTCGCCAACATGCTGGGCAAGCCGCTGGACCAGGATGAAGTCTACCTGGAGCGCAAGGCCAAGGGGCAGATCAAGCTGCGTGGTACCACCCAGCTCGAGATCAAACCCTACGCCAAGCTGTCGGTCTGGATCTTCATCGCCGCCATCGTGGCCGTGATGGCCTATGCCACTGCCATCTCCGGTAAAGTGGGCCTCATCACCAACCCGCCGATCCCCCGTGACGGCGCCATCATGGGCATCATGCTGGCCGCGGCCACCATCATGACTCTGGTGTGCAAGCTGGACGTGACCCAGGTCACCAACATGCCCACCTTCAAGTCCGGTATGTCTGCCTGTATCTGCGTACTGGGTGTGGCCTGGCTCGGCAACGTCTTCGTGAAGGGCAACATGGATACCATCCAGCTCATCGCCGGCGACCTGCTGAACCAGTACTCCTGGCTGCTGGCCGTGGTGCTGTTCTTCGCCGCCATGCTGCTCTACTCACAAGGCGCCACCACCAAGGCCCTGATGCCGGCCGCCCTGGCACTGGGTGTCAGCCCGCTGACCGCGATTGCCTCCTTCGCCGCCGTGAGCGCCCTGTTCGTGCTGCCCACCTACCCGACCCTGCTGGCCGCGGTCGAGATGGACGACACCGGCTCCACCCGCATCGGCAAGGCGGTGTTCAACCACCCCTTCTTCGTACCGGGTGTGGCCACCATCGCCATCGCCGTGGCGCTCGGCTTCTTCTTCGGTGGCATGATGCTCTAAACAGCATTTAATTCCACAAATGTTCAAACGGCCCTCTCTGGGCCGTTTTTTATGCCTGCCTTTCTGGTCAAACCATTAATTAATCCTTGTCCGCTTCAGTTTCTATCAAGGTTCGCAGGGCTACTCTGGGCTATCGGAACAGATAACCGATCAACAGGGCCGAGCACAGGTCCGACAGTGTTTACACCAGAGGAACGAACAATGAAAAAAACAGCATTGACCATGGCCATCTCCAGCCTGCTGCTGGCCGGTGGTGCGCAAGCCGCGACCGTTTACAACCAGAACGACACCAAGCTCGACATCGGTGGTCGCGCCCAGGGCATGTACTACGGCACTGATGACAACGGTTCTGAAGGCGACGCCAGCTACCTGCGTCTGCACGTTGCCGGCGAAACCAAGATTGCTCCGGAAATGCAGGCCTTCGGCTTTGCCGAGTACAACCTGCCGACCTCCGGTTCCGACAATGACGAGCTGCGTTATGCCTACGCCGGCATCAAGCACGATCGCTTCGGAGCCTTCAGCTACGGTCGTCAGGACGGCCTGTTCACCAAAGCCGTGAACAACTACACCGACGTGCTGCCCGAGTGGGGCGGTGACGGCCTGGGCAAGGACACCGAAGTGTTCGGCACCGGTCGTACCAATGGCCTGGCTCAGTACGTCTACACCTATCAGGGCCTGACCCTGGGTGCCCAGTTCACCGGCAACAACGATCCGCAGAACGCCGATCGCTCCAACCTGACTGGCACCAACAGCACCTGGAATCCGAAGGGTTCCGCCGAAGGCTTCGCCGTGTCTGCCAACTATGACTTCGACATGGGCCTGAGCCTGGGTGCCGCCTACAACCAGGCCGGCAAGACCGACGAGCAGGCTGCCAACGCCTCCTTCGGTGGCGACAGCGACGCCAAACTGTACGGCGTGGGCGCCAAGTACGCCGTCGGCGACCTCTACCTGGCTGCCACCTACTCCCACGGTGAAGACCACATGTACGTCAGCACCTTCAACGGTTACGCCGAGAAGATGGATGGCTACGAAGCCGTGGCCCAGTATGCCTTCGGCAAGTTCAAGCCGTCCGTGGCCTACCTGCGCACCGACGTGAAGGACAACGCTCGCGGCATCGATGACACCGCCACCGAATACGTCTCCATCGGTGCCTGGTACAACTTCACCGACAACTTCAACGCCTACGTTGACTACAAGATCAACCTGCTGGACAACGTCAACGGCACCCACACCAACTCGCTGGGCAAGAACACCGACGACGTGGTCGCCGTGGCCCTGCAGTACAACTTCTAAGTCTTCCTGTAGCCTACTGTATTTTTTACCGGCCGCCTGCGGCCGGTTTTTTTATGCCCATTCAGACGTTGACCCGCGCCAGACTCGACTCGCGATGAAAGCAGTTGGCCAGCAGCAGCAAGGTGGTCACGCCCACTGTGCCCAGCACCAGCCAGGGCAACCAGGGCTGCCCCTGAGCCATGGCGTAGTCATGCAGGGCGCCGCCCCCCACATACCCCGTCATACCTCCCAGCGCCAGCCCCAGCCGGCTGAAGCCCATGTAGCTGCCGCGCGCCCCCGGCTGCGCCAGCTTGGTCATCAGGGTCTCCCGCGCCGGCTCGGCGATGACGATCCCCAGATAGAAGCAGGCCAGCAGCATAAACACGGCTGGCAGGGTGTTGGCAAAGGCCACCAGCCCGATGCCGGTGGTCATCAGCAGTACCCCGGCCATCAGCCGGCTCTCCAGCTTGAAGCGCCGCTCGCCATAGCGCGCCAGCGGATAGAGCAGCGCCAGCGAGATGGCGGTCTCCAGGGTATACATCCAGCCAACCGCCGTGGTACTGCCCGCCATCTGCTTGACCAGGATGGGGAAGATCAGCATCACCTGCACCCAGAGCGCATAGTAGCCGCTCAGGATCAGCACCAGTCGGCAGAATGCCTTGTCGGCCAGCACCTGGCCGAGACCGGCGCGGATCGGGGTCGGCCGCACCGAGAGCTTGTAGGGGGGCAGGATCAGCAGGTTGCACAGGGCGGCGCAGACAAACAGGCCGGCCCCCAGCAGACAGACGTATTCGAAATCGAAGTTGAGCAGCCAGCTGCCGAGCAGGGCCCCCACCACGGCGCCGGCGCTCTCCAGCATCATCAACAAGGAGATGTAGCGACCCCGCTCCCGCGGCCGGGTGAACTTGATCACCAGCGCCGCCCGGGGCGGGTCGAACAGGCAGCCGCCGAGCCCCGAGATGATGCAGGAGAGGATCAGCTCAAGGCCGCTCTGGGCATAGGCCAGGCTGGCAAACCCCGCCGCCCGCAGCAGCATGCCGCCCACGATGAGCGGGCGCGCCCCGAACTTGTCCGCCAGCGAGCCCCCCAGAATGCCCAGCCCCTGCTGGGTCAGCTGACGCAACCCCAGCGCCAACCCGACCACCCCGGCCGCCCAGCCGAGCTGATCCACGAAGCGCAGGCTGATCATGGGCATCACCACGAAGAACCCCAGGATCACCAACAGGGAATCCAACGCCAAAAACCACCGCCCCAACCGCCTTGCCCGATCCACCATGACTACCC
The DNA here is from genome assembly GCF_041403085.1 of Aeromonas sp. S8(2024). Taxonomy (NCBI): domain Bacteria; kingdom Pseudomonadati; phylum Pseudomonadota; class Gammaproteobacteria; order Aeromonadales; family Aeromonadaceae; genus Aeromonas; species Aeromonas sp. S8(2024). The sequence goes on along the minus strand of NZ_JBGLRF010000011.1, from coordinate 103,409 downwards.
GTCCCCTGCTGCTCTGATGACATTCATATCGATTACTGCTCGTCGCCCGAATGACGCCGTCACCAAACGGACTCAAGGTGCTGCAAGCCCCTGAGTCGGTGTGGCAATATGCCAAAGCACAACGATTGATACTGCTATTCTGGAAGGACGCCAGATATAGTGGTAGCCGACAACTGGCTATATTTCATATTGGATTATCTTATGGCTATGACCCTCGACGATCTGCAGTTGCTGCTGGATGTGGTCAATCGCGGCAGTTTCAGCAAGGCGGCTGCCGTGCGCGGCTGGTCGCAACCCATGGTGAGCCAGCGGATCGCCGTACTGGAGCAGGATCTGGGCCAGCCTCTGTTTCGCCGTCACCGGCGCGGCGCCACCCCCACCCCGGCCTGCGAGCAGTTTCTGCCCGCGGCGAGCGCGGCCCTCAGCGCGCTGGAAGGGGGCCGGCTGGCCATGCAGGGGGCACCGGCCCTGCCGCGCATCCGGCTCGCCTGCCTGCCCTCCCTGACGACAGTGGTGTTCGGCCCCCTGCTGCTGGCACTGGTCGACGAGACCTTCGAGATCCGCTGCAACACGGATCACTCCGGCATCATCATGCAGGAGCTGCTGACCGGCGAGACCGACGTCGGCTTCATCCTCAAGTGTCCGGCCATCGCCGGCATCCAGCTCGAGCTGCTCTATCGCTCCCCCATCATAGCGGTGGCCTGTGCCACCCATCCGCTGGCCGGGCGGCAGGGCCTGACCCTGCAGGACATCGCCAACGAGCGGCTGGCCCCCCAGCAGTGGGGCACCGGCTGCGACGAGCTGATCCTGCAGTTGCGTCTGCTGCGCCAGGTGGCGAGCCCGCTGCACGCCATCCAGCCCGCCAGCGCGGCGCGGGAGCTGGCGCTGGAACACGGCTTCATCACCCTGATGCCGGCGCTCGCCATCGCCAGGGATCTGGAATTTGGCCGGCTGGTGCAGCTGGACGTGGTGGATCTGCCGCCGGATCACTGGGACGTGATGATGGCCTGGCGCAGCGGCAAGCGCCCCAACCCTGCCAAGGAGCGGGTACTGGAGGCCGCCCGCACCCTGGCCGCCCGCTGGGCGGGCAAACCCGCATAAAAAAAGCGCCGGACAAGTCCGGCGCTTCACTGTTGTCAACGGCCACTGATGATCAGTAGCTAGCCTTGAGGGTCACTCCGGAGAAGGCGCTGAAGGCGCTCAGCTGCACGTTCCAGGTCCCCGCCTTGGGCGAGTTCAGGGTGCAGGTCTCGGCGTTGCCACTCTTGTACGGACGGCAGTCATAGCTGCTGCTGGTCGGCACGCTGCCAAACTTCACATAGAGGTCCGCATCGCCGGTACCACCGCTGCTGGCGATCACCAGCTGGCTCTTGCCGGCCGGCACGTCGATGGTGAAGTTCAGCTTGCCACCCTTGGCGGCGGAGAGACCGGTCACCGGTACCCCGTTTTGCAGCACGCTGCCAGTGGGCGGAGTGGTGCCGCCACAGGTGGCATTGACCCCGACAGTGGTAAAGGCGGCCGCCACGTCGGTCACGCTGTAACCGAGATCGGTCGCCGCCTTGGTCACGCCACAGGCCCCCTGATCGAAGGTGGTGTTGGCGCCCCAGTAGAGACGGTTGGCCAGCACGAACACTTCGAAGGCCTTGCGGGTATTCCAGCCGCTGGTGTTGGCCAGCAGGTAGAAGGCGCGGTTGTAGACACCCGAGCTGTGGTGCACGTCGATGCCGTCATAGTAGTCGCTGGCGTGGCCGATGGAGCTGCCATCCCGGGTCGGATCCTCGAAATAGCGCAGGGAGCCGTTGCCCTTGAAGATCTGGGCGCCCACCAGCCAGTCGTTGCTGCCCTTCATGTAGTTCTCGGCCGCTTCCCCCGCCATGTCGGAGAAGGCCTCGTTGATGCCGCCCGACTGGCCGGAGTAGACCAGCCCCGAGTTCTGCTCGGTGAAACCGTGGCTCACCTCGTGGGCTGCCACGTCCAGGCTCACCAGCGGATAGAAGGTAGTGGCGCCGTCACCGAAGGTCATCTGGCTGCCGTCCCAGAAGGCATTCTCGTAGTTGCGGCTGTAGTGCACCCGCATCTTCAGCTTGAAGGTCAGCGGCGCCGTGTTGTACCAGTTGCGGTACATGTCGAACACCACGTTGCCGAAGTAGTGGGCATCGTTGAGCGGCGAGTAGGCACCGTTGATCTCCTTGACCGTGTTCTCCGGGCAGGTGAACTGGTGGATGGTGCCGCCCGTGGTGGCGTGATTCATGTTGAGGGTGTCAACGTTGGCACTGGTCATGCGGCAGTTGTCATCCACCTGCAGCGGGCCGAAGTCGGAGCCGTAGAAATATTTGCCGGTCTTGATGTTGCCGCCCGGGCCGGTGGCATCCTTGTGGTTGATCCCTTCCCAGCGCTTGAGCTCGTTGCCGGTCTGGGCATCGATCATCACGAAGGGACGGCTCGGCTCTTCGCTCGCCGCCAGCCAAGAGACCAGATAGACCAGCTTGGCCTGACCCGCGTCATCCTGCATCACGAACAGCTTGACCCGCTCGTTGCTGCCCTTGGCCCCGGCCCGCGCCTTGCTGGCGGCATCGGCCGGCGACAGGGCCGCGGTCGGGCTGGCCAGATCGGCATCGATCTGGCGCAGGATCTGGCCGGAGACCTGGCTGATCTGGCCACCGAGGGACTGTTCGGCCACCAGCACCTGACCCCAGACCGGGATACCGTGCCAGGTCTGCTCATAGCGTACCCGCTGCTGGCCGTTGGGCAGCTTGACTGCCCGCACCTGGCGGAACTCGCCATCCCCGGCCAGCGCGCTGACGCCGGCGGCACCGCTCGGTGCTCCCTGAATGCCGGCAACCTGATGTACGTCAACCTGTTCTGCAGCCAAGGCTGCGCTTCCCCAGCAGGCCAATACCACGGCCAAATAGACTTTGTTCATCCGTCTTTTCCTTAAGTCGATGAAGATTACACGCCGGGTCCGTTGCCCAGCGCTCCTACACTAGTTGGCGCGATCGGAATTGCTGCCTGTCATATGTGACAGCCCAGCATGAATCCATAGCAGAATCTGCTGTTGCCTGTTTTTGGTAGCGTAAAGAGCCGAAAAAATGGCGAATAACACCAGGAAAGGCCGAACAATGACAAAGCGCCCCAATGACGGTCGGAGCCGCCCCTCCATATGGGGATAGCGCAGCCTTGATAACGGCTGAAAGTCCTTGGCTAACAAGGGGTTGATTGGCTACATTGGCGGTTCGACGGCCCATTGCGGGCCCCTGCTGCAACGGGAGGTGCGGATGTTTTCATGGCAACTGGATGACGAGCTGGCGCTACTGTTCCTGCAGCCCGACATGGCCAGCGAACTCTTTGCCCTCTGTCGGGAGAATCGCGACTACCTGACCCAGTGGCTACCCTGGCCCCCCTACATTCAGCAACCCGCCGACAGCGCCACCTTCATCCGCCACGCCATCGAGAAATTCGCCCGCGGCGAGGGGCTGACCACCGCCATCGAGTATCAGGGGGAGGTAGTCGGCGTCATCGGTTACAACCAGATCGACAAGGCGCTGGCCAAAGTCAGCATCGGCTACTGGCTGGCCGAGCGCTGGCAGGGCAACGGCATCATCACCCGCGCCTGCCAGGCCCTGATCCATCACGCCTTCGAAGAGATGGGGATGGAGAAGGTGGAGATCAGCGCCGCCATCGACAACGAGCCCAGCCGGGCAGTCTGCGAGCGCCTCGGCATGCAGCAGGAGGGGATCACCCGCCGTGCCGAGCGGCTGGCCAACAGAGTCGTGGATCACGTTCACTACAGCCTGCTGCGCGACGAGTGGCTTGGGCAGAGGGATCACTGATGGCACTGCCACACCTGTGCACGGCCCGCAGCCGGCTCACCGTACTGCCTCCCGAGCGGGCCGATCTGATGCTGGATTTCTATCTGCGCAACCGCGCTCACCTCACCCCCTGGGAGCCCAGCCGGGACGAGAGCTTCTATACCCTGAGCCACTGGCACGGCCGGCTGCGCGACAGCTACGGCCAGTTCTTCAACGGCAGCGGGGTGCACCTGGTAGCGCTCGAGCCGGATGGCGAGCAGGTGATCGCCACCTGCAACTTCACCAATATCCTGATGGGGGCCTTCAAGGCCTGCCACCTGGGCTACGCCATCGATCAGGCCCACCAGGGACAGGGGCTGATGCAGGAGATCGTCGGGGCCGGCATCGACTATCTGTTCAGGGAGCACGGCCTGCACCGCATCATGGCCAGCTACATGCCGGCCAATCAGCGCAGCGGCGCCCTGCTCGAGCGGCTCGGCTTCGAGCGGGAGGGGTACGCCAAAGGCTACCTGATGATCAACGGCCGCTGGGAGGATCATATCCTCACCGCGCGCCTCAACCCCGCGCTCTAACCGGTTCCCGAGCCGGCAAGAATCCCGTCAAAGGCGGGGAACGGACATAAAAAACGGGCCCGAAGTTACCTTCGGGCCCGTTTTTCAGATGAGGTGCAGGCTTAGTTGGCCTTGGCATCGCTCACTGCGGCTTCTGCCTTGGTGGCTACGTCAGCGGCAGCCTTCTCAACGGTTGCAGTCGCTTCGGAAGCAGCCTTCTCTACGGTAGAGGTGGCTTCGCTAGCGGCTTTCTCAACAGTTGCAGCAACGTCGGCGGCCGGAGTAGCGGCCGGTGCGGCGGCTTCTTCTTTCTGACCACAAGCGGTCAACATCAGACCCAGGATACCGGCTACCAGTACTTTGTTCATGTGCATACCCTCAGAAAAATATGGAGAGATGGTCGGTACAACCATCACAGTGCGTCCTTTCACCCGGTGAAAAAACCATATGCCGGGAGCCAAGAGGCGCGCGAAATATATCCCCATACGCGCCCAATGAAAACGAGTATCACAATGATATTTTCTCGTTGGTTGGATGAAAAGAACTACTACAGCGACAAACATTAATACAAAACACTGTAAACGGCGCAGTTTTGTACAATAAAACGCCACAGGCCCCGTGATTGCTGGCAATAAACGGTTATTGCATGGTGCCGGCCATCACGCACATAGACCGCCTCAGTCAGACAGGATCTGACAAGCCAGGCGCTTACCCTCGCGAGCGCTGTCGCGGGCCAGGTCCAGCAGCGCCATCACCGCCAGCGCCTCGCCGGCCGGCACCGGGTTGTCGCCTTCCCCACGGATGGCGGCACAGACGCCGCGATAGTAGGCGCCGTAATCCCCCGCCTCGCCGGCCACGCTCTGCTGCTGCAGCTGACCATCGCGGATCCGGCTGAGCTGGCCGGGTTCGTTGTCCACTCCCCAGTCTGCCGCAGGCGGCCGCTTGCCGAGCTTGAGCTGCTCCTCCTGCACATCCATGCCGAACTTGATGAAGGAGCCCTCGCTACCGTGGATGACGAAACGCGGCATGGTGGCCGACACCAGGCAGCTGCCGTGCAGCACGACCCGCATCTCGCCATAGCCCAGCACCACGTGGAAGTAGTCATCCGCCAGGGCACCGGGGCGCTGCTGGGCCAGATCCGCCTGCAGCCAGTCCGGCTGACCGAACAGCTGCAGCGACTGATCGAGGATGTGGGGGCCGAGATCGAACCAGAGGCCGGAGCCCGGACCGCCCGCCTCGCGCCAGCGCTGGCGCACCTCGGGACGATAGCGATCGAAGTGGGATTCGAACTGGGCAACTTGACCGAGCGCCCCCTCCGCCAGCAAGCGGCGTACGGTAAGAAAGTCCCCGTCCCAGCGCCGGTTGTGGAAGATGCTGAGCAGTCGCTGCTGCTTCTGCGCCAGCTCCACCAGCGCCTGCGCCTCGGCCAGGTCCAGGGCGAACGGCTTGTCGATCACCACGTGCTTGCCGGCCAGCAGCGCCTCGCGGGCGATGGGGGCATGGGTGTCGTTGGGGGTGGCGATCACCACCAGATCGACCGAGGGGTCTGCCAGCACCTCGGCCAGCGAACCGACCCGGCAGCCGGGCAGATCGCTCTGCACCCTGGCGGCATCCCGGCTCACCACCCAGCCGAGGGAGAGCCCGGGCGTGCTGGTCAGAAACGGGGCGTGAAAGGTTTGGCCTGCAAAGCCGTAGCCCACCAGGGCGGCATTGATTGTGTGGCTCATCCGGTTTTCTCCACGGGTAGCTGTGTCATGAGATGCAGGCGAACCTTTGGCCTGCCAAAAGAGAAGGGGGCCCAAGGCCCCCTGAGTGTGCCCATCAGAGCACAGGATTTATTGCAAACACAAGCGCCGGCCCTGGCGGGTCATCAGCACCAGCAGCGGGGGCAGCAACAGCCACATGTGCAGCGCCAGCTGGTTCAGCGGGTCGTGCATCAGCGCGCCGATAAAGCCCACCAGCGCACCGGAGCCGCTCATCTGGAACAGGCCGAGCAGGGCGGCGGCGGTACCGGCGCAGTGACCGAACGGTGCCAGCGCCATGCCGGCGGCAGAACCCAGGATCATGGCAAAGCCGATGCTGGAGAGGAACACCGGGCCCATCATGGCCAGCGGATGATCGATGTGCATCGACAGGCTCAGGGAGATGGCGGAGAGCAGCAGCACCAGCAGGCCGATGCGCAGGGTGCGTCTTGGCCCCACCTTGGCGATGAAACGGGGCGCCAGGAAGCAGGCCAGGATGTTGAGCGCTGCGTTGGCCGCAAACCAGTAGCTGAAGCCGCTCATGTCCAGCCCCAGCCGCACCATCAGTTGCACCGGCGCCGCGGTGACATAGGCCAGGATCACCGCCATCGCCAGCATGCACAGCGTCGCGTTGAACAGGAAGCTCGGAGAGCGCAGCACCGGGCTGTAGCGCGACCAGCTGATGAGCGGGCCGCCGCTGCGGGTCTCTTCCGGACGGGTTTCCGGCATCCGCCACAGCAGCCAGCTGCCAACCACGACGGCGTATCCGGCCATAAACCAGAAGTTGGCCGACCAGCCCGCCTTGGCGGTGAGCCAGCCACCGAGCAGGGGGGCCAGCGCCGGAATGAAGCAGATGGCACCGTTCAGGTAGGAGATCATCTGACCGCTCTTCTTGGGGCCGTAGCTGTCACGTACCACCGAGAAGGCGGCCACCGAGGTGGCACAGGCGCCGAGGCCCTGCAGCACCCGCGCCAGCATCAGCTCGCCGAGGCTGGCGGCAAAGCCGGCACCCAGGGCGCTCAGACCGTAGAGCAGCACGCCGCCGAGGGCGATGGGCTTGCGGCCGTAGCGGTCGGCCAGCGGCCCCACCAACAGTTGCCCCAGTCCCATGCTGAACAGGAACCAGGTAATGGTGCCCTGCATCAGGGTCACCTCGGCGCCTAGCTGCTCGGCCATCTGCGGAATGGCGGGCAGGTAGATGTCGATGGCCAGCGGACTGAACAGCACCAGGAGTACAAGCAGAAGAATCAATGGCATCAGTCACCTCGTGGCATGGGGAAATGGATTGGGGCGCGAGTCTACTGACTCACAGTAATGAATTGAAATGGTATTTAATCACTTCTGTTATTCCATTCGGGAAACATTCATTTTATCCACATCTTGCCATGACCCCGGCGAGGGTGATCCAGGGCAATTGGCGCTTTTCCTGGGCGCCAGCCCCGCATAGAATGCGCAGATTATTTTTGCGGAGGTGCTCGATGAACAAGCTTGTCCTGGCAACAGGGAACCAGAAAAAGGTGAAAGAATTGGCCGCCATGCTGGCCGATATGAAGATCCAGGTGATCCCACAGAGCGAGTTTGCGGTCTCCGATGCCGACGAGACCGGCACCACCTTCGTCGAGAATGCCATCATCAAGGCCCGCCATGCCGCCCGCGTCACCGGCCTGCCGGCCGTAGCCGACGACTCAGGCCTGGAAGTGGATCTGCTGCACGGCCGCCCCGGCGTCTACTCCGCCCGTTTTGCCGGCGCCGGTGCCAGCGACAAGGAGAACATCGACAAGCTGCTGGGCGAGCTGAAAGGGGCCCCCGAGTATCTCAAAAGCGCCCGCTTCTGGTGCGTGCTGGTCTACATGCGCCACGCCGACGATCCCACCCCCATCATCTGCCAGGCAAGCTGGGAGGGGATGATCATCGACGAGCCGCGCGGTCAGCACGGCTTTGGTTATGACCCTGTGTTCTTCGTCCCCGACCATGACTGCACCTCGGCCCAGATGCCGGCCGAGCTCAAGAACCAGCTCAGCCACCGCGGTCAGGCGCTGGCCAAGCTGAAAGCGGCCCTGGCGGCGGTCAACTAAAGCGCTGTCTCCCGCCGCGTTGTCATCTACAATGGGGGCCGTCGGCCCCCGTTTCGTTCGCGGCGCCCCGGCCCGTTGTCATCGACGACAAGGGCAACCCGACCCCTTTTGATTGTTGAATACTGGAAACCCCATGCTGCAACTGCCGCCCCTCTCCCTCTATATCCACGTGCCCTGGTGTGTCCAGAAGTGTCCCTACTGCGACTTCAACTCCCACGCCCAGAAGGGGGAGCTGCCCCACCTCGAGTATGTGGCGGCCCTGCTGGAGGATCTGGAACAGGACCTGCACTGGGCCCAGGGGCGCCCGCTCTCCTCCATCTTTATCGGCGGCGGCACCCCGAGCCTGCTCTCCGTGGAGGCCATGCAGGCGCTGCTGGACGGGGTGCGCGCGCGCATCGTACTCACCGCGGACTGCGAGATCACCATGGAGGCCAACCCGGGCACGGTGGAGGCGGACAAGTTCGCTGGCTTCCAGCGGGCCGGCATCAACCGCATCTCCATCGGGGTACAGAGCTTCCAGCAGGAGAAGTTGACCCGCCTCGGCCGCATCCACGGCCCCGAGGAAGCGCGCAAGGCCGCCGAACTGGCCCACGCCATCGCACTGCCCACCTTCAACCTGGATCTGATGCACGGCCTGCCGGATCAGAGTCTGGACGATGCCCTCTACGACCTGCAGCAGGCCATCGACTGCGCGCCGCCGCACCTCTCCTGGTATCAGCTCACCATAGAGCCGAACACGGCGTTTGCCTCCAAGCCGCCCAAACTGCCGGAAGATGACACCCTGTGGGACATCTACGAGCAGGGGCACGCCATGCTGACCGCCAAGGGCTATCAGCAGTACGAGATCTCGGCCTATGCCAAGGCGGGCTACCAGTGCCGCCACAATCTCAACTACTGGCGCTTCGGCGACTATCTGGGGATCGGCTGCGGCGCCCACGGCAAGGTGACGGATCTCGCCAACCAGCAGATCCTGCGCACCGCCAAGGTGAAGCATCCCAAGGGATATCTGGACCCGAGCCGCCCCTATCTGGACGAGCAGTGGCAGGTGAGCGCGGACGATCTGCCGCTCGAGTACTTCATGAACCGGTTCAGATTGTTTGAACCGGCCCCCAAGGCGGAGTTCGAGGCCTACACCGGCCTTGAATTGGAGCGGGTAGAAACCATGCTGACCATCGCCCAGAGCAAGGAGCTTATCGAAGATCTCGGCGACAGCTGGCAGCTCACCCCCCTCGGCCATCGCTATCTCAACGTGCTGCTCGAGCTCTTTATGGACGAGTGAATACGGGTTCACTCTCTTGCGGCAAGAAAGTGAATCAGCACCAGCGAATAGAAAAACAATCAGGGCGCCATTTGCGCCCTGATTGTTTTGGTTCCAAGAACCTGTTCACGGTCTGTCACGAGAGGCTGTCAGCAAGGTGAAGAGCAGCGCAGGAACCGGAGTGTGTAAGTACACATGAGGATTGCGAGCAGCACATGAGCCTTGATCACGGCCTCGCAGCAAGATCGTGGACAGGTGCCAAAGCAGGAACCCGCTCAGCAGCAGACGCTTACCATCTGCTGCTGGCCGGGCTCCCACCGCTTGCCGTGCTTGGCCTTGCGCTGATAGCTGCCCTTGCCCTTCTTGCTCGGCTCGACCCGGGCCTGGAACAGGGGGGAGGTCACCAGTGCCTTGAGGTGGTTGTCCTGAATGATGCCGCGCTGATGTTCGCAGGCGGGTTCGGCGGTGACGGAAGTCACCTTCTTCTTGGCCATATCGGCTCCTTTACGATGACTGACTCTAGTAAGCGATTGTTCAACGCCTGGCCGAAGTGGATCCCACGGTGGCGAAAAACGCGCCGATTGTGCGCCTCCCCGAAGCCGAGTGCAAGCTGAGGGTGGTGCAAGGATTCACGCGGCGGGCGGCAAGGGTTCGGGCCGATAGACGACCCGCACCAGACCACTCGGCAGCAGAGTGCTGGAGACGGGGTTGAGGCCGCCGGGCAGGGCCCCGGCAAACAGCGGCACGCCGGCCCCCAGGGTGACCGGCACCCAGAACAGGATCAGCTCGTCCACCAGGGCCCCCTGCAGACCCTGCCTCACCAGCTCCCCGCCATCCAGATAGAGGTGGCGGCTGCCCGCCTGCCACAGCTCGTCCAGCACCTGCGCCAGCGCCCCCTGCCGAAAGGAGACGTGCTCACGGGGAGCGGCGGGCCTGTGGGTCAATACCACCACCGGCTTGTCACCATAGAACCATTCGGGAAAGGCGCTCACAATGTCATAGGTGTTGCGCCCCATCAGCAGGGTATCAACACTCGCCATCAGCGCGCCGTAGCCGGTCTCTTCCTGGGAGTCGCCGTTGTAGGGGTCAAGCCAGGTCAGATCGCCCCCCTCTCCCGCAATGAAGCCGTCGAGGGAGAGGGCGAGAAAGGCGGATACCCGGGGCCGGTGCTGCTCAGTGCTCATGGTCGTGATGCTCGTGGCGGGAGGGAGCACCGGACTCCAGCGTCTCGAGGATGGCGCAGTGCTCCGCCGAGCGCGGGCCACCGCAGCAGATGTTGGAGAGCTCCCGCAGGTTGTCGCGAAAACGGGTCAGCTCGACGATCTTCTGCTCCACCTGTTCGAGCTTGGTGTCGGCCACCGCCTTCACCTCCTGGCAGGTGACCTTGGCCTTGTTGGTGTCGAGATCCAGCAGCTCGCCGATGTCGGCCAGCGAAAACCCCACCGACTTGGCGCGGATGATGAACTCCAGCCGCCGCTTGTCCTGCTCGCCATAGAGGCGATAGCCGGACTCGTTGCGAATGCCCGGCGAGATGAGACCGTTTTTCTCGTAAAAGCGCAGAGTATCCGCCTTCACCCCGCACGCCTTGGCCAGCTCCCCGATCCGATACATGCCTTTCTCCCTCCCAAATGAGTCAAGAACCACAACCGGCACCCACTATCGCCCCTTTGCCGGACGATTGCCAGTCGGCAGCGGGAAAGAGGATGCGGCCACACTTTTGCCATCAAGACACTGAAAAGACAAACGTTTCACAAAAAACCACCAGAAAACGTTTAACACCGCACCAGATAAGGCTTTGTCACTTTAAAAAATCCACCACGGGTCACATTTTTTGTGTAGAATACGCGCCCACAAGAGAGCGACGCGTCAAGCGGGTATTTCCTAAAACGCTTTTGCCTGGCGGCAGGTTTCAGGCGAGAGCGGTTTGCGAAATCCCCCACTTCCATTTATTTGGGGACTCTCTGTGTTGAGCCTCGCCTCCCATGGAACGGTCCCCGTTATGCTGAGGACGATAGTGTGATGGAACAAGCTCGACCCATTCGCCGTGCACTGCTGAGTGTGTCTGACAAGACTGGCATCGTGGAATTTGCCAAGGCACTCAACGAGCGCGGCGTGGCCCTGCTCTCCACCGGTGGTACCGCCAAGCTGCTGGCCGAGGCGGGTCTGCCGGTGACCGAGGTCTCCGACTACACCGGATTCCCCGAGATGATGGACGGCCGGGTCAAGACCCTGCATCCCAAGGTCCACGGCGGCATTCTCGGCCGGCGCGAACAAGACGACGCCATCATGGCCCAGCACGCTATCTCCCCCATCGACATGGTCGTGGTCAACCTCTATCCCTTCGCCGCCACCGTCGCCAAGCCCGATTGCACCCTGGCCGATGCGGTCGAGAACATCGACATCGGCGGGCCGACCATGGTTCGCTCCGCCGCCAAGAACCACAAAGATGTGGCCATCGTGGTCAAGGCTGCCGACTATGACCGCGTCATCCGCGAGATGGATGGCAACGGCAACAGCCTGAAACTGGCCACCCGCTTCGATCTGGCCATTGCCGCCTTCGAACACACCGCTGCCTACGACGGCATGATCGCCAACTACTTCGGCACCCTGGTTCCCTCTTACGGTGACAACAAGGAGGGTGACGAGGAGTCCCGCTTCCCGCGCACCTTCAACAGCCAGTTCATCAAGAAGCAAGACATGCGCTACGGCGAGAACAGCCACCAGGCCGCCGCCTTCTATGCCGAAGAGCAGGCCGCACCGGGCTCGGTGGCGAGCGCCATCCAGCTGCAGGGCAAGGCCCTCTCCTACAACAACATCGCCGACACCGACGCGGCGCTGGAGTGCGTCAAGGAATTCGACCAACCGGCCTGCGTCATCGTCAAGCACGCCAACCCGTGCGGCGTGGCCATCGGCAGTGACCTGCTGAGCGCCTACGAGCGCGCCTGGCAGACCGACCCCACCTCCGCCTTTGGTGGCATCATCGCCTTCAACCGTGAACTGGATGGCGCCACCGCCAAGGCCATCGTCGAGCGTCAGTTCGTCGAGGTGATCATCGCCCCCACCGTGAGCCAGGCGGCTCGCGACGCGGTCGCCGCCAAGCAGAACGTACGGCTGCTCGAGTGCGGCCAATGGATCACGCCGGCACAAGGCTTTGACTTCAAGCGCGTCAACGGCGGCCTGCTGGTGCAGGAGCGCGACCTTGGCATGGTGACCCTAGGGGATCTGACCGTGGTCAGCAAGCGCCAGCCCACCGAAGCTGAGCTAAACGACCTGCTGTTCTGCTGGAAAGTGGCCAAGTTCGTCAAATCCAACGCCATCGTCTACGCCAAAGACGGCCAGACCATCGGCGTCGGCGCCGGCCAGATGAGCCGCGTCTACTCGGCCAAGATTGCCGGCATCAAGGCCGAGGATGAAGGGCTAACCGTGGCGGGCTCCGTCATGGCCTCCGACGCCTTCTTCCCGTTCCGCGATGGCATCGACGCCGCGGCCGCCGCCGGTATCTCCTGCGTCATCCAGCCCGGTGGCTCGATGCGCGATCAGGAGGTGATCGACGCCGCCGACGAACACGGCATGTGCATGCTGTTCACCAACATGCGCCACTTCCGTCACTGATGGATCAGGGCCGCCGCCGGCGGCCCTTTTGTTGTCTCTTTTCACCTGGCTATTTTCACTGGCGCAGGCCCCAGGCCCGCCCGTGACCACGAATAGAAGCGAGCGATACGATGAAAGTACTGATCATTGGCAACGGTGGCCGTGAACACGCCCTGGCCTGGAAGGCCAAACAATCCCCCCTGGTAACCCGGGTCTTCGTCGCCCCCGGCAATGCCGGCACCGCCCACGAAGGGAGCATCGAGAACGTGGCCATCTCGGCTACCGACATCCCGGCCCTGCTGGCGTTTGCCAAGGAGCAGCGCATCGGTCTGACCATCGTCGGACCGGAAGCACCACTGGTGAAAGGGGTGGTCGATGCATTCCGCGCCGAGGGGCTGGCCATCTTCGGCCCGACCGCCGCCGCCGCCCAGCTGGAAGGCTCCAAGGCCTTTGCCAAGGATTTTCTGGCCCGTCACGCCATCCCGACCGCCGAGTACCAGAACTTCACCGAGGTGGAGCCGGCACTGGCCTACCTGCGCGAGAAGGGCACGCCCATCGTCATCAAGGCTGACGGCCTGGCCGCCGGCAAGGGGGTCATCGTTGCCATGACCCTGAGCGAGGCGGAAGAGGCGGTACGCGACATGCTCTCCGGCAACGCCTTTGGTGACGCCGGGGCCCGGGTGGTGATCGAGGAGTTCCTCGAGGGGGAAGAAGCTAGCTTCATCGTCATGGTGGACGGCGAGCACGTGCTGCCGATGGCCACCAGTCAGGACCACAAGCGGGTGGGCGATGGCGATACCGGCCTCAACACCGGTGGCATGGGGGCTTACTCCCCGGCCCCCGTGGTCACCGACGAGGTGCATCGCAAGGTGATGGAGCGGGTGATCATGCCGACGGTGCGCGGCATGGCGGCCGAAGGCAACGTCTACACCGGCTTCCTCTACGCCGGTCTGATGATCGATGGCCAGGGCAATCCCAAGGTGATCGAGTTCAACTGCCGCTTCGGCGATCCCGAGACCCAGCCCATCATGCTGCGCATGCGCTCCGATCTGGTGGAGCTCTGCCTGGCGGCCTGTGCCGGCAAGCTGGATCAGGTCGAGGCCATCTATGACACCCGCGTCGCCATCGGCGTGGTGCTGGCCGCCGGCGGTTATCCCGGCGACTACCAGCAGGGCAAGCCCATCAGCGGCCTGCCGGTGGAAGAGGCAAGCGGCGAGAAGGTATTCCACGCCGGCTCCCGCATGGAAGGTGATACCGTGGTCACCGCCGGGGGGCGCGTACTGTGCGCCACGGCCCTCGGCCACACGGTCGCCGAGGCGCAGCAGCGGGCCTATCAGCTGGCCGGGCGCATCAAGTGGGACGGCGTCTTCTACCGCAACGACATCGGCTGGCGCGCCATCGAGCGTGAACAGCAGCAGTAATGAACAGGGCCCGCAAGGGCCCTCTCTTTAGCTTGCCCTCGGCCAGCCTGACAGCATGGATCAAATGGCATGGTTCGATTGGCTCAACATCCTCCTTGCATCTCTCCCCTCCCTGTTACCCTTTGTGACAAAAAACAGCAATATTCACAAACAGTTCACGTACTGTCATGGCATCATGCCTGTGATGAATCCAGATAAGGGTTCATAAGAAGCCACATAGAATCGATAAGCATGTCGTTTAAATAAGGAAATCCCATGTTGAAAACTGTACGCCCCCTGTTGCTGCCCCTGATGTTTGGCCTGATGACCCTGCCCGCCATGGCCGGTGAGCTGGAGCAGCCGATGAAGAAGATCGGCTTCAACTACAAGCAGGCGGTCAAGGCCGAGGATGCCGCCACCATGGAGAAGTACATCAACGAGATGAAGGCGCAGTTCGACATCGCCAAGCAGAAGAACATGCCGGCCGCCAAGAAAGAGAAGTTCCTGGAAGGCATGAACGAAGTGCAGACCGAACTGGACGCCAGCCTGGCGGCTCTCAAGGCGGGTGACGAAGCCAAGGCGCGCGAGCACCTGGCCAAGGTCAACGACCTGAAGAAGGAGTACCACAAATATGCCAAACAAAAAGGCTGATCCCTTCCACTGGGATAGTCTGGTCCGCCTCACCCACTGGGGTGTGGCGGCCATCTGTATCGGCAACCTCTGGCTCAACGAGGCGGGCGAGGAGTGGCACGAGCGGCTGGGTTACCTGGCCATCGCCCTGATCAGCCTGCGCCTGGCGTGGGGGCTCTCGTTTGCCAGGGGTCATGCCCGGTTGCGAGCCCTCATCCCAAGCCGGGAAGATTTTCGCCAGCAAGCGGTGGAGCTGCGCGAGCGCACGCCACCGGCCCCCGGTCACCACGGCAGCGGCAAGCTGGCGGTATGGACGCTCTGGCTGCTGATCCTGGCCACCGCCGGCACCGGCTGGTTCCAGAATACCGAGATGGGGTTCGAACTGGGGGCTGACGACTGGCACGTCTGGTGCACCTGGGCCCTGCAGGGGATGATAGCGCTGCACCTGCTGGCCATCCTGTACACCTCCTGGCGCCAGCGCAGCAATCTGGTGAGGCGCATGTTGCCCGCCCGACGTCCGGGCGCCCCCAAGCAGGCCCCCATCCAACAGGATCAGGGCTCCTGACCCTGTTTGAGGCGAAACGCCAGCAAGCAAAAAGGCCGCTCATGATGAGCGGCCTTTTTAGGAAATTTGGTGGCCCCTGCCCGACTTGAACGGGCGACCAATCGATTATGAGTCGACTGCTCTAACCAACTGAGCTAAGGGGCCGAAATGTGCTTTTGCGGCGTGGATTATAGGGGATGTCCGTTAGCCAGTCCATAGGCATATCAACCACTTGGCGAGATTTCATCCATATTCAAGCGGTTCCGTGGTTCATCGTCAGCGCCCCATCGCCACGGATAAAACAAAGCCCCGCATGGCGGGGCTTTTTGACAGCGGTTACGGGTTGGACCCGCCCAGGATTACTCGTCCAGGAAGCTGCGCAGTACTTCGGAGCGGCTCGGATGGCGCAGCTTGCGCAGCGCCTTGGCTTCGATCTGACGGATACGCTCACGGGTCACGTCGAACTGCTTGCCCACTTCCTCAAGGGTGTGGTCAGTGTTCATGTCGATACCGAAACGCATGCGCAGTACCTTGGCCTCACGAGCGGTCAGACCGGCCAGTACTTCGCGGGTCGCGTTGCGCAGGCTCTCGCTGGTGGCCGCATCGGCCGGCAGGGCCAGGGTGGTATCTTCGATGAAGTCGCCCAAGTGGGAATCTTCATCATCACCGATGGGCGTCTCCATGGAGATGGGCTCTTTGGCGATTTTCAGTACCTTGCGGATCTTGTCTTCCGGCATGCCCATGCGCATGGCCAGCTCTTCCGGGTTCGGTTCACGACCCATCTCCTGCAGCATCTGACGGGAGATCCGGTTGAGCTTGTTGATGGTCTCGATCATGTGCACCGGGATACGGATGGTACGGGCCTGATCCGCGATGGAGCGGGTAATGGCCTGACGGATCCACCAGGTTGCATAGGTCGAGAATTTGTAGCCACGACGATATTCGAACTTGTCGACCGCCTTCATCAGACCGATGTTACCTTCCTGGATCAGATCCAGGAACTGCAGACCGCGGTTGGTGTACTTCTTGGCAATGGAGATAACCAGACGCAGGTTGGCCTCGACCATCTCTTTCTTGGCGCGGCGGGCCTTGGCCTCACCGATGCTCATGCGACGGTTGATGTCCTTGATCTGGGCGATGGACAGACCGGTCTCTTCCTCTATCTGCTGCAGCTTGCCAATGGCGCGCAGCACGTCTTCGTCCATCTCCACCAGACGCGGTGACCAGGCCTTGCCGGCCTGCTTCTGGTATTCGAACCAGGCAGTTTCGCACTCGTTGTTGGTGAAGGCCGCGACGAAGGTCTTCTTCGGCATCTTGGCCTGCTCAACGCAGAGTTTCATGATGATACGTTCCTGCACGCGGACCCGCTCCATCATCTCGCGCATGTTGTTGACCAGGCGATCGAACTGCTTAGGCATCAGGCGGAATTGACGGAACACGTCTGCCAGCTGGGAGATGGCATTCTGGGTATCTTCGTGCGCGCGGCCATTCTGCTGAATGGAGAGGCGGGTTACCTCGTACTGGGCGCGCAGCTCACCGAACTTCTCGCGAGCAACTTCCGGATCCGGACCACCGTCGCCATCATCGTCGGAGTCATCCCCATCACCGTCTTCGTCTTCGTCTTCGTCTTCATCCTCGTCAGCCAGATCTTCCTCGCTGAGCTCGGAGCCGATGTGAGTGGCGGTCGGTGCGACGTCGTCGGTCTCATTGGGATCGATGAAGCCGGAGATGATGTCGGACAGGCGCAGCTGTTCGGCTTCATACTTGTCATATTGTTCAAGCAGATAGGTAATCGCTTCCGGGTACTCGGCGACGGAGCTTTGTACCTGGTTGATACCGTCTTCGATCCGCTTGGCGATATCGATTTCGCCTTCGCGGGTCAGCAGTTCGACGGTACCCATTTCCCGCATGTACATGCGGACGGGATCGGTCGTGCGACCAATCTCGGATTCAACAGATGCCAGAGCCTGGGCCGCTGCTTCGGCAGCGTCCTCATCGGCGGTACCACCTTCAGCCATGATAAGATCATCGGCATCCGGGGCGTTCTCCACCACCTGGATACCCATGTCGTTGATCATCTGGATGATGTCTTCGATCTGGTCAGAGTCGACAATGTCTTGCGGGAGGTGATCGTTCACCTCGGCATAGGTCAGGTAGCCCTGTTCTTTACCTTTGGCAACGAGGAGTTTAAGCTGAGACTGCGGGGTTTGCTCCATAGAACTCATCCGGTTGGTGTTGCTAGGTTGCGCGTACAGTGCGCTGCTGCGCAAATAGCCAATTCTAATAGAAAACCGCCAGACATGCTATGTCTGGTTGCGGCGTCGGTCATGAGAAACCCCTGCCCGCAGTATTGTCGGGGCCAGGCGGTTATAAAATGTTTGCTTTTAATCCCGTCCATTCGGGCAACGGTATTCATATTGGGGTTAATCACTCAAATATCAAGCCCCACTCTCATTTCTTTTCTCAATCTGCACCTCTCTGATCAGCATCATCAGCTCCTGAGTTTCCTCAGAGCTTAGCCCTTCCTGCGCCACCTTGGCCTGCAATTCCTCGATGCGCTGCTTCAGGAACAGGTTGATGAAACCGACGAAAGTATCCTGCAATTCTCCCAGAATATCGGGTTCCTGGTCGAGCTTTACCTCTTCAAACAGATCGTGCATCGCCAGCTGGGCCAGGATCTCTCCCTCTTTGGTACCGCGCCAGTGTTCCAGCAGGATACCCGTTGTCACCCCGGGCTGAGTCAGGATCTGCTGATGCAGTTGCAGCAGGAACTGGATCCCCTGCAGACGCAGGCCAGCCAGCTCAGGCATGGCCGGCAGCTCGGCGGTGATCGCCGGATATTGCACCATCAATGCCAATGCCCGGCGCAGTGGTGTCAGCTTGGCCGCCTTGGGCTTGCTCACCTCGGCCTTCGGCTGACTGTTGCGGGCAAAAAGTTCGGCGATCCGCTGCTTGTTTTCGCCCCAGCGCATCATGCTGGAGAGCCGGGTGATCAACCCCTCGCGGGTAAAACCTTCCGGCACCCGGCGGATCAGATCCGCGGCCTTGTTGGCCACTTCGAACTTGCCGGCCTCACCGGAAAGAGCCGCATCGCGCCCGAGACGTTCGAACATGAAATCGGCAAACGGCTGAGCCTGGTCGAGCAGCGCTTCGAACCCATCCTTGCCGATCTGGCGCACCAGGGAATCGGGATCCTCCCCATCCGGCAGAAACACGAACTTGAGTTCACGGCCATCCTGCAGATGGGACAGCGCGTTATCCAATGCCCGCCAGGCCGCCTCACGGCCGGCGTTATCGCCGTCGTAGCAGCAGACCACCTCGGCCGTGGTGCGAAACAGGGTATGGATATGGTCGCTGGTGGTCGCGGTTCCCAGCGCAGCCACCGCATAATCGATGTCGTACTGGCCAAGCGCCACCACATCCATATAGCCTTCCACCACCAGGATCCGGCGCGGATCCTTGTGTGCCTGTTTGACCTCATAAAGGCCGAACAACTCCCGCCCTTTGTGGAAGATGGGTGTTTCCGGCGAGTTCAGATACTTGGGCGTCCCCTCCCCCAGCACCCGGCCACCGAAACCGATGACCCGGCCACGCTTGTCACGGATCGGGAACATGATGCGATCGCGAAAGCGATCATAGCTGCCGGGCCCGCTGTCACGAGTGATCAGCATGCCGCCCGAGATGAGCAACTGCTCGTGCTCCCGGCTGGCGCCAAAGCGCCGACGCACCTGATCCCAATCGGCAGGGGCATACCCAATGTTGAATCGCTTGACCACTTCACCGGTCAGACCGCGCCCCTTCAGGTATTCCACCGCCTGCGGCGCGTTCTTGAGATTGCTCTCGTAGAAACGGGCAATCTGGTTCATCAGCTCGAACAGATCCTTGCTGACCGCTGGTTGGCTGCTGCTAGCCCCACCTGTTGTTTGCTCACGGGGGACCTGCATGCCGTGCAGGCTGGCAAGTTCTTCAATGGCATCGGGAAATTCGAGCCCGTCATACTCCATGACAAAGCCGATGGCATTGCCGTGAGCGCCGCAACCAAAGCAGTGATAGAACTGCTTCTCCTGACTGACGGTAAACGAGGGGCTTTTTTCGTTATGAAAAGGGCAGCAAGCCTGGTAGTTCTTACCAGCTTTCTTCAGCCGCACCCGCGAGTCGATCAACTCGACGATATCGGTGCGTACCAGCAGATCATCGATGAAGGATTGTGGGATCCTGCCTGCCATAACCGTCCTGTTTCATTGCATAGAAAATAAAAAAGCCGCGCATTCCCAGGGAAGCACGGCTTCTTTGACCAAACAAGAGAGTTGCCTGTTACGCCAAGCGGGTTTTCACCTGAGCACTGACGGCGCCGACATCGGCACGCCCCTGAATTTTCGGCTTCAAGACAGCCATGACTTTGCCCATGTCAGCCATGACGGCAGCACCACTTTCAGCGATGGCTTGCTCAATCAGTGCGGCAATTTCGGCTGCGGTCAGCTGTTGCGGCAGGAACTCCTGCAACACAGCGATCTCGGCGGACTCTTTATCGGCAAGATCCTGGCGACCGGCGGCCTCGAATTGACTGATGGAATCACGGCGCTGTTTGACCATCTTGGTCACCACAGCGAGGATATCCTGATCATCGAGCTCGACACGGGTGTCAACTTCACGCTGCTTGATTTCAGCCATCAACAGACGGATCGCACCCAACCGCTGCTTGTCTTTGGCAAGCATGGCGAGCTTTTGCTGATCCTTGAGTTGATCCTTCAGAGACACGGCATGATCCCTTGATTAGTACAGGCGGATACGACGTGCGTTTTCGCGGGACAGCTTCTTGGCGTGACGCTTAACGGCGGACGCTTTGGCACGCTTGCGAATGGTAGTCGGCTTCTCGTAGAACTCACGGCTACGAACTTCGGACAGGATACCGGCTTTTTCGCAAGAACGCTTGAAGCGACGCAGAGCAACGTCAAACGGCTCATTTTCACGGACTTTGATTACTGGCATGTGCCTTTCACCTCAGTGATAAATTGTTAGCTGACCTTCAATCGATCAGCATGTCTTAAAATGGTGCGAAATTATACTCTGGACAGGGAATGAAAGTAAACCCGCAGAGATCGCTCTGGTTTAAAAAACCCGCGAAGGTTACCATAGCCGTCTCATTTTAGCAGTGAAATTTTTTAGCAATGCGTGTATTGGGCATAGAGACATCCTGTGACGAAACCGGGATCGCGATCTTCGACGATCAAAAAGGGATCCTTTCCCACCAGTTATACAGCCAGGTCAAGCTGCATGCGGACTACGGCGGCGTCGTTCCCGAGCTGGCCAGCCGGGACCATGTGCGCAAGACGATCCCCTTGATCCAGGCGGCGTTGCAAGAGGCCGGACTGGGCAAGGATGACATCGACGGCATCGCCTATACCGCGGGCCCGGGTCTGGTTGGCGCCATCCTGGTGGGGGCCACCATAGGCCGCTCGCTGGCGATGGCATGGAACAAGCCAGCAATCGCCGTGCACCACATGGAAGGCCACCTGCTGGCGCCCATGCTGGAAGAGAAGGTTCCCGAGTTCCCCTTTGTGGCGCTCTTGGTCTCCGGCGGCCACTCCATGCTGGTGCGGGTCGACGGTATCGGCAGCTATCAGCTGCTGGGCGAGTCTATCGACGATGCCGCCGGCGAGGCGTTCGACAAGACCGCCAAGCTGATGGGTCTGGACTATCCCGGTGGTCCGCTGCTCTCCCGCTTGGCTGAGAAAGGCCTCAAGGGCCGCTTCACCTTCCCGCGTCCCATGACCGACCGCCCCGGGCTCGACATGAGCTTCTCCGGCCTCAAGACCTTTGCCGCCAACACCATCGCAGCCAATGGCGACGACGAGCAGACCCGTGCCGATATCGCCAGAGCGTTTGAAGACGCGGTGGTCGATACACTGGCCATCAAGTGTCGCCGCGCCCTGAAGGAGACCGGTCTCAATCGCCTGGTGGTGGCCGGCGGCGTCAGCGCCAACCGTCACCTGCGCGCCCAGCTGGCCGAGCTGATGGAGAGCCTCAAGGGGGAAGTCTTCTACCCACGTACCGAATATTGCACCGACAACGGCGCCATGATCGCCTATGCCGGCATGCAGCGCCTGAAAGCGGGCGTGTTCGAGCCGCTGGCCGTGAAGGCCGTGCCGCGCTGGCCGCTGGATACGCTGGATCCGGTTTGATCCTGTGGATCCAGTCGACATGAAAAAGGGGCCATGGGCCCCTTTTTGTTTTGCCTGGTAAGCATCTTCGCTCACTCGCAGCCATTAGTTGGTGCGGAACAGCGCCTCGATGGAGAGCCCCTGCCCCAGCAGGATCTCCCGCAGACGGCGCAGTCCCTCCACCTGGATCTGGCGCACCCGCTCCCGGGTAAGGCCAATCTCGGCCCCCACGTCCTCCAGGGTCGCCGGCTCATAGCCGAGCAGACCGAAGCGACGGGCCAGCACCTCACGCTGCTTGGGATTCAGCTCTTCCAGCCAGTGCACTATGCTGGCGCGCATGTCGTCATCCTGCGACTCCAGCTCAGGGCCCATGCCGCGCTCATCAGAGAGCACATCCAGCAGCGCCTTGTCGCGATCGCCACCAATTGGGGTATCGACCGAGGTGATCTTCTCGTTGAGCTTGAGCATGCGGTTCACATCATCCACCGAGCGATCGAGCGCCTGGGCAATGTCCTCGGCGGTCGGTTCATGATCGAGGCGATGAGAGAGTTCGCGCGCGGTGCGCAGGTAAACGTTTAACTCCTTGACCACATGAATGGGCAGACGAATGGTACGGGTCTGGTTCATGATGGCCCGCTCTATGGTCTGGCGGATCCACCAGGTGGCATAGGTGGAGAAGCGAAAGCCGCGCTCCGGATCGAATTTTTCGACCGCGCGGATGAGACCGAGGTTGCCCTCTTCGATGAGATCCAGCAGTACCAGACCGCGGTTGTTGTAACGACGGGCGATCTTGACTACCAGTCGTAGGTTGGACTCGATCATGCGCTTGCGGGCGGCTTTGTCACCCCGCAAGGCACGGCGAGCATAATAGACTTCCTCTTCAGCCGTGAGCAGGGGGGAGAAGCCAATCTCCCCGAGATAGAGCTGGGTGGCATCCATCACCTTGTTCAGTTCAGGTGCCATCAGCTCATCGGAAATCGTCTCTTCGGCCTCGGCCGCAACTTCCTGTATCTCTTCTTCTTCCTGACTCTCCAGCTCTTCGTCGAACTCTAACTCTGCATCCTGCATTACCAGTTGTTCTTGGCTCATGGCGTGTCTCCCTGACCTGCACCAGAGTAAGACTTAACTCTCTGGGTCTAACGCTTTGGCAAATGGCTCATCGGGTTGATCGACTTGCCTCTGTACCGGATTTCAAAGTGCAATCGCACATCCGGCGCGTCCGTGCTACCCATGTTGGCAATGACAGATCCGCCCTGCACCGAATCCCCTTCCTTGACCCGCAGCTCATCGTTGTGAGCGTAGGCTGAAAGGTAGTCATCATCGTGCTTGAGGATGATCAGCTTGCCATAACCCCTTAGTGCGCTACCCGCATAGACGACCTTGCCGCCGCTCGCCGCGTAGATGGGTTGCCCCTTCTGGCCGGCGATATCTATGCCCTTGTTCCCCTGTTCCGCAACAGAGAAACCCTCGACGATCCGGCCTTTGGTCGGCCAGTGCCAAGAAAGTCTCGACTGAGGCTTATTGTCGTTTTTTTGTTCTTTTGCCTGAGCGTATTCTTTTGAAGATGGCTGAGCAACGGTTTTTTGTTTGATGAACGGAGTGGTCGTACCTGACGTCGCCGGCGCCAGGGGTTTGGGACCACTGCTCTGGCTGACCACCGGAGCGGTCACCGGCGAGGTCGCCGCCACCATCTGGCCACTGCTCGCCCCGGAGGACTGCACGTTCAGCACTTGCCCCACCTGAAGGGCAAAGGGGGCTCTCAGATTGTTGTTCTGGGCCAGGGTCTGATTCGACATGCCGAACTGGCGACCAATGCTGCTCAGGGTATCACCGGGTCGAACCTGATAGGTGCCCGCGCTGCGTGCCACCGCCATGGTGCTGCCGGAGGCGTCGAGCCGGATCTGCTGACCCGGATAGATGTTGTAGGGGGGACTGATGCCATTGAGGCTGGCCAGCGAGGGCACGTCATTGCCCGAGTTGAAGGCGATGGAGTAGAGCGTATCCCCTTTCTTCACCGTGTAGCTGTTGCCCTGAATGGTGGGCTGGGCCGCCATCTGGCGCGCCGGAATAGTAGAAACGAGACCGTCATTGCCCAGTCCCTGGACGGGGGCGGCGGTCTTGCTGGAAGCGCAAGCAAGCAACAGCCATGACAACACGACGACACTGCTTCCTTGCCAAATACGCGAACGCATAGTGGATCCTCAACGACTAAACCAGAAATAGGCCACGACGGCCAAACCAATACAGAGCCAACCCAGCACATCCACATAGTGCATCAGCTTGCGCTCCATCTTTTCGCCACCCCAGCGCATCAGACCCGCCACCAGGAAAAAGCGCATGCCACGCCCGATCAGCGAGGTCACGATGAAGGGCAGCAGTGCCATTTGCAGCAGACCAGCCGTCACGGTAAACACCTTGTAGGGGATCGGCGTGAAGCTGGCAATAAAAATCACCCAGATACCCCACTGCTGGAACCACTGCTCGGCCACGGCAATCTTCTCCTCATAGCCGACCGACGCAACCAGCGGCTGGACGACAGGCTCCCACAGGGCATAGCCGAGCAGGTAACCCACCAGGGCACCCAGTACCGAAAACAGGGTGGCGAGCGCGGCATAGTGCCAGGCCCGCCGGGGTTTGCCGAGTGCCATGGGGGCCAGCATCACATCCACCGGGATGGGCCAGAACACCGACTCGATGAAGGCGGTGATCGCCAGATACCAGGGGGCATACTTGTGGCGCGCCCACTGCATCACCAGCACATAGAGGCGGGAAAACAACTTCACTCGACATCTCCGTCAATCAGGGGAACAAAACGGACCGGCTCCAGGATCCGGCTGGTGAGCTGGGAGCCCGACCGCTCGATCAGCTGCAGGGTCTGCTGGCTATCCCCCACCGGCAACACCAGCCGGCCACCGTCGGCCAGCTGATCGGTGAGGGCCGTCGGCACCTCGCTGGCGGCCGCCGTGACCAGAATGGCGTCAAACGGTCCTTTATTGGGCCAGCCCAGCCAGCCATTGCCGTGCTTGGCGGAGACATTGTGCAGGTCGAGCTGGCGCAGCCGGCGCCGGGCCTGAAACTGCAGCGACTTGATCCGCTCCACCGTGTAGACGTGCTCCACCAGATGAGCCAGCACCGCCGTCTGATAACCCGATCCTGTGCCAATCTCCAGCACGTGGGCCGGGTTGTTCTGGATCAGCAGTTCGGTCATGCGCGCCACCATGTAGGGCTGCGAGATGGTCTGGCCGTGACCGATGGGCAGGGCCGTATTGTCCCAGGCCTTGTGGGCCATGGCTTCATCCACGAACAGCTGGCGCGGCACCTTGGCAATCGCCGCGAGTACGCGGAAATCGCGAATGTCCTGCGCGATCAGCTGGTTTAACAGGCGCTGTACTATCACACCTTCATCCCTGCAGGTCCAACCAAGCCCCCAGCCCCGCCAGACTGCTGTAGGCAGTCATATCGATGGTCAGGGGGGTGATCGAGACGTAGCCCTGCTCGATGGCGGCGAAATCCGTGCCTTCGCCCGCATCTTGCTGGCTGCCGGGGGGGCCGATCCAGTAGATCGGCTGGCCGCGGGGATCCTCGGTGCAGATCACCGACTCCGCCCGGTGGCGGTTGCCAAGGCGCGTCACCCTGATCCCCTTGATCTGGTCGAGGGGCAGGTCGGGCACATTGACGTTGAGGATCTGATCGGCAGGCAACGGGTGCACCATCATGCCTTTCACCAGCAGGGCCGCGTAGTGGGCCGCCGTGGCGAAATGGGTTTTGCCTACCAGCGAGATGGCCAGCGAGGGGAATCCAAGGTGGCGCCCCTCGGTCGCGGCCGCCACCGTGCCCGAGTAGATGACGTCATCCCCCAGGTTGGCACCGTGGTTGATGCCGGCCACCACCATGTCGGGTTCCGGACGCACCAGCTCGTTGACGGCCAGGTGTACGCAATCGGTCGGCGTTCCCTTCACCGCATGATATCCGGTTTCGGCGATGCGGGTGACCCGCAGCGGTACTTCCAGCGTCAGGGAGTGACTCGCCCCGCTGCGATTGCGATCCGGCGCCACCACGATGACCTCGCCGCAGGCGGCCAGCGCCTCGCTGAGAGCACGGATCCCCTCGGCATGCACACCGTCGTCATTACTGACCAGAATTCTCATCGGACTGATTCCTGAAACCATGATCGGCCTCTTCGGCCTGCATTAACTCGCGCACCACGCTGGTGGCAAACGCCCCGGCCGGCAGGAAGAACGACAGGGTCAGCACGGCCCCTTCCAGCTGCCAGCTCATGGCCTGCGGCTTGAGCAGCAAGGGACGGCGATCCTGATCCAGCCCCGCCTTCTCCAGCCCCTCGCACCAATCGCTATAGGGTGCCAGCACCGCCTGCTCGAACTCGGCGGCGGCGCCCTGGCTGGCAGAGCGACCACGCCCCCACTGGGGCGCGGTGAGCTGCACGTCGCCGGAGGCGAGACGCGCCTCCAGCTCGGGCGTCACGCTCTCTTCGCTGAAGATGGAGTGGCTGCCTTTGAGCATCACGCAGTCGCCAGCCAGCAGCTGATGGGCCAGCCCCTGCTCGATGCGGGCGCTGACGATGGCGTTGAACAGCATGCTGCGGGCGGCGGAGAGGTAGAGGGAGCGCTTGTTGCGATCCTTGATCCGCTTGCCGGCAAACATCGCCTTGGCCGCCTCCAGATTGTTGCCACCGCGGCCGAAACGCTGCTCACCGTAGTAGTTGGGCACGCCCTGATCGGCGATGGCCTGCAGGCGGGATTCCAGTCCCTCGGCATGTTCCAGCGCGGTGAGGCGCAGGGTGAAGTGGTTGCCCTTGAGATAGCCGACCCGCAGCTTCTTGTTGTGGCGTTTCACCTGCAGGATCCGGATGCTGTCGCTCTCGATAACGGAAAGATCAGGTTCTGCCTTGCCCGGCAGGTGGATACCGAACCACTGTTCGGTCACCGCGTGGCGATCTTTCAGCCCGGCCCAGGTCACCGCATTGCGGGCAACCCCGGCCGCATCTGCCAGCAGGCCCGCCACCCAGGCGGTGTTCTCGCCGGTTTTGCGCACCTGGACGAAGATGTGCTCACCCTCGCCGCAGGGTTCAAACCCGAGATCTTCATTGACCACGAAGTCGGCGGCTTGCGCCTTGAGGATGCCGCGGGCAGTGGGCGCCCCGTGCAGGTAGGCCAGTTGTTCGAGCATTATTGTTTCACCAGTAAGACGACGGCTTCAGTGGCGATCCCTTCCTTGCGCCCCGTGAATCCAAGCTGTTCGGTGGTCGTCGCCTTGACGTTCACCCGGTTCAAATCACATTGCAGATCGGCGGCCAGCACGGCACACATGGCGTCGATGTGGGGCGCCATCTTGGGCGCCTGGGCGATGATGGTCACATCCAGATTGCCGATGGCATAACCCGCCTTCTGCACCCGGGCAAACACGTCACGCAACAGGATGCGGCTGTCGATGCCCTTGAATTCGGCCGCGGTATCGGGGAAATGGCGGCCGATGTCGCCGGCGCCGATGGCCCCCAGCAGGGCATCGCTCACCGCATGCAGCACCACGTCACCATCGGAGTGAGCCAGCAGGCCCTGTTCATACGGCACCGCCACCCCGCCCAGCATGCAGGGGCCAACCCCGCCAAACTTGTGTACATCAAAACCATGTCCAATCCGGATCATGCCAGCTCCTCTGTGGGTGAATCGGGTCGCGCCGGCCGGCGCGCGTCCTGTTGCTGCAAATAGAGCCCCGCCAGGGAGAGATCCTCCGGCCGGGTCACCTTGATGTTGTCGGCCCGCCCTTCCACCATCCGCACCGGGAAGCCGACCCGCTCCATGGCGGAGGCCTCATCCGTGATGGTGGCCCCCAGCGCCAGCCCCTCCTCCAGCGCCCGCATTAGGGGGCCGGTGGGGAACATCTGCGGGGTCAGGGCGTGCCAGAGCTCCTCGCGCTCGACGGTGGCGAGGATGTTGCCGGCGGCGTCGGAGCGCTTCATGGTGTCGCGCACCCGGCTGCCGAGGATGGCTCCGCCACAGGCCATGGCGGTGGCGATGAGGCGATCGAGATCGCCGTGGGTCAGGCAGGGGCGGGCAGCGTCATGCACCAGCACCCACTCCCCTTGCGCCACGTGCAGCGCATTGAGCACGGAGAAGGCGCGTTCGGCGCCCCCTTCCACTCGCAGGATCCTCGGATCGGCGGCCACGGCCAGGGTGTCGAACCAGCGATCATGGGGAGCCAGTGCCACGATGACCTGACCGATGGCCGGGTGGGAGAGCAGCCGGGTCAGGGTGTGCTCCAGAATGGTCATGCCCGCCAGCTGCAGATACTGTTTCGGGCACTCGGCCCCCATCCGGCTGCCGATGCCGGCGGCCGGCACGATGGCGGTCAGTCCGCTGTGATGATCAGTCATCGTAGGCTGCGTCTCCGGAACTGGAGCCCTTGTCTTTGTCCTTGGGAATGATGCGGTAGAAGGTCTCGCCCTGCTTGATGTAGCCAAGATCGTTGCGCGACAGCTCCTCGATGGCTTCCAGGCCCGAGGTCAGATCGTCGATCTCCCGGTAGATCAGGTTGTTGCGGTCCTTGAGAACCAGATTGTCCTGCTGCTGCCGGGTGATGGCATCGGACAGCTCACGATAGTCAGACAGGCCATTCTTCCCCAGCCAGAGGTCGTATTGAAGCCCTCCCAACAGGAAGAGCAGGATAAGAGTGAGTAGCCGCATGCACTGAGTCTCCTTCAAGCGGCCTAGTTTCCCATATTCGCAGGCAAGACAAAAGAAAGCCTGTGTCCCGGATGGGTTCGGTCGGAACAAAAAATCCAGAATCCGGGGATGGGGGTGACACAGACGAAAAAGCCCCGCCGGATGGCGGGGCTTTGTGAAGCAGGAGAACAGGCGACGATTAAGCCTGGTTCTTCACTTCTTTCAGACCGCGGAACGGAGCCTTGGCACCCAGGGCTTCTTCGATGCGGATCAGTTGGTTGTACTTGGCAACACGGTCAGAACGGCTCATGGAACCGGTCTTGATCTGGCCAGCAGCGGTACCCACGGCCAGGTCGGCGATGGTCGCGTCTTCGGTCTCACCGGAGCGGTGGGAGATGACGGCAGTGTAGCCAGCGTCTTTGGCCATCTTGATGGCAGCCAGAGTTTCGGTCAGGGAACCGATCTGGTTGAACTTGATCAGGATGGAGTTGGCGATGCCGTTGTCAATACCGCGCTTCAGGATCTTGGTGTTGGTTACGAACAGGTCGTCACCCACGATCTGGATTTTCTTGCCCAGTTTCTGGGTCTGGTAGGCGAAGCCTTCCCAGTCAGATTCGTCCAGGCCGTCTTCGATGGAGACGATCGGGAACTTGGCAGTCAGCTCTTCCAGGAAGTCGGAGAAACCGTTGGAGGTGAAGACACGACCTTCGCCTTTCAGGTTGTACTCTTTCTTCTCTGCGTCGTAGAACTCGGAAGCAGCGCAGTCCATGGCCAGGGTCACGTCGGTGCCCAGCTTGTAACCGGCAGCAGCAACGGCTTCGGCGATCACTTCCAGCGCTTCGGCGTTGGATTTCAGGTTCGGAGCGAAACCACCTTCGTCACCAACGGCGGTGTTGTAGCCCTTGGACTTCAGCACTTTGGCCAGGTTGTGGAACACTTCGGCGCCCATGCGAACGGCTTCTTTCAGGGTCTTGGCGCCAACCGGCTGGATCATGAACTCCTGGATGTCGACGTTGTTGTCGGCGTGCTCACCACCGTTGATGATGTTCATCATCGGCAGCGGCATGGAGTAGACACCCGGGGTGCCGTTCAGCTCGGCGATGTGGGCGTACAGCGGCATGCCTTTGGCAGCAGCGGCAGCTTTGGCGTTGGCCAGGGAAACAGCCAGGATGGCGTTGGCGCCGAACTTGGATTTGTTCTCGGTACCGTCGAGGTCGATCATGATCTGGTCGACAGTGGCCTGGTCCTTGGCATCTTTACCCAGCAGCGCTTGAGCGATCGGGCCGTTGACGGCTTCGAGGGCTTTCAGCACGCCTTTACCCAGGAAACGGCTCTTGTCGCCGTCACGCAGTTCCAGCGCTTCGCGGGAACCGGTGGACGCGCCAGACGGAGCGGCTGCCATACCAACAAAACCACCTTCCAGGTGAACTTCGGCCTCAACGGTCGGGTTACCACGGGAGTCGATGATTTCACGACCGATCACTTTAACGATCTTGGACATGTGTATTTCCTCAGGTTTCGTAAAAAAACAACAAAAATATGCCAAAAAAAGCGGCTGTGGCACAGGGCCCCAACCGCATTTATTTTCAATTACTTCAGATTACGCTTCTGATACTCGCCCGCCGCCTTCACAAAACCGGCGAACAGGGCGTGGCCATCACGAGGAGTCGAGGTGAACTCCGGGTGGAACTGCGCGGCCACGAACCAGGGGTGATCCGGGATCTCGATGATTTCCACCAACTTCTTGTCGGCGGAGAGACCGGTCACTTTCAGGCCCGCTGCTTCGATCTGCGGCAGCAGCTTGTTGTTCACTTCATAACGGTGACGGTGGCGCTCGTAGATGGTCGGGCTGCCGTACATCTGACGCACCTTGGAATCTTCCACCAGGTGGCAGAGCTGGGAACCCAGACGCATGGTGCCGCCCAGATCGGACTTCTCGGTCCGGGTCTCGACGTTGCCTTCGTCATCCACCCACTCGGTGATGAGACCCACTACCGGGTAGGCGCAATCTTTCTTGAATTCGGAGGAGTGAGCCCCGGCCATGCCGGCCACGTTGCGGGCAAATTCGATCATGGCAACCTGCATGCCGAGACAGATGCCGAGATACGGGATCTTGTTCTCGCGAGCATACTGGGCCGCCAGGATCTTGCCTTCCACGCCGCGCTCGCCGAAGCCACCCGGCACCAGGATCGCGTCCAGACCTTCCAGCAGCTCGGCGCCACGGGTCTCGATGTCCTGGGAATCGATGTACTTGATGTTGACGGAGAGACGGGTCTTCAGACCGCCGTGCTTGAGCGCCTCGTTGACGGACTTGTAGGCATCCGGCAGGGAGACGTACTTGCCCACCATGCCGATGGTCACTTCTGCAGTTGGGTTGGCCTCTTCATAGATGACCTGTTCCCACTCGGCCAGATCGGCCTCCTTGCACTCGATGCCGAAGCGCTCGGTGATGTAGGAGTCCAGGTTCTGGGATTTCAGCAGCGCCGGGATCTTGTAGATGGAGTCGACGTCCTTCATGGAGATGACGGCACGCTCCGGCACGTTGCAGAACAGGGCGATCTTGGCACGTTCGTTGGCCGGAATGGCGCGGTCGGAACGGCAGATCAGCACGTCCGGCTGGATACCGATGGAGAGCAGCTCCTTCACGGAGTGCTGGGTCGGCTTGGTCTTCACTTCGCCGGCGGCGGCCAGATAAGGCACCAGAGTCAGGTGCATGAACATGGCGTTGTTGCGACCCACTTCGGCAGCCAGCTGACGAATGGCTTCGAGGAACGGCAGGGACTCGATATCGCCCACGGTACCGCCCACTTCGACGATGGCAACCTGATGGCCTTCGGCACCGGCAATCACCCGCTCTTTAATGGCGTTGGTGATGTGCGGGATCACCTGAATGGTGGCGCCCAGATAGTCGCCGCGGCGCTCTTTGCGCAGCACGTCGGCATAGATGCGACCGGTGGTGAAGTTGTTGCGGCGGGTCATCTTGGTGCGGATGAAACGCTCGTAGTGGCCCAAGTCCAGATCGGTCTCGGCCCCGTCCTCGGTTACGAACACTTCACCGTGC
The DNA here is from genome assembly GCF_041403085.1 of Aeromonas sp. S8(2024). Taxonomy (NCBI): domain Bacteria; kingdom Pseudomonadati; phylum Pseudomonadota; class Gammaproteobacteria; order Aeromonadales; family Aeromonadaceae; genus Aeromonas; species Aeromonas sp. S8(2024). Next base: position 71,907 of record NZ_JBGLRF010000011.1, on the reverse strand, counting down.
TGGGTCGGGCTCATGGTGCCCGGATCCACGTTGATATAGGGGTCCAGTTTCATGATGGTCACATCCAGACCACGGGCTTCCAGAATGGCTGCCAGAGAAGCTGCGGCAATGCCTTTGCCGAGGGATGAAACAACGCCACCAGTTACAAAAATATATTTTGTCGTCATGCTGAACCTGAAAGAAGTTTAGGGAATTTTAAGGGGTGCTTCGGGGATGAAGCAGGACGGGGAAACAGTATACCAAAACCCCCTCTCCCAAACAATGAACAAAAATCTATCAGGCTCCCGGCGCCCCCATCTTGCGCCAAATCAACTTTGTTCGGTTTCCTTGGCCTTGACCCAGGCGGCATCCAGCTTCTCGAGGCTGCAGTCGGTCATTTTCAGCCCTTCCGCGGCGATAAACTGTTCAACCTGACGAAAGCGGCGTTCGAACTTGGCGTTGGCGCCCCGCAGCACCTGCTCCGGGTCCTTGCCGAGATGGCGCACCAGATTGACGGTGGCAAACAGCAGATCGCCGAGCTCGTCGCTCACCCGCTCTTCATCCACGTCGGCCATCAGCGCCTCTTCCATCACCTCGTCGATCTCCTCGTGGATCTTGTCCACCACCGGGCCCAGCGTCTTCCAGTCAAAACCGACGGTGGCGCAGCGCTTCTGGATCTTGGCGGCGCGGGTCAGGGCCGGCAGCGAGAGGGGGATGTCGTCAAGCACGCTCTCTTTATCGAGCGCCGCCCGCTCCTTGGCCTTTTCCGCCTCCCAGTTCACCTTCACCGCCTGCTCGTCGCCGAGGTTGGCATCGGAGAAGACATGGGGGTGGCGACGAATGAGCTTCTCGCTCACCGTGTCGACGATGTCGGCAAAGTCGAACAGCCCCTGCTCCTTGCCAAGCTGGGCATAGAACACCACCTGGAACAGCAGATCCCCCAGCTCCCCTTTCAGCCCCTGCCAATCTTCGGTCTCGATGGCATCGGCTACCTCGTAGGCCTCCTCCAGGGTGTGCGGCACTATGGTCTGGAAGCTCTGCTTGAGATCCCAGGGGCAGCCCCCGTGCGGGTCGCGCAGTTTGGCCATAATCTCGAGCAGTTGGGGCAGGTCGTAACGTTGGGACATGGGAAGTTCGCTTTTCTTGATGCTACTGGGAGAAAACAGTGACCGACCTGGCGGTCGGTCACGAGTGCAGTGTTGCGTACGATCAGAGGCGCTTGGCGCTGATCACGTCGTTGAGCTGGCTCAGCTTGGCCAACGCCCGGTTGAAGGCGTTGATGTTGTAAATTTCCAGCTCCATGTCGATCTCGGCGGTCTGCTCGCGCACGTTGGAGCGTGAGCGCACCCCCATCACGTTGATCTTCTCGTTGGCAAGCACGGTGGTGATGTCGCGCAGCAGGCCGGATCTGTCGTTGGAGAGGATGCGGATGGTGAGACCGTAACCGCCGGAGTAGTTCTCCCCCCATACCGCGTCGATCAACCGCTCCGGGTTGCGGCGCGACAGCTCTTTGAGTTGCTCGCAATCCTCCCGATGGATGGATACGCCGCGCCCCATGGTGATGAAGCCCTGGATGGCATCCCCGGGGATCGGCTGGCAGCAGCGGGCGATGTGGGTCATCAGGTTGCCGACCCCTTCCACTACGATGTGATCCTTGGGCTTGTGGCGGAACGGCGCATTGGCCTTCTGCTCCAGCTTCTCCAGCAGGCGGCGATCTTCCTCCTCCGCCGTCGGCTTGTTGTAGCAGGTGTCCAGGTAGTTGATCACCTGGTTGATGCGGATGTCGCCGCTGCCAATGCCGGCCAGCAGATCGTCGGTGCTCTCCAGATTGAAGCGGCGCAGCATGTTGCCCTTGTCGATCTTGGCCATGCTGAGGTTGTGGCGATCCAGCTCCTTGTCGAACAACTCGCGCCCGGCAACGATGTTCTTGTCCCGATCCAGCTTTCTGAACCAGGTGGCCACCTTGGCCCGCGCCCGGCTGGAGCGCAGGAAGCCTGAATTGGGGTTCATCCAGTCGCGACTCGGGTTCGGCTCTTTCTGGGTGATCACCTCCACCTGATCGCCGGTCTGCAGCGCATAGGTGAATGGCACGATGCGGCCGTCGATCTTGGCGCCGATGCAGCGGTGGCCGATCATGCTGTGGACGTGATAGGCAAAGTCGAGAGGCGTGGCCCCCGCTGGCAGGTCGATGACATCCCCTTTCGGAGTGAACACATAGACCCTGTCCTCGAACACCTGACTGCGCAGATCCTCGAGCAGGGAACCGCTCTCGGAGAGATCCTCCTGCCAGGCGAGCAGCTTGCGCAGCCACTCGATCTTGTCTTCGAAATTGTTGGCCTTGCCGCCGGCCTGAGCCCCTTCCTTGTAACGCCAGTGGGCCGCCACACCAAGCTCGGCATCCTGGTGCATCTGGTCGGTACGGATCTGGATCTCCACCGTCTTGCCCTCGGGCCCCACCACCACGGTATGGATGGACTGGTAGCCGTTGGGCTTGGGGTTGGCGACATAGTCGTCAAACTCGCGGGGAATGTGGTGGAAGTGGGTGTGAACGATGCCGAGTGCCGCATAGCAATCCTGCAGCCGCTTGGTCACCACCCGCACCGCACGCACGTCGAACAGCTCGTTGAACTCGAGGTGCTTCTTCTGCATCTTGCGCCAGATGCTGTAGATGTGTTTCGGCCGGCCGTAGACCTCGGCCTCGACTCCCGCCTCTTTCAGGGCATCACGCAGGGACTGCACGAACTCGCGAATGTAGCGCTCCCGATCGAGCCGCTTCTCGTCGAGCTGTTTGGCGATCTGCTTGTAGGTATCCGGGTGCAGATAGCGGAAGGCGAGATCCTCAAGCTCCCACTTGAGCTGACCGATGCCGAGCCGGTTGGCCAGCGGGGCGTAGATGTTGGTGATCTCCTGGGCCATCAGCACCCGGGTCTCTTCATCCGCCTTCTTCGCCTCCCGCAGGCAGGCGATCCGCTCCGCCAGCTTGATCACCACGGCGCGCACATCCTCGACCATGGCGAGCAGCATGCGCCGCACGTTGTCGACCTGCTCCGGCGAGGTTTCACTGCGGTGGAGGGTCTGCAGGGAGCGGATGGCCTCCATCTCCAGCACCCCTTCCACCAGCTTGGCGATCTTGGGACCGAAGTCCTCGTCCATCCGCTCCTGGCTGATGAGACCGGCTTCGACGAAGGGGTAGATGATGGCGGCCTTGAGGGTGCCGAGATCCATGCTGAGCATCAGCAGGATGCCTACCATCTCGACCCCGCGCACCAGCAGCCGGTTGGTGAGCGCTTCGTCACCGAGCGTCAGACAGTACTGGTAGACGGTTCGCAGTTGATCCTTGTCACTGTCACTCAGGGTGAGCGAGCTGACCCACTCCTCCAGGGTGAAGTTGTCTTTCAAATGAATATCGCGAACCGCAACCATGGTATCAATCCTTTAAATTATTGGGCCGAAGGCTGTCGCCCCCTCCCCTCATGAGATTGCCTCAAATGGGGATCTACGGAGAATTTTTCAAGGCATATTGTCAAGAAAAACAATAGAGTTCTCCGCCAGGCCCTGCCGATTTACAAGGGTCTAGATTACCCCAATCATGCCTGCCCAGACAGCGTTATGGACGCCACCATCGTCAGCTGACGGCTGCCCTTTCATGGCACCGCCACCACGCCCGTTTTGCCCATTACCGCCCGTCTATTTGCGCTCGAACAGCGCCATGGACTCCAGGTGGCCGGTGTGCGGGAACATGTCGAGCATGCCGAGGCGCACCAGCCGATAGCCCCCTTTCACCAGCACCTGGCTGTCGCGCGCCAGGGTGACCGGATTACAGGAAACGTAGACCACCCGTCTGGGTGAAAGTTTCACGACGTGCTCCATCACCTCGAACGCACCGGGACGGGCCGGATCCAGCAGCACCAGATCAAACCCTTCCCGCGCCCAGGACATGCCGGCGATGTCACCGCTCAGGTCCGCCTTGTAGAAACGGGCGTTCTCGATGCCATTGCGACGGGCGTTCTCTTCGGCGCGCGCCACCATGGCCAGCTCCCCTTCTACCCCCACCACTTCGCGGGCCTGACGGGCCAGCGGCAGGGTGAAGTTGCCGATGCCGCAGAAGAGATCGAGCACCTTGTCATCCTTGCCCGCCTCGAGCCAGTTCAGTGCCTGCTCCACCATGCGCTGGTTGACCGGGCCGTTGACCTGAATGAAGTCACCGGGAGCGAATGCAAGAGACAGGCCATCAAGCGAGTAGGAGGGCGCAAATTGCTGGTGCAGCGGCTCAATCTGCTCGTCGGCCGCCTGTAGATAGAGGTCGATCCCCTGCGCCTTGGCGAACTCGATCAGCTGCGCCCGATCCGCCTCGGTCGGCCGGCCGGTATGGCGCAGCAGCATCAGGATCCCCTGCTCGGCCTGGATCAGCTCCGCATGGCCCAGCTCACGCTGGCTCTTGAGGCGGTTGAGGCATTCGCGCAGCGGGGCGATCAGTGCGGAGAGCGGTTCAGCCAGCACGGGGCAGCCACTGATCTCCACCAGATCGTTCGACTGGCGACGACGAAAGCCCACCCGGGTGCAGCGGCCGTTCTTGTCGAACTTGATGGCCAACCGGCAGACCCGGCGATAGGCGTGGGACTCCCCGCCCAACACGGGCTCGAGCGCCGGGGGCTGGATGTTGCCGAGCCGCTCGAACAGGCTGACCAGGCCGGCCTCCTTGGCGGCGCGCTGATCCGCTTCGGCCAGATGCTGGGCGCTGCAGCCGCCACACTCGCGGTAGTGGCTGCAGAAGGGGGCGATGCGATTGGCCGCCGGCGTCACCACCTGTAGCAGGGCGGCGTGGGCATACTGCTTCTTGTCTTCGAGAATGCGGGCCTTGACCTGCTCACCGGGCAGCGCCCCTTCGATGAAGATCGCCTTGCCCTGATGGCGGCCGATCCCGACGCAGTGGTGATCCAGGCTGTCTACCGTAAATTCAATACGTTGGGGCTGGGTGGATTTCTTTTGGGGCTTGAAAAACTGGGCCATAAAACTTGGTGCCTATAGGTGGCTATGTCATGATTGTGGAATCTGCAGCAGGCTATTGTCCCACAAGAATAATAGTATGACCAAATACGGCCTGTGGGCCCGCACCCGCTCGTTTACGCCATTGCCAACCCTGCTCTTCGGGGGATCATCCGCATGACCAAATACGGCCTTCGGGCGCGTGTGCTGGCCTTTACCATCTTGCCGACCCTGATCATCGGCGGCCTGATGGCCGGCTATTTCACCTTCCACCGCTATCAGCAGCTGGAAAACAACCTCATCGATCAGGGCATCAACATCATAGAGCCGCTGGCCATCGCCAGCGAATACGGGATGACCCAGCACAGCCGCGAGTCGCTCAAGCGGCTGATCGGCCTCACTCACCGCAAGAACTCGCCGCTCATCAAGTCCATCGCCGTCTTCACCCAGGACAACCAGCTGTTCGTGACGTCCAACTACCACAGAGACTTCACCCGGCTGCGGCTGCCGGACGGCAGCCAGATCCCCGAGCTCACCAGCGTCACCCTCTATGGCGACGACATCATACTGCGCACCCCGATCCAGGCCGAGACCAGCATGGACGGCTTCCCGCTGCCAAGCGACGTGGAACCGCCGATGATCGGCTACATCTCCATGCAGATGACCACCGACCGGGCCATGATCCTGCAATACCGCGACACCTTCTTCGCGGTGATCATGGTGCTCATCGGCATCGCCTTCAGTACTCTGTTCGGCTTTAGACTGGTCAAGAGCGTGACCCAACCCATCACCGACATGGTGCAGGCGGTGCACAAGATCAGGGAGGGGCGGCTCGATACCCGGGTCAGCGGTCAGCTCACCGGCGAGCTCGACATGCTGAAAAACGGCATCAACGCCATGGCCAAGGCGCTCTCGGAATACCACGAGGAGATGCAGCAGAACATCGATCAGGCCACCTCCGACTTGCGCGAGACGCTGGAGCAGATCGAGATCCAGAACGTCGAGCTCGACATGGCCAAGAAGCGGGCGCAGGAGGCGGCGCGGGTCAAGTCGGAGTTCCTCGCCAACATGTCCCACGAGCTGCGCACCCCGCTCAACGGGGTCATCGGCTTTACCCGCCAGCTGCTCAAGACCAGCCTGACCCCGAGCCAGACCGACTACATGCAGACCATCGAGAAGTCGGCCCGCAACCTGCTTGGCATCATCAACGACATCCTCGACTTCTCCAAGCTGGAGGCGGGCAAGCTGCAGCTGGAGCACATCCCGTTCAGCCTGCGCGACACCCTCAACGAGACCATGCACCTGCTCGGCCCCAGCGCCCACGACAAGCAGCTGGAGCTCTCCCTGCAGGTGGATGCCGAGGTGCCTGACTACCTCACCGGCGACCCCATGCGCCTGCAACAGGTGCTGACCAACCTCACCGGCAACGCCATCAAGTTTACCGAGCGCGGCAACGTGGACGTGCGCATCGAGCAGACCGGCAGCCTCAGCGGCAACAAGGTGCGGCTCAACGTGCTGATCCGCGACACCGGCATCGGCATCTCGGAAGAGCAGCAGCGCCAGCTGTTCCAGGCCTTCAACCAGGCCGACTCCTCCATCTCCCGCCGCTATGGCGGCACCGGCCTGGGTCTCGTCATCACCCAGAAGCTGGTGCAGCAGATGGGGGGCCAGATCCGCTTCGAATCGGAACTCGGCAAGGGATCTGTCTTCTCCTTCAGCCTGGATCTGGAGGTCTCCCCCCTGCCCCAGACCGACCGGTTGCCGCTGGATCGCATCCAGGGCAAGCGGGTCTGGCTGCTGGAGCCGGATCCCTTCAGCCACTCCGCCATCTGCGCCCTGCTGGCGGAGTGGCAGTTGCAGGTGCACTCCCTGACCGGCGACACCCCCTGGCCCGAGATGAGCAGCCAGGACATGGTGATCATCGGCAGCGGTACCCAGCACAGCCCGCAGCAGGTGGTGGCACGCCTCGACGGGCTGGATGGCCAGCAGAACACCATAGTGCTGCTCAGCAGCCACGAGCCTTCGCTCTACGAGGCCATGCTGGCCCACGGTGCCCAGCACTGCCTCTCCAAACCCATCAACCATCGCAAGCTGCTGCACGCCCTGCTCTCCCCCGAGGCGGCGCGCAGCGCCCCGCTGCCAGAGCCCTCCCCGCGCAGCGTGCAGGAGATCAAGGTGCTGGCGGTGGACGACAACGCCGCCAACCTCAAGCTCATCGCCGCCATGCTCAAGGAGATGGTGAGTCAGGTGGTGGTGTGCAAGAACGGCAAGGAGGCGGTCAGACTGGCCCAGAGCCAGCCGTTCGACATCATCTTCATGGATATCCAGATGCCGATCATGGATGGCATCAGCGCCACCCAGGCTATTCGCAGCCAGTCCCTCAACACCGAGACTCCCATAGTCGCGGTCACCGCCCACGCCATTCCCGGCGAGCGGGAGCGGCTGATCCGCCAGGGCATGGACGACTACCTGGCCAAGCCCATCGACGAGGCCATGCTGGCCAAGCTCATCACCGACTTCGCCCATCGTCGCCACCAGAATCACGCCAGCCAGCAGATCGACTGGTCGCTGGCGGTGCGCCAGGCGGCGGGCAAGCTGGATCTCGCCAAGGAGATGCTGACCATGCTGATGACCAGTTTCGACGAGGTGGATCCTGTGCTGGAGGCGGCGCTCGCCGGCCAGGTGGAGGACAGCGAGGTGCTGGCCCAGCTCCATCGACTCAACGGCGGCTGCGCCTACTCGGGGGTGCCTCGTCTGCAGCGGCTGCTCTCCCAGCTGGAGCAGCAGCTGCGAGACGGGGTGGCGGTGGCCGAACTCGAGCCCGAGTTGCTGGAGCTGCAGGATGCGATGGAGCAGGTGCGCCAGGAGGCTCCCCGCTACCTCGCCTGACCCGGCGGCCCGCTTTTTCTGACGCGGGCCCCGCCAGATGGTAAAGTTGCGCCGTTTCCACAGGAGTCGACATGACCAACAACGATATTTTGCGCCGCCTGCGCTACGCCCTCAGCATCAGCAACGACCAGATGGTCGACATGTTCGCCAAGGGCAACCTGACCGTCACCCACGCCCAGCTACACGGCTGGCTGATGAAAGAGGCAGAAGAGGGTGAGGTGCAGGAGGCTGGCTTTGCCGCCTGCCCGGATTCGGCCCTGAGCCAGTTCCTCGACGGCCTGATCCTGGTGCGCCGCGGCGCACGGGAAGATGCACCGCCCCAGGTGATCCCGAACCGGATCAACAACAACATGATCCTGCGCAAGCTGCGCATCGGCCTCAACTTCAAGGAAGAGGAGATGCTCGCCACCCTCAAGCTGGCGAACTTCAACCTCTCCAAGTCCGAGCTGAGCGCCCTGTTCCGCTCACGGGACCACAAGCACTACCAGGATTGCGGGGATCAGATCCTGCGCAACTTCCTCATCGGCCTCACCGCCAAGTATCGCGGCTGAACCATGGGCCGGCGTCTGCGCTCACCATCATCCCGCCTGCTGGCGGTGGGTGGGCGCCGTCGGCCATGGGGCACCTGCCGGCACTGGTATGCCCTCTGCCTCACCCTGCTGCTGAGCGCCTGTCAGCCAGCCCCCTATCGGCTCAACAACGACCATCAGAGCGCCAACCAGAACGAGCGCATCGCCTTTCTGATCCTGCACTACACGGATGAAGACGATGAGCGTTCCCTGCGCCTGCTGACCGAGCCGGCCCATCAGGTGAGCGCCCACTACCTGATCCCGCGCGATACCCATGAGAGGCCGCTGCCGGTCTACCAGCTGGTGCCCGACAACCGGCGCGCCTGGCATGCCGGCCGCAGCCGCTGGCACCAGTATACGGGGCTCAATGCCAGCTCTCTTGGCATCGAGATCGTCAACCTCGGCTACCCGCCACAGGATGAGCAGCTGCCCGCCCACCAGCGGCGCTGGCAACCCTACACCCGGGCACAGATAGCCGCCCTCGGCGCCCTCACCCGCAAGCTGGTCGAGCGCTACCAGATCCCCCCCACCCAGGTGCTGGCCCACAGCGACGTCGCCCCCGAGCGCAAGCAGGATCCCGGCCCCCACTTCCCCTGGCGCGAGCTGGCCCTGCACTACGGGGTGGGCGCCTGGCCCGACGAAACCCGGCTGGCCGAATTGCGCCAGCAGCCGGCGCCAGCCTGGGATGCCCTCGGCTGGCAGCAACGGCTGGCCCGCTACGGCTATGGCGTAACCCCGAGCGGCCACTGGGACGAACAGAGCCGCGCCGCCCTGCGCGCCTTCCAGCTCCACTTTCGGCCCGCCCTGGTCAGCGGTGAACCGGATGCCGAGAGCCAGGCCATCCTGACTGCCCTGCTCGAGCGTTACTTTCCCGAGCCAGACTGACCCTCATCCCTACCGGTATCACGCCATTCTGCCCAAAGCAGAAAAACGCCGAACGTCAGGCCATCCTCCCTCTCCTGCTCGAGCGTTACTTTCCCGAGCAACGCTGAGCTTCGCCCCCGACCACGAAAGAGGGACGCCATGGCGTCCCTCTTTTGCATTCTCCGTCGAGAGCCGGCTCAGGCCTCCACCAGCAGTACCTCTATCCCGGCCTGACGCAGACCGGCCAGGGTCTCCGCCGCAATGGCGTCATCGGTGATCAGGGTGTGGATGCGCCGGGTATCGACGATCTTGTGCAGGCTCAGCCGACCAAACTTGCTGGAGTCGGTCACGACGATGATCCGCTCGGCCACATGGCACATGCAGCGGTTGAGCCTGGCCTCGTCTTCGTGATGGGTGCTGACGCCGCGTTCCAGATCGATGCCATCCACCCCGAGAAACAGCAGATCGAAGTGATAGTTCTGCAAGGAGAGATCCGCTTGAGCGCCGTAAAAGGAGAGCGACTTGCGGCGCAAGTGGCCCCCCGTCATCAGCAGCTCTACCCCTTCCGCCTCCAGCAGGGCGTTCGCCACGTTCATGCCGTTGGTCATCACCACTATCTCCTGGTGATCGCGCAGGTGGCGCGCCACCTCCAGGGTAGTGGTGCCCGAGTCCAGAATGAGGCGACAACCCGGCTGCACCAGGCTCGCCGCCATGGCGCCGATGCGCTGTTTGACCGGGGTGTTGAGCACGCTCTTGTCGGCTATGGTGCGCTCGGCCACCGGCTGGCCGGATTCACACAACAGGGCACCGCCGTAGGCGCGCACCGCCACCCCCTGTTTCTCCAGAAATGCCAGATCGTTGCGGATGGTGACGGTGGATACCTGATAGTGGCCGGCCAGCTCGTTGACCTGAACGCTGCCATTGCTGCGCAGCTGTTGAATGATGCGCTCCCGTCGCTCGCTGGTGCCGAGCACGCTCTTTTCGGTGATTTGCATAGTCTCTCTGCCGGAGTCCTGTGGTGAAAGTAGAGCTTTCACTTCGTTACGTTTCCCTATTAACACTCAGCCTCGATGGCAAATCAAGCGTTCATTGAATTGAAAAGTGCCATCAGACTCCCTGAAGCAGCCAAAACTCTTTCGATTCATTTCTTTTTGTGATCTTGCTCAAGATGTGAACACGCTTTTATTTCGTTTCGAACGCCGTACGCCTAGGGTAAAGAAAGAAATCGAAAGCAATGCATCTTGTTCAGGCCAAGAGGAAGAGGGAAATGAAATCAATGCTGGATCTGGTCGCACAACACAAGCAGGGGGAACAGGTCGGGATCTACGCCGTCTGCTCCGCCCATCCGCTGGTACTGGAGGCGGCCCTGCGACTGGCGGCGCAAGGAGACCAGCTGCTGCTGGTCGAGGCCACCTCCAATCAGGTGGATCAATTTGGCGGCTACACCGGCATGACACCGGCCGATTTTCGCGACCTGCTGCACCGGCTCGCCGCCGAGTGCCGCTTTCCCGTGCAGCGGCTGGTACTGGGTGGGGATCACCTCGGCCCCAACCGCTGGCAGAGCGAACCCGCCGAACAGGCCATGGCCCACGCCGAGGATCTCGTCGCCAGCTATGTTGCGGCCGGCTTCAAGAAGATCCACCTCGACTGCAGCATGCCCTGCCAGGGGGATCCGGTGCCGCTGACCGACGAGTTGGTGGCGGCGCGCGCAGCCCGGCTGGCAAACGTGGCCGAGCAGACCGCCATCCGGCAGTTTGGCCACAGCGACCTGGTCTATGTGATTGGCACCGAAGTGCCGGTACCGGGCGGTGCCCACGAAGAGCTGGCCGAGCTGGCGGTCACCACGCCGGAGGCGGCGCACCACACCCTGGCCGCCCACCAGCAGGCCTTCGAGCAGGCCGGACTGGCCCAGCTCTGGCCGCGGGTGATCGGTCTGGTGGTGCAGCCCGGCGTGGAGTTCGACCACACCCACGTCATCGACTACCGCCCCGAGCGGGCCGCCCCCTTGAGCCGGATGATCGAGGCCTATCCCCATCTGGTGTTCGAGGCCCACTCCACCGATTACCAGACCCCGGATGCCTACCACCAGCTGGTGCGCGATCACTTCGCCATCCTCAAGGTCGGCCCCGCCCTCACCTTCGCCCTGCGCGAGGCACTGTTTGCCCTCGCCGCCATCGAGGAGGAGCTAGTGGTGGCCAAGGCCTGCTCGGGCCTGCGCCAGGTGCTGGAAGAGACCATGCTGGATCGCCCCGACTTCTGGCGCAGCCACTATCAGGGCAGCCCCAACGAGTGCCGGCTGGCCCGCGGCTACAGCTACTCCGATCGCATTCGCTACTACTGGCCCGACAGCCGGGTCGATGAGTGCTACGCCCGGTTGCTCGCCAACCTGGCCGCCGAACCCATTCCCCTGCCGCTGCTCAGCCAGCACCTGCCGCTGCAATACCGCAAGGTGCGCCAGGGCACGCTGTCGCCCCGGGTGCACGACCTCATTCTCGATCAGGTGCAGGAGGTGCTGCGCCAATACGCGGCGGCCTGCAGCGCCGTCCCCGCCAGCCACTCCCGGCTGACCCCGGTTGTATAAGGAGTTGTAGAGATGATCCTTGGTTATCCAGAAGAGACGCTGCGGTCGGCCAACGGCCTGGCCACCGCCCGTGAAATTCGCCAGCAACCCGCCACCTGGCGGGAGACCCTCACCATGGTGGAGGAGTGCCGCGCCACCATAGAGCGCTTCCTGCTGCCCCTGCTGTCACGGGGCAACCTGCGGGTGATCCTGACCGGCGCCGGCACCTCCGCCTTTGCCGGCCGCGCCCTCGCCCCCTATCTCAGTGCCCGCCTCAACGGCCGCTTCGAGGCGATCGCCACCACCGACATCGTCACCGATCCGGGCGAATACCTGGCACAGGACTGCCCGACCCTGCTCATCTCCTTCGCCCGCTCCGGCAACAGCCCGGAGAGCGTGGCGGCGGTGGAGCTGGCCAGCCAGTTGCTGAGCGAATGCCACCACCTGGTGCTGACCTGCAACGGTGAGGGGGAGCTCTATCGCCGCTGCCAGAAGGATGCCCGCTCCCTGGCGCTGCTGATGCCGCCCCAGACCCACGACCGCAGCTTTGCCATGACCAGCAGCCTGACCAGCATGATGCTGAGCTGCCTGGCGGTGTTCCTGCCGCGCCAGTTCAACCCGATCGCCAGTCAGCCACTCATCGCGCTGGGGGACGCCATCCTGCCCCAGGCCGAACTGAAGGTGCCCGAGTGGGATCGACCGCTGCCGGAGCGGGTCATCTACCTTGGCAGCGGCAGCCTGCAGGGGGTGGCCCAGGAGGCGGCGCTCAAGCTGCTGGAGCTCACCGCCGGCCAGGTGATGGCCATGCACGACTCCCCCACCGGCTTTCGCCACGGGCCCAAGTCGGCCATCAATCGGCAGACCCTGATCGTGCTGATGGTGTCCAACGATCCCTATACCCGCCAGTACGACCTGGACCTGCTCGGCGAGCTGCGCCAGGACGGCCATGCCGCCCGGGTGGTCGCCCTGGCCGACCGGCCGGATCCGCTCATCAGCGCCGGCGAGCACATCTATCTGCCCACCCCCCTCAACGGTGACGACGCCGAGCTGGCACTCTGCTACCTGCTCTATGCCCAGTACTACGCCTTCCACACCGCGCTGGTGCTGGGCATCACCCCGGACAATCCCTGCCCGAGCGGGCGGGTCAACCGGGTCGTGCAGGGGGTCAACATCTATCCGTTCAACCAGCAAGGAGGCGTCTGATGCCGAACATAGTGCTGAGCCGTATCGACGAGCGCCTGATCCACGGTCAGGTCGGCGTGCAATGGGTAGGCTTCGCCGGCGCCAATCTGGTGCTGGTAGCCAACGACGAAGTCGCAGAGGACCCCATCCAGCAGAACCTGATGGAGATGGTGCTGGCGGAAGGCATCGCAGTGCGCTTCTGGCCACTGCAGAAGGTGATCGACAACATCGGCAAGGCCGCCGATCGCCAGAAGATCCTGCTGGTGTGCAAGAGTCCGGCGGACTTTCGCACCCTGGTGGAGGGCGGGGTGCCCATCCCCCGCATCAACGTCGGCAACATGCACTACGCCGACGGCAAGCGTCAGATCCACAAGACGGTATCGGTGGACGAGTCGGACATAGCGGCGTTTCGCGCCCTGCAGGACGCCCACGTCGCCTGCTTTGTCCAGGGGGTGCCGACCGAACCGGCACAGGACATTTTCAACCTCATCTGATTAAGGACAATTGTGATGGAAATCAGTTTGTTGCAAGGGCTATTGCTGGGCATGCTGGCGTTCTTCGCCGGGCTTGACCTGTTCAACGGCCTGACCCACTTCCACCGGCCCGTGGTACTGGGCCCGCTGGTGGGCCTGATCCTCGGCGACCTGCCCACCGGCATTCTGGTGGGCGGCACCCTGGAGCTGGTCTGGATGGGGCTGGCCCCGCTGGCAGGCGCCCAGCCGCCCAACGTCATCATCGGCACCATAGTCGGCGCCACCTTCGCCATCACCACCGGGGTCAAGCCGGATGTGGCGGTCGGGGTCGCGGTACCGTTCGCGGTGGCGGTCCAGATGGGGATCACCTTCCTCTTCTCGGTGATGTCGGGGGTCATGTCCCGCTGTGACCGGATGGCGGAACAGAGGGATGTGCGCGGCATCGAGCGGGTCAACTACCTGGCGCTGCTGGCACTCGGCTCCTTCTACTTCCTGTGTGCCTTCCTGCCCACCTACTTCGGGGCAGAACACGCCAAGACCGCCATCGACGTGCTGCCCGCCCGCCTCATCGACGGCCTCGGCGTCGCCGGCGGCATCATGCCCGCCATCGGCTTCGCCGTGCTGCTCAAGATCATGATGAAGAACGTCTACATCCCCTACTTCATCCTCGGTTTCGTTGCCGCCGCCTGGCTCAAGCTGCCGGTGCTGGCCATCGCTGCGGCCGCCCTGGCCATGGCCCTGATCGATTTCATGCGCAAGGACCCGGCGCCACAAGCCCGCCCCACCCAGGAGGAAACTGAAGATGGCATCTAACAACACCGCCACCCGGCTGACCCAGGCGGCCGAGCCGCAACCGACCCGCACCGTCTCCGACGACGTCTACGAAGATCAGCAACTGGGGGCCGAGCTGACCCGCCAGGACATCAACCGCTTCGCCTGGCGCTCCCTGCTGCTGCAGGCCTCCTTCAACTACGAGCGGATGCAGGCCTCCGGCTGGCTCTACAGCCTGCTGCCGGCACTGCAGAAGATCCACACCAACCCCAAGGATCTCTCCCGGGCGATGAAGGGTCACATGGGCTTCTTCAACACCCACCCCTTCCTGGTCACCTTCGTGATGGGGATAGTGCTGGCGATGGAGCGCTCCAAGCAGAACGTCAACAGCATCCAGAGCACCAAGATCGCGGTCGGTGCCCCGCTCGGCGGGATCGGCGATGCCATGTTCTGGCTCACCCTGCTGCCCATCTGCGGCGGCATCGGGGCAGATCTTGCCCTGCAGGGTTCCATCATGGGAGCTGTGGTCTTCTTCCTGCTGTTCAACCTGGTGCACTTCGGCCTGCGCTTCGGGCTGGCGCACTACGCCTACCGCATGGGGGTGGCCGCCATTCCGCTCATCAAGGCCAACACCCGCAAGGTGGGCCATGCCGCCTCCATCGTCGGCATGACGGTGATAGGCGCCCTGGTCGCCACCTATGTGCGACTCGGCACCACCCTGGAGATCACCGCCGGCGATGCGGTGGTGAAGCTGCAGGCGGACGTGCTCGACAAGCTGATGCCCGCCTTCCTGCCGCTGCTCTACACCCTGGCCATGTATGGGCTGATCCGCCGCGGCTGGAGCCCGCTGCGCCTCATCGTCATCACGGTCGTGCTCGGCATCGTCGGCAAGTTTGCAGGCTTCCTCTAATCCGGTGCCGGCACCAGGCCGGCCCTTTGCTGTAAAGGAACAGATTATGTTGGGCATCATCATTTGCGGACACGGCGGCTTCGCCAGCGGCATGGAACAGGCCATGTTGCAGATCCTCGGCGAGCAGGAGGCGGTGGTCGCCATCGACTTTCCCGAGTCCTCCACCACGGCCCTGCTGCAGGATCAGTGCGAAACCGCCCTGACCCAGGTTGAGCGAGGGGATGGGGTGGTCTTTCTGACCGACCTGCTGGGGGGAACCCCGTTTCGGGTCGCCTCCACCCTGGCGCTGCGCCAGCCCGGGCGGGAGGTAGTCACCGGCACCAATCTGCAGCTGCTGCTGGAGATGGTGATGGAGCGCGGCGAGCTGACCCCGTCCCAGTTTCGCGAACAGGCGCTGTGCTGCGGTCATCGCGGCCTCACCAGCCTGGTGGACGAGCTGGCGCGCGAGCGGGCCGAGACGCTGGCCGAGGAGGGGATCTAGATGGCAGAGCGGATCCGCGCCCGCCGCCTGCTGACCGAGCAGGGCTGGCGGGAACATCAGGTACTGACCCATGAAGGGGGCGTCATCACCGCCATCGACCCCATCCCGGCCGACGACCCGGTGCGGGAGGTCGAGCTGCTGGTGCCCGCCCTCATCGATGGCCACGTCCACGGCGGAGCCGGCGTCGACGTGATGGACGAGGCGGTCGACGCCCTGGCCCGCCTCTCCCTTGCCAAGGCGGCAGAGGGGGTCGGCGCCTTCCTCGCCACTACGGTCACCGCCCCGCTACCCGCCATCCTCAGCACCCTCGGCCGCATCGCCGATGCCATGGCGAGCCCCCTGCCGGGCGCGCAACTGCTCGGCAGCTATCTGGAGGGGCCCTACTTCACCCCGGACAACAAGGGCGCCCATGACCCGGCCCTGTTCCGGGAGCTGGATCTGGCGGAGCTCGACCGGCTGCAACAGGTGGCGCGAAGCACCCTGAAAGTGGTCGCCCTCGCCCCCGAGAAAACCGGGGCGCTGGCCGCCATCCGTCATCTCAAGCAGGCCGGCATCCGGGTGATGCTGGGTCACTCCGCCGCCGACCATGACACCACCAAGGCGGCGCTGGCGGCGGGGGCCTCCGGGCTGGTGCACTGCTTCAACGGCATGCGCGGCCTGCACCACAGAGAGCCCGGCATGGTCGGCGCCGGCCTGGTGCATCCCGATGCCTGGCTGGAGCTCATCGCCGACGGCCACCACGTCCATCCGAGCGTGCTCAGACTCTGTCACTGCTGCGCCAGGGATCGCCTGCTGCTCATCACGGATGCCATGCGCGCCGCCGGCATGCCGGACGGCCACTACCTGCTCGGCGACTACCGGGTGGAGATGAAAGACGGGGTGGTGCGCACCGACACCGGCGGCCTGGCGGGCAGCACCCTCACCCTGCTCGGCGCCGTGCGCAACATGGTGCAGCTGGCCGGCGTGCCTCTGGCAGAGGCCATCCGCATGGCTTCGCTGGCACCGGCCCGGATGCTGGGGATGGAACATCGCCTCGGTTCGCTGGCCGTCGGCAAGCAGGCCAACCTGCTCGCCCTGACTGCGGAACTCAATCAACAACATATCTGGGTGGCCGGCCGGAAGATCCTCCCCGCCCCTGCCCCACTCTCTTTCCCTGAAGCTGGTGCCCGCCAGGGTGCCAAGGAGTCCTCATGTATCTGATCTCGTCCCACGAAATGCTTAAAGATGCCCAGCGCCGCGGCTATGCGGTGCCCGCCTTCAACATCCACAACCTGGAGACCGTCGAGGTGGTGGCCCGCACCGCCGCCAAGCTGAATTCCCCGGTGATCCTGGCCGCCACCCCGGGCACCTACCGTCACGCCGGGGTCGAATACCTGGTCTCCATCTGCACCTCGGCCGCCCACCAGTACCGCATCCCGCTGGTACTGCATCTGGACCACCACGAGGACGAACAGGATATCCACTACAAGGTCGAGGCCGGCATCCACTCCGCCATGATCGACGCCTCCCACCTGCCGTTCGAGGAGAACGTCGCCAAGGTGCAGCGGGTCGTCACCTTCTGCCACCGCATGGGGGCGAGCGTGGAGGCCGAGCTGGGCCAGCTCGGCGGCCAGGAGGATGACCTCATAGTGGACGCCGCCAACGCCCATCTGACCGACCCTGACAAGGCGGCCGAGTTCGTGGCGCGCACCGGCATCGATTCCCTGGCCGTCGCCATCGGCACGGCCCACGGCCTCTACAAGGAGGAGCCGCGCCTGGACTTCGAGCGCCTCGCCGCCATCCGGGCCAGGGTAGCGGTGCCGCTGGTGCTGCACGGCGCCTCCGGCATTCCCGACCGGGACGTGCACCGCTGCATCGAGCTCGGGGTGTGCAAGGTCAACGTGGCCACCGAGCTCAAGATCGCCTTCTCCGACGCCATGAAGGCGTTCCTGGCCTCCCACCCCGACGCCAGCGACCCGCGCCAGTATCTGGTGCCCGCCATGGCCGCCATGGAGGAGGTGGTCGCCGCCAAGATCCGCATGTGCATGAGCAACGGCAAGCTCTGAACATCGCAGGGGGCAGTGCAAATCTGGCTGTCACCAACCTTTCCATCATGCCGCAACAAAAAGGGACGCCGTGGCGTCCCTTTTCTCTTCGTGTGGCGGGGCCCAGCCCCTGCCGACAGCTCAGATCCCCTGACGGGCTTCCTGCATCAGCAAGCGCATGTCGCTGACCGCCTTGGCCAGGCCGTCGAAGGCGGCGCGGCCGATGATGGCGTGGCCGATGTTGAGCTCATAGAGTTCGGGGATGGCGGCGATGGCCTTGACGTTGTGGTAGTGCAGGCCGTGACCGGCGTTGACCTTCAAGCCCTTGCCGGCGGCATAGGAGGCACCGGCGGCGATGCGCTTGAACTCGGCGTTGCGTTCGGCATCCGTGGTGGCATCGGCGTAGCGACCGGTGTGGATCTCGATGAAGGGTGCACCGCTCGCGGCGGCCGCATCGATCTGGATGGGGTCGGCATCAATGAAGAGCGACACCTGGGCGCCGACGGCGGCCAGACGGGTCACCGCATCGGTCACCTTGTCCAGCTGGCCGGCCACGTCCAGGCCCCCCTCGGTGGTCACCTCGGTGCGCTTCTCCGGCACCAGGCAGACAAAGTGAGGCTTGATACGGCAGGCGATGCCGACCATCTCCTCGGTCACCGCCATCTCCAGGTTCATCCTGGTCTGGATGGTCTGGCGCAGGATCTCCACGTCACGGTCGGTGATGTGGCGGCGATCTTCCCGCAGGTGCACCGTGATGCCATCGGCACCGGCCTGCTCGGCCACGAAGGCGGCCTGTACCGGATCCGGATACTGGGTGCCCCGGGCATTGCGCAGGGTGGCGATATGATCGATGTTCACACCCAGATAGATTTCGCTCATTGACGACTCCTTGAAGCTCTTCACTGTTAACTGTGCAGCTGGCGCCTTGACGCCAGCGCCGATATCCGTATGTCACGTGTGTGGCAGCTCGTAGGTTCGATTAGCGCAGCGTAATCGGACCTAGGTAACATTCTTGCCGTGTTGGGTAACGCCGCAGGGCGGTTAACCCAAGCTATTACGGCGTTTTAAAAACAACTCCCGGCTCTTCAACTGACGCCGTCCCAGATAGGGTTGCAGCGCCAGCCGGCTGAAACGCTTGGCCGCCTGCAACAGGGGGGGAGTATCAAAGCGCCCCTCGGCAAAGGCCAGCAGGTGGGCGCCGAGAAACAGGGTACGGGGATCCGGCGCCCGCTCGCAAGCGACAAAGCCCAACTCCCGCTCGAAGCCGTAGAGCAGGGTTGGTTCAATTGGCGACTCGTCATCCGCCGTGTACTCGAAGTCCACCGCATAGCCCAGCGCCTGCAACAGCAGGAACTCGAAGCGACGCAGCGGCAGCTCCGGCGTCTCGCCATCGGCCAGCGCCATGATGGCGCGGGCATAGGCATCGAACACCTCGGGGAAGGGGGTGTGCGCCTCCAGCAGGTAGTAGACCAGCTCGTTGAGATAGAGGCCGTAGAAGAGGCGATCGCCACCGAGGCGCAGGGAGTGATCCGGGCACTCGACCTGGATGAGATTCTTGAGATCCCCCTTGCCACGCCAGGCGATGGTGAGCAGGGTAAAGGGTTGCAACAGCCCCTTCAGAGGCGAGCGTGGCCCGCGAGAACCGCGAGCCACCAGGGTAAAACGGCCACTATCCTGGGTGAAAACCTCGACCAGCTGGCTGGTCTCCCGATAGGGCCGACTGTGGATGACGAAAGCCGGGGTCAGCAATCAGTCGTCGCCATAGCCGAGACTGCGCAGGGCGCGCTCGTCGTCGGCCCAGCCGGACTTGACCTTGACCCACAGCTCGAGGTGCACCTTGTTCTGGAACAGCCGTTCCATGTCGATGCGGGCCTCGGTGCCGATGGTCTTGATCTTCTCGCCCTTATTGCCGATGACCATCTTCTTCTGGCCTTCGCGCTCCACCAGGATCAGGCCGTGGATGTGGTAGAGACCGTTCTCTTCCACCTTGAAGCGCTCGATCTCCACCGTCACCGAGTAGGGCAGCTCCTCACCGGTGAAGCGCATCAGCTTCTCGCGGATGATTTCGGAGGCCATGAAGCGGGAGGAGCGGTCGGTCACGTAATCTTCCGGGAAGAAGTGGACGTTTTCCGGCAGCAGATCCTTGGCCCACTCGCGGATCTTCTCCACGTTGGTGCCCTTCTCGGCACTGATGGGCAGGATATGGGAAAAGTTCATCTGCTGGCCCAGCCACTCCAGGTGGGGCAGCAGATCCTCTTTCTCTTTGACGTTGTCGATCTTGTTGACCGCCAGCACCACTGGACACTTGAGATTGCGCAGTTTGCCCAGCACCATCTCGTCGTCCTTGGTCCAGTGGGTGCCGTCGACCACGAACACCACCATGGCCACGTCCCCCAGCGAACTGGTGGCGGCGCGGTTCATCAGGCGGTTGATGGCCCGTTTCTCTTCAATGTGCAGACCCGGGGTATCCACGTAGATGGTCTGATAGTTCTCCTCGGTGTCGATCCCCAGGATCCGGTGACGGGTAGTCTGGGGCTTCTTCGAGGTGATGCTGACCTTCTGGCCAAGCAGCTTGTTGAGCAGGGTGGACTTGCCCACGTTGGGGCGGCCCACGATGGCGACAAAGCCGCAATAAGTGCTATCTGTCATGACAGTTTTTCCAATGCCTGTTGTGTTGAAAGACCGCGGCCTCTTGCATCAATAGCAGTCATGACAGTCTTTCCAATGCTTGCTGCGCCGCGGCCTGTTCGGCCTTGCGACGGCTGGTGCCGACCCCGACCAGCGGACCATCCAGGCCTTCCACCTCACACTGGACGGTGAACTCCTGGTTGTGGGCTTCGCCCTTGACGTTGGTCACTGTATAGGTCGGCAGGGATTTGCGGCTTCCCTGCAGAATTTCTTGCAGACGGGTCTTGGGATCCTTCTGCTCTATGCCCGGCTTGATCTCGTCCAGGCGGCTGGCGTACCAGCCCAGCAGCAGGGTCCGTACCGTCTCAAGATTGGTATCCAGATAGACGGCGCCGATCACCGCCTCGACCGTGTCGGCCAGAATGGATTCACGGCGAAAACCGCCGCTTTTCAGCTCTCCCGGCCCCAGGATCAGGTGATCCCCGAGGTCGAACTCCCGGCCCAGTTCGGCCAGGGTCTTCTCGCGTACCAGGGTGGCGCGCATCCGGCTGAGATCCCCTTCCGCCGCCTGCGGGAAGCGGTGGAACAGATCGTCGGCAATCACCAGACTCAAAATGGAGTCACCCAGAAATTCCAGTCGCTCGTTGTGACGGGAGCCGGCGCTGCGGTGAGTCAGCGCCCGGGTCAGCAGTTCTTGATCCTGAAAGACATGCCCGAGACGGGACTGCAGTCTGTTCATCTTGATATTCATTTACTTGATTCCGCCAATGCGGTTGAAGCGCACCCCTGTCGGTACCCAGCTCGGCAGCAGGGAGCCTTCTTCGCGCTCGAATTCAAAACTTATCCAGATAGCGACCGCCTTGCCCACCAGGTTCTGCTCGGGCACGAAGCCCCAGAAACGGCTGTCGGTACTGTTGTCACGGTTGTCGCCCATGACGAAGTACTGACCTTCCGGTACGACCCACTCGTCGGGGTAGGTGCCGGGCTGGCGGTAGTAACGGCCGACCATATCGGGCATCAGCGGGTTGCGCAGGGTCTCGTGAGACACCTCGCCCAGCTGCTCGGTATAGCGGTCAAGCGGGATCCCCATCTGGGTAAATTCACCCCTTTGTTCAAACTTGACGTCGAGCTTCTGGAAGCCCGGGCACGTTTTCCCTTCCTGCTCCTCGCACTTGGGCCGGATCATCAGCTCCTTGTTGCGATAGATGACCCGATCCCCCGGCATGCCGACTACGCGCTTGATGTAGTCCACCCGGGTATCCAGCGGATACTTGAACACCACCACGTCGCCGCGCTTGGGTTCACCGGTCTCGAGGAACTTGGTGTTGGTCACCGGATCCTTGAGGCCGTAGGCAAACTTCTCCACCAGGATGAAATCGCCCACCAGCAGGGTGGGCATCATGGAACCAGACGGGATCTGGAACGGTTCGAAGATGAAGGAGCGCAGGATCAGTACGAGGGTGATGACCGGGAAGACCCCGGCGGTCTGTTCGATCCAGACCGGCACGGGGGCCACCTTGGCCAGGGTTTTCTCGTCCAGATGGGCGCCGCCGTGGGCACGGGCCACGGCAATCTTGGCGGCCCGCTGCTTGGACCAGATCATCTTGTCCAGACACCAGATAACACCGGTGATCGCGCAGACCACCACCAGGATCAGGGAAAACGTGCTTGCCATCTATTAATCCTTTCCGACGTGGAGAATTGCGAGGAAGGCTTCCTGCGGCACGTCGACACGGCCCAGAGACTTCATCCGTTTCTTGCCTTCTTTCTGCTTGTTCAGCAGCTTCTTCTTACGACTCACGTCACCACCGTAACACTTGGCGGTCACGTCCTTGCGCAGGGCCTTGACGGTGCTGCGAGCGATGATCTGGTTGCCGATGGCAGCCTGGATGGCGATATCGAACATCTGGCGCGGGATCAGCTCGCGCATCTTCTCCACCACCTGGCGACCGCGGTACTGGGCGTTCTCCTTGTGGGTGATGATGGCCAGGGCGTCGACCCGCTCGCCGTTGATCATGATGTCCAGACGGACCATGTCGGAGGTTTCGAAACGCTTGAAGCCGTAATCCAGCGAGGCGTAACCGCGGCTGGTGGATTTGAGGCGGTCGAAGAAATCGAGCACCACTTCCGCCATCGGGATCTCGTAGGTCAGTGCCACCTGCTTGCCGTGGTAGACCATGTTGGTCTGCACGCCACGCTTCTCGATACAGAGGGTGATCACGTTACCCATGTACTCCTGCGGCAGCAGGATGTGACACTCGGCGATCGGCTCACGCATCTCCTTGATGCTGGTGATGGCGGGCATCTGGGCCGGGCTGTCGATGTGGATGGTGGTACCGTCGGTCTGCTCGATCTGGTAGACCACGGTCGGCGCCGTGGTGATCAGATCCAGATCGTACTCACGCTCCAGCCGCTCCTGGATGATCTCCATGTGCAGCATGCCGAGGAAGCCGCAACGGAAGCCAAAGCCCAGTGCGGTGGAACTCTCCGGCTCGTAGAACAGGGAGGCGTCGTTGAGCGACAGCTTCTCCAGTGCATCGCGGAAGGACTCGTAGTCATCGCTGGAGATGGGGAACAGACCAGCATAGACCTGCGGCTTCACCTTCTTGAAGCCGGCCAGCGCCTTCTCGGCACCGTGTTTGGCCAGGGTCAGGGTATCGCCCACCGGTGCGCCGTGGATGTCCTTGATGCCGCAGACGACCCAACCTACCTCGCCGCAGCCCAGACCGTCGGTATCCACCTGCTTGGGCGTGAAGATCCCGATGCGATCGACGCCCCAGGTCTGGCCGGTGCTCATCACCTTGATCTTGTCGTTCTTCTTGAGCGAACCGTTCTTGATCCGCACCAGAGAGACGACGCCCAGATAGGAATCGAACCAGGAGTCGATGATCAGCGCCTGCAGCGGGGCATCCGGATCCCCTTCCGGAGACGGGATCTTGGCCACGATCTCTTCCAGCACCAGATCGACACCGAGGCCGGTCTTGGCGGAGCAGCGCACCGCGTCGACCGCGTCGATGCCGACGATGTCCTCGATCTCTTCGGCAACCCGCTCTGGCTCGGCGGCCGGCAGGTCGATCTTGTTCAGCACCGGCACCACTTCCAGGTCCATTTCCATGGCGGTATAGCAGTTGGCCAGAGTCTGTGCCTCAACCCCCTGGCCGGCATCCACCACCAGCAGAGCCCCTTCACAGGCCGCCAACGAGCGGGAGACCTCGTAGGAGAAGTCCACGTGGCCCGGGGTGTCGATAAAGTTCAGCTGGTAGGTGTTACCGTCTTGTGCCTGGTAGTTCAGGGTCACACTCTGTGCTTTGATGGTAATGCCGCGCTCGCGCTCCAGTTCCATGGAGTCAAGCACCTGAGCCTGCATCTCGCGGTCGGACAGGCCGCCACAAGTCTGGATCAGACGGTCCGACAGGGTCGATTTACCGTGGTCGATGTGCGCAATAATCGAAAAGTTACGAATGTGTTTCATCGAGCAAGAATCACTCAAAATTAGGTTAGGGCCGGATATGGAGGCAGGATTTTACTGGATAACCCGGTCGACGGCCAATCTTTAGTCGACGAAGCACCAGAAATAGCGGCCTGCACGGTCAGGAGAGGTGGCGGGTGGGCAGGACCACACCCAGCATGCGGGGACCATAGGCCCCCTGATCGAGCCGGTTGGAAAAGTAACGAACCAGTGAAAAACCGACGAGGCCCCCCAGCAGGCAGCAGAGGATGGTGACCCCCTCCCCCGCAGAGAGCAGGGGGGCCAGCCAGAGTTGCCCCAGCAGGGCACCCGCCAGCAGACAGAACAGTGGCAGCACATAGACCAGTGCGGCCCCCTGCAGGATGCTCGCCTGGGGAATGCCGAGCCTCACCTGCTGGCCGACGCTCACCTCGGCGGTGAGCGCCACCCGCAGTCGCTGCGCTTTCAATGGAAACGCCTTGGCCACCGTGCCGGTGCCGCAGTTGGACTGTTGATGACAACCGCTGCAGGCGGAGCGTCGTTCGCACTCCACCCAGGCATGTTCTCCATCAATGGCCACCACGGTCGCCAGCTCTTCGCTCATTCCACTCACAAGACGGTTCCACAATAACGAAAGATAGATTGACCCAATCTGAACACGACTGTCGGCCTTGGGCAAGCAGCCGCGTCTGACGGCTTACTGTACGGCCTCGTTGCGGGCCAGCGGCTGCACCGATTCGGCAATCCGCTTGGCGGTGTCGGCCGGCACTTCCCCGACCACGGTTATCTCGACCCCCACGTCATTGACGAAGCTCACCAGCGAGGTGGCGCCCTGGCGGATCAGCTGCTGGCGCACCGCCTGCTTGGGATCGACCCGGGCCACATAGACCGAGAGATCCACCAGCCCGTCGGAGAGCATCATGTAATCCACCGGCAGACTGGTAGTCACCAGCTGGTGACGATCCCGGGAGAGCACCTTGAAGCCTTCAGGCAGCCAGGTGAGGTGCCAGTTCAGCTGCTGCTGCGGCGCCGGATAGGCATCTTCCAGCGCCAGCGCCTGGGGCAACTTGCTGCTGGCCAGCTTCACCAGCCAGGGAGCCGGCGCAGGGAGCCGATCCAGATCCACCCCCAACACCTGCTCCACCAGATTTCCTTCCCGATCCACCATGTCCACCCGCAGCAACAGGCTGCTCTGCTCGTCAATCCAGAGCACGAAGCCGTACTTGTCGGCCTCCTTGGGCACCAGCCGCACCACCTGTGCCACCAGCCCGGCAGCCCGGCTGCGGCCGGCCAGCACAGGATCATAGCTCTCCAGCACCCGCGGCAACGGCATTCTCACCAGGGTGGCCCATACCCCGGGGAAACGCGCCCCCTTGAGGGTGTAGGGTTCATGGGTATTTTCAAAAAAGGTGTACTCGTCCTGGCGCTGCAGGTACTCGATGGTCTTGCCATCGAGGTAGCTGAGGTGAGCCACCTCCTTGCCATCGATCACGCCGTGGCTGAAGCGGATAGGCTCGAGTCGCCCCTGCCGGGCCTTGACCATGGACAATTCGAAATTCTGTTGCGAGACGGCACTCTGCATCTGCTGCAACAAGGCCTCGGCCGACTTGTCGTCGGCCGAGGCCTTGGCACTGATCAACAGGAGAGAGGCCAGCAAAATACGGCTGGACTGGCGCACGTTCTGATCCCTAATCCGTTATTCCTGAATCTGCTTGTCTTGCAGCAGACGCTGTTGCAACTGGTGGTCGCGCAGGAAAGCGTTGATGCGCTCGCGCTGCTCCTGCATCTGCTGTTCGCTCAACCCCTGCTGACGCTGGGTCGCACGATTGCCGTCCTGCGGATAGTGCACGCTCACCGGCGAGGCACTGCCACCAACGGGGATAGTGTTGAGTACCGGGTTGGTCGGCACACCATCCTGCCCCTGATACTGCTGCACCCCGAAGATGACGGCGGCAGCGACCGAGGCGGCGATGGCGTATTGCCCTACCTGCTGGCCGGCACGGCGCAGGAACGGCACTATCGTGGCGGTCTTGGCGGTACCCGGCTGCGGTGCGGCAGGTTTGCTCTCCACCGGCTTGGGCGCCAGTATGGTGGGTTCATCTTCCAGCGCAGCCATGATGCTGTCGCTCAGATCCAGTTGCAGATTGACCGGCAGGTCCCCCCGCATGGCATCACCAATCAGGTGGTAACGAGACCAGGTCTCTTGCAGAGCCGGATCCGTTCCCAGCTCGTTCAGAACCTCAACATCGCTCAAGTCACCGTCCATCAGGGCCGAGAGTTGCTCTTTATTTGCCATAAGTTAACCTGTCTTTCCCCAGTTAATTCTCGATCAGAGGTTGCAGCTTTTTATCGATTGCTTCCCTCGCCCGGAAGATGCGGGATCTCACCGTACCCACCGGACAATCCATGATTTCGGCAATCTCTTCGTAGCTCAGCCCTTCCAGTTCGCGAAGGGTGATAGCTGTCCTCAAGTCTTCCGGCAAAGCTTCTATGGCAGAAAACACGGTGCGCTTGATCTCGTCGGTCAGCGTCAGGTTTTCCGGGGTGGCCACCTCTTGCAAGGCTTCGCCACCGCCATAGTATTCTGCCTCTTCCGCCTCTACGTCACTGCTGGGCGGCCTGCGCCCCTGAGAGGTCAGATAATTCTTGGCCGTGTTCACGGCAATCCGGTACAACCAGGTGTAAAAGGCGCTCTCGCCACGGAATGTCGGCAGCGCGCGGTAAGCCTTGATGAAAGCCTCCTGCGCCACATCCGGTACATCGCCCGGATTGTTGACATACCTGGCCACCAGGTTGACCACCTTGTGCTGGTATTTTTTTACCAACAGGTTGAATGCATTTTTATCGCCACGCTGGACCCGTTCAACCAGCTGTTCGTCCAGTAGATTCTGGTCGCTCATCAGAGCCGTAAAACCCCCATCAGGTTATCGTTTTTCTTTTCCGGCCCTTCCTAAGCGCACAAGTTCAGACAGGAGGAATCAGGGAAAGTTCGCTTGCATTGAAAAAAATGTGACGCAGGCTGCATCACCACCCTCGCTTGGGCTACCATGGTGCCAGTTCTTAATCCAGGCCAATGATACTTATGAAAGCAAGTGTTGAATACCTTTGCGACGTACTGATCATTGGCAGCGGTGCCGCCGGTTTGTCTCTCGCGTTGCGATTGGCAGACCAGGCCAAAGTCCTGGTTCTGAGCAAGGGGCCCATCAGTGAAGGGGCCACTTTCTATGCGCAAGGAGGCATCGCTGCCGTGTTCGACGAGACCGACAGCATCGAATCCCACGTGAGCGACACGCTCAACGCCGGGGCCGGGTTGTGTGACCCGGCCGTGGTGGAGTTCACCGCCCGCAACGCCCGCGACTCCATCCAGTGGCTGATCCAGCAGGGGGTCCCCTTCGATCAGGAGGAGGACGCCGAGGGCGAATCCCACTATCACCTGACCCGCGAAGGGGGCCACAGCCATCGCCGCATCTTCCACGCGGCGGATGCCACCGGCAAGGCGGTGCAGCTCACCCTGATCGACCAGGTGCGGGCTCACCCCAACATCCAGCTGATGGAGCGCTTCAACGCGGTCGACCTTATTACCACCCGCAAGCTGGGTCTGCCGGGCAACCGGGTACTGGGCGCCTATGTCTGGAACCGCAACGCCGAGCAGGTCGAGGTGATCCGCGCCCGTTTCGTGGCGCTGGCCACCGGTGGTGCCTCCAAGGTGTACCAGTACACCTCCAACCCGG
This sequence comes from Aeromonas sp. S8(2024), assembly GCF_041403085.1. Taxonomy (NCBI): domain Bacteria; kingdom Pseudomonadati; phylum Pseudomonadota; class Gammaproteobacteria; order Aeromonadales; family Aeromonadaceae; genus Aeromonas; species Aeromonas sp. S8(2024). The sequence goes on along the minus strand of NZ_JBGLRF010000011.1, from coordinate 44,412 downwards.
ACGTCAGCTCCGGTGACGGCATCGCCATGGCGTGGCGCGCCGGCTGCCGGGTGGCGAACCTGGAGTTCAACCAGTTCCACCCCACCAGCCTGTTCCACCCCGATGACCCCAACTTCCTGCTGACCGAAGCCCTGCGCGGCGAGGGGGCTTACCTACGTCGCCCCGACGGCAGCCGCTTCATGCCCGACTTCGACGAGCGGGCCGAGCTGGCCCCGCGGGACATAGTCGCCCGCGCCATCGACCACGAGATGAAGCGGCTCGGTGCCGACTGCATGTATCTGGACATCAGCCACAAGCCAGCCGATTTCATCATCAAGCACTTTCCCACCATCCATGAGCGCTGCCTCGCGGTCGGCATCGACATCACCAAGGAGGCGATGCCCATCGTCCCTGCCGCCCACTACACCTGCGGTGGCGTGATGATCGACAACAACGGCCAGACCGACATTCCCGGCCTCTACGCCATCGGCGAGGTGACCTACACTGGGCTGCATGGTGCCAACCGGATGGCCTCCAACTCCCTGCTCGAATGCGTGGTCTATGCCCATCAGGCGGGGGCCGACATCCTGGCCAAGCTACCGATGAGCGTGGAGCCGCCCCGTCTGCCGGTGTGGGACGAAAGCAAGGTGGAAGATTCGGATGAACTGGTGGTGATTCAGCACAACTGGCACGAGCTGCGGCTGATGATGTGGGACTACGTGGGGATAGTGCGTACCAACAAACGTCTGGCCCGCGCCAAGCGCCGCATCGACCTGCTCAAGCAGGAGGTGCAGGAGTACTACGCCAATTTCCGGGTCTCCAACAACCTGCTGGAGCTGCGCAACCTGCTGCAGGTGGCCGAGCTCATCGTCAACTGCGCCCTGCAGCGCAAGGAGTCGCGCGGCCTGCACTACAACCTGGACTACCCGGACATGCAGCCTGACTCCAAGCCGACCGTGCTGACACCGGAGCGGGATTGATCTTTTCGCTCAGCAATGAGCCTGAAGGTCCCGCGGCCTGCACTGCTGCAACCCGGACTATCCGGACATGCAGCCGGACTCCAAGCCGACCGTGCTGACGCCGGAGCGGGACTAACCTCTGCCGCAAGCAACAAGCAGTAACACCAAGATGACCTCGCTCCGGCGGGGTCATCTGTTTTATGGGGAAGAGAGGCTAGCGGGTCGGCTGGGAGAAGTGGATGGCGCGAGCCAGCGTGCGGTAGTGGGCCGGTGCCAGCGCATCGCTGAACAGCCAGAGCCGGCTGGCGGGACGCTCCAACGCTACCAGCTGCAGCCAGAGTACCCCGGGCCAGATGCGGCTACCCGCCCCCAGCTGATAACGGTTGCCCTGCCAGCTGAGCCACTGCCCGTCCCACTCCAGCACGCCGGTCATCCGGCTCGTGTCGAGCCAGGCTCGCCACAACCCCAGACCCCAGCAGGGTAGCAACAGTGCCCACTGCCAGCCGTGGATCAGGGCGGCCAGCGGCCACAGGATCAGCAGAAACAGCGACAACAGCAGCAGACGCTGCTGTCTGGAGACGGTGACGGGCATCGACACCCGTACGGATGGATCAGCGCTGGCGATCGTGACGGGCCTGATTGCGTTCCAGGATCAGCGGGATCATGGCGGCGAAGGCGGGGTCTTCCGGCACGCCGTGGCCCATGCTCCAGCGGAACAGCTCCGGATCCTCGCACTCCAGCAGGCGGATAAAGGTCTGCTGATCGGCCTCGCTCAAGCCATCGAACTCGTGCTCGAAGAAGGGCATAAAGATCACATCCAGCTCGAGCATGCCACGGCGGCAGGCCCACTTCAGGCGGGATTTTTCAATTGGGCTCAACATGGAACTCTCCTTACAAAGACCCGGCGATGGTACCAGCTGGATTTTCCGGCTGACAAACATTCCTTACGTCTTTACCATGCAGGTCACATACTTTCTGTCTCTGGAATGCCATCGTGAGCCTGCCAATCCTTCCTGCCGAGCCAACCCTGTTCCCTCTGACCGATCTGGCCATCACCAGCCTGAGCGGCCCGGATCGCGCCAAATACCTGCAGGGTCAGGTCACCTGTGACGTCAACGCCCTGCAGCCGGGCCAGCACACCCTGGGCGGCCACTGCGATCCCAAGGGCAAGCTGTGGAGCGATTTTCGCCTGCTCTGCCTGAGCGATCGCCTGCTGATGCTGACCAAGCCGTCGGTGCTGGCTCGCCAGCTGCCCGAGCTCAAGAAGTTCGCGATCTTTGCCAAGGTCGAGATCAGCGAAAATCACGGCCAGGCGGTCGGCGTGGCCGGTCAGGGGACCGATGGCTGGATCGCGGGGCAATACGACCTGCAGGAGAGCGGCCTCATTGAGGGTGGCATGGCGGTGCGGATCGAAGCCGATCGCTGGCTGCTGGTCAGCGAACAGCCGCTGGCGCTGGCCCTGCCCAGCGGCCCCGAGTCGCTCTGGTGGGGACTGGAGATCAAGGCCGGCATCCCCCATCTGGAGGCGGTTCATCAGGGTGAGTACATTCCCCAGATGCTCAACCTGCAGGCGCTCGATGGCATCAATTTCACCAAGGGCTGCTACATGGGGCAGGAGACGGTGGCCCGCGCCAAGTATCGCGGCGCCAACAACCGCGCTCTGTTCGTGCTGAGCGGCACCGCCACTACCCCGGTTGCCAGCGGCGACACCCTGGAGATCCAGCTCGGTGACAACTGGCGCCGCAGCGGCATGGTGCTCAACGCCTGGCAGCAGGATGGCGAGCTGTGGCTCACCGCCGTGCTGCCCAAGGACACCGAGGCCGACGCCCGCTTCCGGCTCAAGCAGGAAGAGGGCTCAAGCCTGACCCTGCAGCCCCTCCCCTATCAGCTGACCGAGTAAGCGAAGCCAAGCGCCCTGCTAGCGCACCCGTGCCAGCAGAGCCTCCTTCAGCCAGAGCCCCGCCAGCCCGAGCGGGCGGGCGCGATGCCACTGCAGCTCCAGCGCCAGCTCGGGCTGGGTGATGAAGTCCGGCTTGAGCACCACCACCTCGCCCCGGGCCAGCGGCCGGTGCAGCAGAAAATCGGGCACTGCCGCCCACCCCAGCCCCAATTTCACCAGCTCCAGGATCCCGAGATCCCCCTCCACCCACCACACCTGCGCCGACAGGCGAAAGCGATGGCGCTCCGTCCCCTCCCGTCGCCCTGTCACCAGCAGCTGGCGAGCCCCCTGCAGATCGCTCTCCCGCAGCGGCGCCTTGTGGGCCAGCGGATGTTCGGGGGAGACCACCAGCGGCATGGCGACGCCTCCCAGCGAGCGGGCCACGATCTCCTGCTGCGGGTGCTCCTTCTGATAGCTGATGCCAAGCTGGGCGCGGCCGCTGATCAGCATCTCGGTGAGATCCTCCATCAGCGGAAACAGCAGCTCCAGCTCAACCGTCGGGTAGTGGGTGGCGAACTCCTCCAGCACGGCGCCGAGCCAGGGCAGGTGGGAGTCATCATCGATGGCCAGGGTCAGGCGCGACTCGACGCCGCTGGCCAACTCGCCGGCGATGGCCTGCAAGCGCGCGCTCTGGGCCAGCAAGATACCGGCCTCCTGGCTGATGCGCACGCCCGCCTCGGTCAGCACCGGATAGCGCCCACTGCGATCGAACAGCTCCAGCCCCAGATCTATCTCCAGATTGGCGATGGCGGTACTGACTACCGATTGCGCCTTGCCCAGCTGGCGCGCGGCCGCCGAGAAGGAGCCTGCCTGCGCGGCGGCCAGCAATACCCTGAGTTGTTCCAGCGATGGGTTCATCGTCCTGCTCCTGCAAATACGGTCATCCATCTATTTTAGCGATGGATACCAACGTGAAACTATCAACAAATAGGGATAGATTGCCAACCAGTCAGTCAACATAGCTGTTTAAAGAGAGGAATTTATGCGTACCCGCAATGACCGTATCCGCCACGCCATCGGCTTTGAAGTGATAGGTCTGCTCATCGCAGCCCCCCTGGCCAGCTGGATCACAGGCATCGAGCTCAGCCACATGGGGCCGCTGGCCGTCCTGTTCTCGGTACTGGCCACCGTCTGGAACTATGTCTACAACATCGGCTTCGACAAGCTGCTGCTCAAGTACCAGGGTCACCCGCACAAGACCTTGTGGCAGCGCGTGGTCCATGCGTTCGGCTTTGAAGGGGGCTTCATGGCGCTCACCCTGCCGGTCATCGCCTGGTGGCTGGATCTCGCCCTGCTGGCGGCGCTGGCGCTCAATATCGGCTTCGTGACCTTCTATCTGGTCTACGCCTTCGTCTACAACTGGAGCTACGACAAGGTGTACCCGATCCCGGGTCAGTGGCAGCAGAACGCACTGGGTTGAACGACGGCAAAAAACGGTGGGAAAAACGAGGCACCATCATGCAAGAGGCATGATGGTGCTGGGGGAGGACAAGCCCGGCGGGCCTGCCGCGGCCTTCAGGCTTGTGCCTTCAGCTCTTCGGTCTGGGCCTCTGCCTCGGCCTCCTGGGTCAGCATGGCCTCAAGGTCGCTCTGGTACTGGGTCAGCAGACGCTGGGCCGCCACCATGTCACCCTTGTGCAGGCGCTCGAACAGATGGTGTTGCACCACGCCGTTGAGATACTCCACCGTGACCGGTTGCTCCAGGGTCTCCAGCAACTCCTCTTTTTCCAGCTCGGCATTGATTTCATCGGCACTGGTACGCAGCAGACCGGCCAGTTGCACCAACATACGGCGCTCACCTTCGCGCAACAGGCTCAACATGCGGTTTCTCTGCTGCTCATTCTGTTGGGTCATACATTTCCTTACGTCGAATGGGAACAAGCCCGCTCATTCTGCCTTGTCGCTCTGACAGCGTCTATCTCATGCCCCCCACTTATTTTCATGTCGCAGCCGCAAAGTGCGCCAGATGCTATTTGACCCGTCGCTAGGTATAGTAGCCACTGGTTTGCGGGCGCCTTGCCGCCCGGTACGGACGAGAAATTTCACCATGACTGACGCCATTCTGGTGCTTTGCACCTGCCCGGATGAGGCCAGTGCCGACCTCATCTGCGAACAACTGCTCGATCGGCGACTGGCGGCCTGCATCAACCAGCTGCCCGGCCTCACCTCCGTCTATCGCTGGCAGGGCCGGATCGAGCGGGCCACGGAGATCCAGCTCATCATCAAGTCGCACGCCGCCCTGTTCGAGCCGCTGCGCCAGTGCATTCTTGCTCATCACCCCTATGAGGTGCCGGAGATCCTGGCGCTGCCGACAAGCCGGGGCCACCAGCCCTATCTCGACTGGATAAAACAGGAAACCTCATGACACCGTCTCGCCTGCTCTTTCCTCTGTTGTTGCTCTGCGCCCTGCTGGCCAGCCTGGGCTCGCTGCCGGCCCGGGCCAGCAGCACGGATCTGCTGAGTGCCCTCGGCATCGAGGCCAGTGCCCAGCCCAAATTCCTGAAGGTGGACGAGGCGTTCGTCCTCGAGAGCGAACAGCAGGGCAACCGGCTGCTGCTGCGCCTGCGCATCGCCGACGACTACTACCTCTACCGCCACCGCTTCAGCTTCCAGGGCGAGAACCTCACCTTCGAGGAGCCGGTGCTGCCCGCCGGCACCGATCATGAAGACGACTTCTTCGGCAAGACCCAGGTCTATTACCGGGAGGTGCAGATCCCCGTCACCCTGACCGAGGCGGGCCAGCAGGCCAGCCTCAAGATCAGCTATCAGGGCTGTACCGATGGCCTCTGCTATCCCCCGACCGACAAGCGGATCGCCGTCGAGCCCCTCGTCGCTGAGCCGCCACATGACCAGGTCGATGCGCCCACGCCGGCCCCGGCCAGCAGCCAGCAGGATCAGCTGGCGGCCGCCCTCGGCAGCCAGGGTTTCTGGCTCAGCGTCGCCGCCTTCTTCGCACTGGGGCTCGGCCTCGCCTTCACCCCCTGCGTCTTCCCCATGTATCCCATCCTGACCGGGATCATCGCCGGGGCCGGCCATCGCCTCTCCACCCGCCGCGCCTTCCTGCTCTCCTTCGTCTACGTGCAGGGGATGGCGGTCACCTACACCCTGCTCGGGCTGGTGGTGGCGTCGGCAGGCTTGAAATTCCAGGCCGCGCTGCAGCACCCCTATGTGCTGATCGGGCTCTCGGTGATGTTCGTGCTGCTGGCCCTCTCTATGTTCGGGCTCTACACCCTGCAACTGCCGAGCGGCCTGCAGACCCGACTCTCCGGTCTCTCCAACCGCCAGCAGGGCGGCTCCGTGCTCGGGGTCGGCATCATGGGGATGATCTCCGGCCTGGTCTGCTCCCCCTGCACCACGGCCCCCCTCTCCGGCGCCCTCATCTACGTGGCCCAGAGCGGCGATCTCTGGCTCGGCGGCGCGGCCCTCTACGCCCTGTCGCTCGGCATGGGGCTGCCGCTGCTGCTGCTCGGCACCTCGGGCGGCAAGCTGCTGCCCAAGGCGGGCGCCTGGATGGACGTGATCAAGCAGCTGTTCGGGTTTGCGCTGCTGGCGGTGCCCATCCTGCTGCTCTCCAGGCTGTGGAGCGATCAGGTCGCCACCCTGGCCTGGCTCGGCTGGGGGTTGCTGCTGTGCGCCTACCTCTACCATCACAACCAGCACCAGCAACATTCGGTGGGGCGCAGCCTGCGCGGTTTCGTGCTGCTGCTGGCGATGATCAGCGCCGTGGTGGTGGGCAAGGATCTGCTGCTGCCACCCCAGGGTGCCAGCACTGCCGCTCAGACCGAGGCGCCGGCCTTCATCCGCATCAAGACCCTGGATGATCTCAAGACCCAGCTGGCCGCCGCCCGCGGAAAGCCGGTGCTGCTCGATCTCTATGCCGACTGGTGCGTGGCCTGCAAGGAGTTTGAACACAAGACCTTCAGCGACCCAGCCGTGCGCGAGCGCTTCGGCCAGATGGTGCTGCTGCAGGCGGACGTCACCGCCAACGACGATGCCGATGTGGCGCTGCTCAACGGCCTCAACGTGCTGGGGCTGCCGACCCTGATCTTCTTCGACCGCGCCGGCAACGAGGTGAGCGGCCAGCGGGTCACCGGCTTTATGGGGCCCGCCGAGTTCCTCGGCCAGCTGGACAGGATTGGCGATGCCAACTGAGCTGCGTCAGCTGCAGGCAAGCGATGCGCCCGCCCTGCAGCGGCTGTTCGAACTGGCTCCAGCCTATCAGGCGGCGATAAGTCACGCGCCGCTCTGCGCCCAGGCGGCAGAGGAGGCTCTCACGGCCTGTCCGCCGACGCTGCCCTTCTCTGCCAAACAGGTGATCGGGTGCTGGGAGGCGGGGGAGCTCACCGCCGTGCTCGATCTGCTGCGCGGCTATCCCGAGCCCACCACCGCCTATCTGGGGCTGCTGCTGGTAGGCGAGCCCTGGCAGGGGGCCGGCCGCGGTCAGGCGCTCTATCTACACGCCTGCACGCTGGCTCGCGCCTGGGGCGCAACCCGGCTGCGCCTGTCGGTCATTGCCAGCAATGAGGTCGCCTTGTCCTTCTGGCAGCGCCGAGGGTTCACCGAGTGCTATCGCCGCGAGCTGGCCGGCTACCGGGCCGAGGCTATCGTGCTGGAGTGTGCCATCGACCCAGCCCCTTCCGGGCGCGCCCCCTCCCTCTCGCCCCTTACTGACTGATTTTTCTGGCAATCCCTTGTATATGGTCGGCAGCATGGCAAAATTTGCCCTTTCCCGTCTCGTTCGTCCGGAGTTTTGATGAAAAAGTGGTTCATCCCCCTGCTGGCCCTCTGGCTCTATGGCTGTTACGCAGGTCCAGGTGAAGAGGCAATCCGGACCCAGGTCACCGCCAAACTGCAGGCCGACACCGACGCCAATCTGTTCGAGATCAGCGACTTCGCCATCCTCGATAAAGAAGAGCGCATGGAGGGGGTCTATCTGGTCAAGGTGAGCTACCAGCTCCACTTCAAGCGGGGACTGGAGCAGTTGCAGGTACTGCAGGACGAGGATCTGGTCTATGACAGGGTCGGCCCCTTCCAGCAGGAGATGGGGCTGATGGAGCTGGAGCGCAAGTACGGCGAGTTCGAGGCGGGCCAGGTGCTGCCCCAGCAGGCCGAGGTGTGGATGATGAAGACCGAGCAGGGCTGGCGTCTGGCCGAGCCCGCTCACTGACGCGGCCCCGGCCAGGCAACCCGGGCCGACTCAGGCCTGGGTATCCACCATATAACCCTTCCGGTCGGGTGCGTCGCTCGGGATCTTGCTGGCAAAGGCCGACAACAGATCCTTCAGAGTCACCCCGCTACCGCTGTTGCCGCTGCTCTCCAGCAGGCTGGAGAATTGACTCTGCAGGGCGCTCACCTCGCTGCCAGGCTCCCCTTCCCCATCCAGCTGACCCAGCAGGCTCTGCAGGTCCAGCTTCATGGGATTTTCACTGCTGCCAGTGGCGATGGCCTTGCTCCCCTCCTGCTGAGCGTGCAGGGCATCCATCAGGCTCGCCATGAAGGAATCGAGTGAACCACCGCTGGCGGCGGTACTCTCACCGCTCTCTTCCTCGCTCTTGCCCGACAGGCCCAGCTCGGCCAGCACCGACTTGAGATCCTGCTCCATCTTGTTGCTCGCACCGGGGGGTGGCGGGAGCGGCATCTCTGGTCTCTCCTGCCGTTCGCCGCTGCGCGTTGCCAACAGTTGCGCCAGCGAGCCGACGCTTCCCGCGGCTGTTACGTTTGTTGTCATTGTCCTGATCTCCTGAGCGGGGCCGCCGCTGATCCTCAGCGGCTCGAACCCCGTTCACAGATGGCAAACCCCGCGCCAATCCGGTGTGTTCCTCTGATCAGCACAAGAAATTGGCGCACGATGGATTTTTGACAACTCCGACTATAAAGCGAGGCAACGGCAGGATAAATCCGGCTGGCCGGCAAACGGGGCGGCAACCGCTTGCCGAGCCGTGGCAAGCCCTGACTCGCTTAGAACAGATCCTTGAAGCGATACCAGAGCATGCCGAGCGCCAGCAAGGGCGAACGCAGCGCCGGGCCGCCGGGGAAGGTCATGTGCGGCACGCGGCCAAACAGATCCAGCCCCCGGCTCTCCCCCCTGATCGCCTCCGCTACCAGCTTGCCCGCCATGTGGGTAGCGTTGAGGCCGTGGCCGGAATAGGCCTGGGCATAGAAGACGTTGGGATGATCCGCCAGGCGGCCGATCTGGGGCAGCCGGTTGGCCCCTATGCCTATCATGCCGCCCCACTGGAACTCGATGGCGGTCTCCGCCAGCTCGGGAAACACCCGCAGCAGCTTGGGCAGCATGAAGGCCTTGATGTCGCGAGGATCCCGTCCCGAGTAGTTGCAGGCCCCGCCAAACAGCAGGCGGCCGTCGGCGGAGAGGCGGTAGTAGTCGAGCGCCACGTTCTGATCGCACACCGCCATGTTTTGCGGCAGCAACCGCTGGCGCAGCCGTTTATCCAGCACCTCGGTGGCGAGGATGTAGGAGCCCGCCGGCAGCACCTTGCCCCCCAGCTCGGGGCTGAGGTCGTTGAGATAGGCGTTGCAGCCGATCACCAGGTAGTCGGCGCTGACCCGGCCATGGGCCGTGGTGACCTGCAACCGATCGCCATAGTCGATGTGCACCACTCTGGAGTGCTCAAACAGCGCCACTCCCAGGCTGGCTGCCGCGCGTGCTTCACCCAGCGCCAGGTTGAGGGGGTGCAGGTGGCCGGAGCCCATGTCGATCATGCCGCCGATGTAGCGATCTGATCCCACCACTGTATGCATATCTTCGCGCGCCACCAGTTTCAGCTCGTGCCGGTAGCCGAGGCTAGCCAGGTGCGCCGCCTCCTCTGCAAACCCGGCCAGATGGCGCTGACGGGTGGCCAGATCGCAGTAGCCCCAGCGCAGGTCGCAGTCGATATTGAAGCGCTCGACTCGCTCGCGCACCAGCTCGACCGCCGCCAGCCCCATCAGGTCGAGCTCGCGCACGCCCTCTTCACCAATCCAGCGGGCGAACTGGCTGGTGTCGTGGCCGATACCGCGAATGAGCTGACCGCCGTTGCGCCCGGAGGCGCCCCAGCCGATACGGTTGGCTTCCAGCAGCACCACCTTGTAGCCCGCCTCGGCCAGATTGATGGCGGTATTGAGACCGGTGAAGCCGCCGCCTATGATGCAGACCTCGGCATTGCACTCCCCGCTGAGCTCGGGCCACTGCTGATTGTCATTGCGGGTGGCCGCGTAATAGGAGGCCACGTGTTCCTGATGTGTGTTGTGCTTTCCCTGCATGTTCAGCATCCTGCCCTGGTCCCGTTGCGTTTACTAAAATAAACGGCCTGTCATCGATAATACGCAGGCCCCCGCCGCCAATCCAGCCCGCCGGGATCACAGAAATGCAAAAGGCGTCCCAAAGGACGCCTTGTCACGAGCCGACCGCCCATCGCGATCCGCACTCATGCAAAAGGCGCCCCACAGGGCGCCTTTTCATGCAATCAAGGTGCTGTAACGAATTACAGTACGTTGATGGCGTTCAGGTCGGAGAAAGCCTGTTCCAGACGCTTGATCATGGAAGTCTGACCGGCACGCAGCCATACGCGCGGATCGTAGAACTTCTTGTTCGGCTTGTCGGCGCCTTCCGGGTTGCCCAGCTGACCTTGCAGGTAGGCTTCGTTGGTCTTGTAGAAGTCCAGGATGCCTTCCCAGGTCGCCCACTGGGTGTCGGTGTCGATGTTCATCTTCACTACGCCGTAGGAGATGGACTCGCGGATCTCTTCCAGAGTGGAACCTGAGCCACCGTGGAATACGAAGTCCAGAGACTTGGCAGGGATGCCGAACTTCTCGGACACGTACTTCTGGGAAGCGTCCAGGATGGACGGGGTCAGCTTGACGTTACCCGGCTTGTAGACACCGTGCACGTTGCCGAAGGAGGCAGCGATGGTGAAGCGCGGGCTGATCTTGGACAGACGCTCGTAGGCGTAGGCCACGTCTTCCGGCTGGGTGTACAGAGCGGACTGATCCATGTGGCTGTTGTCGACGCCGTCTTCTTCGCCGCCGGTGCAACCCAGTTCCAGTTCCAGAGTCATGTTCATCTTGGCCATGCGGGTCAGGTACTCGCAGCAGATGTCGATGTTCTCTTCCAGAGACTCTTCGGACAGATCCAGCATGTGGGAGGAGAACAGCGGCTTGCCGGTTTCAGCGAAGTGCTTCTCGCCCGCTTCCAGCAGACCGTCGATCCACGGCAGCAGCTTCTTGGCAGCGTGGTCGGTGTGCAGGATGACCGGTACACCATAAGCTTCGGCAACGGCGTGCACGTGCTTGGCACCGGAGATGGCACCGATGATGGCAGCCTGCTGACCTTCCAGCTTCAGACCCTTACCAGCGGTGAATGCAGCACCACCGTTGGAGAACTGAACGATAACCGGCGCTTTCACCTTGGCGGCAGCTTCCAGCACGGCGTTCACGGAGTCGGTACCGACGCAGTTGACTGCCGGCAGAGCGAAGCCGTTCTCTTTCGCGATGGCGAACACTTTCTGAACGTCATCACCAGTGATCACGCCCGGTTTTACGAAGTCGAAAATTTTCTTAGACATGTTTAATCGTCCTGTCTCGTATGCCGTTAATAAAAAATGGGGGGTTCATCATGAACCGGCACAGCGGCCACATGATAAACGAAACGGGAGGCTTTTGCCCCCCGTCTCGGGTCAATTAGGCTTTGGCGCGCTGTTCCAGAATCGCAACAGCCGGCAGTACCTTGCCTTCCACGAACTCCAGGAAGGCGCCGCCGCCGGTGGAGATGTAGGAGACCTTGTCGGCGATGCCGAACTTGTCGATGGCGGCCAGGGTGTCACCACCGCCAGCGATGGAGAAGGCCGGGGATTCAGCGATGGCACGAGCGATCACTTCGGTACCCTTGGCGAACTGGTCGAACTCGAACACGCCGACCGGACCGTTCCACAGGATGGTCTTGGCGTTCATGATGATGTCGGCCAGGGCCTTGGCAGAGTCAGGGCCGATGTCGAAGATCATGTCGCCGTCGGTCACGTCAGAGACGGACTTGATGGTGGCCGGGGTAGACTCGGAGAACTCGGCACCCACAACCACGTCGGTGGTCACCGGTATATTGGTTTCGGCAGCCAGTTTCTTGGCGGTGTCGATCAGGTCGTGCTCGCACAGAGATTTGCCGACGTTGTGACCGGCAGCGGCGATGAAGGTGTTGGCGATGCCACCACCAACCACCAGCTGGTCAGCGATCTTGGAGAGGGATTCCAGTACGGTCAGCTTGGTGGAGACCTTGGAGCCGCCAACGATGGCAACCATCGGGCGCTCGGGCTTCAGCATGGCTTTGCCCAGGGCTTCCAGTTCACCAGCCAGCAGCGGGCCGGCACAGGCGACCGGTGCGAACTGGGCCACACCGTAGGTGGAGCCTTCGGCGCGGTGAGCAGTACCGAACGCATCCATTACAAAGACGTCACACAGGGCGGCGTATTTTTTGGCCAGCTCTTCGGTGTTCTTCTTCTCGCCTTTGTTGAAGCGGCAGTTTTCCAGCACAACCAGCTCACCGGCGGCGACTTCTACGCCATCCAGGTAGTCTTTGGCCAGACGAACCGGGCAGGACAGTGCGTCTTTCAGATAGTTGACAACCGGAGCCAGGGAGAATTCTTCGTTGTATTCACCCTCGGTCGGACGACCCAGGTGGGAGGTGATCATCAGCTTGGCGCCCTTTTCCAGAGCCAGCTTGATGGTCGGCAGAGTCGCCACGATACGTGCATCGGAGGTGACCTTGCCGTCTTTTACCGGCACGTTCAGGTCAGCACGGATCAGAACGCGTTTGCCCGCCAGATCCAGGTCAGTCATCTTGATAACAGACATATTCAGTCCTCTATATTTTCAGGTAATGTTAAAAACAGTAACCTTGCGCCCGGTGCAGGCTCTCAGCCTGCGGCCATCATGGCCCGGGTGGTATCCAGCATGCGGTTGGCGAAGCCCCATTCGTTATCACACCACATCAACATCTTGACGAGGTTGGCATCGCTGACCCGGGTCTGGGTACCATCAATGATGCAGGAGTGAGCATCATGATTAAAGTCTACGGAGACCAGTGGCTCTTCCGTGTAATCCAGAATACCGCTTAATGTACCTCTGGATGCCCGTTGCAGGGCTTGATTTACGTCAGTAACCGTCACTTTTTTACGAACAGTAATACTGAGATCCATTGCCGTTACATTGATGGTCGGTACCCGTACCGCGATCGCCTCGAACTTGCCGGCGAAGTGGGGGAGGATCCGCTCCAACCCCTTGGCCAGCTTGGTATCCACCGGGATGATGGACTGGCTGGCAGCGCGGGTTCGACGCAAGTCGCTGTGGTAGGCATCGATGACTTGCTGATCATGCATGGCCGAATGAATTGTCGTAATAGTACCACAATTTATCTCGAATTCTCGATGCAATGTTTCGATGACGGGGACCACGCAGTTGGTGGTGCAGGAGGCGTTGGAGACGATCCGCTCGCGCCCCGTCAGCACCTGATGGTTGACCCCGTAGACGATGGTGGCGTCCACGTCCGCCTCGGCCGGATGGGAGAACAACACCTTGCCCGCCCCCGCCGCCAGATGCAGCTCGGCATCGGCCCGCGAGCCGAACACCCCGGTGCAATCCAGTACCACGTCCACCCCCAGCGCCCGCCACGGCAACCGCGACGGATCCCGCTCGGCGAACAGGGAGATGAGATCCTCCCCCACCAGCATGCTGTTGCCGGCCAGCTGCACCGGATGGTGGAAGCGACCGTGGCTGGTGTCGAAGCGGGTCAGGTGCACCATGGCTTCGGGGGCGGCCAGCTCGTTGATGGCCACTATCTTGATGTTCTTGTCGCGGCCGCTCTCGTAGAGGGCCCGCAGCACGTTGCGGCCGATCCGCCCGTACCCGTTGATGGCAATCTTGATCATGAAAATTCCGGGTCCTCAGCATGGACAAAGGGACAAGCGGATGGCTGACTCACGACAGCAGGGCATCCTGAAATTCACCGCGGGCCAGCAGTGCCGCCCCGAATACCCCGGCGCTGTCCCCCAGGGCTGGAGCAATAATGGGGGTGGCGAAGCGGGGATTAAAGAGGAAGGGCAAAATAGTCTCCCGTCCCGCGCTGTACAGGCTCTGCACGTTGCCCACCCCGCCGCCGATGACGATCACGTCCGGATCCAGGATGTTGACCACGTTGGCCAGCGCCTGGCCAAACAGCAGATGCAGCCGGTCGATGGTGAGCTTGGCCACGTGGTCGTGAGCCGTCACCGCCGCGATCTTGGCCAGCGGGAGGCGGCGCTTGGCCTTGACCTCGTACCAGGCCTCCAGCGCCGGGCCGCTGATGAAGGTCTCGACGCAGCCGCGCTTGCCGCAGTAGCACTCGGGGCCGTCGGGTGAGAGCACGTTGTGGCCCCACTCGCCGGCGATGCCGTGGTGACCGTTGAGGATGCGGCCGTTGATGACGATGCCGGAGCCAACCCCGGTGCCCATGATGATGCCGAACACCACGCGTGCAGAGGGGTGGTGCTGGCGCACCGCCCCGAGATGGGTTTCCGCCAGCGCGAAGCAGTTGGCGTCGTTGGCGATAAGCACCGGCACGCCGAGCCGGCGCTCCAGATCTTCCTTGAACGGCTTGCCGTTGAGCTCGGTGGTGTTGCAGTTCTTCATCAGGCCGGTTTGCGGATCCCGCGCCCCCGGCGTCCCCATGCCAATGAGGGTCGGCCGCTGGCCGAGCTTGTCGGCGCACTCTGCCACCAGCTTGGCGATCTGGCCGATCATGTGGTCATAACCGCCGGCACGCTCGGTGGGAATGCGATGACGCAACAGCACCTCGTCCCCGTCCAGTACCACGCACTCGCACTTGGTACCGCCAAGGTCGATACCCCAATCCAACAACCTGTTGCTCATCCTGCCTCCAGCCATGACCGCAGGGCGCCAGCTCCGGGGTGCACGCTGCCGTGCCCGCCTGAAGTCGACCGCCCTCTACCGGGTTGCAGTGTAACCCGAGCGGCGGTCAGGATGCAGCCCCCGCCGCAGGCAGCAAAACGGGGCCCGCAGGCCCCGTTGTTCATTGTGTTGTCGGCAGCCCTCAGCGGCCGTGGTACTGGGCTGACAACTCGTGGACCGCGTTGACGAACACGCCGGCATGCTCCGGGTTCACATCCTGATGGATGCCGTGACCCAGGTTGAAGACGTGGCCGTTGCCGTGACCGAAACCGGCCAGGATGGAGGCGACCTCTTCACGGATGCGAGCCGGGCTAGCGTACAGCATGGAGGGGTCCATGTTGCCCTGCAGCGCCACCTTGTCGCCGACCCGGCGCTTGGCGTCGGCGATGTCGGTGGTCCAGTCCAGACCCAGCGCATCGCAACCGGTGGCGGCGATCTGCTCCAGCCACTGACCACCGTTCTTGGTGAACAGGGTGACCGGCACGCGGCGACCGTCGTGCTCGCGGATCAGGCCATCGACGATCTTGTGCATGTACTGCAGGGAGAAGTCGCGGTAATCGCGCGGGGTGAGCACGCCGCCCCAGGTGTCAAACACCATGACCGCCTGGGCACCCGCCTTGATCTGGGCGTTCAGATAGGCAATCACGCTGTCGGCCAGCTTGTCGAGCAGCAGGTGCAGGGTCTGCGGCTCTGCGTACATCATCTGCTTGATCTTGGTGAACGCCTTGGAGCTGCCCCCCTCCACCATGTAGGTGGCCAGGGTCCAGGGGCTGCCGGAGAAGCCGATGAGCGGCACTTCGCCCTTGAGCTCGCGGCGGATGGTGCGCACCGCGTTCATCACGTAGCCGAGTTCGTCTTCCGGATCCGGCACCGGCAGCGCCTGCACGTCGGCCATGGAGGTGATCGGACGCTCGAAGCGCGGGCCTTCACCCTGTTCGAAGTAGAGACCCAGCCCCATGGCATCGGGCACGGTGAGGATGTCGGAGAAGAGGATGGCGGCATCGAGCGGATAGCGGCGCAGCGGCTGCAGGGTGACTTCACAAGCCAGCTCGGCGTTGCGGCACAGGGACATGAAATCCCCCGCCTGGGCGCGGGTGGCCTTGTATTCCGGCAGATAGCGGCCAGCCTGGCGCATCATCCATACCGGGGTCATGTCCACTTCCTGGCGCAGCAGGGCACGCAGGTAACGATCGTTCTTCAGCTCTTTCATCCCAGTTCCTGAGTTCATATCCAGCATAAAATGGCGGATATGATACCACTTTGTGCGCGGCGGGGGGCGGCTCAAACGCCTGCCGCCGCCGTTGGAGTGCAAAGATGTGAAGGGGCGCAAACAAGCGCCCCTCTTTGCATCCCTCAAGCTTGGTCGTCGAGGCAGAGCGCGATGAGTCGCCGCGCTATGGTGCCGTGGGGCGGCAGCCGTGGCAGCCCGTCGGCCTCGAAGAAATCGGCCGCCACCAGCTCTTCGTCCTGCACCCGGATCTCGCCGCTCTCATAATCGGCGGTGAAGCCCATCATCAGGCTGTGGGGAAACGGCCAGGGCTGGCTCGCCACGTAACGCACGTTGGTCACCCGGATGCCGCTCTCCTCGAACACCTCCCGCGCCACGCACTGCTCGAGGTTCTCCCCCGCCTCCACAAAACCCGCCAGCACGGTATACATGGGATCCTCGGCCTGATAGTGACGGCGGTGGGCCGCCAGCAAGATGGCGGGCCCCTTGCGCACCGCCACGATAATGCAGGGGGAGATGCGCGGATAGACCAGGTGGCCATGGCGGCACCCTTGCGCCCACTCCCCCGCCTTCTGGCTCATGGGAGCACCGCACTCGCCGCAGAAGCGGTGGGTACGGCGAAAGGTGGCGAGCTGCCAGGAGCGGCCGGCCAGACGAAAGCCCTCTTCATCCCCGGCCACCATCAGCTGGCGCAGCGGGGTCAGGGGCGCGGGGTCTGCCGCGTCCCCCAGATCCAGCAGCAGGCAGGGCAGCCCGTCCCACTCGTCAAAGCGCTCAAAGGCGGCATGCTGCAAGTGGCTGGGCAGACAGGCGCGGGGGCCTTGTGGAATGCGCCCCTGGTCATCCAGCAGGACGAGGTGATCGCCCCCCAGCACGAACCAGCGGGCCTGTTCGGTTAATGGCATAGATGCAGCACTCTTTATGTTGTGACGTCGGTCGGAATGCGCGCCCGGGGCTGGGCGGCGGTGACGGATGAAAGCGACAACCGGCCACCATATTAAGGCGCGGCAAGTCGGGTGGCGACCCCAAGATGGCTGCTTTTCAATACCCATGAGAATGCCCATGAAAAACGCCCATGAAAAAGGCCGCCCGCAGGCGGCCTGATGTCGGTCTCGGTCGATCAGGCGTCGCCCATCGCCAGCAGGGAGGCGTTGCCGCCCACCGCCGTGGTGTTGATGGTGCGGGTCTTCTCGGTCACAAAGCGGCTCAGATAGTGAGGGCCGCCCGCCTTGGGGCCGGTGCCGGAGAGCCCCTGCCCGCCGAACGGCTGCACCCCGACCATGGCGCCGATCTGGTTGCGGTTGATGTAGACGTTGCCCACGTTGATGCGGCTCGCCAGCTCCTCGGCATGGGATTCGTTGCGGCTGTGGATCCCCAGCGTCAGGCCGTAGCCGGTACCGTTGATATCCGCGATCACCTTGTCCAGATCCCGAGCGGCGTAGCGCACCACGTGCAGGATGGGGCCGAACTGCTCGCGGGTCAGCTCGCGGATGGAGCCGATCTCCAGCGCGGTCGGCTGCACGAAGTGGCCCCCCAGGGTCACCGCCGGCATCGGCGCCTGTGCGATCAGGCGGGCACGTGGGATCATGTGCACCAGGTGTGCATCCAGCCCGGCCTTGGCCTCGGCGTCGATGACCGGGCCGACGTCGGTGTTGTGCTCGGCCGGGTTGCCCACTTTGAGCTCCTGCAGGGCACCGGTCAGGATCTCCAGCACCCGCGGCGCGATCTCTTCCTGCAGGTAGAGCACCCGCAGGGCGGAGCAGCGCTGGCCGGCGCTCTGGAAGGCGGCGCTCACCACGTCGCGCACCACCTGCTCCGGCAGGGCGGTGGAGTCGACGATCATGGCGTTCTGGCCGCCGGTCTCGGCGATGAGCGGCAGGATGGCGCCATCGCGCTGGGCCAGGGTCATGTTGATGAGCTTGGCGGTCTCGGTGGAGCCGGTGAAGCAGACGCCGCCAATGCGGGCATCCGCCGTCAACTTGGCACCCACGGTGGCGCCGTCACCCGGCAGCAGTTGCAGCACGTCGCCCGGAATGCCGGCCTGATGGGCCAGGGTCACCGCCAGGTGGGCAATGAGACCGGTCTGCTCGGCAGGCTTGGCGATGACTGTGTTGCCGGTGGCCAGCGCCGCGGCAACCTGGCCCAGGAAAATCGCCAGCGGGAAGTTCCACGGGCTGATGCAGACGAACACGCCACGCCCCTGCAGGAACAGCTCGTTCATCTCGCCGGTGTAACCGGGCAGCAGGGTAGCCTGCCCCATCAAGCCACGGGCCTGCACCGCGTAGTAGCGGCAGAAGTCCACCGCCTCGCGCACCTCGTCGATGCCGTCCTGCAGCAGCTTGCCCGCCTCGCGGGTACAGAGGGAGATGAACTGCTCGCGGTTCGCTTCCAGCAGATCCGCCAGCTTCTCAAGGGCGGCGGCACGCTCGCTCACCGGGGTCTCGCGCCAGCGCGGGAAGGCGGCATGGGCCGAGGCCAGCGCCTGCTCCACCGCCTGCTCGTCGGCCCAGTGGATCTTGCCGACGGTGAGGCTCACATCCTGCGGGCTCAGCACCACGCGGGCCTCGTTGCGCTTGAGGGTCTCGCCATCGACGATGGGGCCCGCCAGCCACTGCTTGCTCTCCAGCTCCTTCAACTTGGCGAAGAAGGGGCGCTGGATGGAGACGATGTTCATGTTGACGCCGCTGGAGTTCTTGCGGTCGCTGAACAGGTTTACCGGCTGCGGAATGCGATCGTTGGCCAGACTGGAGTAGCGCTTGAGGGTGCGCAGCGGGTGCTCGGCCAGGGAGTCGACCGGGGTGTTGGGGTCCACCAGCTTGTGGACGAAGGAGGTGTTGGCCCCGTTCTCCAGCAGGCGGCGCACCAGATAGGGCAGCAGATCCTTGTGGGCACCCACCGGCGCATAGATGCGGCAGTGCAGGCCGGGCTGCTCGTTCAGTACCGCGTTGTGCAGCTCCTCCCCCATGCCGTGCAGGCGCTGGAATTCGAACTGGCGATCGCCGGCCATCTCCAGAATGCTGACCACTGTGTTGGCGTTGTGGGTGGCAAACTGGGGCGAGATGAAGCCGCGGGTCGGCTCGCTCAGCAGGTAGCGGGCGCAGGCGAGGTAGGAGATGTCGGTACCCGCCTTGCGGGTAAACAGCGGGTAGCCGGGCAGACCGGCCTGCTGGGCATATTTCAGCTCGCTGTCCCAGTAGGCCCCCTTCACCAGCCGCACCGGGATCATATCTCCCTGCTCGCGGGCCAGCGCGGTGAGCCAGCAGAGCACCGGCAGGGCGCGCTTGGAGTAGGCCTGCACCACCATGCCGAGCTTGCCCCAGCCGCGGTTCGCCTCGGAGCGATAGAGCTGCTCGAACAGATCGAGAGAGAGCTCGAGGCGGTCCATCTCTTCGGCGTCGATGCTGATGGCCACGTCCTTGTCGCGGGCCAGACGCACCAGTCCCACCAGCCGCTCGCACATCTCGCCGAGCACCCGCTCGCGGTTGGCCACGTCATAGCGCGGATGCAGCGCCGACAGCTTGATGGAGATGGAGGGGGCCGGGCCGCCGTCGCTGATGCGCTCGCCGCCCACCGCCTCGATGGCGCGCTGGTAGTCACCGAAATACTTGTCGGCATCGGCCAGAGTCAGGGCGGACTCCCCCAGCATGTCGTAGGTGTGGGTGTAACCCTTCTCGCGGGACTTGCGGCTCGCCTTGAGGGCTTCCTTCATGTCGCGCCCCAGCACGAACTGCTTGCCCATGATCTTCATGGCGGCGTACATGGCGGAGCGCACCACCGGCTCCCCCAGCTTGTTGACCATGCGGCCCAGCAGGTTGGCCGGGTTGCCATCCAGCTTCTTGTCCAGCTTGATGATCTTGCCGGTCAGCATCAGCCCCCAGGTGGAGGCGTTCACCAGGGTGGAGTCGCTCTTGCGAAAATGGGACGACCAGTTGGCGCCGGAGAGCTTGTCCTTGATCAGGGCATCGGCGGTCTCGGCATCGGGAATGCGCAGCAGCGCCTCCGCCAGGCACATCAGGATGATCCCCTCCTGGGTATCCAGGCTGTACTCCTGCAGGAAGGCGTCGATGCCGTCGCCGGATCCGCTCTCCTTGCGCACCTTGGTCACCAGGGTACGGGCACGCTGGGTCACCCGTTCCAGCGAGGCGCCATCCCCCGGCAGCATGGCCGACAGTTCGGCCAGATAGGCATTTTCATCCACCACGTAGTTCTGGGTGATGGCTTCGCGCAGAGCGACCAGATCGGAGGGAATGTAGTCAGCGGCAAGCACTTGGGTAGCTTTGAACATATGGGGTCTTCCTGTACGCCCTAGGGCTGATATCGACGAAGGCGGTCGTGCCGCCGAAACGCCGATAATGTATACAATATCAACCCATAGATGAAATGAAATTGTTGCCTGTTATTAACAAAGATCGCTGATTGGCTCATATGGCGCACTATATCGGCGCCATATGCCTACCAGGCAAAATTCATCGCCTTATTTTGTATACAATTTTTCGCCAGGCAAAAAAGAAGGGTCGCCATGGCGACCCTTCACGCTGCTGCCGACAGCGGTTGTCAGTTCATCCAGCGATCGCCGCGGCTGCGGCGACGGGGCAGCATGGGCAGCAGGATGCCGAGCAGGATGCCGCCACCCACCATGGCACCACCGCGGATGAACCAGTCCATCTGCATGTCGTGCTCCTGGTTGTCGTAGCTCTGGGTCAGGGCGTCGTTCTGTTCCTTGAGGTTGCCCATCTCTTCGCCCTGGCTGGCCAGCTGGGCCTTGAGGGTGGCGATCTCCTTGCTCTGCTCGGCGATCTTGCCATCCTTCTCGGCGAAGCGTTTCTCGTTGTCACCGTTGAGGTTCAGCAGGCGGGCCTTGGCCTCCTCCAGTTCTTTCTGTACCTGGGGCAGCCGCTCGCGCAGGCTGATCTCGCCCTGCAACTCGCTGCTCTTGATCCAGCCCTCACGGCCGCGACCGTCCACCACCTGGGTAAAACCGGCCTCGTTGTTCACTGCCTTGACGTCCAGCGGCTCACCCGCCTTGACGCTGCCAAGGATCCGGTACTGGGTGCCCGGACCATTGTGAATAAAGGTAAAGATGTTGTCTGAAACATAGCGGGTATCGGCCAGTGCCTGTTGGGCACACAAGCAGATCAGGATCCCGAGAAGGGCGCGCATGGTCGATCGGTTCTCTTCGTTTGGTTAGGTGACTGGCGAATGTTAAGCCGCCGGCGGGTCAAAGGACAAGCAAAGAAAAGGGCTCCCCCCCGAGCTGAGAGGTGGCTCGCAACTTGTCTCTATCGCGACGCGACCATTCCGGACGCCGCTGCCTATTTCTGTTTCAGTGCCTTCACTTCGGCCCGCAAGGCTCGCAGCTCCTGCAGCAGCAGATCCTGCTGTGCGCTCTGGTGATGGCGCCACTTCTCCAGCTCCGCATCCCCCCGTCCCGGCTGCAGGAACAGGCTGGCCATGAAACCGCTGATGGCACCGAACAGACCGACCCCGAACAGGATCAGCAGGCTGGCGACGAAGCGTCCCTCCTCCGTCTTGGGCACCAGATCGCCATACCCCACGGTGGAGAGGGTCACCAGCGTCCACCAGAAGGCATCGTAGGGAGTCTGGATCTGGCTGCCGGGCTGGCCCGACTCGACCCAGTACATCACCCCTGAGCCCACCCCCAGCAGCAGGAAGAACAGAAACAGGATGCCGGAGAGGGTGGTCTCGTTGCGCTCGCGGCGAAACATGGCCAGCAGATCCGGCTGATCCCGCAGCAGCTGGTAGATCCGCCACAACTGGATGAGCCGGGCCCAGCGCAGCTGCTCCACCATGGGCAGACTGCCCGGCAGATAGAACCAGTTGGCCTTGAAGAAGGCCATCCGGTCGGGGGCCCGGATCCAGCCATAGGCGAAGTGACCGAGGAAGAAGTAGCAGATCAGGCTGTCGACGTCATAGAAGAGCTGCAGGGTCTGGGGGGCCAGGGTTTGATGACCCCACCAGCGGGCCGTGACCAGCACAACCGAGATCACCGACAGAAACGCCATCAACAGATCCATGGCGCGTAGATGAGTTAAGTGATGGCGCATACATTTTCCCACTTTAGGCACGGTGCGAATTAATAAAAAGGAAGATAATGCCGATAGTCCTGAGGACAAAGGAAAACCGGTCATTAAAAGGAGAAATATTATGCAGTTAAACCCGCTGGAGAAGCGAATGAGCAATATCCGGCTGGTACCCAAAGTGGTACTGCTCATGGTGTTCAGTACTGTGCTGCTGCTGATCAAGCTCTGGTTCGACGCCAGCAATCTGGAAACCACCTTGCTCAGCGAAGGGATCGCCCCCGACAAGGCAGACACCATCGCCAACAGCCTGCTCTGGACCGGGCTGATGGAGACCGCCATCATGGGGCTGGTCTTCGTGGTACTGCTGCTGACCGGCTCGCGCCTGATGGTCAAGCAGGTGCACTATCTGGTGGGCCTGCTGGAACGCTTTGCCCGCAAGGATCTGAGCCACCGGGTGCTGCTCAAGTCCCGTGACGAATTCGGCGACATCGCCAAGGCGGTGGCCCACTCCCAGGAGAACCTCAAGGAGGTGTTCGGCACCCAGCGCGTCGCCTGCAAGGAGCT
The DNA here is from genome assembly GCF_041403085.1 of Aeromonas sp. S8(2024). Classification (NCBI taxonomy): domain Bacteria; kingdom Pseudomonadati; phylum Pseudomonadota; class Gammaproteobacteria; order Aeromonadales; family Aeromonadaceae; genus Aeromonas; species Aeromonas sp. S8(2024). Next base: position 21,771 of record NZ_JBGLRF010000011.1, on the reverse strand, counting down.
CAACGACATCGCCTCCCAGGTGACCCTTTGCATGGAGGAGGCCAACGAGGCCATCAGCGAGGAGTTCACCCAGATTGAGCAGCTGGCCAGCGCCATGAGCCAGATGGTGGGCGCCATCCGCGAGGTGGCCGCCCATGCGGAGCAGGCCTCCCACGCCACTGCCGAAACCAGCCAGCTGGCGGAAGAGGGGAGCCGCTGCGTGGCTGCCACCGTCAACACCATCGACACCCTCTCCGGCAACATTCAACGCTCCTCCACCGTGGTCAACCAGGTGGAACAGGGGGTCGATCAGATAGGCTCCGTCGTGGACACCATTCGCGGCATCTCGGAACAGACCAACCTGCTGGCGCTCAACGCCGCCATCGAAGCCGCCCGTGCCGGTGAAGCGGGCCGTGGCTTCGCGGTGGTCGCCTCCGAGGTACGGGAGCTGGCCAACCGGGCCCAGGCCGCCACCGTCGAGATCCAGAAGATGATCGAGCAGCTACAGGGCAACGCCCGCCAGGCCGCCGAACTGATGGCCCAGAGCGTGCAGCAGGCCGACAAGGGGGTGGAGCAGGTGACCCAGGCCGGCGACCAGCTCGCCACCATAGTGCAGCGGGTACAGGGGGTGGCCGACATGAACCGCCAGATCGCCGCCGCCTCCGAGCAGCAGAGCTCGGTGGCCGAGGAGATGAGCGGCAACCTGGAGCAGGTCAAGCAGGTGGTGGAGGGTTCCGTCGTGGTGCTGCGCGAGCTGCAGGAGGCCTCCGAACTGGTGGAGCGCCACAGCCAGACCCTGGATACTCATATTCAGGCCTTCAAGCTGGCCTGACACAGGGCCGCTGTTGTTGAACGCCGCAATCCGGTTAGACTGAAAGGCCCCCACGAGGGGCCTTTCTTTTTACAGCGCGGCAAGGAGCCAGGATGCAGACCACAGAACTTGCGCTTGAAATCAGCGCCGACCAGGGGCGGCTCGACCTGCCGCTGATCCACCGCTTCCTGTCTGAACAGGCCTACTGGTGCCGTGGCATCCCCCTTGCCACCCTGCTGCGGGCCATCAACCATTCGCTCTGCTTTGGTGGCTACCTCGGCGGCCAGCAGGTCGCCTTCGCCCGGGTCATCACAGACCGCGCCACCTTCGGCTATCTGGCCGACGTGTTCGTGCTGCCTGAGTATCGCGGCCGCGGCTACAGCAAGGCACTGGTGGCGACCATACTCGACCATCCCGAGCTGCAGGGGCTGCGTCGCCTCTCCCTCGCCACCTCCGATGCCCACGGCCTCTACGCCGGTTTTGGCTTCGTGCCGCCAGCAAGCCCAGGCAGCCTGATGGAGATCTACCACCCCGATATCTACCAGCGCACCTGAATGGTCGGCTGTCGATAATTCCCGCCGGATCATGCTTCTCGCCCCTGCGCTGTGACGCGGGGGCCCGACAGTGCTAGATTGGCAGCCAGCTTTTTATCCGGCAGTTTCGTTAATCACAAGGACGGCAACCGTGGCCCAGCACTCTCCCTCTTTCTCCGCCTTCTCCCCCCTGCTGCAGGAGCTGGCCCAGCGCCACTGGCAACGGCTGACTGAACTGGCCCCCGACTACGGCACGCAACCCGAGCCGGTGCGCCAGACTCTGCTGACCCTGCTCGGTCTCTCCGATTTTGTCGCCGATTCCCTCTTCAAACAGCCGGTGTTGCTGACCGAGCTGCTCGCCTCCGGAGATCTGGATCAGGCCGAACGCTGGCCTGCCTACCAGCGCGATCTGGCCGCTCTGCTGGCCGAGGTGGACGACGAGGAGGCGCTCAAGCGCATCCTGCGCCAGTTCCGCCGCAGCCGCATGCTGGTGATCGCCTGGCGCGAACTACTGGGTCATGCCGAGGTTGAAGAGAGCTTTATCCACCTCACCAAACTGGCGGATGCGCTCATCTGCTCCGCCCGCGACTGGCTCTACGCCAAGCAGTGTGGCGAGCTGGGCACCCCGATGGACGGCAACGGCAACCCGCAGCCGCTGCTCATTCTCGGCATGGGCAAGCTGGGTGGTGGCGAGCTCAACTTCTCCTCCGACATCGACCTTATCTTCACCTTCCCCGAGAACGGCTACACGGTCGGTGGGCGGCGCGAGCTCGCCAACCAGCAGTTCTTCATCAAGCTGGGCCAACGCATCATCAACGCCCTGCACCAGAGCACGGTCGACGGCCAGGTGTTTCGGGTTGATATGCGCTTACGCCCCTTTGGCGACGCGGGGCCGCTCGCCATCTCGTTTGCCGCCATGGAGGATTACTACCAGCACCACGGTCGCAACTGGGAGCGCTACGCCATGGTCAAGGCGCGGGTGCTGGGGCCCCAGTGCGAACACGCGGTGGAGCTGGCCGAGATGCTGCGTCCCTTCGTGTTTCGCCGCTATATCGACTTTGGCGTCATCGACGGCCTGCGCCAGATGAAGGCGATGATTGCCGCCGAGGTGCGTCGCAAGGGGCTGGAGGGCAACATCAAGCTGGGGGCTGGCGGCATTCGCGAGGTGGAGTTCATCGCCCAGGCGCTGCAGCTTATTCGTGGCGGTCGTGAACCAGCGCTGCGGGTGCGCCATCTGCCGGAGGCGCTGGCCGCCATCGCCCAGTGCGGCGCCCTCGAATCCACCCATTGCGACCGCCTGCTGGAGGCCTATCGCTTCCTGCGCCGGGTCGAGAACGTCTTGCAGGAGATCGGCGATCAGCAGACCCAGACCCTGCCCACCGAGGAGCGGGATCGCCAGCGCCTCATCGCGTCCCTCGGCTTTACCGACTGGGGCGCCTTTATGGCCCACCTGGACGAGGAGATGGCGGCCGTCCACCAAGAGTTCGCCGCCGTGGTGGGGGAGGAAAAAGAGGCCCCCGCCCATCTGGAGCAGCTCTGGCTCGATCTGTGGCGCACCGAGCTTGACGCCGCCGAGCTGGAGCAACTGCTGACCGCCCAGGGGGTGGCCGAGCCCGCCTCGCTCTGCACCGCCCTGCTGCGCTTCAAGGAGGAGTACAAGCGCCGTCAGGTCGGCCCACAGGGGCGCATCGCGCTGGACTGGCTGATGCCGGAACTGCTGCGACTGGTGGTCGCCAGCGAGCAACCCGCCCGTCTGTTCGAGCGGGTGTGCGAGCTACTCACCCGCATCTTCACCCGCAGCGCCTATCTGCAGCTGCTGGCGGAGAACCCGGGCGCCCTGCGCCAGCTGGTGCGGCTCTGCGACGCCAGCCACCTGGTGAGCGAGCAGCTGGCCCGCTACCCGATTTTGCTGGACGAGCTGCTCGACCCCCAGCACCTCTATCACCCCACCCCGCTCGATCAGTACAAGCCCCAGCTGCGCCAGTTCCTGCTGCGCATCCCCGAAGAGGACGTGGAGCAGCAGATGGAGGCGCTGCGCCAGTTCAAGCAGGTGCAGCTGCTGCGCATCGTGGCGGCCGACATTGCCGGCGCCCTGCCGCTGATGAAGGTGAGCGACCACCTCACCTGGCTGGCGGAGGCGATCACCGAAGAGGTGGTCAATCAGGCCTGGGCCCAGATGAGCGAACGCTACGGAGTGCCGCCCGAGGTGGCGGTGAGCGGCCAGCGCGGCTTTGCGGTGGTGGCCTACGGCAAGCTGGGCGGCATCGAGCTCGGCTACGGCTCCGATCTCGACCTGGTGTTCCTGCACGGCGGTGACCCCAACAGCTACACCGACGGGCGCAAGCCCATCGACAGTCGCCAGTTCTACCTGCGTCTGGCCCAGCGGATCCTGCACCTGTTCAGCACCCGCACCCCCTCCGGCATCCTCTACGAGATCGACATGCGGCTGCGCCCCTCCGGCGACTCTGGCCTGCTGGTCTCATCGCTGTCGGCCTATGAGCTGTATCAGCAAAACGAGGCCTGGACCTGGGAGCATCAGGCGCTGGTGCGGGCCCGTCCCATCTATGGCGATGAGGCGGTGATCGCCGAGTTTGCCCGCATCCGACGCGCCGTGCTGGCCAAGGAGCGTGACCTGCCGACCCTGGCCCGCGAGGTGCGCGAGATGCGCCACAAGATGCGGGATCACCTGCTCAAGGCGGGTGCCGGAGAGTTCGATCTCAAGCAATCCCCCGGCGGCATGGTGGATATCGAGTTCATCGCCCAGTACCTGGTGCTGGCCCACGCCTGCGGCGAACCCGAGGCGCTCACCCGCTGGTCCGATAACGTGCGCATCTTCGACGAGTGCGTGCTGGCGGGGGTGCTGACCCTGGAGCAGGCGGAGGGGCTCAAGCACGCCTATCTGGAGATCCGCAACCTCGGCCATCGCCTCAACCTCTCCGAGGTCTCCCGCAAGGTGGGGGACGACCAGTTGCTGACCGAACGAGGCCATGTGCTGGCGGTCTGGCAACAACAGCTGGGGGAGTAAACGGAAGGGGCGCCGAGGCGCCCCTTTTAATTGCTCTTTGCGACAATGAGCCAAATATTTTTCACATAAAACTCAATAGCGGTGAGCTAGATCCTGTTTCAGGCATACAAACCTTGGAATCGTATGGCACTTTGCTGAATATAAGCAGAGGTTATGGGTATCCAGTCTCCATTATTCAGCCCGGAAATGATGGAGGGGAATATAGCGTTAAAAAGTACCACCTTGCCGCCATACAGAGAGGAAGAAATGGATTTTTCAGAACAGCTACAGAGTCTATCCAAAAAAATTGCGCAACAAGCATCGATGATCACCACTGAAGAAGCGACCAAAAATGCCTTTGTCATGCCATTTCTCAATCGTGTTCTCGGTTATGATGTCTTTGACCCCACCGAGGTAATCCCCGAGTTCACCGCAGATACCGGTATCAAAAAGGGAGAAAAGGTTGACTATGCCATTCTGAAGGATGGCCAAATTCAAATTCTGGTTGAATGTAAAAAATACAGTGAAAAGCTGTCTGCAAAACATTCAGGCCAACTCTTTCGTTATTTCTCGGTCACCAATGCCAGAATTGGCATTCTCACCAATGGTGCTCAGTATGAATTTTATACCGACCTGGATGCACCAAATAAAATGGATGAAAAACCATTTCTAACATTGGATCTTGAGGACATAGATGAGCATGTCGTTCCTGAAGTATTAAAACTGACTAAAACCGCCTTCGATGTTGAGTCCGTTGTTGATGCTGCAGGAGAACTCAAATATCTTAGCCAGATCAAAAAACTACTTGCCGAGCAATTTGCTTCTCCAGAAGAGGATTTCGTCAAATTCTTTGCATCTCGTATTTATGATGGCGTACTGACAGCCAGGGTGAAGCAGTCGTTCACTGATATCAGCAAGAAAGCACTGAACCAATTCCTCAACGATAGCATCAATGCAAGATTGAAGTCTGCAATAGGTAATAGTGTCAGTACTTCAACTGTCTCATCAATCTCAGAGAGCGATCTGCCTAGTGACAACAGCGAAAATGATAACAATAAAGAAAAATCCAGAGTAGACACCACTATTGAAGAAATGGAAGCGTTCAATGTGGTTAAAGCAATACTCAGACAGCAATTTGATGTCGCCAGGATTGCCCCCAGAGATACCCAAAGTTATTTTGGAATCCTGCTGGATGACAATAACCGGAAACCACTTTGCAGATTACATTTTAACTCTCGCCAAAAATATATAGGCCTGTTTGATGAGGAAAAGAAAGAAACTCGACATCCGATTGGCTCAATAGATGAGATTTTCACTTTTGCAGATCAACTGCTTCATACTACTGCCGTCTACGAATAATCCTGCTATCAGGGGGAGAGACCTCCCCCTTCACTTCACAATAGAGTGCCTGTCACTGATTCAGGCCGGGCCGTGATCCATCACTGTCTCCACCAGCACCTTGTTGAAACGCCGATAATCCTCCTTGTCGAGCGGGGCCGGATAGCTCAGCACCCGCAGCGCATGTCCCTCGCAATCAGGCTGATAGGGCGGGTGCACGTGGTCATGCTCGCTCAGGCAAAAGCCCAGCGACTGATAGAAGCGCAGCCGGCGAAGGGAAATCTCGTCCTCTGGCGGGTCTATCTCCAGGATGACCGGGCGCCCCGCCGTCTCGCAGAAGGCGGCAAGCAGGCGTGAGCCGTGGTTCTGGCCGCGCAGGGCCGGGTTGATGGCCAGATGCTCGATGTAGATCTGCTCACCGCAGTCCCACCAGAAGATGAAACCGAGCAGCTGCTCGCCCTGATAAAAGAGCTGACAGTGAAAGCGGGAGTCCCCCATCTTGCGTTGCTGATGCTGCGGCAGGCGCTGTTCGTAGCGGGGAAAGCTGCTGCCGTAGATCTGCCAGACCAGCGGCCAGTCCGGATGGGATATCTCTCTTGCGATTTCACTTCGACTCATTCATCTGCTCCTTGGTAAAACCACAGTGATACCATCTTTATCTGGTCCAAACACCCCTCTCTTTCACTACCGGCGCGTCCCCGCCTCCCGGCCAAAACGCACAGAGCCCGCACGGGGCGGGCTCTGCATGGCGATAAAACAACAGGGCTAGGCTATTTGAACAAGCCCTTGAGCAGCTGATCGGCCACCCCCTTCACCCCTTCGTTGTCGGCCTTGTCACCCAGCAGCTTCTTGAGACCGCGCTCGGCCTCCTTGCGGGCCTTCTCCTCCAGCAGCTTGTTGTTGCTGAGCAGTGCCTTCACGTCGAGCCGGTAACTCGGCGCCTGCCAGTGGCCGCCGATGCGCACCGGTATGGTGATGTCCTTAAGCTCGTCCACATCCTTGCCCCCCTGCCCCTTGCTGCTCTCCACCACGGAGGTGAGGAACAGGAAGTCGAGGGTCTCCGGCACCAGAGCGGTCTGGCCCTGCCCCTTCACCCGCAGAGCGGGGGCGAACAGCTGGATGTCGTCGCTCTGGGCGACCCCGTCGGCAATCCGGAAGCTGGCGGTGAGGGCGCTGAAGTCGGTCTTGCGCGCCTCCTTCACCTGATCCGCCCCCTTGCCGGTCAGGGTGGCCCGTGCCTCGCGGATCATCTCAGCCAGGTTGATGCCGTGCAGGGCACCATCGCTCAACTTGAGGTTCACCTTGCCCTGCATCCGGCTGCGCAGCGCCAGTTCGGAGAGGCCGGCCCCCTGCACCTCGACCTCGAGATCCCCCTTGCCCTCCAGCAGATCGGTCTGGGCCAGGGTCTGCAGCAGCGGCCGCACATCGACCCCCTGTACCCGCTTGTGGGCCTGATAGCGAGCCGGCTTTTGCCGCGCATCGAGCACGCCGCTGGCCGTCACCTTGCCACCGGCCACGCCGGCGCTGAACTGCTTGAGGGTGAGCTGGCCACCGGCCAGGGCGAGCTGCAGGTCGACGGCGCTCAGATCCAGTCCCTTCAACCGCACACTGCCCAGCTGCAACCGGCCGGCCAGATCCACCGACTTGAGGGCGGTCAGATCCGGTTCGGCCGTGGAGAGCGCCTTGGCGGCGGGGGCGGCGGCCTGCGCCGTCGTCCCGGCCGGGGCTGCCGCGCCCGAACTGGCCGCGGCGGGTGCGGCCTTGGCCGGCTGACCGAGCCAGCCGTCAAGATCCAGCTTCTCCCCCTTGAGGTCGAATTCCACCCTGGGCACGGCGCCCAGCTGCACGCTGCCGTTGCCACTCAGCAGGGCGTCATCCACCCCCATCACCAGGTTGGTCAGGGTCACGTTCTGCTTGTCGAGCTCGGCACGGGCAAAGCCCGCCAGCTTCACCTGCAGTTGCGGACGTGGCAGGGCATCACCGCTGAGCTTGGCGGCCAGCACGGCATCCGACACCTCCAGCAGTTGCCGGTTCTCATCGAGCCGCGCCTTGAGGGTGCCCTCCAGGGTGCCGGCCAGGGTCGGCTTGTCCGCCGCCCCCTGGGCGCCCTGCAAACTGAGCGTGAGGCTGCTCCACTCCCCCAGCGCCAGCCGATCGGCCTTGAGGGAGAAGGCGTCGAGCCGCTGCACCGGATCCTTCAGGTTCCCCTCCAGGCTGAGCTCCTTGAGCTCGCTGCGGCTCTCATCCTGGGCCAGCTTGAGCTGGGCCTGCCCCTTGAGATCAAATGCCAGCACCCCCTGGGCCCCCTTGGCGGCCAGGGTCACCGGCACCCACTGATCCACCACCAGCTGGCCCAGGTTCAGGTCCAGTTGTTCGAGGCGGGAGACGGTGCCGTTGCGATCGTCCTGCAGCAGGGCGCTGGCCTGTTGCAGCTCCACCCCTTGCAGGCTGATCTGCCAGGGTTGCTTGTCACTGGCGGCCGGGGCAGCCGGCTGACTCTCGCCCGCCGGCGAGGCATCCGCCCCCTGTTTGGTCGTCTTGATGAGATCGCTCAGGTTGGAGCTGCCGTCAGCCTTGGTCTGGATAAACAGGTGGGCACCACTCAGGGTCACCTTGCCTATCTCAAGCTTGTGGGAGAGCAGCGGCAGCAGGCCCACCGAGGCCTCCCCGCGCTCGAAGCGCACCAGGTCGGGCTCGGCAAAGCCGGCGGGGTTGCGCAGCGCCACCTTCTCGAGAGAGAGGCCAAGGCTCGGCCAGAAGCGCCAGCCGATCGCCCCCTCCATCACCAGCTCGCGGCCGGTGCTCTTGCGCACCTGCTCAACCAGCTGAGGCTTGAACTGATTGGGGTCGATGAGGGACACCAGGGCGGTGATGGCCACCACTGCCGCCAGCGCCAACCCCAGCAGGATGTAGATGATCTTCTTCACGATGGGCTCCTTGAATGCGGATCTTGTGACTGACTATACCACCGGGGGGATAACAGATGGGGCCCGTCTGCCAAAACGGGCCAGCGGCGAGACAGGGATGGTCGCAGGTCGGCGTTCAAACGCGCGGCAATAAAAAGGGCCCCGCAGGGCCCTGATGATAGTGGATGGCTGGTGCCCGTCTCGCTCGGATCAAGGTTGACGCGGCAGCTCCCGGTAGCCCATCTCGTACAGGGTGAAGGCATAGATGTCCGCACTCTGCTCAATCAGCTTGGCCACCGGCGTACCCGCCCCGTGCCCGGCATTGGTCTCGATGCGGATGAGCTGGGGATGGGGGCCGGCATTGTCGGCCTGCAGGGTGGCGGCAAACTTGAAGGAGTGAGCCGGCACCACCCGATCGTCGTGATCCGCCGTGGTCACCATAGTCGAGGGGTAGCTGACCCCGGGTCGGACGTTGTGCAGCGGCGAGTAGCCCTTCAAGTAGTCGAACATGGCCTCGCTGTCGGCGCTGGTGCCGTAGTCATAGGCCCAGCCCGCACCGGCGGTGAAGGTGTGGTAGCGCAGCATGTCGAGCACCCCCACCGCTGGCAGGGCAACCCGCATCAGATCCGGCCGCTGGGTCATCACGGCCCCCACCAGCAGACCGCCGTTGGAGCCACCGCGGATCGCCAACCGATCGGTGCGGGTGTAGCCCTCGGCCTTGAGGTACTCGGCCGCCGCGATGAAATCGTCGAACACGTTCTGTTTGTTCTGCTGGGTGCCCGCCAGGTGCCAGGCCTGACCGTACTCGCCGCCCCCGCGCAGGTTGGCCACCGCATAGACGCCCCCCAGATCCAGCCAGTTGGCTACCGACACGCTGAAGCTCGGGGTCAGGCTCACGTCGAAACCGCCATAACCGTAGAGGATGGTCGGGTTGCTGCCATCGAGTTTCAGCCCCTTGCGGTAGCTGATGATGAGCGGCACCCGGGTGCCGTCCTTGCTCTGGTAGAAGCGCTGCTCGGAGACGTAATCCTCCGGCTTGAACGGCGCCGCCGAGGCGCGATAGAGGCTGATGGCGCCGCTCTTTGGCTCGAACCGATAGAGAGTGGGCGGCAGGGAATAGTTTTCGAAGCCGAAGTAGAGGGCGGGATCATCGTGCTTGCCGTTGAAGCCGCTGACGCTGCCAAGGCCGGGCAGCGCCACCTCGCGCACCCGTTTGCCCTCGTAGTCGAACTGCTCGACCCGGGCGGTGGCATCCACCATGTATTCGGCGAACAGATAGCCGCTGCCGCTGTGCACCGTCAGCACCTGCTGACGCTCGGGGATAAGGTCGCGCCAGTGGGCCGGCCCCGGGTTGGCGGCATCCACCGTCACCAGCCGACGGTTGGGGGCGTCCCGGTTGGTCAGCAGGTAAAGGGTGCCGCCCTTGTTGTCCACCAGGCTCACATCCGCGTCCAGATCCCCCTGCACCGTCAACAGCGGCGCGTTCTCCTGGCTCAGATCCTTCACATAGAGGCGGTTGCCGGAGGTGGAGTTCGCCGCCGAGATGAGCAGGAAGCGGTCATCCTCGGTAACGGTCGCCCCCACGTAGCGGTGGTGCTGGGCCGGGATGGCGCCGAACACCAGCCGGTCATCCTCCTGCGCCGTGCCGAGCCGGTGGAAATAGACCTTGTGCTGATCGGTCTTGGCCGACAGCTCGCTGCCGTCGGGCTTGTCGTAGCTCGAGTAGAAGAAGCCCTCGTTGCCGAGCCAGCTGATGCCGCTGAACTTCACATCCTTGAGGGGCGCCTCCAGCGGCAGCTTGCTCTCCACGTCCATCAGGTGGATCTCGCGCCAGTCGCTGCCCGCCAGCGACAAGGAGTAGGCCAGGATGCGGCCATCGCGGGAGAAGCTCAGCTGATCCAGCGCCGTGGTGCCATCGGGGCTGAGGGTATTGGGATCGAGGAACACCTCGGCCGACTTGCCCTCCTGCTGGCGCCACAGCACGTTCTGGTTCTGCAGGCCGTCGTTCTTGAAGAAGTAGTGGTAGCGCCCCTCGCGAAACGGCGCCCCCTCCTTGGCGTAGTTCCAGGAGGCGGCCAGCTTCTCCTTGATGGCGGCGCGATACGGGATCTGTGCCAGGTAGTCCCGGGTCACGGCATTCTGGGCCTTGACCCAGGCCTCGGTCTCGGGGCTGCGATCATCCTCCAGCCAGCGATAGGGGTCGGCCACGGCCTGACCGAAGTAGTGATCCACCTGCTCACCCTGGCGGGTGACGGGGTAGTGAAGGCGCGTTTTCCCTGACATGGCATCCTCTTGGGTTGGCTGGCCGCTGCACGCACAGAGCAGTGACAGGGCCAGCAGGCTGACAATCGCTCGCATCGATGCGGCTCCCTGCGGTTTCAGTGAAGCGGGCAGGTTAGCAAAGAGTGCCGGATGGCCCAACCCCCCAGCGGGTGACCAGGCAACATGAGCGGGAAACCGCCACAACCCGGAGAAATCGGAGTCATATGAATTTTTTCGCTTAGGTTTGCCAGTTTATTTTGTTTGTTATCCGGCACTTGGGTCACAGGATGAAATAAGACACCAGCCAACGTGAGCCATTCAGGATAAAGCATGCCGTACAGCTACCTATCACACCTGCGTTGCAGCAAGACCGGCGAGATGGTGGATGCCGATCAGCCCCAGCAGCTGAGCCCGGTCGGCGCCCCCTTGCTGGCCAGCTACGACCTCGAGGCCCTGAAGCAGGCCTGGCACCCGGCCGCCCTGCTGGGTCGTCCCGCCAGCCTGTGGCGTTACCACGAGCTGCTGCCGGTACGCGACCCCGCCCAGGTGGTCACCCTGGGGGAAGGCTTCACCCCGCTGTTGCCGCTGCCGCGTCTCGGCAAGCAGGTCGGCATTCCGGATCTCTGGATGAAGGATGAGAGCCTCACCCCCACCGGCTCCTTCAAGGCCCGCGGCGCCGCGGTCGGTGTCTCCCGCGCCCGCGAACTCGGCGTCAGCCACTTCGCCATGCCCACCAACGGCAACGCAGGTGCGGCCTGGGCACTCTACGGCGCCCGCGCCGGCTTGTGCAGCACCATAGTCCAGCCGCAGGCAGCCCCCGCCATCACCCGGCTAGAGAGCGCCCTGGCCGGTGCCCGCCTCTATCTGGTGGACGGCCTCATCAGCGACGCCGGTCGCCAGGTGGCCGAGGCGGTGGTGCAGCAGGGGCTGTTCGATGCCTCCACCCTCAAGGAGCCCTATCGCATCGAGGGCAAGAAGACCATGGGGTTTGAAATCGCCGAGCAGCTCGGCTGGACCCTGCCGGACGTGATCCTCTACCCCACCGGCGGCGGGGTCGGCCTCATCGGCATCTACAAGGCGCTGCGGGAATTGCAGGAGCTGGGCTGGGTGCAGGGGCCGCTGCCGCGCCTGGTAGCGGTGCAGGCGAGCGGCTGCGCGCCCATCGTCCAGGCCTGGCAGCAGGGGGAGCGCGAATCGCGCTTCTGGCCCGACTCCCAGACCCTGGCGTTCGGCATCAATGTGCCCAAGGCGCTGGGGGATTTTCTGGTGCTGGACGCCCTCTATCGCACCGAGGGCTGCGCCATCGCGGTGGAAGATGGCACCATCCAGCGCGAGCTGCGTCAGCTCGCCTCTCAGGAGGGCTGCTTCGTCTGCCCGGAAGGGGCGGCCGCCTTCGCCGCCGCCCGCCAGTTGCGGGAAGCGGGCTGGATCCAGGGAGGCGAGCGGGTGGTGGTGCTCAACACCGGTGCCGGCATCAAGTACCCGGATGCCATCACGGTCGTGCCCCAGCGGCTACGCCGCGACGGGAGGATCCCGGCATGAGCTTCGACTGGTCCTTTGTTCTCAGCACCCTGCCGGCGTTCGGCCAATCGGTCTGGGTCACCCTGCAGCTCGGCGCCATCGTGATCCTCACCTCGCTCGCCGTGGCGATGCTCAATGTGACCCTGCTGAGCCTGCACAAGCCCTGGCTGAACGGGGTGATCCGCGCCTATGTAGAGCTGGCCCGCAACACGCCGCTCTTGATCCAGCTGTTCTTTCTCTACTTCGGGCTGCCGGCGCTCGGCCTGTCGCTGTCGGGCTTTGCCACGGCGGTGATCGCCATGACCTTCCTCGGCGGTGGCTACCTGACCGAGGCGCTGCGGGCGGGCATTCAGGCTGTCCCCCCCAGCCAGCTGGAGGCCGGGCGAGCCATCGGCCTCTCCCGCTGGCAGCTGCTGCGCCACGTGCAACTGCCCCAGGCCTGGCTTGCCAGCCTGCCTGCGCTGTTTGCCAACTTCATCTTCCTGCTCAAAGAGACCACGGTCGCCTCGGCGGTGGCCGTGCCGGAGCTGCTCTACACCACCAGGAACTACATCGCCCTCTACTACAAGACCTACGAGATGCTGGCGGTGCTGACCTTGATGTGCGTGCTGATCTTTCTGCCGCTGTCGCTCGCTCTGCGCGTCGTTGAAAGGAGGCTGCAACATGGTCAGTTCGGTCATTGAATCGCTGATGCAGGCATCGATCGTCCTGCTACCGCTATCACTCGTCACCAAGGTGCAGGAAAGGAGGGCTCGCTATGGTCAGTCCGGTCACTGAGCAGCTGACGCAGGCGCTGCCGCTGCTGGCGGTGGGCGCGGGCCAGACCCTCGCCATCTCGCTGCTAGCCATCCTGTTCGCCACCCTGGGCGGGGTCGGTTACGGCGTGCTGGCGCAGCAGGGCGGTCGGTTGGTGCAGGGGCTGCTGCGTCTCTATCTCGAGCTGTTTCGGGTGGTGCCCGTGCTGGTCTGGCTCTACCTCTTCTTCTTCGGGCTGCCGATCTTCTTTGGCCTGGATATCCCGGCCTTCTGGTGTGCCGTGCTGGTGCTGGCCCTGTGGGGCGCCAGCGAGGTAGGCGAAGTGGTGCGCGGCGGCCTGGGATCCCTCGCCCGCGGCCAGCAGGAGGCCGGCCTGGCGCTCGGGCTCTCCCGCTGGCAGCTCTATCGCCACGTGCTGCTGCCCCAGGCGCTGCAACGGCTGACGCCGCCGACCATCAACATCTACACCCGCATCATCAAGACCAGCTCGCTAGCGGTGCTGATCGGGGTGGTGGAGGTGATCAAGGTGGGCCAGCAGATCATCGAGCGCACCTATGGCTCGCTGCTCATCTACGCTCTGCTGTTCCTGTTCTTTTTTCTGGTCTGCTATCCGCTCTCGCTCGCCTCGCGCCGGCTGGAGCAACAATGGGGTAATGCGGTATGACACCTCTGCTTGAGCTCAATGCTGTCAGCAAACAATTCGGCCAACACCGGGTACTGGATGAGGTCAGCCTCACGGTGAACGCCGGGGAAGTGATCGTCATCCTGGGGCCGAGCGGCTGCGGCAAGAGCACATTGCTGCGCACCCTCAACGGGCTCGAACCCATTCAGGGGGGCGAGATCCGCTTCGACGGAGAGTTGCTGGATGCCAGCACCGACTGGCAGCGGCTGCGACAACGCATCGGCATGGTGTTCCAGAGCTATCACCTGTTCCCCAACCTGACGGTGCTGGAGAACGTGCTGCTCGGCCCCCTGCAGGTGCAGAAGCGGGAGCGGGCCGAGGCCCTGCTGCAGGCGGAACAGCTGCTGACCCGCATCGGCCTGTGGGAGCGGCGCCACGACTATCCACGCCAGCTCTCCGGTGGCCAGCAGCAGCGCATCGCCATCGTGCGGGCCCTGTGCATGAACCCGCAGGTGATGCTGTTTGACGAGGTGACCGCTGCGCTGGATCCCGAGATGGTGCAGGAGGTGCTGGAGGTGATCCGCGATCTCGCCGGCAGCGGCATGACCCTGCTCATCGTCACCCACGAGCTGGCGTTCGCCCAGGCGGTGGCGGATCGCATCGTCTTCATGGACGGCGGCCACATTCTGGAGCAGGCCGCCCCCCATCAATTTTTCGACAATCCCAGGAGCCAGCGTGCCCGCCAGTTCCTCGCCAAGTTTTCTTATACAACTGTCATCAAACGAAAGGAGTCAGCATGAAAAAAATCACCTCGGTTCTGTTCAGTGCCTTGTTGGGACTGGGTCTCGCCAGCGGCGCCTCCCATGCGGCGGACGGTTCCCTCGACAAGATCAAGGCCCGTGACAAGCTCATCGTCGGCGTCTTCACCGACAAGCCCCCGTTTGGCTATGTGGACGAGAAGGGCAACTACGTCGGCTTTGACACCGACCTCGGTCGCCGTTTCGCCAAGGATCTGCTGGGGAACGAGAACAAGGTCGAGTTCGTGGCGGTGGAGCCCGCCAGCCGCATCCCCTTCCTGCAGAGCGACAAGGTGGATCTCATCCTCGCCAACATGACGGTGACCCCGGAGCGGCGGCAGGTGGTGGACTTCACCAACCCGAACCTGCGAGTGGCGGTACAGGTGCTGGTGCCGGAGAAGAGCGCCGCCAAGGGGCTGGACGATCTCGCGGACAAGACCCTGATCGTCACCACCGGCACCACGGCCGACATCTGGCTGACCCGCAACCACCCGGAGTGGAAGGTGCTCAAGTTCGAGAAGAACACCGAATCCCTGCAGGCGCTGGCCCAGGGCCGTGGCGACGCCTATGCCCAGGACAACCTGGTGCTGTTCAGCTGGGCCAAGGAGAACCCGGGCTATCGGGTGCTGCCCGAGAAGCTGGGCTCGGAAGACCCCATCGCGCCGGCGGTGAAGAAGGGCAATATCGAGCTGCGGGACTGGGTCAACGACCGTCTCGCCAAGCTGGGGGAAGAGCAGTACCTGCTGAAACTCTACGACCAGTATGTGCGCGATCACTTAAGCGCCGATACCGATCCCGACGACGTGATAGTGGAAGGAGGCAAGTGGCAGGGCTGAGCCTGCCAGAAGTGCTGAGAGTGTGATGTGTGTGAAGTCTTGGTTCCGTTGGTCCGCAAACCGCAAGGTTTGACCTTTCAGGCGTCCCCTTCGGGTGGCGCCTTTTTTTCGCATGGGAAAAAGAACCGGGCCAGGGGCCCGGTTGAAAACCCGCGCAGAGCAGGCTGTGTCACGTCGATGACACGGTTCAGGCTGCCGGACTGGCACAGGGTGCCGTCCGGCCAATTCGCCGCGCCGCCGGGGGCGGGATGAGCCCTCGGCAACGCCGGCGAATGGGGTGGCGCCGCGGGCGCCGAAGAGAGTGCCAACTCCCGCTCCAGGGCGTGGATGGGGTCCATCCGCGCCGCCCGCCGCGCCGGGAAGAAGCCGAACAGCACGCCGATGAGGCTCGAGCAGAAGAAGGCCATCAGCACGGCGTCCAGGGAGTAGCTCAGGCTGAACTGGCTGCTGAAGTGCTCGAACAAGACGCCGACCAGCAGGGAGAGCAGCACCCCGGCCGCCCCGCCCAGCAGGCAGACCAGCACCGCCTCGATCAAGAACTGCTGCAGTATGTCGCCGGTTCTGGCCCCCACCGCCATCCGCACGCCGATCTCGCAGGTGCGCTCGCTCACCGACACCAGCATGATGTTCATCACCCCGATGCCGCCCACCACCAGGGAGATGAGCGCAATCATGGCGATCAAGAGAGTCAGGGTGGCATTGGTGCTGGTGATCGCCTGACGGATGCTGTCGGTGTTGAGCACGAAGAAATCCTGACTGCCGTGACGCTCGCGCAGCAGGCGGGTGATGCCATCCTCGGCGGCGGCCAGCGCCACCTCATCCTGCACCCGCACGCTGATGCTGCGCAGGTGGCTCTGGCCCAGCATCCGCGTCATGGCCGTGGTGTGGGGGATCCAGACGTTGAGGTTCTCGTCGCTGCCAAAGCCGCTCTGGTTGCGGGCCACCACCCCGATCACCCGGCACGGCAGGCTACCCAGCAGGATCACCTGACCGAGTGGCGACTCCCCCGCGGCAAACAGGCGCGCCAGGCTGTTCTCGTCGATCACCACCTCCTGCGCCATGTCGGCCACGCTGGTGGCATCGAACAGCATGCCTTGCAGCAGTCGATAGCCGCGCACCTGGAAGAACTGCTCCCCCACCCCGTTCACCGAACCCAGCACCGCCTGACTGCCCCGGCGCAGGGTGACGCTGGTGGCCAGGCTGGGGGTCACGCTGTGCACATAACCAAGCCCGGCGAGGGCCTCGGCATCCTCCACCCTGAGGGTCAGGATCGCCTCGGCCCGCCGATCACCGAAGCCGCTGCCGGGGAAGATCTCCAGGGTGCTGGTGCCCATGGCGTTGATGTTGGCCAGCACCTGCTGCTGGGAGCCGCGCCCGAGCGCCACCACAGACACCACGGCGGCGATACCGATGATGATGCCGAGCATGGTGAGGAAGGTGCGCATGCGCTGGGCCTGCATGGCCAGCAGCGCCATCTTGAAGGCGGCGCCGAGCCGCCCGGCCAGGCCACCGCGAGCCCCTTCGCCGACCCGGGACGCAATGTGTGCGGGAAGCGGCTGTGCCGGCTCATAACGACGGTCGGCCACCACCTCGCCATCTTTCAGCTCGATGATCCGCTCGGCCTGCTCGGCGATCACCATGTCGTGGGTCACGATCACCAGCGTATGCCCCTCGCGGTGCAGCCCATTCAATATGCCGAGCACCTCGGCCCCGCTCTGGCTGTCGAGGGCGCCGGTCGGCTCGTCCGCCAGGATCACCTGACCGCCGTTGATGAGGGCGCGGGCAATGCTGACCCGCTGCTGCTGGCCGCCGGAGAGCTGGCTCGGCTTGTAGTCGAGCCGGCTGCCGAGCCCGAGTCGCTGCAGCAGGCTCTCGGCCCGCGCCTTGCGCGCATCGCCAGCCAGACCGGCATAGAGGGCGGGCAGCGCCACGTTGTCGCGGGCACTGAGATCCCCCAGCAGGTGGTAGCGCTGAAAGATGAAGCCGAAGTGCTCGCGGCGCAGGGTCGCCAGCGCATCGGCCGTCAGCCGGCTCGTCTCCCGTCCGGCCACCCGGTAGTCGCCCTCGCTCGGCTGATCGAGGCAGCCCAGAATATTGAGCAGGGTCGACTTGCCGGAGCCGGAGGCGCCGACGATGGCCACCATCTCGCCCCGCGCTATGGTCAGGTCGATGCCCTTGAGCACCTCGACGCGCCGCTCCCCGTCGCCAAAATGGCGGCGGATACCGCTCAGTTGCAGCAGTGGTTCTCTCATCATCACATCCCCATGGGCGGACCCATCCGCCCGCTCTGCTGGTGCTGGGCCGTCAACTGGCTCACCACCACGGCCTCCCCCTCCGCCAACCCGTCCAGGATCTGGGCATCCACCTTGTTGTTGAGGCCGACCTTCACCTGCCGCCACTGGGGGCGACCGCCCTCATCCACCACCTGTACCCGCCCCTCGCTCAGGGCGATGGCCGGGATCACCAGGGCGTTGCGTTCGGTCGCCAGCACAATGTGCACCTGGGCCGTCATGCCGATGCGCAGGGCCCGCTGCGGATTTTCCACCTCGAACAGGCCGTTGTAGTAGACGGCCGTGCTGGTCGAACTGCTGCTGGTCGTGTCGTCGTTGATGGTGTCGGGGGCGGGCTCGATGGCACGCAGGCTGGCCTGGTAGCGCTGCTCGGGCGCTCCTAGCACGGTGAAATAGCTGGGCAAGCCGGCCTTCACCCTGATCACGTCCGCCTCCGAGATCTGCGCCTCCACCGTCATGGTGTCGAGCCGTGCCACCTTGACCATGGTCGGGGTACTCTGCACCGCGTTGACCGTCTGCCCCTGCTCCACCGGGATCGCCACTATGGTGCCCGCCATGGGGGAGACGATGCGGGTGTAACCCAGGTTCACTTTGGCGGTATCGACCGCGATGCGGGCCTGCACCGCCTGCGCCGTCAACGCCCGGATGTCGGCACGGGTGGCCGTCAGGGTCGCCTCCGCGCTGTCGTAGTCGGCCTGACTGCCCAGTCCCCGAGCCAGCACCTTGCGCTGGCGCTCGAAGGCCAGCTGGTTGTTGCGCAAAGTTGCCCGGCGTGAGGCCAGCTGGGCCTGCACGTTGTCGAGAGCAGCTTCGGCATCCTTGAGGGCGTTCTGCTGGGTGAGATCGTCGATCTCGACCAGCAGATCGCCCTGCCTCACCTCGTCCCCCAGTGCCACGTGCAGCGCCTTGATTTGCCCCGACACCTGGGCCCCCACACTCACCAGCTTCTGGGCCTGCAGGGTGCCGTCGGCCAGCACGCTCTGCTCCAGATCCCGCCGCTCGACCGAAGCCGTGATATAGGCGGCAGCCGGCGCCGCCCTGGAAGGCAGCCACAGCCAGCCGGCGCCGACCAGCAGCAGGGCGGGCAGCAGCAGGCGAACAGCAGGGAGACGGACAGGGGGCATCGCGGATATCCTTGGCTTAAACAGAGGGTGAAGCAGACCCGGGCAATCTACTCCAATGTCCGGTTAAGCCTCTTGCAGGGCAGTGTAAGGATTGCGTAAAAGCAGCTGTCAAGCGGAGACGGACACGGGAAAATGGCGCCAACCCGAGACGGAGAAGAGCGATGAAGATCCTGCTGGTGGATGATGATCTGGAGCTTGGCACCATGCTGAGCGAATACCTGGGCGGCGAAGGCTTTGCCACCACCCATGTGCTGACCGGCAAGAGCGGCGTGCAGCACGCCCTCTCCGGCAACTATGCCGCCGTGGTGCTCGACATCATGCTGCCCGATCTGAATGGCAGCGAGGTGCTGCGCCAGATCCGCCGCGACAGCCGGATCCCCGTCATCATGCTCACCGCCAAGGGGGACAATATCGATCGGGTGATCGGACTCGAGATGGGGGCCGATGACTATGTGCCCAAGCCCTGCTACCCGAGGGAGCTGGTGGCCAGACTGAGGGCCGTGCTGCGCCGGGTCGAGCCTGCCCCCGCCCATCCGGGCAAAGAGCAGGGCCTGCGCCTTGGCGAGCTGGTGCTCTCCCCCGCCACCCGTCAGTGCCACTGGCAAACGCAGCCGCTGGAGCTGACCGCCACCGAGTTCAACCTGCTGGAGCTGCTGCTGCGATCGCCGGAGCGGGTGGTCAGCAAGGATGAGCTCTCCCTGCATGGGCTGGGCCGCCCACGCGAGCCCTATGATCGCAGCGTCGACGTGCACATCTGCAATATCCGCCAGAAGCTGCAGGCCCTCGCGGGCGAAGCCATCGGCATCGAGACGGTGCGCAGCATAGGATACCGGCTGGCATGATCCTCAAGGGGCGCCTGTTCTGGAAGATCCTGTTCGGCTTCTGGTTCACCATCATCATGATGAGCCAGCTGCTGTGGGTGGCGTTCAGCCTCTATCGCCACGAAGGGTCGCCGGAGCAGCGCATGGCCAACCAGCTGGCCGAACGCCAGCTGGAGGCGGCCGCCAGCCTGCTGCAGCGACAGGGACCGGCTGCAGTCGCAGCCCTGCAGGCCAGCTGGCCGGCTCAGGAGCGAAGGCTGCTGCAGCTTGAACCGATCACAACAGAGCCAGCCACGACGCTGGGCGGCCGCATCCTGCTGGGGGCCGATGGCCAGCGCTATCTGCTCGACTATGACGGCGCCGGTCTGCTGCAGTTGCTGGCCCCGCCCCAGCCCCATCGCAACTGGCTCAACATGCCGCCCCCCATGTGGTGGATCGGCGGGCTTGGCGGCCTCTTCTTCAGTGCCCTGCTCGCCTGGCACCTGACCCGTCCCATGAACCGCTTCCGACAGGGGTTCGCACGCCTCGCCCAGGGAGATCTGGCAGTGCGCCTCTACCCCGCCATGCGGCGGCGCCACGACGAGATCAGCGATGCGGCCCGCGACTTCGATGCCATGGCCGAACGGCTGCAACTGCTGGTGGAGAGCCGCGAGCAGCTGTTGCATGACGTCTCCCACGAGCTGCGATCCCCCCTTGCCAGGTTGCAGCTGGCCATCGGCCTCGCCCAGCAGGATCCGGCCAGGATCGAGGGATCCCTCGAGCGGATCCAGCTCGAGACCCAGCGCATGGACAAGATGATCGGCGAGCTGCTGACCCTCACTCGTGCCGGCCATGGCGAGCGGGATGGCGAGGAGTATTACGATCTGCAGGGACTGGTCGACGCCGTGGTGAGCGATGCCCGCTACGAGGCGCAGCACATGGGGGTCGAGATAAAAACCTGGGTGGATGAAACCCGGGAGTACACGGTCTGCGGACAGGCGGAGCTGATCCGCCGGGCCCTCGACAACGTGCTTCGCAATGCCCTGCGCTTCTCGCAAGCAGGCCAGTGCATCCACCTGACCCTGATGCACCAGGGCTGCGAGTTCGTCATCGAGGTGGCGGATCAGGGGATGGGGGTGGATGAGAGCAAGCTCTCCAGCATCTTCGATCCCTTCGTGCGGATCGGCTCCCCCGCCGCAGGCAAGGGCTATGGGCTGGGCCTTGCCATCACCCGCAAGGCCATCCAGGCCCGGGGCGGGCGGGTCGACGCCAGAAACGGCGAAGAGGGCGGCCTGATCGTCACCCTCCACCTGCCGGGCTAGCTGCTCCGCCCAGTCATCACTGCTGCTGGTTAGCCCCGCAGCCGCTGCAATTGACTGATGGCGGCGCCGGTAGAGCGAAAGGCAAACTCGGCAGGGGCAAGGCCGGCCAGCTTGCGCCACTCACAGGCGGCCACATCGTCGGCCGCCGCCACCAAAGGCTTGTGCGCCAACTCCAGCAGAAAGACGGTGTCGCAGGTGTGATAGGTCACATCGTCATAGGGATAGACGTTGGCATAGGAGCCCAGGTAGCGCAGCGTCTCCCCCGTCAGATCCAGCCCCAGCTCCTCCTTGAGCTCCCTCACCAAGGCTTCCTCCAGCGATTCGCCGGGATCGACGAAGCCCCCCGGCAGATCCAGCAAGCCCCGGCCGGGATCCCGGGCCCGCACCGCGACCAGCAGCTCGTCCTGCCAGCACAGTGCCACCATCACGGCCGACGCCACATTCTGGAAATAGTGAAAACCACAGCCACAGGCAAACTCTTTCTCGCTGTGCTGTTGCAGCGTTCCGAAACCACAACGGGGACAAAACATAGGGGGACTCTCATCTGACACCAAAGGCGCATTGTATGCCGAACCTCATCCCTGATGGAAAGCCTTGAGGCACAACGCCCATGACGTGATAAATCAGCGGGATATAAAAGAGGGAGAAAAGGTAATAGAGAGGGAAGCAAACGAAAAAAAGCCCAGTCGTTAGACTGGGCTTCTTGTTCGTGGCGGAGCGGACGGGGAGACGGACAGAGTCCGGCTCAAGCACAAAGGACAAAGGACAACAGACAGGGACCGAGTTGCCAGTGGCAAGTCGCAGCCCTGGCGGTTGTCTCTTGTTTCCTCATCCCGTTTGCAAAAGCCAGATAGCAAAAAGGCCTTCCC
>NZ_JBGLRF010000010.1:0-125995 GCF_041403085.1 Aeromonas sp. S8(2024) | reverse complement strand
CGTTGCTTTGGTCACTTCATCAGACATTGAAAATCAAAAATTGTTTTTGATGCTCGATGCTGTGAGTGCCCACACAGATTGCTTGATTCAAATTGTTAAAGAGCGTGGCGCCTGTCGCGCTGAGGAGGCGTATAATACCCTCCTCACTTCGAAAGTCAAGCACTTGTTTTCGCTTTTCTTTCGGCGCTGGCTTCACGAGGAAGCGAGCTCATCAGGTTGGCGTGTTCTGCCGTGCTGGTGAGGGCGCATTATAGGGAGGCGCGTCGCGATGACAAGGGCTTTTTGCAAAAATGCGTTCGTTTGCTGAAAAAGCAGACTAAAGCCCCCTAATCACAGGTTTTCGCCCGGTTTCACGCCGCTTTTTTGCTCAACTCTTCGCTTTGAGCCTGGATATAGTTGACCCAGCTGGTCGCCCGCTGCTGCCAGTTACCCTGCTGCTGCAGTTCACGGGCCAGCACCAGCGCCTCGGCATACTGCTCCTTATTAAGGTGTGCCTGTACCAGCAGAGCCTTGGCCCTGTTGCCTTGCTCCCCTTTCACCGACTTGATGGCCGCGAGCTGAGTCATGGCGGCATCTGTTTTGCCTTGTTGCAACAGCAGCTCAGCGGCGCGCATGGCCGCCTTGGGATGAGCATGCTCGCGGGCGAGCAGTTGCCAGCTGTCGACGGCCTTCGGCCACTCGCGCGCCCCTTCCCACAACTGGGCCAGCAGCTGACGGTTGTCGGCGCTTTGCTTCATCTGTCCCTTCACCATGGCAGCTTCCAGCAGGCGGGCGCCGCGATAGGGCAGCCCCTGCCAAGCGTACAGGCGGATCAGCTGGTTACGGGCGGCGGCATCATCCATCAGCTGACGGTCGATGGCGGTTTGCAGCAGAGCCAGCGCCTGATCGCCGCGCTTGGCGGAGAGATTGAGCGACACCGCCTGTTGCCACCACTTGCTCTCTTTCGGCTCGTGACGGATCAGCTCTTCGGCCTGATCGGCGGCCACTGTGTAGCGCTGCAGCGCGGTGAGAGAGGAGAGGCGGATGATGGCTGCCTGCTTCTGCCAGCTCTTCTTCAACAGCTGTTCACTCTGGCTGGCCGCCTCACCGTACTGCTTGTTGTGGTAATAGAGGCCGGCCAGACGCAGGCGCAAGGCATCGTCAGCCTTGATGGCCAACGCGGCCTTGTAGCTGGCGATGGCACCGGCCCAGTTGGATTGCTGGGCCTGGATGTCGCCGCGCAGCCGCAGCAGTTGCTGCTGTTGCTGCTCGGGCCACTCTTTATAGGCCAGCGCCAGCTCCACGTAACGGCTCGCCTGCGCGGTCTGCTGCAGGTTGGCAGCCAGGGAGGCCTGCAGTTGGGCCAGCCAGGCGCGCTCAGCATCGCTATTTGGTTTGAGGCCGGATGCCTTGCTCTGGGCCTGTTGCCACTGGCCGGACTGATAGAGCTTCATCACGGGCTCCAGCTGGCGGGAGAAATGGGGGCTCACCTCCATCGCCAGACAGGCTTGGCTGACCAGGGCCAGCAGACAGATCCAGATCCGCAACATAGTTATGACTCCAGTTTGAATTTGAGCGTGATGACTTGCACCAGCTTGTCGGTGGCGCCGGGTCTCGGCTGATAACGCCACTTGTTGATCGCCTGAATGGCCGCCCGCTCGAACTGACGCTTCGGCTTGGCCTCGACCACTTCCACATCCTGTACCCGACCGTCGGCATCGACGCTGAAACGTAAGGTGACCGACCCCTCGATGCCGGCCTGCTGGGCCCGATAGGGATAGACTGGCTCGATCCGCTGCAGCGGCATCAGCATGTCACCGGCGCCGACCCCGGCACCTTGCTGCTGGCCATGGAAGTTGCCGCTCGCGACCGGGTTGGGGCTGGTCGCGACGCCAGGGGCATAGACCTGCACCGCGCTGAGGCTGGAGACCAGATCCAGGCTCGGCTGCACCGAGGGCAGCGGGGCCGCCGTCGGCATAGGCAGCGACGTCGAGGCCAGCGCAGCAGGTGGCTCCGGCAGGGGTTCCGGCTCCTGGGGTACCGGGCGCTCACGCACCTGCACCTCGGTCACCTCGTTCTGCATGTTGATGACGATAGACTTCTGCTCGGCGCTCGCCTTCTCCCCTCTGGGCGGCTCCACCAGGGTGGCCATGAACAGCAGGATCCCCAGACTGAGGGCAATCCCCAGCCCCAGGCTCATCAGCTTGTATTTCATTTCGGTGCCACCGCCACGGCGATGTTGGCGATGCCTGCCGCCTTGGCCTCATCCATCACCCGCACCACCTTGCCGTGGGGTACCCGCTCGTCGGCCTGGATCACCAGGCTGGCATCGGGCTGTTCCGCCAGCAGGCGGGCGACGCTGGCCTGTACTCGCTCCACGTCGATCTGCTTGCGGTCGAGGAAGATCTGCCCCTGAGGGCCGATCGCCAGCATGATGCTGGAGGACTTCTGCGCCTTGGCCTGGCTGGCCTGGGGCCTGTGCACCTCGAGCCCGGCTTCGCGCACGAAGGAGGTGGTGACAATAAAGAAGATCAGCATGATGAATACGATATCCAGCATGGGGGTCATGTCGATCTGCACTTCGTCGCGCTGGCGTTTGGATTGCCGTCTCATTGCATTACCTTCTCTTCTCGCAGGCCGTCCCGGGTCTTGGCCAGCGCACGCTTGGCCTGGCTCTCGAGCCGGCTGAGTAACAACACGCCGGAGAGCGCGACCACCATGCCAGCCATGGTGGGGATGGTGGCACGGGAGATCCCGCCCGCCATGCTCTCCGGGTTAAAGCGGTTGGCCGCGGCCAACGCATCGAATACGCCTATCATGCCGGTCACGGTACCCAGCAGCCCCAGCATGGGGCAGAGCACGACCAGGGTGCGGATGAAGATCAGATGACGGTTGAGCTCAAGCTCGGCCTCGGCCAGCCAGCGCCCGCGAATCGCCCGAGCGTGCCAGCTGTGGCGCTCGCTGCGGGCCTGCCAGCGGCCGAGCAGCTGGCGCTGCAGCGGGGCAAACCCCAGGTTGAGGTAGAGCAGCCGCTCGATCATCAGAATCCACATCAGCACCAGCAGGGCCAGAATGACCCAGAGCACCGGGCCGCCACGACCCATGAAGCTCTGCAGCTGTTGCCAGATGTCGAGCATCATGCCGCCCGCTCCATCCCGTCACGGTTGCTTTCGGCCCGCTCGGCCAGAATGCCGGCCACCTGCTGCTCCAGCACGTTGGAGAGCTCGGTGAAGCGAGACTGCAGCAGGCTGTGAGCCAAGATCAGCGGAATGGCCGCCACCAGACCCTGTACCGTGGTGACCAGTGCCATGGAGATGCCGCCCGCCATGATCTTGGGATCGCCGGTGCCGAACTGGGTGATGGCCTGGAAGGTGCCGATCATCCCGGTCACGGTACCGAGCAGCCCCAGCATGGGGGCAATGGCCGCGATCACCTTGACCATGCCGATGCCACGCTCCATGCGGGGGGTCTCCTGCAGGATCGCCTCGTCGAGACGCAGTTCGAGGGTCTCCATGCTCAGCTCGGGATGCTTGTCAGCCACCGTCAGCACCCGGCCGAGGGCGTTGTCGGCATGATATTCACCGCTCTTGAGCTGGCGACGAACCCGACCCAGTTCACGGGAGAGGCTCCACAGCCGCACCCCGGCGATCCCCAGGCCGATGGCGGCCAGCAGCACTATGATGGCGCCGACCTGACCACCCTGCTGGACTTGCTGCCAGAAGGTAGGGGCTTGCGCCAGCATTGCCAGCAGGGTGCCGTGGGAGGGATCCAGCGGCAGCGCTTCCCCTTCCTGGCCCTGATAAGCGGCCGCGGCGGAGAGCACGTTGCTGGGCAGGCCCAGCACCGGGCTCAGGCCTTCGGCTGTGGGTTGCAGGAACCCCTGCTCGCCAAGCAGCGCGAAGCTGCCGACCCGGGTCAGCGATTGCTCGCTGGCCGCCCCCTGGGCATCCAGCACCTTGCCGTTGAACTGGGCAACCCGGCCCGACTCGCGGATCTCCTGCAGCAAGGTGGCAGGCAGCAGGGCGAGGGCGGCGCGATCCGGTACCTGCTTCTCCTGTGCCATCGCCTTGAGCGGCGCGAGGCGCTCGGGGTACTGACCTTCGACCGCGGATTCACTCAGCAGCTTGACCGCATCGCTGGCCCCCTGACGGGTGACCGCAAAGATCTCGTTCATGTCGCCGGAGGCCTGCTCCCACTGGGCATTGAGCTCCACCAGCTGCTTCTCATTGGTAGCGAACTGGCTGGCCAGCTCCTTGCTCAGGCGCTGGGCCTCGGCCAGCTTGGCGCGGGCACTGTTCAGCTCCTTGGAGACGGACGCCAGATCCTGCTGCGCCTGCTGTTCACGGGCCTGTTCCTGCTGCTGCCAGGCTTCATCGGCCACGGCGGCAGTGGTGCCCAGAGCGAGGGCGAGGGCGAGGGGGAACCACTTCATGGTGACTCTCATGACTGGGCCTCCTGACCACGGCTGACGGAAAGGGGGACATTCAACAACTGGGGAACCTTCTTGTCGGCGGCCATCTCCAGCGCCTCGGCGACGGGGGAGAGCCACTGGCTGTCGAGGGGCTGCCACTGCTTGTTCTGTCCGGACCAGCGCCACGCCTGGGAACGATCGGCGGTCATCGCCAACAGGGAGACCCGGCCCACCGCCAGCACGTCGACCCGGCGCGGTGCGCCGTCCAGCACCAGTTCGGCGGCATAGCTGTCGAGCCGGCTGCCATATTCGGCTTCGATCTGGTAGGCCTGCAGCAGCTGGCGGAACTTCTCCGCTTCGCTCACGTCAGCCCTGGCCAGAGTGGCTTTCAGCTGTTCAACCCGCGCCAGGCGATCTTCCTTGCGCAGCGGAATGTCATTTTGTACCAGCTGCTCCAGCTCGGCCTGCATCTGCAGCATCAACGGGATCAGGCCCTGCCGGGTCTCCTGTACCGCCTCCAGCTGCTGACTCAGCTTGCCCAACTCATTTTGCTGATCGGCCACCAGAGACTGCATGTAGCGGTTGTAGGCTTCCAGATCGCGCAGTTGCAGCTGCGCATTCTGCAGCTCCAGCCTGGCGGCAACGGCCGCATCGGCGGCTTTCTCCACGCGCTGCTGGGAGGCTTTCCCGGCAGCTATGCTGTTTTTCAGTGCCGGCGCGACCAGCTCGTCGGCGCCGGCAGCGAAGTGGACTGACAGTGGCAACAAGGCCAAACCCCAAAACTTGTTCATGATATAAATCTTAACAATGATAACTATTCTCATTGTCTCAGAGTGGAGGGTCAGTGGCAATCAGATGATTTTGTTGGCCTTCGGCTGAAAAAACAGGATAATTTTTAAGCAAGCACGGGAGTCACTGGCGTTGTTCGTCACAACACCAAATTAATAAATAAAAAATATCTTTTCGATCAATGTGATAGAGATCGAAAAAGGAGAAGTTCATGTTCAACGATGCGATCTGGGAACATATCGATCGGTTCACCAAGGCCAAGAAGACCAGCGACATCCAGCAGCAGCTGGAGCGCTTCAGTCACCAGATGGGCTTTGATTACTTTCGTTTGCTGATTATTTTCCCCATCAGCATGCAGAAATCCCATGTGGCGTTGTTCAACAACTGCCCCACCAGCTGGTTCGATGCCTATTCGGAGCGGCACTACCTGACCCAGGATCCGGTGGTCTTCCTGGGGCTGAAACAGACCCAGCCCATCTTCTGGAACAAGCTCGACTGCGACTCCCCCTGGCTGCCCAGCGCCAGCCGGGAGGTGATGAACCTGGCCGCCGACTTCGGGGTGAGAAACGGCGTCTCTTTCCCGCTGCACACGCCGCAGGGGGAACACGGCATCCTCTCCTTCATCAGCAAGGAGAAGTCCAATTCCGATCTGATGTTTGAAAACGTTCCCTTGCTGTCGTTCTGCGCCAGCTACATCTTCAACTCGGCGCTGCAGCTGATAAAGAGCAGGCCGGATCTGATGAAGTACCTGACCGAACTGTCCGATCGGGAGAAGGAGTGCCTGTTCTGGGCCAGCGAGGGCAAGACCTCCTGGGAGATCGCCACCATCCTCGGCATCAGCGAGCGGACCGTGAACTTCCACCTCAATCAGGTCACCAACAAGACCGACTCGAAGAACCGCAACCAGGCGATCGCCAAGAGCATCTCCAGCGGCATCATAGTGCCCTCGCTGGACGACGTGACCATCACCAACCTGCGGTTGTCATGACGCCAGCCCGGCAGCACAGCCAATAAAAAAGAGCCGCAATGCGGCTCTTTTTTCATTTCTGACGACGGCTTATTCCACCGTCACGGATTTTGCCAGGTTGCGCGGCTGATCCACATCGGTACCCTTGATGAGGGCTACATGGTAGGAGAGCAGCTGCAGCGGCACGGTATAGACGATCGGCGCGATCACCTCTTCCACGTGGTTCAGGCTCATCACCCGCATGGTTTCGTCGCTCTTGAAGCCGGTATCGGCATCGGCGAAGACGTAGAGGATACCGCCACGGGCACGCACCTCTTCCACGTTGGACTTGAGCTTCTCCAGCAGATCGTTGTTCGGCGCCACCACTATGATGGGCATCTCGGCATCGATCAGCGCCAGCGGGCCGTGCTTCAACTCACCGGCGGCATAGGCCTCGGCGTGGATGTAGGAGATCTCTTTCAGCTTGAGTGCCCCTTCCATGGCGATGGGGTACTGGCTGCCGCGACCCAGGAACAGGCTGTGGTGCTTGTCGGCAAACTCTTCGGCTAGGGCCTCGATATCCTTGGCCAGCGCCAGGCTCTCCTTGATGCGCAGCGGCAGGGCCTGCAGCGCCTTGACCAGCTCAGCTTCGGCGGCGGTGCTCAGGTGGCCGCGGCAACGACCGATGGAGGCCACCAGCATCAGCAGACCGGCCAGCTGGGTGGTGAACGCCTTGGTAGAGGCCACGCCAATTTCAGCCCCCGCTCGGGTCATAAAGGCCAGATCCGATTCGCGCACCAAGGAGGAGCCCGGCACGTTGCAGATGGCCAGCGAGCTCATGTAGCCGGACTCCTTGGCCAGGCGCAGGGCGGCCAGGGTATCGGCGGTCTCGCCGCTCTGGGAGAGGGTCACCAGCAGGCTGTTGGGGCGCACCACCGACTTGCGGTAGCGGAATTCGGAGGCGATCTCCACGTCGCAGGAGACGCCGGCGATCTCTTCGAACCAGTAGCGAGCCACCATGCCGGAATGATAGGAGGTGCCACAGGCGACGATCTGCACGTGATCGACCTTGTCGAAGATGGCGCGCGCACCGTTGCCGAACGACTCAACCACCACCTGATCACCGCCCAGACGCCCTTCCAGGGTGTTGGTGATGGCCTTGGGTTGCTCGTGGATCTCTTTGAGCATGTAGTGGCGGTACTCGCCCTTGTCACCGGCGTCGTGGGAGAGTTCGGACTCCTGCTCTTCACGCACCACGGCCTCGCCGTGGGTATCGAAGATGTGCACGTCGCGACGGGTCACTTCGGCCACGTCACCCTCTTCCAGGAAGATGAAGCGGCGGGTCACTGGCAGCAGCGCCATCTGGTCGGAAGCGATGAAGTTCTCGCCGATGCCGCGGCCGATCACCAGCGGGGAGCCGGAACGGGCCACCACCACGCGGCTGTCGTCACGGCTGTCCATCACCACGGTGCCGTAGGCGCCGCGCAGCTGCTTCACTGCCACCTGCATGGCAGCCAGCAGGCTGGGGGCGGATTTCAGCTCGTGGTGCACCAGGTGGGCGATCACCTCGGTGTCGGTGTCGGAGCTGAACACATAGCCCAGCGCCTTCAACTCTTCCCGCAGCTCTTCGTGGTTCTCGATGATGCCGTTGTGCACCACCACGATATGCTCGGAGACGTGAGGGTGGGCATTGCGCTCGGACGGTTCGCCGTGAGTGGCCCAGCGGGTGTGGGCGATGCCGGTGCCGCCGTGCACGGACTGCTCGTCCAGCGCCTTGGCCAGCTCGGCCACCTTGCCGAGGCGACGCACCCGCTGCAGCGGCTGACTGGCGCTGAACACGGCCACACCGGCCGAGTCGTAGCCGCGGTATTCCAGACGGCGCAGACCCTCTACCAGAATTTCAGCCACATCACGTTGGGCGACGGCCCCGACGATGCCACACATACACTTCTCCTTAAGATGCTATTGATTCGGTTGGATAATCATTTGTTCAGGTCAGACTGCCACGGGGGCGCAGATCAGCTGGATCCCCTTGGCCTGAATTCGTTCTCTGGCCGAGATGGCCAGCCCCTCGTCGGTCACCAGGGTATGGATGCTGGACCAGGGCAGTTCGAGATTGGGGATCTTGCGGCCGATTTTTTCCGACTCCACCATGACGATGACCTCCCGCGACACCTCGGCCATCACCCGGGACAGCCCCACCAGCTCATTGAAGGTGGTGGTACCGCGTTCCGGATCGATGCCGTCGGCGCCGATGAACAGCTGGTCGAAGTCATAGGAGCGCAGCACCTGCTCCGCCACCTGACCCTGGAAGGATTCGGAGTGGGGGTCCCATGTGCCTCCCGTCATTAACAGGGTAGGCTCGTTTTCCAGCTCGCGCAGGGCACCGGCCACATTGAGGGAGTTGGTCATCACGATGAGACCGCGCTTGTTGCCGAGCAGCGGGATCATGGCGCTGGTAGTGGTGCCGCTGTCGATGATGACGCGGTTGTGATCGCGGATCCGTTCGGCCGCCGCCTTGGCGATAGCCAGCTTTCGTTTCGAAACTTGCTCTGGATTGCCGTCCACCACCATCTCGCTGGGCAGGGGCACGGCGCCACCGTAACGACGCAGCAACAGGCCACCGGTCTCCAGCACGGCCAGATCTTTGCGAATGGTCACCTCGGAGGTGGAGAAGTGCTTGGCCAGGGCATCGACGCTCACTTCACCCTGCTCCTGCACCAGGCTCACTATGGTGTGACGGCGCTGCTGAGTATTACGTTTGGTCATCTTAAAGTTTCGATTCGAAAGAATGTCGAAATATTAATGCCTTTTCTGGAAAAATCAAACGGCAAATAGGATCCGATATGGTTCGATGCCAGAATGGGGGGCTGATTTGCGACGAGGATGCCATGCAAAAACGAACCATCTGGCTGGTAGAAGATGAAGCCAGCATCGCCGACACCCTGATCTATGCCCTGCAAACCGACGGTTTCGAGGTGGAGTGGTTTTCCCTCGGCCAGCCGTTGCTGGCGCGACTTGCCCAGTCGCGCCCCGACTTCCTGATCCTGGATGTGGGGTTGCCGGACATCAGCGGCTTCGAGCTGTGCAAGGAGGTACGAGCCCGCTGCGACGTCCCCCTGATGTTCCTCACTGCCCGCAGCGAAGAGATAGACCGCCTGATTGGACTGGAGATTGGCGCCGACGACTATGTGGCCAAGCCCTTCTCGCCCCGCGAGGTGTGCGCCAGGGTACGGGTCATCCTGCGCCGCAGCCAGCCAGCCGCCCCCCAGCCGAGCCAGACACTCACCCTGGACGAGGAGCGGGCCCGCATCAGCTTTCACGGCCAGCCGCTGGCGCTCACCCGCTACGAATACCTGCTGCTCAAGACCCTGATGCTGACGCCGGGCCGGGTCTACTCCCGCCAGCAGCTGATGGATCTGGTGTGGAGCGGGGCGGAAGAGAGCCTGGATCGCACCGTCGACACCCACATCAAAACCATCCGCGCCAAGCTGCGAGAGCGGGATCCGGACGCCAACCTGATCCTGACCCACCGCGGATTGGGTTACAGCCTGGAGCAGGCATGAACAGAGGGTTGCCGGGTCACGGTCGGGGGATGACATGAGAATCGGACTGCAACTGCTGTGCGGGCTGGTGCTGATCTTTGCGCTGGCCGCCTGGTTCGTGCTGGAGATCTTCGTCGAGGAGATCAAACCCGGGGTGCGCAGCGCCACCGAAGATACCCTGGTAGACATGGCCCAGATGCTGGCCCCGCTGGCGCTGGATGACCTGCAGGAGGGGAAGATGGCCGACGGCCGGCTGGCCAGCGCCTTCGCCCGCCTCAACCAGAGCCCCATCAACGCCCTCATCGACGGCCACCTCAAGCAGCAGGCGGAGTACCGCATCTATGTGGTCGACCGCTGGGGCAAGGTGGTTTACGACTCGGACGGGGTGGATCTGGGCAAGGACTACTCGCGCTGGAACGACGTCTACCTGACCCTGCGCGGCGAATACGGCGCCCGCAGCACCCGCAGCGATCCCGACGATCCCACCAGCTCGGTGATGCACGTCGCCGCCCCGCTGCGGGAGGGGGACGACATTCTGGGCTCCCTCACCGTCGCCAAACCCAACCGCACCCTGCTGCCCATGATAGAACGCAGCGAGCACCAGCTGCTGCAGGGGGCAGCCTTGCTGCTGTTCATCTCACTGCTCATCGGTGCCCTGCTGGTGTGGTGGCTCAACCGCGCCATCGGCAAGCTGGTGCACTATGCCGATGCGGTCAGCCAGGGCCAGCCCGCCACTCTGCCACGCCTCTACAGCCCGGAGCTGGATCGGCTCGGCCGCTCCCTTGAGACCATGCGCCGCCAGCTGGATGGCAAGGCCTACATCGAAGCCTATGTGCACAGCCTGACCCACGAGCTCAAGAGCCCGCTGGCCGCCATTCGCGGGGCAGGGGAAATACTGACCGAGGCCCCGCCGCTGGACGTCGCAAAGCGTTTTATCGGCAACATCAATCTGGAGACGGCCCGCATGCAGCAGCTGATCGAGCGGATGCTGCAGCTGGCCAAACTGGAGTCGGGGCAGGGGCTGGATAGACAAGCGGTCGAGCCGGCCAGGCTGGGCAGACGGGCGCTCGACGCCCGCCAGATCCTGGCCCAGCGCCGCCAGATCACCCTGCACGCCGAGCTGGGGGAAACCCAGAAACAGAAGTGGGACCCGCTGCTGGTGGAGCAGGCCCTCGGCAACCTGCTGGACAACGCTCTCGACTTCTCCCCCGTCGGCAGCACTCTCAGGCTGAGCGGCGCCATGGAGGAGGGGGGTTACTGCTTCCGGGTGCGGGATCAGGGACCCGGCATTCCGGCCTACGCCCTGCCGCGCATCTTCGAGCGCTTCTACTCCCTGCCCAGACCCGACAAGGGCAAGAGCAGCGGCCTCGGGCTCAGCTTCGCCATGGAGGTGGCGCGCCAGCACGGCGGCCGGCTGACCCTCACCAACCAGGCTGACGGCGGAGTGCTGGCCGAGCTCTGGTTGCCAGCGGGCTGACACTTCACACTGGGCACATAAAGCGGCGCTATGCTGGTGTTTTCCCAGCGAACTTTATGTGCTCAAGGAGCCCCCATGTCCCGCCTTCTGTTATCCGGCCTGCTCGGCGCAGGCCTGCTGTTTTCACTGCCTGCCAGCGCCGCCACCGGCTGCTTTCTCTATGCCGACGGCAACGGCCAGACCCTCTCCAGCGAAGGGGATTGTTCAAGCCAGCTGCCACCCGCGTCCACCTTCAAGATCCCGCTGGCGCTGATGGGTTATGACAGCGGCTTTCTGGTGGACGAGGAGCACCCGGCGCTGCCCTTCAAACCGGGTTACGACGACTGGCTGCCCGCCTGGCGGGAGACCACCACCCCGCGCCGTTGGGAAACCTACTCGGTGGTCTGGTTCTCCCAGCAGATCACTGAATGGTTGGGGATGGATCGCTTCCAGCAGTACGTCGATCGTTTTGACTACGGCAACCGGGATCTCTCCGGCAATCCTGGCAAGCACGACGGTCTGACCCAGGCCTGGCTCAGTGCCAGCCTTGCCATCAGTCCACAAGAGCAGGCCCGCTTCCTCGGCAAGATGGTGAGCGGCAATCTGCCGGTGTCGGCGCAGACCCTGCAGTACACCGCCAACATCCTCAAGGTGAGCGAGATCGATGGCTGGCAGATCCACGGCAAGACCGGCATGGGCTACCCGAAGAAGCTGGATGGCAGCCTCAACCGGGAGCAGCAGATCGGCTGGTTCGTCGGCTGGGCCAGCAAGCCGGGCAAACAGCTCATCTTCGTCCATACCGTGGTGCAGAAACCCGGCAAACAGTTCGCCTCGCTCAAGGCCAAGGAAGAGGTGCTGGCCGCCCTGCCGGCCAAACTGAAAACCCTGTGATACCCAGACCGGCGCCAGGCGCCGGTTTTTTTATCCCCCTTCACCCCCGCTTCACACAGCCCCATATCCCCTTCACCCACGACCGTCACACTCGGCTCCATCAACAAGGAGACGTGTCATGGTCAAACAGATATTCAGCCACAAGATCTTTCTGCTGCTGTTGCTCAGCCTGCTGCTGATGGTGCCGGTGCAATCCATCATGGAGCTGAACCGGGAGCGCCAGGCCTATCGCAGCCAGGCCATCCACAGCATCATGGCCAGCAGCAGCGGGCCGCAGCGACTGCTGGGGCCGGTCGTAGTGCAGCCTTATACCCGCACCGTCACGGTGGAGCAGGATGGCAAGCGCTTCGAGCGCAAGCTGCAGCTCTATCGCTACCTGCTGCCGGAACAGCTGGACGTGCAGGCGAGCATGGAGGTGACCCCGCGCAAGCTAGGCATCTACCAGGCCCAGGTCTATCACACCCGGCTCTCCCTCTCCGGGCGACTGCCTGCCGAACTGAACGGTAAAACCCTGATCAGCGGCGAACCGGATCTGACCGTCGATGGCGCCGATCCCGCCCTGGTGGCAAGCAAACCCTATCTGAGCCTGGTGCTGTCCGATGCCCGCGGCATCAACCGGGTACCCGAGCTGCAACTGGGGGAGCAGCGCATCCCGTTCGCCCCCGGCGCCTTGCTGGGTGACGGACTGGCCGGCATCCATGCGCCGCTCGCGGCCCTGCCGGGGGAGGGCGGCGCTTTTCACATCGAACTGGACCTGCAGGGGATGAACCAGCTGGAAGTGGTGCCTCTCGGCCAGGACAGCAGGCTCAACCTCGCCAGCAACTGGCCCCACCCCAACTTCATCGGCGACTTTCTGCCGGGCAGCCGCACCCTTACCGCCAGCGGTTTCGAGGCCAGCTGGCAGAGCAGCTGGTTTGCCACCGACATGGAGAGCCGTTTCAACCGTATGATGAAGGGCACCAGCGGCGATCTGCCCGCCTTCAGCGTCAGCCTGGTGCAGCCGGTGGATCACTATCAGCAGAACGAGCGGGCCGCCAAGTATGCGCTGCTGTTCATCGGCCTCACCTTCCTCAGCTTCTTCATGTTCGAGCTGCTCAAGGGGCTGCGGGTGCACCCGATCCAGTACGCGCTGGTGGGCATGGGGCTGGCCATCTTCTATCTGGTGCTGCTGGCACTGACCGAACACCTCGGCTTTGCCTGGGCCTATCTGATTGCCGCCCTGGCCAGCGTGACCCTCAACGGCTTCTACCTCAGCCATGTGCTGGGCGGCCCCAAACAGGGGCTCGGCTTCGCGGCCCTGCTCGGGCTGGTCTACGCCATCCTGTTCGGCTTGCTGCAGGCCGAGGAGATAGCCCTGCTGCTCGGCGCCCTGCTGCTGTTCGTCATCCTGGCGCTGGTCATGGTGCTGACCCGCAAGCTGGACTGGTATCGGGTGATGGGGAGTGCCCCGACGCCCCCCGCCAGCGGGCAGGAGAGCTGAAAACAAAACCGGCGCCATCAGGCGCCGGTTTGCATTTCATTGATCGGGTATCACTTCTTCTTGACCGGGCGAGCCCAGTTTTTGATGTGACGCTGGGGCACCCGGGTGATCACTAGCTCGTTCTCGGCCACATCCTTGGTGATGGTGGAGCCGGCCCCCAGGGTCGCCCCCTTGCCGATGCGCACCGGCGCCACCAGCTGGGTATCGGAGCCGACGAAGACGTCGTCCTCGATGATGGTCTGGAACTTGTTCACCCCGTCGTAGTTGCAGGTGATGGTGCCGGCCCCGATGTTCACCTTGGCACCTACTTCGGCATCCCCCAGATAGGTCAGATGACCGCACTTGGAGCCAACCCCGAGGCGCGCCTTCTTCATCTCGACGAAATTGCCGACGTGAGCATCCTGCTCCAGTACGGCACCCGGGCGCAGGCGGGTAAAAGGACCGACCGAGCACTGGTCGGCGATTTGCGCGCCTTCGATGACGGAGTAGGGTTTCACCTCGGTGTGATCGCCGATCACGCAATCCTTCAGCACGCTGCCGGCACCGATGCGGACGTGGTTGCCCAGCACCACCTTGCCTTCGATGATGACGTTGACGTCGATCACCACCTCTTCCCCGATCTCCAGAGTGCCACGCAGATCGAAGCGGGCCGGGTCGATCAGGGTGGCACCGGCGATCATCAGCTTCTCGGCCTGCATCTGCTGATAGCTGCGCTCGAGCTGGGCCAGCTGCACCCGGTTGTTGGCCCCTTCCACTTCCATGGCGTCGTCCGGGTGGACTGCAGCTATGGGGCAGTTGTCGGCATGGGCCATGGCGATCACGTCGGTCAGATAGAACTCGCCCTGGGCATTCTTGTTGTCCAGACGGGAGAGCCAGCTGCGCAGCTGGCCACCGTTGGCCACCAGCACGCCGGTGTTCACTTCGCGGATGGCGAGCTGCTCGGCGTTGGCATCCTTCTGCTCGACGATACCGACCACCTGGCCATTGCTGCGCACAATCCGGCCATAGCCGGTCGGGTTGTCCAGCACCACGGTCAGCAGCGCCATGCCATCGCTTGCCTTGGCGGCCAGCAGCCGCTGCAGGGTTTCCGGCTGGATCAGCGGGGTGTCGCCGTACAGCACCAGCACGTCGTCTTCATCGTTCCAGAACGGGATGGCCTGGGCCACCGCATGACCGGTTCCCAGTTGCTGGGCCTGCAGCACCCAGTTCAGGTCGGATGCCTGGATCCGCTCCTTCAGCAGTTCGGCACCGTGGCCATAGACCAGGTGCAGCTGCTCGGCACCCACCTGGCGGGCGGTATCGATCACATGGGAGACCATGGGCTTGTTGGCGACCGGGTGCAGTACCTTGGGCAGGGAGGAACGCATACGGGTACCTTTACCCGCAGCAAGGATCACGACGTTGAGGGACATAATTCGACCTTTGGAACATGAAAAAATACTCGGCGGAGTCTATCCAACGAGTAAAAAAAAAGCGACCCGCAGGTCGCTTTTTACCTCACCGTTATTAACGGTAATTCTTTTTGACGATATCGATGACCCGCAGTTGAGCCATCGCCTTGGCCAGCTCGGTGGCAGCCTGGGCGTAGTCGATATCACCATGGGAGCTGTGGATCCGCTCTTCCGCCGCGCGTTTGGCTTCCTGGGCTTTCGCCTCATCCAAATCGTCGGCACGAATCGCGGTGTCCGCCAGCACGGTCACGGCTTCGGGTTGTACTTCCAGCATGCCGCCGGAGATGTACAGCACCTCTTCAGTTCCGTTCTGCTTCACCAAGCGGACCAGGCCCGGCTTGATGGCAGTCAGCAACGGAGCATGACCGTGGCGGAGACCCAGCTCACCTTCGGAGCCTGATACCTGAGCGGACTGCACGCGACCGGAAAACAGTTTTCCTTCGGCGCTCACCACGTCCAGGTGAAAGGAGATCATCTCAGCCATGGGCCCTCCTATCGAGGCTTACAGTTTCTTGGCTTTCTCGACAACTTCGTCGATGCTGCCAACCATGTAAAACGCCTGCTCCGGCAGATCGTCGTACTCGCCTTTCAGGATGCCCTGGAAACCACGGATGGTCTCTTTCAGCGGCACGTATTTGCCCGGGGAACCGGTAAACACTTCGGCCACGAAGAACGGCTGGGACAGGAAACGCTCGATCTTACGGGCACGGGCTACGGTCAGTTTGTCTTCTTCTGACAGTTCATCCATACCCAGGATGGCGATGATGTCCTTCAGCTCTTTGTAGCGCTGCAGTACGGTCTGAACGCCACGAGCAGTCTCGTAGTGCTCCTTGCCAACCACCAGCGGATCCAGCTGACGGGAGGTGGAGTCCAGCGGGTCAACGGCCGGGTAGATACCCAGTGCCGCGATCTGACGGGACAGTACCACGGTCGCATCCAGGTGGGCGAAGGTGGTCGCCGGAGACGGGTCGGTCAAGTCATCCGCAGGCACGTAAACGGCCTGTACGGAGGTGATGGAACCGGTCTTGGTGGAGGTGATGCGCTCCTGCAGAACACCCATCTCCTCGGCCAGGGTCGGCTGGTAACCTACTGCGGAGGGCATACGGCCCAGCAGTGCGGATACTTCAGTACCGGCCAGGGTGTAACGGTAGATGTTGTCCACAAAGAACAGCACGTCACGACCTTCGTCACGGAACTTCTCGGCCATGGTCAGGCCGGTCAGCGCCACGCGCAGACGGTTTCCGGGCGGCTCGTTCATCTGACCGTAAACCAGAGATACTTTGTCCAGTACGTTGGACTCCATCATCTCGTGGTAGAAGTCGTTACCCTCACGGGTACGCTCACCTACACCGGCGAACACGGAGTAACCGCTGTGTTCGATCGCGATGTTACGGATCAGCTCCATCATGTTTACGGTCTTGCCTACACCGGCACCACCGAACAGACCAACCTTACCACCCTTGGCGAACGGGCATACCAGGTCGATAACCTTGATACCGGTCTCCAGCAGGTCGTTGCTGTTGGACTGATCTTCGTAGCTGGGAGCCGCGCGGTGGATGGACCAACGCTCTTCTTCACCGATCGGACCCTTTTCGTCGATCGGATCGCCCAGTACGTTCATGATCCGACCCAGAGTCGATACACCGACCGGCACCTGGATGGATTTACCGCTATTCACTACTTCCAACCCACGACGCAGACCGTCGGAGGAGCCCATGGTGATGCAACGAACGACGCCGCCACCGATCTGTTGCTGAACTTCCAGCACCAGACCCTGGCCTTGACCTTCGCTGACAACCTTCAGTGCATCGTACACCTGGGGCACGGCATCTTGCGGGAACTCGATGTCCACCACAGCGCCGATGATTTGGACGATGAAACCGTTACTCATGTCAAATCCTCTAAACCTTTGATAACCCTTGCCTTACACCGCAGCAGCACCGGACACGATCTCTGTCAGTTCCTGGGTAATACTGGCCTGACGGGCCTTGTTGTATACCAGTTGCAGATCGTTAATCAGGTTACCGGCGTTGTCAGTCGCGGCTTGCATGGCAACCATTCGGGCTGCCTGTTCACTTGCCAAGTTTTCCACTACCCCCTGGTAGACCTGGGATTCGACGTAGCGAATCAGCAGGGTATCCAGCAGTTGCTTGGGATCCGGCTCATAGAGGTAATCCCAGTGGTGTTTCTTGGCGAGCTTGCTGTCTTCAGTTACGGGCAAAGGCAGCAGTTGATCGACTCGTGGTTGCTGAACCATGGTGTTGACGAACTTGTTGTACACCAGATACAGCCTGTCAATCTCACCGTTGTCGTAAGCCTTCAGCATGACCTTGACTGAACCAATCAGGTCATTGACGCTCGGGTTATCGCCCAGTCCTGCGACGTGAGCTTTCACCTTGGCGCCGTGCCGTTCAAAGAAGTTGGAGGCCTTGTTGCCGATCAGAGCCAGGTCAACCTTGGCTCCTTTCGCGCTCCATTGCTTCATGTCATTGAGGGCAGCCTTGAACAGGTTGATGTTCAGACCACCACACAGGCCACGGTCGGTGGAGACGACGATGTAACCCACTCGCTTGACCTCACGTTCGATGAGGTAGGGGTGCTTGTATTCCAGGTTCCCCTGAGCGATATGGCCGATCACCTTGCGCATGGTTTCAGCGTACGGACGGCTGGCAGACATGCGATCTTGCGCACGGCGCATCTTGCTTGCTGCCACCATTTCCATAGCGCCGGTGATCTTCTGAGTGTTTTTCACACTCGCGATCTTGTTACGTATCTCTTTTGCGCCGGCCATCTCTTACTCTCCATCAGGTGGCAGCTC
Organism: Aeromonas sp. S8(2024); assembly: GCF_041403085.1. NCBI lineage: Bacteria > Pseudomonadati > Pseudomonadota > Gammaproteobacteria > Aeromonadales > Aeromonadaceae > Aeromonas > Aeromonas sp. S8(2024). Next base: position 108,229 of record NZ_JBGLRF010000010.1, on the reverse strand, counting down.
GCGCTGCCACACACGCTTACCAGGTCTGGGTTGCCTTGAAGTTGTCCAGCAACGCAGTCAGCTTGCCAACGATCGCGTCGTTGTAGTCGGCCTTGGCATTGATTTCAGCCATCAGCTCGGCATGCTGGGTATTGGCGTAAGAGAGCAGAGCGGCTTCGAAGTCGACGATCTTGTTCAGCTCGACATCGGAGAGATAGCCTTTTTCCGCGGCGAACAGCACCAGAGACTGGTGAGCCACGCTCAGCGGAGAGTACTGCTTCTGCTTCATCAGCTCGGTCACTTTCTGACCGTGGTCCAGCTGCTTGCGGGTCGCATCGTCCAGGTCGGAAGAGAACTGGGCGAATGCAGCCAGTTCACGATACTGGGCCAGCGCGGTACGGATACCACCGGACAGCTTCTTGACGATCTTGGTCTGAGCGGCACCACCTACACGGGATACAGAGATACCCGGGTCAACGGCCGGACGGATACCGGAGTTGAACAGTTGTGAAGTCAGGAAGATCTGGCCATCGGTGATGGAGATCACGTTGGTCGGAACGAACGCGGATACGTCACCGGCCTGGGTTTCGATGATCGGCAGCGCGGTCAGAGAACCGGTCTGGCCTTTCACGGCACCGTTGGTGAACTTCTCTACGTACTCGGCGTTGACGCGAGCAGCACGCTCCAGCAGACGGGAGTGCAGATAGAAAACGTCGCCCGGGTAGGCTTCGCGTCCTGGCGGACGGCGCAGCAGCAGGGAGATCTGGCGATAAGCTACGGCCTGCTTGGACAGGTCATCATAGATGATCAGCGCGTCTTCACCGCGGTCACGGAAGTACTCACCCATGGAGCAGCCGGCATACGGAGCCAGGTACTGCAGGGCAGCCGCTTCGGAGGCAGAGGCAACCACCACGATGGTGTTGGCCAGGGCGCCGTGCTCTTCCAGCTTGCGTACCACGTTGGCGATGGTGGAGGCCTTCTGGCCGATCGCAACGTAGACACACTTAATGCCGGAGTCTTTCTGGTTGATGATGGTGTCGATGGCGATGGCAGTCTTACCCACCTGACGGTCACCGATGATCAGCTCACGCTGGCCACGACCGATAGGGATCATGGCATCGATGGCTTTCAGACCGGTCTGGACCGGCTGGTCAACAGACTTACGCTCGATAACGCCCGGTGCAATCACTTCGATCGGCGAGAAGCCGTCGTTGTCGATTGGACCTTTACCGTCGATCGGCTGACCCAGGGTGTTCAACACCCGGCCCAACAGACCACGACCGACCGGCACTTCCAGAATGCGGCCAGTCCCTTTTACTTTCATTCCTTCTGACAGACCGTCATAGGAACCCATGATCACCGCACCGACGGAGTCACGCTCCAGGTTCAATGCCAGAGCGTAGCGGTTGCCCGGCAGCTCAATCATCTCACCTTGCATGGCATCGGCCAGGCCGTGAATACGAATGATACCGTCGCTCACAGAGACGATGGTACCTTCGTTACGCGCTTCGCTCTTCACATCAAACTGCGCAATGCGCTGCTTGATCAGCTCGGCGATTTCAGTGGAATTCAGTTGCATGCTCTAATACCCCAATCAAGATTGCAGCGCGTCAGCCATGCGATCCAGCTTACCGCGGACCGTGCCGTCGATAACCAGGTCACCGGCCTTGATGAGCACCCCGGCCATCAAGGACGCATCCATGCTGCAATTCAGCTTCACTTTGCGCGCGAGACGTTGTTCCAGAGAAGCCTGAATATTGGCTTTCTGCTGGTCGGTCAGTTCGATCGCCGAAATCACGTCAGCCTGAACTTCTTTATCCAGTTCAGCCTTGAACGCGACGAATTCGGCAACGACCGCCGGCAGCACACCCAAGCGACCATTCTCGGCCATCACCCGGATCAGGTTCTGACCATGCTCGTCGAGTTGCTCACCACAGATGCCGACAAACAACTTTGCCAGCTCTTCGGCAGCCACAGAGCCGTTTACCAGGTTGTGGATGGTCTCGTTCTCCGCTACTTGTGCAGCGAAGCCGAGCATCCCCAGCCACTGGTCAACCGCCTTGTGCTCAACGGCAAACTCGAAAGCAGCCTTGGCGTAGGGGCGAGCGATTGTAGTCAGTTCAGACATAGCCCCGTTCCCGTTACAGTTCTGCTACCAGCTTGTCGACGATGTCGCTGTTGGCAGCCTGGTCGATTTGGCGCGCCAGGATCTTCTCTGCACCAGCAATGGCAAGAGCAGCAACCTGCTTACGCAGTTCTTCTTTGGCACGATGACGTTCAGCTTCAATCTCGGCACGGCCCTGAGCCAGGATTTTTTCCCGCTCAGATTGGGCACCGGCAGCAGCTTCATCAATGATCTGGGCCTTGCGTTTGTTGGCCTGTTCAATGATTTCTGCAGCCTGGAGCTTGGCTTCTTTCAGCTGATCGGTGGCGTTGGCCTTGGCCAAATCCAGATCTTTCTTGGCACGCTCGGCAGAAGAGAGGCCGTCAGCAATGGTTTTCTGACGGGCTTCGATGGCAGCCATCAGCGGCGGCCACACGTACTTCATGCAAAACACTACGAAGAAGAAAAAAGCAACAGCTTGGCCGAGGAGGGTGGCGTTGATATTCACAGCCTGTGTCCTCTTAGTTAGTTAATGGGTTATGTCCGGAGGTCGCTATGACTTAGCCGGCAACCGCAAACATCACGTACAGACCCAGACCAACGGCGATCATCGGGATCGCATCCACCAGACCCATCACGATGAAGAACTGGGTACGCAGAACAGGGATCAGGTCCGGTTGACGAGCTGCACCTTCCAGGAATTTGCCACCCAGGATACCGATACCGATGGAAGCGCCGATAGCCGCCAGACCCATCATCATTGCAGCAGCGATGTACAGCAGGTCCATGTTCAAGTTTTCCATGAGGATCTCCATTTATTTAGATGTAATTGATTGTATAAAAAGGATTATTTGAGTTGCATCAACCATGGTCTTCTTGAGCCATCGACAGATAGACGATGGTCAGCACCATGAAGATAAACGCCTGCAAAGTGATGATCAGGATGTGGAAAATTGCCCAAGGCACGGACAGGATCCACTGAGACCACCAGGGTAGCAAACCCGCAATCAGGATAAAGATCAGTTCGCCAGCATACATGTTGCCGAACAGTCGAAGACCCAGAGAAACAGGTTTGGAAATCAGCGTAACAGTTTCCAGGATGAGGTTAACCGGGATGGCCGCCGGGTGGTTGAAAGGCTGAAGCGTCAGCTCCTTCACAAACCCGCCGATACCCTTGACCTTGATGCTGTAGTACAGGATCAAGAAGAACACGCCCAAAGCCATGGACATGGTGATGTTAACGTCAGCAGAGGGAACCACACGCAGATAGGGAACACCCATCAACTGTGCAGCGTGGGGGATAAAGTCAACGGGGATCAGATCCATAAGGTTCATCAGGAAGATCCACACAAACACCGTCAGGGCCAAAGGTGCGATGACCTTGTTGCGACCGTGAAAGATGTCCTTGACGTTACCACTCACAAACTCGACCAGCATCTCCACAAAGCACTGCAGTTTACCGGGCACACCACTGGTAGCGTTGACGGCTACGCGGCGGAACAACCAGATAAACAGAGCGCCCAACAGAACAGAAAATATCATTGAGTCGACATTGACTGTCCAGAACCCAGACCCGACTTGCAGATGGGTCAGATGGTGGGAGATATATCCCTGAGGAGTCAGGACTTCTCCGGTTGCAGACATGAGTTTTCCTAATAGTGGTTGTTAAGCGTGAATGAGACTATCCACTGTACAACGAGGGCGAGGATATAAGTGGCAAAGAACGAGACGGTATCGACCTCGATCCCGGCGCCAAACATCAGGGCGAAAAGTCCTGTTGTAGTAATGAGCTTAATCCCTGCCCCACCATAAAAGTCCCGCAGAACCAGGCCCACGCTCTCTTTCGTCACCTTGCGGCGCAGAACCCAGAGCGTGAACAGGGCTTGTGGAACCCAGTACATACCCCCCCCGTAGAGAGAGGAGCGTCCGGCAAACGCACCGGCCTGGTAAAACCAGACGGTACTGATCGCCAGGATCAGGACGAGCTGACAAACGAGCATAGCCAAGGCCAGCGTTAAACCTTCCAAGGCTATTTTCTGCTTCACCAACCTACCCCTGAACATTACAGAACTGTAAAAAATCGGGATCCGAAGACCCCGCGTTTACAGCCCAAAAAGCCGGTCAAATTATACCCTTGAAGACAGCTATTGCAACATGGCAAAAATCCTTAATTTTTGCGGCTTTCCGCACAGAATTAAGGTTATGTTCATATCAAAAGGAATGGATGTTTTATTACTACAAAAAGCGTAAAAATCACGATTCTGACAGGCCAAAATAGCTCAATACCCGGTCCAAATCCGCCAAGTTCTCGTAACTAATTACTAACTTGCCGCTATCCTGTTTTCCCGGCTGAAGTTGTACCTGATTGCCAATTTTTTCTGAGATCTGGCGCTCGAGATAACCAAACTGGGGATCGCGGACGGGCTCGACCCTGGCTTTTGCCGGTTCCAGCGCCTTTTGCACCAATTTCTCGGTATCTCGCACGGTCAGCCCCTTCTGGGCAACCAGTTTGGCCAGTTCGGACTGGGCCTGGCCACTCAGGGCCAGCAGGGCACGGGCATGACCCATGTCGAGGTCACCGTGCTCGACGAAGCGCTTCACGTCGTCGTTGAGCTGGTTGAGACGCAGCAGGTTGGTCACCGTGGTGCGGGACTTGCCCACCGCATCGGCCACCTGCTGGTGGGTCAGTTCGAATTCGGTCAGCAGCCGCTGCAGGGCGACCGCCTCTTCGATGGCGTTGAGGTCTTCACGCTGGATGTTTTCGATGAGCGCGATGGCGACGGCCGCCTCGTCAGGCACGTCCTTGACCAGGCAGGGCACCACCTCGAGGCGGGCCAGCTGGGAGGCGCGCCAACGCCGTTCACCGGCGATGATTTCAAAGGATTGCTCGCCAAGGGGACGTACCACGATGGGCTGGATCACCCCCTGGGCACGGATGGAGTTGGCCAGCTCTTCCAGCGCATCCTGCGACATGTCCTTGCGTGGCTGGTACTTGCCGGACTGCAACCACTCCACCGGCAGCTTGCGCAGTTCGCCCTGGTTGGTCGGGGTCGGGGCCATGGCCTGCTCGGTGCGCTGATCGCTCATCACCTGCTTCTGGCGCGCGGCCGTGCTGGTGCTGAGCAGAGCGTCCAGCCCCTTGCCCAGCCCACGTTTTTTCGGCGTCATATGCTCTCTCGGTCTGCGATGGTCACCTGACGCTCCTGCTCCTGGCGACGCAGGATCTCGCCAGCCAGAGCCAGATAGGCCTTGGCGCCCACCGATGATTTGTCATAGTGCATGGCCGGGGCGCCGAAACTCGGTGCCTCCGCCAGTCTTACGTTGCGGGGAATGATGGTGCGATAGACCTTGTCCCCGAAGTGCTGTTTAAGCTGATCGGACACATCATTGGCCAGCCGGTTGCGGTGATCGAACATGGTGCGCAGCACCCCTTCGATCTTCAGATCCGGATTGACCACGGCTGCCAGCTTGCTGATGGTGTCGACCAGGGCGGTCAGCCCTTCCAGCGCATAGTATTCGCACTGCATGGGCACCAGCACGGAGTCGGCGGCGGCCATGGCGTTGACGGTCAGCATGTTGAGAGAAGGCGGGCAGTCGATGAAGACGTAGTCGTACTTGTCCCGCACCGCGGCCAGCGCGTTGCGCAGGCGGATCTCGCGGGCGAAGAACTCCATCAGACGAATTTCGGCCGCGGTCACGTCGGCGTTGGCGGCGATCAGGTGATAGCCCCCGGAGGTTTCGGGGATGATCACCTCGCCGATGGGGGCGTCCTCGATCAGCAGCTCATAGGCGGTGCGCTCGACTTCGTACTTGTCGACACCGCTGCCCATGGTGGCATTGCCCTGCGGATCCAGATCGATCACCAGCACCTTGCGGCGGGTAGCGGCCATGGAGGCGGCCAGATTCACACAGGTGGTGGTTTTACCCACTCCACCCTTCTGGTTGGCTATGGCGATGACTTTTCCCACACTGTCCCCTAAATGAAACTGCGACCCTATTCGGGCTGGATATGTTTGAATTCCAGCAGATGACGTTCGCCTTCCAGCTCCGGCACCACCAGTTGATGGGAGGCGACCAGACGGATGTTGGCGGGCAACTGGGCCAGCTCCTGCTCGGGATACTGTCCCTTGAGCGCGAGGAAGCTGCCCTGGGCCGACGGCAGATGGTGACACCAGCCCAGCATGTCCTCCAGTGAGGCGAAGGCCCGGCTCAGCACGCCGTCAAATCCCACCTCGGGCTGATACTCCTCGACCCGGGATTTGACGGGAGTCACGTTGGTCAAGCCCAGCTCCAGGATCACCTGGCGGATGAAGTTGATCCGCTTGCCCAGACTGTCCAGCAGCACGAACTGCTTGTCCGGATTGATGATCGCCAGCGGCAGTCCGGGCAGACCCGGGCCTGTACCCACATCGATGAAGCGCTCACCGTGCAGGTGCCGGCTCACCACCAGGCTGTCGAGGATATGCTTGACCAGCATGGCGTCCGGATCTCGTACCGAGGTGAGATTGTAAGCCTTGTTCCACTTGTGCAGCAACTCGACAAGCCGAACCAACTGGGTCTTTTGGGTCTCGGTGATAACAATTCCGGCCTGCATGAGCAGGCCGTTCAATCTTTCCAGCATGTTTTGCAACGGTAGGATCCTCAGGCGGTTTTACGCAGCAGGCCGTGTTTTTTCAGATGAACCAGCAGGATGGAGATGGCCGCCGGGGTGATGCCGGAGATGCGGGACGCCTGACCTATGGTCTGCGGCTTGGCATCGTTGAGCTTGGCGATCACCTCGTTGGAGAGGCCGTTGACGTCGCGGTAGTTCATGTCCAGCGGCAGCAGGGTGTTCTCATTGCGCAGCTGCTTCTCCACCTCGTCGTGCTGGCGTTCGATGTAGCCGGCGTACTTGATCTGGATCTCCACCTGGTCGGCGGCGGCCGAATCGCTCAACGCAGGCCCGACCCCCTCGATAGCCATCAGCGCATCGTAGGTTACCTCGGGGCGACGCAGCAGCTCTTCCAGGCTCTGCTCGCGGGTCAGCGGGGTGTTGACCAGGGCATTGACCGCCTCCAGCGACGGATGCTGCGGGTGGATCCAGGTCGAGCGCATGCGCTGACGCTCCTGCTCCACCTGTTCCATCTTGGCGTTGAACTTGCTCCAGCGCTCGTCATCCACCAGGCCCAGCTCGCGGCCGATGGCGGTCAGGCGCAGATCGGCGTTGTCTTCCCGCAGCAGCAGGCGATATTCGGCGCGGCTGGTGAACATGCGGTAGGGTTCGCGGGTTCCCAGGGTGGAGAGATCGTCCATCATCACGCCGATGTAGGCCTGATCCCGGCGCGGATGCCAGGGATCCTTGCCCTGCGCACGCAGGGCGGCGTTCAGACCGGCCAGCAGGCCCTGGGCGGCCGCCTCTTCATAGCCGGTGGTACCGTTGATCTGGCCGGCGAAGAACAGGTTGCCGATGCACTTGCTCTCCATGTTGGCCTTGAGATCCCGCGGATCGAAGAAATCGTACTCGATGGCATAACCCGGGCGGGTGATATGCGCATTCTCGAAGCCGCGCACGGAGCGGACGATCTGTACCTGCACGTCGAACGGCAGGCTGGTGGAGATCCCGTTCGGGTAGAGTTCGTGGGTGGTCAGGCCTTCCGGCTCGACGAAAATCTGGTGCGCCGTCTTGTCGGCAAAACGGGTGATCTTGTCCTCGATCGACGGGCAGTAGCGCGGGCCAATCCCCTCGATCACCCCGGCGTACATGGGGCTGCGATCCAGGTTGTTGCGGATCACCTCGTGGGTGCGCTCGTTGGTATGGGTAACGTAGCAGGGCACCTGACGCGGATGCTGGCTGGCATCGCCGATGAAGGAGAAGACCGGACGCGGATCGTCGCCGTGCTGGGCCTGCATCACCGAGAAATCGACGCTGCGGGCATCGATGCGGGGCGGTGTACCTGTCTTGAGGCGATCGATGCGCAGCGGCAGTTCCCGCAGGCGCTGGGCGAGGGCGATCGAGGGAGGATCCCCGGCGCGGCCGCCCTTGTAGTTTTCCATGCCGATGTGGATCAGGCCGTTCAGGAAGGTACCCACGGTCAGCACGACCGTCTTGCCGCTGATGCGGATCCCGCTCTGGGTGACCACGCCGGCAACCCGATCCCCGTCCATGATGAGATCGTCACAGGCCTGCTGGAAGATCTTCAGGTTGGGGTAGTTCTCCAGCATCTGGCGCACGACTGCCTTGTAAAGCAGACGATCCGCCTGGGCGCGAGTGGCGCGAACCGCCGGGCCCTTGGAGGAGTTGAGGGTACGGAACTGGATCCCGCCAAGATCGATGGCACGCGCCATGATCCCGCCGAGAGCGTCAACTTCCTTGACCAGGTGTCCCTTGCCGATCCCGCCGATCGCCGGGTTGCAGGACATGTGTCCCAGCGTATCGATATTGTGGGTCAGCAACAGGGTATTGAGGCCCATCCGGGCTGCCGCTGTTGCCGCTTCGGTTCCTGCATGACCGCCACCGACGACGATCACATCAAATTGTTCATGGTATTGCATTGGGGATCACCTTGATCTGCACGCCTGAAGATCTTTGTTTGCCTGTGCTCGAGGGCGGAACATTCTATCTGTTTAGCGTCCTGAGGGGAACGTCTACTTAACGTTCAGTATGGAGGGAGGATCCACTAAATAGATCTTAAGGATCTTTAGATCGATCTTTTATTGGATCTTTTATTAGGATCCGCCGCTTCTGTTGATAAGCACTTTTTGATCATAAAGATCATCGTCTTAAGAGCGATCTCTGGTTGTGGAAAAGCTTGGATCCTGGCCCCGTGAACTGGGGGATAACAAGGGTTTTTATGCACAGACACCCTTTGGTTTAGATCTAATACATGGATAACTATAGGTTTTACAGAGTTTCACACAGGAGTTATTCACAATTTCTCGGAGCATTCTAGGGGAACCCTTGGAACAACTTCTCCGGATCCACCTGTTAATAACCTGGTGGATAGCGATCTGGGGATAAGCGGGGAGATCGAGCCGTTCATGCCGAATCTCCCGCTCCCGGTTCAGGCGATCAGGGCCAACCAGTCCCGGATCCAGATTTCGGCCGCATCTTCCGGGATCTCGTGCCGGGTCACGTCGATGTCGAGACGATCCCCAATCCGGCTGGCGCCGCACTCGGCCAGCAGTCGATCCAGCGTCTTGCCCCCCTGGCAGAAGGTGTCATAACTGCTGTCTCCCAGCGCGATCACCCCGTATTTCCAGCCATCAAGATCCGGACGCTGCTCGGCAAGATCCTTGGCGAAAGGCTGCAGATTGTCGGGCACATCGCCGGCACCGTGGGTGGAGGTGACCACCAGCACTATGGCCTCCGGCTCGGCAAGCACCCTGGCCAGGCTGGCGGGGTTGTGGATCTCGGTTTGATGGCCCGCTTGTTCCAGCAGGCCGGCGATGTGGTCCGCGACATATTCAGAGGCGCCCAGCATGGAGCCGACGACGAGATTGAGTTTGGCCATGGAATGGATCCTGATTTCAGACGAAGCAAGAGAAAGCCGGATTCTACCGCCAAAGGGTGTGGATAAATATGGATAAAGCTTGGGGATAATGGATCCTCGCTGCTTTTGTACGGAAAAAAGGGCTCCCCGCCCGCCGATCCTGCCCAATCTTGCGATCGTGTCGAAAAGGGGCCGTTTTCTCCTCTTGTGTGTTCTCCGCTCGGCTCCTGATACGTTAAGTAACAATGCGGATGCAAATGATTAGCAATTATTGAATCGATTCGATCATGGCTCCTGTAGTAGCATGTCGCTGCTTTATTCGCCTGAGGAACCGGGCTGCCGGCATGACCGGCTATCAATAATAAGAAATCAGAAACAACTCATTGATATTTGAGACACTTACTATGATTGCGCAAAAAAACACCCCTATCGCAGCGATGCGAAAGAGAGGGGCACAGCAACTGCTGCCGCTCTCCTGCCTGTTGGCCAGCCTGCCCGTGCTGGCGGCCGAACAACCGAAAGAACTGCCCAAAGCCAGCGAGACCATGGTGGTCACCGGCACCGCCATGAAGGTGGAAGTGCCCATGGCCGAGACGCCTCGCGCCGTCTCCGTGGTCAACCGCGAGGAGCTGGATCAGCGTGCCGTGCAGCAGCTTGACGAGTCCCTGCGCTACCGCTCCGGCGTGCTCACCGGCCTCTATGGCTCCGACAACAACACCGACTGGTTCAAGGTGCGTGGCTTCGATGCCGCCTCCTATCTGGATGGCAACCGCCTGTTCGGCACCGGCTATTATCTCTGGACGCCGGAGCCGTTCGGCCTGGAGAGCGTGGAAGTGCTCAAAGGCCCGGCCTCCATTCTGTATGGTGAGGCGCCTCCCGGCGGTGTGATCAATGCCATCAGTAAGCGGCCGACCGCCACCCCGCAGGGGCTGCTGGATTTGCAGCTGGGCAGCAGGGATCACCGCCAGATCGGGGTGGATGTCTCCGATGCACTGACCGACAACAGCCGCTACCGCATGGTTGCTCTTTATAAGGAGCGTGACGGCGTGCTGGACGGCACCTACAACGATCGCGTCTATCTGGCGCCGAGCGTGACCTTCGATCTTTCGGATCGCACCAGCCTGACCCTGCTGGCCAGCTTCCTGCACGACGAAGGGGTGCCGACCAACGGTTTCTTCCCGGTTTACGGCACCCTCAATACCAGCGGTGGCCAGATCGATCCCAGCACCAACCTGAGTCAGCCGGATTACGATCGCAACCGCAACACCCAGCTCTCCACCGGTTACGAGCTGGCCCACCAGCTCAACCAGACCTGGGAGTTCAAGCAGAACGTCCGCTTCAACTACAACGATCTGCTGCTGCGCCAGACCTATATCTTCCCGACCTATGAAGGCACCACCGCCTTCCGCGGCCTGATCTATCGCGACGGCACCACCAAGAGCGCCACCATGGACAACCAGATGGTGGGTTACTGGAACACCGACAGCACCGAGCAGACCCTGCTGCTGGGGGTGGATCTGCAGCGCCATGTCAATGAAGGCCAGGAAGCCGACAACTACGGCATGGGCTCCATCAATACCATGAATCCGGATTACAGCGGCTTCCCCGGTTTTGATGAGTCCACCGCCACCCACCAGAAGAGCACCAAGGGCCAGAGCGGCCTCTATGCCCAGCACCAGATCCGCTGGGACGATCGCTGGTTGCTGACCGGCGGCGGTCGCTTCGACTACGTGGAGACCCACAACATCAGCGAAGCCAAGGGCAAGAACGAGAAGCAGTATGATCACGAGCTCTCCCTCTCCGGCAGCCTGATGTACCTGGCCGACAATGGTCTCTCTCCTTATGTTGCCTATGCCGAGTCGTTCGAGGTGCTGCCTGGGATCGACCCCAACACCAGCGAATCCTACAAGCCGCTCAAGGGCACCCTGTACGAGACCGGCGTCAAGTACGCGCCGAGCTTCCTCGATGGCTACATCAACCTGGCCCTGTTCGATCTGGAGCAGACCAACTCGCTGGTCTCCACCGGTTCCGGCCAGCAGACCCAGGCCGGCGAAGTGACCTCCCGGGGGGTCGAGCTGGAAGGGAGCGTGCAGGCCACCGAGGCGCTGCGCCTGACCGCCGCCTACACCTATACCGATGCCAAGACCAACGACACCGGCAAGGGCGATCGCCGTGCCAGCCTTATCCCGCGCCACCAGGCCTCCTTCTGGGGCAACTACAAGGTGCAGCAGGGTCCGGTCTCCGGTCTGGAACTGGGGAGCGGCGTGCGCTACGTCGGCTCCAGTGTCGGCATCGGTGCCGTGAATGCGGACTACACCCCCATCTACGGCTCGGCCCAGGTGCCGGCCCATACCGTGTGGGATGCGATGATCGGGTATGACTTTGCCAAGAACTGGCGGGCTCAGCTCAACGTCAACAACCTGCTGGGTGATACCTACGTGGCCAGCTGCGACTACTACTGCTACTACGGCGAGCCGCGCAGCGTAGTGGGCAGCATCAACTACCGCTGGTAATCGAAGTGGGGCGGGAACCGGGTTCCCGCCCTTCTTTTCACCTGCAGTTGCTCTGATCTCTCTGGAATACCGGTCCGTTATGGAACTCTTGTCTCTGGTTTATCGCCAATATCGTTGGCCCTTCATCGCCATTACCCTGCTCAGCCTGCTCAGTGCCGTCAGCGGGATTGGTGTCATTGCCTTTATCAATCAGTCTCTCGTCGAATCAGTCGGCGATCCGCTGCCGGTGCTCGGTCAGCTGATCGGCCTCATTTTATTGCTGCTGGTGATCACGCTCGGCTCTCAGCTGGCGCTGACCACCCTCGGCCATCATTTCGTCTACCGGCTGCGCGGCCGCCTGCTCAAGCAGTTGTTGGATACCGATGTCGCTCGCCTGCGCCAGATTGGCCAGGGGCCGCTGCTGGCCTCCCTTTCCAGCGACATCGGCCAGATCACCATCGCCTTCGTGCGCCTGCCGGAGCTGGTGCAGGGGCTGGTGCTCACCCTGGGGTCGGCTCTCTACCTTGGCTGGCTGTCGCCGGCCCTGCTCGGCGTCACAACGCTCTGGGTCACCTTCACCATGGTGGTGGGCTGGCTGCTGGTGAACCGGGTCTATCGCCATCTCTCCCATATGCGTCAGGCCGAGGATCGGCTCTATCAGAACTATCAGGGCATCATCGCTGGCAGCAAGGAGTTGGCGCTCAACCGCGAGCGGGCCCACTTCGTCTACCACCAGCTTTATCAGCAGAATGCGCAGGACTATCGGGAGCAGATCATTCGCGCCGACACCTATCACCTGAGCGCGGTGAATTGGTCGAATATCATGATGCTGGGGGCCATCGGTCTGGTCTTCTTCCTGGCCAACGGGCTGGGCTGGGCCGACACCCAGGTGGCCGCCACCTTCGCGCTGACCCTGCTGTTCTTGCGTACCCCCTTGCTGCAGGGCATTGGCGCGCTGCCGACCCTGCTCTCCGCCCAGGTGGCGTTCGACAAGATAGCGGCCCTCAATCTTGCCGCGCCGGACGCCGAGTTCCCGCTGCCGTCCGCGCCCCGCGCCTGGCAGCGCATCGAGCTGGAGCAGGTGAGCTTTCACTATCAGGGGGAGGGCGGTTTCGCTGTCGGCCCGATCAACCTCACCATCGAGAAGGGGGAGCAACTTTTCATCATCGGTGGCAACGGCTCCGGGAAGTCGACCTTGGCCATGCTGCTGACCGGCCTCTATCAGCCGGTAGCGGGCCGGATCCTGCTGGATGGGGAGCCGATCACCGATCGCAACGCCTATCTGGCGCTCTTCTCCGCCATCTTCACCGACTATCACCTGTTCCAGCACCTGCTGGGGCCGGAACCCAAGGATGAGCTGGTGGCCGAGTGGTTGGGGCGGCTGCAGATGGGTAGCAAGCTCACCATCGAAGATGGCTTCATCGCCGATATCGACCTCTCCCAGGGGCAGCGCAAGCGGGTCGCCCTGCTGCTGGCGCTGGCCGAGCAGCGCGAGGTGATGCTGTTTGACGAGTGGGCCGCGGATCAGGATCCCCAGTTCCGTCGCATCTTCTATCAGCTGTTGCTGCCGCGCTTGAAGGAGATGGGCAAGACGGTGATCGCCATCAGCCACGACGATCTCTACTTCTCCCAGGCCGACCGGCTGCTGGAGATGCGCCAGGGCCGGCTCAGCGAGCTGACCGGCGAGCGGCGCGAGAAGGTGAGCCGCGATGCGGTCGCCCATCTGGATTGTGACTTGAATGCAGAGGTGCCGGTTTGAACCCGCCCAACAGGAACCGCTTATGTTTGAGATGAAATCAGCCAGCTTCGCGGTCAATGACCGCACGCTGCTGCACCCCACCGATCTCTGTTTCGAGCAGGGCAATGTCTATGGTCTCATCGGCCACAACGGTTCGGGCAAATCCACCCTGCTCAAGCTGCTGGCACGCCAGCAGCCGCTCAGTGACGGCGAGATCCGGTTCGATGACAAGCCGCTGCCGGCGTGGGGGGCGCGCGACTTCGCCCGTCAGGTGGCCTATCTGCCCCAGCATCTGCCGAGCGCCGAAAACCTGCTCGGGCGGGAGCTGGTGGAGATGGGCCGCTACCCCTGGCGCGGCCTGCTGGGCCGGATGGGGGCGGAGGATCACCGCCAGGTCGAACGGGCCATCGCGCTGACCCATACCGAACGCTTTGCCGACCGGCTGGTGGATACCCTCTCCGGCGGCGAGCGGGGGCGGGTGTGGCTGGCCATGCTGCTGGCCCAGGAGAGCCGTTTCATCCTGCTGGACGAGCCGCTGGCCGCGCTGGACGTGGCTCATCAGGTGGAGGTGCTCACGCTCGTCAAGCAGTTGAGCCGTCAGCTCAAGCTTGGGGTCATCATCGTCATTCACGACATCAACATGGCCTCCCGCTTCTGCGATCGGCTGGTGGCGCTGCACACCGGCCGCCTGCTGACCCACGGCGAACCCGAACAGATCATGACCGGCGAGACCCTGCACGCCATCTATGGCATCCCGATGGAGGTCATTCGCCACCCGGCCCATGATCACGCCATCGCTATCGTCTGACCGGGGGCCTTTCTTGAACCGTTTATTGAAGAAGATGGCGTCCTGCCTTGTCGGCCTGCTGCTGCCGCTTGCAGTGCAGGCTGACACATCCCCGACCGCCTCCGCGCCTGTACCCCGCATCGCCACCGTCGACTGGACCATAGCCGAAACCCTGCTGGCACTCGGGGTGACGCCGCTGGCAGTGGGGGATGTCGGCTCCTACCGCGCCTGGGTCGGCGAACCGCTGCTGCCAGCCGCCGTGGTGGATATCGGCCAGCGCGCCCAGCCCAACCGCGAACTGCTGGCCGAGCTCAAACCCGATCGCATCCTCATCTCGCCGCTGGCGGCCCCGCTGGCGCCGACCCTCTCCCGCATCGCGCCGGTACAATCCATCGCACTCTACGAGCCGGATGCCGATCTGTGGCAGCGGCTGCACGAGGCGACCCTGACCATCGCCGCACTGGTGAACAAAACCACCGAGGCCGAGCAACTGCTGGCCAGGCTGGACCAGGATCTGGCGCAGATGCGGGCGGCGTTGCCTGCGGATCTGCCGCCCCTGCTGGTGGTGCAGTTCATCGATGAGCGCCATGTGCGGGTATTTGGCCGCCACAGCCTGTTCGCGGCGGTGATGCAGCGGCTCGGCCTGCGCAATGGCTGGCAGGGGGAAACCAATGCCTGGGGCTTTGCCGTGGCCAGCCTGGAACAGTTGATGGCGCTGCCACAAGCGCGGCTGGTGGTGGTCGATCCGATCCCGGTCGGGGTGAGCGAGCGGCTGCAGGAGCCCGGTCTGTGGCAACAGCTGCCACAGGTGAGGGCGGCGGCCGTGCTGCATCTGCCTGCGGTGTGGAGTTTTGGCGGCGTGCTGGCGGCGCGCCGCTTCGCCGTGCAGCTCAGTACTGCTCTGCAGCAGGATGGGCAAAGCGGGGAGGGGCTGTAATGAACCAGATTTTTCCGTCGCCGCTGCGACTGCCTGTCAGCCTGCTGCTGGGACTGACGTTGGCGCTAGCGGGTTGGGAGCTGGCCGATCAGTTGCCGGTGGCGCGTTGGCTCGCGACCCTGTTGTCGCCGGATCTGACCGATGCCAGCCAGGCGGTGGTCCACTTCAGCTGGCTGCCGCGTCTTGCCGTCTGCCTGCTGGCCGGCGCCGCCCTCGGGCTGGCCGGCACCCTGATGCAGCAGGTGCTGCGCAATCCGCTGGCCTCGCCCACCACCCTGGGGGTGGCCTCCGGCGCCCAGCTGGCGCTGATGATGGTGACCCTGTTTGCTCCCTCCTGGCTGCTGCTGGGGCGGGAGTGGATCGCCATGGCCGGCGGCAGTCTCGCCATGGGGCTGGTGTTTGCCCTGGCCTGGCGTCGTCAGCTCAATCCGGTGGTCATCGTCTTTGCCGGGCTGGTGATCAACCTGTATCTGGCAGCCATCAGCATGGGGCTGCTGCTGTTCTTTCAGGAGGAGCTGAAAGGCTTGCTGGTGTGGGGTAGTGGCTCGCTGGTGCAGAACAGCTGGAGCGGGGTGAGCTACCTGCTGCCCCGTCTGCTGCTGGCTGGCGTGCTGGCTGTGGTGCTGGTGCGCCCGCTGGCGGTGCTGGAGCTGGATGATGCCAGTGCCCGCAGCCTGGGGGTCTCCCTTCAACACCTGCGTTTCGCCGGACTGGGGCTGGCGGTGTTCGTCACCGCTTGCGTGGTGAGCGTGGTGGGGCTGATCGGCTTCATCGGGCTGGCGGCACCCGCCCTGGTGCGCTTGCTGGGGGTGAGAAAACTGGCCCTGCGACTGCTGTGGGCCCCGCTACTGGGCGCTTTGCTGCTGGCGGCCACCGATCTGCTGCTGCAATCCCTGAGTCGCAGCGGCTCTGTGCTCATCCCGACCGGTGCCATGACGGCCCTGCTGGGAGCGCCGCTGTTGTTGTGGCTGATCCCGCGCCTGGGTATCAAATCGGGCACGCCGAAGGCGAATGCCGCCCTGCAGGTGGCCCGCCACCCGGCGCCGGTCCGCCTTGTCGGCCTGATGTTGATGGGGCTGGTAGTGGCGGTGATCGCCTCCCTGCTGTTTGGACAAGGGATGGACGGCTGGCACTGGCCGAGCTGGCTGCGCTGGCAGGCCCAGCTGGAGTGGCGGCTGCCGCGTACCCTGGCGGCCGGTGCGGCGGGCATGCTGCTGGCGCTGGCGGGCACCCTGCTGCAACGGGTCAGCAGCAACCCCATGGCGAGCCCCGAGCTGCTGGGGGTGAGTGGTGGCACCTTCATGGGGGTGATTGCCACGGCGCTGCTGCTGCCCGCACTGCCGCTGCCCATGATGCTGGCCGGCGGCCTGCTCGGTGCCTTCGGTTGTCTGCTGCTGTTGCTGCTGGTCAATCGCAGCCACGGCTTCCAGCCGGAGCGGCTGCTGCTCTCCGGCATCGCCATCACGGCGCTGTTCGAGCCGTTGCAGGCCATCGCGCTGGCCAACGGTGACCTGCGGGTGCAGCAACTGCTCTCCTGGATGTCCGGCTCCACCTATTACGTCACCCTGCCGATTGCCGGCGGGCTGGTGATGCTGGCGCTGACGCTGCTGGCGGCCTGCCTGCTGCTCAGCCGCTGGCTCGATCTGCTGCCGATGGGGCCGGCGGTGGCCGCCGCGCTCGGCATTCGGCTCAACCGGGCCCAGCTCGCCATCCTGCTGCTGGTGGCCGTGCTCACCGCCAGTGCGACCCTGGTGGTGGGGCCGCTCTCCTTCGTCGGCCTGCTGGCACCACACATGGCCAAACTGATGGGGCTGGTGCGGGCACGCTGGCATCTGCTCGGTGCCGCCGTCTCCGGCGCCCTGCTGATGGTGTCGGCGGACTGGATCGGCCAGCAGATCCTGTTCCCGCAGGAGGTGCCGGTGGGGCTGGTCTCCACCTTGTTAGGGGGCGCTTACTTCATGTGGTGTCTGCGCCGCCTCTAGGTTGGTGGATGAAAAGTGCACAAAAAAAGCCCGGGATGAACCCGGGCTTTTTATTGCCTGCCGTGCGGCGTTATTTGCCGATGCAGAAGCTGGAGAAGATGCGACCCAGCAGATCGTCGGAGCTGAACTCACCGGTGATCTCGGAGAGGGACTCCTGCGCGAGGCGCAGCTCTTCGGCCACCAGCTCGCCGGCCACGAACACCTCCAGCTGCTCCTTGGCTACCAGCAGCCGCTCGGCGGCGCGCTCCAGCGCATCCAGGTGGCGGCGGCGGGCCATGAAGCCTCCTTCGGTGTTGCCCTGGAAGCCCATGCAGGCCTTCAGGTGCTCGCGCAGGGCGGGCAGCCCCAGCTCGGTCTTGGCGGAGATGCGGTAGACGGCGTGGCCCTGCTCCTGACTCGGCGCCAGATCTTCGCCGGTCAGGTCGGCCTTGTTGCGAATGACGGTGAGGCCGATCTTTTTTGGCAACCGATCAACAAATTCCGGCCAGATCTCCCGCGGGTCGACCGCAGCCGTGGTGGTGCCATCTACCATGAACAGCACCCGATCGGCCTGCTCAATCTCGGCCCAGGCACGCTCGATGCCAATCTGCTCCACCTTGTCCTGGGTGTCGCGCAGGCCTGCGGTGTCGATGATGTGCAGCGGCATGCCATCCAGATGGATGTGCTCGCGCAGCACGTCGCGGGTGGTGCCGGCGATCTCGGTGACGATGGCAGACTCGCGGCCGGCCAGGGCGTTGAGCAGGCTCGATTTGCCGGCGTTGGGGCGGCCGGCGATCACCACCTTCATCCCTTCCCGCAGCAGGGCGCCCTGCTTGGCCTCGCCGCGCACCGCATCCAGCTCGTCCATGATGGCGTAGAGATCCCCCGCCACCTTGCCGTCGGAGAGAAAGTCGATCTCCTCGTCCGGGAAGTCGATGGCGGCCTCCACATAGATACGCAGCCGGGTGAGACTCTCCACCAGTTGCTGGATCTTGCCGGAGAACTGCCCCTGCAGGGAGTGCATGGCACTGCGGGCCGCCTGCTCGCTGGACGCCTCGATGAGGTCGGCGATGGCCTCGGCCTGGGCCAAATCCAGCTTGTCGTTCATGAAGGCGCGCTCGCTGAACTCGCCGGGGCGGGCTGGGCGCAGCCCCTTTATCTGCAGGATGCGGCGCACCAGCATGTCCATGATCACCGGGCCGCCGTGGCCCTGCAGCTCCAGCACGTCTTCGCCGGTGAAGCTGTTGGGGGCCTTGAACAGCAGGGCGATGCCCTGATCCAGCGGCTGGCCTTGCTCATCCCTGAACGGCAGATATTCGGCGTAACGCACCCGGGGGAGTTTGCCGAGCACTATCTCGGCGACCTGTTCGGCGGCGGGGCCGGAGACGCGGACTATGCCGACGCCGCCACGGCCGGGGGCGGTGGCCTGGGCCACGATGGTATCTGTAGTCATCTTGCTTGGCTCATTTGTTCGCTGATGTTCACAGCAGTGGGGTCATTGTAATAAAAAAGGCGACCCGAAGGCCGCCTCTTTTGTCATCCATCTTGCCATCGGGAGCGATTAGCTGCGGGTATGCAGGCCTTTCTTCTCCAGCTGACGATAGATGATGGTCTGCTGGGTAATGGAGATGACGTTGCTCACCAGCCAGTACAGGGTCAGACCTGCCGGGAACCAGAGGAACATGAAAGTGAAGATGATCGGCATGAACTGCATCACTTTCTGCTGCATCGGGTCGGTAATGGTGGTCGGGCTCATCTTCTGCAGATACCACATGGAGGCACCCATGAGGATCGGCAGCACGAAGAAGGGGTCCTTCACCGACAGGTCGGTGATCCACAGGGCGAACGGCGCGTGGCGCAGCTCGACGGACTCCATCAGTGCCCAGTAGAGGGCGATGAAGATCGGCATCTGCACCAGGATCGGCAGACAGCCACCCAGCGGGTTGACCTTCTCCTTCTTGTACAGCTCCATCATGCCCTGAGACATCTTCTGGCGATCGTCGCCGAAGCGCTCGCGCAGGGCGGCCAGCTTGGGCTGCAGCATGCGCATCTTGGCCATGGAGGTGTACTGGGCCTTGGTCAGCGGGAACATGACGCCGCGCACCAGCAGTGTCAGCATGATGATGGCCAGACCCCAGTTCTGGACGAAACCGTGGAACACGGTCAGCAGCCAGTGCAGCGGTTGGGCGATGAACCAGAGCCAGCCGTAGTCGACGGTCAGGTCGAGGTGGTTTGCCACCTTGGCCATCTGATCCTGCAGCTTGGGACCGACCCACAGCTTGCTGGTCACTTCGGCCTGCTGGCCGGCAGCGATGTCAACCAGCGGTGCCTTGTAGCCGATGATGGCCTGGTCTTTGCCAGGGATCACACGGCTGTAGAAGCTGTTGGTGTCGTCGGCATTCGGTGCCCAGGCGGAGACGAAGTAGTGTTGCAGCATGGCGACCCAACCACCCTTGGTGGTCTTGTTCAGGTCGGCATCCTTCATCTCGTCGAAGGTGTACTTCTTGTAGCGGGTATCTTCGCTGGAGAAGGCACCACCGCGGTAGGCGCTGGCCACCATGGCGTGACCCTGCTGGTCTTTCGGCGTGGCCACGGTCTGCTTCAGCTGACCGTAGAACTGCACCTGAACCGGCTCGGCAGACTTGTTGTCGATCTTGTAGTCGACGCCGACTGCGTAGTCACCACGCTTGAGGACGAACTCCTTGGTGAAGACCACGCCCTTGCTGTCGGTCCAGGTCATCGGGACGACGACTTGATCCTGACCGTCGGCCAGCTGGTAGCTGGTCTGGGTGGCTTCATAGGTGGGACGACCCTGGGGCTGGCTGTCCGGGCCATTGCGACCCACCAGGCCGCTCTGGGCAACATAGAGGTGCTCAGGTTGGCTGGTCAGCAGTACGAACGGTTGATCCTTGCCTTCTTCCAGCTTGTGGGCCAGCAGTTCGGCAGAGACGATGTCACCACCCTGGGTATCCAGGGTCAGCTTGAGCACGTCGGAGGTGACGGTGATCAGCTTGCGTGCGGTGTTCGCGTTGGCTTGCTCGGAAACCTGAGGAATATCACCGGTCTGACCGGCTTCAGGTACGAAATGTTCGGTTTGGGCCACGGTAGTCGGGGCCGGCTTCGGAGCCTTGTCGGACTCCCACTGTTGCCAGAGCAAAAAGCTCACGAACAGCAAACCGATCAGGATGAGATTGCGTTGTGATTCCATAGTCTTCAGTTTCTTCGCTTTGGTTGCGGAACCGGGTCATAACCACCCTCGGATAAGGGATGGCATTTTAATAGACGTTTGCTGGCTAACCAAACGCCTTTTATGAAACCGTGAAGTCGGATTGCTTCTATCGCAAATTGGGAACAAGTCGGGGTGAAACGGCAGCGCGGCCCGAGCAGAGGGCTAATGATTAGCTGATACAGGCGTATCAGTTTGACAGCTACCCATTGCAACGGCGTGACAGAGTGCGCCATAGCTTTTCCAGTAACTTGAACAGTTCCTCGTTATCCATCTCCTTCACACCGGCCTTGGCGATCACGACGATGTCGATAGCGGGCAGATTGGCTTGATTGAGGCGGAAACTTTCCCGAACCACCCGTTTTACACGGTTGCGCCAGACGGCACGCTTGAGTGCTTTTTTGGGCACGGCGAGACCAAGGCGAGGGTGTTCGAGCGAATTGGGAGAGGCGAGAAGTGTAATCTGCGGAGAAGCGGCCCGGACAGGCTCGGCGAAAACGCGTTTGAAGTGTTCGGGAGTTAACAGACGTAACTCCCGAGAAAAGGCGTGCTGGGTAGGCATTAGACTACCAGGCGGGCACGACCCTTGGCACGACGAGCGGCCAGAACTTTACGACCGTTGGCAGTTGCCATGCGGGCGCGGAAACCGTGAGAGCGCTTGCGCTTCAGGTTGGACGGTTGAAAAGTACGTTTCATGATTCGATTCCGTATTTCTGTACAGTTTTGATTGTCACACTTAGCCGACGCGCCAGCTATAGCGTGTGACGACTAGCAAAAGAGGCCGAATTCTAAACAGAGTTCGGCTTTTAGTCAATCCGCCGTTCCCTCCCATCCTGCCCCGACCTGGAAAAGGTCCTGGGCGAGCGTGAGGATCCGAAGGATCAAGGGCTCAGGATTATACTGGCAACCCGGGGTTTAACAAGGATCCTCCAATAAAAAAGGCGGCAATGCCGCCAAAGAGAGAGCTATTTAAGCACTTTGCGCAGGAACTCCCGGGTGCGGGGATCCTGCGGATCGACCAATATCTGATCCGGCGGGCCCTGTTCCACGATCCGGCCCCCCTCCATGAAGATCACCCGATCGGCAACATCTCGAGCAAATTCAATCTCATGGGTCACCACCACCATGGTCTGGTGCTGGCGGGCCAGCTCCTTCATCAGACCCAGTACCTCGTCGACCCATTCGGGATCGAGGGCCGAGGTGGGTTCGTCAAACAGGATCACCTTGGAGTGAGCCGCCATGGCCCGGCCGATGCCGACCCGTTGCTGCTGACCGCCCGACAATGAGGCAGGATAGGCGTCCTGCTTGTCGGCGAGACCTATGTCCTTGAGGATGCCGAGGGCGGTGGCACGGGCCTCCGCCTTCGGCTGTTTCCAGACGGTGATCAGCCCCTCGGCGATGTTGTCCAGCGCCGTCTTGTTGGCAAACAGGGCGTAGTTCTGGAACACGAAGGAGGCGCGCTTGCGCAGCTCGATGGCCTGCTGCTCGCTGGCCTTGGCCAGGTTGAGCTGCAGATCGTCGATGGCTAGGGTGCCCGTATCGGGAGTCTCCAGCAGGTTGAGGCAGCGCAGCAAGGTGGACTTGCCGGTGCCGGAGGGGCCGATGATGACGACGATTTCCCCCTTTTTCACCTCCAGATCGATGCTGTTTAGCACCTGATTGCCGTCATATGCCTTGGAGAGGCCGGTTAGCTTGATCATGATGGCCCTCCTTTAAACAGGCGCAGAGTTAAAACGGACTTCCGGCGTGCATTGCAAGCGGGTCGGTTGCGTTGTCATGGCAAACCCCTAATAGGCACGGTTGAGCCGCACTTCCAGCAGATGCTGCAGGCGGGTAAAGAAGATGACTACCACCCAGTAGACCAGGGCCACCGCCATGAAGCTCTCGAAGAACTTGAAGGAGGAGGAGGCTTCCATCTGCGCCTTGCCCATGATCTCGGCCACCCCCAGGGTGAAGGCCAGCGAGGTGCTCTTGATCATGTCGATGAAGTAGTTCATCAGGGACGGCGTGGCGATGCGGGCCGCCTGCGGCAGTATGATCCGCTGCATTGCCTGGTAACGGCTCATGCCGATGCTGAGGGCAGCTTCCATCTGGCTCTTGTGGATGCCAATGATGGAGGCACGGATCGACTCGGCCATGTAGGCGGCAAAGTGCAGGGTCAAACCGACGATGGCGGCGGTGAAGGCATCCATTCCCACGAAGATGGGGAACAGCTGCGGCAGCCCGTAGTAGAGCAGGAACAGCTGGACGAGCAGCGGTGTACCCCGAAAGAACGAGATATAGAGCATCGCCAGCCAGTGGATCACGGGAACGCGAAAGACCCGTACTATCGCTAGGGCCAGCGACAGTACGAGTGCCAATGCGAATCCCCACAGGGCCATTTCCATCGTGGTGCCCAGATACTTGAGCAGGATGGGAAACAGTCCCAGCGTGTATTCGAGGTCAAATTCCATCATTTATTTGTCGGTGATGTCGGAAGCGAACCATTTTTCAGAGATCTGACGCAGGGAACCATCCTTGCGCATGGCGGTGAGGGCGTCATCGACCTTCTTCAGCAGTGCCTGCTTTTCCGGGGTCTTCAGGAAGGGCAGGGCGTTCTCGATGGTCTCGAACGGTGCGCCAGCCTGTTGCAGCGGCAGCTTGGATTCCTTGATCAGCTGGGCGGTGGAGACGCGGTCCATCACGAAGGCGTCGATGCGGCCCAGGGCAACGTCCTGCTCGAAGGCGGAGTCATAGGTGCGGATGTCGATCTTCTTGTTGGGGTCGTTCTTGCGCAGCAGCTCTTCGAAGTTGGAGCCCAGGTTCACCGCAACCTTCTTGCCTTCCAGATCCTTGATGCCGTGAATGGTGCTGTTGCCCTTGCGGACCACGATCTGGGCACCGTCATAGACGTAGGGCTGGGAGAAGGCGTACTTGGCCTTGCGCTCGTCGGTGATGGTGATCTGGTTGGAGATGGTGTCGACGCGGCCGGTTTCCAGCATGCCGAACAGGCCGGAGAAGCTGGCGGTCACGAACTCGACCTTGTAGCCGGTGCGCTCGCCGATCTGGTTCCACATGTCCACTTCAAAGCCCTGCAGCTTGTCCTGCTTGACGAAGGTGAACGGGAAGTACTTGCCGGACATGCCGACCTTGATGGTTTCCTGGGCGATGGCTTGACCGGACAGGGCGGCCAGCAGAATGGCGGCGCCGGAGACCAGCTTGATGGATGACGTCATGGTGATTCCTCTCTCTCTGTAGTTCTGTATTTTTAGTTGTAAACGCTGGGGTTGCGCTGATGTTATTGGAATAAAACCTAAAGAATAAATGATATTTGGTTATATAAAATAACCGCTTCAGGTCTGGATCTTTGGTGCATCGGTGACGGGATCGGGCTGTGGGTAACTTTGGGGATGAAATCAGATCCACGGCTGCTGGATCCTTGAAAGTCAAGGATCTTATTTGCTGGATCCGCGAGGTCGCGGCTAGAGATCCAGCCGCTAAAAACGTAGAATAGCCGGTCTTTAGTTAATCAATCGACGGGAGTTTAGAGTGACTGCTTCGCTATGGCAGCAGTGCCTTAACCGGCTGCAAGATGAGTTGCCCTCGGCAGAATTCAGCATGTGGATCCGGCCGCTTCAAGCGGAGTTGAGTGACAATACTCTGACCCTGTATGCACCGAATCGTTTCGTTCTGGACTGGGTTCGAGACAAGTATCTCATCCGGGTGAACGGCATCATCAATGAGCTCTGCGGGGTCGATGGCCCCACCCTGCGTTTTGACATCGGCAATCGTCCCCATCCCGTCGCGGTGGCCAGGGCGCCGGCGCGGGGTGCGGATCCTGTGAATAACTCGCAGAAGAGCTGGGAAAGCAAGGCCGAGGCCAAGCCCGAACCGAACCACAAGAGCAACACCAACGTGAACTATACCTTCGAGAATTTCGTCGAGGGTAAGTCCAACCAGTTGGCCCGTGCGGCTGCCCGTCAGGTGGCTGACAATCCGGGCGGGGCCTACAACCCGCTGTTCCTCTATGGCGGCACCGGTCTGGGCAAGACCCACCTGCTGCACGCCGTCGGCAACGCCATCAAGGAGCGCAAGCAGGACGCCAAAGTCATCTACATGCACTCCGAGCGGTTTGTGCAGGACATGGTGAAGGCGCTGCAGAATAACGCCATTGAAGAGTTCAAGCGTTATTACCGTAGCGTCGATGCCCTGCTCATTGATGACATCCAGTTCTTTGCCAACAAGGAGCGCTCCCAGGAGGAGTTCTTCCACACCTTCAATGCCCTGCTCGAAGGCAACCAGCAGATCATCCTGACCTCGGATCGCTATCCGAAGGAGATCAACGGGGTGGAAGATCGTCTCAAGTCCCGCTTCGGCTGGGGCCTGACCGTGGCGATCGAGCCGCCTGAGCTGGAGACGCGTGTCGCTATCCTGATGCGCAAGGCGGACGAGAACCAGATCCACCTGCCGGACGAAGTGGCCTTTTTCATCGCCAAGCGACTGCGCTCCAATGTGCGCGAGCTGGAAGGGGCGCTGAACCGGGTGATCGCCAATGCCAACTTCACCGGTCGCGCCATCAACATCGACTTCGTGCGCGAAGCGCTGCGCGATCTGCTGGCGTTGCAGGAGAAGCTGGTCACCATCGACAATATTCAGAAGACGGTGGCGGAGTACTACAAGATCAAGCTGGCGGATCTACTCTCCAAGCGCCGTTCCCGCTCCGTTGCCCGTCCACGCCAGCTGGCGATGGCACTGGCCAAGGAGCTGACCAACCATAGCTTGCCGGAGATAGGTGATGCCTTTGGTGGTCGTGACCACACTACCGTGCTTCATGCCTGCCGCAAGATCGAGCAGCTGAAGGAAGAGAGTCACGACATCAAGGAAGACTATTCCAACCTGATCCGTACCCTTTCTTCCTGATGACGGAACTGAGTGCACAGATGCAGCTTGAACATGCCAACCTGATCCGAAACCTTTACTCCTAATCACAACGGAGAGCACAGATGCAGCTCGAAATTAGCCGTGAGGCCCTGTTACGTCCTCTGCAACTGGTGTCCGGTGCCCTGGGTGGCCGGCCGACCCTGCCGATCCTCGGCAACGTGCTGCTTGATGTCAGCAACGGTCTGTTGTCACTGACCGGTACCGACCTCGAAGTGGAGATGATCGGTCAGGTCTATCTCAACAGCGACAGTCAGGATGGCCGCACCACAGTACCGGCGCGCAAGCTGCTGGACATCTGTCGCGGTCTGCCGGAAGGGGCGGACATTCGCCTCAATACCGAAGGCGAGCGCCTGATCATCCGCTCCGGCCGCTCCCGCTTCAACCTGTCGACCCTGCCGGCCACCGAATACCCGAACATCGAGGATTGGGAATCCGTGCTCGAGTTCGACATCGGCCAGCTGGAGCTGAAAAAACTCATCGACGCGACCCAGTTCTCCATGGCGAGCCAGGACGTGCGCTACTACCTGAACGGCATGCTGTTCGAGAGCGAGGGCCACGGCCTGCGTACCGTGGCCACCGATGGTCACCGGCTGGCAACCTGCCGTCGCGAGGTGGTGAGCGAATCGCTGCCCGATCATCAGGTCATCCTGCCGCGTAAAGGCGTGCTGGAACTGGTGCGCCTGCTGGAAGCGGAAGACAAGCCGGTACGGCTGCAGATCGGCCGCAGCAACCTGCGCGCCGCCCTCGACGGTTTCATCTTCACCTCCAAGCTGGTGGATGGTCGTTTCCCGGACTGGCGCCGCGTCATTCCGCGCAACAGCGACAAGGCCCTGATCGCCGGTCGTGAGGATCTGCGCCAGGCCTTTGCCCGTGCCGCCATTCTCTCCAACGAGAAATTCCGTGGGGTGCGTCTCAATCTGCAGGAAAACCTGTTGCGCATCACCGCCAACAACCCGGAACAGGAAGAAGCCGAAGAGCTGCTTGACGTACAATACGAAGCCGGCGAGATGGAGATTGGTTTCAACGTCTCTTATGTGCTGGACGTGCTGAATACGTTAAAATGTGACCAAATCCGGATCAGCCTGAGCGATTCCATCAGCAGCGCCATTATTGAGGATTTTGACAGTCAGGATGCTCAGTACGTGGTAATGCCGATGCGGATCTAGTCGTGTCCCTGGTCAAACTCCAGCTCAGCGACTTTCGCAATATCCAGCAGGCCAGTCTCGCGCTGTCACCCGGCCTTAATATCCTGGTCGGGTGCAACGGCAGCGGCAAGACCAGCGTGCTGGAAGCCATTCACTACCTCGGTCTCGGTCGCTCCTTTCGCACTCACCTGACCGGGCGGGTCATCCGCCAGGGGGAGAGGGCGTTTACCCTGTTCGCCCAGTGCGAACTGGAGGGGCGCCAGGTGCCCATCGGCCTCGCCAAGGACAAGAGTGGCGAGACCCAGCTCAAGATTGCCGGTGCCCAGGCCCAGCGCCTGGCCGACCTGGCCGAGCTGCTGCCGGTGCAGCTGATCCACCCGGATGGCTTCAACCTGCTGACCGGCGGGCCCCAGGCTCGCCGGGCCTGGCTCGACTGGGGTGTTTTTCATCAGGAACCGACCTTCTTCTCCCTGTGGGGACGGGTACGGCGGCTGCTGAAACAGCGCAATGCACTGCTGCGCCAGAGCACCCAGTATCGCCAACTGGCGTTCTGGGATCAGGAGCTGGTGCGGTTGGGGGGAGAGCTGGCCGAGTTTCGCGCCAGTTATTGTCAGGCCATTACCCCCCTGATCAAGGAGATGACGGCGGACTTTTTGCCGGAATTCGACATCAACCTTGGATTCTATCGAGGCTGGGAAAAAGATACCCCGCTCAATGAATTGCTAGAGGCGGGGTTTGAGCGGGATCGGACGCTGGGTTACACGGGCGTTGGTCCGCAGAAGGCCGATGTGCGCCTCAAGGCGAACGGCGTGCCCGCTCAGGATATTTTGTCCAGGGGTCAGTTGAAGTTGTTGGTCTGTGCCATGCGACTGGCCCAAGGGCTCTATTTGAATCAACATAGCAGCCGTGGCTGTATTTTTTTAATTGACGATTTTGCCTCTGAACTGGATGTCGACAAGCGCCGCTTGCTGGCCGCAAGGCTGAAGCAGTGTGCGTCCCAGGTGTTCATCACCGCCATCGACACCGATCAGCTCGCAGACATGATGGATGCGAATGACTGCAAGTTGTTCCACGTGGAACAAGGCAAGATCTCCGAAACGTTAGAGAAGGCAGAGAGTAAGCTATGAGTGAAAATACTTACGACTCCTCGAATATCAAGGTACTGAAGGGCCTGGATGCGGTCCGCAAGCGCCCGGGGATGTATATCGGCGATACGGATGATGGCTCGGGCCTGCACCACATGGTGTTCGAAGTGGTCGATAACTCCATTGACGAGGCGCTCGCTGGCTACTGCTCCGATATTCAGGTCAAGATCCACTCCGATGGTTCCGTCTCCGTCCGTGACAACGGCCGCGGCATTCCTGTCGACATTCACCCGGAAGAGGGTCGCTCCGCCGCAGAGGTCATCATGACCGTGCTGCACGCCGGCGGTAAATTCGATGATAACTCCTACAAGGTGTCCGGCGGTCTGCACGGCGTGGGCGTCTCCGTGGTGAACGCGCTCTCTGACAAGCTGTTGCTGACCATCCGTCGCAACGGCCACGTCTACGAGCAGACCTATCACCTGGGCGAGCCACAGGCCCCGCTCAAGCAGATCGGCGATGCCACCACCACCGGGACCGAAGTTCGCTTCTGGCCGAGCCCGACCATCTTCAGCGACACCCTGTTCCACTACGAGATCCTGGCCAAGCGCCTGCGCGAGCTCTCCTTCCTCAACTCCGGCGTTTCCATCCGTTTGATGGACGAGCGTGACGGCCGTGAGGCGCACTTCTGCTACGAAGGCGGCATCAAGGCGTTCGTCGAGTACCTGAACCAGAACAAGACCCCGATCCACCCGAAGGTGTTCCACTTCACCACCGAGCAGGACGGCATCGGCGTCGAAGTGGCGATGCAGTGGAACGACGCCTATCAGGAAGGGGTCTACTGCTTCACCAACAACATTCCGCAGCGTGATGGCGGCACCCACCTGGTGGGCTTCCGTACCGCGCTGACCCGTACCCTCAACTCCTACATGGACAAAGAGGACTACAGCAAGAAGGCCAAGTCTGCCGCCAGTGGCGACGATGTGCGTGAAGGTCTGATTGCCGTTATCTCCGTCAAGGTGCCGGATCCCAAGTTCTCCTCCCAGACCAAGGACAAGCTGGTCTCTTCCGAAGTGAAGACCGCCGTCGAACAGGCGATGGGCGAGAAGCTGGCCGACTTCCTGCTGGAAAACCCGGGCGATGCCAAGATCGTGGTCAACAAGATCATCGATGCGGCCCGTGCCCGTGAAGCGGCCCGCAAGGCCCGCGAACTGACCCGCCGCAAGGGCGCGCTGGATATCGCCGGTCTGCCCGGCAAGCTGGCCGACTGTCAGGAAAAAGACCCGGCGCTCTCCGAACTCTACATAGTGGAAGGGGACTCTGCTGGCGGTTCCGCCAAGCAGGGTCGCAACCGGAAGAACCAGGCCATCCTGCCGCTCAAGGGCAAGATCCTGAACGTGGAGAAGGCCCGTTTCGACAAGATGATCTCCTCCCAGGAGGTGGGCACCCTGATCACCGCACTGGGCTGTGGTATCGGTCGCGACGAGTACAACCCGGACAAGCTGCGCTATCACAACATCATCATCATGACCGATGCGGACGTCGATGGTGCGCACATCCGTACCCTGCTGCTGACCTTCTTCTATCGTCAGATGCCGGAAATCATCGAACGTGGTTATGTCTACATCGCCCAGCCGCCGCTCTACAAGGTGAAGAAGGGTAAGCAGGAGCAGTATCTGAAAGACGAAGATGCGCTGCTGCAGTACCAGACTGCCATGGCGCTGGATGGTGCGACCCTGCACGTCAACGAGTCTGCTCCGGCCATCGGTGGCGAGGCTCTGGAGCGTCTGGTCAACCAGCATCGCGCCGTGACCCACCTCATCACCCGCATGTCACGCCGTGCTCCGGAAGCCGTGCTGACCCAGCTGATCTATCAGCCGGAACTGAACGAAGCACTGCTGACCAGCGAGAGCGATCTGCAGGCCTGGTGCCAGAGCATGGAAGCCGTGCTCAACGAGAGCAACCACGGCATCCAGTACCAGATGCAGGTGCGCCGCGATGAAGAGCGCCGTCTGTTCGTGCCGCACGCCGTGGTACGTCAGCACGGTGTCGACCGCGAATACCCGATCAGCTACGACTTCCTGCAATCCTCCGAGTACCGTCAGCTGGTCTCGCTGGGCAAGGAGATCGCCAACCTGATCGAGGAAGGCGGTTACATCAAGCGTGGTGAGAAGGTGAAGCCGGTCGCCAGCTTCGTCGAAGCGGTCGAGTGGCTGATGGGCGAAGGCAAGCGCGGCATCTACATCCAGCGCTATAAAGGGTTGGGTGAGATGAACCCGGATCAGCTGTGGGAAACCACCATGGATCCGGAAGCCCGTCGCATGCTGCGCGTCACCATCGATGATGCCGTCGGTGCCGACCAGCTCTTCTCCACCCTGATGGGTGACGCAGTAGAGCCGCGTCGCGACTTTATCGAGACCAACGCCCTGCGCGTGGCCAACCTCGACGTCTAATTTGACGCATCAAGCACGATATTAAAAAGCCGCTCCCTGTGAGCGGCTTTTTGTTTTCTGGGCGAAGGTAGTGGCTCGTTCCACGTGGAACATTGAACCCGATTACCCCAGTTCAGGTGCAGGGCAGTAGAGGCGCAGACGATGGCCGTCCGGATCGAGGGCCATACAGGTGTAGCCAAACTCCATCCGGGTCGGTGCCTGGATCAGGGTAAGCCCGCGCGCCTGCCACTCCGCAGACTGGCGATCGACGGCGGCATCATCGGGGAGGGCGAAGGCCAGCTCCATGGCCCCGGCCGTTTGGGTCACGGCGGGTTCGACCGTGGCGCGGGACCAGAGTGCCAGCCTGGCGCCTGACTCGAACACAAACATGGCAAAGGTGGGGGACTCTTCCACCGGGTGGCGGCCGAACAGCTCGCTGTAGAAGAGGGCGCTGCGGGTCGGGTTGGCAACATAGAGGATGGTGAACTGGGGGACTAACATGGTGATGCTCCTTGCTGATGAGATGGCGCATCGGCGCCGACCCCATCAGCATGGCGCCACCTGCTGTCAATTTCTGTCAGCAATGAATCTGGGTTGCGGGATCTGCTGGCTGGCGCGCCACTCCTTGAGCAACCGTTCCCGATTGCCAGGATAAGGTTCCGCCTCCAGCCGCATCGCGCTGATCCTGTCCACCCGAAAGTGGCGAAAGCCCTGACGCAGCTCGCACCAGGCCACCAGTACCCGCACCTGGTCGAAGTAGCCGAGGGCGAAGGGCCAGACGGTGCGCTCCGAACTCGCTTCCTTGAGATCCCGATAGTTCAGGGTCACCTTGCGCTGCTGGCGGATGGCACTGCGCAGCGGAGCCTCGTCGACGGGGCTGTCACCTCGAGCGGTGCCGATCAGCAGGGCATTGGCATGCAGCTGTTGGCGATAGTCGGCGGGCAGCACGGCCTCTATCTTGGCCAGCGCGCTGCTGGCGGCTGTGCTGAGGGCATGATCGGCATGGGCCGCCACCCAGCGTGAGCCCAGTACCAGCGCATCCAGTTCCTCTTCGCTGAACATCAGCGGCGGCAGCATGAAGCCGGGGCGCAGCACATAGCCGATACCCGCTTCCCCCTCGATGTGGGCACCCTGTGCCTGCAGGGTGGCGATATCCCGATAGAGGGTGCGCAGACTGATGCCAAGCTGGCTGGCCAGCTCGCTGCCGGTGATGGCGTAGCGGTGGCCGCGCAGCAGTTGCAGCAGGGCCAGCAGGCGTTCGGAACGGGACATGATGTGGCTCCTCAAGATCTCCGCTCAGGGTGCCATGTTTGTGACTGGGGGAGGAAGCCCAATAAGGGAAAAGCCAGCAAATGGGTGGAGAGAAGATTTTTCGATCAGAGCCCTTGAAAGCCGAAAGCGGGCCCCTATATAGATAACAAGGCCGGAACGCTCGACAGAGGTTTCGACCAGGCGCCCGTCCATCAGGAGGGCAAACAATTCGTTATCGCTCAAAAGAGGATAATACTATGCGTTCTATCGACTTTTCTCCGCTCTATCGTTCTGCCATCGGTTTCGATCGTCTGGCCAATCTCATCGAATCTGCGGCCAGCAATGGCAATGCCGGCTATCCCCCCTACAACATCGAGCAGCTGGGTGACAGTGACTACCGCATCAGCATGGCGGTGGCGGGCTTTACCCAGGAAGAGCTGGAGCTGAGCTTCCAGGAAAATCTGCTGACGGTGAAGGGCAACAAGCAGGCCGATACCGAGCGTAACTACCTCTATCAAGGCATAGCCGAACGCGGCTTCGAGCGTCGCTTCCAGCTGGCCGACTATGTGCGGGTAAAGGGGGCTGACCTCAAGAACGGTCTGCTGCACATCGACCTGGTGCGCGAAGTGCCCGAGGCGATGAAGCCCCGCAAGATCGAGATCAACGGCTGACAGCCTGACCTCGTTGCATTGTTGATGTTTCCCGGGTGCCGATTGACGGGCCCGTGGAGAGTAAACCCTGTTGCTTTATAGAAGGATAGGATCATGCGTAACCTCGATTTTTCTCATCTCTATTCCAATGCCGTCGGCTTCGAGCGGATGGCCCGTGAGCTGGAAGGCCTGTTCGATCAGAAGACCTCGGCCTACCCCCCGTACAACATCGAAAAGCGCGATCACGACAGCTACCTCATCACTGTTGCCGTGGCCGGTTTCGAACGCAATGAGCTGGAGCTGGAGACCGAAAACGGCACCCTCAAGGTGAAGGGGCGCAAGGTCGCCACCATGGGTGAGCGCCAGTTCCTCCATCAGGGGATCGCCGAGCGGGACTTCGAGCTCGCCTTCAAGCTGAGCCAGCATGTAGAGGTGCAAGGTGCCAAGCTGGAGCATGGTCTGCTGACCATAGAGCTGGCCCGCGAGCTGCCGGAGGCGCTCAAGCCCCGCGCCATCCCCATCGGCAAACCCGAGCAGCTGGCGCTGCCCGGCTAAACAGTATCGCTGACCAGCTGATAGAAGAGAGGCCTGCATTCGCAGGCCTCTCTGTTTTTGTATCGCCGGGCGGATTAGCCGGCGTAGAGGGCGTTGATCTCGTCGGCCAGGATGGCGATGCCGCGCCGCACCAGCTCCTCGCTCTGGGAGTAGTTGAGGCGGATGCACTCCCGGCTGTGACGCCACTCCGGGTCATCGATGCCAGGGAAGAAGTAGTGGCCCGGCACGATCAGCAGGTTCTTCGCCTTCAGTCGCTCGTACAGCTCCTGACAGTGGATCGGCAAGCCTTCGAACCAGAGCCAGAGGAAGAGGGCGCCTTCCGGCTTGTGGATATGGAAGCGCGGGTCGGGGATCGCTTCGCGCAGCAGTTGCACCGCCAGCTCCGCCTTCTGCCGATAGAAGGGTTTCACCACCTGCTCGCTGAGGGCGATGATCTCGCCGCTCTCGATCATCGGAATGGTGATGGCTGGGCCCAGACTGCCCGGTGCCAGATTGATGATGCCACTCAGGTTGGTGATGGCCTGAATGATCTTCTCGTCGGCGATGACGATGCCGCAGCGGGTGCCCGGCAACCCCAGCTTGGAGAGGCTCATGCAGAGGATGGTGTTGGCGTTCCAGAACGGCTTGGCCTCGCTGAAGATGATGCCAGGGAAGGGGACGCCATAGGCATTGTCGATCAGTAGCGGAATACCCTTGTCGCGGGCGATCTGATCGAGGTGCTCGATCTCTTCGTCGGTCAACACGTTGCCGGTCGGGTTGGTCGGCCGGGAGACGCAGATCACCCCGATGTCGTCACCCACCTGCAGGCTCTCGAAGTCCACGTGGTACTTGAACTGGCCGTCGGGCAGTTTCTCGATGGTGGGCTTGTAGGCCACGAAGTAGTCGTCCGCCAGTGCCGAGTCAGCATAACCGATGTACTCGGGGGCGAGCGGGAACAGCACCTTCTTCTTGCGGCCATCGGCAAATTCGCCCGCCAGCAGGTTGAACAGATAGAAGAAGGCGTTCTGGCTGCCGTTGGTCAGTGCGATGTTGCGGGCTGAGATCTCCCAACCCAGCTCCTTGCTGAGCAGGGCCGCCAGCGCCTTGGTGAACCTGTCCTTGCCCTGGGGGCCATCGTAGTTGGCCATCGCCTTCACCAGCTCGCCGTTGTCGAGCAGGCTCTTGGCCTCAGCCTGAAAGCGTTCCAGCATGGCGGGGATGGGGGCTGGGTTGCCGCCACCCAACATGATGGCGTCCGGATTGGTCAGCCCCTGATTAAGGTCATCCATGAGTTGGGTAATACCGGCATGGCGAGTGAACTTCTCGCCGAACAAGGAAAATTCCATTCGGTGACAGATCCAGAGTCAGTTACGGGGGAGCTAGCACCATAGCTCAGTTTAAAAGCGGGTGTCGATCAAAAAAATGGAACGTTCCACGTGGAACAGCAGGCAAAATCTAGTGTGGTGAAAATGACCACTTATTGGTTCAATCCTGACTGCTGGATGTTTTCCAACTGGCGCCATTTATTATCTAAAAACAATTAATTTAAACAAAATCATGTTGTTATAGATGTGGCACGACAATTGGAATAGTTATCTGGTCATCTCAACCACACCGGAGCACACCAGATGAAAATCCTGATCGCAACCTTGATTGCCAGCAGCCTGAGCCTGAACGTCATGGCCGACGAATACCCCAGACCCGAACTGGACAGCGTCAAGCTGGAGCAGGAAATATTGGCCCAGCAGCAGCAGGCTTCCCATGCCGTGGTGGAGGAGGCGATCCACAACCTCAAGCCGCTGGCGCTGGATACCCTGGTGGTGGAGGCGAGCTCGGCCGATGCGACTCACCCCGAGAGTTGAGATAGCGCAAGGGGGTCTGCCCCGTGTGTTGCCTGAAGAAGGCGATGAAGGCACTGTCGCTGGCGAACTCCAGCGCAGCCGCCACCCGGCTGATGGGCTCGGCTTCTGCCAGCAGCTCCAGCGCCCGCAGCAGTCGCCACTGCTGACGCCAGGCCTGGTAGCTCATGCCGGTCTCCCGCATGAAGATGCGGCCTATGGTCTTGTCACTGGCACCCACCCGTTCGGCCAGCCGGTTGAGCCGATCGGGCAGGGCATCGCCCTGTTTCACCTCCTGCAGCCAGCCCGCCAGACGCACGTCTGACGGCAGCGGCAACTGCCAGGATTCCCGCGGCGCTTGCGCCAGCTCCTCTTTCAATAATGCCAGTGTGCAGGTCTGCTCTGCCTCCGGCTTGTCCCACGGCCAGAGCGCCATCCGTTCGATGATCTCCCGCAGCAGCGGGTTGACCGCCAGCACCGCCATCTCGGCCGGCAAGCCGGGTTCGGTTGTGAAATAGAGGGAGCGATAGGCCACCACCCCGCGCATCAGCACCCGATGGGGCAGACCCGCCGGCAACCAGGCGGCCCGCGTCGGCGGTAGCAGGCAGACCTGATCGTCCAGCTCTATGGTCATGCAGCCGGCCTGGGCGAACAGCAACTGATGGCGCCTGTGCTGGTGGCGGCCAGAGTCGTGCCAGCCGAGGGCGGCGGCGATACCGATGGCACTGCCGTCGTGCTGGTCCGGATCAAAAGGGTGATCGGGAAGAATAAAGGCCATGTGTCCGATTCTTGATGTTTATAGTCTTGCTTATTGTAATCGGACAATCGGCGTCACTCTAGAATGACGGCCTCTAGTGAAGGAGGTTTGTCATGAACAACAAGTTGCCACCGCTCTGGCTGGTGGTCGGACTGATGATGTTTCCGCAGATAGTGGAGACCATCTACAGCCCGGTACTGACCCATATCGCCACTGAGTTTCGGGTGAGCGAGGGGCAGGCATCCCAGACCCTGTCGGTCTATTTTCTGGCGTTTGCGGCGGGCGTGGTTTGCTGGGGTCGGTTGTGCGATCTCATCGGTCGGCGTCCCGCCATGCTGGCGGGGTTGCTGACCTATGGTGCCGGCACCCTGCTGGCGTTGCTGGCCACCCAGTTTGAAACCCTGCTGCTGGCCCGGGTCATTGCGGCTTTCGGTGCCGCAGTGGGCTCAGTTGTGACCCAGACCATGCTGCGCGACAGCTATCAGGGCAGCGATCTGGCGCGGGTCTTCTCGGTGATGGGCATAGCGCTCTCCCTGAGCCCAGTGCTGGGGCTGGTGAGCGGCGGCCTGCTGGCCGATGGTTTTGGTTATCTCGGGGTATTTGGCGCCCTGCTGGCGCTGGCAATCGGCTTGTTGCTGATGGCCTGCCGGCAGTTGCCGGAAACCCGGCCGATCACCACCCAGCGAGTGGCACTCTGGCCGCTGGCATGCCGGATGGTGCGTGATAGCGGCTTGTGGCGCAGCGCCGCTCTGGTGGCCCTGTTCAACACCATGCTGTTCGGCTACTACAGTCTGGCGCCATTTCTGTTTGCCGGGCTGGGGCTGAGCGCGGGCGAGTTTGGTTACTCCGGTATCGTGCTGGCACTGGCGACCCTGGGGGGCAGTCTGCTCAACAAGCGTCTGCTGGGGCTTGGCTGGCTGCCTGCCTCCCTGATCCGGCTCGCCGCCGTGTTGGCGCTGGGCTCGGGTTGGCTGGTGTGGGCCAGCCAGGCTTCACTCTGGTTTCTGCTGCCCATGACGGGAGTGGTAGTGGCGTTCGGGCTGGCGATCCCCAATGTGCTGAGCCAGGCGTTGCTGGCCTATCGGGAGGTGGCAGGCAGTGCTGGCGCCCTGTTCGGGCTCGGTTACTATCTGCTGCTCAGCCTGGGGTTGGCGGTTGCTGCCAGTTTGCAGGATCTCGGTCTGCTGCTCGGTGGCTGCGGTCTGTTGGCCCTGTGTTGTTGCTGGCGTCGTTCCACGTGAAACATCAGCTGCCGATAAAGCGGTAGCCGATGCCGGACTCGGTCTCGATGAGGGCGGGGTCTTGAGGGTTATCCCCCAGCTTCTTGCGCAGGCTGGCGATGACGATGCGCAGGTAGTGGGTGTCCTCCTTGTGGCTCGGCCCCCAGATGTCGTTGAGCAGCTGGGTCTGCAGCACCAGCTTGCCGGGGTGGCACACCAGCGCCTGCAGCAGGGCGAACTCCTTGCGGGAGAGGGCCACCTCTTCCTCCCCCAGGGTGACCCTGTGGCTGCTGCTGTCCAGGGTCAGCCCACACTGGGGGAAGTGGCGGCACTCACCGCTGCTGACCCCGGCCCGCTGGCGCAGCAGCACCCGGATACGGGCCATCATCTCGCCGACGCCGAACGGCTTGCTCATGTAGTCATTGGCTCCAGCATCCAGCAAGCGCACCTTCTCCTGCTCCGAATCCCGCGCCGATAGCACCAGTACCGGATGCTGATGGTGCTCGCGAATGGCCTGCAACACCTGGAGGCCATCGCCATCCGGCAGACCCAGATCCAGGATCACCAGGTCGGGGTTGAGGTGGCGATACTGCGCCACACCCTCGTTGACGCCGACCGCCTCGCTGACCTGATGGCCTTCGGCGATCAGGCTGATCCGCAAAAAACGGCGGATGGCCGCCTCGTCGTCGATGACCAGTATGTGAGCCATTCAACCTCCAGCTCGCTGATGAAAAAGGGCGGCGACCATCAGGCGGCCGGTGCGTTGAGGGCCAGCGGCAGAGAGATGCGCATGCAGGTACCGTTGCCGTTGGGACCGGAAAAGGCCCAGATGCGGCCCCCATGGACCTCTATCATAGCGCGGGAAATGGCGAGGCCAAGCCCGGTACCACGGCTGCCGCAATCACCGACCGGCTGGGTGTAGAAGAGGTTGAAGATCTTGTCGCGGTCCGACTCGGCGATGCCGACCCCGATATCTATGATGTCGATGATGAGGTCGGGGTCCGCCAGCATCACCTTGAACTCGATGGGGGTGCCGGCCGGCGAGTAGCGGGAGGCGTTGTCGAGGATGTTGACCAGTACCTGCTCGATCAGAGCGCCGTGCACATAGAGGCGGGGTATCTGCTGATCGAAGTGCACCAGCAGCTTGTGCTGGCGCCAGGAGGAGTCGAGCCGGCGGCGGGCATTCTCCACCAGATCCGCCAGATCGACCCAGTCCCGTTTCAGCTGGAAGTCGGGTGAGCCGATGCGGGTCATGTCCAGCAGGTTCTGCACATAGCTGTGCAGGCGGCGTGCCTCCTCCTGCACCGAGTGCAACAGCTCGCTGCGGTCTTCGCTGCTGATCCGGTCACCATATTCCAGCAGGGTGCTGCCGGCCCCCATGATGGTGGCGAGCGGCGTCTTCAAATCGTGGGAGACCGAGGAGAGCAGGGCGGCGCGCATCCGGTCGGTCTCTGCCTGCAGCTGGCTGTCGGCCAGCCGCTCGTTGAGGTCGATCCGCGCCAGCGCGGCGCGGATATCGGTGAGCAGCGCCTGCAGCTGATGCTCGGCCGAGGAGGCGAGCGGATTGGCCAGCAGTATGCCCAGCACCAGCTCATCGCTGAGGTGATGGTACTGGGCCTCGGCGGCGTTGAGGGTGGCGGTGTGGGCACCGGCGCTCTGCTTCTGGGCCAGACACCAGTCGATGGCCGCCTTGTCGGTCTGCCCCGGCTTGTGCTCGGTCGAACCGGCCCAGTACTGGTAGTGCCGATCGAGGGCAAACACCGGCTGGCCCAGTGCCAGCGAGATGGCCTGGCTCCCTTGCCTGAGCACCTCGACCGGGCTGCTGGCGGTGGCCAGCCCCTGGCTCAGGGAGAGCAGGGCGTTGCCCAGCTGCTGGGTCTCGCGCAGGCCGACCAGCTGCTGGCGCTGACGGGAGGCGAGCCGCCCGGCCGTGATGCCGACGATGAGCAGCACGAACAGGGTGAGCAGGTCGCTGTGGCTGGCGACGCTGAGGGAGAAGTAGGGGACGGTGAACAACAGGTTGTGGCCGACGAAGCCCAGCACGGCGGCCAGGATGGCGGGCACCAGGCTGGTGGTGAGCGCGGTGGCCAGCACCCCCAGCACGAACAGCATGGGCAGGGAGGCGGGCGGCAGCCAGTGGGAGAGCCCCCAGACGGCGGCCGAGGTGGTCCCCATGATGGCCACCGCCAGCAGGCTCTGGCGAATGTCCTTGGGGTGAAGCGGCTGCCAGTTCAGGCCGGGTTTGCGCTTCTCTGTGTCCACCAGGGTGATCTCGAGCCCCTGTGCCTGCCTGAGCAGATGCTGCACCAGAGAGCGGCGCCACGGCGCCTTGTGGGGTTTGCCCAGCAGCAGTTGCGACACCTGCTGCTGTTCGGCCGTCTCCAGCAGGGCATCGGCCACGGCCGGGCTGGAGAGGGTCAGCACCTTGGCACCCAGCTGGGAGGCGAGCGCCAGCGCCTGCTCCTGCTCGGCGGAACGCTGCCCCTTGCTGTCGACGTGTACCACCAGCCAGGGCAGCTGGCGGCGCTGGGCGAAGCGGTGGCCGTAGCGCACCAGGGCGGCGCCGTGCTCGTCGCCGAGGCAGACCATCAGCTTGCCTCTCAGCGGCAAGGTGGTCTTGCCGGCGGCCTGCCACTGCAGTTGCAGATCCCCCTCCACGTGGCTGGCGGCGGTCTGCATCGCCAGTTCCCGCAGGGCGGTCAGGTTGTTGAGGGAGAAGAAAGACTGCAGGGCGGCCTTGGCCTGGTGGGGCACATAGACCTTGCCCTCCTTGAGGCGGCCGAGCAGCTCCTTGGGGGGGAGGTCGATCAGCACCAGGCTGTCGGCCTCCAGCAGTACCTGGTCGGGCAGGGTCTCCTTGACCCTGACCCCGGTCAGCTGCCACACCAGATCGTTGAGGCTCTCCAGGTGCTGCACGTTGAGGGTGGTGTAGACGTCGATGCCGGCGCCGAGCAGCTCCTCCACATCCTGCCAGCGCTTCTCGTGGCGGCTGCCGGGGGCGTTGCTGTGGGCCAGCTCGTCCACCACGGCGATGGCGGGTTTGCGGGTCAGCAGGCCGTCCAGATCCATCTCCTCCAGCCGTTGCTGGCGGTGCAGGTGCAGCTTGCGCGGCTGGATGGCGAGCTTGTCGAGCAGGGCCAGGGTCTCCTGGCGACCGTGGGTCTCCACCACCCCGATCAGGATGTCGACCCCCTCTCTGGCCTGTTCCCGCACCGCCTGCAGCATGGCGTAGGTCTTGCCCACACCGGGGGCGGCGCCGAGAAACACCTTCAGCTTGCCCCTGTGCTCCTGTTCCAGGCTCGCCAGCAGGGCGTCCGCCCTCACTTCATCACGCATCCCCGCGCTCCCATTGCATCGGCCG
Organism: Aeromonas sp. S8(2024); assembly: GCF_041403085.1. NCBI lineage: Bacteria > Pseudomonadati > Pseudomonadota > Gammaproteobacteria > Aeromonadales > Aeromonadaceae > Aeromonas > Aeromonas sp. S8(2024). The sequence continues at coordinate 68,346 of NZ_JBGLRF010000010.1, read as the reverse complement.
AACCGCGGCCGTGACCTCATTGCTCATGCTTGTCCCCGTTGTCGAAAGGGAGCCTTCCCGAACGGCAAGGAGCGCCCTCAGGCGCCCTTTTGATGATCGAGTTGCAGGTTCAACTGGAGAATGTTGACCACCCGCGGGCCAAGGATACCAGCTTGTGCCGCCGACTTGACCTGCTCCGTCAGCCGAACGGGATCCAGCCCTCGTTGCCCGGCAACCCGCTCCACCTGAGCCAGCACCGCATCGAGGGGCAGATGGGGATCGAGGCCGGAGGCGGAGCGGGTCAGCAGGGCGGGGACCCTGGCTTCCGGCTGCACCTTTGCCGCCGCTGCGGCAAACTCGGCTCGCAGCGGCGAGCTCATCCCCAGGTTGCTGGCGCCGCCACCTATGGTGGCGAAGTCGCTGGCGGAGGGGCGGGAGTGGAAGTAGTCGGCCCGCTCGAACTTCTGGGCCAGCAGGGCGCTGCCGACCACCTGCTGCTTGTCATTGGTGAGCAGGCTGCCGTTGGCCTGCCAGGGGAAAATGAGCTGGGCCAGCCCGGTGACGGCCAGCGGATAAGCCACTCCCAGCAGCAGGGTCAGGGTCAGCAGGGTTCTGATTGCGATCATGATGTGGTTACTCCAAATGCGTTGAGTGGATACGGGTCTGCCCCGCATCCGGTAATGCCGTTACACCAGCCCCAGGCCGGTGATGACCAGGTCGATCAACTTGATTCCGATAAAGGGCACAATCAGACCGCCGACACCGTAGATCAGTAGGTTGCGGCGCAGCAGGCTGGCCGCCGTGCCCTGCAGGCTGACCCCGCGCAGGGCCAGCGGCACCAGCGCGACGATGATCAGGGCGTTGAAGATGATGGCCGACAGGATGGCGCTCTCGGGGCTGCCCAGCTGCATCAGGTTCAGCGCCCCCAACTGCGGATAGGCGGCGATGAACAGGGCCGGCAGGATGGCGAAGTACTTGGCCACGTCGTTGGCGATGGAGAAGGTGGTCAGGGCGCCACGGGTCACCAGCAGCTGCTTGCCTACCAGCACCACGTCCAGCAGCTTGGTGGGGTTGGAGTCGAGATCCACCAGGTTGCCCGCCTCCTTGGCTGCCTGGGTGCCCTCGTTCATGGCCAGCCCCACGTCGGCCTGGGCCAGCGCAGGGGCGTCGTTGGCGCCGTCCCCGCACATGGCCACCAGCCGGCCGTCGGCCTGCTCCTGGCGGATGTAGGCCAGCTTCTTCTCCGGTGTCGCTTCGGCGATGAAGTCGTCCACCCCGGCCTCGGCGGCGATGGCGGCGGCGGTCAGCGGGTTGTCGCCGGTGATCATCACGGTCCGGATCCCCATGTGGCGCAGGATCTGGAAGCGGGCCTTGATGCCCGGCTTGATGATGTCCTTGAGGAACACCACCCCCAGCAGCTTCTCGTGGGTGCAGACCAGCAGCGGGGTGCCGCCCTGGCGAGCTATGCTGTCGACCGACTTGAGGATGGGCTCGGGCACCGCCTTGCGATCGAGGGAGAGGTAGCGCAGCACGGCATCCACCGCCCCCTTGCGATATTGATGGCCGTTGCGATCCAGCCCGCTCAGCCGGGTCTCGGCGCTGAAGGGGATCAGGATGTCGCTCTCCAGCTGGCTCGGTCTGGTGTGGCTCTTGCCAGCCAGGGTCAGGATGGATTTGCCCTCCGGCGTGTTGTCACCCAGCGAGGCCAGCATGGCGGCCTGGGCCAGCAGGGCCGGATCGATACCGGGGGCCGGGATCAGCTCATCCGCCATCCGGTTGCCGAAGGTGATGGTGCCGGTCTTATCCAGCAGCAGGGTGCGCACGTCGCCGGCGGCCTCCACCGCCCGGCCCGACTTGGCGATGACGTTGAGTTTCACCAGCCGGTCCATGCCGGCGATGCCGATGGCGGAGAGCAGACCGCCGATGGTGGTCGGGATCAGGGTGATGAACAGCGCCAGCAGGTAGAGCCGGGGCACCTGGGTGCCGTTGTAGTCGAGGAACCAGGGCAGGGTGGCCACCACCAGCAGGAAGATCAGGGTCAGTCCCACCAGCAGGGCGTCCAGCGCCATCTCGTTGGGGGTCTTCTGGCGCTTGGCCCCTTCCACCAGCGCAATCATCCGATCCAGGGTGCTTTCGCCCGGATTGTTGCTGATGCGCACCCAGATCTCGTCGGAGACGACGGTGGTGTTGCCGGTCACGCCGCTGCGATCGGTGCCCGACTCGCGAATGACGGGGGCGGATTCCCCTGTGATGGCGGCCTCGTTGACCGAGGCGATGCCGGCGACCACTTCGCCGTCGGCGGGGATCATCTCGCCGCTGCGCACCAGCACCAGATCGCCCTTGCGCAGGCTGGTGGCCGGCACCCACTCCCCCTTGTCATCCTGCGGATGGGTGACCCGGCGCGCCCTGAGCTGGCTCATGCCCGCCTTCAGGCTGTCGGCCCGTGCCTTGCCGCGCCCCTCGGCCAGGGTCTCGGCGAAGTTGGCAAACCAGAGGGTGAGCCAGAGCCAGGCGGTCAGCTGCCAGGCCAGTGAAGGGGCGACGCCGGAGACAGGCTGCCCCAGCAGGGACTCCACGCTGGCCATCACGGCCGCCAGCCAGAGGGTGAACAGGATGGGGCTGCCGAGCAGCGCCCTGGGGTTGAAGCGATAGAGGGCTTCCACCATGGCCTGCAGGATCTGTGATTTCTGTTTCTTGCCCTTCACCTTGAGGGTGTCGGTGCTCATTGAAGCGGACTTGCTCATTGGAAAGCTCCCAGCATCGAATAGTTGACCACGGCGATCAGTGGGGTGTGCAGCATCAGAAGGCACCCCCCAGCAGGCTCAGGTGTTCCGCCACCGGACCCAGCGCCAGCACCGGCAGGAAGGAGAGACCCCCCATCAGCAGCACGGTGACGATCAGCAGGGTGATGAAGAGCGGGCCGCTGACGGGGAAGTCCCCCTCGCTTCGCTCCTGGCGCGGGGCGCGGGCCAGCTGGCCGGCGATGGCCAGCACCGGAATGATGTAGCCGAAGCGGCCGAGCAGCATGGCCAGCCCGATGGCGATGCACTGCCAGTTGTCGGCGGCGGCCAGGCCGGCGAAGGCGGAGCCGTTGTTGCCGGCGGCCGAGGCGTAGGCATAGATCAGCCGGGATAGGCCGTGGGGGCCGTCGTGACCGATGACGGTGGCGGAGTCCGGCATCAGCAGGGTAATGCCGCCGATCACCAATACCCCGACCGGCATCACCAGCATGCTGGCGACCACCCATTTCATCTCGGTGATGCCGAGCCGTTTGCCCAGATAGGTCGGGGTACGCCCCACCATCAGGCCGCACAGGAACACGGTCAGCAGCACGAACAGCATCATGCCGTAGATGCCGGAGCCGACCCCGCCGAAGATGACCTCGCCGAGCAGCATGTTGATCATGCCGACCATGCCGCCGAGGGGAGTGAAGCTGTCGTGCATGGCGTTGACCGAGCCGTTGGAGGCGCTGGTGGTCGCCACTTCCCAGATGCTGGAGAGCAGGGGGCCGAAGCGGCTCTCCTTGCCTTCCCAGTTACCGGCCATGTTGCTGGCGTCAGGGGTGAGCTGGGCGAGGGCGGGGTCCGGTTTCAGCTCCTGGGTGATGGAGACGAAGAGCCCGATCACCATCATCAGGGTCATGGCGACGAGGATGGCGCGGCTGTGGGCCAGGTCCTTCACGTAGCGACCCAGGGTGCAGATCATGGCGGCGGCCAGCGTCAGCAGGGCGACCATCTCCAGCCAGTTGGAGAGGGCGGTCGGGTTCTCGAACGGATGGGCCGAGTTGACGCCGAAGAAGCCGCCGCCGTTGGAGCCGAGCTGCTTGATGGCGATCTGGGAGGCTGCCGGGCCGAGCGGCAACAGCTGCTCCTGGCCTTCCAGCGCGTGGAACGGCAGGTAGGCCGACAGGCTCTGGGGTACCCCCTGCCAGACCAGCAGCAGCGCCAGGATCAATGCCATCGGCAGCAGCACGTAGAGGCAGAAGCGCACCAGATCCTGCCAGAAGTTGCCGAGGTGGGTGGTCTGCTGGCGGGCGATGCCGCGGAACAGGGCGATGGCGACGGCGGCGCCGGTGGCGGCCGAGACGAAGTTCTGGGTGGTGAGCCCCACCATCTGGCTGAAGTAGGAGAGGCTGGCCTCGCCGGAGTAGGCCTGCCAGTTGGTGTTGGTCATGAAGCTGACCGCGGTGTTGAAGGCGAGTTGCCAGTTCAGCCCGGGCAGCTGTTGCGGGTTGAGGGGTAGCAGCCCCTGCGCCAGCAGGATCAGGAACAGCAGGCCGAAGCCGGCACCGTTGAAGGCCAGCAGGCTGAGGGCGTAGGACTTCCAGTCCTGCTCGCGCCCGTCCGTGCCGCAGCAGGCCAGGGTGGCGCGCTCGACGGGAGCCAGCCAGCGACTCTTGCCCTCAAATACCCGATACAGGTAGTTGCCAAGCAGAGGCGCCGGCAGCAGCACCAGCAGTACGAACGCGACGGGATAGATGATCTCTTGCCACATATCCGGTTCCTCACTCATGGGTGCGCGCAAGGGCGCGCAGCAGATAGCCCGCGAGGGCGAGGACCAGCAGCAGATATAGCCAATTCATAACGACTCCGTTGAGGTAATTAGCGTCAGGGACCAATGCATATCCGTGTCGATCCCTTCGATGTCATTGACGCTGAAAGGGTATGAAAGAGAGGCGTAAAGGCGCCATAAAGCCCAATTTGGCTGGCGTAAAATCGGCGTAAAGAAGGTGTGTTTTGCGAGGGATCTGCGGTGGATGGAACGAAAAACCCGGCCTGAGCCGGGTTTGGTTGCAAGTTGCTGAGGCTGACCTGATAGTGACAGGCCAGCTTCAAACATGCTTATCGCATGGTCACAAACTCTTCCGTGCTGGTGGGGTGGGACGGGGGGCGCAGTGGTCGGTTTGACCTCTATGTCCCAACTCCCTCAGCGCATGGTGACAAACTCTTCTGCGCTGGTGGGATGGATGGCGACGCAGTTGTCGAAGTCCGCCTTGGTGGCACCCATCTTCATGGCGACACCGAAGCCTTGCAGGATCTCGTCCATGGCGAAGCCGATGCCGTGCAGGCCGACCACTTTCTCCTCGGGGCCGACACAGACGAGTTTCATCCGGGTGGGCTGGCGATGCTGGGTCAGCGCCGAGTACATGGCGGTGAACTGGCTGCGGTAGACCTTGACCTGATCTTCACCGTATTCGGCGATGGCTTCCGGCTCGGTCAGCCCTATGGTGCCGATGGGTGGGTGGCTGAACACCACTGTCGGCACCAGATCGTAGTTGAGGTGCTCGTTCGGCTTGTTGTTGAACAGCCGCTCGGAGAGACGGCGGCCCGCCGCGACGGCCACCGGGGTGAGCTGGATGCGGCCGGTGTTGTCACCGACGGCATAGAGGTTGGCGACGGCGGTATTCTGGAACTTGTCGGTGGGGATAAAGCCCTTCTCGTCCAGCGTGATGCCGGTGGCGGCCAGGTTCAGGTTGTCGGTGGCCGGGACGCGGCCGATGGCCCAGATGAGGCAGTCGACGGTGAGGTGGCGACCATCTTCCAGCTGCAGGGTCAGGCTGTCGTCAGCGTTCTTGACCACGGCTTTCGGAATGGCGTGGGTGTGCAGCTTGGGCCCTTCCTGCGCCATGATTTCCACCAGGGTCTCGTGGATCATGGGATCAAAGTTGCGCAGCGGTGCGTGCTTGCGCACCACCAGGTGGGTCTCGGAGCCGAGCGCCTGCATCACGCCGGCGATCTCCACCGCGATATAGCCGGCACCCACCACGGCGACCCGTTTGGGTTGTTCTTGCAACTCGAAGAAGCCGTCGGAGTCGATGCCCAGCTCGGCACCCGGAATGGCCGGCACTTCGGGGCGGCCGCCGGTGGCGATCAGTATGTGATCGGCGCTGTACTGCTCGCCATTCACCTCGATGGTGTTGCTGCTGACGAAGCGGGCGAAGCCCTTGATGACGGTGATCTGGTTCTTGCCTAGCACGTTCTGGTAGGACTGATGAATGCGGCCGATATAGGCCTGGCGGGACTCGACCAGCTTGGCCCAGCTGAAGTGGTTGAGAGTGGTGTCGAAGCCGTAGTCGGCGCCATATTTCAGGGCATCGGCGATCTGGCCGGCATACCACATGGCCTTCTTCGGCACGCAGCCGACGTTGACGCAGGTTCCACCCAACTCTTTGGCTTCAATCAGGGCAACTTTCTTACCGTACATGGCAGCCCGGTTGGCCGAGGCGATGCCGCCGCTGCCGCCGCCGATGGCGATATAGTCAAAATGCTGTGCCATTGCGAGGTTCTCCGCTCATTAAGAATGCAATCACAGCATGATGGGGATAAAGCGGCTGGCTCACAAGAGCCAGCACTCAGTTATGTTGGATCGGCAGGCGAATATGGAACTGGGCGCCTTGCTCCGGTTCGCTGATGCAGTTGATGCGACCACGCAGCAGCTGCACCACCAGGTTGTAGATGATGTGGGTGCCGAGCCCGCTGCCGCCCTGGCCCCGCTTGGAGGTGACAAAGGGATCGAAGATGCGCGGCAGTATCTCGGGCGGGATGCCGCGGCCGTTGTCGCTGTAGTCGATCAGCAGCTCTTCACCCTGCTGTTCCACCTTGATGGTGATCTTCTTGGGTTTGTCCCAGTTGTCGAAGCCGTGGTTGATTGAGTTGAGGATCAGGTTCGAATAGATCTGGGTGAAGCTGCCGGGGAAGGAGAAGATCGACAGCTTGGGATCGCACTGGATATCCACCTCGCACTGGGCCTTCTTCAGCTTGTGGCCGAGGGAGACCACCACCTGATGCAGGTTGTCGGCGAGGCTGAAGTTGTAGCGCGCCTCGGACGACTGATCCACCGCTACCTGCTTGAAGCTGGCGATGAGCTCGGAGGCGCGGCGCAGGTTGCCCTGCAGCAGCTGCATGGATTCATCCAGATTGACGGTGAATTCGGTGAGATAGGAGCGCGACAGCTGCTTGGACTCGATGTGCTGCTTGAAGTCGGCCACCCGCTCCTGCAGGTAGGAGGAGGCGGTCACGCTGATGCCGATGGGGGTGTTGATCTCGTGGGCCACGCCGGCCACCAGGGAACCGAGGGAAGCCATCTTCTCCGACTCCACCAGGGTCTGCTGGGCCTGTTTCAGATCGTCGTAAGCCTTGCCCAGCTGGTCGTTGGCATCGCTCAGGCTGCGGGTACGCTCCACCACCTTGCCCTCAAGCTGTTCGTTGAGCTGGATGATCTCCCGCTCCACCTTCTTGAGGCGGGTGATGTCGTAGCCGAAGCCGATCAGGTATTTGAGGTTGGGCCCTTCGTAGAAGGGGGCGAAGGTCCATTGCAGCACCAGCTCGTGGCCCTGCTGGTCATGCATCATGACCTCTTTGTCTTCGATGGAGCCGTGATCGGCCAGGGTGGCCGCCAGCTGGTCGCGCTGCTCCTTGCTGACGAACAGATCCAGCCAGTTGTGCTGCAGTATCTCCTGCTGGTGGTAGCCGGTCAGCAGGATGGCCGCCGGGTTGATGCTGGCGATGTTGAGGTCCGGCTCCATGCAGCAGATGACCATGTTGGCGGAGTTGATCAGGGTGGCGGAGAAGTCCCGCTCCTGCTGCAGCTGTTCGGCGGCCTGATGGCGCGCCGCAAATTCGTCGAGCAGCCGGGTGCGCATCTGGTTGAGGGTGGCGACCAGGGTGTCGAGCTCGTCAGGTTTCTTGCGGGGCAGCTGGCGCCCCTCCAGGGTCAGCTCGTTGGTGAGCCGGTCCAGATTCAACTTCTGGGCGTAGTGGGCGATGCGGTTGAGGTGACGCACCACCAGGTAATAAATGATGATCAGGATGCAAAACGAGACCACCAGGGTCTTGATGGTCTGGCTGACCATGATCAGCACGGATTTTTCGATGAGGCGCTGGTAGATCTGCTCCAGCGAAGCGGCGACGAACAGCTTGCCCACCACCTCCCCCTGATAGGTGAGGTTGAACTCGCGGGAGATGTCGTAGCTTTCCCGCTCCACTCCCTGGGTCAGCAGCGGCACTTCCGAGTTGCCGAGCATCTCTTTCACCATCACGAACTGCATGTTGGGCAGGTTCATGATGCCCTCGATCTGCACCTTCACCTGCTCTTCATCCAGGTTCCACAGGCTGGCAGCGATGGGCTGCAGGAAGGAGGCCTCGATCTGGCCGATGCTGTCCTCGATGACGGCCACGTCCTTGCGGTAATCCCAGGCAAGCTGCAACACCGTAATGATCATCGCCAATACGGTACTGCACACCAGAATGTAGGAGAGCAGGCGGTATGAGAGTCCGTTACGGCCGGCGGCCCTAGCGGTCTTGGAGAAGAGTCCTGACATGGCGTCCTTGCGGTCTGGATATATTGCCATTTAGTTTAACTGCTTCATGCACTTATGTCGTGTTTCGTTCGCGTGATAAAAACAAGGCCCCGAAACGGGGCCTTGTTGATTCAAAAAGGTTTTTAATGACTCCCTTTCGCCTTGGGCGGAATGGATTCATCAAATACCGGCAGCGGTTTGTGTTCGGAGGCCAGGTAGGTGTAGATCACCGGCAGTACGAACAGGGTGAACACGGTACCTATGGCCAGACCGGCCACGATCACGATGCCGATGCTGAAGCGCTGGGCAGCCCCGGCCCCCGTGGCATAGAGCAGCGGGATGAGACCGGCGATCATGGCGGCCGTGGTCATCAGGATGGGTCGCAGACGCACCTTGGCGGCGGTCATGACGGCTTCTATCCGGTTGCGGCCGTGCAGCAGCTGCTCCTCCTTCGCCACTTCACAGATCAGGATGCCGTGCTTGGTAATCAGGCCGACCAGGGTGATCAGACCCACCTGGGAGTAGATGTTCATGGTGGCGGCACCCCAGGCCAGGGCGATCAGCGCCCCGCTGATGGCCAGCGGCACGGAGACCATGATCACCAGCGGGTCACGGGCCGATTCGAACTGGATCGCCAGCACCAGGAAGATGATGGCCAGCGCCAGACCGAAGGTGGCGTACAGGGCGCTGCCCTCGGTCACGAACTGGCGGGCCTCGCCCATGAAGTCGTAACGGTAGCCCTGCGGCAGCTTCTCGTCCGCCGTGGTGTTGAGCCAGTTGATGGCATCACCCATGGTGGTGCCAGGCATCAGCACGGCACCTATGGTGGCGGAGTTGAGCTGGTTGAAGTGGGGCAGGGAGCGCGGTTCACCGATCACCTCGATGCTGATCAGGCTGCCGAGCGGGATGGATTTGCCATCGGCCGCCCGCACGTAGTAGCCCTTGATCGACTCGGGGTTGAGGCGGTATTTGCGCTCGACTTGCGGGATCACCTCGTAGGAGCGGCCATCCAGGTCGATACGGTTGACGTAACCGTCCGACATCATGGTGCCCAGGGTGATGCCGATGTCCTGCATGGTGATGCCGTAGGCACCCGCCTTGTCCTTGTCGATCTTGATCTTCATGGTGGCGGAGTCGTACTGCAGGTCCAGCTCGGAGTAGACGAAGCGTCCACTCCCCTGGGCTGCGGTCAGGATCTCGCTGGCCACCTGATAGAGGCTCTCGAAGTTGTTCGGCGTGGTGATGACGAACTGCACCGGCAGGCCGCTCGAGGCGCCCGGCAGCTCCGGGAACTGGAAGGTGGTGATGGACATGCCGGGCACGTCTTTCACCAGCCCGGCCACCCGGTCCAGCACCTCTTTCTGGCTCGCTTCACGCTGGCTCCAGGGCACCATGGAGGCGATACCGAACGCCTGGTTGGCGTTGAACACCCCGGAGAAGACCTGGGAGAAGGCCACTTCCGGCTGGGAGTCCAGCACCTTGTTCACCTGCTCCATGGTCCCCTGGATGTAGTCCAGGTTGACGTTGGAGGGGGCGGTTCCCAGCACTGCCATGACGCCCTTGTCCTCGTTCGGCGCGAGCTCGCTCGGGATGAACTTGAACAGCATCGGCAGGCTGGCGAACACGATAACGGCGAACAGCACCACCACGATGCGCTTTTGCATCACGGCGTGCAGCATGGCGTCGTAACGGACCGTCATGCGCTCGAGCAGGTGGTGTACCGTGCTTTCGAACTTGCCCGGCTCCTCGTTGGCCTTGAGCATCTTGGCGCACATCATGGGCGACAGAGTCAGGGCTATGATGCCGGAGACGAACACGGCGCCCGCCAGGGTCAGCGCGAACTCCTTGAACAGGGAGCCGGTGATGCCCCCCATCAGGGCGATCGGCGCGTACACGGCGGCCAGGGTGACCGTCATGGCGATGACCGGTACGGCGATCTCGCGGGTGCCTATAATGGCGGCACGGAACGGATCTTCCCCCTCCTTGACGTGGCGATCCACGTTCTCCAGCACCACGATGGCGTCATCCACCACCAGGCCGATGGCCAGCACCATGGCCAGCAGGGTCATCAGATTGATGGAGAAGCCGAACATCTGCATCACCATCACCACGCCGATCAGACTGAGCGGGATGGTGATAATCGGGATGATGACCGCGCGGAACGAGCCGAGGAACAGGGTGATCACCACCAGCACGATGGCGGCTGCCTCGGCGATGGTCTTGATCACCTCGTGGATCGATTCGTTGATGGCCACGGTGGAGTCATAGAGGACGTTGGCCTCCATGGTGCTCGGCATGTTGCTCTTCAGGCTCGGCAGCATCGCCAGCACGTCGTGGGCGATATTGATCGGGTTGGCGGTTGGCGCCGCGTTGATGGCCAGTACCACGGCCTCGCGGCCGTTGGCGGTGGCGCGATAGGTGTCGTGGCTCTTCTCCAGGGTCACCTTGGCGATATCGGCCAGGCGGATCACCTTGCCGTCACGGGTGGAGACCACCAGGCGCTCGAGCTCCTCGGTGGTGTTGACCTGGGTCTCGGCGTTGCCGTTGTAGAGGGTGAAGTAGCCGGTAGCCTGGCCGGTGGCGGACTGATAGTTGTTGCTGTTGAGCACGTTCATCACGTCCGCGGCGGTCAGGTTGAACGCCGCCATCTTGGCCGGATCCAGCCATACCCGCAGGGCGTACTTGGTACCGCCGTACATGTCGACCTTGGAGACACCGCCGACGGTGAAGAGCTGGGGCTTGATGACCCGCTCCAGGTAGTCGGTGATCTGGCTGGCGTTGAGCTCTGGGCTGGTGAAGCCGATGTAGAGCACCGCCGTGGTGGAGCCGGTGGACATGGTGACCGAGGGGTCTTCCGACTCCTTGGGCAGCTGGGATCGCACCGAGTTGACCTTGGCCAGAATGTCGGACAGGGCAGCGTTGGGATCGGTGTTGAGCTTCATGTAAGCGGTGATGGTGGAGCTGCCGAGCTGGGTGGACGACGTCATGAAGTCGATGTTGTCCGCCTGGGCGATGGCCTGTTCCAGCGGCTGGGTGATGAAGCCTTGGATCAGGTCGGCACTCGCGCCGTAATAGCTGGTGCTGACCGTGACGACCGTGTTGGTCATCTCGGGGTACTCGCGCACCTGCATCTTGAACACGGCCTGCAAGCCCAGCAACGCGATCAGAAAGCTGATCGAGATGGCCAGGATGGGCCGTTTGATGAATATGTCGGTAAAGCGCATCTGTCTCTCCGCGTTTTACAGCATGGGAGCCTGGTCAGGAACCTTCAGACCCTGATCCTGCACGATTTTTACCTTGGCGCCGTTGCTCAGGCGTACCTGGCCGGACATGACCACTTCGTCACCCGCCTTGATGCCGGAGACCACGTGGGCATCGTTGCCCTTGCGCTCGCTCACCTTGACCACCACCTGCTCGACGCGCTTCACGCCGTCCTGCTCCTTGACCAGGTAGACGTTCTCGCCGTACAGGGTGAAGGTGATGGCGGTCTGCGGCAGCACTATCTGGTCCTTCTGGGCCGGCAGCAGGATGCTGGCGCGGGCAAACATGCCGGAGCGCAGCAGGCCGTCGTTGTTGGGGATGTTCGCCTGCACCTGGATCAGGCCGCTCTGGTAGTTGACGGCCGGCTCGATGGCGCTGATGTGACCCTTGAACTGGCGGTTCGGGTAGGCATCCACGTTGATCCGGATCTCCTGATTCAGGCTGATGCGGGAGATGTCGGTCTGCGGCACTGTGAAGCGCAGGCGCATCACGCTGGTGTCTTCCAGCCGCACTATGTCGGTGCCCGGCTGCAGGTACTGGCCGAGGAAGACGTTGCGCAGGCCGACCACGCCGGCAAACGGTGCGCGCACTTCGCGGCGGGCGATGGTCGATTTCAGGCTCTCGATGTCGGCCTCGAGGGAACGATAGGTCGCCTCGGCATCATCCAGCTGGTCGCGGGAGATGGAACCCTTGGTAAACAGGTTCTGGTAGCGTTCGTACTTGGCCTTGGCCGCCGGCAGCTTGGCCATGGAGGCGCGCAGGTTGGCCTTCTCGACGCTGGCGTCCAGGCTCAGCAGCAGCTGGTCCAGCTTGACGGTGGCGCCGGATTCGAAGGAGATGCTGTCGATGGTACCGGACTGCTCGGTCGACAGGGTCACCCCCTGATTGGGTTCGATGAAGCCGATCGCCTCGATGGTCGGTACCCAGTCACGGGTCTCCACCTTGTGGGTGGTGACCGGGAACTCGGGCTCCGGCATGTTGGCCATGTAGTTGGCTATCATCTTTTGCTTGAACAGGTTGAAGCCAATCACGCTGCCGAACAGGGCCAGCGCGATGAGCAACATGATGCTCATCCACTTTTTCATGAACTCTCGCTCCTGAGATATGAGTGCAATGTTTAAGGGGTCAAAATGGCTCGCCAGCTGGCCCGGATCACGGCTTCCAGCTGCTCTTGCGTCAGTTCGAATTGGTGAACCTGGCGTTGAAACGCCAGATTTGCCACACAGTCCAGGCTCAGCACCTGCAGTACCCGAACGGGCAGGTCGATAAACAGGCCCTGTTCTATCCCCCGTTCGTAGAAGCGATCCAGCGGGGCCCAGGCGGCCTGGATGACCGGGTCCTGCTCCAGCTCCGCTCCCAGCGGGGATGTTTCATACTGCAATTTGCATTTGAGCGCGTTCGGTTCGTCGACAAAGATGGCGTGGATGTTGAGCCACAGCCGCCGAAATTGTTCGAACGATACCTCCTCTGTCTGCACGCCTTCCATGACCAGGGGATGACACTGGAGGATGGTGTGCCGATAGAGTTGACGGATGAGGTCATCCTTGTCGCTGAAATAGCGATAGATGGTGCCTGCCGCCACTCTGGCTTTCTTGGCCACCACGGCAATGGAGAGGCCGTGGAAACCCTGTTCGCCGAGTACTTCATGAGCCGCATCGAAAATGCGTTCTTTCTTGTTCATGATTGGATGATCACAACGACTGAATGAACGTTCATTCATTCTAGGGAGGCTTTGAGGCAAGTCAAGTTTTGCCCATCGCTGTCAGCAAGATGGGGTGGGGGGAAAAGTAGCGGGGAGGGGCCGGAACCGGCCTGAATAACACAAAATCGCTTAAAAAAAGCCAGAAACGATGGAAAAACAAGCGGTTGATTCGACTTGATAAAAAAAGGGTAGACAAGGTGGGTCCTCATCATTAATATTGCGCCCCGTTCGACAGCGTAGCGCCCGTAGCTCAGCTGGATAGAGCGCTGCCCTCCGGAGGCAGAGGTCACAGGTTCGAATCCTGTCGGGCGCACCATCAAAAGTGCGCCGGTTAAACGGGCGAGTTGAAGAACGAAAACAGCTGTGGTGGCTGTAGCTCAGTTGGTAGAGTCCCGGATTGTGATTCCGGTTGTCGTGGGTTCGAGCCCCATCAGCCACCCCATTTTACAGCTTGTCAGGTACGCGAAGGTGGCGGAATTGGTAGACGCGCTAGCTTCAGGTGTTAGTGCCCCCCGGGTGTGAGGGTTCGAGTCCCTCTCTTCGCACCATACTTGCTGTATAACGAGGATGACCGCATGGTCGTCTTTGTTTTTTGTAGAATCAAAATATTCTCGGTGATTAGCGCAGCCCGGTAGCGCATCTGGTTTGGGACCAGAGGGTCAAAGGTTCGAATCCTTTATCACCGACCACATTCTGAAAAACCTCGCTTCGGCGGGGTTTTTTGCTTTCAGCCTTGCCTATCATCCCGGCTTGCCGCGTCGCTGTAACGTTTGTTTACACTCTATCCGGGCAGTCTTGTCCCCCCTTCAGTTATCCTGCCAGCTGGAGTCCTTGGTGACCGGATGTCACAGACCTCTTTCAGGCTTTTTTATGCATAACAAAATCTCGATTTTCTCCTGCAGACCCGCAGTCATGGCCGCCCTGCTGCTGGGCGGTTGTACCCTCAAGCCGCCGATGGATGAGGTGATGAACTCCATGGTCTCTCAATCGCAGAGCGAGTATGCCTCCTCCCTCTTGCTGACCTACAACGGCTTTTGTGTCGGTGTTGCCGGGCAGCAGGCCGTCACCCAGGTGTGCGGTGGCAAAGACACCAGGCCGTTTGAGTGGGCGCTGGGAGAGCTGAAGATGCAGGAGACATGCCTGCAGGCCAGAAGTGGCAATGAGCTGATCCTGGCTCCCTGCGATGGTCATGCCCAGTGGGTGTGGCGGGAGGACAAGCTGTTCAACAACAAGGCCTCCCGTTGTCTGGATGTCGCGGGGCGGCGTCACACCCCGAATACGCCCTTGCGTTTGGCAGAGTGCTATGGTGGTGCCAATCAGAGCTTCCTGGTCGGGGGGATTGAGTGATGCGTCCATCTCCTTTGATTGCCGCCTGTCTCTCGCTTTCGCTGGGAGGGTGCCAGAGTCTGGACTCTTCGGATTTTCTGCTGGGGGCCGTGGTGATCGGTGCCATAGGCGCTGCCGCCTACTACGACCACAAGCAGGAGAAGAAGGAAGCCCGCAAGCGAGAGGAGTCGGGGGGGCAGTTGCTGGCAGCCAATGGCAAATGCCTCGACATTGCCGGTGGCGTGCGCAATGGCAACCAGTTGCAGCTTTGGGACTGCAACGGCGGAGAGAACCAGCGCTTTCGTCTGGATGGCAAGGCGGTGAAGGTCGGCGGCAAGTGCCTGGATGTGGCCGGCGGCGATCGCGACACCGGGGCCAGGGTGATCGCCTGGGATTGTCATGGCGGCAGCAATCAGCAGTGGCGTTGGGAGCGGGATCGGCTGGTCAGCCGCAGCAGCCACCTCTGTCTGGATGTATCCAAGGATGGCAGTGCCAATGGCACTCCCCTGATCCTCTGGCAGTGCCATGGGGGCGACAACCAGCGCTTTCGAAGAAAGTAACCCCGGATTGCCAATGCCAGTCAGCATCAACTGACTGGCATTGTTTTTTTGCGTGTCCCGGTGAACGGGGATCAGTAGTTGACGACTTTTTTGGCGTTCCACACCGTCATGGCGAGCAGCATGGAGACCACGGAGGCACCGAGCCAGAAGTACTGGGCACTGCTGAAGTCATAGTGGGTCACGCCGTCGATCTCGCTGGTCTTGATGAGGGCCGCGGAGACCAGCTCCTGGATGGAGGCGGCGATGTAGGAGCAGAGACCGATGAAGCCTTTCACGGCACCGACCGCCGTCTTGGGCATCAGGTCGCAGGCGGTCAGGCCGGCCAGGAACACCACCAGACCACCGATGGCGTAGCCGATCAGGGCCAGCGCGACGGCATCCATCATGCGGCTCTGCGGGCCCCAGAACATCAGGCACATGCCGGCCACGTTGGCCAACCCGTACAGCAGGGTGGGGATGTGGCGGTTGGCGTTGAATACCTTGTCGGAGATGATCCCGGCCAGGATGGCGCCGAGGAAGCCGGCGATGGGGTAGGCCGACATGGCGAAACCGGCGTCGATCAGGCTGTAGCCCTTCTGCTCCTGCAGGTAGAGCACGGCCCAGGAGCTCATGGCGTAGCGGGACATGTACATGCAGGCGCAGGCGGCGGCGATGAGCCAGACGACGGGCTGCTTGAGCACGAACAGCTGGGCGCGGCGGATTTCGGCCGGATCCACCTTCTTGGCGATCTCGGGGGCTTCACCAAAGGCGACGGCCGGCTCCGGCAGGGCATAGGTCTGCGGGCGATCTTTCAGCACCAGATACATGCACAGGGCGGCGATCAGGGAGGCGATGCCGGCGCCGATGAAGCCGGCCTTCCAGCCGAAGTAGCTGACGATGGTGGCGGTCAGGATCCAGGAGATGCCTTCCCCTATGTTGCGCGAGCCACCCCAGACCGAGTAGACCGAGCCCCGCTGCTTGGGGGAGAACCACTGGAAGATGGAGACGCAGGAGGGGGCGGAACCGACGGACTGGAACCAGCCGTTCAGGCCCCACATCAGCACCAGGAAGAAGGTGGCGGTGTTCATGCCCATCAGGATGGTGCAGATGGACGAGAGCCCCAGCGAGACCGACATGAAGCGGCCTATGTTGGCGTAGTCGGAAAGGAAGCCGTTGGAGAACTTGCCGACGGCGTAGGTGAACAGGAAGGCGGAGCCGATGACCCCCAGCTCCTCCAGGGTCACCACGCCGGAGTCCAGCATGGGTTTCTTGACCACGTTGAGGCTCATGCGCACGACATAGAACATGGCATAGCCCAGTACCAGCCCCAGGAAGACCTGCCACTGGTACTTGCGGTAAATCGAGCGGATTTTATCGGGCGAGGCATCCATGACCGGCAGGTCGGCTCGCGTCTTGAAGAAGTTGAACATGGGGTTCTCCGTTTCTATTTTGGCAGCATGGTTTCAGAGGGAGCTCTGATAGCGGCTGCCATCATATGAAGGGAGAAATTCAGCCGGCAAAAAGCCGGATATGGGTCAACTCTGACTCAATCATGGGAAAACCATGAGTCAAAAATGACATATTTGAACTGTCCTATTGATATTCGATGAATAACAATAGCCGCGTGTCGAGGCATAATGAGTCAGAACTGGCTCATCCTCGTGAAAATAAAAATTACGGCATGTGCCGAATATTAGATGTACTGCACATATTCCTGAATTAACGCGCGAGTCGACCGATAGTCATGCACCTCTTTTGCCGCCGGCTGGCCCTGTTTATGGGCTGCGTTTTGTTGCCATTCAGCACCCTGCAGGCCGCTTCACTGACGGTGCTCACCTCGTTTTCGGAGGCGCCGGTCAAGGCGGTGATCGAGGGTTTTGCCGAACAATATCCCGGGATCCGGGTCGAAGTTATTTATCGGCGCACCATTCCCTCCTTGCGCTTATTAACGGAAGCCGATGCACCGCAAGTCGATATTATCATGTCCTCTTCGCCGACTTTTTTTAACACGCTGGACAAAGCCGGTTTGTTGGCGGCTTTGCCAAATGAAACTATGCCGCCCAAATGGCTCGCTCCCCATACCCTGGGGCTGGGCAATAAAGTGGCCGTGGTCGGTTATTCCAGCAGTGGCATCATGTATAACCGCCATTATCTGGCCAAATATCAGCTGCCGCAGCCCACCAGCTGGCAGCAACTGGCGTCCCCGATCTTCATGGGGCACGTGATGATGAGCTCGCCCTCCCAGTCCGGCACCACCCACATGATGGTGGAGAGCGTGCTGCAGCAATATGGCTGGCAGCAGGGCTGGGCCCTGCTGATGCGGCTGGGTGGCAACCTGTCGGCCATCACGGCGCGCAGCTTCGGGGTGAGCGACGGCATCAGCCGCGGTCTGGCGGGGGCCGGCCCGGTGATCGACAGCTACGCCCTCACCAGCCAGGCCCGCTTCGATCACGTCGGCTTCAACATCATGCCCGACTCGGTGATCCTGCCGACCTATCTGGGGGTACCCCGTCGCTCGGACAATCCGCACAGTGGCGCCCTCTTCATCCAGTACCTGCTTTCCGACAAGGGGCAGGGGATCCTCGCCACACCCGGCATGGCCAAGGCCACCCTGAGCCAGCCCGGGCTGGCCAGGCAGACCCGCTACGTCACCGACAAGGCGCTGCTCTATCGACGGGCAGGCCTGCTCAAGGCCCTGTTCGAGCAGGCCATCACCCAGCAGCTGCCCAGGCTGAAGATGACCTGGCAGGGGATCAACGGGTTGAATACCCACGGCGAGCCCTGGCGGGTTGCACTGCTGGAGCAGGCCGTCACCAAGGCGAGCATGCCGCCGCTGAGCGAGCAGGAGGCGCAGGATCCGGCTCTGCTGGCGCTGTTTGACGGCCTCTATGACCGGGAGCAGGGCAATCCGCAGGCGGAACGGGTGATGCACCAGTGGCGCCAGGCGACCGAGGCGCGCCTGAACGAGGCGCAACGGCTGGTCGAACAGGCGGCCAGGCCATGAGCCGGCTGGGGCACCTGCTGGCCATGCCGCGCAGCCTGGGGCAGCGGCTCATCCTCGCCTTCGTGGCCATCACCGCCCTGACCGGCGCCATGGGCATGGCCGCCTATGTGATGTGGGATCGGCTGGGCCGGCAGATCCACCTCATCGTGGAGGAGAGCCTGCCCGCCATCGACAACGCCTATCAGCTGGAGCGGGCCAGTTCCCGCCTGTTGCTGCTGCTGGCCCAGCTGCGCGACACCCGGGATCCGGTGCAGTACCAGCGCCTCTCCCACTCGGTGTCGACCACCCTGCGGGACATCCAGCGCGCTTACCGGCTGGGCACCCCGGGGGATCAGGAGACACCCTCGCAACGCCAGGCGTTCGGGGAGCTGAGCGCGCTGGTGGCGGATCACGGGCGCTACCTCAAGCAGCAGATCGAGCACGCCGAAACCCTGCAGCAACTGCAAAAGCGCAGCAACTGGCTGCATCAGGATCTGGTGGATGATGCCGCCCCTCTGCTGCAGGAGGTGGAGTGGCACCTGACCGGCATGGTGGCAAGCCCGGACGACATGAGCGAGTTTGGCAACGTCATCAAGGAGTTCTCCGCCCTGCAGGATCTCACCTTCAAGGAGAACGAGCTGCAGTCCCTGGTCGGCGAGGTGATCGCCCAGCGTTATCAGCAGGATCTGGAGAGCGCCTTCCTGTTCATCGGCTACAAGATCGACGAGATAGACGAGCTGACCTCGCGGCTAGCAGAGTACCCCTCGACCGTGAGCTACCGCCAGATCCTGCAGGACATCATCACCCTAGTGAAGCCGGATGGCCCGCTGCACCGGCTGCTGCTGGCGGATGTGCAGACCCATCAGCAGCTGACGGCCCTGCGCCCCCGGCTGGACGACGCCGTGTCGCGCTATCACCAGAAGGTCAGCCTGATGGTGAGCGATGCCAACCGCTCCCTCAGCGCGCTGGGGGAGGACAGCAGCCAGCAGGTGGCGACCGGCAAGCTGGTGATCCTGGTGGTGCTGGCGCTCACCCTGCTGCTCAGCATCTTCGTGCTGGTGGTGCTGATCGGCCGCCGGCTGATCAAGCGGCTCGACCTGCTGGGGCAGGAGCTGGACAGAGTCGCGGCAGGCCGGCTGGACGTGCCGGTCAGCACCAGCGGCCGGGACGAGATCGGCCGACTGGGCGACAGTTTGCGCCACTTCAGCCAGCAGTTGCAGCAGATGGAGCGGGCCAATGCCCTCAACCTCATCAATAACACCCAGGCCTGCCTCATCACCTGCCATCCTGATGGCACAATAGAGTCGGTCAACCCGAGCGCGCTCACCCTGTTCCGGCAGACCGGCATCGAGCCGGGCCGGCCGTTGTGGCAGGCCTTTCCGGCAGCGGCGAGGGCGATGCTGGCGGAGCAGTTCGGGGCGGACCAGCCGCTGCACCGGCTCGGCCACAGCGAGTGCACCCTGGCCTGCGATCAGGACGAGACGCCCCGTTTCCTGCATCTCAACCTGCGCCGCTTCGAACAGGGGCGCGGGTACAGATTCATCATCACCATCACGGATGTCACCCGCCAGGAGCTGACGGCCAGGGAGCTCGGCCTGCGGGTGGCGGAGCGTACCCGCGAGCTGACCGAGAACAACCGGCTGCTGGCGGAGGAAGTGGTGCAGCGCCAGCAGGCGGAGCGCACCCTGTTGCAGACCCAGGATGAGCTGATCCAGGCGGCCAAGATGGCGGTGGTGGGGCAGGCGATGACCAGCCTGGCCCACGAGCTGAACCAGCCGCTGTCGGCGATGATGACCTACCTCTACACCAGCCGGGCGGCCCTCGCCGCCGGTCAGCTGCAGGCGCTGGACCAGGACCTGGGCAAGCTCGACAAGCTGGGGCGGCGCATGAGCCGCATCATCAATGCGTTGCGCCATTTCGCCCGCAAGTCGCCGGCGGAGGAGGTGCGGGTCCGGCTCGAGCTGGGGGCGCTGGCCGAACAGGCCATGTTGCTGCTGGAGACGCGGGCGAAACGCGATGGCTGCACCCTCTGCAACGAGTTGCCGGAGGGGCTCTGGCTCGAGACCGACCCCGTGCTGCTGGAGCAGGTGCTGGTGAACCTGCTGGTAAACGGGTTGGACGCGGTGGCCGGGCTGGCGCGGCGCGAGATCCGGCTGCAGTTGCTGGAACGAAGTGAGGCCCGGCTGCGGCTGGCGGTGGTCGACAGCGGTGCCGGCTTCGGCGAGGCGATCCTGCCCAGGTTGTTCACCCCCTTCACCACCTCCAAGGAGGTCGGGTTGGGACTGGGGCTGACCATCTGCCGCTCCCTGCTGGCCCGCTGCGGTGGCGAGATCATGCTGGGCTCGGCGCTGACTGGCGGCGCCATGGTGATAGTGGAATTGACGGCGGTCGACCCTGCCGGGTCGAACGCCCATCAGAACGAGGAGAGTGCCATCTATGCTGTTGCCCGCTAACCGTCCCGCCAACGTGCTGCTGGTGGACGATGACGAGGACGTGCTGGAGTCCTATTGCCACCTGTTGCGGCTCTCCGGCTACCAGCCGAGGGCGACCACCTCCCCCCACGAGGCACTGGAGCTGCTGGCCGGCCAGTGGCCCGGGGTGCTGGTCTCTGACATCTACATGCCCGCCATGAACGGCATGGAGCTGTTGGCCCGGGTGCACGAGATAGATGCCGAGATCCCGGTCATCATGATCACCGGCCATGGCGACATCCCGCTGGCGGTGAAGGCGGTGAAACAGGGGGCGTTCGACTTTCTGGAGAAACCGCTTCATCCCCAGGATTTGCTGGGCCTGCTGGAGCGGGCCTGCCAGCAGCGCAGTGCCGTGCTGGCGCGGCGCAGCGAGATCCAGGCGACGGTGGATGACGAACTGATCGGCACCAGCCCGCAGATAGTGGCGATCCGCGGCCAGCTCAACCAGCTGGCGCAGACCGACAAGGATCTGCTGCTGGAGGGGCCGGCCGGTTCTGGCCGCCACACCCTGGCCCGGCTGCTGCACAGGATCAGCGCCCGGCGGGAGCAGACCTTCCAGCTGCACGACTGCGGGTCGGCACCCAGTCTGGCCGAGGTGCAGGCCAGCCTGGCGCAGGCCGATCAGGGCACGCTGGTGCTGCAATCCCCGGCCCGCCTGAGTGCCGGCTGCCAGCGCTGGCTCGGCAACCACCTGCTGGATCAGGAGCGCAAGGGAGGCAAGTCGCTGCGCACCATAGCGCTGTTCGAGGAGTCTCCGGAGGCGCTGGTGGAGCGCCAGCAGCTGATGCCGGAGCTCTACTACTTCCTCTCCCAGGTGCGGCTCAGGCTGCCGCGGCTGGTGGAGCGCAGCTGCGACATCATTCCCCTGTTCCGGGCCTTTCTGCGACAGGGCTGCAAGCGCATCGGCCGGCCGGTGCCGGCGGTGGATCGCGCCTATCTGGAGACGCTCAAGCGGCATCAGTGGCCCGGCAATCTGCGTGAACTGCGCAACGTGGCCGAGCTCTATGCGGTGGGGATCGTCAAGCTGGCCGGTGCGGAGCGGGCCATGCCGCTGGCCAGCGGCAAAGAGCCGCTGGACGATCTGGTGGAGGAGTTCGAGCGGCGGGTGATCGAGGATACCCTGTTCCTCTTCTCCGGCCGGGTGACCGACGCCGCCCAGTACCTCGGCATTCCGCGCAAGAAGCTTTACCTGCGCATGAAGAAGCACCAGCTCGACAAGGAGCAGTTCAAGCCGGCCACCTGAGGGGTTGCCGGCTTGCTCGTTTGGAGGATTATCCGGGTGGGAGCACGCCATGAGCCGCAGAGCTGCTCATGGCGCCTTGTCTCAGGCGACGTTGACACCCTGCAGGGCGAACAGCTGCTCCAGATAGACGGCAACGCCGTCCTCGTCAGAGCTCAGGGTCTGTTCGTGGTTGGCCAGCGCCAGCTTGAGCCGGTCGTGGGCATTGCCCATCACCACGCCGCGGCCGACCATGCTCAGCATCTCGAAGTCGTTCATGCCATCGCCAAAGGCCACTGCCTGGGACATCTCCAGCCCATGCTGCTCCAGTACGGCGCGCACCGCATTGCCCTTGTGTACCCCGGCGTGCATCACCTCGAGGCAGTCCGGCAGGGAGAAGGTGACGTTGAGCCGATCACCATAACGCTGGTTCAGCTCTGCCTCGATCTGCAGCAGCTTCTCGTGTTCGCCGATGTAAAACACCTTGTTGACCTTGTCCAGCGGGTGGCTGGCGAGATCGGTCAGGCGGTAGCTGAAGCCGGATTCATGATGGAACTGCAGCAGCCAGGGCATCTCCTCTTCTACCAGCCACTCGTCGCCGTAGTAGAGGTTGATGTGGATGGAGGGGTCGCGCTCCAGCGCGATCAGCTCGGCCGCCACGCTGTCCGGCAGGGCCTGGTTGAAGATCAGCTGATCCTGCTTGTCGTGCACCACGGCGCCGTTGGAGGTGATGAGATAGATGTCGAGCCCGAGCGTGTCGCGGATGCTGCGCACATCCACATGGTGACGGCCGGTGGCCACCACGAACTTGACTCCCTGATCCACCAGACGGTGCAGGGTATCGCGGGTGCGGGGGGAGATCTGGTGCTGCCCGTTGAGCAGGGTGCCATCGAGATCAGATACAACGACCTTATACATCATCACCTCGGGGTTACGAATGAAAGCGGGAGCAGTTTACAGCAACCGCTCCCGCGACCCCATTTATTTAGGGATACAAAAAATAACCAGCCGTCAGTAGCGCGCGAAGAAGGCCAGGGTGGCGTTGAGCGCGGCCTGGCGCTGGGGATCGGCCTCCATGAACAGCTCGTGCCAGGCCCCTTCGATACGCAGCGGCTTGCCCCCTTCGCAGCGAGCGAGCGCGCAGAAGGCATCCTGCGCCGCGTTGTCCACCACGCCGTCGTCACCGGCCTGCAGCAGCAGCAGCGGCGTCTTGATGGCGCCAGCCTCGGCCACGGCGGCGTCCGCCCCCGTCAGCCCCTGATAGATCCAGTGGGCGGTGGCACCTCCCAGCTTAATCTGCGGGCGCTGCTCATAGAGCTCGCGGAAGGCCTGATAGCGGGCTGCGCTGTGGCTCAGACCGTTGTCGGCAAAGTCGTGGCTCTCGTACGGGCCCTGACCCGGGCCGTAGGGAGGCTCGCCCAGCCAGCCGCCGACCGTGCCTATGGTGGCCGCCAGCCCCTTGGCCAGCCACTTGGGCAGGCCGCCCAGATTGATGCCCATCATGGGGGAGGAGAGCACGGCCGCCTCGATGTCACCGGGCCAGCGCTCCAGATAGCGGGCCGAGATGGCGCCGCCCATGGAGTGGGCCAGCAGGAACAGCTTGGCGGGCTGGTCCTGGGCGATCACCTCGTCATGAAACTGCTTGAGATCGAGCACATAATCGTCGAACTGGTCGACATATCCCTTCTCCGGGTCGGCCAGCAGCCGATCGGACAAGCCCTGGCCGCGGTGGTCGATGAGGTAGAGGCTGTAGCCCTGACGCCACAGATCCCAGGCCAGCTCCTGATACTTGAGGTAGCTTTCGACCCGGCCGTTGACGATGAGGATGGCGCGATCGACCTTGGCCTGGCGCAGGGCGGCATAGCGGATGGTGACGCCATCCTTGCCCTTGAAGGCGCTCTCGACGGCGTGCTGGCGCCAGAAGTCGGGCAGCGTCTGCTGATGGAGGGTGGCGACGTCGGCTTCCGGCGTCAGCTGGTAGGGATTGTTCACGGCGAGGGCTCCGGCAGAAAACAAGGTCAGGGCCAGCAGGGCGGGCGACATCAGCTTCATGATGCCGACTCTTGCTGCCAGTGCTGGTAAAGCCCCTCGATGTCGCCCGAGCAGAGCAGCGGCATGGCCGCCTGCAGGCGCGGCAGCGGCCAGTCCCACCACCGCATCTCTTGCAGCAGGGCAATCTGCTCATCGCCGAAGCGGCGACGGATCGGCTTGGCCGGGTTGCCGCCGACTATGGTGTAGGGCTCCACATCCCGGGTGACCACGGCGCGGGTGGCGATGACGGCGCCATCGCCTATGGTGATGCCGGGCATGATCATGGCTTCCGAGCCGATCCAGACATCATTGCCGACCCGGGTATCCCCCTTACGCTGGAAGCCGCTCTGCACCCCGTCGCCAAAGGTGGCCGGATCGAACGGGAAGGTGGATACCCACTCCATGCGATGGCCCTGATTGCCGGCCAGCAGGAAGGTGGCACCCGAGCCGATGGAGCAGAACTTGCCGATGAGCAGGCGATCCACCTCGCCCCAGATGCCGCTCTCCCAGGTCTCCCGGGTCGAGCCGTCACCCAGCAGATAGCGTACGCAGTGATCCTCGAACGTCTTGCCATGGTAGTAGCCGGAGTAGTAGCTGTAGTCGCCCGCCTCGATATTGGGGTTGCTGAGATGCTCCCGTATTACCTGGGACTCCAGCCAGCTGCCAAAGGGACTATTCATTATTATTGCTCCTGTAATTGCTCATCTTGCTGTGCAGCCCAGCCTTTGCGGGTCAGCTGCATCTGCTGCCACCACTGCTCGTCAGCCAGGATCTCACCGGCCGGGCCGAGCTGGGGATAGGGCATCTCCTTCTCCTTGCAGAGCTGGGCATAGATGGGGTAACCCCCCTCGAACAGTATGCTGTTCTGCTCTTCCAGGCTTAAGGGGCAGCCGCGTTGATAACAGCCGGCCAGCTCGCGTTGGCGCTGGGCCTCGTAGAGGATGGCGGCGGCGGCCACCGAGACGTTGAGGGACTGCACCATGCCCACCATGGGGATGACGATATGGTGATCGGCCAGGGCCAGCGCCTCTTCGCCGATGCCGTGCTTCTCCTGGCCCACCAGGATGGCGGTGGGCTTGGTGTAGTCGATGGCGCGAAAATCCACCGAGCTGTCGGAGAGGTGGGTCGCCAGGATCTGCATGCCGGAGGCTTTCAGCTCGGCCACTGCGCTGCCGATGTCCGGGTGCAGCTTCACGTCCACCCAGTTCTGGCTGCCGCGGGCGGTACCCTTGCGCTTGTGGATCCAGCTCTTGGGCCAGACCGCGTGCACCCGGTGGATGCCAATGGCATCGGCGGTGCGCACGATGGCGGCCAGGTTGTGCGGCTTGTGGACCTCTTCCATGCAGACGGTCAGATCGAGCTGGCGCTGGGCCAGCATGTCGGAAATTCGTTTGAAGCGTTCAGGTGTCATGTCAGTTTCTATCGGGTGAGGCAGGTGCGCGCATCGCTTGCATGCACAGGGTCAAATCGGGCTGGCGCCGGGCCAGCATGTCTCTTGAAAAGCAGCAGGCGGCTTGCGCCGCCTGTGTTCAGTTTTTCTGCCGGCTCACCTTGAGCACGTTCGGCATCACCCGGATCTTGCGCATGATGTTGGCGAGGTGGATCCGGCTCTTGGTGGTGATGAGCAGGGTGACCAGATAGACCCGGCCATCCTTCTCTTCGGTGCTGATGGCGTGAATGTTGGCGCCGGTGGCGGCAATCACGTTGGCCAGCTCCGCCAGGGCGCCCTGGTGGTTGACGATCTCGATGCTGATGCCGGTACGGAACTCCTGTTCCTGCTCCTTGTCCACTTCCCACTGCACCGGCAGGTACTTGTCCGGCTCCTTGCTGTAGCCCTTGATGTTGCGGCAGGCTTCCTGATGGATCACCAGCCCCTTGCCCGGGCTGATGTGGGCGATGATGGCGTCACCCGGGATGGGGCGGCAGCAGTTGGCGAAGGTGACCAGCATGCCGTCGGCACCCTTGATCGGCATCTTCTTGCTGCTGGACTTGGGCTGCTCTTCCGGCGGCAGTTCATCCCCCAGCATGCGGCGCGCCACCATCACGCTCATGGCGTTGCCAAGGCCCACGTCGGCCAGCAGGCCCTGCAGGTTCTCGTGCTTGGTGTCGGCCAGCACCTGCTTGATGCGCGGCTCCGGGATGTCTTCGATGTTCTTGGCGCCGAGCGCATGGTTGAGCAGGCGGCGACCCAGCACCACCGACTCTTCGGTGCGCAGGTTCTTGAGGAACTGGCGGATCTTGGAGCGGGCCTTGGTGGTCACCACGAAGTTGAGCCAGGCCGCGTTCGGGCGGGCCCCCGGCGCAGTGATGATCTCCACCGTCTGGCCGGAGTGCAGCGGGCTGCTCAGCGGATAGGGGTGGCGGTCGACCCGCGAGCCGACGCAGGCGTGGCCGATGTCGGTGTGCACCGTGTAGGCGAAGTCCACCGGGGTGGCCCCGGCGGGCAGCTCCATGATGCGCCCTTCCGGCGTAAACACGTAGATCTCGTCGGGGAAGAGGTCGGTCTTGACCCCCTCGATAAATTCAAAGGAGCTGCCGGCGCTCTGCTGCAGCTCGAGCAGGCTCTGCATCCAGCGCTGGGCGCGGATCTGGGCCGTGGTGCCCGAGCTGTCGCCATCCTGTTTGTAGGCCCAGTGGGCGGCGACGCCCTTGTCGGCCATCTGATCCATGAATTCGGTGCGGATCTGCACCTCCACCGGCACCCCGTGCGGCCCCACCAAGGAGGTGTGCAGCGACTGGTAGCCGTTGGTCTTGGGGATGGCGATGTAATCCTTGAAGCGGCCGGGGCGGGGCTTGTAGAGGCTGTGCATCTGGCCCAGCACCCGGTAACAGGTATCTATGTCCTTCACCCTCACGCGAAAGGCGTAGATATCCATTACCTCATGAAATTGCAGCTCTTTTTTCTCCATCTTGTTGTAGATGGAGAACAGGTTCTTCTCGCGGCCGCTGACCTGGGATTCGATGCCAGCCTCCCGCAGCCGGCCTTCAATCTCGCTCTGGATGGAGTCGATGATCTCGCGGCGGTTGCCGCGGGCGCGCCGTACCGATTCGCGCAACACCCGCGAGCGCATGGGGTAGAGCGCCTCGAAGCCCAGTTCTTCCAGCTCGTTCTTCATGGTGTGAATACCGAGGCGGTTGGCGATGGGGGCGAAGATCTCGAGGGTTTCCCGGGCGATGCGGCGGCGTTTGTCCGGGCGCAGGGAGCCCAGGGTGCGCATGTTGTGGGTGCGGTCGGCCAGCTTGATCAGGATGACCCGGATATCCTGGGTCATGGCCATCACCATCTTGCGGAAGTTCTCTGCCTGGGCCTCCTTGCGATCGCGAAACTTCAGCTTGTCGAGCTTGGAGACGCCTGATACCAGCTCGGCAACGGCATCGCCAAACAGTTCGGCCAGGTCGGCCTTGGTGACAGGAGTATCTTCGATGACGTCGTGCAGCACGGCGGCCATCAGGGTTTCATGATCGAGGCGCATGTCGCCAAGAATGCGGGCAACGGCAACCGGGTGGGTGATGTAGGGCTCGCCGCTGGAACGCATCTGTCCCTGGTGAGCATCACGGGCCACCACATAGGCTTGCCTGAGCTTCTCCACCTGCTCGGGTGGCAGGTAGGAACTGGCTATTTCTTTAAGATTTTCAAATAAATACAAGACAGTCCCCGCAGCGGTGAAACGGCAATCCGTGGATATAGAGGGTATAGTCCTGAGTTTGCGAGGTTTTCGAGCGGTTGTAAATGGGGGAGAACAGTCGGCACCCGGGCGGGCGCCGACTATAGGAAACAGCTGACTTAACCGCGGCCTTCGGCGATGGCAGCAACGGCAGCCAGCTCGGCGGCTTCCTGCTCTTGCTGCTCGTAACGGTCCTGGGTGTCCATCACCTGGTTGTTCACCAGACCCAGTTCGATCTCACGCAGGGCGATCACGGTCGGCTTGTCGTTCTCTTCGTCAACCAGGGGATCTTTGCCTTGAACCGCGATTTGACGGGCGCGGCGTGCGGCGACCAGCACCAGGTCAAAACGGTTACCTACCTGTTTTACAGCATCTTCTACAGTAACGCGTGCCATGCAGGACTCCAGTGTTTGGGCTTTCTCGGTTTAAAAAAGCGGTGTTTAAAAATGACGCAAAAGTTTACTTGTTTTTGGCCTATTCTGCCAGTAGCTGTTGCAGCAAGTTTTGTTGGGCCTGCTGCTGCTGGCGCAATTCCAGCCGTTGGCACTCGATGATGGCCCTGAGCTGGAACAGCGCCTGCTCAAAGTCTTCGTTGATGATGACATAGTCATACTCGTCGTAGTGCACCATTTCGGCAATGGCTTTATCCATCCGGCCCTTGATTACCTCGGCACTGTCCTGGCCGCGGCCGATCAGGCGGCGCTCCAGCTCTTCGCGGCTGGGGGGCAGGATGAAGATGGACTTGGTCGGCATCTGCTCGCGGATCTGGCGGGCACCCTGCCAGTCGATGTCGAGGAAGACGTCGATGCCCTGCGCCAGGCAGGCTTCGATGGCGGCGCGGGAGGTGCCGTAGTAGTTGCCGAACACCTCTGCCCACTCCAGAAAGTCGCCACGCTCGATCAGAGCCTTGAACTCTTCCACCTTGACGAAGTGGTAGTGTACCCCGTGCTCTTCACCGGGACGGGTGGCGCGGGTGGTGTGGGAGACCGACAGCTGCATCTTGCCTGCGCTGTTGTGCTTGGTCAGCAAGGCATTGAGCAGGCTGGATTTACCCGCTCCGCTCGGGGAGGAGATGATATAGAGAGTGCCTTGTTGCGCCATGTCTGTACCTTTAATCTAAACCCGTGTTTTGGTTGTAGCAGAGGCCGCCGTCTTGTGCCCGAAAGGGAGACAGCCAAATCCGAAACGCGGAAAATTCTTGAAGAAGAGGGATGTAAAGGCGGCGAATTTTAACAGAAGGCGGCGGATAAAAAAACGGCCGGAATCATATTCCAGCCGATCAAAGTATTCGTAGCTTGCTGCGGGAGCGTAACCCACATCAGCCCTCATTCTGCCTGCCGTTGCGGGGGCGGGCCAGCAGATTATCCCTGCCGCTGGCTTCGGGATTTCCGAGTTGCGCGTATCATCAGCGCGGCAGTTGGCGCTCGGCGCAGAGCCGGTCGAAGGCGGCGATGACCCGTTCGCTGGTGATTTTGCCCATGGCGTCCGGATCCTTGAGGCGGGTGCGCCAGCCAAGCTCGGCCAGCGGCTTGCCGGTCTCCTGCTCAATCAGCTCCTGATAGACGCTGACCGCGTAGTCGCGGCACAGATAGGGGCCGGTACGATCCGGGTTGTGATGGGCATAGAGGCCGAGCACCGGCGTACCCACCAGGGTGGCCATGTGAGCCGGGCCGGTATCGGGAGCCAGCACCAGGCTGGCCTCCTTGATCAGTGCCAGCAGTTGCTTGAGGTTGGTCTGCCCCACCAGATCCACCGGCTTGCTGTGGCTTAAGCGCTGAATATTGGCGGCCAGATCCCGCTCCAGCTTGGCCGGCCCGCCACACAGATAGACCTGAAACCCCTTGCTGGCGGCGTGATCCGCCAGTGCGGCATAGCCGGCGGCAGTCCAGTTCTTGAAGGCCTTGCTGGCGGCGGCGCAGATGAGCAGGGTCGGCTTGCCGCCGATCTTCTCCTTCGCCCAGGCCTGGTGCTCGGCGCTGATGGGCAGTTGCCAGTCCGGGGTCAGATCCTGGATGCCGAGCTCTTTGGCGAAGGCGAGGAAACCGTCCAGCACGTGAGGCGAGGCGGGGGATGGCACCTTGTGGTTGGTGAACAACCACTGGCCGTCGCTGGCCCGCTCCCGATCAAACCCGAGTTTGACTTTAGCCTTGATGCCGAGGGTGGCGATGCTGGCCCGCATGGCCGCCTGCAGGTGCAGCAGGGCATCGAATTGGCGCCCCCTGAGGGCCTGCCAGAGCTCGCGATAGCCGCGCCAGCCCTTGCTCTTGTCGAAGGGGATGACCTCGACCCCGGGCAGATCGGCAAACAGGGTCGCCTCAATCTTGCCGGTGATCCAGGTGATGCGGGTCTGGGGCCAGGCTCGCTGGATGACGCGCACCAGCGCCAGCGCGTGGCAGCAGTCGCCGATGGCGGAGAGCCGCAGGATGCAGATAGAGGAGGGCGGCGTTTGGAACAGCGGCATGATGTGGCGCAACGATGGCAAAATGGATGGATGGCATTATGCAAACTCCCCTGTGGATTGTAAAATTGCGCACGACTGGCAGCCGGCCCCACCGGGCCCCTGTTGCCCTGGCCCTGAGCGCCAACCCGTAGCGATGACCGACCGGAATGACCAAGATGCAAATTCAGACCGAACACAACCAGATCTGCTGGTATGCCGAAGGGGCGTTTCGCGACCCTTCTCCCGAGCTGTTTGATCCGGCCTGGTGGCAGAACAACCGGCAGGTGGTGGGTACCTCCATCGGCCGCGGCGTGACCTGGTTCGTGAAGGACGAGTCGCGCCACCTGGTGCTGCGTCACTACTATCGCGGCGGCATGGTGGGCAAGGTGGTGCGGGATCGCTTCTGGTTCGAGGGGGTGGAGTCTAGCCGGGCCATGGCCGAATACAGCCTGCTGGCCAAGTTGAGCGCCCAGGGGTTGCCGGTGCCGCGCCCGTTTGCCGCCCGCATGGCCAAACAGGGCCCCTTCTATCGCGCCGACATCCTGATCGAGCGCATTCGCGGTGCCAAGGATCTGGTCGCCCTGCTCAAGCAGGGGCCGATCGCCGGCGAGGTGTGGCACAAGGTGGGCCAGACGGTGCGCCAGTTGCACGACGCCGGGGTCTATCACGCCGATCTCAACAGCCACAACCTGTTGCTCGACAAGGAGGGCAAGGTGTGGGTGATCGACTTCGACAAGGGGGCCATCCGCTCGCCCGGCAACTGGCAGCAGGCCAACCTGGAACGCTTGTTGCGCTCCTTCAACAAGGAGTCCCAGCTGCATACCAGTTTTCACTTCGTGCCGGAGAACTGGCAGGCCCTGATGAACGGCTATCAAGGAAAAGCGAGCTGACCCTGTTGCTCGGCGCGAGAGCCAATGTTACTTATTGAGAAGGTCTTCAGATTCGGTGTCGAGGCGCTCGATGGACATGCTCAAGGCTCCCCTCAGGGAGGCAATTACCCGGTTTGATCTGGCGCTGATGGCGGATGCCATCGCCTTGCTGGAGGCAGGGCTCTGGAGCTGGAGTCCGCAGCAGGGCGTGCAGCGGGATCTCTCCTGTCTGCGGCTGCTGGGATTGAACGAAGCCGGTCTGGATGATCTCGGCTGGCTGGAGCGGGTGCACCCCGACGATCTGGGGAGCCTGCAGGAGGCGCAGCTGGCCTGCCAGAGCGGGCGGGTGGCCCAGATCCGGCTCGAATACCGGATCCTGCATCACGATGGCCACTATGTCCGGTTGGAAGAGCGGGCCAGGCGCGATGTCTACGGCCAGGTGCTGGGGGTGGTGCGTCTGCTCGAACCGCAGGCGGTACAGGTGGAGGAGCGGCACGGTACCGATCCCCTCACCGGGCTGGAGAGCCGCAGCCGCTTCGAACAGCTGCTCGATGAGCGGCTGGCCAGCGCGAGCGGCAGCTTCAGCCTGCTGCAATTCACCGTCGATCACAGAGCCAAGATCCAGCAGCTGTTTGGCGAGGCAGCCTGCGACGCCATGCTGGCCAAGCTGGCCCGCATCGTGCGCCATGAACTGCGGCGGGAAGACCCCTTCGCCCGCTGGGACGAAGACGGATTCATCCTGATGCTCTCCCAGACCGACCGGCTGAGCGGCCTCGAGATTGCCGAGCGACTGCGGATGGAGATCGCCGATGCCAGCCTGCTGCCGCAACGGCCGGTGACCGTCAGCATCGGGCTGGTGCAGAGTCAGGCCGGCGAACAGATCGATCACCTGCTGGCCCGGCTGGCCACCTGTCACGGTCAGGCCAGACGGGAGCACAACACAGTCGTTGGCTGATTTTTAGTCAGTGCTCACTTACCCCATGACGCTGGCACACCCAGAGGGAGGCCAGCATCAGCAGGCCGCCCAGGCTGAGCCTGAGCAGGTCGGTATCCTTGCCCCACAGCACTAGGTTGACCAGAAGACCTGCCGGGATCAGGGCGTTGTTCATGATCGCCAGCACCCCGCTGCTGACCTGGGTCGCCCCCTTGTTCCACAGGAAGTAACCAAGGCCCGAGGCGCCGATCCCCAGCCACAGCAATATGCCCCACTGCAGGGCGCTGGTGGGGTATTGCGGCGTGCCGAGCAGCCACCAGGCGGGCAGGGCCACGGCCAGGGCGCCCAGATAGAAGCAGCCGAACACCGCCAGTTGCGGCGGTTGCTGTTCCTCCCGTGCCAGCAGTACCTTGTAGCCCACCTGACCCAGGGCGAAGCAGACGTTGGCACCCTGCACCACCAGGAAGCCCAGCACGTAGCTTTCGGTCAGCCCGTCGAAGCGGATGACGGCCGCCCCCAGCACCGCCAGCAGTGCTCCCCACAGATAGATCGGCTTGAAGCGCCGCTCCAGCAGATCGTGGATCAGGGTGACGTAGATGGGGGTGAAGATGGTGAACACCAGCACTTCCGGCACCGTCAGCAGCAGGAAGGAGTGGTAATAGAACAGATACATGATGCCGAGCTGGGTGGCACCGAGGGCCATCAGCTTGGCCACCAGGTCGGGCCGCAGCCAGCGGCGGCGCAGGAAGGGCAGGAACACCAGGCTGGCGAGCACGATGCGGGTCAGCACCGAGAAGTAGGCATCCACCTGGCCGGCGAGATAGACCCCGATCAGGCTGAAGGAGAATGACCAGAGCAGGGTAACCCCTATCAAGTAGTTCATGTGGTTGATTTGTCGTCAGTTGTCAATTTTGAAGGGGGCTATGATGGCCGAGAAGGAAGCCGTGATCCAGCGTTTATGGCGCCAGTTGCCACAGATCGGAGCATTTGCCTTTAGCGCGAGCAACGGGGCAGGATCCGCCACCGACTGGAGTGGCAGCGGCGAGGGGGAGGTGGTGGTGACCGATCACCATGGCGGCTGGTTGTTTGTCGAGACGGGTCGCTACACCACGCCCCATGGCCGGGTGCTGACCATGCACAACCGTTTCTGGTGGCAGCGCGGCGAGCAGGGGATCCGCCTCTCTCATCTGCGCTATGAACAGCCGGTGGTGCTGTTCGAGCTGTTGCCCCAGGCCGATGGTCGCTGGCTTACCGCCGAACCCCATCTGTGTGGCCAGGATCACTACAGCGCCGAGCTGACGCCGACCGAGGGCGGTTTTCTGCTCGGCTGGCAGATCACCGGGCCGCGCAAGAACGAGCGGCTCAGTTATCGCTATCTGGCGTGATGGGACGGCAAGGCCGCCAGGCGGGCATAAAAAAAACCGGCGCAGAGCGCCGGTAGAGGGGACAAATCGGAGGTTTTTTTAAAACGGTCCCAAAAACAGGAGAGATACACTCTCGTCACACATTCAGAAACAGAGGTCAGGCGCTCAACGCATAGCTCAGCATGGCTTGCAGCTTGCTGTCGAAGAACCAGGGCAGCAGCACCATCAACAGCCCGAGCAGACCCACCAGCCGCTGGCGATACTGCCAGCCGGCGATCACCACCAGGCCGCCGCAGAGCGTGGTCAGGATGCCTGACATAGGGCAGCCTCCCGCTGGACGCGGCGCTGCTGGGCCCACTGGTTGAGGGCGACCGAGCCCAGGATCAGGGCCAGTGCCACACCGGTGGTGGACTGGATCTGCTCGCCGAGGAACAGGGCACCCAGCATGACGCCGAACAGCGGCACCAGGTAGTTGCTGAAGGAGGCGAAGGTCGGGCCCGCCTTCTGGATCAGCGCCATGTAGAGGAAGTAGACCAGACCGGTACAGAACACCCCGAGCACCGCAACGGCGCCGATGGCCTGCTGGCTCGGCAGGGTGAGCGCGCTCAGATCGGTGACGAACGGTGCGGCCAGCAGCAGCTGGATGGCCGAGGAGATCAGGATGTTGCGTGCCACGACCACAGGGTGGTCCTTGGCGAAGCGCTTGATCATCAGCAGGCCGATGGCGAAGCAGCTGGCACCGAACAGGATGGCCATGGCGCCGAGCAGGCCGGCATTCATGCCGCTGGCCAGCTTCGGCCAGAACAGCACCAGTACGCCGACGAAGCCGATGATCACGGAGACGAGACCGCCCTTGGTGATTTTTTCACCGGAAACCAACAAGGGTGCCATCAGGATGGTGACAAACGGGATACAACCCATTACCACGGCGGCGATGGCGCTATCCACATACTGTTGACCCCAGGCCACCATGATGAAGGGCAGGGTGGCATCGAGCAGGGCGATCAGCATGTAGGTACGCCACGGGGTGTGCTCGCTCTTGAGACGCATGAACAGGCAGAGCAGACCCAGGGTCAGGCTGCCACACAAGGCGCGACCCGCTGCCACCATGATGGGGGGCAATTCGGTCACGGCCTGATGCATGAAAATGAACTGGGAGCCCCACAACAGGCCAATCGCCAGCAACAACAGATAGCTACGCATTTTAATCTCCGATGTAATTCGCCTGCGCATTCTATGCAATCTGCTACTATGCCAAAAATGAATTGTCGTCATTCAACCATGGCCAATATCGATGGAACTGCCCCTCTCCCGCCTCGACCTCAACCTGCTCACCGTATTCGACATGTTGATGCAGGAGCGCAACGTCACCCGTGCCGCCGAGCGGCTGCACCTCTCCCAGTCCACCGTCAGTCATGCGCTGGGGCGGCTGCGAACGGCGCTGGACGATCCCCTGTTCGTGATGAGCCGGCGCGAGATGATGCCGACCGAGCGCGCCAAGGCGCTGGCTGGCCCGGTGCGCCAGGCGCTGGCCATGCTGGAGCAGGGGTTGCGGCAGGCCAAGGGGTTCGATCCCGCCAGTGCGCGGCGGATCTTTCGTATCGCCACCCCGGGTTCGGTGGAACACGGCCTGGTGCCGGCGCTGGTGGAGCGGTTGCACCGGCATGCCCCTCACTGCCGGCTGGAGGTGTGCGAGCTGGCCAATAGCGACTACGAGCGGGAGCTGGAGAAGGGGGAGCTGGATCTGGTGATCGGTTTCGCCGATGCCAACCACCTCTCGCCCCGGCTGTGGCGCGAGCCCTGGTTCAACAACCCGCTGGTCTGTCTGTCGCCCCTTGGCAGCGAGCTGCCGGACGTGCTGGGGCCGGACGATCTGGTCAGCCGGCCCCACATCCACACCTCCAGCTGGGGCCATAGCCAGGCCATGGTGGATCTCTGGCTGGCCCGCTTCGGGGTGGAGCGTGAACTGGGTGTCCGGCTACCGAGCTTTATGGCGGTGCCGCCACTGATGGCCACCGGTCGCTATCTGGTGGTGGTGCCCGAGATGATCGGGCGCCACTTCTGCCGCTACTACCCGCTGCGGCTGCACCAGCTGGACCCCGACATCCCCATCGTCTATCTGATGGCGGGCCACCCGCTCACCGCCCATGACGAGGCGATCGGCTGGTTCAAGGGGCTGTTGCACCGGCTGGCGTTCGAGCGCTACGGCGCGGATGCGCTCGGCAGCCCGGCGCAGCGCGGGGCGGATCAGTTCAGTCTGGCGAAGTAGTCGAGCCCCATCGCCCCCTTCACCTCGGCCAGCACCTCGTCGGTCAGGGCGCGCGCCTGCTCGGTGCCCTGCTG
Organism: Aeromonas sp. S8(2024); assembly: GCF_041403085.1. NCBI lineage: Bacteria > Pseudomonadati > Pseudomonadota > Gammaproteobacteria > Aeromonadales > Aeromonadaceae > Aeromonas > Aeromonas sp. S8(2024). The sequence goes on along the minus strand of NZ_JBGLRF010000010.1, from coordinate 32,921 downwards.
CAACAGGCGCAGCAGCTGGCGCTTGTCGGCGATGGCCGCCTCGCGCCGTTCCCGCATCGGGGCGAGCAGGGTCTGCAGGCAGTCGTTGAGCACCTGCTTGCAGCGCATGTCCCCCAGCCCGCCGCGCTGATAATGGGCCTTCATCTCGGCCACCAGCGCCTTGTCGGGGTGGAAGGCATCCAGATAGGCGAACACCGTATTGCCCTCCACTTGACCCGGATCGCTCACCTTGAGGTGGTTGGGGTCGGTATACATGGCGAACACCGCCTGCTTGATCTCGTCGCTCGACATGCCGAGCTCTATGGTGTTGCCGAGGGACTTGGACATCTTGGCCTTGCCGTCGATGCCGGGCAGGCGGCCGGTGTCGCTCAGAATGGGCTGGCACTCGGTCAGCACCTCCTTGCCAACCAGAGAGTTGAAGCGGCGCACTATCTCGTTGGTCTGCTCCAACATGGGCAGCTGATCCTCGCCCACCGGCACATGGGTGGCGCGAAAGGCGGTGATGTCGGCGGCCTGGCTGACCGGATAGATCAGGAAGCCGGCCGGCAGGCTGCGCTCGAACCCTTTCTGCTGGATCTCCGCCTTGACGGTGGGGTTGCGCTCCAGCCGGGCGACGCTGACCAGGTTGAGGTAATAGGTCGTCAGCTCGGCGAGGGCGGGCAGGGCGCTCTGCAGGCAGAAGGTGGTTTTGGCCGGATCGAGGCCGGCGGCCAGGTAGTCGGCCATCACTTCCAGCACGTGATCGGTCACCTTGGCCGGGTTGTGGCCGTTGTCGGTCAGCGCCTGCAGATCGGCGATCATCACGAACTGGCGGTAATGGTGCTGGGCGGCCACGCGCTGGCGCAGCGAGCCGACGTAGTGGCCGATGTGCAGCTTGCCGGTGGGGCGGTCGCCGGTCAGGATAACGGGGTTGTGCATGTCACTCTCTCCAGTTGGGTGAGCCGGGAGGCGACAAAGGGATGAAAACAATGACCGCCTCTCGGCGGTCACAGTGTTTTCTTTGGGAAATTTTACATAGAAAAGCAGTGCCGCCTGTTTAAGAGCAGCACCACCAGTAGTTGTGATTAAATGAGGTCATATTCATGGCAAATCAAACTACGCTTGTTCGATCACTTCTGCAAGGGGACGACCAGCAGATCGCAGGGCACGGTATTCATCAGCTGGCGCGCGCTCGAAGTGAGCAGGCTCCAGAAGCTCTGGCGGTGGCCGCACACCAGCAGGTCGATCTGATAATCCCTGACCGCCTGGTTGACCCGCTCGCTCAAATCCCCGCAGATCACCAGCTTCTTCTCGATGGGGTAGTCCACCGACGCCAGGAAGGCTTCCAGCTTCTCTTTCGCCTCGGCGATCACCTGGTCCTGCACGTTGTCGATGTCGATATCGATCATCTCGGTGTAGAGATCCTTGAGGTCCACATCGACATGGATCACCGACAGCTTGGCGCCGTTGGAGCGGGCCCGGTCGACCGCCTTCTCGATCACCTTGCGGTTGTCTTCCGACAGGTCGATCGCGGCCAGTATGTGTTTGTAATAGGTTCCATTCATGGGAGTTCTCCTCACTGATCCTGAGTCCACTATACCAATGTCTGCTGAAACTAAAATGGTGTCCCCGGCACAGTTTTGGGATTTAAAAGAGTTTCCTATGGAGCTTGCTGTCGATGATGGGCAATAAACTGGCGATAAATCGAACAGGAGTTTGAAGCAGGTCACACCTGCCGGCTTGCCCGTAGCCGGTGACAGGCATAGGATGTGCCCGTGTTTCGCAATGAACACAAAACAACAAAAAGCATCTGAATACCGCTTTGGGGAGCCTCGCGCTCCCTTTTGTTTTTCTGCCCTCTTCCCGCCGATATTCCGCCCGACATCAAGGTAATCCTGCCCCGCTTGGTTATGCTGTAGCCAGTTCCCTTGGCAAACCGTGGCGCGCCGCTGCGTTCCACGGCCGTTCCTGCTGTCGTGTTCCTTTCCCGGAGACTCCTTGATGATCATTCATCCACAAATCCAGGGCTGCGTCGCCCGCAACTGTCACCCCATCGGCTGCCGCGCCGCCGTGCTGCAGCAGATCGCGCGGATCCGGGCGGCGGGCCCGTTCAACGGGCCGAAACGGGTGCTGGTGCTGGGCGCTTCGTCCGGCTTCGGGCTGGCGTCGCGCATCGCCCTGGCCTTCGGGGCCGGCGCCGACACCATTGGCGTGTCGTTCGAGCGCGGCCCCTCCGACAAGGGGCTGGGCAGCGCCGGCTGGTACAACAACATCTGGTTTCGCACGGAGGCGGAACAGGCTGGCCGCGTGGCCATCAACCTGATCGGTGACGCTTTCTCAGACCAGATGCGTCAGCAGGCCATCGACGTCATCCGCCAGCAGCTCGGACAGGTGGATCTGGTGATCTACTCGCTAGCGAGCGGCATCCGGGTACTGCCGGACGGCACCCAGGTGCGCTCCGTGCTCAAGACCACCGGCCTGCCATTCAGCGGCTGGGGGCTGGATCTGGAACAGGACACACTGGTGCAGCAGTCGCTGGATCCGGCCACCCCGGAGGAGATCCGCGACACCGTCAGCGTGATGGGGGGCGAGGATTGGCAGCTCTGGTTGCAGGCGCTGCAGCAGGCGGATTGCTTGGCGCCCGGCGCCCAGACGGTGGCTTACTCCTATATCGGCCCCGAATCGACCTATCCCCTCTATCGGGACGGCACCATCGGCTATGCCAAGGAGCACCTGCACGCCACCGCCGAGACCATCAACCTGCAACTGGCGGAGATTGGCGGCCACGCCTGGGTGTCGGTCTGCAAGGCGCTGGTCACCAAGGCGAGCGCCTATATTCCGGTGCTGCCTGTCTATCTGGGTTTGCTGATGGGAGTGATGAAGGAGCGCGGGGTACACGAAGGCTGCATCGAGCAGATGCAGCGGCTGTTCGCCAGCAAGATGTACGGCCCGCAAGGGGTGGTGGCTGACGGCAACCGGCTGATCCGCATGGATGACCACGAGCTCGACCCGGCCGTGCAGGCCGCCGTCTCGGCGCTCTGGTCCAAGGTGACGCCGGACAACTTCCACGCGCTGGGGGATTTTGCCGGGCTGCGGCAGGACTTCATGCAGCTCAACGGCTTCGAGCTGGCGGGGGTGGACTATGGCGAGCCGGTGGATGTCGCCTCCCTCACCGAGCTGCAGCCCTGAGTCAGGGGAGGCTGCGGCTCAGGCCACGCTGCTGGCCAGTGCCTCCGGTTCTTCGGGGCTGCCAGGCTCCGCGGCCTGTATGGTCTGATTGCGGCCTTGGCGCTTGGCCTGATACATGGCCATGTCGGCCCGGTGGATGAGCTGGCCCAGCCCGTCATCGGCGGCCGAGCGGCCAGCCACCCCGATGCTGATGGTCATGCGCGGCTGTTCGATCTGGCCGATGCGTTGGCGCAGTTGCTCTGCCAGATACCAGCAATCCGCCGCCGGCAGCGGCACAGCTACCAGAAACTCCTCGCCACCCCAGCGCCCCACCAGCTGCAGGTCGGGTGCCCAGGATCTCAGCTCCCGCGCCAGCCGCTGAATAGCCCTGTCCCCCGCCTGATGGCCGTGACGGTCGTTGATCTGCTTGAAGTGATCGATGTCGATGATGATCAGGGTGAGCGGCCCCTCCTGCTGCCAGCGGCTGGCCAGCCGCTCCAGCAGGGCACGGCGATTGGGCAACTCGGTCAGCTGATCGAAGGTGGCCAGCTTGTAGAGGTGGCGTGAGCTGCGGTGCAGCCGATGGGTGGTGAGCCCGAGCAGCAGCAGGGCTCCGGCCAGCAGGCCGACCAGCATCAGCTGGTAGTGGCGGGCACTCTGCTGATGCAGCAGCTGCTGGCGCTTGTTCTCGTTCTCCTGCAGCAGCACCCGGTTGCTGGCCTCGCTGCGGGCCAGATCCATCTCGGCCTGGAAGGCGGCGGCATGCTGGCTCAGGGTCTGGTTGAAGTGCTGCTTGTAGTCGCTCACGTATTCGCTGAGTGCCTGGTAGGCCTCCGGGTAGCGCCCCTGGTCCGCCAGCAGACTGGCCTGCAGCGCCTTGCTGGCGGCCCCCGTACTCCCCTGGCTGGTCAGCACCTGCAGCGCCAGCTGTTTCTCGCCGCTACCCTGCAGCGCTCGGGCCCGGGTCTCCTGCAGGCGCATGCCGGCTTCCGGGTAGCCCAGCTGCCGATACAACGCCTGTGCCTCGTCCAGGGTACGCAGGGCGCCGGCCCAGTCGTGCTGGGCGTTGAGCGCCATGGCCTGATAGCCGAGGATGATGGCACGGTAATCCGGCGCCAGCGCCGGGTTGCTGAGCAGGTTGTCCAGCAGCCGCCTGGCCTGGGCGGGGCGATCGGTATCGATATAGAGCCGCGCCATGTTGGCGCGGATGATGATCTGGCTGTTGGGCTCGCCCAGCTGCACCATGCGTTGCAGCGCCTCCAGATAGTAGCCTTCGGCTTCCCGCGCCAGGTTCAGATCGGCATAGAGGTTGCCGAGGGTCATCAGCAGGCGGGCACACTGCAGGCTGGCGATGGGGGAGTCCGGTACCGATTGTTTGAGGCGAAAGGCGGTCTTGAGTTCGGCGATGGCCGGGCTCAGTTGCTGGGTGCGGTAGAGAGCGAGCCCGTTCAGGGCGTGCCACTCCGAGATCTGTTGAGGATGGCCGGCAACGGCGGGTCTGAGCTGCTCCAGCAGGGTGAGCGCCTGATCCGGCGCCTCGGTGTCCAGGGTGAGGGCGATCTGCTGCAAGCGAAAGTCGAGCAGGCGCAGGGTCTCCTGCTGGGCGCTGGCCAGCCCGCGGGCCCGGGCGTTGTCGAGCAGGGCTTGTGGATAGCGCCCCAGCGCGGCCTGGGCCAGGGACCTGGCGTAGAACAGTTCCATATCCTGCTGGTGACTGGCGTCGAGGCGCTGCAGATAGCCGACGGGATCGCGCGCCGCCTGTAATTCAGCCTCTTTCAGCAAGGAGGGAGCTGCCTGCAACTGGGTCATCCAGAGCAGTGCCAGTGCCATTATGAATCTCATTGAATCCTTTCCCCGACCACTGGCGCCATCATAATGGCTGAATCCGCTTACACCATGTTTCTTTGCTTCTCTATAACCGTATGGGGGATAGGATGAGGCGAAAAGCTGTCACAACTGGGATCTTCGGCCGCGCTATCTGGTTGCGTCGGGCAGCAACTGTGGCGACAATCGTGACCAAATCACAGTGGAGAATCATCATGTTGGCCAAAGCCATGATCGAGAAGTTGAACGAGCAGATTAATCTTGAATTCTATTCCTCCAACCTCTACCTGCAGATGAGCGCCTGGTGCGAGGACAAGGGCTTCGAGGGGGCGGCCACCTTCCTGCGCCAGCACGCCGTTGAGGAGCGTCAGCACATGGAGCGCCTGTTCACCTACGTGAGCGAGACCGGTGCCATGCCACTGCTGGGTGCCATCGATGCCCCTCCCCACGAGTTCAAGTCGCTGGGCGACATCTTCCGCACCACCCTCGAGCATGAATACCACATCACCAAGTGCATCAACGGCCTGGCTCACGTGGCGTTCACCACCCAGGACTACTCCACCTTCAACTTCCTGCAGTGGTACGTGGCCGAGCAGCATGAAGAGGAGAAGCTGTTCAAGAGCATCGTCGATCGTCTGAGCCTGGTGGGTGAAGACGGCAAAGGCCTCTACTTCATCGACAAGGAGCTGGCCGAGCTGGCCAAGGGCGCCCCGGCCAGCATCATGGATGGCAACGCCTGATAGTCGTGGACACTTAGTGTTCAGCCAGTACAATGACGGCCCCTCTTAACTGGGGCCGTTTTCTGTTGCAAATCTCCTGCAACCGCTGGGCTGGTGTCTGCCGGGTACAATGACGGTCTCTCGTTTGAACAGGGGCCGTTTTTCTTTGGATGAGTGAGTGATGATGAAGCAGTTTGATGTGGTGGTGATCGGCGCCGGGGCGGCCGGTTTGATGTGTGCGGCCCAGGCCGGTTATCGGGGCCGCTCCGTGCTGGTGCTCGACAATGCCAAGAAGCCGGGCCGCAAGATCCTCATCAGTGGCGGCGGCCGCTGCAACTTCACCAACCATCAGGCCGGCCCCCACGCCTTTCTCTCGGCCAACCCCCACTTCTGCAAGTCGGCGCTGGCGCGCTACACCCAGCAGGATTTCATCGAGCTGGTGGACCGGCACGGCCTGAACTATCACGAGAAGACCCTGGGCCAGCTCTTTTGTGACGAGAGTGCCAAGGAGATCGTCGACATCCTGCTGACCGAGTGCGACTGGGCCGGCGTGGCCCTGCAGTTCCAGACCGAGATCCTCACCGTCAGCAAGAACGACGAGGTTTTCGTGCTGACCACCAGTCAGGGTGAGATAACCTGCCACTCGCTGGTGGTGGCCACCGGCGGCCTCTCCATGCCGAAGCTCGGTGCCACCCCCTACGGCTTCAAGCTGGCGGAGCAGTTCGGCCTCAAGGTGCTGCCGACCCGTGCCGGGCTGGTGCCCTTCACCCTGCATCAGGCAGATAAAGAGGCCTTCGCCGATCTGGCCGGGGTCAGCCTGCCGGTGGCGGTGACCGCCGAGGATGGCACCTGTTTCAAGGAGGCCATGTTGTTCACCCATCGCGGCCTCTCCGGCCCGGCCATCCTGCAGATCTCCTCCTTCTGGCTGGCGGGGGAGAAGATCCACATCAACCTGCTGCCGGAGCTCGACATCGCCGCCACCCTCAGGGAGTGGGCCCAGGCCCATCCGGCGCAGGAGCTGAAAACCGTGCTGGGGCGCGAGCTGCCCAAGCGCTTCGTCGACAAGCTGGTGGAGTTGGGCCAGCTGGTCAGCAAGCCGATGCGCCAGTACAACGAGCGGGAGCTGGAGGCGGTGGCCACCCTGCTGGGGGATTGGCAGATCCTGCCCAACGGCACCGAGGGCTATCGCACCGCCGAGGTGACCCTGGGGGGGGTGGATACCAACGAACTCTCCTCCAAGACCATGGAGGCGCGCAAGGTGGCCGGCCTCTACTTCATCGGCGAGGTGGTGGACGTGACCGGCTGGCTCGGTGGCTACAACTTCCAGTGGGCCTGGTCCTCCGGCTGGGTGGCTGGCCAGTACTGCTGATAGAGGCTGCTGCTGTATCGTCGATGAGCGCGATAGCGGCCTTTGTGATGGCAACTTTCAGTGGGACTGTAGCCCCGGCGGCTGGGTAGCCGGGCAGTACTGCTGACCAACCCTTGCTCTCATCCACGTCAAACGCGGCCTCTCAGGCCGCGTTTTTTATGGGTTGCATTCCTCGCGGGGTGGCCCGCTATCCCTTTCTAAGGGTTGGCAAGAACACGGTCAGCAGGCCGATGAGCGGCAGGTAGGCGCAGACCCGGTACACGGTTTCGATGCTGGTGGCATCCGCCAGTTGGCCGAGCAGAGCCGCCCCTATGCCCCCCATGCCGAAGGCGATACCGAAGAACAGGCCGGAGATGGTGCCGACCTTGCCGGGGACCAGCTCCTGGGCGTAGACCAGGATGGCAGAGAAGGCCGAGGCCAGGATCAGGCCGATGATGACCGAGAGCACCGAGGTCCAGAACAGGTCGACATGGGGCAGTAGCAGGGTGAAGGGGGCGACGCCGAGGATGGAGATCCAGATCACCCGCTTGCGACCGATGCGGTCACCGATCGGCCCGCCGAGCACGGTACCTGCCGCGACGGCAAACAGGAAGGCGAACAGATAGAGCTGGGCGCTGTCCAGCGACAGGCTGAACTTGTCCATCAGGTAGAAGGTGTAATAGCTGCTGAGACTGGCCATGTAGAAGAATTTGGAGAACATCAGCAGGCCGAGGATGGTCAGCGACCAGCCGATCTGGCGGCGGCTCAGACCGTGACCGAGGTGCGCCTTCATCCGTTTGTGGAAGTTGGCGGCGTGGTGGCTGGACCAGCGTCCGACCAGGCTGAGCACGATGACGCCGACCAGGGCGAACAGCGAGAACCAGGCCGCGCTGCCCTGGCCCCGTGGCACTATGATCAGCGCGGCGAGCAGCGGGCCTATGGCCGATCCCAGGTTGCCGCCGATCTGGAACAGCGACTGGGCCAGCCCGGGCTGACTGCCGGCCGCCATGCGAGCGACCCGGGACGATTCCGGGTGGAACACCGACGAACCGATACCGATCAGCATGGCCGACAGCAGCACGGCACCGAAGCTGGCTGCCTGCGACAACGACAGCAAGCCGATCATCGTAAAGCCCATGCCGAACGGCAATGAATAGGGCATGGGCCGACGGTCGGTGTAGAGGCCGATGAGCGGCTGCAACAGCGAACCTGTGAACTGGTAGGTGAGGGTGATGAGGCCGATCTGGGCGAACGACAGGTTGAGGCCGAGCTTGAGCAGCGGATAGATGGCCAGCAGCACCGACTGCATCATGTCGTTCAACAGATGCGAGAAGCTGATGGCGGCGATCACCGGATAGCTGGTGCGATTCAAGGCATCGTGCGCGGCAGCGGCGGCGAGTGGTTGATCGGTACTGAGGCTCTTTTCCATGAGGGCGGGTTCTGTGAATCTGGATATGGCTTAACATGCCTGATCCCGATGCATCTGGACACCACAAAGTGGTGAGTGCGGGGATGTGCAGTCCAGATATGACGGATCATTGCTCGGTGCTTGTGCTCGGCGGGCGGAGGATTAGTATAGAAACCTCGTCGTCGCATTATGTGGGTCGCTACCCGCCATGGAGGGATCATGTTTGAGAGCCTGGGAGTCATCAACGTCTGGACCTGCCTGAGCGGGCTGTTTTCCAAGTCCAGAGGGGCGCGCCATGTTTGAGAGCCTGGGTGTCATCAATGTCTGGACTTATCTGGTCGGGCTCTTCTTCATCATCATAGCGCCGGGACCCAACTCGATTTATGTGCTGCGCACCGGGGCGAGCCGCGGCGTCGGCCCGGGCTACCAGGCGGCCCTCGGGGTCTTCGTCGGCGACGCCATCCTGATCTTTTGCGCCTATCTGGGCATCGCCTCCCTCATTCGCACTACCCCGCTGCTGTTCACCCTGGTGCGCTATCTCGGCGCCCTCTATCTGCTCTATCTCGGGGTGAAGATCTTGTACGCCAACTTCATCGCCAAGAGGGAAGGGCAGGCGTCCGTGGTCGAGCACGGCGAGCGCTACTTCTCCAAGGCGCTTACTTTAAGCCTCACCAACCCCAAGGCGATCCTGTTCTACGTCTCCTTCTTCGTGCAGTTCGTCGACTTCAACTATGCCCACACCTGGCTCTCCTACCTGGTGCTGGCGAGCATGCTGGAGGCCATGAGCTTCGTCTATCTGACCCTGCTGATCTTCGGCGGCACCCTGATGGCCCGCTTCTTTGCACGCAAGGTACGCCTCGCCAGACTCGGTAACGGCCTCATCGGCCTATTCTTCATGGGCTTCGCCGCCCGGCTGGCCACATTGTCATCCTGATGGTGAGGGCGTTGCCCAAGCCCGGGCGCCTGGTGGCAGGTGACTAATCCGGCCAACAGTCCTTGCCAACCCGCACAAAGCGGGATTGATGCACGATCAACTTCTGGTTGCCTGGCTGACGGATCTTGGGGTTGTGATAGGTCTCGCCGGGTAGCAGGTATTTGCTGTCTGCCATGCTGTCCGGCTGATCACACCCCTGTTTCACCATGAACTCAAAGAAGCTGTTGCCGGTATTGGTGATGCTGCCCGTCATCTGATCGAGGCGGTATGCGAACTGTTCCTGGCGTGGTCTCACCACCAGGATGGACTGCAACGCTATGGTCATCTCGACCGAGCTGCGCTTGCCTGGGTGATCGGGTGTACCGGCCTGTGCCGCCGGCACTTCGGTGAAAACGACCCTGTAGTAGCGTTCCTGCCTATCACCTGGCCCCTTGTAATAGAGTTTGACGTGCTGCCGCTGGTCGGGATGCAACACAAACCGCTTGGGGGCGAACAACAATTCGCCTGGGGCCATGGGCAGCATGGCCTCGTCCGCCGTCGGACTGGTGATGCGATACGCCGCGAGCTCGTAGAGCTTGGGTGTGCTGGCGTTGTTGGTGACGGTGCGGGAGATGAACTCTTCATCGTGCTCCATGATGGCGGTCATGGGACCTATGTCGATGGCCCACGCCAGGGGGCCGGCCAGCAGCAGAGTCGTTAGTCCCAGAGGCAAACCGCGCGCCAAGTTTTTCATTGTCCTGAGATCCATGTTGATTGCTAGCGCCAGCTGCCCTTGATGGTCAGGGTGCCGCTCTGGTGTCGTTCTCCTTCCCACATGCTGCCTTCCGTGGTTTGTGCGGCCCTCGGATCGGTCAGGTCAAAGTCCAGTGTGAGCAGATAGAAACGGGTGATGCCGGGATTGCCGTTGGGGTCCACCCAGTTGTGGGCCGGTTGGCTGTCCTTGATGGCGAGCGTCCTGATATCGACCGGCACCCGGTCACAGCCGATCGGATGGCGGTAGTTGGCGCCATAACGGGTGGAATCGAACACCAATCTGGCTGGAATGGGCACCGCGTTCTCGGGCTCCTGGCTATCGGCGGGATAGAAGGTGCAGTAGCCCTGATAAGGGTTCCCCTTGTCCTGGGCCAGGATCATCTCCAGCACATCGGCCGAGACCGGGCCGCTGTCCGAAATATTGTATTGAAACGACAGCACGTCTTTACCGATCTCTCCCTCACGATAGGGATTGGTGATCCCTTCTGACGAGAGGATGGAGACGCTGAACTGGCGTGGCTTGATGATGATTTCCGTGGTGCCGCTGAACTCGTAATAGCCGCTTTCAGGGGCATGGGCATTGCGCATATTGAAGTTGATCAGGTCTCGGGTCAGCCGATCCTGCAAACCCAGTCGTACGACCTGCTTGAAGAAGTTGCCCGAGAGAAACAGGGATACGGATTGCTGGTTCTTCAGGTAGCGCGTCGTGTAGTCATAGCCATTCCAAGCCCAGTTGGTCATGTTGGCGGTGACTTGCACATCGGTGGCCGAGATGGCTGACTTGAGGCCTGCATCCTTGATATTGGTAAACAGATAGATGGGATCGAAGGTCTGGCTGCCATCTTCGATGAAGGTGTAATCGAGGAAGCGGCACAGCACTCCGCTGACATTATTCAGTACATAGTTTTCGCAGCCGCGGGAACCTGGCAATACATAGGGATTGCCATTGCTGTCGACGGTCACTTCGCTGATGGCGTTGGTTTGGGTGAACTTGATATGACCCGCCTTCTTGTGTTCTACCTTGCGAACATACCAGTATCCACTTGCCTGATCCTTGCAACGCGCCCCTGTGGCTGCGTTGAAACTGACCAGGGTGGCGCACAGGTTCATTTCACGCAGCAGTCTGCTGCCGACCGGCATGCTTCTCAGGTAGTCGAAGAAACTGGCGCTCAGCTTGGCATGGCCCCAACCCGCTGCCGCGCCAAGCAGACCGTAGAAGCCCTTGTCATCAACTACAGCAGGCTTGTTGACGGCCTCGGCCGTATTGGGATCGCAGCGAGCGTAGCTCATGATGCAGCGTTGGTTGATGTAGGGCTGGTTGATGGGCCCCTCTTCCCACATGTCCACATTCCAGTTATTGATGTCGGTGTTATAGCCGTTGTCGACATAAGCCAGGCTGACCTGGCGGGTGCCCTTGAGAGAGGTCCAGGCGTTGGCCCCGGTAAGGCGGGGATCGAGGGCATCAGTCGGGGCAACAAACAGGTTGTTGTCTTCCTGGTTTTCGATGAACAGAAAATTGCGTAGCGGCGCATCACCCCAGACGGTTTTGGAGACGGCGGCCTGGATGCCAGCACTGGCAAGCATGCCGCCGATAAAGCAAGCCGAGATACCTATTCTTGTCATGTTCATGCCATCAACCTCTTGCCATGGCGTAAGTGGGCAGGCCGCGACAGATCACATCACCGACCCAGGCGGCACCGCTCTGCTGTGCCAGATCAAGTTCTGCCTCACAGAATTCGTTGCCGTGTTTAAAGCTCAATACCGGATTGGCCTTGTCCACATCCAGTGAAAACTCGCCGGTCTCATTGGTCACTGTGGTACCGATATGGTTGTCGATCCTGGCGTTGGCGATCACGCTGCCATCCTCGGCGCGGATGATGCCAAAGACGGTGACCATCTCCTTGATCGAGCGGGTTGCATCCAGCTTGGCCACGTTGCCGGGAAACAGGGTATAGCGCTGCTTGCCGGTGTTGATGTCATAGCTGTCTTTGGTCGTCTTGCTGTTGAGCAGCTCCACTTCGTATTCCTGAAAGGGGGAGAGGGAGACAAAGGTCTTGCTGCCTTCCAGCGAGTACTCCTGGCCGTTGATCTTGGCGAGCATCTTGCCCTTCTTGCCGATGCCGGTATCGATCAGCAGGCCCGAGCCGGAGCGGTTCTGGCTGGAAGCCAGGATTTCATCCCCCGTGGTGATGACAGAGCCACGTGCAACCAGGTTGCCGTTCACGTCGCCTCCATGGTTGCGACCCAGGGTCAGGGTGCCGCCCGTCACGCTGTTTTCGAAGCCAAGGGTGCCCGAGAGAGCCAGCTCTTTTTGTTCCGCACCACTGATGACTTTGGCGCCGTTGAGTGTTGCCGTATTGATGAAACCTTCCATGCGCCGCTGATAGCTGAGATTGGCCGTGGTGTGCCCCTCTTCATTGCTGCTCATGCCCAGACTGAACAGGTTGTCGAACGGGATTGAGTAGTCCAGTGTCAGGCTCTTGTTGTTGAACCCGCTCAGGGTCGCGCTGCTGCTTTGCAGGCTGGTGCGCAACGACAACTGGCCATAACGGCCGGAGTAGAGGCCCTGGTAATAGTCGATATAACTGCGGTCACTCCCCTGTTCGCGGTCGTGCGTGGTGTTGAACGAGAGGTTGCCCAGCTTGTCATGCCAGCCGCTCAGGTTGATGCTGACGCCGGCGGTATAGAGATCCAGGGCTGCCGTGGTCAGCTTGTTGCCCCTGTTGAGCTTTTCCTGACTGAGCCAGAGCGAGACGTTGTCGTGTACCTGCGCCGTTACGCCGGACGAGACTCGCCAGGAGGTATCCGAGGCCAGCATCCCCTGCAGCTGGGTACTGATTCTGTCGGTCAGTTGCCAGCTGGCCTGGCTTTCGCTGACCAGGGCATCCTTGAAGCCATAGCCAGTCAGAGTCAGATTGGTGGTGTCGAAGGTACGAGCCAGCGACAGCCCCAGCAGGGGAGAGCGGGTACCATCCAGGCTGGCTTCAATCAGTCCGCCCCATGACTGCCAGCCCCACTCCTGATCGAAGCCCAGGTTGTTGTTGAGTTTGGTGACGCGCTGATTGCTGGACTCCGTCATACGACCGTCGATATGGACCTCGACCGTGACGCTGTAGGAACCATGAGGGAAGCGGCTGGTATCGATCTTGTGATTGCCGATAGAGAAATTCTGCAGGCCGATCAGCTTGCCATCCCGATAAACCCGGACCTCGCCTGCCGAGGGCATGAAAACCTGGACAGGAGTGGTGGACTCGCTCTCGTTGATGGTGCGTGAGCGCGCCTGGTTGCCGTAAGAGAGCCCGTAGATCCGGCCGGCGTTCAGGGCTGATACGCCCCCCAGGGTCTGGAGATCCCAGGTCGATACCATGCCGGTCGCAAAGCGGCGATCTTCGATATCCCGCTCATACATGGCGCGATAGAGTGAGCCGCTCTGGTTTGTTTCCCCCAGATTGTAGAGAGAGCCATCAAGATCCAGATGGTGTTCGCTGTACCCCACCAGACTGTTGAGCTGGGCGAAGTTGGTGCTGGTACTGCCCGCCTGGTGGCTGTTGGCAAAGGAGTAGCCCAGATTGTAACGGTTGACGCTGGTCAGTGTTTCAACGGTGGGGGTCAGGCTGGTCTTGGCCGCGCTGATGCGTTTCTCACCAAAGGCGGCCTTGGTGACCTGTATGGTCAGCAGCATGGCGATCAGATCGAGCTGCAGGGTGGCGCTGTCGTTGATGACCAAGCGTCCGTCGCTGGAGAAGGTTCGCAGCTGATTCTGTTGCAGCAGATCCACCAGCTCCTGGCGCAGGGCTACTTCGCTCTGTCCCTGATTGAAGTCCAGGTTGAGCAGATGCAGGGCGCCGTCCCGCAGGATCAGCGTGGCGTTGCCTATGGACTCTTCGGTGGTGGTATCGAGTGCCAACGCCTGATCCCGGTACTGCAGTCTGACCGGTACGGCAATGCCTTCTGCCAGTGCGCTGGCAAAGCTGGCAGGAATGATGACGTTGGCAATTTTCAGTGGTGCTGCTGCGCTGGCCGAGGTTGACATCACGATCAGCAATGAGGCTGGCAACAGGCAGGCTTTTTTCAACATATCACACACCATGGTTTCAAATTTCGGCAAAACAACACCGCCACTCGACCGGGTGGTGGGGTAGTACCAGCACATAAGGGTTATTTGATGACGACGAATTCCTGGCCCAGCCAGAGGCCGACATGGCTCTTTGGATCGCGAAGGTCGACCTGGCGGAAGTGACGCTGTTTACCCGGCAGGTCGTAATAGGTTTCCTTGCACTGCTCCTGGCGCTGTTTCAGACAGGTGCCATAGGCCACCGTGCGGTATGAGGCGTTCCCTTTGTTGATCAGAACGTTACCCTGCAGAAGGTAATCAAACTTCTGCTGGCGTGGTGTGACCACCAGGATGGTGCCTATCTGGGCCGAGGTCGTGGCGATGGCTTGGCGGCGCTCATTGCGCTGGTCGTCCATCGACAGTGCGGTATCCAGCCAGCGGATACGGTAATAACGCTCCTTGCCATCCTGCGGGCCCTTGTAAAAGAACCGCACGTTGTTCTTGGCGTTGGCAGGCAACATCAGCCGGCTCGGCGACAGCATGAGTTCGCCGTCCACCTCCATAGGCATCTCTTGTCCGCCCTCCTCCGGGGAGGAGATACGCGTGACCGTAATGGTGACCAGCCTGGCCTGATCGCTGGCGTTCTCGATCTCTTTGGCGACATCCTGACTGCCAGCATCAATAAAGGTGGTTACCGACCCGACGTTGATCGCCTGGCTTGTTCCGGGGATAAACAGCATCCATGCCAACAGCATCTTCGGGTTCATGTCATCTCCTGTGAATACAAAGGGCCCCGCAGGGCCCCGAGTGATATGTGTCGAGGTGTCAGGCCCAGTTGGCAACGAATTCGACGTTGACCTCACCGCTCCACAGGCCATCGGGCAGAGCTTCAAAGGTGGCTGTGCTGCCGTTGGCGGTCGCACTCTCAATGTTGAAACTGAAGGATCCCTGCGCCGTGGTTCGTTGGGTGTCTTCCTTGAAACCTTGGGCTATGGGAGATAGGTTGCCGCCACTGATGCCTGCCGCCGTATCGATCAGGGTGGTGTAGGCCGTGGTGCTGACCGGTGCACCGCCCCACAACACGCCCACATCGACGGTGGAGTTACCACCCAGATGGTTCAGGGTGCCATTCAGCTTCTTGGCTTTCAGGGTAAAGGAGGTCGCGCTGGCATCCCCCTTGATGGCAACATCGAACAGGCCATTGACAGTGTTGAACCCCTTGATCCCCTCGGCATACTGGAAGGAGAGGCTGGAGAGCGGAGTGACAACCAGCTCGGAGGTGGTGTCTTTTTTGGCGGTTGCCTGCCAGGTGGCAACCGCGGATGCTTCAACGGCAGCCTGAGCTGTGGCGGCAAAGCCCAGACCAGTCACTGCCAGTGCAATCAGAGTCTTTTTCATCTTTATATTTCCTACACATTTCCTGATAGGGGGCGTTTAGCCACCCTTTTGATTTCACGCACCCGGGGTGCGTCCGCTTTCCATCTTGCCGGACTTGTTTGTCCAGACGGCTTTGCCAGTTGCCGAAGCATAAAGCTCCATCAACCAGCTCATCTTTTCGTCAATCAAGATAGCGGCCCGACCTGTTTGGATCGATCTAATGCTGTGTAGGAAAAGTCTTAAAAGATGGTTATGACCTGCAACTTAAAATAGACCTTGTTCCCATGATGAGCATGGGGGTTTATTTTTCTTATGATTTTGATTTTTAAGTATTTTGGTGCTTACCTTAACCAGATGAACCGGTGCGTTGGTGGGTTATCTCAGATGAGAGTGAAGTGCTGGAAATAGTGCAAGCCAAAATAGAGATTCAAAGGAATATATCTGTTTGTAAGTGTCTGATGATTATATGTAAAAAGGCATAATTAAATTTGTTTATAAGTAATGAAACCCGCAATCCACAGATGTGTGTAACATATCATTAATATTTAAGTGTCATATGGTACACGCACTGATTTTGTAGTTACTATATGCAGAATCAAACGGGTTAAGGATAGGTAACTATATGGCAAAAATATTAATAGTCGATGACCATCCAGCGATAAGAATGGCCGTTAATATTTTATTGAAACAGGCGGGCCATCATATTCTGGCAGAAGTTGATAATGGTGTTGATGCTATCTCTTTAGCTAGAAAAAATAAACCTGAGATGGTTGTTCTAGATATAGGAATCCCCAGGCTGGATGGTATAGAGGTCATCAAGAGGTTGAAGGATATGGATCCCGCCATCAAGGTGGTAATATTATCTGGACAAGCTACACATCATATTATGGTACGCTGCCTACAGGCTGGTGCGGATGGATTCATATCCAAGCTTGATGACCTTTCATTATTAAATGCCGCCCTTGATAAAATAAAAAAAGGTCAGCTCTATTTTCCTCGAGATATTATTGCTGGAGCCAGGCATGCCCACGAGGTGGATCGTGCTGATCTGCTGTCTACACTCTCTGACAGAGAGATGAGTGTCCTGCTTTTGATATGCCAGGGGCACACCAACAAGCATATTGCCGAAAATATGTTACTCAGTGAAAAGACAGTCAGTACATACAAGACCCGGCTCATGCAAAAACTTAATGTAACTAACATGGTTGACCTGATCAGTCTGGCCAGGCGCCAAGAGTTGTTGTGAGCATGATAAAATTTTTCACGACCATACTGGTCAGCCTTTGTACATTCTGTTCCTTTGCCCATGAGCTGGAGACAGAGCTGCTGCACATCTATGCGCGCAATGATAGCGAGTATCTCGAGAAACGGAGCCTGCCTCTGCATGCGGAAGATTGGTTGTGGCTGAGAAATCGTGGTCGACTGCTGCTCGGAGTACCCAGGCCAGACAATCCCCCGATGGATATCACCTTGCGTGCCAATGCCTATGAAGGGGTCACTGCCGACATAGCCGGTATGTTGAGCCACCTGTTGCATGTCGAGATCGTCGTAAAGACCTATCCCTCTCGCGCGGCGGCCATTGATGCGCTCAAGAGGGAAGAGATCGACTTGCTGAGTACCTCAAATTCCTATGAGGAAGAGCAGCAATTATTACTGACTGATAAATATATGCCGGATGATCCAGCCATATATAAAAACATTCACGTAAAGGAGCGTGATATAAGAACGGTGGCCATCCCGGAGTATTATCTGCCAGCCATAGATATAATGCGATACTTGCCTGATGTTAAAATAAAGATATATCCCTCTCGTTATAGTGCGTTATCTGCAGTGGCATATGGCCAAGTCGATGCCGTCATGATAGACATGATTTCTGGTAATTTCATCGTCAATAAGTTTTATCAGGATAGCATTCAGTTATCTAGACCATTATATATTGATACGCATGGTTTTTCGTTCTCCCTTGAGAAAAAAAACCAGCGCCTCAGGAAAATATTGAATATTGCCTTGGGTGAAATATTTGATGGTAAGCGTGAAGAAATAGCCAAACGTTGGAATGGTGGCGGCTTATCGATAGGGGCCCGCAAGGTTGGGCTGACTAGTGAGCAGTGGGCCTGGTTGGGCCAGCAGAAAAAAGTCCGGATTGCAGTCAACAGCGGGGTGCCGCCACTCAGCTTCCTCGATATCAACGATACCTTGCATGGTGTCGTTGCCGATCTGCTGCAGGTTTTGAGAGCCAAATTGGGCATCGAAATCGAAGTGGTGCCGGTCAAAACACCAAAGCAGATGCAGCAACTGCTGGATGGCGGGTTGGTGGATGTTGCCGTGTTGAGCCCGTCTGCGGAGCGTCGACATCGTTATCTGTTCAGTCGCGCTTTTGTGCTTGATCCCCTGTCATATGTGGTTGGCATACAGCATGAGGCGAGCCCGCCAGAGACGCTGCTGAGGTCCGGCACCGTCGCCATGATCCGGGACTTTATCTCGGAGCAGGCCATCGCGGAGAGATATGGCAAGCTGGCCACCAGGCAATTTGACCGGATTGAGGATGCCTTGCGATGCGTGGCGACCGAGCTCTGCGATGTAGCCGTGTTGCCGTTGCGGGTGGCCAAGTACTACATCAACAGCAAGTTTCCTGACAGCCTGCTGATAACGGGGGAGTTGTTTGATTCTATTCCGATAGGTGCGGCCTTTGCCGTTGCTCCCGATCGTCAAATATTGCGCGATATTCTGGACAAGGTGATCACCATCATACCGCCGGATGAGTTGGAAGGGCTGTCCAACCGTTGGCGCGTGAGCTCCCAGCAGGAAGCGATTACTTGGCAGGAGTTTGTGCGAGAGTTTGCGGTGTTCATTGTATTGGTGCTGCTGTTGACCATCTGGGTCAGTCTCTGGGGCCTCTCTTTACACAAACAGGTACGCCAGCGTCGGGTTGCCGAGATGGCTTTGAGTGCTCAGCTCAAGTTCATCGAAGACCTGGTGGATGGAACGCCCCATCCCATTTATGCCCGGGACAGGGAGGGCAGGCTGATTCTCTGCAACAGCAGTTATGCCGGTTTCTTCGGCGATGAGAAACATCGCTTGCTGGGGTCGAGTATGGAGGAGGATTGTCGGCGCTGGCCCTTTATGGCCCCTCTGTTTGAGGACCTGAGCACGGCTCGTGCGGTGCGTTGCACTCATCAGGGCGATCATCGCCTGCCCATGCCAACTGGCGCCGTGGATGTCTACCATTGGGTGCAACCTTATTATGACTTGGAAGGTAATGTACAAGGGGGAATTGGCGGCTGGATCGATGTCAGTGAGCGCCAGCGTTTGCTGGATGAGCTGGCTCTGGCCAGCCAGGATGCCCAGGAGGCCAATCGAGCCAAGTCGACTTTTCTGGCAACCATGAGTCACGAGATCCGCACTCCCATGAATGCAATCATAGGGTTGCTGGAGCTGACTCTGCGCCGTGGCAGGTTGCATGAGGAGGACAAGTCGTCGCTCACCATTGCTCATGGTTCGGCCAATGACCTGCTCAGTTTGATTGGCGATATTCTCGATATTTCAAAAATTGAATCGGGCCGACTCGAACTGATGCCTGAGCCCCATGACATTGTTGCGCTGACCGGTGCTGTCGTCACCGTCTTCAATGCATTGGCCAGACAGAAAAATCTGCAACTGGAGTTCGTCGCCGACGATCCCCGTTGGGTGCAGATCGACGGCCTTTGCTACAAGCAGATCCTCTCCAACTTGGTCAGCAATGCCATCAAGTACACGGAACAGGGATCGGTGCAGGTCGAGTTGCAATCAAAAACCAGCGATGGATGGTGCACCTTGTATCTGGTGATCAGGGATACGGGCATCGGGATCGCGCCTGCGGAGCAAGCCAGGCTGTTCCAACCCTTTGGCCAGGCCAGCCAGCCAGAGCACATCCAGCGCTCCGGCACCGGACTTGGGTTGATGATCGCTCGCTCTCTTTGTGAATCCATGGGGGGCTCACTGCAGCTTGAGAGTGAGCCTGGACGCGGTACTTGCATCAGCATAGAGATGAAATTGCCACTGGCTGTCGCACCTGAGCAGGAGTCGGCCGTGGATGTGGTGGCTGTAGCCGAGTACAGCCGACGGTTGCGGGTCATGATAGTGGACGATCACCCTACCAACCGTCTGTTGGTCAGCCAGCAACTGGCATACCTCGGGCATGAGGCCACGGCTGCCGAATCGGGTGCCGAAGCGCTGGCACTGTTTGCCCACACACCTTTTGACGTGATGATCACCGACTTCAACATGCCCGGCATGAATGGTTTCGAATTGACACGGCAATGCCGGGGGTTGGAGCAGGACACTGGCGCTCATCGTTGTCTTATCCTCGGGCTGACGGCGGATGCTCGCCAGGAGCAAGTCAGTGAGGGGCTGGCAGCCGGCATGGACGACTGCCTGTTCAAGCCGGTCGGGCTGGAAGAGCTTGAGCGTTGTCTGTGCCGACATATACAACGGGAAGAGCAGTCCAGAATTGTCAGTTGCATGCAGGGAATAAAGCAGAGTCTCGGGCCATTGACCGGTAACCAGCCCGCGTTGATGCAACCCTTGCTGAGTGAGTTTGTGCGTGCCAGCGACGATGATCTGCTGGGTTTGCAGCAAGCGGCTGAAGCTGATGATCTGGCTGGTTTTCTGGATTATGTCCACCGGCTGAAGGGGGGGGCCAGGATCATGGGAGCGATGACACTGGTTGCCGTGTGTGGCGAGATAGAATCCGGCGAACTGCAACGACAGGGGTTGCCGACGGCCTTACTGCAGTTGCAGCATGCCTATGGCATTGTCAGACAGGCCATGGTGCGAATGCAGTCCGAACCGGGGTAAATAAAAATGAAGGCATGTTCAACATGCCTTCATGGAGGGTCAACCGTGCCAGTAGACCAGCAGCTCGTAGGCGGCTTCACCGGTTTGATCCGGTTTGGCGGCCGGGGCCTGATAGCTCAGGAAGTAGCGGGTGGCCTGGGTCAGGGGCTGGGCATGGTGTCGTGGCAGTGACTGGCCATTGAGCGCCAGCTTGAAGTCGGCGCCTGCCTGTGCGGGCAAACTGGCATACAGGGTACGTGCCTGCAATTGGTAAGTGGTGTTGAAATCAGGATTGCTGAGGTTGATGGCTTCGGTCTGGATAGGGTTGGCTGTGGAAGCGGAATTGACGGGTTGTTGGCCCGGGTGGGTGAGCGAGATTTCCATCCCGCTACTCTTGCTGGCGGTGGCGGGCCAATTGAGCTGATAGGTTTGCGTGCCGGCCTGAGCCGCCATCGCGCAGCAACCAGCCAGTAGTGCCACCAGAACTCCTTTCTGAGACATATGATTATCTCCTGGATATCGAGGTTACCCCGCTGCAAGGGGGTCACTCATCTATCGACCCGTCAGCAGCAAAGCTTAATCTGGAACCCACTATTCGGAATGAGCTGACACGGGATACGGGGTATGATCCCTCGCCTTGTCCTCCCTTTAGTCATAGATACGGAATCCCTGTTTTGCTCGAAAATCAGATGATGTTGTTGGCGGTGTTCGAACGGGCGGCGCTGATGCTGATGACCCTGTTCTTCCTGACCCGCACCCGGCCGTTCCAGCGGCTGTTCCAGAAGCGGGACCACACCCCGGCCGAGCTGGTGCTGGTGGCCGCCATCTTCTGCCTGTTCGCGGTGTTCAGCACCTACACCGGCATTCCGGTGGAGGGGGCTCTCATCAACGTGCGGATCATCGCCATCATCTCGGGTGGCATCCTGTTCGGCCCCTGGGTCGGCATTCCGGCCGGGGTCATCTCGGGGCTGCACCGCTATCTCATCGACATGGACGGTCACACCTCGATCCCGTGTCTCATCGCCAGCATCATCGCCGGCCTGCTGGCGACCTGGCTGCACCTGCGCTGCCGCAAGTCGCGGCTCTGGCTGTACGGCATCCTGGCGGGGATGGCCTGCGAGGGGTTGACCATGCTGCTTATCTGGCAGCTGACCGAGCCCCATGCAGTGGGGGTGGAGATCGTCAGCCACATCGCCTATCCGATGATCGCCGGGGCGCTCTGCATCGGTCTCATCATCAAGCTGGTGCAGGACCTGGATGACGAGAAGGAGCTGATCGCCGCCAAGCAAGCCAAGCTGGCGCTGGACATTGCCAACAAGACGCTGCCGTTTTTCCAGAACATCGATCGCCACTCCCTGAGCCAGGTGTGCGGCATCATTCGCAGCGAGATCAGCGCCGATGCGGTGGCCATCACCGACACCCGCGACGTGCTGGCCTATGTGGGGGTGGGCAAGGATTACTACGAGCTGGACGAGCACCACGCCATCAGTGCCATGACCCAGCGGGCGGTGCTGCTGGACCAGATCATCATCAACAACGATCTGCGCCAGTACCACCTCTCCGATTTCCACTCGGTCATCATTATTCCGCTGCGGGAGAACGGCGCCGTCAGCGGCACCCTCAAGATCTACTACCGCCGCACCCACAGCATCACAAGCTCTCTCAAGGAGATGGCTGTGGGCCTCTCCCAGCTCATCTCCACCCAGATGGAGGTGTCGCGCATCGAGCAGCTCAAGGAGATGACCCGCAAGGCGGAGTTCACCGCGTTGCAGAGCAAGATCAACCCGCATTTCCTGTTCAACGCCCTCAATGCCATCTCGTCGCTGATCCGCATTCGGCCCCAGCAGGCGCGCCAGCTCATCGCCAATCTGGCGGACTACCTGCGCTACAACCTCAACAAGGGGGACACCCTCATCGACATCCAGGAGGAGCTGCAGCAGGTGCGCGACTACGTGGCCATCGAGCAGGCCCGCTTCGGCGACAAGCTGGAGGTGGTATTCGAGGTGGACGACGTGCACATCCAGGTGCCGAGCCTGTTGTTGCAGCCGCTGGTGGAAAACGCCATCCTGCACGGCATCCAGCCCCGCAGTGCGCCGGGTCGGGTCACCATCGAGGTGAAGCAGCTGGCGGGCGGCATTCGGGTAGCGGTGCGCGATACCGGTTACGGCATCAGCCAGGAGGTGATCGACGGGGTCGCCGCCGGTCGGGTGGAAAGCCGCAGCATCGGCCTGATGAACGTGCATCAGCGGGTCAAGCTGCTCTATGGCGATGGCTTGCACCTCAAGCGGCTGGAGCCGGGTACCGAAGTGAGTTTCTATCTACCGGATCAGGAGTCGATGCCATGCTGAGTGCCATCATGATTGAGGATAAGTGTGTGCTGCGAGAGGCGTTGTCATGCTGAAAGCCATCATAGTGGAAGACGAATACCTCGCCCGCGAGGAGCTCATCTATCTGGTGAATCAGCACAGCCAGATCGAGATAGTGGCGAGCTTCGAGGACGGGCTGGAGGCGTTCAAATACCTGCAGGATCACGAGGTGGATGTGGTGTTTCTGGATATCCAGATCCCCTCCATCGACGGCCTGCTGCTGGCCAAGAATCTGCACAAGTCGAGCCATCCGCCCCACATCGTCTTCGTTACCGCCTACAAGGAGTTTGCGGTGGAGGCGTTCGAGCTGGAGGCGTTCGACTACATCCTCAAACCCTACAACGAGCCGCGCCTCATCAGCCTGCTGCAAAAGCTCGAGCTGGCGGGCAAGTCGCAGACGGGGCAGGGGAACGAATCGGGCACGCCGCACAATCGCACCGTCAATCTGGTGAAGGGGGAGCGCATCATCGTCACCCCCTGCGAACAGATCTACTACGCGGAAGCCGACGAGAAGCTCACCTATGTCTACACCCGCGATGATCGCTACGTGATGACCATGACCCTCAGCGAGTTCGTCAGCCGGTTGCCTGCCGAGGGGTTCTTCCGCTGCCACCGCTCCTACTGCGTCAACATCAACAAGATCCGCGAGATAGTGCCCTGGTTCAACAGCACCTATCTCATCCGGCTCCATGACCTGCCGTTCGAGGTGCCGGTCAGCCGCAGCAACATCAAGGCGTTCCGTCAGCTGATGCGGCTCTGATTGTCATTCATTCCCGCCGATCTGCATTTCATGCCTTAATCGGTCGGCGGGAGTGGCGTCTTGCCTATAGTGGCCCCAGTTTCCTTAAGGCCATTGACCGAGACGCATCATGACCATCGATCTGAATCGCACCCGCTACCTCACCCTGTTGGGGACCATCATCACCCAGTTCGCGCTGGGATCCGTTTACACCTGGAGCCTGTTCAACGCCCAGCTCTCCGACAAGCTGGACGAGCCGGTGAGCCAGGTCGCCTTCGCCTTCGGCCTGCTCAGCCTCTCCCTGGCGGTGGCCTCCTCCCTGGCGGGCAAGCTGCAGGAGCGGTTCGGGGTGCGCAACGTCACCCTGGGTGCTGGCGTGCTGCTCGGCATCGGCTTCTTTCTCACCGCCCACGCCAGCAACCTGGCGATGCTCTACCTCTGCGCCGGTATCCTGGTCGGTTTTGCCGACGGTACCGGCTACCTGATGACCCTCTCCAACTGTGTGAAGTGGTTCCCGGAGCGCAAGGGGCTCATCTCCGCCTGCTCCATCGGCGCCTATGGCCTCGGCAGCCTGGGCTTCAAGTACATCAACCTGCTGCTGCTCTCCAGCAACGGCCTGGAGACCACCTTCCAGTTGTGGGGGCTGATCGCCATGTCCATGGTGCTGGTGGGTGGCATGCTGATGAAGGATGCGCCCAAGCAGGCCGCCGCCGTGCAGCAGAGCGAGAGCCGCGACTTCACCCTGGCCGAGGCGATGCGCAAGCCGCAGTACTGGATGCTGGCGCTGATGTTCCTCACTGCCTGCATGAGCGGTCTCTACGTCATCGGCGTGGCCAAGGACATCGGCGAGAACATGGTGGGCCTGCCGGCCGTGGTCGCCGCCAACGCCGTCGCCATCATCGCCATGGCCAACCTGGGTGGCCGGCTGGTGCTGGGTATCCTCTCCGACAAGATGTCCCGTATCCGGGTCATCACCATCGCCCAGCTGATTACCCTGGCCGGCATGGCGCTGCTGCTGTTCGTGCCGCTCAATGCCAACTTGTTCTTCGTGGCGGTGGCCTGCGTGGCGTTCAGTTTCGGCGGCACCATCACAGTCTACCCCTCGCTGGTGAGCGACTTCTTCGGTCTCAACAACCTGACCAAGAACTACGGCGTCATCTATCTGGGCTTTGGTCTGGGCAGCATCATCGGCTCCATCGTGGCCTCCCTGTTCGGCGGCTTCATGGCGACCTTCAACCTGATCCTGGTGTTGTTGGTGGTGGCGCTGGTGCTCTCCCTCACCATCCGCCTGCCGGCGCCGGTATCGGTCGAACGGGCCTGATCACCTTCTTACCGCAGCAAGCAATGAAAAGACCCGGGCCAGGCCCGGGTCTTTTTTTGTGCGCGGCTCAGGGCTCAGTGTGGCGGCAGCCCCAACAGCTGGCGCACCCGCTGGCAGGTCTCTTCCACCGTTGGCCAGTCGGCGGCGGTGATGGTGACATGGCCCATCTTGCGGCCGGGACGGGGTTCTCCCTTGCCGTAGAGGTGCAGATGCACGCCGGGCAGTGCCAGCAGGGCGGCCCAGTCTGGCGTACCGGCCTGCCAGAGATCCCCCAGCAGGTTGAGCAGCATGGCGGGGCGCACGGCGACCTGGGTGGGCAGCGGCAGATCGCACAGGGCGCGCACCTGCAGCTCGAACTGGCTGCACTCGGCGTTGTCGAGGCTGGGGTGGCCCGAGTTGTGAGGGCGTGGCGCCAGCTCATTGACTAGCAGTTTGCCTGCCACCAGGAAGAACTCCACCGTCAGTACGCCGACGTAGTCGAGGGCGGCGATCAACTGCTCGGCGATGCGTCTGGCATCGGACTCCAGGGCCGGTACGTTGGCCGGGGAGCGGGTCTGATCCAGAATGCCGCCGCTGTGCCAGTTCTGCACTAGTGGCAGGGCACCGATGGCACCGCTCGGGCTGCGGGCCAGGGTCAGGGAAAACTCACCCTCCAGCGGCAGGCGCTTCTCCAGCACGCAGGGGACGCCGCTTGCGGCCAGCGCTGGCGGCAGCTGGTCGGCGGCCTGAATGGTCCACTGCCCCTTGCCGTCGTACCCCTCGCGGGCGGTCTTGAGGATGGCGGGGAAGAGGTGATCCGGCAGCTCGGGCAGCGGCTCGCCCGGCTGCAGGGTCTGGTTGGGGGCGACCGGGATGCCGGCTCTGCTCAGGAAGGCCTTTTCTTCGCGGCGATCCTGACAGATGCGCACGGCACCGGCGGCCGGGCGTACCGGCTGGTACTGCTCCAGCAGGGCCAGGGCGGTGGCCGGCACGTTCTCGAACTCGCAGGTGACGGCGGCGCAGCGGCTGGCCAGATCGTGCAGCGCCGCCGGGTCGTCATAGGCGGCGACAATATGGTGATCGGCAGCCGCACCGGCGATGCTGGCGGGATCGGGATCCAGCACCACCACCTTGTAGCCGAGGCGGTGGGCGGCCATCACGAAGTAGCGGCCGAGCTGGCCGCCCCCCAGCATACCGAGGGTGGCGGGTGGCAGTATCATGCCGGCTCCTCTAGGGTGAGCGCCAGCACTCGGTCGCGCTCCTTGGCACGGAAGCCGTCGAGCTGTTGGTGATAACGGGGAGCGTCGCCATCTTGGGCGACAGAGAGCAGGGATACGGCGAACAGGCCGGCGTTGGCGGCACCCGCTTCGCCGATGGCGAAGGTGGCGACCGGCACCCCCTTGGGCATCTGCACGATGGAGAGCAGGGAGTCCATCCCCTTGAGCTGGCGGGTCGGGATGGGCACACCCAGCACCGGAAGGGTGGTCTTGGCGGCCACCATGCCCGGCAGGTGGGCGGCGCCGCCGGCCCCGGCGATGATGGCGCGCAGGCCACGCTCACGGGCGCTGGCTGCATATTCAAACAGCAGATCCGGGGTGCGGTGGGCCGAGACCACGCGCGCCTCATAGGGGACGCCATGCTCCTTGAGGATGCGGGCGGCGGCCTGCATCACGGGCCAGTCGGAGTCGGATCCCATTACCAGGCCGATCAGGGGAGGGGTGTTCATGGCTATGACTCCTTGCAGTCAAACGTTTGTCTCTGGTTGGCAAAAAGAGCCGGCAAGCCGGCTCAGAATTTTTCGGGTCGCACGATTTCGACCGGTTGCAAAAAGGCGACCATGGCATAGTCGGGGTAGTAGCGACTCTGCAGGTGGGCGAGCAGGCGTTCCGCCTGTTCGCGGCTGCAGATCGCCTCCAGCCGGATGTTGCCGCTCTCGCTCCAGCTGGCATTGCGCTCACCGTGGTCGCCGCGCCCTCTGGCATCCGTGATGGTGTAGCCGCGCAGCCCCTCGCGGGTGAGGGTGCGCAGCAGGGTAGGTTCCAGGTTCGCTTCCGTGATGACGGTGAGCAGGGTGCGGATCTCGGTCTGCATGTGGCTACTCCGTGAAGTGGCGGGCCCAGCTGTGGTAGAGCGGGATCCCCAGCATGATGTTGAACGGGAAGGTGACCCCCAGTACGGCGCTGAGCGACAGGCCCGGATTGGCCTGAGGGACGGCGATGCGCATGGTGGCCGGCACGGCGATATAGGAGGCGCTGGCTGCCAGGGTGGCCAGTAGGGTCAGGCCCCCGAGGGAGAGCCCCATCAGCTGACCGATCACCAGGCCGAGGCCAGCCGAGGCGAGCGGCATCAGCAGGGCGAAGCCGAGCAGGAACAGACCGTGGCGGCGCAGGTCCTGGCACTGGCGGGCGACGATGAGGCCCATCTCCAGCAGGAACAGGGCCAGCGCCCCCTTGAACAGGTCGACGAACAGGGGTTTGAGCGGGGCAATCCCGTCGGGACCGGCCAGATAGCCGATGGCCATGCCGCCCAGCAGCAGGGTGACCCCCTTGCCGAGGAAGGTTTCATGGGCCAACCGGCGCCAGCGGGTCTGCCGGCTCACCCCCTGGGCCAGCACTATGCCGACCAGGATGGCGGGGATCTCCATCACCGCCAGGAAGATGGAGAGCTGGGATTCGAAGCTGATGCCGCGCTCGGTGAGCCAGTTCACGCCGACCGCAAAGGTCGCCACGCTGACCGAGCCGTAGTGGGCGGCGGTGGCGGCGGCATCTACCCGGTTCATCTTGAGGCGCAACACGGCAAACCCGGCCAGGGTTTGCAGCATGCCGAGCAGGATCACCAGTGCCAGTTGCGGTAATAACGGTTGCAGTGATTGCTGCGCCAGGCCGACGCCGCCCTTGAGGCCGATGGCCAGCAACAGAAAGAGGGAGAGAGTATCGTAGAGCGCGGGCGGCAGCTTGAGCTCGGAGCGCACCAGACCGGCCAGCAGGCCAAACAGGAAAAAGAGTACAACAACATCCAGCATGGGAGTTCGCAGGAGGCAATTCACAGGGTGGTTGCATGCTAGAGTGCAAGATGTTTCGATAAAATCAGATTTTGATTGATGATTGTTCGGTAAAAACTGATAAGGGGCCCGATGCTCAACTACAAACAGCTCTATTACTTCTGGCATGTGGCGCGCAGCGGTAGTGTGACGCGGGCCGCCGAGCAGTTGCACCTCACGCCGCAGACCGTCAGCGGTCAGGTGGCCGAGCTGGAGCTCTCCCTCGGGGTAGCGCTGTTCAACCGGGTGGGGCGGCGGCTTGCCCTGACCGCCGCCGGTCGCCAGGCCCTCGAACAGGCCGGCGCCATCTTCTCGCTCGGCGCCGATCTGGAGCATACCCTGCGCCATGCCAGCCAGGATCTGACCATGCAGGTGGGGATCGCCGACTCCGTGCCCCGCACCTTGGCGTTCGAGCTGCTGGCGCCCGCCATGGCGCTGGCCACCCCGCTGCGATTGGTGTGCCATGAAGAGCGGGCGGAACAGCTGTTCAGCGAGCTGGCCAGCCACAAGCTGGACATGGTGCTGATCGATCGCCCGCTCCCCCCCGACAGCGGGGTACGCGGCTACAACCACGAGCTGGGACGCAGCCCGCTGGCGCTGTTTGCCAGCCCCGAGCTGGCCGCCCGGGCGCGGCAGGGTTTTCCTGCCTCCCTCGAAGGGCTGCCGCTGCTGATCCCGGGGGAGAAGTCGGCGACCCATGACAGCTTGCTGGCCTGGTATCGGCAGCAGGGTATCCATCCCCATCTGGTCGGCCAGTTCGACGATTCGACCCTGATGAAGTCGTTTGGCAAGGCGGGGATGGGGATCTTTCCGGCGCCGCTGGCCATGGCCGACGAGATCGCGCGACTCTACGGTGTCGAACGGATTGCAACCCTGGCCGAAGTGACGCTCTCCTACTATCTGGTGTCGGCCGGTCGTCACCTCTCCCATCCCGGCGTACAGGCGGTGATGGAGGGAGCTAAGCAGCGGTTGGCGGCGCTGGGTGGTAAGAAATAGAAATCTGGATGGCTATACATCCACCTCCGCCCTGCCTATAATCCTCCCGCTTTGGCGCATCATGCTTAATAGGGAATCCGGTGAAAATCCGGAGCTGGCGCGCAGCGGTAAGGGGGAACGAAGCGACATCAGGGCACTGCCGTCAGGTGGGAAGCCGTCGCCGTAGGCCATCAGCCCCCCAGCCCGAAGACCTGCCAAAGTTCGTATTTCGGGCCGAGAGAAACCGGCCACGAAGTAGATGCTTACGCGAACTTAAGGATCTCTCATGTCCAAGAAATTATTGGCGGCTGCCCTGTTGCCAACGGCGGCTTTTGCCCAGCCACTGACCATTCCCGTCAACCCCACCATGGTGGTGACCGCCACCCGTGTCGCCCAACCTGCCTCCAGTGTGCTGGCTCCCGTCAACGTGGTGACCCGTGACGAGATCGACCGTCTGCAAGCCCAGACCGTGACCGATGTGGTCAAGACCCTGCCCGGCGTGGAAGTGGTGAGCAATGGTGGCCGTGGCCAGCTGAGCTCGCTGCGGGTGCGTGGCGGCACTTCTTCCCAGACCCTGGTGCTGGTGGACGGGGTGCGTAGCGCCTCTCTGACCGCCGGGATGACGGAGCTCAACAACCTGCCGCTCAATCAGGTGGAGCGCATCGAATATATCCGCGGCGCGCGTGCCACTATCTATGGTTCGGATGCCATCGGCGGGGTGATCAACATCATCACCCGTCCCGATCCCGCGACCAACAAGCACAAATTCAATGTCGGTGCCGGCTCCCGCAAACAGCGCCAGGCCGCCTTCAGCAGCGCCAGCCAGATCGGTGAAGCTGGCCAGCTCAAGGTTGCCGTGGGCTTCGATGACGAGACCGGCTACAACGTCCACCCCATCGCAGGGGTGAACGATGGCGACAAGCACGGTCACCGGGGCTATAACGCCATGCTGGACTATCAGCATGCGCTGACCGGCAACTGGGATCTGTTCGGCACGACCCGCTGGTTCCGCAACATTGCCCAGTACGACCGATCGTCCGCCGCTTCTGCCTGGGGTCCGGCCTACCATCAGCGCAACGAAACCTGGACCGAGAACCAGAGCTACCAGCTGGGGGCCCGTTATCACGACGAGCGTTACCTGAGCGAACTGCGCGGTGCCTTCTCCAAACAGGATGCCTACGACTACCCGGACAGCAGCGGCCGCGATCAGGCCACTGACCGGCTCTATACCGGTCAGTACACCCTGAACTGGGTCAACAACGTCAAGCTGGACGAGAACTGGACCCTGGGTGGCGGCGCCGACTGGCAGCGCGACATGCTGGATGCCAGTTCCCGCTCCTCCGGCACCGCCTTTCCGAGCGATGCCGACGAGCGCGACAACACCGGGCTCTATGCTCTGGCCCAGTTTGACAACCAGACGTGGCAGGCCGAGCTGAGCGGTCGCAGTGACGACAACAAGCAGTTTGGTCGTCACAACACCTGGCAGAGCGGGGCTGGTTGGCGCTTCGCGGAGGATTATCGCCTCAGTGCCCGTTACGGCACCGGCTTCCGCGCCCCCTCTTTTAATGACCTCTACTACCCGAGCTCAGGCAACCCTGACTTGAAGCCGGAAGAGTCGAAGAGCCGCGAGCTGATGCTCGATGGCCAGACTGCCGGCGTCGAGTGGCGTGTGACCGGTTATCGAAACGACTTCGAGCAGATGATCCAGTGGGCACCCACTAATCCGAGTGATTCCAACAGCCTCTGGAGTCCTCAGAACGTTGGCAAGGCGCGGATCGAAGGTATCGAGCTGGAAGGGGAATTTGACACTGGCTGGCTGAGCCACCGGGTCTCTGCCGAGTACAAGGATCCCAAGGACAAGGTGACCGACAAACAGCTGCAGCTGATCTCCCGCAAGGGGGCCAAGTGGGTGACCCAGGCACAGTGGCAGCAGTTCGATGGCTCCCTGAGCTGGATCTATCAGGGCGAGCGCTATGGCGATGCGGCCAACACGACCCAGCTGGGGGGCTACAGTGTCTGGAACCTGGCAGTAGGTTATCAGGTCGCGCCTTCCTGGAAGGTCTCCGGCAAGATCAACAACCTGCTGGACAAGGAGTACCAGACTGCGGTGGGCTACCCGGCCGACGAGCGTGCCTATTACGTGACGGTCGACTACTCACTCTGATCCCGACCGTGATTGTATAAATGAGGGGCCCCGCCATTGGTGGGGCCTTTTCTATTGGCGGTGGGCGGGAGTATGATCGCCGCCTTGCACCAAAGGGGAGCTCAAGTGGCCAATATTCTCGTGTTCGACTCCGGTATGGGTGGGCTGACCATCTACCGCGAGATCCGCCGCGCATTGCCGGCACACAACTATCTCTATTGCTTCGACAACGCCAACTTCCCCTATGGTGAGCTGAGCGAGCCTGCCCTGATTGCTGCCTGCACCCGACTGGTCACTACCATGGTGGCTCGTCATCATATCGATCTGGTGGTGATCGCCTGCAACACCGCCAGCACCATAGCGCTGCCTGCCCTGCGCGAGGCTCTGGCTATTCCCGTGGTAGGGGTGGTGCCTGCCATCAAGCCCGCGGCCGCGCTTACCCGCAACGGTTGCATCGGTCTGCTGGCGACACCGGGTACCGTCAGCCGTGAATACACCCACGAGCTTATCGCCCAGTTTGCGCCGGGCAAGCGAGTGTTGCTCAAGGGGGCGACCGAGCTGGTCATCGAGGCCGAACGCAAGCTGGCGGGTCTGCCGGTCAATATGGCGCTGTTGCGGGAGGTGCTGGCAGACTGGCTGGAAGGGGAAGAGCATCCGGATACCCTGGTGTTGGGTTGTACCCATTTCCCGTTGCTGGATGAAGAGATACGGCAGCTGATGCCCGCGTGCCAACTGGTGGATTCCGGCAGTGCGGTTGCCAAACGGGTGGCGCACCTGTTGACTGGTTTGGTCACGACACCGACGCGGATGGAAGATGTCGGGGGGAGCGCCTATTGCACCCGGCTGGATGCCCAGACCCAGAAACTGACAGCCCCCTTGCAAGCTTGGGGGCTGTCATCACTCGAAGAGGTCAGGTTCTAACAAACGATCGGTTGCCGATCAGGCGTCAACCTCGTTGCCTTCTCGTTCATCTTTATCCCGCTTGTCATTGGCTTCGCGCACCTTGAGAGTGCGCTGCTGATACTCCTTGTCGTTGAGCGCGGCGATCGCCTTGGCGGCGTCCGCAGCAGGCATCTCTACGAAACCAAATCCCCGGCGCTTGCCGGTGGCCTTGTCCTTCATCAGACGGACAGAGATCACCTGGCCCTGTTCGGCAAACAGTTCACGCACGGCTATCTCATTGGCCCGGTATGGCAGGTTGCCTACATATAAGGTGCAGGTCTCCTGATTGGAGGCCTGTTCAGTGGCGCCGGCGGGCGCACGGTTGTTGAGGAACAGCGGTACAACGAAACCGCCGATGGCCAGACCCACAGCAAAAATCACTTCGGCTTTCAAAGAAAATTGCAGTGCCTGGGCAACCAGATAACCAACCAGTGCCAACACCAGGGCAAGGATGGCTGCCTGCACATAAACGGGAAACTTGGATAAATTCATCTTTAAAGACCTTTTGTAAATGAAAGCAAAAAAGGTGCAACACTCTATTCACCTCCATGGTAACCAGCTTTCCAGCCGGGCGCTACCATGGACCATTCGGGACACATTATCCGTTCCAGTATGGCATCCCTTGCGGGAGGAAGACCCACTTAAATGATGATAAAAGGGGTCTGAAATCATTGGGTTGTGGATAACATTGTATATATACACTGAGTAAGCTGTTTCTAATTGGATAATTTGAGATTTCCGTGACTTTCTTCAAAAAAAGCCTTGTCATCGCGACGCGCCTCCCTATAATGCGCCCTCACCAGCACGGCAGAACACGCCAACCTGATTAGCTCGCTTCCTCGTGAAGCCAGCGCCGAAAGAAAAGCGAAAACAAGCGCTTGACTTTCGAAGTGAGGAAGGTATTATACGCCACCTCAGCGCGACAAGCGCCACGCTCTTTAACAATTTGAATCAAGCAATCTGTGTGGGCACTCACAGCATCGAGCATCAAAAACAATTTTTGATTTTCAATGTCTGATGAAGTGACCAAAGCAACG
>NZ_JBGLRF010000009.1:0-129751 GCF_041403085.1 Aeromonas sp. S8(2024) | reverse complement strand
AGTTGAGGCAGTTGAGGCAGTTGAGGCAGTTGAGGCAGTTGAGGCAGTTGAGGCAGTTGAGGCAGTTGAGGCAGTTGAGGCAGTTGAGGCAGTTGAGGCAGTTGAGGCAGTTGAGGCAGTATCAGAATCCACTAAAAGAAAAGCCGGGACAAGCCCGGCTTTTTCTTTTATCACTCAGCAGCTGCTTCAGCAGCGGCCGGGCGGTCTACCAGCTCAATGTAAGCCATAGGGGCGTTATCGCCAGCACGGAAACCGCATTTCAGAATGCGAGTATAACCGCCGGCGCGCTCCAGGTAGCGCGGGCCCAGTTCATTGAACAGCTTAGCCACGATCGCGTTATCGCGAGTACGGGCAAATGCCAGGCGACGATTAGCAACGCTATCAGTCTTGGCAAGGGTGATCAGCGGTTCAACTACACGACGCAGCTCTTTTGCCTTAGGCAGAGTCGTCTTGATGATCTCATGACGAACCAGGGAGCTGGCCATGTTGCGGAACATAGCCTGACGATGGCTGCTGTTCCGGTTCAGTTGACGACCACTCAAACGATGGCGCATGACCTTATCCTTCTAACTAAATCTGTGAAACCCGTAATCTGGATTACTCGTCAGCGATGCTGGCGGGCGGCCAGTTCTCAAGGCGCATGCCAAGAGACAGACCACGGGAGGCCAACACGTCCTTGATCTCAGTCAGGGACTTCTTACCGAGGTTAGGAGTCTTAAGCAACTCAACTTCGGTACGCTGTACCAGATCACCAATATAGTGGATAGCTTCTGCCTTCAGACAGTTCGCAGAACGAACTGTCAGCTCCAAATCATCGACAGGACGCAGCAGAATCGGATCAAACTCGGGTTTCTCTTCTTTCTTCTCGGGCACGCTGACATCGCGCAGATCCACGAAGGCTTCCAGTTGCTCGGCCAGAATAGTGGCAGAACGACGGATGGCTTCTTCAGGATCCAGGGTACCATTGGTCTCCATGTCGATGACCAGCTTGTCCAAGTCGGTACGCTGTTCAACCCGTGCTGCCTCAACATTGTAGGCAATACGAACGATGGGGCTGAACGCGGAGTCCAGCAGCAGGCGACCGATAGGACGCTCTTCATCATCGTTGTGAACACGAGCAGAAGCAGGCACATAACCACGACCGCGCTGAACTTTCAGGCGCATGCTGATTTCAGCATTGGCACCAGTCAGGTGGCAGATTACGTGCTCCGGGTTTACGATCTCGACTTCATCACCGTGAGTGATATCACCAGCGGTAACGGGGCCTGTTCCAGACTTGGTCAGGGACAGAGTTACCTCGTCCTTGCCTTCCAGCTTCACAGCGATACCTTTCAGGTTGAGCAGGATTTCAAGAATGTCTTCCTGTACACCTTCTTTGCTGCTGTACTCATGCAGTACACCGTCAATTTCGACTTCAGTAACTGCACAACCGGGCATAGAAGACAGCAAAATACGACGCAGGGCGTTGCCCAGCGTGTGACCAAAGCCACGCTCGAGTGGCTCAAGAGTCACTTTCGCATGAGTCGGGCTAACTTGCTCGATGTCAACTAGCCGCGGTTTAAGAAAATCTGTTACAGAACCCAGCATTGTGTCCTCTCTTTAGAAGCTAGCTTTACTTGGAGTAAAGCTCGACGATCAGCTGTTCGTTAATGTCGGCAGACAGGTCGGAACGCTCTGGCAGACGCTTGAAAGCACCTTCCATTTTAGCGGCATCAACCTCTACCCAAGTCGGCTTCTCGCGCTGACCAGCAACCTCAAGGGCAGCTTTGATACGCGCTTGCTTCTTAGCCTTCTCACGAACGCAGATCACGTCCTCAGGGGAAACCTGGAAAGAAGGAATGTTCACAACGCGACCGTTTACCATGATGGCCTTGTGGCTCACCAGCTGACGAGATTCAGCGCGGGTAGCACCGAAGCCCATGCGGTAGACGACGTTGTCCAGACGACCTTCCAGCAGCTGCAACAGGTTTTCACCGGTGTTACCCTTTTGACGGGCAGCGTCGCGGTAGTAGTTGCGGAACTGTTTTTCCAATACGCCGTAGATACGACGAACTTTTTGTTTCTCGCGCAGCTGAACACCGTAGTCAGACAGACGCGCTTTACGCGCACCGTGTTGACCAGGAACGGTGTCAATCTTGCACTTAGAATCAATCGCACGAACACCAGACTTCAGGAAGAGGTCGGTGCCCTCACGACGGCTAAGCTTAAGCTTAGGACCGATATATCTTGCCATCTTCTTTCTCCAACAATCCTAGACCAAGTAGCTACAGCGTTACACGCGGCGCTTCTTGGGAGGACGACAACCGTTGTGCGGGATCGGAGTCACATCAGTAATGTTAGTGATGCGGAAACCAGCCGCGTTCAGAGCGCGGATGGAAGACTCACGACCGGGACCCGGACCTTTAACCATGACTTCCAGGTTCTTCACGCCATATTCTTTGGCCATCTCACCAGCGCGCTCGGCAGCTACCTGAGCAGCGAACGGGGTGGACTTACGAGAACCACGGAAACCGGAACCACCAGAAGTAGCCCAAGACAGAGCGTTGCCCTGACGGTCAGTAATGGTCACGATTGTGTTGTTGAAAGATGCATGAACGTGCGCAATACCGTCGCTCACTTGCTTTTTAACGCGCTTGCGAGCACGAGTCGGAGTTTTAGCCATTTTCTACCTTCCCGTTACTTCTTGATAGCCTTGCGCGGACCCTTACGGGTACGAGCGTTGGTCTTGGTACGTTGACCACGAACAGGCAGGCTACGACGGTGACGCAAACCACGGTAGCAACCCAGATCCATCAATCGCTTGATGTTCATGGAAATCTGACGACGCAGGTCACCTTCAACGGTGAATTTACCTACTTGTTCACGCAGACTCTCGATCTGAGCTTCGTCCAGGTCTTTAATTTTCACATTCTCAGCGATACCGGCTGCGGCACAGATGGCCTTGGAGCGGGTACGACCGACGCCATAAATAGCAGTCAAAGCGATGACTGCATGCTTATGGTCAGGAATGTTAATGCCAGCGATACGGGCCACTATTCACTCCTACATATAGTAGATTACGACCACCACAAAGCCCGTGAGCGGATACGTGGCGGTCAACCAATACACAACAAAAGTTGGCTGGCTATATTAGCCAGCACAACTATTTGTTGCAAGTACTAACCGTAAAAAATTAGCCTTGGCGCTGTTTATGCTTTGGCTCGCTGCAAATCACACGCACCACACCGTGACGCTTGATGATTTTGCAGTTACGGCAGATTGCCTTAACGGAAGCACGAACTTTCATTGCTTAACTCCGTAACTACGCCGACCTTTAGCGGCCGTAGCCCTTCAGGTTGGCCTTCCTCAGGACGTCGCCATATTGATGAGACATCATATGGGTCTGAACCTGAGCCATGAAGTCCATGATAACTACCACGATAATCAGCAGCGAGGTGCCACCGAAATAGAACTGAACGTTCCAGGCAGTCATCAGGAACTGGGGTACCAGACAGATAAAGGTTATATAGAGCGCACCTGCCAATGTCAGGCGGGTCATAACCTTATCGATATAACGTGCTGTCTGCTCGCCCGGGCGGATCCCCGGGATAAAGGCTCCACTCTTCTTCAGGTTATCTGCTGTCTCGCGGGGGTTGAACACCAGCGCGGTATAGAAGAAGCAGAAGAAGATGATGGCTGCTGCATAGAGCATCTCATACAAGGGCTGACCCGGCTGCAGGACCATAGAGACCTGTTGCAGGATATCGGCGACCTTGCCCTCGCCCTGACCAAACCAAGAGGTAATGGTCCCCGGGAAGAGGATGATGCTGGATGCGAAAATCGCAGGAATCACACCGGCCATATTTACTTTCAACGGCAGGTGTGTGCTTTGCGCTGCGAATACCTGGCGGCCTTGTTGACGCTTGGCATAGTTAACGACGATACGACGCTGACCACGCTCCACGAACACCACAAAGTAAGTCACTGCGAAAACAATCAAGCCCAGCAACAACAACAGCAGGATGTGCAATTCCCCTTGACGTGCCTGTTCGGCCGTAGCGCCAATGGCATGAGGCAGACCAGCAACGATACCTGTGAAGATAATCAACGAGATACCATTACCAATCCCACGCTCGGTAATCTGCTCACCCAACCACATCAAGAACATGGTACCGGTGACCAGACTCACAACGGCTGTGAAATAGAAGCCCAAACCCGGATGAGTCACGAGTCCCTGCATCATATTCGGCAGACCGGTTGCAATACCAATGGCCTGGAAAGTTCCCAAAACCAGCGTGCCCCAACGGGTATATTGGCTAATCTTGCGACGGCCGGATTCACCTTCTTTCTTGAGTTCAGCAAGAGCGGGGTGAACCACAGTCAGCAGCTGGATGATGATCGAGGCCGAAATGTACGGCATGATCCCCAGCGCAAGAATAGAAGCACGCGAGAGTGCACCACCACTGAACATGTTGAACATCTCAATGATGGTGCCCTTCTGTTGTTGGAACAACTCGGCCAGTACGGCGGCGTCAATACCAGGAATCGGCACATAAGAGCCTGCACGGAAAACGATAATCGCCCCGAGAACGAAGAGCAGACGGCTCTTCAGTTCACTCAGACCACCCTGTGCTTTAACATCCAATCCTGGTTTCTTAGCCATTGTACTGATTATTCCTCGATTTTACCGCCAGCGGCCTCGATGGCTGCACGTGCACCCTTGGTGACGGACAGACCACGAACGGTCACAGCACGGTCAATGTTGCCAGACAGAACAACTTTAGCGAACACGATGTTTTTGGTAATAACACCGGCTTGCTTCAGAGTGCTCACGTCGACCACATCACCTTCTACCAGGGCGATTTCGTTCAGGCGCACTTCGGCAGAAACCAAAGATTTGCGAGAGAAGAAACCGAACTTCGGCAGACGGATTTTCAAAGGCATCTGGCCGCCTTCGAAACCGTTGCGGACTTTGCCGCCACCGGAACGAGAGGTTTGACCTTTAACACCACGACCACCGGTCTTGCCCAGACCAGAACCGATACCACGGCCCGGACGGTGCTTAACGCGCTTGGAACCAGCAGCCGGAGACAGAGTATTCAGACGCATGCTTAGCCCTCCACCTTAACCATGTAATAAACCTGGTTGATCATGCCGCGTACGCAGGGAGTATCTTCCAGCTCAACGGTGTGACCAATGCGACGCAGACCCAGACCACGCAGAGTCGCCTTGTGCTTTGGCAGACGGCCGATAGAGCTGCGAGTTTGAGTTACTTTTACAGTGTTAGCCATGTCGCATTACCCCAGAATTTCTTCAACGCGCAGACCACGCTTGGCAGCGATCTGTTCCGGGGATTGACCCTGAACCAGAGCGTCTACAGTGGCGCGAACAACGTTGATTGGGTTGGTGGAACCGTAGGTCTTAGCCAGCACGTTGTGGATACCAGCAACTTCCAGAACGGCACGCATAGCGCCGCCTGCGATGATACCAGTACCTTGAGAGGCCGGCTTCATGAACACGGTGGAACCGGAGTGAACACCTTTCACCGGGTGGTGCAGGGTGCCGTTGTTCAGCTCAACCTTGTTCAGGTTACGCTTAGCCTGTTCCATCGCTTTTTGAATAGCGGCCGGAACTTCACGGGCTTTACCGTAACCGTAACCTACACGGCCGTTACCATCACCCACCACGGTCAACGCGGTGAAGGACATGATACGACCACCTTTAACAGTTTTCGAAACACGGTTTACTGCAATCAGCTTTTCTTGCAGTTCGCCGGCTTGAGATTCGACTTTAGCCATCTTCGACTCCTAGCTTAGAACTGAAGACCAGCGTCACGTGCAGCAGCTGCCAGAGCAGCGATGCGACCGTGATACTTGAAACCGGAACGATCGAAAGATACGTTCTGAACGCCTTTGGCAATGGCACGCTCGGCGATAGCCTTACCTACAGCGGTAGCAGCATCTGCGTTACCGGTGTATTTGAGAGCTTCACTGATGGCCTTCTCTACTGTGGAAGCAGAGGCCAGAACTTCGGAACCGTTGGCTGCAATAACCTGCGCATAGATGTGACGCGGGGTACGGTGAACAACCAGACGGGTAGCTCCCAGTTCCTGCATCTTTTTCCGAGCACGAGTAGCACGACGGAGACGAGCTGCTTTCTTGTCCATAGTGTTACCTTACTTCTTCTTAGCTTCTTTAGTACGCACTTGCTCGTTGGCATAGCGTACACCCTTGCCCTTGTAGGGCTCCGGAGCGCGGTAAGCACGGATATCGGCGGCGACTTGGCCAACCAGCTGCTTGTCGACACCACGCAGAACGATTTCTGTGGCAGTCGGGCACTCAGCGGTCACACCAGCCGGCAGCGCATGCTCTACCGGGTGAGAGAAGCCCAGAGCCAGCGCAACAGCATTGCCCTTGATGGAGGCTTTATAACCTACACCAACCAGCTGCAGCTTGCGCTCGAAGCCTTGGGTAACACCGATTACCATGTTGTTGACCAATGCACGGGCAGTACCGGCCTGAGCGTCAGCACCAGCGATGCCGTCGCGCGGGGCGAACTTCAGTACATTGTCTTCTTTGGTCACTTCTACACCGGCGTGAATAGAGCGAACCAGGGAACCTTTACCACCTTTGATGGACAGTTCCTGGCCGTTCAGAGTCACCTCTACGCCAGCAGGAATAGTGACGGGTGCCTTAGCAACACGAGACATTTCCTACCTCCTATTAAGCGACGTAGCAGATGATCTCACCGCCCATGCTTGCTTTACGGGCAGCACGGTCAGTCATCACACCTTTAGACGTGGACACGATAGCAACACCGAGACCGCCCATAACTTTCGGCAGATCAGTAGTGCGCTTGTAAATACGCAGGCCGGGACGGCTCACGCGTTGGATCAGTTCTACAACCGGCTTGCCCTGGAAATATTTCAGTTCAATTTCCAGTTCCGGTTTCACGTCACCAGCTACGGAGTAGCCAGCGATGTAACCTTCTTCTTTCAGCACTTTGGCAATAGCCACTTTCAGCTTGGAAGAAGGCATGGAAACCGCAACTTTGCTCGCCGCCTGACCGTTACGGATGCGGGTCAGCATATCCGCGATCGGATCTTGCATGCTCATAGTCTAACTCCCGAGATTCTTTACCAAGAGGCCTTTTTCAGGCCCGGAATTTCGCCCTTCATGGCATGCTCGCGCACCTTGATGCGTGACAGACCAAACTTACGCAGGAAACCGTGCGGACGACCAGTAATGTTGCAACGGTTACGCTGACGGGACGGACTGGAATCACGGGGCAGCTGTTGCAGTTGCAGAACAGCATCCCAACGCGCTTCTTCAGAAGCGTTCATATCAACGATGATAGCTTTGAGCTCGGCACGCTTGGTCGCGTACTTGGCTACCAGCTTCGCACGCTTTACTTCACGTGCTTTCATGGATGTTTTAGCCATAACCCTAACCTTACTTGCGGAATGGGAAGTTAAAGGCAGCCAGCAGAGCACGGCCTTCTTCATCGGTATTCGCGGAAGTGGTGATGGTGATATCCAGACCACGAACGCGATCGACCTTGTCATAGTCGATTTCCGGGAAGATGATTTGCTCACGCACGCCCATGGAGTAGTTACCACGACCGTCGAACGCTTTAGCGTTCAGGCCACGGAAGTCACGGATACGCGGTACGGAGATGCAAATCAGCCGTTCCAGGAACTCCCACATACGCTCGCCACGCAGGGTTACTTTACAACCTATCGGGTAGCCTTCACGAATCTTGAAGCCCGCAACAGATTTGCGAGCTTTGGTGATCAGCGGCTTCTGACCGGAAATGGCAGCCATATCGGCAGCAGCATTTTCCAGCAATTTCTTGTCAGAGATCGCTTCACCAACACCCATGTTCAGGGTGATTTTCTCGATCCGAGGGACTTGCATGATAGTCTTGTAACCGAACTGCTTGGTCAGTTCATTTACTACATCTGATTTGTAGTAATCATGCAGTTTCGCCATCGTTAAACTCCAATTACTTCACAAGTTCGCCGGTGGATTTGAAGAAGCGAACTTTTTTGCCGTCTTCAATCCGGAAACCAACGCGGTCAGCTTTGCCAGTGGCAGAGTTGAACAGCGCTACGTTAGATACATCGATGGGGGCTTCTTTGGTGACGATACCGCCAGCCTGACCCAGTGCGGGTACCGGCTTCTGGTGTTTCTTCACCTGGTTGATGCCTTCCACGATTACCTTACCTTTAGCAATCAGAACTTGAGTGACTTTGCCACGCTTGCCCTTGTCTTTGCCGGTAAGAACAATCACTTCGTCTTCGCGACGGATTTTAGCTGCCATCGTTCGACTCCTTACAGTACTTCGGGTGCCAGGGACACAATCTTCATGAACTTCTCATTACGCAGTTCACGGGTCACCGGGCCAAAAATACGAGTACCGATCGGCTGCTGGTTGTTGTTAAGCAACACAGCCGCATTGTTGTCGAAACGGATGACAGAGCCGTCCGGACGACGAACGCCTTTACGGGTGCGTACGACCACCGCGTTATACACATCACCTTTCTTCACTTTACCGCGAGGAATAGCTTCCTTGATGGAAACCTTGATGATGTCGCCGATGCCGGCGTAACGGCGGTGCGAACCACCCAGAACCTTAATACACATTACACTGCGAGCGCCGGAGTTGTCGGCAACACCCAGCATACTTTGCATCTGGATCATCTTAGTGCTCCGCTTTGTTTACTTCTTATCCCTCTCGGGATCTGGCTGCCTTCAAAAGGCGCGAAACTATAACACAGGATTTTTAGAAAAGGTAGCCTAAAAAACAAACGGCCCCGTCAAGGGGCCGTTTAGACTACAAAGTACCGATTAGGCCTTTTCTACAACGGCAACCAGGGTCCAGGACTTGGTCTTGGACAGCGGGCGGCATTCGCGGATTTCCACGAGGTCGCCAGCTTTGCATTCGTTGTTTTCGTCATGCACGTGCAGCTTGGTAGTGCGCTTGATGATCTTACCGTAGATCGGGTGCTTTACCTTGCGCTCGATGGCGACAGTGATGGACTTGTCCATCTTGTCGCTGATTACACGACCCTGCAGAGTACGGATTTTATCAGTCATTACGCACCTGCCTTCTCAGTCAGTACAGTCTTGATACGTGCGACGTCACGACGCACTTGTTTCAGAGTGTGAGTCTGAGCCAGCTGGCCGGTGGAAGCTTGCATGCGCATGTTGAATTGCTCGCGCAGCAGGCCCAGCAGCTCCTGGTTCAGTTCTTCGACGCTCTTTTGACGCAGATCTTGGGCTTTCATCACATCACCGTCTTAATTACGAAAGTGGTCTGAACAGACAGCTTGGCTGCGGCCAGGGCGAACGCTTCACGCGCCAGAGCCTCAGGTACACCGTCCATCTCGTACAGAACCTTGCCAGGCTGGATCGGGCAAACCCAGTATTCCACGTTACCCTTACCTTTACCCATACGAACTTCGAGGGGCTTTTCGGTAATCGGCTTGTCCGGGAACACACGGATCCAGATCTTACCCTGACGCTTAACGTGACGGGTCATGGCACGACGGGCTGCTTCGATTTGACGAGCAGTCAGCTGGCCACGGGATGTCGCCTTCAGGCCAAAGGTACCGAAGGATACTTCGTTACCAGAGTTGGCCAGACCGCGGTTACGACCCTTGTGGGTCTTGCGGAATTTAGTACGCTTTGGTTGCAACATTTACCGAATCTCCTTACTTGGCAGCGCGGCGCTTGTTGTCACGCTTGGGCTTCGCAGGAGCTTGCTCTTGAGCAGCGGCAGCGTTGACAGCAGCCAGACCGCCCAGAACTTCGCCCTTGAAGATCCAAACTTTAACGCCGATCACACCGTAAGTGGTGTGGGCTTCAGAAGTTGCGTAGTCGATGTCGGCACGCAGGGTGTGCAGAGGCACACGACCTTCACGGTACCATTCGGTACGCGCGATTTCAGCGCCGCCCAGACGACCGGAAACTTCCACCTTGATGCCCTTGGCACCCAGGCGCATGGCGTTTTGTACGGCGCGCTTCATAGCACGACGGAACATTACGCGACGCTCCAGCTGGGAAGTGATGCTGTCGGCAACCAGTTTGCCATCCAGCTCCGGCTTGCGGACTTCGGAAATGTTGATCTGAGCAGGCACGCCAGCAATAGTGGCTACAGCTTTGCGCAGTTTTTCAACGTCTTCGCCTTTCTTACCGATCACAACACCCGGACGAGCAGTGTGAATGGTCACACGGATGCTCTTGGCCGGACGCTCGATGGTGATCTTGGACAAGGACGCGTTTTTCAGTTCCTTGGTCAGGAACTGGCGTACTTGAAAATCGCTGTACAGGTTGTCAGCGAAGTCTTTGGTGTTCGCGAACCAGG
This sequence comes from Aeromonas sp. S8(2024), assembly GCF_041403085.1. Classification (NCBI taxonomy): domain Bacteria; kingdom Pseudomonadati; phylum Pseudomonadota; class Gammaproteobacteria; order Aeromonadales; family Aeromonadaceae; genus Aeromonas; species Aeromonas sp. S8(2024). The sequence continues at coordinate 119,404 of NZ_JBGLRF010000009.1, read as the reverse complement.
TAGAATTCCAAGGCTTGGTAATACCCAGGCGAATGCCATTAGGATGTACTTTCTGACCCATTGCTTATCTCCCAGCCTTAGCGTCGGATACCACTACGGTGATGTGAGCGGTACGCTTGAGGATACGATCCGCGCGACCTTTGGCACGAGGACGGATGCGCTTCATGGAGGGACCTTCGTCGACCATGATAGTAGCAACACGCAGGGCGTCGATGTCGGCGCCTTCGTTGTGCTCAGCGTTTGCAATGGCAGATTCCAGCACTTTCTTCACCAGAACTGCAGCCTTTTTCGGGCTGAAGGTCAGGATGTTCAGAGCCTTGTCTACGGACAGACCACGTACTTGATCGGCTACCAGACGAGCTTTCTGGGCAGAAGTACGGGCATAACGGTGTTTAGCGATAGCTTCCATCATTTATCCCTTAGCGCTTCTTAGCCTTCTTATCAGCAGCATGGCCGCGATAAGTACGAGTAGGTGCGAATTCACCCAGTTTGTGACCGATCATTTCTTCGGTAACGAAAACCGGAACGTGCTGACGACCATTATGGACAGCGATGGTCAAACCGATCATGTTCGGGATGATCATTGAACGACGGGACCAGGTCTTAACCGGCTTTTTATCCCCGCTTTCCACCGCTTTCTCTACCTTCTTCAGCAAGTGCAGGTCGATAAATGGACCCTTCTTGAGAGAACGTGGCATGGTGATTCCTCTATGTTAACAATTACTTGTTACGACGACGTACGATGTACTTGTCGGTACGCTTGTTCTTACGGGTCTTGAAGCCTTTAGCCTTCTGGCCCCATGGGGACACAGGCTGCATGCCCTTGTTACGACCCTCACCACCACCGTGCGGGTGGTCTACCGGGTTCATCGCCATACCGCGAACGGTCGGACGAATACCACGCCAGCGGTTTGCACCGGCTTTACCCAGTTGACGCAGCATGTGCTCGGAGTTACCAACTTCACCGATGGTGGCGCGGCACTCGGCCAGAACTTTACGTACTTCGCCGGAACGCAGACGCAGAGTTACATAGTTACCTTCACGAGCCAGGATCTGGATGAAAGTACCAGCGGAACGAGCCAGCTGGGCACCTTTACCAGGCTTCATCTCAACAGCGTGAACGGTAGAACCGACCGGGATGTTGCGCATCGGCAGGGTGTTACCTACCTTGATTGCGGCATCAGCACCAGAAGCGATTGCATCACCAGCTTTCAGGCCTTTCGGAGCCAGGATGTAACGACGCTCACCGTCTGCATACAGCACCAGGGCGATGTTTGCGGTACGGTTCGGATCGTATTCCAGGCGCTCTACTTTGGCCGGGATACCGTCTTTGTCGCGCTTGAAGTCGACGATACGGTAGTGTTGCTTGTGACCACCGCCGATGTGACGGGTGGTGATGCGGCCGTTGTTGTTACGACCACCGGACTTGTCTTTCTTGTCCAGCAGAGCTGCAAAGGGCTTGCCCTTGTACAGGTCTTGGTTGACGATCTTGACGACGTGGCGGCGGCCCGGAGAAGTAGGCTTGCACTTAACGATTGCCATTTTTCAGAACTCCTCTTACTCGGCTGCGCCCATGAAGTCGATGTCCTGACCAGCTTTCAGGGTCACATAAGCCTTTTTCCAATCGGAACGACGGCCTACGCGTGCACCTGCGCGCTTGGTCTTACCCTTCATGTTCAGGGTACGGACGGTCTCAACTTCGACCTCGAACAGTTTCGCAACTGCAGCTTTGACTTCCGCCTTGGTGGCATCAACAGCAACTTTGAACACGATAGTGTTCTGCTTTTCTGCGACCATGGTGCTCTTTTCAGAGATGTGCGGAGCCTTCAGAACTTTCAGCAGACGCTCTTCACGGATCATGCCAGCATCTCCTCGATTTGCTTAACTGCGTCAGCAGTCATCAGAACCTTGTCGAAAGCGATCAGGCTGACCGGGTCGATACCGGCAACGTCACGCACGTCAACTTTGTACAGGTTACGAGCAGCCAGGAACAGGTTCTCATCGACTTCAGCAGTCACGATCAGAACGTCAGACAGTTCCATTTCTTTCAGCTTGGCGATCAGTTCTTTGGTTTTCGGAGCTTCGATGCCGAACTTCTCAACAACGATCAGGCGCTCTTGACGTACCAGCTCGGACAGGATGCTACGGATAGCGCCGCGGTACATCTTCTTGTTTACTTTCTGGCTGTGATCTTGCGGCTTAGCAGCAAAAGTCACACCACCGGAACGCCAAATGGGCGAACGGATGGAGCCAGCACGGGCACGACCAGTACCCTTCTGACGCCACGGCTTTTTGCCGCCACCAGACACTTCAGAGCGAGTCAGCTGCGCACGAGTACCCTGACGGGCACCAGCGGCATAAGCAACGACAACCTGGTGAACCAGAGCTTCGTTGAATTCGCGCCCGAAGGTAGTCTCGGAAACTTCAAGAGCGCTCTTGGCGTCTTTCATTACCAATTCCATTACTATCTCCTCAGACGTTACGCTTTGACGGCAGGTTTAACGATCACGTTGCCGTTGGTTGCACCCGGTACTGCGCCTTTGATGAGCAGCAGGTTGCGTTCAGCGTCAACACGAACCAGTTCCAGGTTCTGAGTCGTTACACGCTCAGCACCCATGTGACCAGCCATCTTTTTGCCCTTGAATACACGGCCCGGGGTCTGGTTTTGACCGATGGAGCCAGGTACACGGTGGGACAGAGAGTTACCGTGGGTCATATCCTGGGTGCGGAAGTTCCAGCGCTTAACAGTACCGGCAAAACCTTTACCCTTGGATGTGCCGGTAACGTCTACCAGCTTAACGTCAGCGAGAAGATCTACTTTCAGCTCGCTACCAACAGTGAAAGTTTCACCGTTGTTCAGGCGGAATTCCCACAGACCGCGACCGGCTTCTACACCAGCTTTGGCGAAGTGGCCAGCTTCCGGCTTGGTTACGCGGCTAGCTTTCTTGGAGCCAGTGGTAACCTGAATAGCGTTGTAGCCGTCGGTTTCTACAGATTTGACCTGAGTTACACGGTTAGCTTCAACTTCGATAACAGTCACGGGGATAGAAACGCCATCTTCAGTGAAGATGCGAGTCATACCCACTTTGCGACCTACAAGACCGATTGTCATTGTTATCAACCTCTTTCCGTAATTAACCCAGGCTGATCTGGACGTCTACACCAGCTGCCAGATCCAGACGCATCAGAGCGTCTACGGTCTTGTCAGTCGGCTCAACGATGTCTACCAGACGCTTGTGAGTGCGGATCTCGTACTGATCACGCGCGTCTTTATTGACGTGCGGGGAGATCAGAACGGTGAAACGCTCTTTGCGAGTCGGCAGCGGGATAGGACCGCGAACCTGCGCGCCAGTGCGCTTAGCAGTTTCAACGATTTCCGCAGTGGATTGATCGATCAGGCGATGATCAAAAGCCTTCAGGCGGATACGGATTCTTTGGTTCTGCATTGACAGAGCTCCAATAGATAAAAGAACATAAATCAAAACCGCCCGACCGAGATTACTCCCGCCAGAGGTGTGATTTTTCACGTTTCTCCCCATATCGGGGAGACTGTATGGCTGGCCTTCGCAAGCGAAAAACTCAGCAAGCAGACATATCGTCTGGCTTACCTCATGGGTAAGCGGAGGGGATTATACGGATTTTTTCAATTTGCGCAAGGGAGGGCGAACAGAATGTGCACAATTTTATGTGACGGATGGATCTCTGCCGCCGCCACATGATCACCCGTCCGGCGCGGGTAACGACAATGTTGCAAACAGGCTGGTAGACTGTGCCACAGCCTTGATCACCGGAACGATTTCTCATGCTCAAAGATCAGAAAAAAGCCTATCAATATGGCCTCTGCGCCGTCGCCCTCTGGTCGACGGTGGCCAGCGCCTTCAAGCTCTCTCTCACCTACTTCGAGCCGGTGCAGCTGTTGCTGGTCGCGGCCTGCACCTCGACCCTGACGCTGGGGGTGATCGTGGCCTGTCAGGGCAAGCTGCCGCTGCTGCTCAGCTACATCAAGGGCCGCCCCCTCTACTATCTGGCGCTGGGGGTGCTCAACCCCTTCCTCTATTACCTGCTGCTGTTCAAGGCGTATGATCTGCTGCCCGCCCAGCAGGCGCAGACCCTCAACTACACCTGGGCCATCACCCTCAGTCTGCTGGCCGTCCCCTTCCTCGGCCAGAAGCTGCGCCGCCGCGACGGGGTGGCCATCGTGCTGGGATACTTCGGTGCTCTGGTGATCGCGACCAGAGGGGATGTGTTCGGTCTGCAGTTCGACAGCCCCCTCGGCGTGACGCTGGCGCTGGTGTCGACCCTCATCTGGGCCGGCTACTGGATCCTCAACACCCGCAATCAGGGGGATCCCATCGTCAGCCTGCTGCTCGGCTTCATCATCAGCCTGCCGTTCATTGTCGCAGCTACTTGGCTGCTCTCCGATTTTGCCATGACCGCCTGGCAGGGGTGGGCCGGCGCCATCTACGTGGGGTTGTTCGAGATGGGCTTCGGCTTCGTGCTCTGGCTGATGGCGCTACGCCACGCCACCAACACGGCCCCCATCAGCAATCTAATCTTCATCTCGCCGTTTGCCTCGCTGGTGCTGCTCAACCTGTTGATCGGCGAGACAATTCACCCGGCCACCCCCATCGGGTTGGCGCTCATCGTCGCCGCCCTGCTGCTCCAGCAGCTGAAATACGGCAAGCGTTACCGCAAGGCAACCGAGCCGCAGGCCTGACAATGCAGAAGGGCGCATCCACGGATGCGCCCTTCGTTCAATCAATCCACTCCAGCGGCTGGTTCTTGGGCAGCCGGATCTCCACCAGCAAGCCCCCCTGCTCGGCACGCCCCAGCCTGATGGTGCCGTGATGCTGGGAGACGATCTTGGCGACGATGGCCAGCCCCAGCCCACTGCCGCTGCCGGTACGCGCCTCGTTGCCCTGGGTGAAGGGCTTGAGTACCCGGTAATAATCCTGTTCCGGAATGCCGGGGCCGTCATCTGACAAGCGCAGCCGGACCCAGTGACCGTCATCCTTGAGCTCGGCCTGCAGCCGGCTCGCCCCGTAGCGCAACGAATTGCCCGACAGGTTGTTGAGGATGCGCCGGATACTGATGGGGTTGCAGGCGACCCGCACCGCCTCGGCTGGCAGCTCGAGCTCCACCTCCAGCCCCTGGTCGGTCTGCACCAGCAGCACATCGTGGATCAGCTGGGTCAGGTCCACCGGCTGGGTATCCAGCCCCTCGTCCGGGCGAATGTAATCGATGAACTGGTCGATGATGCCGTTCGATTCGTCGATGTCCGCGTTGATGCTCTCCTTGAGATACTCATCCCCTGAGGACATCATCTCGGTCGCCAGCCGGATACGGGTCAGCGGCGTACGCAGATCGTGGGAAACGCCCGCCATCATCATGTTTCGCTCTTCGATAAGGCTCTTGATGGAGCTCGACATGTGGTTGAAGGTGCGGGTCAGCCGGCGCACCTCCCGCGAGCCCTGCTCCCCCAGCGCATCGGGGAAGTTGCCGCGGGCAACCGCCACGGCCCCCGCCTCCAGCTCCTCCAGCGGCCGCACCAGCTGGCGGGCAAACCGCCAGGCCGCGAACAGGGTCACCACCAGCAGCACGCTCATGTAGAGGATCAGCGGCTCGATGTCGTCATCCTCGATCTCGGTCAGCGGGATGCGCACCCACACCTTGTTGGCCTGGGGCGGCTGGATCCAGATGATGTAGTGGTCCTGGATCTCGACCCGCACCTTGGTCTTGCCCCCCAGCTCGCGACTGATGCTCTCTTCCAGATAGGTGTAGGGTTTGGACTCCTTGAGCCCGTGCTGCTCCGCCTCGGTCTGGGTATAGATGTCGCTGCCGGTCGCCACGTAAACCAGCGCCTCGGCATCTTCACTGAGCGCCAGCTGGTTGCTCTCGACCGGGAAGATGAGCTTGACCTGATTGGCCAGCAGGTGGCTGATCTGTTTGACGGTCGGCGCCAGCAGATAGTTGTAGAAGGTGGCATAGGAGACAAACTGATAGACCACCAGCACGGCGGCCAAAAACCAGAGCATGCGGGAGAACATGCTGCTCACTTTCTTCATTCGCCGTCACCGTCCGGCACGAATACATAGCCCAGACCCCAGACGGTCTGCAGATAACGGGGCTGCGCCGGGTCCTGCTCCAGCAGGCGGCGCAGGCGGGAGACCTGCACGTCGATGCTGCGCTCGGTGGCGGTATATTCGCGACCACGGGCCAGGTTCATCAGCTTGTCGCGGGAGAGAGGCTCGCGCGGATGGCTCACCAGCACCTTGAGCACGGCGAATTCGCCGCTGGTCAGTGCCACCGGATCACCATCGCGACTCAACTCACGGGTTGCCAGGTTGAGCTGGTAGCTGCCAAAGCTAACCACCTTCTCGGCGGTAGAGGGGGCACCCGGCAACTCGACGGTGTGCCGGCGCAACACGGCGCGGATCCGGGCCAGCAGCTCACGAGGGTTGAACGGCTTTGGCAGGTAATCATCGGCACCCATCTCGAGGCCGACGATGCGGTCCACCTCATCCCCCTTGGCGGTCAGCATCAGCACCGGGATCTGGTTGCCAGCCTCGCGCAGGCGGCGACAGATGGAGAGGCCGTCTTCCCCCGGCAGCATCAGGTCGAGCACCATCAGGCTGAAGTTCTCTCGGGTCAGCAGGCGGTCGGCCTGTTCGCCATTGGCGACGCCCCGAACCACGAACCCCTGTTCGGTCAGGTAGCGCTCCAGCAGGGAACGTAATTTCAAATCATCGTCGACGACCAGAACCTTGTATTGCTGACTCATTGCTTGCCTCTCCTCTCGATATGCTGCCAATACTAGAGCCCGGACTCGTAACGGCAAAGCATAAATATGTTACCGGTTATTGCCCGTGCTGCCGGCATGACGCCACTTTTCCCCTGCCCCCAACGTCATCTGACCCGCCAGTTTTTGCTCGACAGCAAGGCGACAGCGGATAAGATCTGCCGAGCCATAAGAGGCTCATCCGCCCCATCGACACAGGGACCCTCCATGAAGACCAAGTTGATCACCCGTGAAGGCTACAACAAGCTCAAGCAGGAGCTCGATTTCCTCTGGCGCGAGGAGCGCCCCGAGACCACTCGCAAAGTGGCCTGGGCGGCCAGCCTCGGCGATCGCAGCGAGAATGCGGATTACCAGTACAACAAGAAGCGGCTGCGGGAGATCGATCGGCGAGTCCGTTACCTGCGCAAGTGCCTCGAGGAGCTGGGGATCGTCGACTACTCCCCCGCCCAGGAGGGCAAGGTCTTCTTCGGCGCCTGGGTCGAGGTGGAAAACGAGGAGGGAGAGACCAAGCGTTTTCGCATCGTCGGCTATGACGAAATCTTCGAGCGCAAGGATTACATCTCCATCGACTCCCCCATGGCCCGCGCCCTGCTCAAGAAAGAGGTGGGTGACGAGGCCATAGTGCGTACGCCAGTCGGTGACGCCTGCTGGTACATCAATGAGATCAGCTATCCCAAATAAGCCGCTGTCACGCCACAGCCACCTGCTCTGCCAACCGGCTACCACAGCCAGCATGGGTTTGCTCCGCCTCTCATCCAGGGCGGACACAGCCCTCTCTACCAGAGCTGGCATCCCGCTGCCCGAGCCCATATAGTGCTCACACCCGGCGCCTTGCGGCGCCAACCGGCCCGCGCGGCAGTGGCCTGGCTGATACCTTGAGTACCGCCCTGACAGCCTCTTGCCCGGCGACATCGCCCTCGCGCCAGCCCGTTGTTCTGGACCCGACTACAGAGACCCTCGATGCAAAGCCACGTAATAGAACATCAGATTGCCGGTGAGCTGAATGCCCGCCCGGAACAGGTGCAGGCCGCCGTTCGCCTGCTGGACGAAGGCGCCACCGTCCCCTTCATCGCCCGTTACCGCAAAGAGGTGACTGGCGGTCTGGACGACAGCCAGCTGCGCACCCTGGAAAGCCGCCTCGGTTACCTGCGCGAACTGGCGGATCGCCGCCAGGTGATCCTGCGCTCCATCGAAGAGCAGGGCAAGCTGACCCCCGAGCTGGCTCGCGAGCTGAACGAGGCCGACAGCAAGACCCGGCTGGAAGATCTCTACCTCCCCTACAAACCCAAGCGCCGCACCAAGGGGCAGATGGCCATCGAGGCGGGGCTGGAGCCATTGGCCGACCTGCTGCTGAGCGACCCGATGAAAGATCCCGAACAGGAGGCGGCCCGCTTCCTCAATGCCGAGCAGGGGATCAGCGACAACAAGGCCGCCCTCGACGGTGCCCGCTACATCTTGATGGAGCGCTTCGCCGAGCAGGCGGATCTCCTTGAGAAGCTGCGGGACTATGTGTGGCAAAACGCCACCCTGCGCGCCCGCGTGGTGGCAGGCAAGGAGCATGAAGGGGCCAAATTCAAGGACTACTTCGAGCACGACGAGCCGCTGCACAAGGCCCCCTCCCACCGGGTGCTGGCCATGCTGCGCGGCCGCAACGAGGGGATCCTCAACCTGGCGCTGGTCACCGGTGACGACGAGAGCGCCAGCCCCTGCGAGGGGATCATCGCCCATCACCTCAGACTGAACCTGCAAAGTCGCCCGGCCGACAAGTGGCTGCAGGGGGTGGTGAGCTGGACCTGGAAGATCAAGCTGTCGCTGCAGATGGAGACCGAGCTCATTGGCCGCATCCGCGAGTCGGCGGAAGAGGAGGCGATCAAGGTGTTCGCCATGAACCTCAAGGATCTGCTGATGGCAGCACCGGCCGGCATGCGCTGCACCATGGGGCTGGATCCCGGCATCCGTACCGGGGTCAAGGTGGCCGTGGTGGATGCCACCGGCAAGCTGGTCGATACCGCGACCATCTATCCGTTCGAACCCAAGCGCCAGGTTGACCAGAGTCTCAAGACCCTGAGCGAGCTGTGCCAGAAGCACAAGGTCGAACTCATCAGCATCGGCAACGGCACCGCCTCGCGGGAAACCGACCGCCTGGTGAGCGACCTGTTCGAGCGCTACCCGGCCGCCAAGGCGCAGAAGATCGTGGTGAGTGAAGCGGGGGCCTCGGTCTACTCCGCTTCCGAGCTTGCCTCCCTGGAGTTTCCGGATCTGGACGTCTCCCTGCGCGGCGCCGTCTCCATCGCCCGCCGGCTACAGGATCCGCTGGCCGAGCTGGTCAAGATCGACCCCAAGAGCATCGGCGTCGGCCAGTATCAGCACGACGTCGGCCAGAGCCAGCTGGCCCGCCGGCTCGATGCAGTGGTCGAGGATTGCGTGAACGCGGTGGGGGTGGATGTGAACACCGCCTCGGTCGCCCTGCTCAACCGGGTCTCCGGCCTCTCCCAGACCCTGGCCCAGAACATAGTCGCCTACCGCGACGAACACGGCGCCTTCCAACACCGCCAGCAACTACTGAAGGTGAGCCGGCTCGGCCCCAAGGCTTTCGAGCAGTGCGCCGGCTTCCTGCGCATTCGTGGCGGCAGCAACCCGCTGGATGGCTCGGCGGTACACCCGGAATCCTACCCTGTGGTGGAGCGGATCCTCGCCAAGCTGGAGCAGACCGTGGACAGCCTGCTAGGCAACAGCAGCCTGCTGCGCACCCTCAAACCCGCCGACTACACGGACGAGCAGTTTGGCGTGCCCACCGTCACCGACATCATCGGCGAGCTGGACAAGCCGGGCCGTGACCCACGCCCCGAGTTCAAGACCGCCACCTTCAAGGAGGGGGTGGAGAAAATCAGCGATCTGGTGCCCGAGATGGTACTGGAAGGGGTGGTCACCAACGTCACCAACTTCGGCGCCTTCGTTGACATCGGCGTCCATCAGGATGGCCTGGTGCACATCTCCTCCCTGACCGATCGCTTCGTCAAGGATCCTCGCGAGGTGGTCAAGGCCGGCGACATCGTCCGGGTCAAGGTGCTGGAGGTGGACGTACCGCGCAAGCGCATCAGTCTGACCATGCGTCTGGATGAAAAAGCCGGCCAGCCAGCCCGCAAACCGGCCGAGCCGCGTCACACCGGTAACAACGCCAAGTCGAAACAGGCCCCCCGTCAGAGCACCCCGACCGACGGCGCCATGGGCAACGCCTTCGCCGCCGCTCTCTCCAAACTGAAGAAATAAGCCCCAGAATGCAAAAAGCCCCGCGAGGGGCTTTTTTGTGCCGGTGGTGCAGCCGCTTCACTCGGCCAGTGCGCTCAGAATGGCGTCGGCCTCCTGATGGGCCGCCAGCACCTCCCGCAGCCGGTTGAATGCCTTGCAGGCCTCTTGCGGATATTTGCCATAAGAGACGACGCCGGTATGACTCCACCCTGCCGCCAGCATCACCTTTTTCTTGAAATGAGTGCCTTCGGTACCGCCCCCACCGAGCTGCATCAAAAACTGCTCCATCTGGAGGTGCGGCGGAGGGACACGGGAGAAGGTGGCAAAATCTTCCGGTTTGACTTCATCAAAGTGCATGACGACTCCTGTGAGTGTGGATGGGATTACCCCTCAGAGTAGTTGCAAATAGTCGCGTGCGGGGGAAAAACAGGGGGAATTGCCAGGCTCAGACGCTCAGGTTGAAACTCTGCGGAGTCGCCGGCTTGACCGCCTGCTGATAGCGCTGGGCGATGACCTGGTTGCGCTGCTCCATGTAGCCATTCAACACCCCGGTCTTGGCACTGCCATCGGCCTTCAAGGTGGAGTCCGGATCGGCAGAGATCAGCGCCTTGCGGGCCTGCGCCTCCTTGGCCGCGGCACTCCTTGCCACACTCAGGTCCTGGGAGGAGGGTTGTGCCGGCGCCAGTGCGGCGGCACGAACCTGCTGCATCTTGGCGATGGTGGCCCTGGGGTCGCCGGGAATGACGCTGATGTCAATGGAAACGCCGCCACCGGTGGCATAGCGCTTGCCATCCGGCCCCATGGCAAACTGGTAGGTCGGGCTGCCGGCATACTGACCGCCAGTGCTCTGATGAGCCTGCTCGTGGGTTCGCACCTCCTGATCCCTGTCTGCCAGCTCCTTGACCTGCAGCTCCTGTTTCTGCTGCTGTTCTTGTTGTTTGGGATCCTGCTGCTTGTTGCGCTGGCCGTCTTCACCGGTGGCCTCGACGAAACGGTTGTCGACGGCAGCCTGCGGGTTGCCGGTCTGGGAGCCCTCCCGTGCCTGCTGGGAGGTCTGATTGGCGTTGGCCTGAGTGGATCTGGATTTGTCTTTCTGGGAGCCGACCTCGGGCTCGGCATTGAAGGCCTCGGTCTGGCGGCTCTGGGGGATGAGGGCTGCGCGGCGATTGTCAGTACGTGCCGATTCCGTCTGCGGTTGCAGCTGGTTGGGAATGATGGTTGGCAGACTGACATTGATGTTCATGTCACACCCGGATGTCGATCAGGGTTCCCATCATGTCGCTGGCGGTCTGGATCACCTTGGCGGAGGCACCGGCCTGCACCTCGGCACTCTTGAGGTTCACCAGTTCCTCGGGCAACTGCACCTTGTCACCGCTCGGGGTGTTGAGCCTGGCGATCTGATTGGATGCCTTGTCGGCGATCTGCTCCGCACGCTGGAACCCCTGTACACCGCTGTTCAATGCAGAATCTATACGCATGACAATTCTCCTCTGACACTGGATTAATTATCCGTCACCCCAGAGGATTAATGAAGCAAATTGGCTATTTTTCAACCTACAAAATGTTCAATGATTTCAATGAACTGCTGTGGATGAGAAATAAAGGGCGCGTGTGAGGCCTTTTCCAGCACCACACTGCGGCTGGCCGGGTAGCGCTCGTCCAGCAGAGGAATGGAGGCTTTGGGCACCAGCGAATCCAGCCGGCCGTAGACCCGCAGCCAGGGCAGGTTCAACTGCACCAGCTCATCGCGCAGATCGACATCGGCCAGCAAACCGAGCCCCGCCTCCAGCGCGGCCAGCTGTGGAGCAGGACGCTCCGCCAGCCAGTGGCGCAGCTGACGGATGTCGTCTCTGGCGTGTTCGCTGCCCATGGCCTGGATCGCCAGGAAGCGTTCAATGGTCTGCTTGAAGTCCCCCGCCAACATCTGGTTGAACCCGGTCAGCACCTTGGGGGCGATCCCCGGCCACTCGCCCTGGGCCATGAAACAGGGGGAACTGGCCACCGTGATCAAGGAGTGCAGTCGCTCGGGATGGTTCAAGGCCAATTGGCTGGCCACCAGACCACCGAGGGACCAACCCAACAAATGGCACTGCTCCGGCAGGATGGCAGCAACTTGTTCCGCCAGCCAGGGCAGACTGTACTCGGCCTCACCCACCAGCGGGCTGTTGCCAAAGCCTGGCAGATCCACCAGATGGACGCGATAGCGAGCCGCCAGGGCCGGGACAATACCGTGCCAGACCGCGCCATTCATTCCCCATCCGTGCAACAGCACCAGATCGGGCCCCTGACCAAACCGCTCTACCGATACGCTCATCTAGACTCAAGATCCTGTTCACTCTGTTGGGGTCAGCATGTTAAAGCGGCTGCTCGCCAAAGCAAGTCCGATCCTCGGCAGTCATGCCGACTGGCAGGGCAGCTGCCTGCTCTGCCAGCAACCTTGCGATGCTGACCCCTTGCTGTGCAGCTGGTGCCGACAGGCCCTGCAGCAGGTTGACCACAGCTGCCGGTTGTGTGCTGCCCCCTTGCCGGCACGGGATGAAGCGCGCGAGCCGATCTGCGGTCGCTGCCAGCGCAGGCCGCCGCCCTGGGAGCGACTGCAGGTCATCGGTGACTACCGGCCACCCTACCCCATGCTGATCCCACGGCTGAAGTATTCCGGCCAGATCCTGCTGGCCCCGCTGCTCGCCAGGGTGCTGGCGGATCATCTGGATTGCCGCGAGCCGCCAGAGGCCATCATTCCGGTCCCCCTGCACTGGTGGCGCCAGTGGTGGCGTGGCTTCAACCAGGCGGAAGAGATAGCCCGCGCCCTCGGCGAGCTGACCGGCATCCCCTGCGATAATCGGCTGCTGCGCCGGGTCAGGGCAACGCCGCAGCAGACCAAGTTGAGTGCGGGCCAACGGCGGCGCAATCTGCGCGGCGCCTTCCAGATCCGCCCCCATGATTATCAGCACGTGGCGCTGCTCGATGATGTTGTCACCACGGGCGCCACCGCCGGCCACCTCACCCGCCTACTGCATGAGAGCGGAGTCACAAAGGTGGAAGTGTGGGCCATCTGTCGTACCCTCAAGCACCTCAAGTAGCCAACGGCACGCTACCCAAGCCTTGCCAACAGAGTTATCATGAATACCCTAGTCGTACACTCAGGTTTATGAGGATAGTGATGATCAGCATTTCCGACACCGCCCAGGCCCATTTCCGTAAATTGCTGGAAAAGCAGCCTGACGGCACCAATATCCGGGTGTTTGTGGTCAATCCGGGAACCCAGAATGCCGAGTGCGGCGTATCATATTGCCCACCCGACGCGGTCGATCCGGAAGATCAACACCTGCCCTTCAGCGGCTTCGACTGCATGGTCGATCCCCTGAGCGCCCCCTTCCTGGTGGATGCCACCATCGACTTCGTCACCGATCAGATGGGCTCCCAGCTCACCCTGAAAGCCCCGAACGCCAAGATGCGCAAAGTGGCCGATGACGCCCCGCTGATCGACCGTATCGAGCACGTGTTGATGTCCGAGGTGAACCCCATGCTGGCCGGTCACGGCGGCAAGGTCACCCTGGTCGAACTGACCGAGGACAAGCTGGCCATCCTGCAGTTCGGCGGTGGTTGCAACGGTTGTTCCATGGTCGATTACACCCTGAAAGAGGGGATCGAGAAGCAGCTGCTGGAGAAGTTCCCGGGCGAGCTCAACGGCGTCAAGGATGCCACCGAGCACCAGCGCGGCGATCACTCCTACTACTGATTTGCTGCCCTTGTGGTAAAGACATGCTGCAAAGAAAAGGCCCCGCCAGCTGGCGGGGCCTTTTGCATTCTGCGGCAGGCAGATTATTCGTCCTTCTTGTCTCGCGACAGTAGGGCGATGGCCGCCTCTTTCGGATTCTTGCCTTCGTACAGCACCTTGAAAATCTGTTCGCAGATGGGCATCTCGACGCCACAGCGGGCCGCCAGCAGATGCACCTCCTTGGTGTTGCGATAGCCTTCCACCACCTGACCGATCTCGGTCATGGCGGTATCGACATCCTTGCCAGCCCCGAGGGCCAGCCCGAAGCGACGGTTGCGCGACTGGTTGTCGGTACAGGTCAGCACCAGGTCCCCGAGCCCTGCCATCCCCATGAAGGTCTTGGCGTCGGCCCCGAGCGCGGCGCCCAGACGCTGCATCTCTACCAGACCGCGGGTGATGAGCGCGGTCCTGGCGTTGGCGCCAAAACCCAGCCCGTCGGAGAGACCGGCGCCGATGGCGATGACGTTCTTGACCGCCCCGCCCAGCTGCAAACCGATGAAGTCCGGATTGGTATAGACCCGGAACGAACGGCCACAGTGCAGCAGCAGGGAGAGATCGTCGGCGAAATCGTCGTGGGTCGAGGCCACCGAGATGGCGGTCGGCAAACCGGCGGCCAGCTCCTTGGCGAAGGTAGGGCCGGAGATGACCGCCAGCGGCATCTCGTCACCCAGCACTTCGCGGGCCACGTCCTGCAACAGGCGGCCGCTGTCCGGCTCCAGCCCCTTGGTGGCCCAGGCGATACGGGTATCGGGGCGCAGGAAGGGCTTGACCCGGGCCAGCACCTGGCCGAACACATGGCTCGGCACGACCAGCAGCAGTACGGGGGCGGCTTGCACCGCCTGTTGCAGATCCGCGGTCAGCTGCAGATCGGCGGGAAAGGGGACATCCGGCAAGAATGCCTTGTTGCAGCGGTCCTGTTCCAGCTCGGCGACATGGGCAGGGTCGTGACCCCACAGCAGGGTCGGATGACCGTTGCGCGCCAGAGAAATGGCAAGGGCGGAGCCATAAGACCCCGCCCCCAAGACCGAGATAGCGATCTGGTCGGCCATTATCAGGCTTCCGCAGTCGCCTGCTGGGCCTGAGCCTGTGCCATGTGCTGGGCAAACAGGGCATCGAAGTTGACCGGTGCCAGGTTCAGCTGCGGGAAGGAACCCTTGCTCACCAGGTTGGCCACCGCTTCACGGGCATACGGGAACAGGATGTTCGGGCAGAAGGCAGCCAGGCAGTGGGCCAGTTGCGGCTCCGGCAGGTTGCCGATGGTGAAGATACCGGCCTGCTGTACTTCGCACAGGAAGGCAGTCTCGGTTTCCAGCTTGCAGGTGACGGTCAGGGTCAGTACCACTTCATAGACGCTGTCGGCCAGGATGTTGGTCTTGGTGTCCATGTCCAGCTTGACGTCCGGCTGCCACTCTTTCTGGAAGATGTGCGGGGTGTTCGGCGCTTCGAAGGAGACGTCCTTGGTGTAGACGCGCTGGATGTGGAATTCCGGTTGTACTTCCTGGTTGTTGATCTCTTCAGCCATTTTGTTTGATTCCTTTTTATGAAAATAGGTGGGCGCAGGCCCTTAAATCAGCGTTTTTTGGTCACCGGCAGATTTTCTGCACGCCACTGGGCCATGCCACCGCTGAGCACATACACCTGCTTGAAGCCGGCTTTGCTCAGTTGGCGACCCGCGCCACCAGCGGTCATCCCCGACTCGCACACCACTATGATGGGGGCATCTTTATGCTTTTCAACCGGGCCCAGGTTATTGCTCTGGATCTGGCTGAGCGGCAGGTGCTGGGCACCGGCCAGATGGCCCTTGGCAAACTCTTCCTGACTGCGAATGTCCACCACGGTGGCGTTTTCACGGTTGATCAGCAGGGTGGCGGTGTGGTTGTTCACCGACTTGACCGGAGAAAAACGGGCACGCACCGTGGTGTAAACCAGAGTGCCCGCCAGGCCGAACCAGGCTGCGGTCAGCAGCGGGTTGCGGGCCGCAAAATCCAAATACTCTTGCATCTTCTACTATCCAGGGACCAAGACAAGTGCCCGAGTATACATGGGGACCCAGCCAAGATCAGCCATCTTGGCGGCAAAGCGGGAGCCGGCTCCCATCGGCTGGATGCGGGATGCGACAGCAACATAAAAAGCGGTATAGAGCAGGCCTGACCGAGGATTCGTCGTGCAATGCGACAAGCCGGCGACAAAGGAGAAACAGCTCGGCAACAGGGTGCGGGCCCCGCCGGACGGGGCTTGGCTATCAGGTGACTATTTCGGCAGATGTAGTAATATTACGCTAGTTTCACTTCCCGCAATTCATTCCTATCCGAGAGGACATAGCCTTATGTCAACAGCTAAGAAACCTTTGGTTCTGGTCATCATGGACGGTTGGGGCTACAGCACCAAGCAAGAGCACAACGCCGTCGCTGCCGCCAAGACTCCCAACCTCGACCGTCTCGCCCGTGACTACACCAGCACCCTGATCTCCGGCTCCGGCCTGGACGTGGGTCTGCCGGACGGTCAGATGGGGAACTCCGAAGTGGGCCACGTCAACATCGGCGCCGGTCGCATCGTCTATCAGGAACTGACCCGCATCTCCAAAGACATCCAGGACGGTCCCTTCTTCGAGAACGTCGAGCTGGCCAAGGCTGTTGACACTGCCGTGAGCAAGGGCAAGGCCGTCCACATCATGGGCCTGATGTCCCCGGGTGGCGTACACAGCCACGAAGAGCACATCATGGGCATGATCGAGATGGCCGCCAAGCGTGGCGCCGAGCAGATCTACTTCCACGCCTTCCTGGATGGCCGCGACGTACCGCCGCGTTCCGCCCAGTCCTCCATCGAGCTGTTCGACGCCCTGTTCGCCCGTCTGGGCAAGGGTCGCTTCGCCTCCATGATCGGCCGTTACTACGCCATGGACCGCGACAACCGCTGGGATCGCGTACAGCAAGCCTATGACCTGATGACTCAGGGCAAGGGCGAGTTCACCGCCGACAGCGCCAGCGAAGCCCTGGCCGCCGCCTATGCTCGCGACGAGAACGACGAGTTCGTCAAGGCGACCCGTATCGGCGAAGCCGCCCCCATGCAGGATGGCGATGCGCTGATCTTCATGAACTTCCGTGCCGACCGCGCCCGTGAAATCACCCGCGCCTTCGTTGACAGCGACTTCACCGGCTTCGCCCGCACCGCCACCCCGGCGCTGAACTTCGTGATGCTGACCGAGTACGCGGCCGACATCAAAACCGCCTGCGCCTACCCGCCGACCGCCCTGGTCAACACCCTGGGTGAGTGGCTGGCCAAGCAGGGCAAGACCCAGCTGCGCATCTCCGAGACCGAGAAGTACGCTCACGTCACCTTCTTCTTCAACGGCGGCGAAGAGGCCTGCTTCACTGGCGAGGATCGCGAGATCGTTGCCAGCCCGAAAGTGGCCACCTACGACCTGCAGCCGGAAATGAGCTCCGAAGAGCTGACTGATAAGCTGGTCGGCGCCATCAAGAGCGGCAAGTACGACGTCATCATCTGCAACTACCCGAACGGTGACATGGTCGGCCACACCGGCGTGTTCGATGCGGCCGTCAAAGCCTGTGAAGCCGTTGACCACTGCATCGGTCGCGTCACCGAGGCCCTGGCCGAAGTGGGTGGCGAGTGCCTGATCACCGCCGACCACGGCAACGCCGAGAAGATGATGGACGAAGAGACTGGTCAGGCCCATACCGCCCACACCAATCTGCCGGTTCCGCTCATCTACTTCGGTCGCAAGGCCGAGGTGCTGGAAGGCGGTAAACTGTCCGATCTGGCCCCCACCATGCTGACTCTTATGGGTCTGCCGGTACCACCGGAAATGACTGGCAAGCCCCTGATGATTCTGAAATAATCCTTCCCCATGCGGGGATGCGAAGTGATTTCAACCAAAACCAGTCGCGTCGGCCTGTTGGCCGGCGCGCTGTTTTTTTGTCTGTCGTTCGGGCCGGGCAAGGCCTGGGCTGCCAACCAGCAGCTGGGCGCCATGCAGTCCCAGATCAAGGAACAGCAGCAGACCATCAAGCTCAGCAAGCAGGAGCTGGCCAAGCTCAACACCCAGCTCAAGGCCGATGAGCAGGCCATCTCGGCCGCCGCCGCCAAGCTCGACCAGACCAGACAGCGGCTCAGAGAGAACCAGCAGAAGCTGGTGGGGCTGCAACAGGACAAGCTGGATCTGGAGCAGCAGGCCAGCCACCAGAAGCAGTTGCTGGCCAAACAGGCGGAGAGCGCCTTTACCGCCGGCAACCACGATTACCTCAAACTGCTGCTCAATCAGCAGGATCCGGCCAAACTGAGCCGTTCCCTCGACTACTACGACTACCTCAACAAGGCACGCATCGAGGCCATCGAAGCCCTGCGGGCCACCCGCACCAAGCTGGCCAAAAACCAGCAGGCCACCAAAGAGACCGAAAGCCGGCTGCAATCCCTGCTCACCGAACAGCAGCAACACCATCAAAGTCTGCTGGCCAGCCAGCAGAGCCGTGCCAAGGTGCGCAACCAGCTGCAGCAGTCGGTACAGGATGACGAACAGAAGCTGACCAAGCTGGTCAAGGCGGAGAAAGCGCTGAAGGCCCGGCTGGAAGAGTTGCGCCGCCAGCGGGAAGAGCAGGAGCGTCGCGAGCGGGAGCGCCTTGCCAAGCTGAAGGCGGAACAGGAGCGGCAACGCAAGCTGGCCGAACAACGCCGCGCCGAACAGGAGCGGCTCGCCGCCCAGCAGAGCAAGGCGGCCCAGCAGCAGACCGCCAGCCGGGAGAGCACCACCAGCAAGCCTGAGCGGGGCTCCGGCATCAGCAGCGCCGGTTACTACAGCGGCCTCAAGACCAATGGCAGCCTGCGCTGGCCGGTACAGGGGCCGATCCTCATCGCCTACGGCTCGCCACGCACCGCCGAGCTGAAGTGGAAGGGCACTCTGATCGGCGCCAGCGAAGGGACCCAGGTCAAGGCGGTGGCACCGGGCCAGGTGGTCTATGCCGACTGGCTGGACGGCTTCGGCATGCTGCTGGTGATCGATCACGGCCGCGGCTACATGAGCCTCTACGGTCACAACCAGTCGCTGCTGCGCCAGGTGGGCCAGAACGTGGAACAGGGTGAACCGGTGGCGCTGGTCGGTGACAGTGGCGGCCAGGACAGACCCGGCCTCTACTTCGAAATTCGCTACCAGGGCGAGGCCATCAACCCGACCAAGTGGCTGGCCAAGCGCTGACGCCAACTTGCCTCCTCCCCCGACAGCCTGCCTTGCGCAGGCTGTCATCCCTCCGGCAGCGCGCGGCGACGCGCTACCTTTGGTGAAAAATTACCTCTTTTTCAGGCTGTTCAAGGGAAGACGACCAGCCCTATCTGCTCCAGCAAGGCCTGCTGCTGATCTTCGTTGATCTGCACCCCGTGCAGATTGACCCGCCGCAGATCCAGCCCGGGCAGATCGCACTGACGCAGATCGCAGCCCTGCAGGTTGATGCGGCTCCAGTCCAGTTGGCCAAACTCGGAACCGCTGAGATCCGAGCCCGCCAGCGAGGCGCCGAACAGGTTGGCCCCCTGCCAGCGATTGCCGCTCAATTCGCATTTTTCCAGCAGACAACCCTCAAAGTTGGCGTAGCTGAAGTTGTTACCGGTGAGATGGGCTTCGCAGAAGTAGCTCTTGACGGTGATCTGGTTGGCAAAGCTGGCGCGGGAGAAGTTGATCCCCATCGCCTGGCAGTCGCGCAGCTCGAGCCCGAGGCACTGGCTGTGACTGAAGTCGGCCATGGTGAGATCGCAGCGCAGAAAACTCGCCTCGCGCAGATTGCAGCCCTGCAGCAAACAGTTCTGTTCGCTCTCCCGATCGTAGAAGCTGCAGTCAACGAAACGGCTCTCGCCGAGATCGAGCCTGGAGAAGTTGCAGCCGATGAAACGGCATCCCTGAAACTGCTCCCCAGCCAGGTCCTGCTGCTCGAAGCGCACACCCTCAAAGCACTTGGCCTTGATCATCCTGAGATTCCCCTTGTTGACGGCGTCATATGCTGACTTTGTTACAAAAAAACGGTAATGTTACACGTAACATTTGTCCCGGATCCAGAGATGAACGATACCCGCAAGCGCCGTCCCACCCTGCAGGACATAGCCGACCTGACCGGGGTCACCAAGATGACCGTCAGCCGCTACCTGCGCGACCCGCAAGCCGTGGCCGAGGGCACCCGCGAGCGGATCGCCGCCGCGGTGGAAGAGCTCGGCTACATCCCCAACCGGGCGCCGGACATTCTCTCCAACGCCACCAGCAAGGCGATCGGCATCCTGATCCCCTCCCTCTCCAACCAGGTTTTCTCCGCCGTGGTGCACGGCATCGAGTCGGTGACCCGCCCCGCCGGTTACCAGACCCTGCTGGCTCACTACGGCTACAGCCCGGAGCGGGAAGAGGAGCAGGTCGCCTCCCTGCTCTCCTATCACGTGGATGGGTTGATCCTCTCCGACAGCCAGCACACCGAGCGCACCCGCAAGATGATCGCCACCGCCGGCATCCCGGTGGTGGAGACCATGGATCTGCCGCAGAGCCCCATCGACATGGTGGTCGGCATGGATCACCGGGCAGCCGCCCGGGCCATGGTAACAGAGATGCTGCGCCGGGGCCGACGCAAGCTGGTCTATCTGGGCGCACGGCTCGACGTGCGCACCCAGCTGCGGATGGAGGGCTACTACCAGGCAATGCAGGATTTCGGCCTGAGCGGCCAGCACCTGCTGACCGAGCAATCCTCCAGCTTCACCCTTGGCGGCCAGCTGCTGGAACAGGCGCTGGTACGCTATCCCGATCTGGACGGCCTGTTCTGCACCAACGATGACCTGGCGGTGGGTGCCCTGCTGCAGTGTCAGGCCAAGTGGATACCCGTCCCCCAGCAGATCGCCATCGCCGGCAGCAACGCCCTCGACATCGGCCACGCCATGACCCCCAAGCTGGCCAGTATCGTCACGCCGCGCAAGGAGATCGGCCGTGCGGCCGCCACCATGCTGCTGGCCCGCCTCAACGGCCAGCCGCTGGCCGACACCCGGCTCGACATGGGCTTCTCCCTGTACGAAGGTGACAGCCTGGGCTGAGGTCCAGATCCCCGCCATTCAGCCATAACAGAGCAGGCCACCCGAGGGTGGCCTGCTTGCTTGGCAAACGGAAGGTCCGGCTCACGCCGGCGTCAAATCAGGATGCGACCAGGGCGACGGCTTCGCGGGAGAGGCGGGTCACCTCTTCCCAGTTACCGTTCTTCACAGCCTCTGCCGGCAGCATCCAGGAGCCGCCGACGGTGGCGACGCACTTGAGCGCCAGGTAGTCGGCCACGTTTTTCGGGCCGATACCGCCGGTGGGGCAGAACTTCACCTGGGGCAGCGGCGCGGCGATGGCGGCCAGCGCCTTGGTGCCGCCGTTCGCCTCGGCCGGGAAGAATTTGAGGTGGTCGTAGCCCGCTTCCAGCGCCTGCATCACTTCGGACGGGGTGGCCACGCCCGGGATCAGCGGCGCCGTGCTCTTGGCCGCGTGGGCCAGCAGGGCCGGGGTCATCCCCGGGGAGATGACGAAGCGGGCACCAGCGGCCACGGCGGCATCAAACTGCGCGCAGTTGAGCACGGTACCGGCACCGACCATGGCCTCCGGCATCGCCTTGGCGATAAGGGCGATCGCATCGAGTGCCACCGGGGTGCGCAGGGTGATTTCGAACACCGAGATGCCGCCGGCCAGCAGCGCCTTGGCCATCGGCAGGGCCTGCTCCAGCTCATTGATGACCATCACGGGTACCAGCGGGGAGGCGGCAAACACCTCGGCAGGGGTCACTTTCCAGTTCTGCATAGCTCTTCCTTAGTCAAAGATGGTGGCGCCGCACTCGGCGCTCGATACCGCGCGACGCATCACGCTGAACAGTTCACGGCCCCACCCCTCTTGTTCCAGGGTGAGGTCGATCTCGGCCTGGGTACGGCCACTCAAATCGGTCAGGCAGTCGAGGCTGCCGGTTACCGCGTCCACCCGCAGCAAGTCGCCATCGGCAAGCAGGCCAATGGCCCCGCCGTGCAGCGCCTCCGGGGTGACGTGGATGGCGGCCGGGATCTTGCCGGAGGCGCCGGAGAGACGGCCATCGGTGACCAGCGCCACCTTGTGACCCGCCTTCTGCAGGTTGCCGAGCACCGGCATCAGCTTGTGCAGCTCCGGCATGCCGTTGGCGGCAGGGCCATTGTGACGCACCACGATGACGGCGTCCTGATTGAGATCCCCCGCCTTGTAGGCCGCTTCCACCGCATGCTGGGAGGAGAAGACCCGGGCCGGAGCTTCAATCACCCGATATTCGGGAGCCACGGCGGAGACCTTGACCACGGCGCGGCCCAGATTGCCGGAGAGCAGCTTGGTGCCGCCGGTGGCCTGGAACCGGCTACCGGAAGGCGACAATACACTCGCATCACCGCTCTCGCCCACCGGCTGCCATACCAGCTTGCCATCCACCAGTGCCGGGCGGCTGAGGTAATCCTGCATCTCGCCGAAGACCGGGGTGGCATCCAGGTGGATCAGCCCCTCTTGTGCCAGCCGGCGCATCAGGCCGGGCACGCCACCCGCCTGCTCGAAGGCGTTCACGTCGGCCGGGCCGTTCGGGTACATGCGTACCAACAGCGGCACCACGTCGGAGAGATCGCTGATGTCGTCCCAGGTCAGCACCAGACCGGCGGCGCGGGCCAGCGCCACCATGTGGATGCTGTGGTTGGTGCTGCCGCCGGAGGCGAGCAGGGCCACCAGCCCGTTGACCAGGGAGCGCTCGTCGATCACCGCACTCAGGGGGCGATAGGCCGGGGAACCCGGGATCATGGCGCTGATGCGGCGGGCCGCCTCTTCGGTGAGGGCGTGGCGCAGCTCGCTGTGCGGGTGCACGAAGGCAGAGCCCGGCAGCATCAGGCCCATGGCCTCGAACACCAGCTGGTTGGTGTTGGCGGTGCCGTAGAAGGTGCAGGTGCCCGCCGCATGGTAGGCGCCGCACTCCATCTGCAGCAGGGCGTCGCGGCCTACTTCGCCGGCGGCGTACTGCTGGCGCACCTTCACCTTCTCGTCGTTGCTGATGCCGCTCGCCATCGGGCCGGCCGGCACGAAGGCGGTGGGCAGATGAGCGTGGGAGAGCGCTCCCATGATCTGGCCCGGCGCTATCTTGTCGCAGATGCCGAGCAGCAGGGTGGCATCGAAGGTGTTGTGGGAGAGCGACAGCGCGGTCGCCTGGGCGATGAGATCGCGCGAAAACAGGGACATGTCCATCCCCGGCTGGCCCTGGGTCACGCCGTCACACATGGCGGGCACGCCGCCGGCCACCTGGGCGCTGTGGCCGATCTCGGCCAGCGCGGCCTTGATGATGTCCGGATAGCCCTGATAGGGCTGATGGGCGCTCAGCATGTCGTTGTAGGCGGTGACGATGCCGACGTTGGCGCGGGTCATGTCGAGGATGCGCCCCTTCTCGTCACAGCTGGAGGCGGCCACGGCGTGGGCCAGGTTGCCACAGGCCAGCGCGGCGCGGGTCTTGCCCTGATCGGCCTGACGCTGGATGCGGGCCAGGAAGGCCTGGCGACGGGCGGCACTGCGCTCGCGAATGCGGGCGGTGACGCTGGAAATAACCTGATGGATCATTGGGCTTGCTCCAATGCGGTGACGGCGCGATCAACCACCTGTTCGAAGGTGCCGTCGATATCGATGTGGAATACACCGGCTTCGCCGTCCGGGCGCTCCAGGGTATCGAACTGACTTTGTACCATGCTTTCGCGCATGAAGTGGCCCTTGCGGGCCCGCATCCGCTCGAGGATCAGCGGCTGGCTGCCGTCAAGGAAGAGGAAGCTGACCGACTCGTTGCCCTCGCGGATCTGGTCGCGATACTGCTTCTTGAGGGCCGAGCAGACGATGACGCCCACCTCGTTCTTCTGCTCCAGGCTGTAGGCCGCGTCGCGGATCCGCTCCAGCCAGGGGGCGCGGTCCTCGTCGTTGAGGGGGTTGCCACCGGCCATCTTCTGGATGTTGGCCCTGGGGTGCAGATCATCACCGTCGATGAACTTGGCGCCCAGCACGCTGGCCACCTTGAGGCCCACGCTGGACTTGCCGCTACCACACACACCCATCACGATAATGCTCTTACCCGCCATTGTTTGACCTCTATCTCATTTTTCAAAAAACGTGCTGCCGATGGGTTCTAACTTAGCACGTTACCGGTAACATGTTACCGGTAACAACAAGAATTGTGAAGTCTGCCACAGACTGAGCGCACTCATAGTCACCTGGGCAAGCGAGTTTGAGCCCTGGCCATAAATCTAAATAAATCATAAAGATATGGTCTGCCGATGGATCGGCAGGGTGTCGATACTGAACTTGGAACAAGGAATGCACAACAATGTCTGACCTCTCCCTGATCATGACGGCCGCCGGCTCCATCGTGCTGCTGCTCTTTCTGGTGATGAAGGCCCGCCTGCACGCGGTCGTCTCCCTCATCCTGGTCTCCATGGTGGCGGGGCTCGCCGCCGGCATGAACCCGGCCGACATCGCCGCCACCATCCAGAAAGGGATGGGCGGCACCCTCGGTTTCGTCGCCGTTGTGGTGGCACTGGGTGCCATGTTCGGCAAGGTGATGGAAGTCACCGGCGCCCTCGACCGGGTGGCCCACACCCTGCTCGGCAAGTTCGGCGTCAAGCGCGCCAACTGGGCCATGGCGTTGACCGGCTTCGTCTGCGCACTGCCGCTCTTCTTCGATGTGGCCGTGGTGCTGCTGATCGGCGTCGCCTTCGCCATCGTCCGCCGCGGTGGCGGCAGCGTGGTGAAGATCGGCATCGCCCTGCTGGCGGGCATCGCCACCTGCCAGGCCTTCCTGATCCCGGCACCGGGCCCCATCCTGGTGGCCTCCCAGCTGGGGGCCGACTTCGGCTACATGATCCTGTTCGGCCTGATCGCCGCCGTTCCTGCCCTGATCCTGGCCGGCCCGCTGTTTGGCGAGCTGATCAGCAAGGTGGTGGACGTGCCGCTGCCGGCCGACGCCCAGAGCAGCGCCCATGACGACGGCCAGAACCTGCCCTCCTTCGGGCTGGCCATGGGCCTCATCGGCCTGCCGCTGCTGCTGATCGGTCTCAAGACCATAGTCGGCCGCTTCGTCGAGGCCGGTACGCCCCTGCACGGCTGGCTGGAGTTCATCGGCCACCCCTTCACCGCCATCATGGTCGCCTGCCTGGCCGCCTTCTACCTGCTGGGGATCCGTCGCGGCATGTCCCGTGACGAGGTGATGAGCGTCTGCAACAGCGCCATCCAGCCGGCCGGCGTCATCATCCTGGTGACCGGTGCCGGTGGCGTGTTCAAGCAGGTGCTGGTGGATTCCGGTGTGGGCGCCGCCCTCGGCAACATGCTGGCGGACTCCGGCCTGCCCATCGTCGCGCTGGCCTTCATCCTGGCGGCCGCAGTACGGGTCATTCAGGGTTCCGCCACCGTCGCCATGCTGACCGCCTGCGGCCTGGTGCTGCCGATGTTGGAGCCGCTCGGCCTGAACGGCGCCCAGCTGGCGGCGGTCACCATCGCCATCGGCGGCGGGGCCATAGTGCTCTCCCACGTCAATGACTCCGGCTTCTGGCTGGCCAACCGCTACCTAGGTCTCACCGAGAAGCAGACCCTGCAAACCTGGACCGTAATGGAAACCATCATCGGCACCACGGGCGGCGTGATGGCCATGCTGATCTACAGCTTCCTCTGATCGCGACCGTGCAGAAAAAGGCCTCCGATGTGAGGCCTTTTTCATCTTTATGACGATTCTTTCTTTGGCTAACAGGGCGAGATTGCTAGAATCGCCTATCCATCGCTCCGAGTGGAACGCTTAACGCAGTGATTTCAGGTTTCTCTATGCATTCATCGGCACATTATCGACAGCTGCTGGCGCGCCTGCCCCAGATCGCCGTCGCCGCAGACCAGTTTGAAGTGCTCAGCAGCGCCAAGGACTTCAAGAGCCGGATCCTTTCGCTCATCGCCAGCGCGACTCGCCGCATCTATCTGGTGGCGCTCTATCTGCAGGATGACGAGGCGGGACGGGAGATCCTCGCCGCCCTCTATGCCGCCAAACAGCGCAACCCGGCCCTCGACGTCAAGGTGTTCGTCGACTTCCACCGTGCCCAGCGCGGCCTGATCGGCAAGGGCAAGCAAGGTGGCAACCACCTGATGTATCAGGAGATGGCCGCTCGCCATGAGCACCAGATCGCCATCTATGGCGTGCCGGTGAAAGGGCGTGAACTGCTCGGAGTGCTGCACCTCAAGGGGTTCATCTTCGATGACACCCTGCTCTACTCCGGTGCCAGCCTCAACGACATCTACCTGCACCAGCAGGATCGCTACCGTTTCGACCGTTATCACCAGATCACCAGCCCGGAGCTGACCCGCAGCATGGTCAACTACGTGGATGACCTGTTCCTGCGCAGCGAGGCGGTGCAGCGACTGGATCGCACCGACATCCCCAGCGCCAAGCAGCTGAAGGGACCGATCCGTCGCTTCAAGCACAACCTGCGCCTCGGCCAGTACCGCTTCGACACCATGCCGGTCAACAGCCAGGAGGTGGCCATCACCCCGATGAGCGGCCTGGGTAAGCGCGGCAACCAGCTCAACAAGATGATCCGCACCCTGGTGCGGGCCACCGAGCGGGAGATCTTCATCTGCACCCCCTACTTCAACCCGCCCAAGGAGTTGAACAAGGATATCGAGGCCCTGCTCAAGCGCGGCTGCAAGGTGACGATCGTGGTGGGCGACAAGACTGCCAACGACTTCTTCATTCCGCCGGAGGAGAAATTCTCCACCATCGGCGGTCTGCCCTATCTGTACGAGACCAACCTGCGCAAGTTCGCCGAGCGCAACCAGCATCACATCGATGCCGGCCGTCTCAACCTGATGCTCTGGTGCTGCGAGCGCAACTCCTACCACCTCAAGGGGATCTTCGTGGATGACGAGTGGGCCCTGCTCACCGGCAACAACCTCAATCCCCGCGCCTGGGCGCTGGATCTGGAGAACGGCCTGCTGGTCTACGATCGCCGCCACCTGCTGCGGCCCCAGTTCAACGCCGAGCGCGAGAACATCCTGACCAACACCAAGCGCATCAGCCACTTCGATCAGATCGAGCAGATCCAGGACTACCCGGATCAGGTGCGCAAGCTGCTGGCCCGGATCCACAGGGTCAAGGCCCATATCCTGCTCAAGCGCATCATCTGACCGGCGCGCATCGCGACCTCGGGTATCCTCACAAGGGCCTGCCACATCTCGGCAGGCCTTTTTCATTCCTGCCCCCGAGCCCCGCTGACCTCCACCAACCGCGCAACGCGGCTTGCGTCGGGACGGCAATAAACCCTATCATCTGGACATATTTACAGTGTTTTCGGGCATCTAATTGATGAAATTGGATAAAATCTCCCTCGACAACCTCAAGGGCGTCGGCAGCAAGATGCAGGAAAAGCTCGAGCGGCTGGGGCTGGCCACAGTGCAGGATCTGCTGTTCCACCTCCCCCTGCGCTACGAGGACCGCACCCAGGTGTGGCCCATCGGCGATCTGCCGCCCGGCCTGCACGGCGCCGTCGAGGGGGAGATCCAGGACACCCAGCTGGTGATGGGGCGTCGCCGCATGCTGGTCTGCCGCATCAGCGATGGCACCGGCACCCTCACCCTGCGCTTCTTCAACTTCACCGCCGCCCAGAAGAACAGCCTGAGCCCGGGCCGGCTGATGCGCTGCTTCGGCGAGGTGCGCCCCGGCAAGTACGGGCTGGAGATGGCCCACCCCGAGTACAAGCTGCTCGGCGAGGAGCAGGCCGGCCAGACCGAAGAGGCGCTCACCCCCGTCTACTCGACCACCGAGGGGCTGCGCCAGCTCACCCTGCGCAGCCTCACCGATCAGGCACTGGCCCAGCTCGACCTCTACGGCGTGGAGGAGCTGCTGCCAGCCGGCCTCTATCCCCAGCAGATCGATCTGGCCGCGGCCCTGAAACTGCTGCACCGTCCGCCCCCCTCGGTGGCGCTGGCCCTGCTCGAGAGCGGTCAGCACCCGGCCCAGCAGCGGCTGGTGCTGGAAGAGCTGCTGGCCCACAACCTCTCGGTCTTGAAGGTGCGGGCCCAGGCACAGACCCAGCTGGCCCGCGCCCTCAAGCCGGCCCCGGCGCTGGTGGAACAGCTGCTCGGAGCCCTGCCGTTCACCCCCACCGGTGCCCAGAACCGGGTGGTGGCGGAGATCGGCCGGGATCTGCAACAGAGCCACCCCATGATGCGGCTGGTACAGGGGGACGTGGGCTCAGGTAAAACGCTGGTCGCGGCGCTGGCCGCCCTGCAGGCCATCGGCAACGGCTGTCAGGTGGGGCTGATGGCACCGACCGAGCTGCTGGCCGAGCAGCACGCCATCAACTTTGCCAAGTGGCTGGAACCGCTCGGCATCGGGGTCGGCTGGCTGGCGGGCAAGCAGAAGGGCAAGGCACGAGAAGAAGCCCTGGCTGCCATCGCCGATGGCAGCGTCAAGATGGTGGTGGGCACCCACGCCATCTTCCAGGAGCAGGTGGTGTTCCAGCGCCTCGCCCTGGTCATCATCGATGAACAGCACAGATTCGGCGTGCATCAGCGCCTTGCCCTGCGGGAGAAAGGAGAGCGGGAGGGGGTACATCCCCACCAGCTCATCATGACCGCCACCCCCATCCCCCGCACCCTGGCGATGACCGCCTATGCCGACCTCGATACCTCCATCATCGACGAGCTGCCGCCGGGCCGTACCCCCATCACCACTGTGGCGCTGCCGGACAGCCGCCGCAAGGACGTGATCGAACGGGTCAGACTGGCCTGCGAGGAGGGCAAGCAGGCCTACTGGGTCTGCACCCTGATCGAGGAGTCGGAGGTACTGGAGTGCCAGGCCGCCGAGGACACCGCCGCAGAGCTGCAGAACCTGCTGCCCGGCCTGCATATCGGGCTGGTACACGGCCGGATGCGACCGGTCGAGAAACAGCGGGTGATGGAGGAGTTCAAGGCAGGCATACTGCAACTGCTGGTCGCCACCACCGTCATCGAGGTGGGGGTGGACGTGCCCAACGCCAGCCTGATGATCATCGAAAACCCGGAACGACTGGGGCTGGCGCAACTGCACCAGCTGCGTGGCCGGGTCGGGCGCGGCTCGGTGGCCTCCCACTGCGTGCTGCTCTATCATGCTCCCTTGTCCAAGACGGCCCAGAGCCGGCTCGGAGTGCTGCGGGAGACCAACGACGGCTTCCTCATCGCCCAGCGCGATCTGGAGCTGCGCGGCCCGGGCGAACTGCTCGGCACCCGCCAGACCGGTCTGGCCGACCTCAAGATCGCCGATCTGGTGCGGGATCAACCGCTCATCCCGCAGGTGCAGAAGATGGCGCGCTTCTTGATGGACCGCCACCCAGATCATGTCGAGCCCTTGATACGACGCTGGCTCGGCCTGCGGGATCACTACTCCAATGCCTGACCAAGGCAGAGGCAGAAGATGGGCACATGCCTGATGGATAGACACCCAGGCCATGTCGAACCCTTGATCCGCCGCTGGCTCGGTCTGCGGGATCACGCTGCCAACGCCTGATCACTCAACCAATACAGGAGGAAAGCACTGATGAATTCCTGGCTGCGCGGCCTGCTCTACACCCTTGCCTTCCTGTTGCTGTTTGTCTGGGTCGGGCTCGGCCTGTTCGACGCCGAGCGGGCCAAGGGGCCCATCGCCGGCTGGCTCAGCCAGCAGACTGGCGTACCCGTCACCATAGGCCGACTGGTGTTCAACCCGCTTCACCCCTACACCCTGCTGGCAGAGCAGGTGAGTTACGGCAACGCCGTGACCCTCGACAAGATCTATCTCGAGATAGAGAGCATCGACTGGCTGAGCCGGGACGTGCGCATCGCCCATCTCGACCTCATTCGCCCGGCCATCAAGCTGCCGCTGCCCAATCAGCTGCCGATCCTGCCGGTACATTCCCTCACCATCGCCGACAGCACCATCGACCGGCTCAGCCTGGAGAGCGACGGGCTGACCCTGCGCGGCCTCAACGCCACCCTGAGCGACTGGCAGCTGCTCAA
This sequence comes from Aeromonas sp. S8(2024), assembly GCF_041403085.1. Lineage (NCBI taxonomy): Bacteria > Pseudomonadati > Pseudomonadota > Gammaproteobacteria > Aeromonadales > Aeromonadaceae > Aeromonas > Aeromonas sp. S8(2024). The sequence goes on along the minus strand of NZ_JBGLRF010000009.1, from coordinate 89,533 downwards.
TCCGGTGCGACCGCCCCAGGCCAACCTGACCCTCAACATCACTGAGCTGGCGACCCCGGCCTGGGCCCTCTCCCGCCTCAACCTGGCCGGTCGGCTGGAGGGGCAGGTGCTGAGCACCGACAAGCTGACCGCCAACCTGTTCGACGGTCTGCTCGAGACCGGCATGGTGCTCGACTGGCCCGCCCGCAGCCTGCGGCTGAACAACCTCAAGAGCCAGGGCATGCGCATCGAGTGGGGCACCCTCGCCAAAGTCGAATCTCCCCTGCGCCAGGTCAGCCTGGATCTCGGCCAGATCCGGGATCTCAGCTTCAACGACATCGAGCAGGAGCTGGCCCTCAACAACCTCAGCGGCCAGCTGACCGCCTTCAACTGGCAGGCCGGCAGCACGCCCAGCGGCTACTTCTCGGGAACCCTCGGCGATCTCGGCCGTGGCCTGTTCCAGCTGGAGGCCATTCAGGGCAAGGTCGCCTTCTCGCCCCAGCAGCTGGATGCCGAGCTGCAGGGCAAGGCCTATGAAGGGGAGTTCAACCTGGAGCTCTCCTTCGATCCCCTGCAGCAGAAGCTGACCCTGAAGGACATGGCGCTGAGCGGCATGGACATCAGCCTGCCGGAAGGGTGGTGGCAGGATTGGCAGAGCTGGCGCCCGCAGCAGATCGACATCCGCAAGCTGGCCTTCGACAAGCTCAAGGTGCTCTCCTTCGACGATACCCTGCCCCTCTCCCTGACCGGCTGGCAGCTCTATCTGACCGACCTCAGCCTGCGCGGCAATCAGCCAGGGCCGCTGCTGGGCCGAGCCCGCCTCGAGAGCGCCTGGTTCGAGCTGGTGTGGGACGGCCTCAGCGCCCGCAACGGCGAGCTGGATGGCGAGCTGAGTGCCGGCTCCTGGCAGCTCAACAAGCTCACCAGCTCGCTGCCGGATGAGGGCAGCCTCAGCCTGAGCGGCCAGTGGGGACGCGAGCCGGGCCAGACCAGTCGGTTGCAGCTCAAGGGCGAGAAGCTGGATCTGGTGCAGTGGGGCAAGATCCTCCACTCCCCCGTCTCCTTCGCCGGCAAGCTGGATCTGAGCGCCGATCTGCAGGCGCTGCACGGCGGCACCCCGGGCGCCTGGCGCAGCTCCCTGCAGGGGAATTTTGCCCTCGATGCCACCGAACCCTTCTGGGACAAGGTGAAGATAGATCCGCTGCTGGATCAGTGGTTCAAGCAGGCGGCGGCGCCGACCCTCACCCCTGCCGAGCTCTGGCAGGCGATGCAGGAGGGCGACACCCCCTTCTATCGCATCAAGCTGCAGGGCAAGGTGGCCCAGGGCCAGCTGAAGATCGAGCAGGCCGGCGCTTCCACCATCACCCACCTGCTGGGGCTGCAGGGCAGCGTCGATCTGGTCAATGAGCAGTGGCAGCTGGATCTGGGCGTTCTCAACGGCCAGCACTGCGCCGAGCTGCTCGGTCAGTGGCGCGGGCCGCTCGCCGAGCCGACCCTCAGCTGGGGCTTCCAGCAAAAACCGGACGGCTGTGGCTGGGAGACAGGGGTGCGCTACCCGCCCCAGGGCAACGGCAGCCCGCTCTGGCGACCGGCGCCGAAGGCCCCGGCCACACAGGCGGCCAATGGCTAGCCGATAAAAAGCAACAAGGCCTCGTGATGAGGCCTTGTTGTTTGATGGGAGCCCGCGCGCCGCTACTGACCCGGCCGCTTGACCGGCTGCACCACGTAGTGACCGAGGAACTCGGCGGCCAGCTTGTCGCCGCTGAACAGCTTGATCTTGAGGCTGAACTTGGCGGACTCACCGGCCTTGAGCGGCTCGAGCACGGCAGGCATGCCTTCGCGGGCCACCCGCGCCTCCGGCTCCTCCTTGACCGGCCGGTAGTACTTGATGTTGCCCTCCGCCAGCACAGTATCCCCCACCAGCCCCGCCTCCTTGAGCTGCAACCAGATGAGGCCCCAACCCGCCAGCACGCACTGGCTGTAGATGCTGCCGGCGAACATGGTGTCATGTACGTTGAGGTTGGCCGCCAGATTGGCCTTGAGGTGGAAGGTCTGACCGTCGTAGTGGGTGATGTGCACCCCCATCTTCTCGCTGATGGGAATGCCCTGCGACCAGCGGGTGGTGAGATCCTGGCACCACTCGGGGCGGTACTGGATGGTCTGCAGCGGGCTCAGAGACTTGATCATCTGGCGGTGCGGAATGCGGCCGAAGGAGACGGGACCTTCCCCCACCTCCAGAAAGCCGCACTTGCGGTAGAACTCCACCGCCTCCTGGCGGGCATTCATCACCAGTCGCTTCACCTTCTCGCTGCAGGCCAGCTGTTCGAGATCCTGCACCATGCGGGCACCCAGCCCCTGACCGCGAAATTCGGGGCGCAGCGCCATGAAGCGGATCTGCGCCTCGTCACCGCCGACAAACAGCCGCCCCACCGCGATGGGTGTGCCATCGGGGGCCAGCATCAGCCGGTGAATGGCGACGGTGTCGTATTCGTCCCGCTCGGAACCGAGAGGCAGATTGAAGGGTTTACGCAGCAGTTCCCAGCGCAACTGGTAGTAGGCATCCAGTTCGGCGTCGGTTTGAGGAGTGACTACCCGGTACATAAAGCGATCCTTGAGTTGGCGCCGACGGACAGAGTGAAGGGCTTGCACACCCATGCCTCCCAGCTCAATTGATAATGGGCATCCAGCTCGGCGTCGGTTTGAGGGGTGACTACCCGGTACATAAAGCGCTCCTTGAGTTGGCGCCGACGGACAGAGTGAAGGGCTTGCGCACCCATGCCTCCCAGCTCAACTGATAATGGGCATCCAGCTCGGCTGCCGTCTGGGGGGTGACCACCCGGTACATAGTTCCATCCTTGAGTTACACTGGTCGAAAACCATCTTGCCGTGCAAATTCATGGACTTCAATCTGCAAGCGTACCAAGCCGACCACTTATTGCACCTCAGCGCCAAGCCCCAGCGCCGGCTCACCGTGCAGGAAAATGCCCATCACCGCTGGCTGGAGATCGACGGCGTGGTGCAGTCGGCCATGTCCCTGGCCGAGCCCGCCACCCTCTGCCTGCCGCACCAACAGGTGATCGCCTACCTGCTGCCCGAACAGGCCGCCAGCATCCTCGAACTGGGGCTGGGGGGCGGCGATCTCACTCGCCATCTGCGTCGACGCTGGCCCGATGCCCGCCACGAGTGCGTCGACCTCGATGAAGAGGTGATCACCCTCTATCAACTGTTCTTTCAGCCCGAACAAGGCAGCCAGCGTACACCTACCCTGCACCAGGCCGATGCCCTCGCCTTTCTGGAGCAGAGCGAGGCGCAGTACGACCTCATCCTGCTCGATCTGTTCAGCCAGGACGGCAATCCGCCGCTGCTGTTCCAGGAGCGCATCTATCAGGCGCTGGCCCCCCGCCTCAACGGCGAGCTCATCATCAACCTGCTGCCGCGCACCCGCCTCGAGCTGACCCGGGTACTGATGCTGCTGGAGCAGTGGGTCGGCCCCACCACCCCCTACCCGGTGCCAGGGCTGCGCAACATACTGCTGCACACCAGCCCGCGCGATCCGCTGGCGTCAGACCTGTAGCCAGAAGGTGACCGGGCCGTCGTTGACCAGCGCCACCTTCATGTCGGCGGCGAAGCGGCCGGTGGCAGTCGGTATGCCGCTGGCGGCGGCCCGCGCCACGAAGTAGTCGTACAGCCGCTCGGCCTCGACCGGATGAGCGCCGCCGGAGAAGCTGGGCCTCATCCCCTTGTTGGTGTCCGCCGCCAGGGTAAACTGGGAGACCACCAGCAGGCTGCCGCCGGCCTGGCTAACGTTGAGGTTCATCTTGCCATTCTCATCGGAGAAGATGCGGTAACCGCTCACCTTGTGCAGCAGCTTGTCCGCCTTGGCCTCGTCATCCCCCTGTTCCACGCCGAGCAGCACCAGCAGACCCTGGCCAATGGCCCCGGTCACCTCGCCCTCTACCGTTACGCTGGCCTCGCTGACCCGCTGAATCAGTGCTATCACATCCCTCTCCTCTCAAAACGAAACGACCGCCCCCATCTGCTGACGGGGGCGGTCGTCGATGCTAACAGCAAGGGGCCGGGTCAGGCCAACTCATCGGCACCCGGTCGCTCATATTCGCCGAGGCAGGCGGTGGTTTCCGCGCCAAGCAAGACCACCAGCCAGCTCAGGTAGACCCAGACAAACAGAATGGGAATGGTCGCCAGGGCGCCATAGATGGCCTGATAGGAGGGGAAGTTGGTGATGTAGATGGCAAAACCGCGCTTGGCCAGCTCGAACAGGGTGGCCGCCACCAGGGCGCCGATGAAGGCGTGCATCAGCCGCACCTTGCAGTTGGGCACCACGGTATAGACCAGCAGGAAGGTCAGTACAGAGAACAGGAATGGCAGGCCGCGCAGCAGCAAGTAACCGATGCCGAACAGGCTCTCGGCCCCGAACAGCCGCAGCGAGAAAATATAGGAGGAGATGGCGATGCTGGCCCCGATGAGCACGGGGCCCAGGGTTAGGATCATCCAGTACATGGCGAAAGCCTGGGCCAGCGGCCGGCTCCGGGTCGAACGCCAGATGTAGTTGAGGTTCTTGTCGATGGCCGAGATCAGCATCAGCGCCACCACGATCAGGGCACCGATGCCGACCGCCGTGGTGTTGGTGGCGTTGGCCACGAAGCCGTCGATGTACTCCTTGAGCATCTCGCCGGCGGTGGGTACGAAGTTGTGATAGACGAACTGCTCCATTGCCTGCTTCAGGCTCTGGAACACCGGAAAAGCCGACATCATGCCGAACACCACGGCGATCATGGGCACCAGGGAGAGCAGGGTGACATAGGCCAGATAGCCGGCGGTAACCGTCAGCCTGTCCTGCTGGAAACGGCCCCAGACGAACTGGGCGAAATGGCGCCCATCATGGCGCAAGAAAGAGAGGGCGTGACCGAGACGGCCACCGGATTTCAGCTGCATTGTGCTTCCCGATGTCTTCATCATGCCGACATTGTGTCAGATCCCGTCACCGTTTGACCACCCGCGAGCCGGCCGGATGCGACTCGTCCGGGCGCGACTGCGACCCCTTCTGTGGGAAACGACCATAAAAAAAGAGGCCCGCAGGCCTCTTTTCATCGCTGATGCAGCAGATCAAGCACGACCGGCGCGCTTGCGGTCCAGTTCGGTCAGCAGCTTCTTGCGGATACGGATGCTCTTCGGAGTGACTTCAACCAGTTCGTCGTTGTCGATGAACTCCAGAGCCTGTTCCAGAGACATGCGGATCGGCGGAGTCAGCACCTGGGCTTCGTCGGTACCGGAGGCACGCATGTTGGTCAGCTGTTTGCCCTTCAGGCAGTTGACGGTCAGGTCGTTGGAACGGGAGTGGATACCGATCACCTGGCCTTCGTACACTTCGGTCGCGTGACCGATGAACAGACGACCACGGTCTTGCAGACCGAACAGGGCATAGGTCAGCGCCTTGCCGGTGGCGTTGGAGATCAGCACGCCGTTCTGACGCTCACCGATGCTGCCACCCTTGTGCGGACCGTAGTGGTCGAAGGTGTGGTACAGCAGACCGGTACCTGAGGTCAGGGTCATGAACTCGGTCTGGAAGCCGATCAGGCCACGGCTCGGGATCATGAAGTCGAGACGAACACGGCCTTTGCCATCCGGGGTCATGTTGGTCATCTCGCCCTTACGCAGGCCGAGTTGCTCCATAACGGAACCCTGGTGCGCTTCTTCCACGTCCACGGTTACGGTTTCGAACGGTTCTTGCAGAACGCCGTCCACGGTGCGCAGGATAACTTCCGGACGGGATACCGCCAGCTCGTAACCTTCGCGACGCATGTTTTCGATCAGGATGGAGAGGTGCAGTTCACCACGACCGGAGACACGGAACTTGTCCGGATCGTCGGTCTCTTCCACACGCAGGGCCACGTTGTGGACCAGCTCCTGGTTCAGACGCTCCAGGATGTTGCGGGAGGTCACGAACTTGCCCTCTTTACCGGCGAACGGAGAGGTGTTGACCTGGAAGGTCATGTTCACGGTCGGCTCGTCAACGGAGAGCGGCGGCAGCGCTTCAACGGCACCGTTGTCGCAGATGGTGTCGGAGATCTTCAGCTCGCCCAGACCGGTGATGGCGATGATGTCGCCAGCTTGCGCATCGGCCACTTCGGTACGGGACAGACCCAGGTAGCCCAGTACCTGGCCAACTTTGCCGGTACGGGTCTTGCCGTCGGCACCCACTACGGTCACTTGCTGGTTGGTCTTGACGCGACCACGGGTGATGCGGCCGATACCGATAACGCCTACGTAGGAGTTGTAGTCCAGCTGGGAGATCTGCATCTGGAAGGCACCGTCGGTGTCCGCGGCAGGCGCTTCCACGTTGTCGACGATGGCCTGGAACAGGGGTTCCATGTTCTCGGACTCGACGTCTTGATCCAGGGTGGCCCAACCGTTCAGTGCAGAGGCGTAAACAACCTTGAAGTCCAGTTGCTCATCGGTGGCGCCCAGGTTGTCGAACAGATCGAAGACCTGATCCATTACCCAGTCAGGACGAGCACCCGGACGGTCGATCTTGTTGATGACCACGATCGGCTTCAGACCCTGGGCGAACGCCTTCTGGGTCACGAAACGGGTCTGCGGCATCGGGCCGTCAACGGCGTCAACCAGCAGCAGTACGGAGTCAACCATGGAGAGCACACGCTCAACTTCACCACCGAAGTCGGCGTGACCCGGGGTATCCACGATGTTGATGCGGTAGTCGTTCCAGCGGATCGCAGTGTTCTTGGCGAGAATGGTGATGCCACGTTCCCGTTCCAGATCATTGGAGTCCATGATCCGTTCCTGACCTTCGCTGGTGCGATCCAGAGTGCCGGATTGCTGCAGCAGCTTGTCCACCAGCGTGGTTTTGCCGTGGTCAACGTGCGCAATAATCGCAATATTGCGTAAATTCTCTAACATTCTCGCCTCAAATCACCGGGTAAAATTGGGCGCTAATTGTACTCTCGCCTTTGTGATCTGCCTAGCAGAATTGCAGTACATTCGCGCATAACAGGGGATCAGGATCATAGACCTTCTCATCAAAGCCTGCTTAGATAGGGGCCGACCGTATACCACGCACCATTTTAGTGCACCAAAACGATCCAAGGTTGCACTACTTTGAGGCGTAACGCGCTGAGATAGCGAGTCTCGGGGCAGGCCCGTAGTCGCAAATGCCCTGAAATCAAGCTGTCACAAACTTGGCACGATACTGGCTTATGTGAATGTGATGACGCATTCACCCTAAGAGTTTTAACACCGGAGGTTACTTAGCATGTCAGCCCAGAACGTTTTGGCCCTGATCCAGGAACACGAAGTCAAGTTTGTCGACCTGCGCTTTACCGATACCAAGGGTAAAGAGCAGCACGTATCCATCCCTGCCCACCAGGTCGACGAAGATTTCTTCGAAGACGGCAAGATGTTCGACGGCTCCTCCATCGGCGGCTGGAAAGGCATCAACGAATCCGACATGGTGCTGATGCCGGATCCTGCCTCTGCCAAGCTGGACCCGTTCACCGAAGAGACCACCCTGAACATCGTCTGTGACGTGCTGGAACCCGCTACCATGCAGGGTTACGACCGCGATCCGCGCTCCATCGCCAAACGTGCCGAAGACTTCCTGAAAGCCAGCGGTATCGCCGACACCGTGCTGTTCGGGCCGGAGCCGGAATTCTTCATGTTCGACAACATCACCTTCTCGAACACCATGGGTCACAGCTTCGTGAAGATCGAATCCGAAGAAGCCGCCTGGAACTCCGGTACCAACTACGAGCACGGCAACAAAGGCCACCGTCCGTTCGTGAAGGGCGGTTACTTCCCAGTTGCCCCGGTCGACTCCTCTCAGGACATCCGCGCCGCCATGTGTCTGGTGCTGGAAGAGATGGGCCAGGTCGTTGAGGCTCACCACCACGAAGTGGCCACTGCCGGTCAGAACGAGATCGCCACCCGCTTCAACACCCTCACCCTGAAGGCTGACGAAGTACAGGTACTGAAGTACGTGATCCACAATGTGGCCCACGCCTACAACAAGACCGTCACCTTCATGCCGAAACCCATGTTCGGTGACAACGGCTCTGGCATGCACTGCCACCAGTCTCTGGCCAAGAACGGCGTCAACCTGTTCGCCGGCGACCTGTACGGCGGTCTGTCCGAGATGGCGCTGCACTACATCGGCGGCATCATCAAGCACGCCAAGGCCATCAACGCCTTCGCCAACCCGACCACCAACTCCTACAAGCGTCTGGTTCCGGGTTATGAAGCACCGGTCATGCTGGCCTACTCCGCCCGCAACCGCTCTGCCTCCATCCGTATCCCGGTGGTACCGAGCCCGAAAGCGCGCCGCATTGAAGTCCGCTTCCCGGATCCGGCTGCCAACCCGTACCTGGCTTTCGCTGCCCAGTTGATGGCCGGTCTGGACGGCATCATCAACAAGATCCATCCGGGCGATGCCATGGACAAGAACCTGTATGATCTGCCGCCGGAAGAAGCAGCCGAAGTGCCGACCGTGGCCGGCTCTCTGGACGAAGCCCTGGCCGCGCTGGATGCGGATCGCGAGTTCCTGACCCGCGGTGGCGTGTTCAGCGACGACTTCATCAACTCCTACCTGGAGCTGAAGCAGCAGGACGTTGACCGTGTGCGCATGACCCCGCACCCGCTGGAATTTGAACTGTACTACTCCGTTTAATCCGGATCCCAGCTCAGAACTTGACCAAACCCGCCGACAGGCGGGTTTTTTCTCTGATAGGATTAAGCAGAATCCCGTCAAGGAGAGATGGATGAAAACCGCCTACCCAGTATGGATGCTGAGCCTGTTGCTGCTGGCCACCAGTGCCGCCCAGGCCGCCAAGGTATACTCCTGGACCGACAACCAGGGGGTCGTCCACTACACGGATGCACCGCCCCCGGGACAGAAGGCCAAGGAGGTCGATCTGCGCGTCGCCCCCTTCATCGGCACTGCCCCCCGCTCGGTCCAGGTGGACAATTTCAACAGCCTGACCGGTGTAGATGCCAAAAAAGAGAAGGAAGCGGCCAAGCTGGTGATCGAACTGCTCTCCCCGGAACAGGGCAGCACCCTGCGCGACAACACAGGCAACGTGGTGTTCCAGGGCCAGGTCAGGCCCCAGCCCCCCACCCAGTATGACGTGCGCCTGACCCTGGACGGCAAGGCGGCCCCTCTCGTCAACAATGCCCTCGCCATCCGGGTCGAAAACCTGGATCGCGGTGCCCACGAGGCCCAGCTCGAGCTGCTCGCCAAAGACGGTACGATCCTTGCTAAATCCAAGGCAGTCACCTTCTACCTGCACCGGGCCAACATCAATTCAGCCCCCAAAGCGACCCCGCTCAACAACAAGGGGTGATCCTGTGCCTCGATACGGGTAGACTAAATGCACCACATTGGTGCATAGCTGGTGTATAGCACCGTTTTAGGGAGAAACCAGTGCCAACCCGCCCGGATCAAGCCAGGATACTGCTCGACAACCTGCTGACTGCCGTCATCCTGATGGATGAACGGCTCTGCATCCAATTCGTCAACCCCGCTGCCGAGCAGCTGCTCTCCCTCAGTCAGCGCCGATTGATCGGCATCGAGCTGCCCCATCTGCTGGAACATATCTCCCTCGATCTGCAGCGTCTCAAGCAGTGCCTCAGTTCGGGGCAGGGCTTCACCGACAGCGAAGTCACCCTGGTGGTGGAGGGGGAGCCCAGGCTGGTGGAGATGAGCGTCAGTCCACTGGCCGACCACGAACAGCGGCTGATGGTGGTGGAGCTGCGCAAGATAGACCAGCAGAAGAAGATCAGTCAGGAGTTGCAGCAGCATGCCCAGCAACAGGCGGCCAAGGAGCTGGTACGCGGCCTGGCCCACGAGATCAAGAATCCCCTCGGCGGTCTGCGCGGCGCGGCCCAGCTGCTGCAAAAGGAGCTGCCCGACCCCGCCCTGCGCGAGTACACCGGCATCATCATCGAGCAGGCCGACCGGCTGCGGGTACTGGTCGATCGGCTGCTAGGCCCCCAGCGGCCCGGTCGCCACCAGATGCACAACGTGCACTCGGTGCTGGAGCAGGTGCGCCGGCTGGTGGAGCTGGAGCTACCGCCGACGGTGCGTATCGAGCGGGATTACGATCCCAGTATCCCGGAGTTCGAGATGGAGCCGGACCAGCTGCAGCAGGCCTTTCTCAACATGGTGCGCAACGCCGCCGAGGCCATCGGCGAGCAGACCGGCCTCATCCGCATCAAAACCCGCACAGCGTTCCAGATCACCATCCACGGCCAGCGCTACCGGCTGGCGGCCGAGATCAAGATCATCGACAACGGCCCCGGCATCCCGGATGCCATCCGCGACACCCTCTTCTATCCGATGATCACCGGCAAGGAGGGAGGCACCGGGCTCGGCCTCTCCATCGCCCAGAATCTGATCGACCAGCACAAGGGGCGGATCGACTGTATCAGCTGGCCCGGCCATACCGAATTCACCATCTTTCTACCGCTTCGCAAATAAGGGAACGTCATGACAGCAAAAGTGTGGATCGTCGATGACGACAGTTCTATCCGCTGGGTGCTGGAGCGCACCCTCGGCAGTGAAGGCTTCGAGTGCGAAAGCTTCGCCGATGGCGAGGCGCTGCTGAGCTCGCTGGAAATGCGCTCGCCGGACGTGATCCTCTCCGACATCCGCATGCCCGGCATCGACGGCCTCAGCCTGCTTGAGCAGATCCATCGCCGCCAGGCCGACCTGCCCATCATCATCATGACCGCCCACTCGGATCTCGACAGCGCAGTCAACGCCTACCAGCGCGGCGCCTTCGAATACCTGCCAAAGCCGTTCGACATCGACGAGGCGGTCACCCTGGTGCGCCGCGCCGAGAATCACCTCAAGGAGCAGCGCACCAAGCGCAAGGCTCGCCAGCAGGATCCGGCCAGCAGCCCGGAGATCATCGGCGAGGCGCCGGCCATGCAGGAGGTATTCCGCGCCATCGGCCGGCTGTCGCGCTCCAGCATCTCGGTGCTGATCAACGGCCAGAGCGGCACCGGCAAGGAGCTGGTCGCCCACGCCCTGCACAAGCACAGCCCACGCGCCCACAAGAACTTCATCGCCCTCAACATGGCGGCCATCCCGAAAGATCTCATCGAGTCGGAACTGTTCGGCCATGAGAAGGGGGCCTTCACCGGTGCCAACAACATCCGCCACGGCCGCTTCGAGCAGGCCGACGGCGGCACCCTGTTTCTCGACGAGATCGGCGACATGCCGCTCGACGTGCAGACCCGGCTGCTGCGGGTGCTGGCCGACGGCCAGTTCTACCGGGTCGGTGGCCATCAGCCGGTGCAGGTGGATGTGCGGATCATCGCCGCCACCCACCAGAACCTGGAGAAGCGGGTGGCCGACGGCGAGTTTCGGGAAGACCTGTTCCACCGCCTCAACGTCATCCGCATCCACATTCCCGCCCTCAAGGAGCGGCGCGAAGACATTCCCCAACTGGCCCGTCACTTTCTGCTGCGGGCAGCCAAGGAGCTGAACGTCGAGGCCAAGAGCCTGCATCCGGATACCCAGGCCTATATCAGCCGTCTGCCCTGGCCCGGCAACGTGCGCCAGCTGGAGAACGTCTGCCGCTGGCTCACCGTGATGGCCTCGGGGCAGGAGGTGCTGGTGAGCGACCTGCCCACCGAGCTGCTGACCCCCATCACCAGCACCGCTGAGCCGGGCCAGCCGGCGCTGTCCGGCGGCTGGCAACAGCAGTTGCAGGATTGGGTCGCCGCCAAGCTGGCACTGGGGGAGACCGACATCCTGGCCGATGCCCTGCCCCAGTTCGAGCGGATCATGCTGGAAACCGCGCTGGACCATACCCATGGCCACAAACAGGAGGCGGCACGCCTGCTCGGTTGGGGACGCAATACCCTCACCCGCAAGCTGAAGGAACTCGACCTCTCCTGAGTCCCGAGGAAAAACGATTCCCATCACGCCTTGGCAAATCGCCGACCAATAAGACCCCGTTTGATTTCAAACGGGGTATCTTTTTTGGAAGCCCCGCCTAGAATGGCAGGCTTTCCAACCCGACTCGAAGAAGGCGCCATCATGATTGACAGATCTCTTCCCCTGACCGACCTGCACCGCCATCTGGACGGCAACATCCGTCCGCAGACCATCCTCGAGCTGGGACGTCAGCACAATATCCAGCTGCCGGCAGACGAACTCGAAGCGCTGCGCCCGCATGTGCAGATCGTCGAGAACGAGCCGAGCCTGGTCGCCTTCCTGAAGAAACTGGACTGGGGCGTAGCTGTGCTGGCCGACTACGATGCCTGCCGCCGGGTGGCCTACGAGAACGTGGAAGACTTGCTGCGCGCCGGCATCGACTATGCCGAGCTGCGTTTCAGCCCGGCCTACATGGCGATGGCCCACAAGCTGCACCCGCAGGGCGTGGTCGAAGCCATCATCGACGGCGTAGCGGCCGGTAGCCGCGACTTCGGCATCAAGACCAACCTGATCGGCATCATGAGCCGTACCTTCGGCACCGAGCAGTGCAAGCAGGAGCTGGATGCCTGCCTGGCTCATCGCGACAAGCTGGTTGCCATCGATCTGGCCGGCGACGAGCTGGGCTTCCCGGGCGAGCTGTTCACCGAGCACTTCCGCCGGGTGCGCGATGCGGGCATGCGCGTCACCGTGCACGCCGGTGAAGCCGCCGGCCCCGAAAGCATGTGGCAGGCCATTCGCGAGCTGAGGGCCGAACGTATCGGCCACGGCGTCAAGGCGATTCAGGATCCAGCCCTGATGGCCTATCTGGCCGAGCACCGCATCGGCATCGAATCCTGCCTCACCTCCAACATTCAAACCACCACGGTGGCGAGCCTGATCGAGCACCCGATCCGCCAGTTCCTGGCCGCCGGCGTGCTGGCCTGTCTCAACACCGACGACCCGGCGGTAGAGGGGATCGACCTGCCCCACGAATACGAGGTGGCGGCCCCGGCTGCCGGCATGACGATGAGCGAGATCCGCACCGCCCAGCAGAATGGCCTGACCCTGGCCTTCCTGAGCGAGAGCGAAAAGGCTGAGCTGAGCGCCCGCGCAGCCCAGCGCTGAGTACTGCCAGGCCCAATAAAAAAACCGCCGAGAGGCGGTTTTTTTATTTTCCAACAGCATCGACCGGCTTAGATCACCCGGGAAAACTGCTGCTGGCGCGCCTTGCTCCGCAGGTAAACATCGAAACACATGCAGATGTTGCGGATCAGCAGCTGACCGGTAGAGACTACCTCCAGCCCCTCTTCGGTCATGTGCACCAAGCCGTCATCGATGAAGGTCTGCAGCAGCTTGAGATCCTCGGCGAAGTACTCATTGAACACCAGATCATGGGCCTGCTCGACGGCGGCAAAGTTCAGGGAAAAATCGCAGATGAGGCGCTTGATCACCTCGCGGCGGATCAGGTCGTCCCGATTGAGGGAACACCCCTTCCACTGGGCGTACCCCAGCGTTTCCACCTGGGCGTAGTAGGCCTTGAGCTCTTTCTGGTTCTGGGAATAGGCATCGCCGATCATGCTGATTGAGGAGACCCCCAGCCCCAGCAGGTCGCAATCCCCCTGGGTGGTATAGCCCTGGAAGTTGCGATGCAGCTTGCCCTCACGCTGGGCCACCGCCAGTTCGTCGTCCGGCTTGGCGAAGTGATCCATGCCGATGAACTGGTAACCCTGACCGGTCAGGAAGGCGATGGTGTCCTGCAGCATGGCCAGCTTCTCCTGCGGCGCCGGCATGTCCGCCTCCTTCAGCTTGTGCTGGGCGGCAAAACGGCTCGGCAGGTGGGCATAGTTGAAGATGGAGAGGCGCGCCGGGTCGGTCTTGAGCACCTCTTCCAGGGTGTGGTGGAAGCTCTCTCGGTTCTGATGTGGCAGGCCGTAGATGAGATCCAGGTTGGTGGAACGAAAACCCAGTTCGCGGGCTCGCTCCAGCATGGCGCGGATGAAGTCGTTGTCCTGCTCGCGGTTGACCGCGACCTGGACCTCCTTGTTGAAATCCTGCACGCCAAGACTGATGCGGTTGAAGCCGATTTCCCGCAGCACGTCCAGCATGGAGAGCTCGATCTCGCGCGGATCCACCTCGATGCTGAACTCCCCCTCTTCGGCGAAATGGAAGTGCTCCCGCAACATGGTCATCAGTCGGCGGGTCTGGGGTTCATCCAGATAGGTGGGCGTGCCGCCGCCCCAGTGCAGCTGGGTCACCAGCCGCTCCTTGAACAGCGGGGCCTGTGCCTTGATCTCCTGCTCGAGGTAATCGAGGTACTGGTCAGCCTTGTGGCGGTGACGGGTGATCACCTTGTTGCAGCCGCAGTAGTAGCAGAGCTTGTGACAGAAGGGGATGTGCACGTAAAGCGACAGGTTGCGCGCCGGATACTGGCTCGCGGCCTGGACAAAGTCCGGATAACCGAAGCCCTCGTTGAACTCCAGCGCAGTGGGATAGGAGGTATAACGCGGGCCGCTGTAATTATATTTTTCGATCAGGGCCTGATCCCACACAATCTGTTCTGCTTGCACGCTTGCTTCCTCTTGTTGTTATTGGCTCACCGGCTTAACTGAAAATCCTTCAGTCGGGCCACATCCTTGAGGATCTGCGCCTCCAGCTCGGCCTCATAGCCACTGCGTTCGAGATCCATCTTCATGATTTCATTGCGCTTGAGGGCCCGCCTCGCCTCATGGGTCGGCATCTCTTTCACCTTCTCGTAGAGACCGTACAGACCCGGAAATTCACCGGCAAAGGCACGACCGCCCTTGATCTGCAGTGCATCGAGCAGGTTGGTCAGCCGGATGGCACCTTCGGAGTAGTCGCACTGGCCATCTCGTACCGCGTGGGCGATGACCCTGACGCTCTCGAGAATACGCTCATTGCGAGCTGCGATGGCCTGCTGCTGGCTGTCGTGCTGGCGCTTGAGACGGGCCAGCAGGGAACCGGCATAGAAGGCCAGCCCCAACAAAATCAGGCCGCCCAACAGGGCGGCCAGCATCCATCCACTCATCACTTTTTCTTCGGCTCAGGCTTGGGCTCCGGCTGATAGTCAACCTGAGTGAAACGATCCCACAGCTCCTCTTCGGAGGCAGGTTGGTTCGGCTCGTCAAAGTCGACATCATCAAAGTCCATGTCGTCTTCGTCGTCATCGTTGTCGATGATGCCAAGCTCGTCCATCAGCACCTGATAGCGATCGACCCGCTGATCGACCCAGGCCTGTTCGGTCGCTTCCAGGGTTTCACCGGCATCCAGACGATCCAGCAGGGCATTGAGGCGATCATCATTCTCGATGGAGGCCAGCTCCTGCTCGGGGGTCATCACCAGCTTCTTCTCTTTGGCCGGCTTGGGCGCCACCGGCTTGCCACCCTTATCTTCCACGATCAGGGCGACGGGCTTGCGGGAACCGATACGCGGGTCCTTGGCCTGCTTGGTGCCGCCTTTCTTGCCGCTCTGCTCGACTTGCTGGCGGGATCCGGCCTTCAAGCCCTTGCGCTTGGCGGCGCGCTTGCGCTCACGGCCTTCCTGGGCACTGGCCTCTGATTCTTTGCGCTTACCGGCGGGCTTGCGATTGGGTTGTTTAGCCGACATGAATGACTGACTCCGACAAATAACTGGATTGAAACCCGTTCCCGGCCTGATGTGGGCCAAGGAGGATGCTGATACCGGGAGTGATGGACGAGAAACAAAAAGTGGGATCCCGCCCCCATCCGGCCATGAATGACCGCCAAATACCGCAGGATCGGCATCCTCTGGGCATGTTGCTGGTATTTTGACACAGAATGACCGGGCGGGTTAATGACCCAAAAGAAAAAAGGCAGCCGAAGCTGCCTTGATATGTTTATGCGAGTCCCATCCCTGGCTGCAAATCACCCTGTCCGTGGTGATACGTCTGCGCATCATATCTTTGTGTGTGGTCGTCCTGACCTTAATTGGTCGATCCTGAATGTGCGTGTGCTTGCCTGACCCATGCCGACGACGTCCGGTCATCTTCTGGGGTGGTTGCCTCCCGCAGCCCCGCTCTTCCTGAACGGTCACCATCCTGGTTTTTCAATCCTTTGCCTGCCACTTGCATGGCTCCGTGGCGTCCTGCCGTCTAGACATCCTGTCTTTCACGTCATCCCTGTCGTGAACTGCCCTGCGGGCCACTCCATGCATCCACTGTATCAACTTAATAAAGTGGCTCAATCCACCAGGAACGTTTTCAAACGGAAATAATCCATCTATTGTCATTTAACATATTGAAATTAATGAATTACTAAGCATTATTCCCGAATTTTTTAAGCCCTGGCCAGGCTCATGAATGGGAGATCTCTTACAACAATGCGAGAAAAAATTGGCCAAATGGTGTTAAAGGCCAAAAAGAAACGAGGAGCCGCTGGCTCCTCGTCAATATCAACGGGCTGGATAAACGACCGCAATCAGTGCAGACCCGCCACATATTTGGACAGCACTTCGATATCCTGATCGGTCAGCTTCTTGGCCACGTCCCGCATCATGCCGTTTGGATCATTGTCACGAGCAGCAGCCCTGAAGGCGGTGAGCTGAGCCTTGATGTAGGCAGGGTGCTGCCCGGAGAGGCTCGGATACTTGGCCTGCTCGACCCCGGAACCACGAGGACCATGACAGGCGGTACAGGCAGCCAGACCGCGGCTCATGTCGCCCCCCATGTAGAGCGCCTTGCCTGCCGCCACAGCATCATCGGGCACGGCGATCGGCGTCACCTTCTGGCTGGAGAAGTAGGCAGCCAGGTCCTCCATGTCCTGCTCGGACAGGGGAAGCGCCATCGGCCCCATGATGGGAGCAACCCGACCAGTTTGGCCGGAAGCTGCAGCCTTCAGTTCAACTAACTGCTTTTTGATATATGATGCGTGCTGACCAGCAATCTTGGGATACATGTCGACAAGGCTGTTTCCGTCCGGTCCGTGACAGGCCGCGCAAACGGCAGCCTTGGTTTGTCCCGCAGCGGCATCGCCCTTGGCTTGTGCCATCCCCGTTACGCCAACCATCAGAGCAAGAGTAATGACTAGGTTCTTCATGGCGTTCCAACTTCTCGTTATTAGGCTTCCAGATCCCATGCCGCTGAAGGCATGTTAAAATAAACGCGTTTAAGCGACGCCATTTTACACGATTTCACAAAAAAGTAACTCTATAACCCTCTATCTCTATGGGGAATTTACGTTGGATACACAAACTCTGAATTTCAATAAGGTGCATTTTGTGACCAGCGCACCCGACATCCGTCACCTGCCAAATGATGGGGGTGTCGAGATTGCGTTTGCCGGCCGTTCCAACGCCGGTAAGTCATCTGCATTGAATACCTTGACCAAGCACAAGAACCTGGCGCGTACCAGTAAGACCCCGGGTCGCACCCAGTTGATCAACCTGTTCGAGCTGGAGCCGGGCAAGCGTCTGGTCGACCTGCCGGGTTACGGTTATGCGCAAGTTCCGCTGGAAATGAAGCTTAAGTGGCAAAAGTCCCTGGCTGAATATCTACAGCGTCGCGAGTCTTTGAAAGGCTTGGTGATCCTGATGGACATCCGTCATCCGCTCAAAGATACCGACATGAACATGCTGGAGTGGAGCGCCCACCGCGCACTGCCTGTCATGCTGCTGCTGACCAAGGCCGACAAGCTGAGCCCGGGCCCGCGCAACAATCAGGTCATCAAGGTACGTCAGGCCGTGGCGGCATTGGGCCCGCATATCCAAGTAGAAGCCTTCTCCTCGCTGAACAACATCGGGGTGGAAAAGCTGGCCCAGACGCTGACCGGCTGGTATCAGGCTGGCGCCGATGAGGTGATTGACGACGAACAAGAGTCGATCGAGGAATAGCTCCCCTCTTGTTGACGCGACAAGCAACCATGCAATTGGCGGAGCGACTCCTCCGCTGATTGAAAGGCTTTCAGCCTGTGAGCCCCCTTCTCTGCCCTCCATCCACGCTTGGCTTACCTCCCTCTAAAAATCTGAATAACCATATTGATCAATGGGATAAACAGTTAATTTTATATAACAATTAACTTTTCATCCCATTGGCAACGTTTTCAAATTCATGCAGAGGAAAAGCAGCGATATCGCTTAATAAGTACCAAAATGAAATTTAATTACATTTTCTGTGGCGGAGGGATAAAAATGAGGCCGATGCTGCAGATGCAGTACCGGCCTTAAACAATCAGTTCAAAAATTGGGAAGAAGCTAAATCTTGAGAACAAAGACGACTGGTTTTTCCTCAAGAAGCCCTTTCATTCTAACAAATATTCACCAACATTAAAGCATTTACTCTAAACGCAACCCATAAAAAAACGCCCCGATGATAACTCACCGGGGCTGCTATTCAGCCACATTCAATTACGTGAAATAAAAGGTCTGAAAGATAGAACATCTTACCTCTGTACCCTACGTTGCTAACTGTATAGCAAAGCAGCAGAAAGTGAAAGTAATTTATGTAATTTAGTTTCACAAAAAATGAATTACATAAATTTTCTTACTTTTCATGCAGATAAAAAAATCCCCAGTACGAATACCGGGGCGTTATAAAGGTGACTAGCTAGCACTTCCTCAACTATCTAGTTAGTCCACGTCTCTTGGTACAAGTTCCGCTGCTTTGAGAAAAAACTCGTAGAAATCACAGATAGATTGCACCATCTTCGGCAAACTCTTGTTCTTCAATGAGTTTTTCAGCCATCTCTTCGATGTCAAAACGCACGCTTTCGAAGGCCCGCAGTATGTCCTCCTCCCTGGCCAAGGAGAGACCGGTCATTTTTTCCAGTCGCCGGCGGCTGATGTAGCAGTCGACCAGTGCACCCATCTGCTGGGCGGGAAAATGGATGCGCTGTTCATGCGGTTGCCAGTCCGCCAGCTCGGGAAACAGGATGCCTTGATTCATAGGGTCCCCAGATTGCGTTGCAGTTCTCTCAATACCTGTTTAGTCCCTGGCCGGATTCCGCGCCACACGGTAAATGCTTCGGCAGCTTGTTCCACCAGCATACCCAGCCCGTCCATGGTCTGGCGGGCACCATGTTGTCTGGCCCAACCAATAAAAGGGGTATCCGTCGCACCATACATCATGTCGTAGATGGCGATGTCGGCATGGATCAGGGCAGGATCCAGCGGTGGGAGCTCTCCCTGCAGACTGGCGGAGGTGGAGTTGATGATCAGATCAAAAGAACCAACCAGCTGTGGGTAAGTCTGGGCACTGACGGCCCCCAGATCAGCAAACTCGGCTGCCAGCTGCTCGGCCCGGGCGTGGGTCCGGTTGGCGATCACCACTTCGGCCGGCTGTTCGGCCAACAAGGGCGCCAGCGCACCGCGCGCCGCACCACCCGCTCCTAGCAACAGGATCCTGCTGCCGGCCAAATTCATCCCGTGGGACTTGAGGTCAGCCACCAGCCCGGCCCCATCGGTATTGTCCCCCAGCAATACGCCGTCATCGGTCAACTTGATGGTATTGACCGCCCCCGCCCGTTTGGCCCTGGGGCTCAACCGGTCGACCAGGGCAAATGCCTGCTCCTTGAAGGGGACTGTGACGTTGCACCCTTTGCCGCCCTGGGCAAAGAAGGCACGCAATGCGGTGGCGAACTCCTCGACTGCCGGCTCGGCCAGACCATATTCCAGCTCTTGCTGGGTCTGCCGGGCAAAGAGGGTATGAATGAAGGGGGATTTGCTGTGGCGCACCGGGTGGCCAAAAACCAGATAACGATCCATCAAGGCGTTCCTTTAGAGGGCAATCTCCCGATTTAACGGGTTTTCCCCCGCGGGAACAAGTCGAATATCGGCAACAAGAAGGGGCCGCGATGGCCCCTTGCTTCACAGCCACTCACGCGGCTTGAGATAGTCGGTGTAGAGCTGCGCCTCCGGGCTGCCAGCCGCAGGTTGCCAGTCATACTCCCAGCGGGCCAGTGGCGGCATCGACATCAGGATCGACTCGGTACGCCCCCCCGTCTGCAGACCGAACAGGGTACCGCGGTCGTACACCAGATTGAACTCCACGTAGCGACCGCGGCGATATAACTGGAACTCCCGCTCCCGCTCGCCATAGGCATCTCCTTTACGTCGCTCGACAATCGGCAGATAGGCGGCGAGGTAGCCTTCACCCACCGCTCGCATGAAGGCAAAACTGTCGTCAAACGGCCAGCGATTGAGATCGTCGAAGAAGAGACCGCCGACACCACGGGTCTCGCCTCTATGCTTGAGGAAGAAGTAGCGATCGCACCAGGCTTTGAACTCGGGATAGATGTCATCGCCAAACGGCTGGCAGAGGTCGTGGGAAACCTGATGCCAGTGCCGAACGTCCTCTTCGAACGGATAGAACGGCGTCAGATCGAAGCCCCCTCCGAACCACCAGATGGGCGCCTCCCCCTCTTTTTCGGCGATGAAGAAGCGCACGTTGGCATGGCTGGTCGGCACGTAGGGGTTGTGTGGATGGATCACCAGCGACACCCCCATGGCCTCGAACCTGCGGCCGGCCAACTCGGGGCGATGGGCCGTGGCGGAAGCTGGCATGGCATCGCCATAAACATGGGAGAAGTTGACTCCCCCCTGTTCGATCACGGCGCCATGGCGCAGCACCCGGGTACGGCCACCGCCGCCCCCCTCACGCTGCCAGGCATCCTCCACAAAGTGCCCGGCACCGTCAGCCTGCTCCAGTCCACGGCAGATGTCGTCCTGCAACTGCAGCAGGAAGGCCTTGACCTGGGCTACATCCGGTTTGCTCATCTTGTCTCCAGTCAGCCAGGATCGTCGCCTGACCCTATTATTGTGATGTCCTCGAACCGGCACTCCGCCCGTCCGCATAGCCACCAGACCTCGTCACCAACGCCGCTCAGGAGGGGCGAATGACGGCACCGGTTCTGGCATCCTTGATCTCGGATGGGTTGGCCTGCCCCCCCACCTCGCCGGGCAGGATATAGGCCAGCTGGCTGGCCAGCAATTCGCCGATGTCGGCCAGCCGGCGGGCAGGCTCCTCGCCAGTCAGATTGGCACTGGTGGAGACCAGCGGCTTGCCAAAGGCACGACACAGCGCCTGTACCTGTGGATGTGCCGTGACGCGCACGGCCAGGGTGTCAAATTGTCCGGTCAGCCAGGCCGGCGTATCGGGACGAGCCGGCATGATCCAGGTAAAGGGACCGGGCCAGCTGGCCTCCACCCTGGCCAGCTGCTCGCTGGTAAGCTGGTCCAAATCGATGTAATCCTGCAGCTGGGCCAGACCGGCGGCAATCAGGATCAATCCTTTCTCTACCGGTCGTTGCTTGATCGCCAGCAGGCGTTGTACCGCCGCTTCGGAATCGGGGTCACATCCCAGGCCAAAAACCGCTTCGGTAGCGTAGGCAATCACTCCATCGTGCTGGAGTGCGGCAACAGCAAGTTCAAATTCTTTGGACATAAAAAATGCGACAGCCGGGCTGTCGCCTCATCATCAATTAAGGTTGACCCCGCAGGGTGGCAACCACCGCAGCCCTCTTTATCCCCCTGCCAACAACAGAGAGCGAGACTGACCGAGGTTGCCGTCTCAGGGCTTACTTGAGTTGAGCCTGCAGGGCGGCATCCTTGGCCAGCACCTCGTCGGCATTCTTCTGGCGCTCGGCCCGAACCTTGGCCGCCAGTTCATCATCGGCCACCGCCAGCATCTGGGCTGCCAGATAGCCGGCATTTTTGGCACCGGCTTTACCGATAGCCACGGTTGCCACCGGCACACCACCCGGCATCTGCACGGTGGAAAGCAGGGCATCCAGCCCCTTGAGCGGGCCACCATCGATGGGCACGCCGATCACGGGACGCGTAGTGATGCCAGCCACGGCACCTGCCAGGTGAGCGGCCAGACCGGCGGCGCAGATAAAGACCTTGCAGCCACGGGCTTCGGCATCGGTTACGTACTGGTGGGTCGCCGCCGGGGTACGGTGTGCGGAAGTCACTTTCACTTCCACCGCGATGTCGAACGACTTGAGAACCTCAAGAGTGGTCTGCATCACGGGAAAATCGGAATCAGAGCCCATCAATACGGCAACGAAAGGTTTAGTCATGGCGGGAATTTCCTTACTCCAAGTGGGGGGTGGAAGGTTGCCGAAAACGTTTCAATTCGCTCAAGGCGGCGCGATTATACCCGCTCGCTCTGGTGACCGCATTTCTTTTGCGGACAGACCCAGCGCACGCTCCCCCGCACCTTTTTCTCCACCATGATGCCCCAGCCGCACTGCGGGCAAGGCATGGCAACCGGCTTGTCATTGACGACGTATTTGCAGTGGGGATAGCCGTCGCAGGAGTAGAACTGCTTGCCATAACGCGAGGTCCGACTGATCAGATGACCCTTGCCACACTCGGGACAGAGTACCTGGGTATCGTCACTCTCCTGCAGGGATTCGATGTGCTGGCAGGCCGGATATTGGGTACAGCCCACGAACAACCCATAGCGCCCCTTCTTGATCGCCAGCGGTTGACCGCAGTCCGGACAAGCAGAACCTTCGAGTACTTTCTCGATGTCACGGCCGGAGGGGGTCAGGGAGCGAATGAAGTCGCAGGCAGGATAGGCGGAACAGCCCAGAAAAGGGCCGTGCTTGCCCTGGCGGATCACCAGCTCGGCACCACACTGCGGGCATTGCTCACGTTCAAGCGCATGCTCGTGGGCAGAAAAGAGGTGGTGATCGATCTTTGACATGGGCCGCGCCTTGAAATCCAGATGATCCGGATTCTACCAGCGCGGCTGCGGGCTGTCAGTGGATGACGCCATCTGACTCGTCAAACACCAGCTCTTCCATCTGCTGGTAGGCGTTTTCACTGCCGGGAACGTTGAAGAGCACCATCATGACCACCCACTTCAGGTCATCCAGCTCGATATCCGGCTTGTCCAGCTCGAGCAGACGCTCGATGCAGATTTCGCGGGTTTCGGCGTTGAGCACCTGGGCCTGCTCCAGAAACAGCAGGAAGCCGCGACACTCGGTGCTGAGACGGGCCAGTTCTTGCGGGGCATAGATGCGCATCGAGCCTTGCGTGCTGGCGGCCACGTAGACCTCCCGCTCGCTGTCGTGCAGATTGGCCAGTCTTTCCAGCCAGTCGAGTGCCTTCTCGATCTCCTCCTTGTCGAAACCGGCGCGGCTCAGTTCATCGGTGAGTTCGTTCTGTTCGACCGTCACATCTGCATCGCTGTGGATGTAGGTCTCGAAAAGGTACATCAGTACATCAAACATGATTCGCCCTCCTCGCTCTGACGTATCCACCGGCTACCGCCATCACTGCTCCGGCCAGCTCCAGCTCAACCAACCTGCCCAATACCACTTCGACAGGAAGCTGGGTCCGCTCGGCAACGGTATCCACGCTCGTGGTCTCGTAATCTACGTTATCCAACAAATCGGCATAAGGCAATTCGCTATTATGCTGCTGCTCAGACATATCCGTCCCTTGATGGCTCAGGGCACAGAATCCCGGCAGCTCTTCCACTATATCGGCCGCGCTCAACACAAGTTTGGCCCCCTGCTGGATTAATTTGTTGCAGCCCAGCGCCTGCCCGTTCTGCGGTGCCCCCGGCACGGCGAAGACATCCCGTCCCTGTTCTAGCGCGTAACGGGCCGTGATGAGCGAACCGCTCTGCTCGGCAGCCTCCACCACCAGGGTGCCCAGCGACAGGCCGCTGATGATGCGATTGCGCCGTGGAAAGTGTTCCGCCAGCGGCCCCTTGTCGGGCACCAGCTCGGAGATGAGCACACCATCCTGCGCCAGGATCTGCTCTGCCAGCCCCTGATG
Organism: Aeromonas sp. S8(2024); assembly: GCF_041403085.1. Taxonomy (NCBI): domain Bacteria; kingdom Pseudomonadati; phylum Pseudomonadota; class Gammaproteobacteria; order Aeromonadales; family Aeromonadaceae; genus Aeromonas; species Aeromonas sp. S8(2024). Next base: position 65,838 of record NZ_JBGLRF010000009.1, on the reverse strand, counting down.
ACGCTTGGGGTAGAGGCTGTCGAGCCCTGAACCCAGCACTGCCAGGGTGATCCCCCCGTTTGTCAGCGCCTGTTGATGACAAATCCCATCGATGCCAAGCGCCAGACCTGAGGTAATGGCCAATCCGCACGCGACCAGCTCGCTGCAGAGGCGGGCAGCATTGTCCTTGCCGGCATAGGTCGGGTGGCGCGTGCCGACCATCGCCAGCTGGGGAACAGACAGTGCTGCCAGATTGCCGCGGCAGTAGAGCAACAGAGGGGCGGCTGGGATCTCCTTGAGCAGAGGTGGATAGGCGGGATCGTCGGGGCAGAGAAGATGATTGCCGGGCTCGGCTGCCCAGCTCAGCCCCTGTTCGACCACCGGCAGAGGCCATCGCATCTGCCGGATCTGGGCACTTTGCAGACCCAGTTCTCGCAAGGTGCCGTCTTCCGAGTCGAACAGGGCGGCGATGTCGCCGCCGAAATGGGCGAGCAGACGAGCGGCAGTGACCGGGCCGATACCGGTGACGGCATCCAGTGTCAGCCACAGCGCGAGTCGCCCGGATGGAAGCGTCACGTCAGAAGTTGCTGACCTGATAGCCGGTGCCGACCATGTTCTGGCTTTGCAGGATCAGCCCGTAGCTCAACTTGTCATACACCTTGAACAGCATGACCCGCGCCACCGCCTCCGAGGGGAGCGGTGGTTTGCCGGCAGAATAGAAGGCCTTGTCATAGACGGAAGAGTACTCCCGATAGGCGACCTTGCCATTCTTGCTCACCAGCCGGGTCCCGGGTCGCAGGATCTCCAGCACATCGCCGGGTGCCACCTGATCCCGCAGACCCTTGTTGATGAGCACGACATCGAACTTGCCGCCGCCCCGGGCCTTGCTCGGCAGATCGACGATATAGCCGGGTGAGATGACGGGGGCCGCCTTGGGTGTAAACACGGCGGAGAGGCTCTCCTGCGGCGGGAACGGCATCAGCTTGTCTCCCTGATACACTTCCCGCTTGCTGTGGCTGAGGGTGACCCGGGTACGGCCATCCGGCAGCAGGGCCTCCGCCCTGGCCGTACCGACGAAGACCGCCTCCTGCCCAAGTTGCTCGCCGGTTTTCCGATCTTTGTAGATGGCGCCAGGGTGGTAGATGCCGTAATCCTGGCCCGGGATCAGCGAACCCTGCACGTAGAGGGTATCGCCCTCCAGCATGCCGATATGGGCCTCATCATTACCAAGCACGTAGGGCAACTGCTTCGCCTGCTGGCTGTTTGCCAGAATATGGTCGGTCTGCAGGAAGGGGCCTATCTCGCTGAGCGGCAGGGTCGGAATGGGATTGGCCTTGTTCTCGTAGCGGCTCTTGGGAGAGAGGCGGATCACCTGCTTGCCGCCCTGGGTTGCCTTGCCGAGCCGCGGCTCGCCATTGACCCAGCTCAGGTGCAGCACGTCACCCGGGTAGATCCAGTGGGGATTGGCGATCTGCGGGTTGATGTTCCAGAGCCTTGGCCAGAGCCAGGGCTCTGCCAGATACTGGCCGGAAATATCCCAGAGGGTGTCGCCTTTTTGCACCACATAGGTCTCGGGATAGCCTGCCTTCAGTTTGAGCTGGTCGGCCTGAGCTCCCTGGCTCAACGTGGCCAACAGGCAGGCGAGGATGGTTTGCTTCAGATACATAACACTCCCTGTTACTTCTGCGCGCAAAGTGTTGCTGTTTTTTGTCGGCGTAAATGACTAGAATTACGCCAATATTGACTGCATTTATACGAAACTAAAGAAAAAACTATGGCCATTCTAGATGTATTGCGTTTCCCCGATGAGCGTCTGCGTACCGTCGCAGCCCCTGTCGAGACCTTTACACCCGAGTTACAACACATTGTAGATGATATGTTCGAAACCATGTACGCGGAGGAAGGCATCGGCCTTGCCGCCACTCAGGTCGACATTCATCAGCGCATCATAGTGATCGATGTCTCTGAAAACCGTGAAGATCCTCTGGTATTGATCAACCCCGAGATCATCGAGCAGGCCGGCAGCACCGGCATCGAGGAAGGGTGTCTCTCCGTGCCCGGCAGCCGTGCCCTGGTGCCCCGCGCCGAGTGGGTCAAGGTGCGCGCACTGGATCGCCACGGCAAGGCATTCGAGCTGGAAGCAGACGATCTGCTCGCCATCTGCATCCAGCATGAGATGGACCATCTGGTCGGCAAGCTGTTTGTTGATTACCTCTCCCCGCTCAAGCGCCAGCGCATTCGCCAGAAGCTGGAAAAGATGGCCCGTGAAGATCGCAAAGTCCTCTGAGGATCTGCCCCATTGAATAAGCTGAAACTGATTTTTGCCGGTACTCCCGACTTCGCCGCCCGTCACCTGGCGGCGTTGTTGTCTTCCGACCACGAGGTCGTCGCCGTTTATACCCAGCCGGACAAGCCCGCCGGCCGCGGCCAGAAGCTCACCGCCAGCCCGGTCAAGGAGCTGGCGCTGGCCCACGATCTGCCGGTTTATCAACCGGCTAGCCTGCGCAAGGAAGAGGCCCAGACCGAACTGGCTGCCCTTGGCGCCGACCTGATGGTGGTGGTGGCCTACGGCCTGATCCTGCCCAAGGTGGTGCTCGATACCCCGCGTCTGGGCTGCATCAACGTGCACGGCTCCCTGCTGCCGCGCTGGCGCGGCGCCGCCCCGATCCAGCGTTCCATCTGGGCGGGCGATGCCGAAACCGGCGTCACCATCATGCAGATGGATGTGGGGCTGGATACCGGCGCCATGATCCGCAAGGTGAGCTGCCCCATCGCCGCCGACGAGACCTCCGCCAGCCTCTATGACAAGCTGGCCGAGCTGGGCCCGCAGGCGCTGGTCGACACCATCAACGCCATGGCCGCCGGCAACATCGCCGCCGAGGCGCAGGACGATGCGCTGGCCAACTACGCCGAGAAGCTCTCCAAGGAAGAGGCCCGCATCGACTGGTCGATGGACGCAGCCGCTATCGAGCGCTGCATCCGCGCCTTCAATCCCTGGCCCATCAGCTGGTTCGAGGTAGCCGATCAGACCGTCAAGGTATGGCAGGCCGAGGTCATCACACAGGATCACGGCCAGCGCGCCGGCACCCTGCTCAAGGCCGACAAGCAGGGGATCGATGTCGCCACCGGCAAGGGGGTACTGCGCCTGCTGACCCTGCAGCCGCCCGGCAAGAAGGCGATGTCCGTGACGGATCTGCTCAACTCTCGCCGCGACTGGTTTGAACCCGGCACGCAATTGAATTGAACTGAATTGACACAAGGCGGGGCCCAGGCCCCGACTTGCGCATCTAAGGTAACACTATGAAAACACGCGCACAGGCTGCTCTCGTCATTCAACAGGTGCTGGATCAGGGCCAGTCCCTCTCAGCCGTTCTGCCTGCTGCCCAGGAGAAGGTTGCGCCCCGCGATCGCGCCCTCCTGCAAGAACTCTGCTACGGTACCCTGCGCTGGCTGCCCCGCCTCGATGCGGCGGTCGGCGAGATGATGGACAAGCCGCTCAAGAACAAGAGCCGCATCTTCCACTACCTCATCCTGGTCGGTCTCTATCAGCTCATCTACACCCGCATTCCGGCTCACGCCGCGGTGGCCGAGACCGTCAACGCCGTCAAGCTGCTCAAAGGTACCTCTCTGCGCGGCCTCATCAACGGCGTGCTGCGCAACTTCCAGCGCAGCGCCGAAGTCATTCTGCTGCGTATCGACCGCGTACCGAGCGTGCGCCTCGGCCACCCCGAGTGGCTCACCAAGCGTCTGCGTCAGGCCTATCCGGATGAGTGGGAGTTCATCATGGATGCCAACAACCAGCGCCCGCCCATGTGGATCCGCAACAACAGCCAGCGCCAGAGCCGCGAGCAGATGCTGGCCCGCATGGCTGACGCCGGCATCAATGCGGTGGCCGGTGAAGAGGGCGAGGATTGCATCCTGCTGGAGCGTCCCTGCGACGTGACCAAGCTGCCCGGCTTCGAGGTCGGCGACTGCTCGGTACAGGATGGTGCCGCCCAGCAGGCGGCCGCCCTGCTCGACCCGCAGCCGGGCGAGTGGGTACTGGATGCCTGCGCCGCCCCCGGTGGCAAGACAGCTCACCTGCTGGAGCGCCAGCCCAAGCTGGCCGGCGTGGTCGCCGTCGATGCCGACGAGAACCGCCTCAAGCGGGTGCAGGAGAACCTGGATCGCATCGGCCTCAGCGCCAAGGTGATCCACGGCGATGCCAGCACGCCGGATCAGTGGTGGCCAGAGGGGCAGTTCGACCGCATCCTGCTGGATGCCCCCTGCTCCGCCACCGGCGTCATCCGCCGCCACCCCGACATCAAGTGGCTGCGCCGGGATCAGGACATTCGCGAGCTGGCTGAACTGCAGCGCCGCATCCTCGGTGCCCTCTGGTCGAAACTGAAAAGCGGCGGTACTCTGCTCTACGCCACCTGTTCCGTGCTGCCGGAAGAGAACCGCGATCAGATCCGCGCCTTCCTCGCGGCCACGCCGGATGCCACCCTGGTGCCCCTGCACGCAGAGGACACACCGGAGTGCCCGGGGCGCCAGTTCCTGCCGGGCGAGGCCGAGATGGACGGCTTCTACTACGCCAGGCTGAGCAAGCGCTAAGCAGGGCCGCAAGTACGGGGGTGCCGCTGGTCGGCACCCGTTACTGCCCAATATCGAGCACGTTTTCCCTATGAGATTCATGATGTTGATGACTGTCCCCGCGCACACAGGCAGAGCTGGCAAGGGTGACGTCCATGAGGCGGTTCTATGAAGATCATCATTCTGGGCGCCGGTCAGGTCGGCGGCACCCTGGCCGAGAACCTGGCCGGCGAGAACAACGACATCACCATCGTCGATACCGACAGCGATCGGCTGCGCGAACTGCAGGACAAGTTTGACCTGCGGGTGGTGAACGGCCACGGCGCCCATCCTAAGGTGCTGCGCGAAGCAGGCGCCCAGGATGCCGACATGCTGGTGGCGGTCACCAACAGCGACGAGACCAACATGATCGCCTGCCAGGTGGCCTACTCCCTGTTCAACACCCCGAACAAGGTGGCGCGGATTCGCTCGCCGGCCTATCTGGTGGAGCGGGATCGGCTGTTCCTGCCCGAATCCGTGCCGGTGGATCACCTGATCGCCCCCGAGCAGCTGGTGACCGACTACGTGCGCCGCCTGATCGAATACCCGGGCGCCTTGCAGGTGGTTGACTTCGCCGGCGGCAAGGTGGGACTGGTGGCAGTCAAGGCCTACTATGGCGGTCCGCTGGTGGGCAACGCCCTCTCCACCCTGCGCGATCACATGCCCAACATCGAGACCCGGGTGGCGGCCATCTTCCGTCAGGGCCGCTCCATCCGTCCGCAGGGGACCACCATCATAGAAGCGGATGACGAGGTGTTCTTCGTGGCGGCAGCGGGCCATATCCGCGCCGTGATGTCGGAGCTGCAGCGCCTCGAGAGCCCCTACCGGCGCATCATGATCGTCGGCGGCGGCAACATAGGCGCCGGCCTCGCCCGTCAGCTGGAGAAGCGCTACAGCGTGAAGCTGATCGAGCGTAGCCAGAAGCGGGCGGAGCAGCTCTCCGAGGTGCTGGAGCACACCATCGTCTTCTGCGGCGATGCGGCGGATCAGGAGTTGCTGGCGGAGGAGCACATCGACCAGATCGACGTCTTCATCGCGGTGACCAACGAGGACGAGGCCAACATCATGTCGGCCCTGCTCGCCAAGAAGATGGGCGCCAAGAAGACCATGGTGCTGATCCAGCGCAGCGCCTACGTGGATCTGGTGCAGGGCGGCTCCATCGACATCGCCATCTCGCCCCAGCAGGCCACCATCTCGGCCCTGCTGACCCATGTGCGCCGGGCCGACATCGCCAACGTCTACAGCCTGCGTCGCGGTGCCGCCGAGGCCATCGAGGCCATCGCCCACGGTGACGAGAACACCTCCAAGGTGGTCGGCAAGACGGTGGGCGAACTCAAGCTGCCGCCCGGTACCACCATAGGTGCCGTGGTTCGGGGGGATGAAGTACTGATCGCCCACGACCGTACCCAGATCCAGCAGGACGACCACGTGGTGATGTTCCTGGTGGACAAGAAGTACATTCCGGAAGTGGAACGCTTGTTCCAGCCAAGTCCCTTCTTCCTGTAACCTGCCCATGTACCCAGGCAGCGCAAAGCAGACCCGGCACCGCCTCTCCAGGGGGTTGTCCGGGTCTTTTGTCAATCAACGACCAGGTTATCTTGCATGATCAAGCTGCGTCCCATCATCTTCACCCTCGGGCTGGTGCTCTCCAAACTGGCCCTGTTCATGTGGCTGCCCACCCTGCTGGCCCTGCTGACCGGCTCAGAGGGGTTCGTCGAGTTTCTCAAGTCGGTGCTGATCACCCACGGCGCGGCCCTGCTCTGCCTTCATTACGGCCGCAAGGCGGAGTTTCACCTCGGCGTGCGGGAGATGTTCCTGCTCACCACCTCGGTCTGGGTGGTGGCCTGCATCTTTGGCGCCCTGCCCTTCTTCTTCATCACCCACATCAACTTCACCGACGCCTACTTCGAAACCATGTCGGGGGTAACCACCACAGGCTCCACCGTGCTGTCCGGGCTCGACAACATGGCCCACAGCATCCTGTTGTGGCGTTCCATCCTGCAGTGGCTGGGCGGGGTGGGTTTCATCGTGATGGCGGTAGCGGTACTGCCCTACCTCAACGTAGGGGGCATGAAGCTGTTCCAGACCGAGAGCTCGGACTGGTCGGATAAAAGTGCCCCGCGCGCCAAGACGGTGGCCAACAACATAGTGCTGGTCTATCTGGTGCTCTCCATGCTCTGCTTCCTGGCCTACTGGGTGAGCGGCATGACCCTGTTCGAGGCGGTCAATCACGCCATGACCACCCTGAGTACCGGCGGCTACTCCACCTCCGATCAATCCATGTCCCACTTCTCCAACTCGGCGCACTGGATCGGCACCCTCTTCATGTTTCTCGGCGGCCTGCCCTTCCTGCTCTACGTGCAGAGCCTGAGCCGGCGCGATCACAGCCTGCTCAAGGATGCCCAGGTGCGGGGCTTCTTCTGGCTGGTGGTCTGGGTCACCCTGGTGGTCACCGTCTATCTCTGGTTGCGGGGCACCTACGACTTCACGGATGCCCTGCGCATCAGCAGCTTCAACATCGTCTCCGTGCTCACCACCACTGGCTATGGCCTCGGCGACTATGGCACCTGGGGCCCGCTCACCAGCATCATCTTCATCGTGCTGCTGGCGCTCGGCGCCTGCTCCGGCTCCACCGCCGGCGGTCTCAAGATCTTCCGGGTGCAGGTGGCGTTCGCCCTGTTCAAGAAGCAGATGCGCCAGCTGATGCACCCCTCCGGGGTCTTCCCGCAGAAGTACAACGGCCGGCCGGTCAACGACGCCATCATCCGCTCGATGATCTCGTTCGTGCTGGCCTACTTCGCCATCATCTTGCTGATCGCCGCCCTGCTCGGCGCCATCGGGCTGGATCCCCTGACCGCCATCTCTGGCTCCATCACCGCCGTGGCCAACGTAGGCCCGGGCATGGGCCCGGTCATCGGCCCCAGCGCCAACTTCGCCTCCCTGCCGGACTCGGCCAAGTGGATCCTGTCGTTCGGCATGCTGCTGGGGCGTCTCGAGATCCTGACCGTGGCGGTGATCTTCTTCCCCTCCTTCTGGCGGCAATAACCGACCAGGGCAACAACCCGCATGCCGGTGAGTTCACACGTTCGAAGAGCAAAGCCTGTGCGGACGCAGAAATACAAAAGGGCAGCCACTGGCTGCCCTTCTTGTTGCATGAAGCATGAGGCCCTGCCTCACTCGGCCGGGTCTTCCCGCTCCAGCGCCCGGTTGACCAGCGGCTCGGGCAAGGTCTTGGTCACCTCCACCCCCAGCTCGCGAAAGCGCTCCACCTGGGCGATCAGGTTGCCGCGCCCGTTGACCAGCCGCCCCATCGCCTTGTCGTAGCTCTCCTGTGCCTTGTGCAGGCTGCCCCCCAGTTGCTGCATCTCCTCCACGAACAGACGCAGCTTCTCGTAGAGGCGGCCGGCCCGCTCGGCGATCTGGCGGGCATTCTGGTTCTGCCGTTCGTAGCGCCACAGATTCTCTATGGTGCGCAGCGCCACCATCAGGTTGGTGGGGCTCACCAGCAGTATGTTGTTGTCGAGACCGTAGCGCACCAGCGAGGGGTCGGCCTCTACCGCGGTGAGGAAGGCAGGCTCCACCGCCACGAACATCAGCACGTAATCGAGGGTGCGCACCCCGGGCAGCTGCTGGTAATCCTTGCGGCCCAGCTCGCGGATGTGGTTGCGCACCGAGGCGACGTGCTCTTTCAGCGCGACCGCCTTCTCCAGCTCGTCAGCGGCGTTGTACCAGCGCTCGTAGGCGGTCAGCGACACCTTGGCATCGATGATGATGTCTTTGTCCTGCGGCAGGTGGACGATGACGTCGGGCTGATAGCGCTTGCCCTTGTCCACCTCGATGTTGACCTGGGTGTGGTACTCGTGACCCTCACGCAAGCCGCATTCGCTGAGGATGCGCGCCAGCACCACCTCGCCCCAGTTGCCCTGCTGCTTGCTGTCGCCCTTGAGGGCGCGAGTCAGCGCCGCCGCCTCCTCGGTCATGCGGGCGTTGAGTTCGGCGAGGCGCTCCAATTCGAACTTGAGGCTGTGGCGCTGGGCCGTCTCCTGGGCGTGGGTCTCCCCCACCTGACGGCGAAAGCCTTCCAGCTGCTCTTTCAGCGGGGTGAGCAGCAGATCCAGGCTGTTCTGGTTCAGTTCGCGGAAGTTGCCCGAGTTTTGCTCGAAGATGCGGTTGGCGAGGTTCTCGAACTGCTGGCTGAGGCGAGCCTCCGCCTCCTGTTGCAGTTGCAGCTTCTCGGCGGCGGCCAGCCGCTCGCTGCGCAGGGTGGCCTCGGCATCCTTGAGACGGGCGGTGAGCTTGATCAGCAGGGTCTGCTGCTGATCCAGCTTCTGCTGGCCCAGCAGCCGCTCATCCTGCAGCTCGTCATAACGTTCCTGCAGCGCCTGCAGGCGCTCCTGGCTCAGCAGCAATTCCCGGGCTTGCGCCGTACCGCTGCGCCGCCCGATCCCCCAACCAATGCCGATGGCCAGCAGCGCACCCGGCAGCAGCAGGGCCCAGAGCCCGGGCTCGATCATTTGCGACCCCGTTGGCGCAGGAACAGCTCGAGATAGCGGTTGAGCAGCAGCCAGATCAGCACGTAGAGCAGATAGGCGGCCAGCACCACCCACTTGTGGCTGTTAACCCCGGTGTCGAGCTCGACGAATTCGATCCCCTTGATGCGGCAGTAGCCCCACATCAGCAAGGGGAAGATATAGAGCAGAGAAGCACGCCACAGAAATAACCACATGAGTTCATTCAATCCTGCAAAAAGACCCGCCTAGCTTACACAAGGGCAACCCGGCTTGCGATCCTGGCCGGCGCTATTCTCTGGCTTGCAAAGGGAAACTTGGATAAAATTAACCCCTAATAGGTATCAGGGGTGGGCATGACGCATTTTTTCTGTCGCTGGCTGACGCAGGCATTGGGAGGCTCCCGCAAACCCGAGGTGGTTTGCCATGAAGCCCGTCCCCCCTGGGCCATCGAAGAGTCCCAGTTCCTCTCCCTATGCTCCCGCTGCGGCGAATGCTTCAAGGCCTGTCCCAACGGCCTGCTCAAGCCGGCCACCCAGCCCGAATACGATGGCACCCCCATCGCCGGCACGCCGCTGCTCGATCTCGCCTGCGGCCAGTGCAGCTACTGCGGCAGCTGCGCCAGAGCCTGTCCGACCGGCGCCCTCGACCTGCAACTTGGCCGTCAGGTGCAGACCCGGGTGCGGATCGAGGCAAGCTGTCAGGCCCGCCAGGGCTTCTACTGCCTGCTCTGTGAAGATGCCTGCCCCCAGCAGGCGATCAAGGCCTGCGCCGACGGCGTCAGCATCAACATGGCGGCCTGCGACGGTTGCGGCGCCTGCGGCCTCGCCTGCCTGCACGGCGCCATCACCCTGATCCCCCAACCCTGATCCCGCGTCCGGCGCAAACGACAAAGGGGCCCGCGGGCCCCTTTGTCGTGCTTACCTGGCTTATGCCATGGCCAGGATGGAATCCTGTTCGATGCCGAGCAGGTGGCAGAGCCGGGTCGGGTCGCGCACCGCATCGGCCAGGGTGTATTCACCCAGCACCTCGAGGAAGGCGTTCATGGCGCGACGCAAAATGCCCTGGATGCGGCAGCCACCGGAGAGGCGGCAGTTTTCACGCTTGCAGTCCACCGGGCAGAGCACGTGCTCCATGTCCATCACCACGTCGCGCAGGTTGATGGAGACGGCGGAGCGACCGAGCCGGATGCCGCCATGCTTGCCACGCACCGTCTCTATGTACCCCTTGATGCCGAGCTGGTGGACAATCTTGACCACATGGTTGCGGGAGATGCCAAAGGTATCGGCCACCTCTGTGATGGTCGACAGGCGATCTCCCGGCTGGACGGCCAGAAAGGTGAGGGTACGCAGGGCATAGTCGGTAAATCGTGTCAGTTGCATGGTCGCACTTGCCTCTTACTACAAGCCAGAAATCAGGACGACGACCTAAAGCTAAGAGGTAGGGGAACCCCTGCGCCCGCGCAGCGTCCGCCTCTTAATCTGAGTCGTGGAGGTCAAGGTTAAGAGCAGCTCAGGCGGGTGTCGATGAAGATGCACATAAATCGACACTTTCTTTGATTGATCGCAAACTTGCAGGGTTAGCCCAAGGTTTTGGCGGGTTTTGACGGTTAAATTCGCCGGTTTCCTCCCTCGCCCCCGCCGATGCTGCCATGTGTCATTCGCAACCGTTTTTGCCGATTCAATGGGGCTGCTTGAGCCAGTTCTTCAGGGCGCTGGAAGGGATGGAACTCTCGGAGGCGACCGCAAAAGCGCCCCAGTCCACCGCGCACTGCAGCGCCTCCCGGATCGCCATGCCCCGCGCCAGCCCGTGGATCAAACCGCCGGCGAAGGCATCCCCCGCCCCCGTGGTGTCCACCACCGATACCGGCCGCGCCGCCACCCGGATCTGCTCCTCGCCGTGAATGGCCACCGCCCCCGCCTTGCCTTCGGTCAGTACCAGCCAGGCCAGCTGCTCGCCGGCGATCTGGCGGGCATGCTGCCAGAGGTCGTCCACCTCGCCGAGATCGGAACGGGAGGCCACCAGCACGTGGCAGGGGCGACGCGCCTGGCCGCCCTTGGGGTACTGGGCCACCACGAAGCTCTTGCCGAGCATCTGGCGCATGTAGCCGATGATGGCGGTGCCGGGATAGTTCACGTAGAGGCAGTCCACCCCCTCGCTCGGCAGATCCCCCGGCAGATCCGGACGCCGTGGCCGCCTGAGGATGGTGCGCTCGCCGGTGGAGTCCACCAGGATCAGCAGCTCGCCGGTCTCGCCGCCGAAGCGCTCCACATGGCTGCAATCCAGGCCATAGCCCGCCGCCTGCTCCAGCAGCCAGTCGCCGGTTTCGTCCAGCCCGATGCGCGACGCTATGCTCACCTCGTGGCCGGCCCACACCAGCCCGATGCCGGTGTTGGCGGCGCCACCGCCGAGCCGGCGGCCCTGATCCACGTACTGCAGGCGGGCACCGGCCACCAGGGGTTCGGAGAGGGAGAGCACGTGATCACAGTTGAGATTGGCGAGCAGCAGAATGCGGGACATGAAGAGACCTCACTGACAGGGGAGCCCAGTATATGAGAAAGGGCCGCAGCGGCCCTCCCTGAAATCGCGGGGTTTGTGAGCCCGCTCGACGTTTGCCGGGCGGACCCGCGACGGCAGCGTCAGTCCAGTACCGCCTCGGCGCTGACGTACTCGTAGCCGAGCGCCTGCGCCACCGCCGCCTGGGTGATCTTGCCCTTGAACACGTTCAGACCGGCCCGCAGGTGGCGATCCTCCTGCAGCGCCCGGGCATAGCCCTTGTCCGCCAGCGCCAGCACGAACGGCAGGGTGGCGTTGGTCAACGCGAAGGTGGAGGTGCGCGCCACCCCGCCCGGCATGTTGGCCACGCAGTAGTGGATGATGCCGTCCACCACGTAGGTGGGCTCCTCGTGGGTGGTCGGGTGGGAGGTCTCGAAACAGCCGCCCTGATCGATGGCCACGTCCACCAGCACCGAGCCCTTGCGCATCAGCTTGAGCATGTCGCGGGTCAGCAGCTTGGGCGCCGCCGCCCCCGGGATCAGTACGGCACCGATCACCAGGTCAGCCTGGGCGATGCACGCCTCTATGTTGGTGCGGGTGGAGTAGAGGGTCTTGAGGGCCGGGCCGTAGAGGCTGTCCAGCTCCCGCAGCCGCGGCAGGGAGCGATCCAGGATGGTGACGTCGGCCCCCAGTCCAAGCGCCATGCGCGCCGAGTTGACACCGACCACCCCGCCCCCCAGCACCACCACCTTGGCGGGTGCCACTGCCGGCACCCCGCCCAGCAGGGTGCCGTTGCCCCCCTGCGCCTTCTCCAGGCTGTGGGCGCCGGCCTGGATCGCCATCCGCCCCGCCACCTCGGACATGGGCGCCAGCAGCGGCAGGCCGCCGCGATCGTCGGTCACCGTCTCGTAGGCGATGGCCACCGCCCCCGAGTGCACCAGCAGCTGGGTCTGCACCGGATCCGGCGCCAGGTGCAGGTAAGTGAACAGCAGCTGACCCGGTCTGAGCAGCTCGCACTCCTCCGGCTGGGGCTCCTTCACCTTCACTATCATCTCGGCCCGGGCGAAGATCTCCGCCGCGCTGGCCACCAGTTCGGCACCGGCTGCCTGGTACTCGGCGTCGGACAGCCCGATCGCCTCGCCTCCCTGCTGCTGCACCAGCACCTTGTGTCCCCGGGCCGTCAGCTCCTGCACTCCGGCGGGAGTCATGCCGACCCGGTATTCATGGTTTTTGATTTCCTTGGGTACGCCAATAATCATGCTCGCTCTCCTGCTGTGATCCCGCCGGCGGCCGTGTCGGCGCCGGGCAGGATGCCCAAAAATTGCAACAACCACTGCATCATGGTGGCCGAATCCACCTCTCCCTCCAGCGAGGAGAGGCTGCGCTGGTAACGATCGTCCGGCAGCAAATCCCGCCGCCGTTCGATCAGCGCCCGGTTGTACGCCACCGAGAATTCCGGATGTCCCTGGATGGCCACTATGTGGTCACCCTGCAAAAACATGAAATTGGGACAAAAATCATTGCCCGCCAGCCGGGTGGCCCCCGGTGGCAGCTGCTCCACCTGATCCTGGTGACTGGCCAGGATCCGGATGGTCTCGAGCCCGGGTTCCATCCAGGGTTGCCTGGCCAGCATGGGATGGACCGACACCCCCAGCCCCCAACCCTTGGTGGACTTCACCACCTCGCCCCCCAGCGCCTGGGCGATCACCTGGTGGCCGAAGCAGACCCCCGCCAGCTTGACGTCGGCATCGTGGGCGCGCCGGATCCAGTCGCGCAGCGCCTGGATCCAGGGGATGTCACTGTAGGCATCGTGGCGCGAGCCGGTGATGAGCCAGGCATCGCACTCGTGCAGATCGGCCGGCAGCTCGCCATCGAGCGCCGACCAGACCCGAAATTCCAGCCCGGGGGCCAGGGCCCGGAAGCCCTTGATAAACATCTCGGAGTAAACGGGGCCGAAGTCCCCCGCCAAATCGGGGTCCAACCGGTCACAATCGAGAATTCCCAGTCGCATCTGTTACTCCTTCACAGTGATAGCGGCGAACGAAGGTGGATTCCTGCCACCGGGCCATGTCCGGGCTAGCTGCTGCATGGTTGATTACTTCATGGTCGGCATGGAGAACTCCGCGCCCGCCCGCAGGCTCTGGGGCCAGCGGGCAGTCACCGTCTTCATCCGGGTATAGAAGCGCACCCCATCCGGCCCGTGCATGTTGAGCGGCCCGAAGATGGACCGCTTCCAGCCGCCAAAGCTGTGAAACGCCATGGGCACCGGGATGGGAACGTTCACCCCTACCATACCGACCTGCACGCGAGCGGTGAAGTCCCGCGCGGTGTCGCCGTCGCAGGTGAAGATGGCGGTGCCGTTGCCGTACTCGTGCTCATTGATGAGCTTGAGCGCCGTCTCGTAGTCCGGCGCCCGCACGATGGCCAGCACAGGGCCGAAGATCTCCTCCCGGTAGATGCGCATCTCCGGGCTCACCCGGTCGAACAGGCTGCCGCCGATGAAGTAACCCTCGCCCTGGCTCAGGCCCCGGCCGTCCACTACCAGCTTGGCCCCCTCAGCCACCCCCTGATCCACATAGCCACGCACCTTGGCCAGGTGCTCGCGGCTGATGAGGGGCCCCATCTCGTTCTCCGGGCTCTGGCCCAGCCCCGGGCCCACCCGCAGCGCCGCCACCAGCGGCGACAGCCTGGCCACCAGCGCATCGGCGGTGTCGTCACCCACCACCACGGCCACCGAAATGGCCATGCAGCGCTCGCCGGCGGCGCCGTAGGCCGCCCCCATCAGGGCGGAGACCGCCTGATCGAGATCCGCGTCCGGCATCACCACCATGTGGTTCTTGGCGCCGCCCAACGCCTGTACCCGCTTGCCGTGGGCCGAGGCGGTGGCATAGATGTACTGGGCAATGGGGGTGGAGCCGACGAACGACACGGCACCGACCCGCGGGTCGGTCAGCAGCACGTCCACCACCTCCTTGTCGCCGTTGACCACGTTGAGCACCCCGTCCGGCAGGCCCGCCTGCTTGAGCAGCTCGGCCATGCGCAGGGAGAGGGAGGGATCCTTCTCGGAGGGCTTGAGGATGAAGGTGTTGCCGCAGGCGATGGCCACCGGAAACATCCAGAGCGGCACCATGGCCGGGAAGTTGAACGGAGTGATGCCGGCGCAGACCCCCACCGGCTGCATCATGGAGTGACTGTCGACCCCGCGGCCCACGTTGAGGGAGTGCTCCCCCTTGAGCAGATGGGGAATGCCGCAGGCAAACTCCACCACCTCCAGACCCCGGGTCAGCTCGCCCTGGGCGTCGGAAAACACCTTGCCGTGCTCGCGACTGATCAGCCGCGCCAGATCATCCCTGTGCTGCTCCATCAGCTCCTTGAAGCGAAACAGTACCCGGGCCCGCACCAGGGGCGGGGTCTGCGCCCAGTCGGCCAGGGCGCGCTCAGCGCTGGCGATGGCATCCTGGCACTCGGCGGCGGTGCTGAGCACCACCTGGCCCTGCTGCTGGCCGGTGGCCGGGTTGAAGATGGCCCCGAAGCGCTCGCTGCGGCTCTCGGTCGTCTCGCCGTCGATGAAGTTGCTGACCCTGTATGTCATAAATCCTCCGTGATGGGTTATTCGTCCCTGCCCGCGCCGTCCCGGGGAGCAGGCACGGGCAAGTGGCGCCGCGACGGGCGCCATCAACCGGTTGAAAGTCAGTCCTGGGCCTGCAGGGCGTCCTGCAGCAGGGTGAAGAGATCGTCGATCTGGCTGCGCTCTATGATGAGGGGCGGCGACAGGGCGATGATGTCGCCGGTGACCCGAATCAGCGCCCCCTTCTCGAAGCAGCGCACGAACACCTCGTAGGCGCGCTTGCCCGGTGCATCCGGCATGGACTCGAGCTCGATGCCCGCCACCAGCCCGTAGTTGCGCACATCCTTCACGTGCTTGCAGCCCTTCAGCGAATGGGCCGCCTCCTCCCAGTAACCCGCCAGATCGGCGGCGCGGCTCAGCAGGTTTTCGTTGCGGTAGATCTCGAGGGTCGCGAGGCCCGCGGCGGCGGCCACCGGATGGCCGGAGTAGGTGTAGCCGTGGAACAGCTCGATGGCCCCCTTGCCGGCCGCCATCATGTCGTCATAGATGTGGTTCTGTACCAGCACGGCGCCCATGGGGATGGCCCCGTTGGTGAGCCCCTTGGCACAGGTGATCATGTCGGGGATGACGTCGAACTCCTGGGCGGCGAAAGGAGAGCCGAGGCGGCCGAAACCGGTGATCACCTCGTCGAAGATGAGCAGGATGCCGTGTTTGGTGCAGATCTCCCGCAGCCGCTTGAGGTAGCCCTTGGGCGGCATCAGCACGCCGGTACTGCCGGCGATGGGTTCGACGATCACCGCCGCTATGTTGCTGGCGTCGTGCAGGAAGACGATCTTCTCCAGCTCGTCGGCCAGCGCCACATCCTCCTCGGGCAGCCCCTTGGTGAAGGCATTCTTGGCGATGTTGAGGGTGTGGGGCAGGTGATCCACCCCGGTCAGCAGGGAGCCGAACCACTTGCGGTTGCCGGGAATGCCCCCCACCGAGATGCCGCCGAAGCCGACCCCGTGGTAGCCGCGTTCACGGCCGATGAGCCGGGTACGGGTGCCCTGGCCGCGCGCCCGCTGCCAGGCCAGCGCGATCTTGAGCGCGGTATCCACCGATTCCGATCCTGAATTGGTATAGAAGACGTGGCCGAAGCCCTTGGGGGCGATCTCCACCAGCCGGTTGGCCAGCTCGAATGGCAGGGGGTGCCCCATCTGGAACGTGGGGGCAAAATCGAGGTGGGAAATCTGCTGGGAAACCGCCTCGGCAATCTCGCGCCGACCATGACCCGCGTTGCAACACCAGAGCCCGGCGGTGCCATCCAGTATCTTGCGGCCATCCTCTGAGTGATAATACATTCCCTCGGCCGACTTCAGGATGCGCGGCGCCGCCTTGAACTGCTGGTTGGCGGTAAACGGCATCCAGAAAGCGGACATGTCGGAGGGCGTATTGATGTCGCTGATCGGTTTCATGGTCACCTCATCCTTAAGGTGTTTAGTAACTATCGGCCAATGCCTATTAAATTAAACACCTAAAATCTTAAAAAAGGGCTCAAACTTGCCCCATATGGTGTCACCCGGCTAGCTGCTCTGAGCGGGGTGGTATAAGATATTTAACACAAATTTAATAATAGTAAACAGTCAAGGAGTGTCTATCGATGGATATCGGTCACCGCCTCAAGGCGGTTCGCACCAAAGCCGCCCTCTCCCAGCGCGAGCTGGCCAAACGCTCCGGTGTGACCAACGGCTTTATCTCCCAGATCGAGAAAAATCAAGTGAGCCCCTCGGTCGCCTCCCTGCGCAAGGTGCTGGAAGGGATCCCCATGTCGCTGGCCACCTTCTTCACCGATGAGACGGAGATGGACTCCGAGGTGATCTTCCGCGCCGCCGACATGCCGGATCTCGGCACCCACCCCATCAGCTACCGCCTGGTGGGCCACAGCCGCGCCAACCGCGCCATCGGCATGATGCAGGAGATACTGCCACCGGGCGCCGACACCGGCGACGACATGCTGAGCCACGAAGGCGAAGAGTGCGGCATCGTCATCCAGGGCCAGGTGGAGGTCACCGTCGGCGAGCAGGTCTATCTGCTGGCGCCGGGAGACGGCTACTACTTCGACAGCCGCACCCCGCACCGTTTTCGCAATGTGGATGAGCACGAATGCGTGCTGATCTCGGCCAACACCCCCGCCAGCTTCTAAGCCATGAGAGGGGAGATCCCGCCCCTCGGCGGACCCAGCAGCACGACCAGCCCCTTAGCACCGGCCTGCGGTTCGGCAGGCGTCGATGGCCACTCTTGCGGTGCGGTTTGCCCTGCCGGATACCCTCGCCGGGACGGATTCCGGATGAGGCCAAACCGGCAAGGTGTTTAACGAATTGTTACAAGATGGATTTACAAGCGGCAGGATGTTTAGCATATTGATACGCGGAAACTGACTTTTTGCCGGTTCAAGGAGTGAACATGAGTGACCTGACCCTGGCCCAGTGGCAACACAAGGCCTCCCACCTGACCCTGCCCTCGCAAGCCTTCATCGACGGCAGCTACCGGGACGCCATCAACGGCGCCACCTTCGACTGCATCAACCCGGCCAACGGCAAGCTGCTGACCAAGGTTGCCGCCTGCGACGCCGCCGATGCCGAACTGGCGGTGCAGGCCGCCCGCGCCGCCTTTGACGACAAACGTTGGAGCGGTCTGTCGCCCAAGCAGCGCAAGCAGGTCCTGCAGCGCTTCGCCGAACTGATGCGGCTCAATCTGGTGGAGCTGGCGCTGCTGGAATCGCTCGACATGGGCAAGCCCATCGGTGACGCCATGGGCTATGACGCCCCCGCCGCCGCCAACTGCATCGCCTGGAACGCCGAGGCCATCGACAAGATCTACGATCAGGTCGCGCCGGTCGAGGAGTCCGCCCTGGCGCTGGTGACCCGCGAGCCGCTCGGCGTCGTGGCCGCCATCGTCCCCTGGAACTTCCCGCTGGTGATGGCCTGCTGGAAGCTGGGCCCGGCGCTCGCCACCGGCAACTCGGTTATCCTCAAACCCTCCGAGAAATCCCCGCTCACTGCCTTGCGCATCGCTGCTCTGGCCAAGGAGGCTGGCATCCCCGACGGCGTGTTCAACGTGCTGCCCGGCTTCGGCCACACGGTCGGTGAAGCGCTGGCCATGCACATGGACGTGGACTGCATCACCTTCACCGGCTCCACCAAGATCGGCAAGCATCTGGTGCAGTGCTCCGGCAAGTCCAACCTCAAGCGTGCCTTCATGGAGTGCGGCGGCAAGAGCCCCAACATCATACTGGCGGATGCGCCTGACCTGGACGCCGCCGCCCGCAGCGCGGCCGGCGCCATCTTCTACAACCAGGGCGAGGTGTGCACCGCAGCCTCCCGCCTGCTGGTGCAAAACAGCATCAAGCCGCAGTTCATGGAGCGGCTGCTGGCCCATGCCCGCGAGTGGATCTCGGCCAACCCGCTCGACCCCACCACCCGCATCGGCGCCATGGTGGATCACATCCAGATGGAGCAGGTGCTCAACTACATCGCCATCGGCCAGCAGCAGGGTGCCAAACTGCTGCTGGGGGGCAAGCGCACCAATACCGAGAGCGGCGGCTTCTATATCGAGCCCACCATCTTCGACGAGGTGACCCCAGAGATGCGCATCTTCCGCGAGGAGATCTTCGGCCCCGTGCTGGCGGTAACCGGCTTCGATACCCTGGATGAGGCCATTGCGCTGGGCAACGACACCGACTACGGCCTGGCGGCCGCAATCTGGACGGCGGATCTCAACAAGGCGGTGAAAGGCTCCCGCGCCCTGCGCGCCGGCACCGTGTTCGTCAACAACTGGGATGGCGGCGACATGACCATGCCGTTCGGCGGTTTCAAACAGTCCGGCAACGGTCGCGACAAGTCGTTGCATGCGCTGGAGAAGTACACCGAGCTGAAAAGCACCTGGATCCAGCTCGAATAGCATCAGAAATGACGTTCATTTATCGAAAAGGGGGAGAAATCCCCCTTTTTCATTTTTACCCTTTCATCGCCGGCCTCAATCGATATAATCATCAAATAGACAAGCCCTTAAATATAAAGATAAAAATGTTATTTTTTCTGGGAAGTGTACTGTTTCTGGTAATAGGACTGCCGCTGCTGTTCTACATACTGGGACACGGTGAGGCCTACGTGACCTGGGGTCCGTGGATCTCCGCCATCGCACTCATGCTGTGGCTGCTGCTGGACGTGGACAAGATCCGCCGCGGCGGAGGCCGCTGAGCAGGGCAGTACGCCGTTAAAATCCGCTGATCACCATTTATTCGCTTCTTTCCCCGCAAAAGGATCGCTACACTGATTTTTTGCGATGCGTTCCAGCATCCGCCTCTCCAGTGAAGGTTATCCGCATGCAGCAACACGTTCAGCGCCAGGGCGTCATCTACGCCTTGTGCGCCTATACCCTTTGGGGCCTAGCGCCCATCTACTTCAAGACCATCGCCGCCGTGCCGGCCGCCGAGATCCTGACCCATCGCATGATCTGGTCGTGCGCCCTGCTGCTGGTGCTGACCCTGCTCGGCCGCCAGTGGCACAAGGTGCAGGCGGTACTGCGCCAGCCGAAGGTGCTGCTCACCCTGGCCTTCACTTCCATCACGGTCGGCGGCAACTGGCTGCTGTTCATCTGGGCCATCAACAACGGCCACATGCTGGATGCCAGCCTCGGCTACTACATCAACCCGCTGTTCAACGTGCTGCTCGGCATGCTGTTCCTGAGCGAGAAGCTGCGCCGGTTGCAGTGGTGGGCGGTGGGACTGGCGGCGATCGGTGTCGCCATCCAGATCATCGCCTTCGGCTCCCTGCCCTGGATCGCCCTGGTGCTGGCCTCGAGCTTCGCCATCTATGGCCTCATTCGCAAGAAGCTGGCCCTCGACGCGCTGACCGGCCTCTTGATCGAGACCCTGATCATGCTGCCGCCGGCCGCCATCTATCTGTGGGGCATCGCCGACAGCCCCACCAGCCATCTCACCCAGAATGACTGGCACCTCAACCTGTTGCTGATCGCCGCCGGTGCCGTCACTACGGCGCCGCTGCTCTGCTTCACCGCCGCGGCCACCCGGCTCAAGCTCTCCACCCTGGGTTTCTTCCAGTACATAGGGCCGAGCCTGATGTTCATCCTGGCGGTCACCCTCTATGGCGAAGCGCTGGCGCTGGACAAGATGATAACCTTCGCCTTCATCTGGAGCGCGCTGGTGCTGTTCAGTCTGGACGGGCTGCGCAGCGGCAAGCGCCGGCAGGCTGCGGAGCAGGCTTGACGGGACGCCGCCCGGCGCTGCAATAATCTACAAGCCCGCGTTCGGGTTTCAGGTTATCAATAGTCGATGAGCGCACCCCAATCCCGCATCCACTACTGGCAATCCCGGCTGCTGCCGGGGGTTGAACTCTCCCACTCCCACCACAGGGAGTTCAGCTATGGCCGCCATGTTCACCTGGACTACCACATAGGTCTGGTGCAGCAGGGCGGCCAGAAATTCATCCACAAGGGCAACAGCCACCACCTGGTGCGTGGCGAGCTCTCCACCGTCAACCCGGACGAGATGCACGACGGCCTCAGCCTGCGGCCGGAAGGGTACGAGGTGCGGGTGTTCGCCATCGCCCCCGAGCAGCTGGCCCGCTGGCTGCCAGACAGCCCGGAGCCTTTCTTCGACAAGGGGTTGCAGAGCCGCCCCGATCTCTATCAGGGCTTCGCCCGGCTGCACATGTACCTGGACAACCCCAGCCCCGACGGCCTGCTGGCGGAGAGCCAACTGCTGGCCCTGCTCGGCGAGCTGCTGCACATCGCCCCCGAGCGCCACGCCCTGGCCGACCCTCAGCTCAGGTACCTGCGCGACTATCTGATGGCCCGGCTGGATCAGCGCCACAGCCTGGAGGATCTGGCCGCCCTGTTCGGGCTGGATCGCTTCGCCTTCCTGCGCCAGTTCAAGAAGAAGACCGGCATGACCCCCTACGCCTGGCTCAAGCGGCTGCGGCTCGAGCAGAGCAAGCGTCTGCTCGGCAGCGGCCTGCCGGTGAGCGAAGTGGCGCTGGCGGTCGGTTTCTTCGATCAGAGTCACTTCCACCACGGCTTTCGGCAGGCGTTCGGTCTCACCCCCGCCGATTTTCGCCAGCAGATGCAGGCCGCCAGCGGGCGCACCGACTAGCCCCGCACTGCAATCTTTTACAATCCGGCGCCTTCGCGATCCGCCATGCTGTCGCCTCGTACCATCATCGAGGTTTCACCATGTTCACCAGCCTGTTTCTGACCATAGGTCTCATCCACCTCATCGCCCTGGCGAGCCCGGGCCCGGACTTCGCGCTGATCCTGCGCACCAGCCTGCACAGGCCCACCGCCCTCGGCGCAGCGCTGGGCATCGCCTTGGCGATTGTGGTACATGCCACCCTCAGCCTCACCGGCATCAGCCTGCTGATTGCCGAACACCCCTGGCTATTCATGACGGTGAAGGTGGTCGGCGCCCTCTATCTGGGCTGGCTTGGCTGGGGGGCGCTGAAGGCGGCCTGGCACAGCTCGGCCGAGCTCGCCCTGCACGCCGGCGGCGAAGCGCAGGGCTGGCGCAAGGGGGTGCAGCGCGGCATTGCCACCAACCTGCTCAACCCCAAGGCGCTGCTGTTCTTCATGGGGCTGCTGGCCGCCATGGTGACGCCCCAGGTGGACGGCCTGACCCGCGGCCTGCTGGTGCTGGAGCTGTTCCTGCTCTCGCTGGCCTGGTTCGGGGTGCTGGCCTGGAGTCTCTCCACCGTGCGGGCCCAGCGCCTGCTCGGCCGCGTGCAGCGTCCGCTCAACCTGGTCACCGGCCTGCTGTTCGGCGCCGTCAGCCTCTCCATCCTGACCGGCATGGCCGGCGAGGCCTACGCCCTGGTCCTGCCCTGACATCTGTTTTGCAGCCATGAAAAAGAGGGATGGCCCGGGCCATCCCTCTTTGCGTTCATTGCTCCTGGCCGGGTAACCGGCCCTCTCACTCACCCTTCATCAGAACCACTGACCGTGGCGCTTGATGTAGAGGGTCTTGACGGTCTGGGTCAGCCCCATGTAGGCCAGCATGGTGATCACCAGCCACATGAAGTACTTGGGCCCATCCAGAGTGATGAAGCCGAAGTGCTCAGCCAGCGGCGAGAACGGCAGGTAGCAGCCGATGGCGATGGCGATCGAGGTGGAGAGCAGCACCGGCAGGGTGGCGGTACTCTGCAGGAAGGGGATCTTGCGGGTACGCAGCATATGCACCACCAGGGTCTGCGACACCAGCCCCTCAATGAACCAGCCGGAGTTCATGATGGCCTGACCGTTGACCAGCGGATCCATGCTGCCGTTGGCGGTGGCATAGAGGGCACCGGCACCGAACACGAACCACATCAGGCAGTAGGTGCTGATATCGAACACCGAGGAGGTCGGGCCAAGCCAGAGCATGAAACGCTTGATGTTGCTCGC
This sequence comes from Aeromonas sp. S8(2024), assembly GCF_041403085.1. Lineage (NCBI taxonomy): Bacteria > Pseudomonadati > Pseudomonadota > Gammaproteobacteria > Aeromonadales > Aeromonadaceae > Aeromonas > Aeromonas sp. S8(2024). The sequence goes on along the minus strand of NZ_JBGLRF010000009.1, from coordinate 43,242 downwards.
CTCCCACTTGCGCGGCCGCTTGAGGAACTCGGGGTCCATCTTGTCCCACGGCAGCAGCATCTGGGAGACGTCGTACACCAGGTTCTGGATCAGCATCTGCATCGCCAGCATGGGTGCCCAGGGCAGCCAGGCGGAGGCCACCAGCACCGAGAAGACGTTGCCGAAGTTGGAGCTGGCGGTCATGTTGAGGTACTTCAAGATGTTGCCAAAGGTCTCGCGCCCCTTGATCACCCCCTCCTCCAGCACCATCAGGCTCTTCTCCAGCAGGATGATGTCGGCGGTTTCCTTGGCGATGTCGGCACCGCTGTCCACCGAGATCCCCACGTCTGCATCCCGCAGCGCCGGCGCATCGTTGATGCCGTCACCGAGGAAACCGACGGTATTGCCGTTGGCCTGCAGCGCCTTCACCACCCGCGACTTCTGCAGCGGGGTGAGCTTGGCGAAGATGGTGGTCTGCTTGACCGCCTCGCACAGCGCCACGTCGTCCATCCCCTCGATATCCTTGCCGAGCAGCGGCACGCCGGGCGCCAGCCCCACATCACGACACACCTTGCTGGTGATGATGGGGTTGTCGCCGGTCAGCACCTTGACCGCCACCCCGTAGTCGTTAAGGGCACGGATGGCCGGCGCGGCCGAATCCTTGGGCGGATCGAAGAAGGTGAGAAAGCCGCGCACCACCAGCTTGGCCTCGTCGCGGGTCTGATAGCTCTGCTTGCACTCGTCAGCCGGGATCTCGCGGGTCGCCACGATCAGCACCCGATAGCCCTCGGCGTTGAACTCCTCGCTCTGGCGCAGCAGAGCGCGGCGATCGGCGTCGGTCAGCTCCCGCACCTCCTGGCCATCGGCGATCTGGCTGGAGACGGCCAGCATCTCTTCCACCGCCCCCTTGGAGACCATCAGCTGCTGGCCCAGATCGTCCTGCACAATGACTGACAAGCGGCGGCGCACGAAGTCGAACGGCAGCTCGTCCACCTTGCGGTAGTTGGCCGGCTTGCAGCTCTCCCCCAGCGCATCGGCGTGCTCGACCACCGCGATGTCCATCAGGTTCTTCATGCCGCTCTGATGAAAGCTGTTGAGCCAGGCCAGCTGCAGGATCCAGTCGTCTCGGTTGCCACGCACATCGTAGTGGTGCTCGAGGATGATCTTGTCCTGGGTCAGGGTGCCGGTCTTGTCGGTGCAGAGCACGTCCATGGCGCCGAAGTTCTGCACCGAGTTGAGCCGCTTCACCACCACCTTGCGCTTGGCCATGGCCACCGCGCCCCGCGCCAGGTTGGCGGAGACGATCATCGGCAGCATCTCGGGGGTGAGCCCCACCGCCACCGCCAGCGCGAAGGTGAGCGCCGACATCCAGTCCCCGCTGCTGACCCCGCTCAGCATGAAGACGATGGGCACCATCACCAGCATGAAGCGAATAAGCAGCCTGGTGACGCTGTTCACGCCGCGATCGAAACTGGTCTCGATGCGCTTGTGGCTCACCACGTTGCGGGCCAGCGAACCGAAGTAGGTGTCGCTGCCGGTGGCCACCACCACGGCGCGGGCGGTGCCGCTCACCACGTTGGTACCCATGAAGCAGATGTTGGGCAGATCGAGCAATCCTGCCTCCCCTGCGCCGGTGCCGTCCGCCGACTTGCCGGCCACGGCACCCAGGGTGTCGTACTTCTCCACCGGCAGCGCTTCGCCGGTCAGCACCGCCTGGCTGATGAAGAGATCGCGGGATTCGATCAGCTTGATGTCGGCCGGGATCATGTCCCCCGCCTGCAGGTGCACTATGTCACCGGCCACCAGCTCGGTCATCGCCACCTCCTTGCGCTGGGGGGCAACCCCGGGCGAGGGGCGACGCTGCACGGTGGCGGTGTTGCGCACCAGCGACTTGAGCGCCTCGGCCGCCTTGGCCGAGCGGTACTCCTGCCAGAAGCGCAGCAGACCGCTCAGCCCCACCATGACGCCGAGGATGATCACCTTGACCCAGTCCTCGTCGCCCGGCTCGGCCATCAATACGTCCATCACGTAGCTGACCAGCCCGAGCACGATCAGCACCATCACGAAGGGGTTCTTGAACGCCTGCAGCAGCTGGATCAGCGCATGGGGCGGCTTGTCGTGGGTCACCTCGTTGGGACCAAACTGGATCAGGCGGTTGGCGGCCTCAGTCGCGGTGAGGCCGTCGATGTTGCCGCACACGGCGGTGAGGGTGTACTCGAGAGACTTGTCGGCCTCGTCGAGCACCCGGGAGGAGAGCTTCTCCTTCTGGCTGCCCGGGGCGACGAACCCTCTCTGCTTGTGCCGGCTGGCGGTATGTTGTTGTTTCATGACTCTTTATCCTGATTTTTACGCGCAGGCGGGCGCTGTCGCGGACCGGGCCTGGCGTCAGTACTGAAATCGAAGGCTGTGAACCCAACACAATGCCGGCACGGTCAATCGCCGCGCGCAGGGCGGCCCGTCAGACACATGTCTGCCGTCGTGCCAACCGGCATGGTTAGGTCGGATCAGGGGTCAGGACACCGCATCCCGTCCCGCAGGGATCAGGAGTGGGCAGGCGTGGACCCCGAGGGTCTAGGTTTGGGCTCTTCGGTCATGGCGGTTCCTCCGAGTTGGGCTGCAGCAAGCCGGCCCGACATATCGAGGGCACAGCTGGTCATCGCCGGCGGGCAGATCCGCGCGGCGGCATTATCGACAGGGCATGAATCGCGACGACGGCGACTCATTGCACAAAAGAAGATCAGGATAACGGCAAGCAACCATAACGGCATGATGGTCGAACAATAACGAGCGGCAGCTCATGGGCCGGTTAAGCAGGGAAACAACCGTACCCCATGAATATATTTCAAAAGCACCAAGGCATATTTTGAAATATATATGGCAGAAACTTTCATTATTTAAATTCGCAACCCGTCCTATCGAAAACAACATTGCTTTCAATACACACGGTCCATCCTGTTATTTCACGCCAGCCTGGCTGACCATGCTCACGAAGAAACCTTCGAGCGGCCATGACGAGCAGACACGTGCCCATTACCAAGGGCTCGCGTGACAAGGCGTGCAATTGCTGGGGCGCGAGGCGGCATGGCTCGCAGAGGGAGTGGAACAATCCGGGGAGCAACGCAGGTCCCGGCGGGACTGGGTTGCAAGAGTCGGGATGACTCGCTAGATGCCACACTCTGAGCGATCAGAGTGAGGGAGAAGAAGGGATATCAACCTCAGTTCTGATTAGCCCACATCGCGCTGTGCAATCGGCTACAACTGTCGCTGTCCATAATATCCTTCCACCTGTTGATAACACGCCAAGATTCTACCCAGAAATATTTGGTGGCGCAAAATATAAATTCATCTTTCGCCATCAAATTCCAATTAAGGACGGCAGAAATATTAATTATTGCTCGAAAACGGATTCATCCTCATTTCGCTCTGCAACGCAGGGTTAATTGATCTGGATGGGGTTTTGCCCGAATTTTCCTGCCATCCACCGGATCCGGGCTGGAATCGGACTCAATGTGGGAATAGGATGCACGGCTTCCATCCATGACGCACAGGAAACAACAGGCATGAATCGAAAATGGTCGCTCCCCATCGTGGCAATCGCGGGGGGAGCGTTACTCTGGCTCGGCAACACCTTTGGTATGAAATGGGCTCTGATGGCCCTGATCGGATTCGGCTTCGGCTTCACCCTCTCCTTCAGCCGCTTCGGCATCGTGTTCGGTTGGCGCGAGATGCTGACCAAGCGCAACAGCTACTACGTGCGGGTTCACCTGCTCACCATCGCCATCGAAATTCTGCTGTTCACCTGCTTCCTCTCCTTTAGCCACGCCCTGTTTGGCGACGCCATGGTGGGCAACGTGATGGCCATCGGCATTCCCTTCATCGTCGGTGCCTTCCTGTTCGGAATCGGCATGCAGCTGGCGGGCGTCTGCGCCACCGGCACCCTCTACTGCTGCGGCGAGGGGCAACCCCGCTTCTGGCTGGTGCTGCTCTGCTACGGCATCGGCACTCTGATCAGCAACCAGTTCCGCCCCGAACTGGAGGCCACCTTCTCCAGCCATGTGGTGCTGGCAAAAGACCTGACCGGCAATATCTGGAGCGGCATGCTGCTCAACCTGGCGCTGGTCGCCGCGCTGTTCCTGCTGTTTCGCAAGAGCGAACTCAAGCGCACCGGTGAGCTCAAGCCCCTCTTCAGCGGCGGCAACCTGTTCTGGCGCGACGGCCGCTTCACCGTGCTGACCGGCGGCATCATCATCGCCGTGCTCAACTCCAGCGTGGTCGCCCTGCACGGCTCGGCCTGGACCATCACAGGCGCCGTCTATGACATGGCGCTGCGCGGTGCCTCCCTGTTCGGTCTGTTCGAGGGGCACCCCAAGCTGGCCCAGCCGCTCTTCATCAACCCCATGGTCGGCATGTTCTGGCTGGGGATCCTGGGGGCCATGCTGGCTCGCTGCATCAGCGGTGGCGGCCAATTCGCCCCGATGCGGCTTGGCAACAGCCTGGCCTCCATCCTCGGCGGCCTGCTGATGGGAATGGGCGCCATGTACAGCGCCTGCAACCTTGGCGGCTTCTTCGACGGCACGGCATCGGGCAGCCTGCACGGCTGGGTCTGGATGTTGATGGCCCTCGCCGGCAGCCTGATCGGCATCCGCCTGCGCCCGCTGTTCAAGCTCTGATAAAACAACGGGATGGCGCGGTTAAACGCCATCCCGTCACGATTCCCCTTCCACGCCGGTGCGCCGATCCCACGCAGCCCCCCAACCCCCTCTTCTCTATCGCAGTCCTTTAAACAGCAGCAACAGGGCAAAACCGGTGAACATCACCGCCGACAGCCGGTTGATCCCCCTGGCGAAGCGTTCGCCATAGCCTTGCGCCCCCACCCAGTGGAACACCAGGCAGTAGCCGCCATGCACCACCAGCACCACGGCGCTGAAGGTGACCGCCAGCAGCATGCACTGACCCAGCGCCCCGTGTTGAAAGTCGATGAACTGGGGGAACAGGCTGGTGAAGAAGATGATCGCCTTGGGGTTGAGCAGGCTGATGAGCGCCCCCTTGATGAAGCTGCGGCGGCAATCCCGATCCGGCCCGGCCCCCGGCACCAGGCTCACCGCCCGCTGGCGCCAGGAGTTGAGCCCCAGATAGAGCAGGTATAGGGCGCCGCCCAGGGTGAGGATCTGCTGGCCCGCGGCCAGCCAGCGGGTGAACCAGAGCACCGCCAGCGAGGCCAGGCTCGCCACCAGCAGGATGCCCACCGCCACCCCGCAAAAGCCGGCGATGGCATGGCGAGCACCCCGGGTCAGGGTGTTGCCTATGGTGTAGATCACGGCGGGTCCCGGGCTCAGCACTGTGCCGATGGCGAGCAGCAGATAGAGGGCGTAATAGTCGAGCGTCATCGAGAGAGATTCCAGCGTGGATTGGCTGCCGCCCAGTATATTGACAGCCGCGACGCCAGCCAGACATAGTGGCGCCGGGCTTTATAAACCAGGAGTTTAGAGTGGACCGCTTGACCGCCATCGAGATCTTCGTCGAGGTTGCCCGGGCGGGCAGTTTCGCCGCCGTGGCGGAGCGCTTCGCGATGACGCCGGCCATGATCGGCAAGTACATCAAGTGGCTGGAGGCCAGGGTCGGCTCCCGCCTGCTCAATCGCAACACCCGTTGCCAGAGCCTGACCGAGGCGGGCCAGGAGTACCTCGCCGGCTGCCAGAGCCTGTTGCAGCACTACCGGGAGCTGGAGCAGAACACCCTGGCCAATACCGGCCAGGCGGCGGGCAGGATCCGCATCAACGCCCCCGTCACCTTCGGCAGCTACCGGCTGACGCCGCTGCTGTGCCGCTTCATGGAGCACTACCCGCAGATCCGCATCGAGCTGGATCTGTCGGATCGGCTGGTGGACGTCATCGGCGACGGCTTCGACCTCATCTTCCGGATCGGCCAGCCCAAGGATGCCGGCTACATAGCCCGGCCACTGACCAGCACGGGCTCGGTGTTTTGCGCCTCGCCAGACTATCTGCAACGCCACGGCACTCCCCTCACGCTGGCGGATCTGGCCAGCCACCACTGTCTGGGATTCAGCCCCTGGCTCGGCCAGTCGCGCCTGGCCAAGGCCTTTCCCCTCGAACAGCTGCACCTGTGGGACAGCCCCTTCATCAGCAACCACGGCGGCGCCCTCAAGGTGGCCGCCCTCAACCACGCCGGCATCCTGCTGCAACCGCGCGCCCTGCTGAGCGAGGAGCTGGCGCGCGGCACCCTGCAGGAGATCCTGGCGGATGCGCTGCCCGCCCCGCGCCCGGTCAACCTGCTCTACCCGGCCAGGGAGCCGCTGCCGCTGCGCCTGCGGTTGCTCATCGACTACCTGATCGAGCTGCGCCACCAGCTGTAGGGCGCAGCCCTACTCGCCGCGCTGCTTCACCCGGCGCAGATAGACATAGCCCTCCCCCGGGCTGCCCCAGCGCTGATGAGCATCGGTGTCGTAGGCCCGATCCAGCAGTCGCACGCTGTGGGGGCCGATCCAGAGGTACTGCACCAGGGTGCTGGCGCCGCCGAAATTGGTGGAGCAACTGCCCACCTTGCTGTGGCCGGCATACTCCCCCGACGGCTGGCGAGTCAGCCAGATCTCGCAGCCCTGGCGCAAAGAGAGCTGTTGCGGAGTGAGGGAGTCGAGCAGTTCGGGCCGGCGCCAGGCACCGGCAAAGTCGATGGCTCGCGGCATGGTCAGCTCGGCCATCAGGATGCGGCCATCGGGCACCAGCGAGAAGCGATAGATGCGCTGGCGAAACGGGCGCACCGCCCGCTCGGTCAGGAACTGCTCGGCATAGACCCAGCGAAAGCCCTTGTAGCCGGGCCAGATCTCCACCAACCGCAGTTCGGCGCTGGTGAAGCGGCTGTCGTAGCTGGCCTGCTCGCGGCTGGAGAACTCGCCGGTAAACCAGGAGAGCAGCGGCTCCATGCTGGCGGAGGGTGCCGTGGTGGTGCTGTCAGGGGGCGTGGTGACGAAGGGGCTGGGTGCCGCCCAGGCCAGGCAGGAGAAGAGCAGCCCCCACAGGGCCGCCATCAGGCTGGTCATCGAATCCTTCCGAATCAGTGTCATGGCGGCGATTATATGAGCGAACGGCGTCAATATCCGCAACCTTGATCAAATGATTGCCGATCCGAAGCAAAATCATCGTATTAGCGTCATGTCCCGGCAACCGGACAGCCATCTACGCCAGGCTGGATCCGGCCTGAACACCCCGCATTCTGTCCTTGTGGGCGCTCTTTGAATCGGTTATCTCTCTTGCCATGCCCTGGGCAGCGGATGCCAGGGTCAGACAAGCAGCGCAATCAGGAGCAAGAGATGAAGAGAGCCGTAATCGCGGGCATGGTGGCCATTCTGCTGAGTGGCTGCGCGGTGAAGAACCAGGTCTCCCACAGCCTGCAGGCGATCCCGCTGACCGCCTTCCAGCAGAGTGAAAGCAACCCCAACCAGCGCATCTACAAGGAGCCCGGTGTGGATCTGCGCCAATACAATGAGGTGCTGCTCGATCCGCTCCAGTTTATCCGGCAGGAGAACGGCCAGTGGTACCTGTTGACCGCCAACGAGCAGAACGAGATCGGCCGCTACTACCACGCCACCTTCCAGCGCGAGCTGATAAACCACGGCGTCAAGATTGCCACTGCCCCCGGCCCCGGCGTGCTGCGGGTGCAGGCCGCCATCACCAACTTCGACCTGACCCGGCCCGACCCCAAGCTGCGGGATCTGCTGCCCGCCAAGATCGCCATCAACGTCACCCGCGAGGTGATCGGCAAGGAACCCTATCTGCTCAGGGTGGGCAGCATGGCCCAGCTGCTCGACTCCCAAAGCGGCAAGCTGCTGGTGCGGGTGATGGATGCACGCGAGAGCCCGGACACCACCCACAAGGAGAGCCCCATCACCGCCGGCGAGATGGCGAAAATGATCGACCAGTGGGCCGCCGGCCGCGCCAAGCAACTGGCCGACAACCTGGGGCGCTGAACGGGCTGGCCGCCCCCAAAAGGGGGGCTTTTGGAGCCATAGCAGCTGCGTTATCGCCTGAATGTTGATAAGGTCATTACTTTATTGGCTGGAGAAAACGAGATGAAAAAAGCGCTGTTTCCCATTCTGGTTGCCGGCCTGCTGAGCGCCTGCAGCATGGCTCCGCAGCAGCAGGAGTGCGCCCCCATGGCTGGCGGATGGCAGAGTCAGCCGTTGCCGAACGCAGAGGCCGAAGCGGCGCTGGCCAGCGTGCTGGCGCGCATGAACACCTCCGCCAGGCTGGAGCGCATTCTCGAGGTGCGCAGCCAGGTGGTCTCCGGGATCAACTACGACATCGCCTTCCAGCTCGACAACGGCGAGGTGTGGAATACCCGCGTCTATCGGGATCTCGCCGGCCACTACCAGATGACCCGACCGGCCGCCCAGGGGGAACTGCCCGCCATGCCTTGCGTCAAGGCCAAATAGCCGCGACCATCGGGCCCCTCGCCAGAGGGGCTCATCTGACCAGCAAATCTCTGCTGTTCTCCCCGCACTCCGGCAGTCAGGATGACCCTTCCCGTGACCACATCCCCATAGAAAAGGAACCACTATGACCCGTCACCCCAGCATCAAGCACTGGCGCGAGCTGCAGGAGCCCGAACCCGGCCGCTACTCCGGCAGCGAGGAGCCGCTCTCTCTGGGCAGTGCCCTCGGCAGACACTACGGCTTTGCCCGTCTCGGCATTCACCACGAGCTGCTGCCGCCGGGCCGGCGCACCAGCTGGCCTCACGCCGAGGAGACCGAGGACGAGTTCGTCCACGTGCTGGAAGGCACTCCGGATGTCTGGCTCGACGGCGTGCTCCATCGGCTGCAACCCGGTGACTCGGTCGGCTTCAAGGCGGGAGACGGGCTGGCCCATACCTTCATCAACAATACCGATCAGCCGGTGCGGCTGCTCTGCGTGGGCGACACCGATCGGGCGGACAACCACATCCACTACGCCCTGCACCCTGAGCGCAACCGCTTCATCGGTGCGCGGCACTGGGATACGGTACCCGAGCGCGAGCTGGGGGATCACGACGGCCTGCCCGACCAGCTGCGCGAGCGCAACGGCCCCTTCTAGGCCGCCGCGGCCGGCCCCTGGTCGGCAAGCGGACGCAACCGACTATCCTTGATGGACCCAAGGCAACGAGGAAGAGAGATGAAGACAGGAACAGTGCGACTGCATCGGGTGCTCAAGGCGCCGCCGATGCGGATCTACCGGGCCTTTATCGAGGCCGATGCGCTGGCCAAATGGCTGCCCCCCCACGGCTTCACCTGCCAGGTGGAACAGCTGGAGGCCAGGGTCGGCGGCCACTTCCGGATGGCGTTCACCCAGTTCGGCAACGGCCACAGCCACGCCTTTGGCGGCGAATACCTGGAGCTCGAACCGGGCAAGCGCATTCGCTACACCGACAGCTTCGACGACCCCAACCTGCCGGGGGTGATGCACGTGACCGTGATCCTGACCGGGGTGGTGTGCGGCACCGAACTCGTCATCGTGCAGGAGGGGATCCCCGCAGCCATCCCGGTGGAGATGTGCTATCTCGGCTGGCAGGAGTCCCTGGCCCAGCTGGCGGCCCTGGTGGAGCCGGAGATCCCGCCGGGCTGAGTGACGCCCACGAAAAAGCCTGCCAGCCGGCAGGCTTTTTTTATTGCTGGCGGCCTGTGCGCCAAACCATCATCCGGGCTCAGCGGCCGGGGGCCTTGTCCAGCGGGAAGGCGAAGAGATCGCGGCGATAGGTCTCGACCACCAGGCTGAACGGCACGCCATCCCCCCGTGAGAGGATGGCCCTATGCTGCAGCACCCGCTCGGGGATCGCCAGCGGCTGGTCACTGCTGGTGAGGGTGGGCATCTGCATCTCCCAACCGGTCGGCAGGGGGGCCCACAGCAGGGTGGAAGAGAGGGTCCGGCGGCTGAAGTTCAGCGCCTTGACGGCCAGGCCAAACGGGGTATCGCTGGTGTCGAGGAGCCGGTTCATCTCGGGTGTGAGGCGGCTTTGCACGTACCAGTTGTCCGCTTCGGAGAAGACATGATCGCCGCAGGCGAGCTGTACCCGGCGATAGCCGACGGGCTCGTCGGCCGCGATCTTGAGCTGCTCGCGGACGGCGGCATCGGCCGGTTTGCGGGTATCCAGATCACGCAGGGCGCGGATGCGCGGCTCACCGGCCATCCGGTGGTCGGCGCACCAGTTCTGCAGGGTGACGGTGGCGCTCGGGTTGCTGAGCAGGGTGGCATTGAGGGTCTGCAGCAGCGCCTGCGCCTTGAGACGGGTGACGGGGGTGTCGGGCCAGCTTGCGGCGACGCTTTCCTGCGCCTGCGCGGCGCCATGGCACAGCAAGGCCGCCAGCATTATTACTCGGATCTTCATGTTTCTCTTACCCTTTCTACTTTGACGCCGGATTGTAACCGCGCGAGGGCCGAAGACCACGCCTTTATGCCCAGAGCCGTCGCCAGCGACCATGCCGCTAGATCTGGCTCGCCCCCCGTTCGCGGATAAAAAAAGCCTGCCAGCGGGCAGGCATTTTCGTTCCTGAATACAGCTTATTGCAGCTTGATGGCGCCCAGGTAATCTCCCTTGCCGAGCTCGACCCCGGCCTGTCGCAACAGGGCATAGGTCATGGTGAGGTGGAAGTAGAAGTTGGGGATGCCGTACTCGTGCACGCAGGTGTGACCGTCCATTCCCTTGCCACCGGCCCAGTAGGGGGTGTAGTGGCCGCTCGCATACTGGCTGAAGTCGGCATCCAGCTTGCTCTGCAGATAGGTGAGGGTCTTGGTCACATGGGCGCGCAGATCCGCCATGGTCTTGGGGTCATCCCCCAGCACCGGCGGCTCGCTCAGGCTGGCGGTGGCCACCACGGCACGGGCGCTGTCGCAGCAGATCAGCACCTGCTTGGCCAGCGGCAGCATGTCGACGATGAGCCGCTCATTGAAGAAGTTCTCCACGTTGAACTTCTTGGCGGCGGCATGGGCCTCGGCCTTGGCCAGACAGTGGTCGAGGTTGGTCAGCATCTTGATAAACTGGGCGGCGATCTCACGATTCATAATGCGCTCTCGGTTGGTTGAAGGCGGTTGCACGAGCGGCATCCACTATAGCGTATCCCCCCGTTTGTTCGAGCCCGCCCCCGCAAAATGCCGGCCCCGGCCAGCTGCCCAGCGACAGGATTGGACGGCCCCTGCGGCTGCCGATATGCCGAGGCCCTCTTTGGCTCTTTTTTGATCTGTGACATGCATCACTCTTTGGCAGGGGCGTAGGCTGATTCGCGCAGCCCGGGCATGCCGCCGGGCACCACAAAAGGAGAGTGCCATGAAAATCTATGACCGAAACCGCAATGCTCTCACACCGGGTCAGCGGGTGATGATCGCCGCCACCGGCGCCGTCGACGTACTGAAAGAGGCCCACACCGACAACCTGACCCCCTATCAGGCCGAGCACGAGCAGTGCGTGCTGCTGGCCAACTCCCGGGAGCGCTACGCCCCCATCGAGTTGATTAGACTAGGCTGATACCCGGCGTTACCTGTCACCCTACTCTTTACAATTCACCCGGCCGCCACGCCCCGTTGGGGCCGGGTTTCTGCTCTCCCTTCCCTATGTTCCCCGTGTCTACGCTGGTTCGAGCAAGGATGCGTCAATCAACCTTGCCCCTGCGGCTCCGGGCAGCATGATGGCGGCCACCCATACGATTGATTACCAGTAGTGAATTTTGATATTCATTTGATGCTATTTCAGTGCACTTTCCACCGCCCTAGACTGCTCATCGAACCTTAACGAGGAGTCTTGTATGAAACTCACCCATATCACTTTGCTAGCCGGCACCATCGCTTCGGCCCTCTCTTTCAACACCTTCGCCGGTGACCTGGTCTCGGTGCAGTTCAGCGATGGCCGCCCCGCCGTGACCGGGGTCGAGGCGGTCAACAAAGCGCTCAACCCCATCGGCGTCAACGTGGTCACTGTCGACATTCCCGAGGCCGCCAGGCCGCTGCTGGAGGCCTCCCACCGCCGCGCGTTGACCAAAGCGGAGCACGGCGCCCTGATTGCAGCCTTCAACCTGAGTCAGGGGGAGCTGCTGGAGCAGGCCAGGCTCGCAGGCCGCGAGCCAGCGGTGCAAGGTGGTGGCGTCGCCACCGAAGAGACAGGCGTCGGCCCCTACCCCAAGGTCTATGACCTGATGGCGCTGGACGAGCGCACCCGCAGCGCCGTGCTCGGCAAATATGGCCGCATGCACGTCAACTCTGCGAAAGACGGCACCGATATCGACGAGGTGATGACGGTGGTCAGCGGCGGGCCGTTCCGCTGGGGCTTTACCCTCAAAGACGGCAGCATCGCCCGCTTCCAGATCGACAAGGTGGGCCTTGAGGACAAGGCCGTGCGGATCAGCTATCACGGGCTGGGCATGCACGCCGGACTGATGGATGCCAAACAGGGGCTGCTGGTGGCCTTCGCCCACGGCCCCAGGGAGTTCACCATGCGCTACCAGGCCGACGTGCCCCACGCCCAACTGCTCGGCACCAACCCCTGGGCCGATGTCGGCATCAGCCTGCCCCCCACCCCCAGCAAGGTGCAATAAGCCTTCGCGCGGCACCGGGCGGTCGGGTCAAGGCCCTGCCGCCCTTGTTGCATATCTCTCTTTCCTGGCGCCCGGCGAACCGGATTGGGTGAATTCACCGCGCCATGATGGCACCATCGTTTACCAGTGGTGAATTATCGGGGGCAGGATGAACAAGATCACGGCGCTGAACGTCTTTCGCCGGGTGGTGGAGATGGGCACCTTCAGGGCAGCGGCAGATGACCTGCACCTTTCACAGGCGGCGGTCAGCAAGAACATCAACGAGCTGGAAGCCTATCTCGGCATCGCCCTCATCAACCGCACCACCCGGCGGCTGAGCGTCACCGAAGCCGGCATGACCTATTACCGCCAGATATGCGCCGTGCTGGACGGCCTGGACGCCGCCGACCAGTCCATCATGGCCACCTCTTTCACCCCCAGGGGCAGGCTGAGGATCGGCATGCCCATGTCCTACGGGCTGATCCGGCTCAACCCCCTGGTCTGCGAGTTTCAGCGCCGCTATCCGGCGATCGGTATCGAGGTGATCCTGAGCGACGCCTATATGGACCTGGTGGATCAGGGGCTGGACGTGGTGATCCGGGGGGCTGGCACCCTGGAGGACTCCACCCTGCGCGCCAAACCCCTGTGCCAGGTGCAGCGGGTGCTCTGCGCCGCCCCCGACTATCTCAAAGAGGCGGGTCAGCCCGCCCACCCGGAGGATCTCAAAGAGCACAACTGCCTGCGCTACAGCCTCTCCTCCTCCCCCGATAAGTGGTGCTTTAGCCGGGCAGAGGAGAGCCTGGCGGTGGACGTACGCCCCGCCAGCTTCTGCGCCAACAACGGCATCGCCCTCAAACAGGCAGCGTTGCAAGGGCTTGGGGTGATCCTGGTGCCGCACGAGTTCGTAGCGAACGAACTGGTGGACGGCACCCTGGTGACCCTGCTCCCCGACTGGCAACCCGACTCCCACGCCCTGTTCGCCGTCTACCCCTTCCACAAGGAGCAGTCCCCCAACGTGCGGCTCTTTATCGAATTTATCGTCAAAGCGTTTCAGCTGAGGTGAGCCCGATAGGCGGATGCCTGTTGGAACCCGCCTGCATGTAGGTTCGATTAGCGAAGCGTAATCGCACCTACGGCCTTGCCAACCCTCTTGCCTACGCCCACACGCTTTTCTGCCCCCGAGTTACCGCCAAGAGCGACATGTTGGTTCGATTGACCAAGCGTCATCGGGCATATGGGGAGCTAGACGGGTGCCCGCATCTGAAGATGTGTCACTCGTTGACACCCTGCCTGGGTGATTGTTGATCACCAAGCTTCGTGCGAGACTCGTCATCGCGTTATCCAGGGACAATTGAGACCAGTATGGACAACGTCGCCTTGACGACCCCTCTGTCCTGACAAGCCAGAAGGCCAGGGCCAAAAACAGGCCCATCCCATGATGAGGCAGCAAAACAGTCATCAGGACATGACGAGGGTACAGGGCTCAATGACATGACGCAGGAGCCTGCAAGATCACCCCCTCTCCATGACCAGACACAGGGGAGCAAACATGAAGGATCAGGCTGCAACCGTACTCTGCTTTGAACATGTCACTATCGCGAGAGACTGCATGGACACGCTCCAGGCGCTGGGGTTTAACGTGATTCGCATCGCCTATTCTGCCGAGGTGTTTACCAGGCTGCCATTTCTCAATTTTGATTACCTCTTCAGCATCAACTTCAACCCCCTCCTCTCTCAAGCGGCCGAAGCGTTGCGCAAGCCCTACATCGCCTGGGTGGTCGATACGCCTTGCTATGGCATGCATCATGACGCCATCTCCAACCCCCTCTCCTTCACGTTTGTCTACGACCTTGCCGTAGCAAGCAGGCTCAAGGAGCGGAGCAATGGCAACGTCTACTACCTGCCGGTCGCCATCAACGAGCAGCGCCAACTGCCAGCCGAGCCGGGTTATGATCACGATATCTCCTTCATCGCCAACCTGACCCCGCCGGAATACCAGACCCACATCAAGCCACGGCTGGCCCCGGGACCGCAGCAAACGCTGGAAGAGTTGATTGGGCACATCGATGCGCACCTGGAGGGGCGGCCCCTGACCGCACAACTCACGGAATCTCATCTACGGCTTGTGAAAGAGGTGTACCCGCTGAGCGGGCTACCCTACCTGAGCGAATATGAAAAACTGGCCTATCTGCTGGGCCGTGAACACTCCTATCGTGAAAGGGTGTCCTGTATCCAGGCTCTGGCGGCCCGGTTTGAACGGGTCGCCGTGTACGGAAACCCGGAGTGGGCGACACACACGCAGAGCTATTGCGGATACGCAGAACATTACCAAGCGATGCCACGCCTGTTTCAACGCAGCAGGATCAACCTGAATCTGGTGCGCAGTTTCGTCGAGTCGGGGCTCCCCATGCGGGTGTTTGATATTCTTGGCGCCGGTGGATTCATGGTGACCAACGACAAGGAGGATCTGCACCATCTCTTCACCCCGGGCAAGGATCTGGTGATCTTCCGCGACAAGCAGGATCTGCTGGAGATCTGTCGCTATTACCTGAGCCACGAGGAAGAGCGCGCCGCCATCGCCGCCCATGGGCAGCAGACGGTGCTGACCCACCACACCTATCGAGCGCGCCTGATCAGCTTGTTCCAGACTGTCCAGAGTGAGCTGGCAAGCATGCAACACCCTGACGTAAAAGCGCATTCGAATAACTGACGGCCCTGTTTGATATCAGACGCTGAGTGGCCATACCCCCTGTCAGCCCGTGCAGGTTCGATCAGCGAGGTGCAATCGAACCTAAGTCCCTGGCCTGCGTAGCGTCAGCATCCATTTAGGCATCAATGACAAGCGGCATGCCGCGGTTCGCTGCACCGTCCAAGTGCCGCGCCATGCCGGTAAATTGCCGGAATATTGAATCCCGTCACACCGGCAGCGGTTTGAGTGGTTGCCCGGCCACAAAGCCTCATGCGAACCTTTAAATCCCGTTAACCCACTAAAACCAAACACTATGTTCAGGCAAATAATGATGAGTGCTGCCCTGCTGTCGGCGGCGCTGCTTTCCGGTTGTGCTTCCGTTCCCATGGCCGATGCCACCGCAGACGCGCAGGCCAAGCAGTTTGTGGCGCCCAAAGATGCGGCCAACCTCTATATCTATCGCAACGAAACCTTCGGTGCGGCGGTGAAAATGCCGCTGCTGGTGGATGGTGTGGCGGTCGGCGACACCGTGGCCCACACCTATATCCTCAAGCAGGTGACGCCGGGTAGCCACACCATCACCTCCAAGTCGGAGAACGACGCCACCCTGACCCTCAGCACCGAGGCGGGCAAAAACTACTACGTCTGGCAGGAGGTCAAGATGGGCCTGCTGATGGCCCGCACCAAGCTGAGTCAGGTCAGTGAAGAGGAAGGCAAGCAAGGGGTGATGGAGAGCAAGTTGGTTAAGTGACCAGATATTTCCCCTAACAAACACGGCGTAGCCTTATCAGCTACGCCTCTGTCAGAAAGGTGGGTGGCCCATATTTCCTGTCCGTGTAGGTTCGATTAGCGAAGCGTAATCGGACGATCGCGTAATGGAACATCCGCGTAATCATGGCCTGCAAGCAGATCGAAGTGAGGCAAGGCTATGCTTGGCTTTTCGGCCGAGGCGAGAGGAAGGGTATGGCCAACTGGCGGCGGGCATGGTGGCCCGGAGGAACCTGGTTCTTTACCGTCAACCTGCTGGAGCGGCGCAACAACCGGTTACTGGTGGAGCAGATCGACCTGCTGCGCCACAGTGTTGCCAAGGTGCAACAAGATCACCCCTTCACCATCCACGCATGGGTGGTGCTGCCCGACCATCTCCACTGCATTCTCTCTTTGCCGGAAGGGGACACCGATTTCCCCCTGCGTTGGCGGTTGATCAAAAGCCACTTTTCTCGCGCCTTGCCGGTGAACGAGCGCCGCAGCCAGACCCGGTTACGCAACGGGGAGCGGGGCATCTGGCAACGTCACTACTGGGAACACCTGATCCGGGATGAGCGGGATTACCGCCACCATATGGATTATGTCCATATCAACCCCCTCAAACATGGTCATGTCACACGGGTGGCCGATTGGCCGTATTCCACCTTCCATCGTTATGTGGCGAGCGGCATCTATCCGCCGGATTGGTGTGGATCGGTGGATGGGGTGTTGGAGGGATTGGAGTAAATCCCTAAAAGGGTTGTTCTGTTGTAAGCGTCCGATTACGCGATCGTCCGATTACGCTTCGCTAATCGAACCTACGGCCCTGATGGCCCGCTACCACCGTCTATCAGAAAGATGGATATCCCAGTTTTTTCACGCTTAATATTTATCTTTCCAAAAATCTAATTGTCTCGGCGACAATGACAAATCACCGATAAATAAATCCTCATCAGGACTTTTTTTAAAAGACTTGCTCTCTATTTTCCTTTTAACTAAATCAATACGTTCCTTTGTAATAAAAAGGGAGCGGTAGTTATTTTTTTCATATGAAATTATATCGCCTTCAGAAAAGATGCTTAATGAATACAATATATAATCACATATTTTATACCCTAAGATATCAGCATGCTTACCTATTATTGTTCTAAAAATCCTAACTATTGAGCCAAGGGAATTCGGGTTTTTGGAAAGCACTAACTCTAGCCTCCCACGAATCAAATCTGAAAAGTATTTCTCCCCACAAATAATTTTTTTATCCTGCACATCATATAATATGGAATCCCAAGACATGAGTGTGGTATTTAAAATGCTTTCTATACCTGTATAAGTAATCATGTCATTTTTAATAGCCCATGTATCTCTAATAGACCAAATATCAATATCCCATAGCCCGAGATGCACACGAAAACCACCAAATTTGTTCTTAGTTAAGCTCTCTGGATTATGTGATATCAGGAATGAGTAAATTTCATCCCGAGACGCATCAACAACTAAGTCTATATCTGATTTAAAAGCGGATAGACCAAGGGTGGCAATATCTCTAATCATCCCACCAAAAATGTAGACTTTTTGTGTTTTTGATATTGAAATGAGAAAGTCTACCGCAGAGTATCGTTCGTTTTTTTTATAATCAAAAAAACGCCCAATACGTTTCTGCAGTGAGGACTTATTCTTAACAATACTCATGCTTGTACAACTTAATTAGCTCATCATGCAAAGAAATAAGATATCCGTCAGTCATACCTGAAATCGCATCAGTTAGGAGCTGAGCCTCTTTATACCAAATAGGGAGTGTATTATCCTTTGATTCAAATACACGCCTATAATTTTCAGAAATCTTTCCATAAACATATCTGCCAAAAACGGTTTGAGATTTATGGCTTTTTTCTATAGCTCCGTGTATACCAACCCAAAGCATGTCCATTAAATTATTAATGTAGTTAAAGCCATGAAGTTCTAATTTCAGCACTGACTTATGCTGGTAACCTAATGTACTATCAAATCCTTTGAGAGCCTTACAAAGCAAAGCACCATTCGACTTGCTGATTATATCCTTAAGGTGAAGTGAAGTGAAATTATCAGAAAAATAAACTACAACACTATCAATAAGTTCAGCTATTGCAAAAACTCTGAACATTTGCATACTCAGATCATTTAGTTCTGAGGGGGAAACACCTTCTTTCTTATATGCATTATTTTTACTTATACTTTTAGTCACCACACGTTCTAGCAGCTCGATTTGTGCCTGACTGAATTCAGCAGTGGTTTTCGCCTTAGTTAAAGTGGATTGCAGCTCATCCATTAAGTCATGGAAGGATGCTAAACCTTTCTTCACTATATCTTCTGCATCCAAAACGGAATATGCAATATCATCACACGCCTCCATAATATATGTAAATGGATGCCTAACTCCCTCGCCTAACCCAGTTTTAGCCCACACATCACTTACAATATCTTTTTCAGATAAAAAGAAGCCATGCTTTTTCCAAGGATGCTCGCTTTTGGTCGCCGAACTTAGTGGATATTTAATAAGGCCTGCAATTGTAGCGTATGTAAGGTTAAGCCCATAGTTATCATTCAGTATCTGCAGACGTGTAAGTAAACGTAGTGTTTGAGAATTACCATCAAACTTAATGAAATCATTCATCATGAAAGTTTCTTCTGGTGGAACCAAAAGATTATCTTTGTTCCTAAAAAACCATTTCTGTATTGCAACCTCCCCCTGATGACCAAATGGAGGGTTACCAAGATCATGAGCTAAACCAATTGCAGCAAGAAGTGAAGGAACATCTCTTCTTATTTGATCAGTAATAGATGGGAATATTTTTTCGTGTAACTCGAATACAAGCCGGGTACCAATACCTCTAGCTAAATTCGAGACCTCATAGGAATGTGTTAACCTCGTCCGGACGCTATCGTTAGGCTCTAAGGGAAAAACCTGAGTTTTATCTGCTAATCTTCTCGTTGGTGCACAGAACAAAATTCTGTCAAAATCTCTTTCCAACTCAGTTCTGCCAAATGCAGTACCTGTAGAAGGTTGACTTGGGTTGTTATCTTTCCGTCTCTCACTATTTAGCAATACATCCCAGTTCATACGCGACCTACTCAGAAATGTTCTTGTCAATGTGACACATCTTAAATCAATTCTTTGGATGCTGCGACAGATGAACTAGGTATCACAATCGCAGCCATCACAAAAACACTATCTTCTTTTCCTTCTTATGATGGAACGTGTTGCTGGTACTGAAATGTTCATAACTATACGAAAAGATGAACTAAATCCAGACCAGTAATAATTGAATGAAAGACACAGATTACAGCGCCTCAAGGCGGGCATACGCCGTCACCAGCCACTTGGCGCCGACGTCGTCGAACTGGATCTGCACCCGGCTCTGCTGGCCGACCCCTTCGAAGTTGAGCACTATCCCCTCCCCGAATTTCGGATGGAGTACCCGCTGGCCAAGCTTGATGCCGCTGGCGTCAAAGCTCTGCTGCACCTCGTTCTGGCTAAAGCGGCCATATTGCGTGGGTCTGCTGACCTGGGTGCGCAGCCGGATCTCTTCCAGGCACTCGGCGGGCATCTCGCGGATAAAGCGGCTCGGCTTGTGGAACATCTCGCGGCCGTAGATGCGGCGGCTCTCGGCATAACAGATGTAGAGCTTCTCCATGGCGCGGGTCATGCCGACGTAACAGAGGCGGCGCTCCTCTTCCAGGCGGCCCGACTCCTCGGTCGATTGCTGGCTGGGGAACATGCCCTCTTCGACGCCGACCAGCAGCACCAGCGGGAACTCCAGCCCCTTGGCGCTGTGCAAGGTCATCAGCTGCACCGCGTCGGCATATTCGTCCGCCTGATTCTCGCCGGATTCCAGCGCCGCGTGGGCGAGGAAGGCGGAGAGATCGCTCATGTCTTCCAGCTCGTCAGGACGCTGGTACTGACGGCAGGCGGTGACCAGTTCGTCCAGGTTCTCTACCCGCGCCTGGGATTTCTCGCCTTTTTCCGCCAGATACATGGCCTTGAGGCCGGAGTGCTGGATGGCGATATCCGCCTGCTGGTGCAGCGGCAGCATGGAAACCTGCTCCTCCAGCGCGTCGATCAACTCCACAAAGCCGCGCACCGCGTTGCCGGCGCGACCGGTCAGCACCTTGTCGTTGAGCAGCGCCTTGGCCGATTGCCACAGGTTCTGGCCCTGATCGCGAGCGTTGTTGCGCAGTATCTCGAGGGTGCGATCGCCGATGCCGCGGGTCGGGGTGTTGACCACTCGCTCGAAGCTGGCGTCATCGCCCCGGTTGTTGATGAGGCGCAGGTACGCCATGGCGTCCTTGATTTCCTGGCGCTCGAAGAAGCGCAAGCCGCCATAGATGCGGTACGGCATGGCGTCCTGCATCAGCGCCTCTTCCAGCACCCGTGACTGGGCGTTGGAGCGATAGAGGATGGCGCAATCGGCGAGCAGGCCACCTTTCTCTTTCCAATCCTTGAGGCGGCCGACCACGAAGCGGGCCTCGTCCACCTCGTTGAAAGCGGCGTACAGCGAAATCGGCTCACCCTCGGCCCCCTCGGTCCACAGCTCCTTGCCAAGGCGCTCGGCGTTGTTGGCGATGACGCAGTTGGCCGCTTTCAGGATGTTGGCGGTGGAGCGGTAGTTCTGCTCCAGGCGGATGGTCTGCGCCCCCTGATAGTCGGTCAGGAAGCGCTGGATGTTCTCGATCTTGGCGCCGCGCCAGCCGTAGATGGACTGGTCATCGTCGCCGACGATCATCACCTTGCCGGTGTCGCCGGCCAGCATCCGCAGCCAGGCGTACTGAATGCCGTTGGTATCCTGGAACTCGTCCACCAGGATGTTCTGGAAGCGGTCGCGGTAGTGCTCGAGGATGTGGGGCTTGTTGAGCCACAGCTCGTGGGCGCGCAGCAGGAGTTCGGCAAAATCCACCAGACCGGAGCGATCACAGGTCTCCTGATAGGTCTTGTAGATCTGCTGATAGGTGCGGGTGACAGGGTCGCCGTAGAGGTCGATGTCGCCGGGGCGCAGCCCCTCGTCCTTCTTGCCGTTGATGTAGCCCATCACGGCGCGCGGGGCCCAGTGCTTCTCGTCGAGGTTGAGGGCCTTGAGCACCCGGCGAATGAGGCGGTACTGGTCGTCGGAGTCGAGGATCTGGAAGTCCTGCGGCAGCCCCGCATCCAGATGGTGGGCCCGCAGCAATCGGTGGGCGATGCCGTGGAAGGTGCCGATCCACATGCCGCGCACGCCGTCGCCAATCACCTTCTCGACCCGGCCGCGCATCTCGGCCGCCGCCTTGTTGGTAAAGGTCACCGCGATGATGGAGAAGGGTGAACAGCGTTCCACCTGCATCAGCCAGGCGATACGGTGCACCAGCACCCGGGTCTTGCCCGAACCGGCACCGGCCAGCACCAGCAGGTTGCAACGGGGGGCCGCCACCGCGTCTCTTTGCTTGTCATTGAGCCCGTCGAGCAGGGTTGAAACGTCCATCACCACTCCTGTTTATTTATACAGGCGGGGATTATACGACCTGCGGCGCCACAGACCAAATCGGCGTAGGGGTGATCACCACGGCCCGGTTTCTTGTCACCCCGGCCGAGGCGTTCCAACCGAGAAAAATCCATCAGCTGGCACCATTGGAAGCCACTTTTTGGCCGACTTAAGGAAAACGCTTGCTTATAACCTCATGAATACAAACAGAAATGTCATTTGGAGCCAATTATTCACAGAATTTAAATCTAAAAACAGGCATCAAAACAACAACTTATAAAGTCATTTGCTTATATTTCAAACCGTTAACGCAAACGTTTTTCCTTTATGATCTCCTTGACCCGTACCACGGCTCACTTACAGTTAGCCGGCGTGCTTTATGGCCTGCCCCGGCAGGTTGTGGACCCTCACATAACAATCAAGGATACGATCGTGACTAAAGTGCTCAAGCTGGCCACCGTTGCCGCCCTCACTCTCGCTGCCCTTTCTGCCCAGGCAGCCTCCCAGCCCGCCGTCATCTACGACACCGCAGGCAAATTCGACAAATCGTTCAACGAAGCCGTGTTCCGCAATGGCGTCGAAGTCTACAACAAGGACAAAGGCGTCAAGGTCAAGGAGTTCGAACCCCAGAACGAAGCCCAGCGCGAGCAGGGTCTGCGTCGTCTGGCCAGCCGTGGCAATGGCCCGATCGTGGCCGTCGGCTTCAACATGGGTTCCGCGGTAGAGAAGGTCGCGACCGAGTTCCCGAAAACCCAGTTCACCATCATCGACATGGTGGTCGACAAGCCGAACGTCCAGTCCGTCATCTTCAAGGAGCATGAAGGTTCCTTCCTGGTAGGCGCGCTGGCGGCCATCGCCTCCAAGAGCGGCAAGGTCGGCTTCGTGGGCGGCATGGACATCCCGCTGATCCGCAAATTCGAGTGCGGCTACGAGCAGGGCGCCAAGTACGTCAATCCGAAGATCGAAGTGTTCCAGAACATGACCGGCTCCACCCCGGCGGCGTTTGCTGACCCGGCCAAGGGTGCGGAACTGGCCAAGTCCCAGTTCGCCAAGGGCGCCGATGTTGTCTATGCCGCCGCCGGCGGTACCGGCATCGGTGTTTACCAGGCCGCCAAGGACGAAGGCAAGCTGGCCATCGGCGTGGACTCCAACCAGAACCACCTGCAACCGGGCACCATGCTGACCTCCATGGTCAAGTCGGTGGGCCTCGCCGCCTACCAGACCTGGGATGACGCCGCCAAGGGCACCTGGAAACCGGGTATCAAGAACCTGGGCCTGGCCGAGGGCGGGGTGGATTGGGCACTCGACAAAGACAACGAGAAACTGATCACCCCCGAGATGAAAGCCAAGGTGGAGGCCATCAAGGCCGAGATCATCTCCGGCAAGGTCAAGGTGCACGACTATATGAGCGACAGCACCTGCAAATACTGAGTAACCGCTACTACTCTCAACCCAACGACCGGCCCGCACGGGCCGGTTTTTAGTCTCTTTTCATGACCCGCAAGGACTGCATCATGGACCAGACAGATCGCTATGCCATCGAATTAAGGGGTATCGATAAGCGGTTTGGCGAAGTGTACGCCAACAAGCAGATCGACCTTAAGGTTCGTAAAGGCAGCATTCACGGCATCGTCGGCGAAAATGGCGCCGGCAAGTCGACCCTGATGAGCATCATCTACGGTTTCTACCACGCCGACAAAGGCGAGATGTTCATCGACGGCAACCCCTTCAAACCCCATGGCTCACAAGATGCGATCGCCGCAGGCGTGGGCATGGTGCACCAGCACTTTATGCTGGTGAACAATTTTACAGTGTTAGAAAACGTCATTCTCGGCGCGGAAAACGGCTGGCACCTGGGCCAGAGCCTGGCGGCGGCCGAAAAGCTGCTGGGCGAGCTGGCACGGGACTATGGTCTCGAAGTGCCGCTGCACGAGAAGGTCGAAGATCTGCCGGTGGGCCTGCAACAGCGGGTCGAGATCCTCAAGGCGCTCTATCGCGGCGCCCGCATCCTGATCCTGGACGAGCCGACCGGGGTACTGACCCCGCAAGAGGCGGATCACCTGTTCGAGGTGCTCAAGAAGCTGCGCGATCAGGGCGCCACCATCATCCTCATCACCCACAAGCTGCGCGAGATCCTGGCCATCACGGATCAGGTCTCCATCATGCGCCGGGGTGAAATGGTGGCCCACGTCGCCACCAGGGATACCGACAAGGAGCAGCTGGCCGAACTCATGGTGGGCCGCAAGGTGCGCCTCAAGGTCGACAAGGGGCCGACCCAGCCTGGCGACGCCAAGCTCAAGGTCGATGGCCTCAGCTATGTGGACGACGCCAGGGTGGAGCGGGTCAAATCCGTCAGCTTCGAGGTGCGGGCCGGTGAAGTGGTCGGCATCGCCGGTGTCTCCGGCAACGGCCAGTCCGAACTGCTCAGCCTGCTCGGCGGCATCCTCAAGCCAAGCAAAGGCAGCTTCACCATCACCGGCAACGGTCAGGCCCACGAGGTGAGCGTGAGCCACCCGGCCGACCCGGAGCGGGTGCGCAACTTCGGTCTCGGCCACGTGCCGGAAGACAGACACAAGATGGGTCTCATCAACCGCTTCGAGGCGAAAGAGGCCTTCATCCTCGGTTATCACCGCCGCCCCCAGTACAACAAGGGCTGGCTGCAGAACAAGGAGGCGATCCTGCAGGATTGCCAGGCCAAGATGGACAAGTGGGACGTGCGCCCGCCCCATCCCGAGCACAAGACCGCCAACTTCTCCGGCGGCAACCAGCAGAAGCTGGTGATCGCCCGGGAAGTGGAGCAGGACCCGGACGTGCTGCTGATCGGCCAGCCGACCCGCGGGGTCGACATCGGCGCCATCGAGTACATCCACCAGCAGATCATTGCCATGCGCGACAAGGGCAAGGCGGTGCTGCTGGTCTCGGTGGAGCTGGACGAGATCATGAGCCTCTCTGACCGCATTCTGGTCATCGCCGACGGTCGCATCGTCGGTGAGCTGGATGCCGCCAAGGCGGATGAGCGCACCATCGGTCTGATGATGGCGAACATAGTTCCTGACGAGGTGGCGGCAAGCCAATCACAAGGAGCCACATCATGAAGGTCACCGCCACTTGTAACGGATTCGGCCTGCTGATGGTCAACCCCCCCGTCTCCGACCAGATTGCCAAGGAGGCTCGCCCATGAGCCAAGCACGTATCCCTGCCTGGATCTCCGTGGGCGTACTGCCCGCGGTCAACATCCTGCTGGCCTTCCTGGTGTCGGCCATCCTGTTCTACTACCTCGACATCAACCCGGTCGATGCCGCCGAGATCATGTGGTACGGCGCCTTCGGCACCGGTGAAGGGGTCGGTTTCACCCTCTACTACGCGACCGGCTTCATCTTTACCGGTCTGTCGGTGGCGGTGGCCTTCCACGCCGGCCTGTTCAACATCGGTGGCGAGGGGCAGGCCTATATCGGCGGCCTCGGCGTCGGTCTAGTCTGTCTGCTGCTGGGTGACTCCCTGCCATTTGCCCTGCTGCTGCCGCTGGCCATCATCGCCGGCGGCCTGTTCGGTGCGGCCTGGGCCTTCATCCCGGCCTGGCTGCAAGCCAAGCGCGGCAGCCACATCGTCATCACCACCATCATGTTCAACTTCATCGCCGCCTCCCTGATGGCCTACCTGCTGGTCGAGGTGTTCAAGCCGGCGGGCTCCATGGCCACCGAGAGCAAGGTGTTCGCTGAGGCGAGCTGGCTGCCGAAGATGAGCGAACTGGCGGGGGCATTCGGCATGGAGATGTCGAACAGCCCGCTCAACATCAGCTTCTTCTGGGCACTGCTCTGCGCGGCCCTGGTATGGGTCTTCATCTGGCATACCCGCTGGGGCTACGAGATCCGCTCGGTCGGCGCCAGCCAGAGTGCGTCCGCCTATGCCGGCATCTCCTATCCCAAGGTGGTGATCCTGGCCATGGTGATCTCCGGCATGCTGTCGGGCTTCTTCGCCCTCAACGTGCTGCAGGGTGAACTGCACCAGATCAAGCTCAACTTCGTGGAAGGGTTCGGCTTCACCGGTATCGCAGTGGCGCTGATGGGACGCAACCACCCGGTCGGCGTCATCATCGCCAGCCTGCTGTTCGGCTTCCTCTATCAGGGCGGCGCCGAGCTGAGCTTCGAGTTCGGGGTGGACCGCAACATAGTGGTGGTGTTGCAGGGTCTGGTGATCCTGTTCTGTGGCGCCCTTGAGCACATGATGCGTCCGCGCATCGAGCAGCTCTATCTGGCGTTTGCCAACCGCTCTGCGCAAGTCAAGGGGGCCTGATCATGTTCGAAATTCTGATCCTGATGCTGGATGCCACCATCCGCACCGCGCCACCGTTGATCCTGGCGGCCATGGCCGGCATGTTCTGCGAGCGTTCCGGGGTGGTCAACATCGCCCTGGAGGGCAAGCTGCTGGCGGCGGCGTTCGCCAGCGCGGCGGCGGCAGCCGTCTCCGGCTCTGCCTGGATTGGGCTGGGTGCCGGGGTGGGTGTCTCCATCCTGTTCGCCCTGATGCACGGCTTTGCCACCATCACCCACCGCGGTGATCAGGTGGTGAGCGGCATGGCCATCAACATCCTGGCGGCCGGCCTCACCGTCACCCTGGGCCGTTACTGGTTCGATCAGGGCGGCCAGACCCCGGCACTGTCCGGCGCGGCCCGCTTCGCCCCCATCGACCTGCCCTATGCCAAGGAGCTGTATGACGTGCCTGTCGTTGGCCAGCTCTACAGCGAGCTCTTGAGCGGCCACTCCCTGCTGGAGTACGTGGCGTTCGCCGCCGTGCCGCTGGCCTGGTGGGTGCTGTTCCGTACCCGCTTCGGCCTGCGCCTGCGGGCGGTGGGCGAGGCACCGGCAGCGGTAGATACCGCCGGTATCTCGGTGGTGCGCATGCGCTACACGGCGCTCATCATCGGCGGCCTGCTGGCCGGCATCGGCGGCACCTACCTGGCGGTGGCCCAGACTGCCCAGTTCATCCCCAACATGAGCGCGGGCAAGGGCTTCATGGCGCTGGCGGCGCTGGTGTTTGGCAAGTGGCGTCCCTGGAACGCCATGGCGGCCTGCCTGCTGTTCGGTTTCCTCGATGCGGTCGCCATCCGGCTGCAAGGGGTCAGCATCGGTGGTTTCCCGATCCCGGTGCAGGCCATCGAGGCACTGCCCTACATCCTGACCGTGTTCCTGCTGGCCGGCTTCATCGGCAAGGCGGTGGCACCCAAGGCGCTCGGCACCCCCTACGTCAAGGAGCGGGAATAGCGCTCCCCTTGATACCATGCAAAAGGCCCGCACATGCGGGCCTTTTTTATTGAGCGAAGTCAGCCGACGGGGCGCACCAGCGCGGGCTGATGGGGATCGCTCAGCCGCTCCGCCAGATAGTCCACCAGCAGCCGCACCTTGGGAGAGAGATGGCGGTTGTGGGGATAGAGGGCCCAGATCCCCTCCGCCGGCGCCCGCAGTTCCGGCAGCAGCTCGATAAGCTCGCCTTGGGCCAGGTGGTCGCTCACGTAGTAGTCCGGCAGCTGGATGATGCCGATCCCCTTGAGCGCCGCATCCAGCAGGGCGTGGCCGCTGTTGCAGTGCAGCAGGCCGTGCACCCGCACGCTGTGGGGGCGGCCATCCAGGGTGAAGTGCCACTCGTCGCTGTTGCCCACCAGGCAGGTGTGGCGGGTGAGTTCGGAGAGGCTGTTGGGCATGCCGTGGCGGGCGGTATAAGCCGGCGAGGCACACACATAGGGCACCCGCTGCGCCAGCTTGCGCGCCACCAGGCTGGAATCCTTGAGGTGGCCGAGTCGCAGCGCCAGATCGTAGCCCTCGTGCACCAGATCCAGCAGCTGGTTGGTGAGGTTGAGGGTCACCTCCAGCTGGGGAAAGCGCACCATGAAGTCGTTCACCAGCGGGGCGATGCGGCTCTCGCCGTAGGAGACCGGGGCCGTGATGCGCAGGGTGCCCTGCGGCACAGCCTGATGGCGCCCCACCGCCAGCTCCGCCTCGTAGAGGTTGTCCAGCAACTGGCGACAGTGGCGATAGTAGATCTCGCCGAGCTCGGTGAGCCGCACCTGACGGGTGGTGCGCAGCAGCAGCTTGGCCTGCAGACGATCCTCCAGCTGTGCCACCTGCCGGCTCACTTGCGCCACCGACACCCCCAGCTTGCGCGCCGCCGGGGTAAACCCCCCCTGCTCCGCCACGCTGACAAATTCACAGATCCCTTCCCAGCCGAACATTATTACCTGTCTGTAAAAGTGATTTCAGATTTCGCCTTATTATCACCAAATAAGCGGGAAACTACACTGATGTCCGAACCCATTCTCCTCACGCTGCTCAACAATAAGGACATCCGTCATGGCACAGGTTCAAAGCATCAAGTGTAAGGCCGCCATCGCCTGGGGCCCGGGCCAGCCCCTCTCCATCGAAGAAGTCGAGGTCATGCCGCCCCAGGCGGGCGAAGTGCGGGTACGCATCGTCGCCACCGGCGTCTGCCACACCGATGCCTTCACCCTCTCCGGTGAAGATCCGGAAGGGGTCTTCCCCTGCATCCTCGGTCACGAGGGGGGCGGCATCGTCGAATCCGTCGGCGAGGGCGTCACCAGTGTCAAGGTGGGCGATCACGTGATCCCGCTCTACACCCCCGAGTGCGGCGAGTGCAAATTCTGCAAATCCGGCAAGACCAACCTGTGCCAGAAGATCCGCGCCACCCAGGGCAAGGGGCTGATGCCGGACGGCACCACCCGCTTCTCCAAGGATGGCCAGCCCATCTATCACTACATGGGCACCTCCACCTTCAGCGAGTACACGGTACTGCCCGAGATCTCCATCGCCAAGGTGGACCCGGCCGCCCCGCTGGAAGAGGTCTGCCTGCTCGGCTGCGGCGTCACCACCGGCATCGGCGCCGTGATGAACACCGCCAAGGTGAAAGAGGGTGAGAGCGTCGCCATCTTCGGGCTGGGCGGCATCGGCCTCTCCGCCGTGATCGGCGCTCGCCTGGCCAAGGCCGGCCGCATCATCGCCATCGACATCAACGAGAGCAAGTTCGAACTGGCCCGCAAGCTGGGCGCCACCGACTGCATCAACCCGAACGACTACGACAAGCCCATCCAGGAGGTGATCGTCGAGCTCACCGACGGCGGCGTCGACTTCTCGTTCGAGTGCATCGGCAACGTCAAGGTGATGCGCGCGGCGCTGGAGTGCTGCCACAAGGGCTGGGGCGAGTCGGTCATCATCGGCGTGGCCGGCGCCGGCCAGGAGATCAGCACCCGTCCGTTCCAGCTGGTCACCGGCCGGGTCTGGCGCGGCAGCGCCTTCGGCGGAGTGCGCGGTCGCAGCGAACTGCCGAGCTATGTACAGCGCTACATGCAGGGCGAGTTCAAGCTGGACGACTTCATCACCCACACCATGGGGCTTGAGCAGATCAACGAGGCGTTCGATCTGATGCACGAAGGCAAGAGCATCCGCAGCGTCATCCACTACTGAGCATGATCACCCCGCCCGCCACCGTGGGCGGGGTGCAGGAGTTCCCCCGATGAATCTGGACATAATCAGCAGCAACAAGAGCTTCGGCGGCTGGCACAAGCGCTACAGCCACGCCTCCGAGGTGCTGGGTTGCGAGATGCGCTTCGCCATCTATCTGCCGCCCCAGGCCCTCACCGGCCAGAAGGTGCCCGTGCTCTACTGGCTCTCCGGCCTCACCTGCACCGATGAAAACTTCATGCAGAAGGCGGGCGCCCAGCGCATCGCCGCCGAGCTCGGCATCGCCCTGGTGGCGCCGGACACCAGCCCGCGCGGCGAAGACGTCGCGGACGACCCCGGTTACGATCTCGGCATGGGCGCCGGCTTCTACGTCAACGCCACCCAGCATCCCTGGCGCGATCACTACCAGATGTACGACTACATCACCCGCGAGCTGCCCGAGCTCATCGAGACCCACTTCCCGGTCTCGACGAAACGCGCCATCAGCGGCCACTCCATGGGTGGTCACGGGGCGCTCATCGTCGCTCTGCGCGAGCCAGGTCGTTACCGCTCGGTGTCGGCCTTCAGCCCCATCAGCCACCCGAGCCGCTGCCCCTGGGGCCAGAAGGCGCTCGGTGCCTACCTCGGCAACAACCCCTTGCTGTGGCAGGAGTGGGACGCCTGCCAGCTGCTGCGCAATGAGTCGGTCAAACCACTGCCGACTTTGGTAGACGTGGGGCTGGACGATCCCTTCCTGGCCGAACAGCTGCACATCGACGCCCTGGCCGATGTGGCCGCCAGCAAGGAGTGGCCGCTGGAGCTCAACCGCCACCCCGGGTACGATCACAGCTACTACTTCGTGGCGAGCTTCATCGAGGCGCACCTGCGCTTTCACGCCCGCCACCTCTGATCGAAACAGGCCCGTCACGGGCCTGTTTTCTTCTTGTCGGTGGACAAGACCATTCAGCTGCCCTGCCGGCTCACCTCGCCGGAGCCGGCGATCTCGCTCTGCAGCACGGGATCACCCCAGTAGCTGACCGAGCCAGAGCCGGCGATGCCCACCTTGAGCCGATCCTGCGCCCGAACCTCCACGTCGCCGCTGCCGGCGATATTGACCTCCACCTCGCGACCCTTGAGCCCGGTCCCCAGCACATCCCCCGAGCCGGCGATGTTGAGCTCGACGGCCCTCGCCGTGCTGTTCCCCAGATCCAGGCTGCCTGTGCCCGCGATGTTGCCCTCCAGCCGATCCAGTTCGAGCCCGTCGGCAACGATGTCACCGACCCCGGCCACCGACAGCACCAGCGCCTCCCCCTTGAAGCCGCGCAGCTCGCCGCTGGCAACCCCTGCCAGCGCCAGCTCATGAAGCGCGGGCAGGGTGATGGTGATCTCCAGCGGTTCGGTCGGATCGAGCCGGTAGCCGTCCTTTACCTCGATCTCCAGCTTGTCGCCCCGCTCGCTCAGCACTAGGTAAGGCAGCAGGTTCTCCTGCCCACGGATGTGTACCCCGCGCGGCTCACCGGCCACCAGATGGACACTGGCAGGCACCCCGGCCAGCACCCGGGTCACCTGCCGGCCCATCCCGTGCTGCTGCTCGATCACGGCCCCCGCCCCGCTCACCCGGGTATCATCCAACCAGCTGCACCCGCTGAGCCCGACCGCCAGCACCACGCCCATCATCCATTTCATCGCCACTCTCCTCATTGTGTATTGGCCAGTCGCGGCCCCTTGGTCAGCATCCATCGCAAAGCCTGTGCCAGTTAATCAACCGCATGATTTTCAAGAAGATATCCATTTTCACTCCACATGGGCACAGCAAAGAGAGAGTCATTCAGACCATAAACTGGCGAATCTGACCATCCCCGAACGGGCAGGCGGAGGGTTGGCTGGCGAGCCGTTCGCGGGGTCGCTATGCTGACAAGCCGTGGAAGTTTTTGGTTGCCGAACCGGTCTGTTGAGCCAATAGTGATACTTTGTGCGTACAAAGCTCTCCATTGCGGTAATGCCATTACCACTGTCTTGTCAGTCTTCACTGCCAACAAGGAGTCAGAGCGTGACCCAAGCCACTCTTCTCTATTCCACCGCCACCGGCCTGCCGGAACCTACCCGAACCCCGCTGCTGACCGGCAGCGATCCCGAACAAAAACGCCGCGAGCTGCTCGCCTACTTCTGCCAGACCTTCGATCTCTACGACTCGCTGTTCGACTGCCTGGCCGACGAGCGCGCCTGGTTTGACAAGGCGATCCCCCTGCGCCACCCGCTCATCTTCTACTACGGCCATACCGCCGCCTTCTTCATCAACAAGCTGCTGGCGGCCCGCCTCATCGAGGGGCGACTCGACGCCCGCATCGAGGCCATGGTCGCCATCGGGGTGGACGAGATGAGCTGGGACGATCTGGACGAGACCCA
Organism: Aeromonas sp. S8(2024); assembly: GCF_041403085.1. Classification (NCBI taxonomy): domain Bacteria; kingdom Pseudomonadati; phylum Pseudomonadota; class Gammaproteobacteria; order Aeromonadales; family Aeromonadaceae; genus Aeromonas; species Aeromonas sp. S8(2024). The sequence continues at coordinate 11,934 of NZ_JBGLRF010000009.1, read as the reverse complement.
CTACGACTGGCCCTCCGTCAGCGAGCTGCGCGACTATCGTGGCCGGGTGCGCGCCCTGGTGTGTGATTTCATCGAGCGGATGCCGCTGACCCTGCCCATCGACTGGCAGAGCCCGGCCTGGGTCATCTTGATGGGGATAGAGCACGAGCGCATCCACCTCGAGACCTCCAGCGTACTGATCCGCCAGCTGCCGCTGGCCTGGGTGCGCAGCCAACCCCAGTGGCCGGTCTGCCCCGAGGCGCGCCATCGCCGTGACGAGGTACCCGCCAACAGCCTGCTGCCGGTGGCCGGCGGCCGGGTGCGGCTCGGCAAACAGGACGCCACCTACGGCTGGGACAACGAATACGGCGAGCGCCACATCGAACTGGCCCCCTTCCAGGCCAGCCGCATGCTGGTGAGCAACGCAGAATTTTTCGACTTCGTGCAGGCGGGCGGCTACGAGACCCGCGCCTGGTGGGATGATGAAGGCTGGGGCTGGCGCCAGTATGCCGGGGCGCGCATGCCCACCTTCTGGGTCGGCGACCCCCTCGAACCCGAGCAACTGCAACTGCGGCTGATGACCGAGCAGGTCCCTATGCCCTGGGACTGGCCGGCGGAGGTGAACCAGCTGGAGGCCGCCGCCTTCTGTCGCTGGCAGGCGGCCCAGACCGGTCTGCCCGTCCAGTTGCCAAGCGAGGCGGAGTGGATGCTGCTGCGCGAACAGCTGGCTGGTGACCAGCCAGACTGGATCGAGGCGCCCGGCAACATCAACCTGGCCCGCTTCGCGTCGTCTTGTCCGGTGGATGCCTGCCCGCAGGGCAGCTTCTTCGATCTGGTGGGCAACGTCTGGCAGTGGACCAGCACCGCCATCGACGGCTTCGAGGGGTTCAAGGTGCATCCCCTCTACGACGACTTCTCCACCCCCACCTTCGATGGCAAGCACACCCTCATCAAGGGGGGCAGCTGGATCAGTACCGGCAACGAGGCGCTCAAGTCCTCCCGCTACGCCTTCCGTCGCCACTTCTTCCAGCACGCGGGCTTCCGCTACCTGGTCTCACGCCATCAGGAGCCCGTCATCGTGAATCCTTATGAAACCGACACGCTCGTCGCTCAGTACCTCGACTTCCAGTACGGCCCAAGCCACTTCGGGGTCGCCAACTACGCCCAGGCTCTGGCCGGTCTTGCCAGCGAGCTCTGCGGCCGCCATGAGCGGGCGCTCGACATCGGCTGCGCCACCGGTCGCGCCAGCTTCGAACTGGCTCGCCGCTTCGCCCACGTGGATGGAGTGGACTACTCGGCCCGCTTCATCGACGTGGCCCTGACCCTGGCAAGACAGGACAGCTTCCGCTATGCGGTGCCGGTGGAAGGGGAGCTGGTGGAGTATTGCGAGGCGCGGCTCTCCCGCCATGAGCTCGGCCGTGAGCAGGCCGATCGCGTCCACTTCAGCCAGGGGGATGCCTGCAACCTCAAGCCCAAGTACGGCGACTACGACCTGGTGCTCGCCTCCAACCTGATCGACCGGCTGCGGGAACCCGCCCGCTTCCTGCGGGACATTGCTCCCAGACTGCGCAGCGGAGGCCTGCTGGTGCTCACCAGCCCCTACACCTGGCTAACCGACTACACCCCCAAAGCCAACTGGCTCGGCGGTGTGCGCGAGAACGGCGAGGCCCTCGGCACCTATCAGGCGCTGCAACGGCTGCTGGCGGCGGAGTTCGAGGAGCACATGCCCCCGCGGGACGTCCCCTTCGTCATCCGCGAGACCGCCCGCAAGTACCAGCACACGGTGGCCCAGCTCACCGTCTGGCGCAAGCGCTGACGAGGCGACAAACGAAAGAGGGAGGCCCATGGCCTCCCTCTTTTTTATCCCGATGGCTTACCCCTGCTGCACCTGAGGCACCGCCTCCTGCTCGTGGTAGCGGCGGGCCAGCACGGCGCACACCATCAGCTGGATCTGGTGGAAGATCATCAGCGGCAGCACCATGACCCCGACGCTGGCAGCCGGGAACATGACGTTGGCCATGGGCACCCCGTTGGCCAGGCTCTTCTTGGAGCCGCAGAAGACGATGGTGATCTCGTCCGCCCTGTTGAAGCCGAGGCGGCGGCTGATCCAGACGTTCCAGCCCAGCACCAGTGCCAGCAGCACGCAGCTCAGCAGCACGATACTGGCCAGATCGTACCAGCCTACCTGATGCCAGATCCCCTGCACCACCGCCTCGCTGAAGGCCACATAGACCACCAGCAGAATGGAGCTCTGATCCAGCTTGCCGATGAGCGGCCGGTGGCTATCGACCCAGCGACCGATGAGCGGGCGCGACAGATGGCCCACCACGAACGGCAGCATCAGCTGCACCATGATGGCCTGAATGGAGTGCCAGGTGTCGACCCCCTCCCCCTGTACATTGATCATCAACCCCACCAGCACCGGCGAGAGGAAGATGCCGAGGATGCTGGAGGCCGAGGCGCTGCACACCGCCGCCGACACATTGCCGCCCGCCATGGAGGTGAAGGCGATGGCCGACTGCACGGTGGCGGGCAGGGCGCACAGATACAAGAAACCGAGGTAGATGGCCGGGCTCAGCCAGTGGGGCACCAGTGGCGTGAGCAGCAGCCCCAGCAGCGGAAACAGCACGAAGGTACTGAGCATCACCACCAGATGGAGCCGCCAGTGGCCGAGGCCCGCCAGCAGGTTCTGGCGCGACAGCTTGGCGCCATGCATGAAGAACAGCAGCGCCACCGCCAGCTTGGTCAGCAGACCGAACCAGACGGCCACCTGCCCCTCGCAGGGGAAGAAGGAGGCCAGCGCGACCACCACAATCAGTACAGAGGTAAAGGGATCCAGACGCACGAGCGGTCTCCGGTGAAAGCAGATCCCGTCCCCGCGCGGGGCCGGTGATCGGGGACGACAGGAAACACAACAGGAGCTGTGGCACAGCTCCTGTTGAAACGGATCCCCAGCTTACCCCGATAAGCGGGAGGCGCAAAGTTGAGCGACCCCTCTTTATCTGCCGGAAATTAAGCAAACCCGGCTGGCCACCGGAGCCGGCCAGCCTTGTGCTTCAGCTCTGCTTGGCCAGCGTGCCGCTGTCGTTCGCCCCCCTGGCCAGCCTGCGGGCCTGACGCTTCTCGAAGCGGGAGATCCACCAGTAGGCCAGCGCCGAGAAGACCGCGGTCATGAAGACGTTGATGAAGAAGGCGCGCACCAGATCCACCCCGGCTGGGAAGGCGGAGGCGCTCATGCTCACCACGAAGATGGCGATCAGCACCGACACCACCCCCATCCCGAATTTGCGCGACCCCATGCGGAACTCGCGCGGGGTGTCGTCATGTTTCCAGCGGAACACAAAGTAGGCCACCATGATGAAGATCGGCGGCAGCATGGCGGTACCGGCGGTGAGGTTGATGGCGGTGTTCATCATCTGCTGCACCGACTCGGAGCCGAACCCGTTGACCACCAGCATCACGAACACGAAGGCAAACTGCCACCAGGCGGCGCGCACCGGCACGCCGTGCTCGTTGAGCTGGGTGGTCTTCTCGCCGTAAACCCCCTGCGGGATCTCGGAGAAGTGGATCTTCACCGGCGCCGAGGTCCACATCATCATGGAGCCGAACATGGCGATGAACAGCACCACGCCGACAAATCGGCCCACCAGCGCCTCGGAGAGCCCGAAGTATTGGGCCATGCCGGTGAAGATCTCCACCATGCCGCCGGCATAGGTGAGACTCTCGCGCGGCACGAACACGTTCACCAGCAGGGAACCGACCGCATACATGGCACCGATGACGATGCCGGCACTGATGATCACCTTGATGAAGGATTTCTGGCCGCCCTTCACGTCATTGAGGTAGGCCGCCGCCGTCTCGGCACCGCCCGCCGCCTGGAAGATCCAGCACATGATGCCGAGCGTCGCCCAGTTGACGGTGGGAGTCATCGCCTCCAGGGTGATGGGCTGGGCCGGTACATGATCGCCACTCAAAGCCATCAGGGCGCCCAGCACATAGATGGCGAACAGGGCAAACACGCCGTAGGCCACGATCTCGGCAATCTTGCCGAGCCAGCTCGCCCCCTTGGTGGAGATGTGGGTCGCCGCCGCAAACAGCACGATGGAGATGATCGAGGTGACCATGGGCGAGAAACTGTACTCATAGCCCAGCATGGCGTAGGAGGCGTAGGCGATGACGTTGGGCAGCAATGAGACGAACCAGAACAGGTTCACGAACCAGTAGAGAAACGAACCCAGATAGGCCATCCGGGTGCCGAGCGGTTTTTTAAGCCAGTCGTACATCCCCGACTCGGAGTTTTTGTTGGCCGAGACGAACTCGGCGATGATGAAGACGAACGGGATGAAGTAGACGAGGGTCGCCAGCAGGAAGATGGGAGCGGAACTGAGCCCCAGCTCGATGTTGTTGTTGACGATGTTGCGCACGTTGAACACGGCGGCAAAGGTCATCGACAACAGGGCAAACTTGCCTATGGTGCCGCGTACGGATTCAGACATGGTGTCCTCCAGTGGACTCGCGCTCCCTGCGGGTAACGCAGTGACTCTGTGATGTGTTCGGCAAGGGTCTGTCGGCCCCGCCCTTTACTCTCTTGTTATGATCGGGCCGCGTGGACGGCCTCCTTGGTGAACCGGTGCAGTCTCCCGCACCGGCTCGCAATCTCAGTCAGACGATCGGGGTGCCCGGCGCCATCGGCACCCGCGGCTGCAGCAGCACGCTCTGACTCTCGTCCGGGGTCTCGGCGCAGAGCAACATGCACTCGGAACGCTCGCCGCGCATCCTGGTCGGCTTGAGGTTGGTCAGCACCACCACCTCGCTGCTCATCAGTTCCTCTTCGCTGTAGTAAGGCACCAGACTGGTGACGGTCTGCAGTGGCCGCTCGCCACCCACGTCGATCTGGACGATGTAGAGTTTGTCGGCACCGGGGTGGCGCACCACCTCCAGCACCTTGCCCACCTTCATCTCGACCCGCTTGAATTCGGCAAACTCGATCGTCTCGCTCATGCTCTTCTCCTTCTCTGGTTCAACGGTTTGCGGGTGGCCAACTGCCACCCGATCTGATCTGGGGTAAGGACGGCGCTCATGACGCCGGCATGGAGACCTGGGCCGTCGGCCTGGCCTCTTGCTCACGCGCCTCGGCACTCAGGGAGGCCTCATATCTGTTGTATTTCCACCAGGCGAAGCCCAGGAAGATGACGATGCCGCCGACGTTGTAGAAGATGATGGTCATGATGTCGGCGCCGGTCGGGAAGGTGGAGGCCAGGAAGCCCACCGTGAAGATGGCGATCAGCACCGACACCACGGCGATGCCGGTAGTGCGCGAGCCCATCTTGAACTCCCGCGGCAGGTGGTCGAGCTTCAGCCGCAGATTGAGGTAGGCCAGCATGATGAACAGCGGCGGCAGCATGGAAGCGGCAGCGGTCATGTTGATGACGGTGTTCATCAGATCCTGTGCGGTGTTGGAGCCCAGGGTCGGGATCACCATCAGCGGCAGCACGATGAGGTACTGGATCCAGGCTGCGCGGGCGGGCACGCCGTTCTCGTTGAGCTCGACCGTCTTCTTGCCGAAGATGCCGGCCGGGATCTCGGAGAAGAAGATCTTCACCGGGGTCGCGGTCCACATCAGCAGGGAGCCGAACATGGCGGTGAAGGAGACCAGCCCCACGAAGCGGTTCATCAGGATCTCCGGTAGGCCGAAGTAGGCCGCCAGCCCCTCGAACACCTGTACCGAGCCGCCGGTATATTTCAGGGTACCACTCGGTACGAACACGTTGATCAACAGCGAGGCGATGGAGTAGAGCACCCCGATAAAGATCCCGGCGACGATGATCACCTTCACGAAGGACTTGGAGCCGCCTTTTACGTCATTGACGTAGACCGCCACCGACTCGGCGCCACCAGCCGCCATAAAGATCCAGGTGGTGATACCCAAGAAGGCCCAGCTGAAATCGGGGATCATGGCCTCTACCGTGATGGGGTCTGCCGGCTGCACGCCGCCCACCAGAGCCGCACCTGCCAGCAGGATGTAGGATAGGGTCAGCAGCAGCATCAGGGACGAGGTCACCGAGGTGATGGGGCCGAGCATCTTGGCGCCGTTGGTAGAGACGTAGGTGGCAAAGGCGAACAGCACCATGCTCAAGGCCGTGGTCGCTACCGGGGTGAGAATGTACTCGTAACCGAGGAAGGCATAGGAGGCGTAGGCGATGACCCGCGGCAGCAAGGAGGTAAAGAAGAACAGGTTCACGAACCAGTAGGTGTAGGCGGAGATAAAGGCCCAGCGACCGCCGAGGGAGCTCTTCACCCAGGCATACACCCCCGCCTCGGAGTTTTTGTTCAGCGACACAAATTCCGCAATGATCAGGCAAAACGGAATGAAGTAAAAAATGGTGGCCAGAAAGAACATCGGGGCCGAGGCCAGACCGATCTCGATGTTGTTGTTGATGACGTTGTTGAAGCTGAATACCGCCGCGAAGGTAAGCGACAGCAGACCAAACTTGCCGATCGTATTGCGTTTGGAATCAGACATGGTGCATCTCCAGACCCGTAGTTATCTCGCGAAAAGGCGGGGCATGATTTGTAGGGTGAGCCCCGCCCTTCCGGCTTTGTCAGTGCAGAACCAGCGGCTTGTTATTTGTTTTTGAAGTAGCCGCCTTCGACGGTGACCTTGATGATCAGCTTGCGCACCGGGCTGTCGCCGACGAATCGGTAAGCCTCGTCGTTCTCGAAGATCACCACCTGACCGTTGCCCACCTGCTGGCGCTCACGCACCTCCCCAGCCAGCCACTCGCGATCAGTGGTGTCGTCGTAAGCCTGTTCGACCCGCAGCTCCGACTTGGCAGCCCACTCCACCGTCTCTGCCCCTTCCAGGTAGTAGTGGACGTCGAAGTAGCGGCGCTGCCCCTCGAACAGTGAGGTGGCCGGGCTGGCCCCCTCCTGCAAGCGGTAGGTGAGGGAGTCACCGATGGAGTGGCAGATGCCGGGCTTGAGGTTCGGCAGGTTGTTGATGGCCTCCACGCAGCGGCCCCACTTCTTGCCCTCCCGGTAGATATTTTTGAACAGGGTCAGGTTGTCCAGGGTGATCATGCGAGGTTCCTCCCGCCGTTGATGGTGAGATCGAGCCCGGCCAGCGCAGCCGGATTGAGGTTGCCACGGGCGATGGGCAGCAGGGTCAGGCCGAAGCTGAACGGCTCGAAGCGCACCCGCCAGGAGTCCAGCACCTCGGAGCCCCAGGAGTTGGAACCCAGCCCCAGCACCTTGTGATCCAGATTGAGGGTGAGATAACCGCAGGGCTCCAGCTCGTTGATGTGCTGCGCCGCGTGGATATGCTCCCAGCTGTAGGGCCAGACGCTCAGGTTGATGGGGGCATCGGGCCGCACGTAGAGACCGGCGCCGTGACGGTTGGTCAGGGTCGCCCAGCGCACCTGCTGACGGTTGCCGTTGTCCTGCGGGAAGGGGTAATGCTCCCACATCTCGCCCACCGTGCTGTTGAAGCTGTCGATCCAGTTGCTCTGGCGGCTGTCCTGATAGTTCTCACCCGGCCCCATGCCAAGGTAGTGCACCCGATCGAGATCCTGACGAATACCCAGCTCGAAGCCGATCTTGGGAATGATGTCGTCATAACCGCCATAGGGTTGGCCACAGAGCGCCACATGCAGCTGACCGTTCGGACTCAGGGTGTAGACGTAGCGGCAACGCATACCGAAGTCGAACACCGGCGGGGCGATCAGGCTCTCGACCGTCACCTCGACCGCCTCGCCCAGCTGACGCCAGCTCAAGGTACGGAAGTGCTCCTGCATGATCTGCAGGTGGTTCGGGTGCCACAGGCTCTCGTACTCCTGCTTGTGGTTGTCGATCATCGGCTTGAAGAAGGTGAGGCGGGGCGAGCGCTCGATAAGCTCATTGCCATCCTGCTGCCAGCTCACCAGCTTGCCGTCGAGGCGCGAGAAGCGCAGGGCAAAGCCGCTGCCGCTCAAGGTCAGCGCGAGGCGCTCATCGGCAATGTGCAACGGGGTCGCGTTGGGGTTGGCAAAAGGTCGCAGCTGACGAGTCGATGCCTTCAGCTGGAACTGGTACTGGCCCAGCTCGTGTTCCGCCGCGCTGTAGCGGGTCGCACTGGCCTTGATGACCCGCAGTTGGACGAAGGTTTCCCGCCCATCGAGAGCGGGCAGTTCGAGTTGCAGATCTGTGGTGGCACCGGGGGCCACCCCTTCCAACCGGATCTGCTGGCTGGCCAGCAGCTCGCCCTCGGCCTTCACCTCGACCAGCAGACGGATGTCGTCGAGAGTGGAGAACCAGTAGCGGTTTTCCAGCTCAAGCTTGCCGCTCGCCAGATCCAGCGCCCGCACCTTGACCGGGCAGATCACCTGCTTGTATTCGCGCAGGCCCGGCCCCGGGGTCTGATCCGGGTAGATGAGGCCATCCATGCAGAAGTTGTAGTTGTTGGGGTAGTCGCCGTAGTCGCCGCCGTACTTGTAGACCGGGCGCCCCTGCTCGTCCTGATCTAGGATGCCGTGATCGCACCACTCCCAGATGTAGTGACCCTGAATGTGGGGATGACGGTCAAACACCTGCTGGTATTCGCTGAGGCCACCCGGGCCGTTGCCCATGGCGTGGGCGTATTCACAGAGGATGCGCGGCTTGGTCATAGGGAACTCGCCGAAGCAGTTCATCTGGGAGACGCGCGAGTACATGGTGCTCACCACATCCACCACCTCGGCATCGCGATCCTCTTCGTAGTGCACCAGCCGGGTCGGGTCGATCGCCTTGCAGCGCTGGTACATGGCTCTGATATTGCAGCCGTAGCCGGACTCGTTGCCGAGCGACCAGATGATGATGGAGGGGTGGTTCTTCTGGGCGTGCACGTGGCGCTCGATGCGATCCACGAACACCGGCTCCCAGAAGGGGTCGTCGGTGATGCGGCTGAGATCGCCGACGTTGGCAAAGCCGTGGGTCTCCACGTCGGTCTCCGCCATCACGAACAGACCGTACTGGTCGCACAGCTCGTAGAAGCGCGGGTCATTCGGGTAGTGGGCGGTGCGCACCGAGTTGAGGTTGTGCTGCTTCATCAGCACGATATCGCGTTCAACACGGTCCATGCCGACCGCGCGGCTCTTGAGGTGGTCGTTGTCGTGGCGGTTCACCCCGTGCAGCTTGAGGTAGTGGCCGTTGACATGGAAGAGGCCATCCTTGACGGTGATTTCACGCACCCCGACCCGCTGCGGGATCACCTCCAGCAGCTCGCCCTGAGCGTTGTAGAGGGAGAGTTGCAGCTGATAGAGGTAAGGGTCTTCGGCGCTCCACAGATGGGGGTTGGCCAGATCCAGCGTGAAGCGGCAGTCGAGCTTGCCGTCGATGGCGAGATGGTCGAGCGAGCCGCTGGCGATCTCGCTGCCCTGATCCAGCAGCGACCAGACCAGACGGTGATCCTTGGCCGACTCGCCCAGGTTTTCGAGCTGGATATCACAGCTCAGGGTGGCGCTCTGGTTGTCGTCAGCCAGCGCGGTCTGAATGAAGAAGTCCTGCACATGGACCGCCGGTTTGCCCACCAGGTAGACGTCGCGGAAGATACCCGCCATCCACCACATGTCCTGATCTTCGATGTAAGTGGAGTCCGCCCACTGCATCACCCGCACCGAGAGCAGGTTCTCGCCGGTTTTGGCATAGGCGCTGATGTCGAATTCGGCGGTGAGGCGGCTCCCCTTGCTGAAGCCGACGTAGTGGCCGTTTACATAGACCTCGAAGTAGGTCTCCACCCCGTCAAACTTGATGATCACCTGCTCGCCGTCCCAGGCCGGGCTCAGCGTGAAGCTGCGCTGATAGGCGCCGGTGGGGTTGTTGGTCGGCACGAAGGGCACATCGATGGGGAAGGGAAAACCCTCGTCGGTGTACTGCAGCTGACCATGCCCTTCCATCTGCCACATGTTGGGCACGGTGATCTGGCCCCACTCGTCCATGGGGCTGTGATAGAAGGCCTCCGGCACCTGCAGGGGGTGGTCGAAGTAGTGGAACTGCCACTGGCCGCTCAGGCTCAGAAAACGGCGGCTCAGCTCGCGCTGCATGGTGGCCGCCAGCCCGTGGTCGGCATAAGAGAAGAAGTAGGCGCGCGGGGCCAGCCTGTTTTCACCAACGAATTGGACGTTTTCCCAGTTATTCACATGTCCTCCCGGAACAAGGCAACGTTAACTGGGTAAACTCTAGATAAACATTTACTAAATATCAGCTTTGAATTGGTAAAGTTTTAACCTGATCACAATGAACAGATGGTTTTGTGAGCGAGATCAGAAGCGGGAGATAAAGGAGGGCAAGATATGGATGAGTGGCATGGATGTTGATAACAGCAGGCCATGATGTAATTAAATTAACTATAAAACAATATGATATTAGTTTCTTGGAAGAGATGGGAAAGAGATTTGCTTGGGAGAGGTGTTGCGCCACCGCAAGATGGCGCGACTAAAAACAGGGGTGTTTTACTAAAATTATCGTGTGGTGCCGCGCAGGGTCAGCTTGCTCGGTACCAGCACCCGCAACGGGATATCCCGCTCGTCACGCAGCCGTTCAACCAGCAGATTGACCCCCTGGGAGCCCATCAACTCGGAGTGGATCCGCACCGTGGAGAGTGGCGGGAAGGTGAACTTGGCGGTCGGGATATCGTTGACGCTGATCAGCTCGATCTGCTGGGGAATCGCCAGTCCCTTCTCGTGGATGGCACGCAGCACGCCGATGGCGATGGAGTCGGAGGCCACAAACAGTGCCTTGGGCCAATTCCCGGCCAGCATCTCTTTGGCCAACGTGTAGCCGGAAGCGCTGGAGAAATCCCCGCGATAGAGGTCGCTCTCCTGCACCACACCCAGCCGTTGACCGTAGTCGAGGAAGGCCAGTTCGCGCAGATCCGGGCCATCATCCTGACCGCCGATATAGCCGATGCGCTGGTGCCCCTGGGCCATGAAGAAATCCACGACCTGCTGGCTGATCAGCGCCAGATCCACGTCAATCGAGTCAAAGTCACCTTGAGAGCGGCAATCCACGAACACCAGCTGGGCAGAGAGGGAGTGAAGCGCGGCAAGACGCTCTGCGGGCAGATGGCCGATGACCAGGATACCGTCGACGGCAGAGAGCTCACGCCCCTCGGCACCGTTGTAGAAGTGGGTCAGTTCGATGTTGAGGCGGGCACACTGGGTCTCGATGCCGTAGCGGATGGCCAGATAGTAGGGATCGTTGACCTCGGTGCTCTGCGGGTAGGCATAGACCGCCAGGAAGTGCAGCTTGCTCTTGTGAACCCCCTTGCGGGCACCACTGGTCTTGTACTCCAGCCGCTCGGCGATCTCGAAGATCTTCTGCTTGGTCTCTTCCTTGACGCTCAGCGTCGGATCTTCATTGAGCACCCGCGACACGGTAGCCTGGGATACCCCCGCCTCCTGTGCAATTTCCTTCAACGTGGCCATGCATACTCCTCTGGCAATGACGCGCGACAACACCAGACCAAGAGTAACGGGCAACGTGCTGACATCCCAGCATTTTTACTAAAAGAAACCCATCAGAACGGCAAATTTCCAATGCAAAAAGGCCTCCCGAATGGGAGGCCTCTTCTAAATGGGTGCCTGACAGTGTTCTACTCTCGCATGGCGAATGCCACACTACCATCGACGCTACCGCGTTTCACTTCTGAGTTCGGCATGGGATCAGGTGGTTCCACGGCGCTATTGCCGTCAGGCAAAAGCTGTACTACTTGAAAATGGTGCTGATACCCAGAATCGAACTGGGGACCTCATCCTTACCAAGGATGCGCTCTACCGACTGAGCCATATCAGCACACTAACCGGTAAAGACCACGCTCACCGCGTAATCTAAAATTGGGTGCCTGGCAGTGTCCTACTCTCGCATGGCGAATGCCACACTACCATCGGCGCTACAGCGTTTCACTTCTGAGTTCGGCATGGGGTCAGGTGGTTCCACTGCGCT
>NZ_JBGLRF010000008.1:0-131831 GCF_041403085.1 Aeromonas sp. S8(2024) | reverse complement strand
GCAAAAGCTTTAGCGAAAGCTAACCGAATGCGGAGCGGTAGTTCAGTCGGTTAGAATACCGGCCTGTCACGCCGGGGGTCGCGGGTTCGAGTCCCGTCCGCTCCGCCACTACTTAAGAAGCCCAGTCGAAAGACTGGGCTTTTTTTCGTCTCTACGATCTCTCTATCTCATCTCGGTTAGCCCGATTTCGTTGCTCCATCCCGTTTCATGTTTATCTGGAATTCGCCGCCGCCCATGGTTGTCGCTATAATGGCCGCCCTCAATCAAGGTGGTGGTATGAAAGCAGAGTATCTACAGCGATTCGGGGGCATTGCCCGTCTTTATGGTCAGAGTGCACTTGGTTCCTTCAGCCAGGCGCGTGTCTGTGTGGTCGGGATCGGCGGCGTCGGCTCCTGGGCGGCAGAGGCGCTGGCCCGTGCCGGCATCAACCAGATCACCCTGATCGACATGGATGACATCTGTATCACCAACACCAACCGCCAGATCCACGCCATGCAGGGCACGGTTGGTCGCCTCAAGACGGAGGTGATGGCCGAGCGCATCCGTGCCATCAATCCGGATTGCGAGGTGATCGAGGTGGATGACTTCGTTACCGCCGACAACCTGGCCGAGCATATCAAGCGGGAGTTTGACTATGTGGTGGATGCCATCGACTCGGTCAAGGCCAAGGTGGCGCTGATTGCCTTCTGCAAGCGCAACAAGATCCCGGTGATTGTGGCGGGCGGCGCCGGTGGGCAGATGGACCCGACGCAGATCACCGTGGCCGATCTGGCCAAGACCATTCAGGATCCGCTGGCCGCCAAGGTGCGCTCTGACCTGCGCCGGCTACACAGTTTCAGCAAGAATCCGGCGCGCAAGTTCGGGGTGGAGTGTGTCTTCTCAACCGAGCAGTTGAGCTACCCGGATGGTAATGGCGGCACCTGTCAGGCCAAGGCGGCCAGCGATGGCAATATGAAGATGGATTGCGCCTCTGGCTTTGGCGCCGTGACGCCGGTGACGGCCACCTTTGGCTTGGTCGCCGCCTCCCGGGTATTGAGGAAGATTGCCGAACGAGGAGCCCGTGCCGAGAAAGAGGCCGGGAATGAAGAAACAGGGTCGATTGGCGAAGCCTGATCGACCACTGAACAAGGCGGGTTAGACTGCCTGTTGCCGGATAGCCAATACTATGGCCCTGAGCCCGTTGCCCCGCGACGGGCTCAGGTGTTTCTCGAGCCCCAATTCACTGAAATAGGCATCCATATCAAAAGCCTGGATAGCGTTGGCACTCTGATGATTGAGCGCCGCCAGCACGATGACGATGAGGCCACGCACGATGCGGGCATCGGAGTCGCAGGCAAAGTGCCAGTTGCCATCCTCACTCTTTTCACCCTTCAGCCAGGCCTGGCTCTCGCACCCTTTCAAGCGGTTCTCTTCCTGCTGCCACTCTGCGGGCAAGGTGGGTAGCAGCTTGCCGAGCTGTATGATAAGGCGGTACTGGTTCTCCCAGCCGTTCGCCGCCGCAAACTGCTGGCGGATGGTATCGGCATCGGGCTCAAGGCCGATCCGGGTATAGGTTGCGAGGCTGTTCATCGGGTTGTCTGCCTTAGAAGAAGTCACTGAGTTTGTGCAGGGCGGCCAGCAGGGCGTCCACATCGTCACGGTTGTTGTAACAGGCCAGCGAGGCTCGCATTGTGCCGCCTATGCCAAGGCTCTCCATCAACGGCATGGCGCAGTGGTGGCCGACCCGCAGGGCGATCCCCTGCATGTCGAGCAGGGTAGCCGCATCCTGGGGGTGGATATCCGCTAGCAGGAAGGAGACCGCGCCGGCGCGTTGGCGAGGTTCGCCGACAAGATGCAGCCCCGGCACCTGCCGCAGGCCGGCGACCAGATAGTCGGTCAGCACCGCTTCATGGCTGGCCAGCAACCCCCGGTCTTGCTCCATCACAAAGTCGATGGCGGCGGCTAGGCCGATGGCGCCGGCGATATGGGGCGTACCCGCCTCGAACTTGAAGGGCAGGCTATTGAAGGTAGTACCGCTGAAGCTGACCCTGTCGATCATCTCGCCGCCGGCCTGCCAGGGCGGCATCCGCTCCAGCAGTTCGGTGCGCCCCCACAGCACGCCGATACCAGTCGGGCCGTAGAGCTTGTGGCCGGAGAAGACGTAGAAGTCGCAGCCGATTGTCTGCACATCTACCTCGAGATGAGCCACTGCCTGGGCGCCGTCGATCAGGGTCAGGGCACCGACCGCCTTGGCGGCCGCCACTATCTGCTCAACTGGATTGACGGTACCGAGGGCATTGGAGACATGGGCCACGCTCACCAGTCGGGTACGTGGTCCCAGCATGGCCAGATAGGCAGCCATGTCGAGATCGCCCCGCTCATCGAGGGGGATGACCCGGATGACGGCGCCGATGCGCTGGGCGACCAGCTGCCAGGGGACGATGTTGGCGTGGTGCTCCAGGGTGCTGAGCACGACTTCATCCCCCGCCCTCAGCTCGCTCACCCCCCAGCTCTGGGCCACCAGGTTGATCGCCTCCGTGGTGCCGCGAGTCCAGATCACCTCGTGGCTGCGAGGGGCATTGATAAAGCGGGCAACCGTCTCGCGGGCGGCCTCGAAGGCTCGGGTGGCCCGGCCGCTCAGGGCGTGGGCGGCACGGTGCACGTTGGCGTTGTCGGCCCGATAGTAGTGATTGATCGCATCCAGCACGGCTTTCGGCTTCTGGGTGGTGGCGGCATTGTCCAGATAGACCAGCGGGTGGCCGTTGGCCTCCTGCGCCAAGGCCGGAAACTGGCTGCGCAGCCGGTCGTGCTGTTGCTGGTTCATGCTCCCCTCACTATCTGGAAAAGTAGTCATCATCTCGAAAAGTCGGTCATGATCCTGAAAACCGCCGCCGAACACAAGGCATCCGGTGAGGTATTGCTCGATGGGGCTGGCCGAGTGATTTCTGTTACAATGCCGCCCCTCATCATAAGCCAAGAGATCCGGCCCATGAAGCTCAACCCCAATCAGAACGAAGCGGTCAAGTATGTCTCCGGCCCTTGCCTGGTGCTGGCGGGTGCCGGATCGGGCAAGACCCGCGTCATCACCAACAAGATTGCCTATCTGGTGCAGCAATGCGGCTATAACGCCCGCAACATAGCGGCGGTCACCTTTACCAACAAGGCGGCGCGGGAGATGAAGGAGCGGGTCGGCCAGACCCTGGGCCGCAAGGAAGCGCGGGGGCTGATGGTCTCCACTTTCCATACCCTGGGGCTTGAGATCATTCGTCGCGAGCACAAGAGCCTGAACCTCAAGGCGAATTTCTCCCTGTTCGACGATACCGATCAGCTGGCCCTGCTGAAAGAATTGACGGAAGCCGAACTCGATAACGACAAGGACAAGCTCTCGGCCCTCATCAGCCAGATCTCCAACTGGAAGAACGACCTCATCCTGCCGGCTCGGGCCATGCGCATCGCCCGCGGGCCTGAAGAGGTGCTGATGGCCCAGCTCTACGAGCGCTACCACCGCCAGATGGTTGCCTACAACGCACTGGATTTTGACGACCTCATCGTGATGCCGACCCTGCTGCTCAAGAGCAACCAGGAGGTGCGCGAGCGCTGGCAGAACAAGATCCGCTATCTGCTGGTCGATGAATACCAGGACACCAACACCAGCCAGTACGAGCTGGTGAAGCAGATCGTCGGCGAGCGGGCCCGCTTCACCGTGGTGGGGGACGATGACCAGTCCATCTACTCCTGGCGCGGGGCCAAGCCGCAGAACTTGGTGCTGCTGAACGAGGATTTTCCCAATCTGCGGCTCATCAAGCTGGAGCAGAACTACCGCTCCAAGCGGCGCATTCTCAAGTGCGCCAACATCCTGATCGCCAACAACCCCCACGTCTACGACAAGGCCCTCTTCTCCGAGCTGGACGAGGGGGTGAAGCTCAAGGTGCTGTTTGCCAAGAACGAGGAGCACGAGGCGGAGCGCATCGCCGCCGAGTTGATGGGCCACAAGTTCATGAACCGCACCCGCTTCAAGGATTACGCCATCCTCTACCGGGGCAACCATCAGTCGCGCATCTTCGAGAAGGCGCTGATGACCAACCGCATTCCCTACCGTATCTCGGGGGGCACTTCCTTCTTCTCCCGCACCGAGATCAAGGACATCATGGCCTACCTCAAGTTGCTGGTGAATCCGGACGAGGACACCGCCTTCCTGCGGGTGGTCAACCTGCCACGGCGCGAGATAGGCCCCACCACGCTCGAGAAACTGGGCCAATACGCCAATCAGCGTGGCAAGAGCCTGTTTGCCGCCAGTTTCGAACTGGGGCTGGAGCAGCACCTCTCCGGTCGCGGTCTCACCGCGCTGCAGGCTTTCACCAACTGGCTGGTACGGCTCGGTGATCAGGCCCTGCGCGGCAACCCGGTGGAGGCGGTGCGGGACATGATCAAGGAGATCCACTACGAGGAGTGGCTCTACGAGACCTCCCCCAGCCCCAAGGCGGCCGAGATGCGGATGCAGAACGTCTCCACCCTCTATCGCTGGATCAGCGAGATGCTGGAGGGGGACGAACTGGAAGAGTCGATGACGCTCGCTCAAGTCGTGACCCGTCTCACTCTGCGCGACATGATGGAGCGCAACGAGGGGGAGGATGAGGCGGATCAGGTGCAGCTGATGACCCTGCACGCCTCCAAGGGGCTGGAGTTTCCCTATGTCTACATGGTGGGCATGGAGGAGGGTCTGCTGCCGCACCAGACCAGCATCGACGAGGACAACGTGGAGGAGGAGCGGCGCCTTGCCTATGTGGGGATCACCCGGGCCCAGACCGAGCTGACCTTCACCCTCTGCAAGGAGCGGCGCCAGTTTGGCGAGTCGGTGCGGCCGGAGCCGAGCCGCTTCCTGCTGGAACTCCCGCAGGATGACCTGGAGTGGGAAAACCAGAAGAAGGTGAGTGCGGAGGAGCGTCAGCAGAAGGGGCAGATGGCGGTAGCCAATCTGCGGGCCATGTTCAAGAAGGATTGAGTCGCTCCGCTTATTTGCTCTGGGTCAGCAGGGGCGTGATGTCGGCGCCCGGCATGGGTGGTGAAATGTAGCGCCCCTGGCCCATCAGGCAGCCCAGGTCGATCAGCTTCTGCAGTTGCTGCTGGTTCTCTATCCCTTCCACCACCAGGGTGAAGTCCAGATCCTGGCAGATGTCGCGCATGGCGCGAATGAGCGCCAGATCCTTGGGAGATTGCAGCATGCGATGGGTGAAGCTGTCATCCACCTTGATGTAGTCCACCGGGAAGTGGAACAGGGCATTGAGGGAAGAGAAGCCGGTACCGAAGTCATCCAGGCTGATCTGAATGCCCTTGGCCCTCAGCTCGTGCAGGGAGGTGAGGGCATCGGAATCCTGTCGTGACAGTTCCCGTTCGTTGAATTCGAAAATCAGATAGCCGGGGGAGATCCCTTCGGATTCGATGATCTCGACCAGTTGCATGATCTGTTCATGGCTGACCAGATGCTTGCCGGACAGGTTGATGGCCACCTTGAACTTGCTCTGGCCGGAGAGCGGCAGCCACTCCTTCAGCTGCTGGCAGGTGTGGCGCAGGATCTGGTAATCCAGCTCCTGAATGAGGCCAGACTGCTCCGCCAGCGGGATGAAGTCGAATGCGTCCTTGAGCACCCCCTCTTCGGTGATCCAGCGTGCCATGACCTCCAGCCCGGTCAGGCGGCTGTCCTTGAGCCGGATCACCGGCTGGAAATAGGGCACGATGCGGCCTGCCCGCAGCGCTCTGGCCAGCATCTCTTCCGGTGAGGCCCAGGTCTGGGCCGAGCACTCTTCCGAATAGCTGACGATGCGGCTGCGGCCGTTGCGCTTGGCCTGGTACATGGCCAGATCGGCCTGATGCAGCAGCTGGCTGATGTCGGATGTCTGTTCCGACACGCTGGCCACTCCGAGACTCACCGTGATGCCGAGTTCGTTGCCCATCAGCCGGAAGGGATAGGAGAGGCGGCTGATGATGCGGTTGAGCACCGGGCTGATATCTTCCTCGGTCTTGCTGCTGTCCAGATAGATGACGAACTCGTCCCCCCCCAGCCTGGCCACCATGTCGTTTTGCCGGATGCAGGTTTGCAGGCGGCGGCTCATCTCCTTGAGCAACTGGTCGCCGGCGCTGTGGCCGAGGGTGTCGTTGACCTGCTTGAAGTGGTCCACATCGATGAAGATCAGCGAAAACCCGGGCGACTTGTATCGGTGAAAGTGGGTCATGGCGTGGTTGAGGTGGTTCATCAACAGTGCCCGGTTGGGTAGCTGGGTCAGCGGGTCGTGTAGGGCATCGAACTGCAGCCGGCGTTCCAGCTCCTGGTGCTGCTTCAACTGCTTCTGCAACCTCAGGTTGGTCTGGCGCAACTGCTGCAGCCGCTGGTTGATGGAGTCTTCCGAGTTGATGTCGTGCAGCTGCTGGCGGATCCGTCTCAGCTCCAGCAGCAGGGTCAGCTGGCTGCGCAGAAAGTCGAGAAACAGCCGGTCGTCGGTTTCCAGCGGCTGTTGCAGGCTGATGAGGAAGTGGGCGAAGTACTGCTGCTGGAGACGCAGCGGCTGGCTGTACCAGTAAAGCTGCTCCTTGTGCTGCTCAATGTTGTTGGTGCTGTGGCAGAGCCCGGTGATGAATTCGTCGCTGTGGTGGGGCAGTTCCGGGTAGATCTTCTCGAGCCGGTGGCTGTCGATGCGTACCAGCAGCATGTCCTGAATGGCGAGCATCTGGCGCAACACAGCCTCGAGCTGGGAGAAGAGCGCCTGGCTGGGCAGGGTGTTGGCCAGCCGGATGATGCGGTTGATGCTCTCGATCTTTCTCTGCCAGTCCGGATCCTTGCGAATGAGCGGCGAGGCCAGCTCTGACAGCTGGGAGCCAGCCTGGGTCTCGTTCAGCCGTTTGGCCAGGCACTCCAGCAACAGGCGCAGCGTCGGCAGCTCCTTGGGCTGGCAGCAGGCCAGCAACCACTGGATCTGACCGTGCTCGACCGGCAGGGTGCACCAACCCTCGGCTTCGTCCAGCTGGGCCAGTTGATCCGTGATGCGTGACTCTTCCAGCCCCAGCTGCAGTTTGAAGCTGTCGGGGACCTGGTATTCACACACCCAGTGCAGTCCGGCTTCCGACAGGCCGAGCATGCCGAAATGTTGTAACGGGCAGAGCTGGTTCAGTTGCTGGATCAGGGTGTCGTAATCTTTGGCGGTGGCGACGGAGGGGGCGGGGAAATCCATAATAGCGGAAACCAACGCCAGCAAGGGAGTCGAGTAATGTGGTGCTGTGGGTTGCGCTGACATGAGTGACTCCCGATTTATCTACCCTTCAAAGAGTAGCCGGAAGTCATCAGATTGAAAGGGCCGCATATGCGGCCCTTTCAATCACTTAGAGCTTGTCGATCATGTAGTGAATGGCGTTTTCGATCTCTTCATCGCTACAGGTGGCGCAAGTCCCTCTGGGTGGCATGACGCCGGTCTTGCCTGCGAAGCCAGCAATGGCATGTTTCTTAAGTGTTTCAATGCCTTGTGCGATACGAGGCTCCCAGGCAGCCTTGTCGCCGCGCTTGGGCGCGCCGGCGATGCCGGCATCGTGACAGGCGAAGCAGGCGCCCTTGAACACGGCTTCACCGTCGCGCGGGCCGGATGACGCGGCCGCCACAGGGGCTGCGCCTGCGGTCGCAATCCCTTCCAGATCCTTGGCGGTATAGACCTGACCGACCGGCTTGATGCGCTCGGCAATGGCCTCCGGCGACATATCATCGGCAGCCAGCACGGCACCGGACAAACTGGCGGCCGTCATCCCGACCGCCAGCAAATAGCTCAGTTTTTTCAACACGCTCATGTACTCCCAGCAGGCTTTTATTATCCCTAGAAAACGACTGGATTATAACCGAATAGTTACAGCCATTTAAACGCTTGTGTGTGAAGTGTTAAGCACTCTGCGTGCAAAGTTTCTTCGTCGGATCACAAACTGGCGAGGCCGGCCTGCAAAAAAGAAACCCGGTTTCCACCGGGTTTCATCTCGTTGATGTGCTGAAAGGCTTATTTGTCCCAGCTGAGGATCACCTTGCCGGACTGGCCGGAGCGCATGGCATCGAAGCCCTGCTGGAAGTCGTCGATGTGGAAGCGGTGGGTGATGATGGGGGAGAGATCGAGCCCGGACTGGATGAGACTGGCCATCTTGTACCAGGTCTCGAACATCTCGCGGCCGTAAATCCCCTTGATGAACAGTCCTTTGAAGATCACCTTGCCCCAGTCGATGGCCATGGTGGCGGGGGGAATGCCGAGCATGGCGATTTTGCCGCCGTGGTTCATCTTGTCGATCATGTCCTGGAAGGCGGAGGGGACGCCGGACATCTCCAGCCCCACGTCGAACCCCTCGGTCATGCCAAGCTCGCTCATCACGTCGGAGAGCTGCTCCTTGGCCACGTTGACGGCGCGGGTGGCGCCCATCTTGCGGGCCAGCTCGAGCCGGTACTCGTTGACGTCGGTGATCACCACGTGACGGGCGCCCACATGGCGGCAGACGGCGGCAGCCATGATGCCGATGGGGCCGGCGCCGGTGATCAGCACGTCTTCACCCACCAGGTCGAAGGAGAGGGCGGTGTGCACCGCGTTGCCGAACGGATCGAAGATGGCGGCCAGCTCATCCGGGATGTTGTCCGGCAGCTTGAAGGCGTTGAAGGCGTTGAAGGCCGGGATCACCAGGTACTCGGCAAAGGCGCCGGGGCGGTTGACGCCGACGCCTATGGTGTTGCGGCACAGGTGGGTGCGGCCGGCACGGCAGTTGCGGCAGTGGCCACAGGTGATGTGGCCTTCGCCGGAGACCCGGTCACCGACCGCGAAGCCGCGCACTTCCTGGCCCACGGCAACGACTTCACCGACGTATTCGTGGCCGACCACCATGGGCACTGGGATGGTCTTCTGCGACCACTCGTCCCAGTTGTAGATGTGGATATCGGTGCCACAGATGGCGGTCTTGCGGATCTTGATCAGCAGGTCGTTGTGGCCCAGTTCGGGGGCCGGTACGTCCGTCATCCAGATGCCGACTTCTTTGTGCAGTTTGGAGAGTGCTTTCATGGTTGTTCCTTCACGATGAACGCAGAAAAAAGGGGCGCCGGGCCCCTTGATTCAAATCAGATGATGCCGAGTTCACGGCCGATGCGAATGAAGGCATCGATGGCCTGGTCCAGCTGTTCGCGGGTATGGGCGGCGGACATCTGGGTGCGGATGCGGGCCTGGCCCTTGGGCACGACCGGGAAGGAGAAGCCCACCACATAGATGCCGGCGGCCAGCATGCGGCTCGCCATCTCGGCTGCCAGCTTGGCATCTCCCAGCATCACCGGGATGATGGCGTGATCGGCGCCGGCCAGGGTAAAGCCGGCGGCGCTCATCCGCTCGCGGAAGTACTGGCTGTTCTCCTTCAGGCGGGCACGCAGGTCGTGGCCATCGGCCAGCATGTCGATCACCTTGATGGTGGCGGCGACGATGGAGGGTGCCAGCGAGTTGGAGAAGAGATAGGGGCGGGAGCGCTGACGCAACCAGTCGATCACCTCTTTCTTGCCGGAGGTGTAACCGCCGGAGGCGCCGCCGAGCGCCTTGCCCAAGGTACCGGTGATGATGTCGACCCGCTCCATCACGCCACAGTATTCGTGGGTGCCGCGGCCGTTCTCGCCGATGAAGCCAACGGCATGGGAGTCATCCACCATCACCAGCGCATCGTACTTGTCAGCCAGATCGCAGATGGATTTGAGGTCGGCGATGACGCCATCCATGGAGAAGACGCCGTCGGTGGCGATCAGCTTGAAGCGGGCACCATCGGCATCGGCCTGCTTGAGCTGGGCTTCCAGTTCGGCCATGTCATTGTTGGCGTAGCGATAGCGCTTGGCTTTGCACAACCGGACCCCATCGATGATGGAGGCGTGGTTGAGGGCATCGGAGATGATGGCGTCTTCGGCGCCGAACAGCGTCTCGAACAGACCGCCGTTGGCATCGAAGCAGGAAGAGTAGAGGATGGTGTCTTCGGTGCCGAGGAAGGCTGACAGCTTCTGCTCCAGCGCCTTGTGCTGATCCTGGGTGCCGCAGATGAAACGGACCGAGGCCATGCCGAAGCCGTGGCTGTCCAGCCCCTGGTGGGCCGCTTCGATCAGATCGGGGTGGTTGGCCAGCCCCAGATAGTTGTTGGCACAGAAGTTCAGCACCTGCTCGCCGCCCACCGCAATCCGGGCCTGCTGGGCCGAGGTGATGACGCGTTCCTGCTTGTACAATCCTTCAGCCTGGACCTGCTCAAGCTGCTCGGTCAGGTGACGATAGAATCCGTTAGACATCCTCGATCCTCATTGGCTATTTCAGCTGCGTATCAACAGAGGACGACATTTTACTGCAATCTGTTGCGGCGAATTCAAATTATTGTGCTGATGTTCAACAAATGTGAAACAGATCTCACCCAGCTGGTTGGGCCAGTTGACGGTAATGCTGCTCCAGCTGGCGGATCTGTTCGGCCACCTGCGGCTGCACATAGGGGCGCAGCAGAAACAGCACCCGCAAGACGCCCTGATAGAGCAGTGGCTTGGTGATGCGGGTGCTGGGAGCCTGGGCGATCTGGAACGGGATCCAGCAGGTCACCACCATCTTGATGGTCTGGCCCAGATCCGGCAGATCCTCGTCGCTGACGTCTATGATGCCGCCCTCGCGCAGGCTTCTGAGCAGGGCCACCACGGCGGCGCGTAGCTGCTCCTGGGCCTTGAGGTACTTCTGCTGCAGCGGCTCGTCGCGACTGAGAATGTCCGGCAGGTTGGCGTAGAAAAAGCGGAACTGCCACATCAGATAGAAGATGGCATCCAGATAGCCCATCAGGTTTTCCAGCTTGATCTCGTCGCTGCGGGTCGGCGTGAAACTCTCGCTCAGGTGACGGGCGTACTGGTCGAAGATGGAGTGGATGATGTCTTCTTTATTGCGGAAGTGGTAATAGAGGTTGCCTGGGCTGATGCCGAGGTGGGCGGCAATGTGGTTGGTGGTGATGTTGCGCTCACCCTGGTCGTTGAACAGCTCGGTGGCGCTGTGAATGATCCTGTCTCTGGTTTTCATCGCTGCTCCCTCTGCCGGGTCCCGGGGGCGATCTCGTCAAGGTCGAATCCCCCTGCGGCCCGTGATAAACTTTTCGGCAATTTTAAATTGGCTCACTATACACAGCTTTAACAGGCAGTCACATGTGACCATCAACGTACGCGAGGCAAACTCCATGATCGTAGTAACTGGCGGTGCTGGCTTTATCGGCAGCAATCTGGTCAAGCAGCTGAACGCTCAAGGACGGACCGACATCGTGGTCATCGATGATCTGACCGACGGCACCAAGTTCGTCAATCTGGTCGATCTGACCATTGCCGATTACATGGATAAGGATGAGTTCCAGGCGCGGATCGTCTCCGGTGACGAGTTTGAAGAGTGGGACGGCATCGAGGTGATCTTCCACGAAGGTGCCTGCTCCGCCACCACCGAGTGGAACGGCAAGTTCATCATGGAGGTCAACTACGAGTACTCCAAGGATCTGTTCCACTACTGCATCGAGCGGGAAATTCCGTTCATCTACGCCTCTTCCGCCGCGACCTACGGCGGGCGCAACGACAACTTCATCGAAGATCCCAAGTTCGAGCAGCCGCTCAACGTCTACGGTTACTCCAAGCAGCTGTTCGACCAGTATGTGCGCCGCTGGATGCCGGAGATCAACTCTCAGGTAGTCGGCCTCAAGTACTTCAACGTCTATGGCCCGCGCGAGCAGCACAAGGGCTCCATGGCCTCGGTTGCCTTCCACCTCAACACCCAGGTGAAGAAGGGCGAAAATCCCAAGCTGTTCGAAGGCTGCGACGGTTTCCCCAACGGCGGTCAGATGCGCGACTTCATCTATGTGGATGACGTCTGCAAGGTGAACCTCTGGTTCTGGCAGAATCCGCAACACTCCGGCATCTTCAACTGCGGCACCGGTCGTGCCGAGCCGTTCCAGAACGTGGCCGAGGCGGTGATCAAGCATCACCAGAAGGGCGCCGTCGAGTACATTCCCTTCCCGGATCACCTCAAGGGTCGCTATCAGAGCTTCACCCAGGCGGACATGACCAAGCTGCGCGGTGTCGGCTATGACGCCGAGTTCAAGACTGTGGCCGAAGGCGTGGCCGACTACATGGCCTGGTTGAACCGGGCTTGATCCCCCTCTGACGGGTGGCTGCTGGTCACCTGTCGTTCGGATACCCTCCCATGAATATATTGATGGCACTCTCCCAGCTCGAAGTGACGGGAGCTGAGGTCTATGCCACCACGGTCGGTAACGAATTGACCCGGCGTGGCCACCAGGTTTTCTACGTATCGGACACCCTGACCAAACCCACGCTGGGCCAGGTATTCAAGCTGCGATTCAACAAGCGCAGCATACTGCGCCGCTTCTGGCATGTGTTTTACCTCGTCTACCTCATCAAGAAGCATCATATCCAGTTGGTGCACGCCCACTCCCGCGCCTCCGGCTGGAGCAGCTATGTGGCCTGCAAGCTGACCGGCACTCCCATGATCACCACGGTACACGGGCGCCAGCCGGTGCATGCCTCCCGCAAGGCCTTTCATGCCCTCGGTTTTCGGGCGGTGGCGGTGTGCGAAGATATCGCCAGCCAGATCATCGACAATCTGGGGGTGGATCCGGCCATCGTACAGGTGCTGCGCAACGGCATCGAGACCGACAAGTTCCAGCCCGTGCCGGCTCCGGACAACGCCAAGCCGGTGATCGCCATCATAGGTCGGCTCAGCGGCCCCAAGGGGGAGCTCTGCTACCGGTTGCTGGATGAAGTGCTGGATCTGGACGCCTGCCAGGTGAAGGTGGTGAGCGGCAGTCAGGTGCCCGAGCGCTTCGTGCGTTTTCGTGACCGGGTCGATTTCGTCGGTTACGTGGAGGATGTCCCTGCCCTGATGGCGCAATGCGATCTGGTGATCGGTGCCGGTCGGGTAGCGATGGAGGCCCTGCTGTGCGGTCGTCCGGCGTTTGCCATCGGCGAGGCCAAGGCCATCGGCCTGGTGACCGGGCAGAATCTGGATGAGGCGTTGGCCAGCAACTTCGGTGACATAGGCCCCAGGGATCTGGCTATCGATTTTGCCACGCTGAAGACGCAGATTGCCCCGGCCCTGGCCAGCGGCAGCGTCTCCGACGTTATCCGTCAGCGCATTCAGGCCGAATATGGCTTGGCGGGAGTCGTCTCCGGGTTGGAATCCATCTATCAGGATGCGGTGGTCGAGACGTTGCGTCGTGAAATGCCGGTCATCATGTACCACCGCTTTATCGAGCACGAGAGCGAGAAGGGGGTGCACGGTACCTGGATGCCGATCGCCATGTTCGAAAAGCACCTGCGCCTGATGAAGTGGCTGGGTTATGAGACCCTGACCTTTCGCGACCTGGCGGACAAGGGCTTCATTCACCGGCTGCAGTACGGCAAGAGATACCTGATGATCACGGCCGACGATGGCTATCAGGACAATCTGACCCGCATGCTGCCGCTGCTGGAAAAATATGGTTACAAAGCCGTGGTATACGTGGTCACGGGGGAAGGGTATAACCGCTGGGACGTGGAGCAGGCGAGCAACCCGGACACCCGGGTGGACCTGATGAATGGCGAGCAGCTCAAGGCGCTGGTGGCCTCCGGCCATGTGGAGATCGGCGGCCATACCCTGACCCACCCCAGGTTGAGCAAGCTTGCACCCGAGCAGCAAGCCCATGAAATACAAGAGAACAAGCGGCAACTCGAGACTCTGCTTGGCCACCCTTTGCTGTCGTTCGCCTACCCTTATGGGGATATGGATGAGAGCGCCAAGGCGCAGGCGATGGCGGCGGGCTACCGTTTTGCCGTGGCCACCAACAGCGGGCCCAGAGCCATGCACCAGGACCCTTTCCGGATCCGCCGCATCGCCATCTTCCCGCGTACCGATGTGTTTGGCCTGTGGCGCAAGATCCGGGGTAACTATGTCTTCAGGAAATCGTGATTGATGCTCAGCAGAAGCCTCGTTTTGCTCGATAAGGTGACGACAGCCCTGTTCGGACTGACCATCATCTTTGCCTTTTGCGGCCTGTTTCTGGTGCCAGCCGGCCAGAGCATGCAGTCCAACCTGCTGGCGGTGACCGGGATCTTCGGTCTGTTGAACTACTTTGTCGGCAAGCAGCGGGATGTTGGGCTCAGGGATCGACGGATTCTCTGGGGCCTGCTGGTGTACGCCGTCATGATCTTCGTGAACCGGTTGATCCATGGCGATCAGTACGGGGTGATGCGAGGGCTGTTTTATGTCGCTGTCTTCGCGCTGATGATGCCGCGCAAACCCGTGCTGCTGATGCTGGGGTACCTGGCCATCGTGCTGGGTGGCGTCGGGCTCGGGATCCTCAGCTTCTGGCAGTACCATCACGGTATCGTCAGGGTGGAGGGGTTCACCAATGCCATTCTCTTCTCGCAGGCGGCACTTGCCCTGGCGATTCTCAACTGGTTTGTCTTTCAGCAGGGGCAACTGGCCGCCTGGCTGAGAGGGGGGGCTCTGGTTGGCCTGCTCGCTGCCCTGTTTGCTCTGTATCTCTCCCAGAGTCGGGGGGTCTGGCTCGCCTTCGGGATCATTCTCGCCTACGTCATCTGCTACAAGGCCTACTTCAAACCCTGGAAATACATTGCCGTCGCCGTACTCTGCATGGCCACGACAGGCGCCATCTATCAGACCAACCAGCTGGTACAGGTGCGGGTTGCCGAAGCCGTGTCGGATCTTAAATCGGCAGAAAACGGCTCTTTTGACTCCTCCTGGGGCCTGCGGGTGATTGCCTGGCAGAGCGCCTGGCTGGGCTTTCTGGATTCGCCGGTTGTCGGGGTGGGTACCGATGGTTTTGATGCGCTGAAGCAGACGCAGGTCAACAACCATCAGATTTCCGAGCTGATCTTTCATCCGGCGCTGGCCCATTCCCATAACCAGTACATGCAGAACCTGGTGATCCGGGGCGGCATCGGCTTTGTCGCGCTGCTGGTTTTTCTGGGTTGGCCTCTCTACCTTGCCGCGACCAACATCAGCAAGATTTCCGCCGGGGTGCTGGTGCCGCTGGCGTTTTCAGTTAATTCATTGAGTGATGTGCCGTTTGAGCATCAAGGTGTGCTCTATCTGTACACACTCAGCCTGGTTTTCATCTGGTTTGCCCATGAGTTGAAAAAGGATACCCGTACGTCATGATTCCAGTTTTTGTCATCAGTTTGGCTCGCAGCGTTGAGCGACGGGCGATGGTTGTCCAGCAGATGGCGCATTTGGGCATAGATTTCGAATTTGTAGACGCAACCGACGGGAAGGCGTTGAGCAGTGCCGAACTGGCCAAGGTGGATTTTGAACTGGCCAAGGAGGTGTGCGGTCATGCGCTGAGCTTTGGCGAGATAGGTTGTGCCATGAGCCATATCCGGCTTTATGAGCGCATCGTGGCCGAGGGCATTGAGCGCTGCGTGGTGCTGGAGGATGACATCTACCTGCACATGCACAGCAAGGCCATCATCGAGGCCATAGTGCACTCCTGCAAATCGGAAATCGTCTTCCTGCACCATGGTAAAGCCAAACGCTGGCCGTTCCTGTCATCCCTGCCGGGTGGTTATCGACTCGCCAGATACCTGACCCCCAGCCGCACCTCCAAACGAGGTGTGCTCTCTACCGCAGGGTATGTGCTGAGTCTGACCGGGGCCAAGAAGCTGTTGCAGTGCGCCTATCCGCTGCGGATGCCTTCCGACTATCTGACCGGCCGGTTGCAGCTCAATGGCCTGACCGCATCCGGGGTGGAGCCCAGCTGTCTGGATGTGGATCTGTTCACCACCACCATAGATGACAGGGCCTACGGCCACTATCTGAAATAGGGCGGAGCGTGCCGACGGCGGGTCGGCACCCTGCGGGCCTTGCCAAAGCAGCGGCCACACATGCTGGATGACCCATGAACCTCAAAAAGTTGCTTACCCATTCCATTGCCAGATGGCTGATTGGCAGAGAGCCTGACGCCGCCCCATGCCCTGCCGGAGCGCAGGTGGAGAGGGTGCTGGTGGTCGGTTATGACGCCATCGGCGACTTCATTCTTACCCTGCCCGCCATTGCCCGGCTCAGGGAGATGTACCCCGCCGCGCGCCTCGAGCTGGTGTGCAGCCAGCGCAACCAGCTGCTGGCGGCGTCGGTCGTCGGGATCGACGAATGTCACGTGATCACCCTCAACGACACCCTGTTGCCGGTGAGCATGTGGTGCAAGCTGCGTGAACTCAGGCAGCGGCGATATGACCTGGTGATCAATCTGTTTGACGAGCCTGACGATATCGCCATGGCCAAGTTGCTGTTGCTGGCCAACGGGCGCTTGCAGTCGTTGCCCCTGCGCTTCAAGAGCGAAGGGCAGCAGAAGTTGCTGCCGCTGTTCAACAAGAAGGCCACCATAGTGTCGTCACGTCCCAGCCGGGATCACTTCGTCTATCGCATGCTCAGCGTGACCGGCGAGCAGACCGGGGTGCCGGTCTGCATACCGTCCCCCTGCAATGAGCAGCTGGATACCCGTGCGTATGGCCGTTATCTGCTGGTCAACCTGACGGGGAGCCAGGTCGGCAACTCGATGACGGAGGCGCAGATTGACGGCATCCTGGCGCAGTTGCCTGCCTATGAGGGGATCTCCTACCTGGTCTTCTCCAGGCAGCCCGTGGTCTGTTCACGGCAAGACATGAGAGCGCTGTTTCCCGACACCATTCTCGATGCCGCCAAGATTATCAAGGATGCGCGAGGGGTCATCTCCACCGATACCTCCATCATCCATATCTCCTCTTCCTTCGGGGTGCCCACCCTGGTGTTGATGAACAACGAGCGCTGGCGCGATGCCTTCATTCCGCTGGCGGGTCGCAATATCATCCTGCGCTCGACCACGGATCAGCTGGCGGCCCTGTCGCCGGCCGAGATCAGTCGTCAGGTCGATGCCCTGATGGCGCTCTAGCCGCGTCAGGCTGGTATTATCGTTCTCCCAATTCAACGGCCCTTCTGGTGGATTCATGTCATTAATCAACGATCTGCAACTCCAGCGTGACATTCTTCGCCGCAAGCTGGGGCAGCTGCTGTTCGATCGCAAGCGGCCGGCTCCGCTGCACGAGCGCAAGGGGAAGATAGTGTTGCTGCGCTGGGATGCCAAACTGGGCGATGCCATCGTCTCGTCCTGGGTGGCCCGCGAGATCAAGCGCGCCAGCCCGGAGCGGGAGGTGTGGATCGTCACGACCGCGGCCATGGCGCCCCTGTTTCGCGATCATTTCGGCATGGACAAGGTGATAGAGGTGCCCAAGCGGCCGGGCTATGGCCAGCTCAAGCGGCTGGCCCATTCGCTGGGGGAAGTGGAGTGCCTGGTGCATTTTGGCAAGATGCTGAAAATGAAGGATATCTTCTTCATCAGTCAGGTCAGGGCGGATTGGGTCGCCGGCATGGACGATGCCCTGCAGGCGGTCAACCTCAAGCTGGGCAAGGCCTCCAGCGGCATGCACTTCTCCGACAAGTTTGCCCTGCTGCTGCAGCGGCTCGGCGTGAGCAATCCGGATCAGCAGTACATAGTCCCGACCATGAGCCCGCCCGATGCGCTGGCCGGCTGGTGGCCGGCCGCGCCGGTCCTCTGTTTCAACCCGTACGGCAGTGGCAGCTCCCGCCGTCTGCGGCCCGAGCTTATCAGCCAGATGATTGAGCAGATGCTGGCGGCCGGCTCTTGCGCCATCTGCCTGCTCTATCCGCCGGGCATGGAAGAAGAAGTGGCCGGGATCCGGGCCGGCCTGAGTCAACCGGAGCGCCTGCTGTTGTCACCGGATGCACCCTCGCTGGCCGGGCTGTTTGCCCAGCTGCGCCAGTGTCAGGGGTTGATCTCGGTGGACACGGCGACGGTGCACATCGCCGCCGGGTTGCACAAGCCCATTCTTGGCCTCTACAACCCGGACATAGGTGGCGGCAACGAGAACTTCCTCGAGTGGCACCCCAACTCCCCGTCAGCCACAGTGCTGTTCTCGACCAATACCAGGGAGCAGGATATCAACTCCCTCGATCTGGCCGAATTCGAGCGTACTTTCAGGGCGTGGCTGCTTGCCAATCAGGCAGCGCTGTCAGCCGTGCAATCACCAGCTCGGGAGTGATGGTGCGCAGCAGGGCTTCGTCGATGAAGTCCTTCTCCGCGTTCTGCGGCAGCTGGAAGCCGGGCCCCTTGGCATCGAACACATCGATGGCCTGATAGCGGGGGTGGTTGACCGGGTTGGCGATGATCTTGTCGCCACCGGGGGCCACTATGGTCAGCAGGGGCAGGTCGATGGCCTGCGCCATGTGGCGGGGGCCGGTGTCATTGCCGACAAACAGCCGGCAGTGGGCGAACAGCCCCACCAATTCTCGTACCGAGCGGGTCTTGATGTGGTCGAAGACGCTGGCTTGCAGGGTGGCGGGCAGCAGCGGTTTCAGGCCGCGGTTGTACTCCTCTTCTCCCGGCCCGCAGTAAATCAGGATCTGGGCATTGCGCTGCTCGATCAGCCACTGGGCGACCTTGGCGAAACAGTCGATGGGCCAGCGCTTGTAGTGTCCTAGCGAGTTGACGCCCATGGCGATCAGCGGGCGGTTCAGGTCGACGCCAGCGGTCAGCAGGGCATCCCTTCCTTGTTGTTTCTCTTCTTCACTCAGCCAGAGGTAGTAGTTGCGATCCTCGCGGGCCAGCTTGAGCGGCTTGAGCAGCGAGAAGCGGTCGTCGACCAGGGTGCTGTTGCCCTGAAACTCGGTGTCCTTGCGAAAACGGACGATGCGGTTGTGGCCGAGCCGCCAGGGGAAGGAGTCAAACCCGATGCGCAGGCGGGCACCGGAGAAGAGGCAGCTGAGCAGGCCGATCATCTGGCCCTGGCTGTTGACCACCACATCGTAGCGTTCGCGGCGAATGGCCAGCAGCAGATCCTTCATGTAGCGCCACTCGTTGCGCCTGGCCTTCTCGATGATGATGAGCCGATCGATATTGGGATTGCCCTGCGCCATACCCGCGCAATAATCCATGACCAGATAGTGAACCTCGCCGCTTGGGTCATTCTGCTTGAGGTTGTTGCACAGCGCGGTGGAGATCAGTACATCCCCTATCTGTTTGGTTTGAACTACTAGGTATTTCATAAGGCAGGCCTCAACAGAGGTCATGGTTGATCGTGAGCGTGACAGCATACCGCACAAGTGAGTCAGATGCTGTCGGTGCGGCGTGAAAATCCGATCTGGCGCAAGCCGGCCGGGCCGGCATCCGAGGCACATAAAAGAAAAGCCATTTTGACAATGGCTTTTCTGCTGCTTAGAAGGTGAGCGAGGTGGAGAGCTGGAAGGTGCGTGGCGCCCCCAGGCCGCCGGAGAGGCCGCTGCCGTCGCCGCCGGACCAGGAGCCGATCCAGTAGTCGCGACCGGTGAGGTTTTGCACCGCGGCCCGCACTGTCAGGGCGTGATCGGCGATCCGCATGGTGTAGCGGGCACCCAGATCGAAGGTGGTGTAGGAGGGCAGCGAGAGGCGGTTGTCATCGGTGACGAAGCGCTCGCCGATGAACTGGGTGTTGCCGGTCAGGGTCAGCCCCGGCACGGCGGCCAGATCGTACTCGGCGCCGAGCTTGGCCATCCACTTGGGCACCCCGGTGGCCTGGTGGCCGACGTTGCTCTCGTTGAGCGCCTTGGTCAGCTCAGCCTGGGTGTAAGAGGCCCCGCCCAGCAGGCGCAGCTCGGGGGTGAGTTCACCGAACAGATCCCACTCGATGCCGCGGTTGCGCTGCTCCCCGTAGACCCCGTAGACGTTGGAGCTGGGGTCTGTGTAGGCGCTCGGCTTGGCGATCTGGAACAGGCTCAGGGTATGGGCGAAGTGGCCCAGATCCAGCTTGGCACCGACCTCATACTGCTTGGTTTGATAGGGCTTCATGATCTCGCCGGCATTGCTGGCGGTGTTCGGCGCCGCCCCCCCCTGGCTCAACCCCTCGATGTAGTTGGTGTAGACGGCGAAATCGTCGCGCAGCTTGATCAGCAGGGTGGTGGCGGGCGAGACCCGGCTCTCCTCGTAGCGGGCGGTCTGGTCGCCGCTGCCGTTGAAGTTGCTGCTCTCGACCGTCTGGCGGCGGGCCCCCAGGGTCCACTGCAGGTCGCCATCGAGGAAGGAGAGGGTATCGACCAGCGCCACGCTCGCCAGGGTCGCCTCGCTGCGCGAGGTGACGGCACCGTACCCGGCGAGATCCGGCGCGGGCCCGAAGTCCAGCTGGTCGTAGTTGGTCATGGCGTGGTTGAAGAACATCTTGTCCCGGAAGGTCTGCTCCGAGGTGTAGCGGGTGGCGGCCAGCGACCAGGCGTGATCGACCGGGCCGGTGCCGAAGGTGCCGCGCAGACCCGCCTCGCCGGAGCGCTGGGTGCCGTCCCGCTCGGAGCGGGCCGCCATGGCATTGATGTCGCCGGCGTCGTTGAGCAGGGTGTTGCGGGTGATGAGGGCGCTGTAGCCGCCGTCACGCTGGCCCCAGGCGATGAAGGCGGTGAGGTTGTCGGTCAGATCATACTCGGCGCGCAGCACGGCGGCCTTGGTGTCGTTGATGGTGTAGGCCCAGGCCGGCGCCAGGGAGTAGTCACCACGCTTGGGCTCGGGCAGCTGGGTCACCTGGCTGGCGACCGAGAAGATGCCGAAGTAGTTCACCCCGTCCACCCGCTCGTGCTGCCGGTAGAGATCGGCCGAGGCGCGGGCCCGTTCGCCACGCCAGTCCAGCCCGACCGAGGTGAGCTCCATTTTGTGCTGCTGGTCGTTGACCGCGGTGTCCCCGTCCCGATAGACGCCGTTGAAGCGTACCCCCCACTGCTGCTCGTCGCCGAAACGGCGACCCAGGTCCAGGTGCACGCCGCCGAGGCCGTCCGATTCATAGCTGGCGGTGACCTTGGCCAGGGGGGTCTTGCCGGCGCGCTTGGGCACTATGTTGATGTTGCCGCCCACGCTGCCATCCGGCGGCATGCCGTTGAGCAGTACCGATGGCCCCTTGAGCACGTCGACCCGCGAGGCCATCTCGGTGGAGCTGCGCATGTTCGGCGCCATGCCGATGAGGCCGTTGAAGGTGATGTCGTTGGCGTTGGTGTTGAAGCCGCGGATGTAGAAGGTCTCGAACAGGCTGCGCTTGCTCGGCACATAGACCGAGGGGTTGGTGGCACCGGCCACGGCGCCTATGTCCTGGGCCTGGCGATCCTCGATGTACTCCTCGGTGTAGCTCACCGTGTTGAACGGCGTCTCCAGGAAGGGTTTGTTGCCGAGCAGGCCGACCCGGTTGTCGGCGGCGACCTGGCCGCCGGCGTAGGCCTTGCGACCCTCCACCACCACGACTTCGTCGGGACGGGGGGCGGCTTCTTCACGGGGAGCCGGGGCGGCCCAGGCGCTACCCAGTTGCAGGCCGGCCAGGATGGCCAGCGTCAGGCGGGAGAGTCCGTGGCGCGGCACGGCAAGGGAGGATGAGTGCAATGTCTGCATGCAGGATTCCTTTCAGGGTGAGGAGTGCGTTTTTGTCTCCTTATGCTTTCCGGATGACACTCTCAAACCCTCAAATAAAAATAACTCTCATTTGCGTATTGGTGCCCGGCGTGGGCCGGGCACGGGGGATCAGCTGCGATAGGCGGTCATCACCTCGTCGGCGATGCGGTTCAGGCAGGTGAAGCTGGCGGTGCAGAGGTACCAGGTTTCGGGGTCGACGAAGCGTACCTTGCCGTTGCGCCACGCCTTGGTCTGGCGCAGCAGCGGGTTGTCCAGGGTGCTGGCGTCGATGGCCGTGCGTCGCTCCATCACGGCGGTGCGGTCGATGACGAACAGGATGTCCGGGTCAGCCTGCTGGATGAACTCGTTGGAGATGGGTTGGCCGTGCATGCCGGTGTCCCGCTCCAATCCGGCCGGCTTGACCCCCAGGGTGTCGAACAGGAAGCCGTAGCGGGATTGGGTGCCAAAGGCGGTGAAGGCGCCGTTGTTGTGCAGCACGATCAGCGCTTTTTCCGGACGATCCCGCGTCAGCGCCTGCACCTCGGCGATCTTGGCGTCCATCTGCTGCACCTTCTCTTTGGCCAGCGCCTCCTGGCCAAGCAGGGTGCCGAGGGTGAGCAGGTGGGCCTTGGCGGCCTCCAGGATGTGGCCGTCGCGGTTGGTCATGTCGATGTCGTAGTGCAGGGTCGGGGCTATCTGGCTCAGCGCCTCGTAGCTTTGGGCCTGCAGGGGGGAGATGAGGATGAGATCCGGCTTGAGCTTGTGCAGCCGCTCCAGGTTGGGCTGGATGGTGGTGCCAACGTCCATCACGGCCGGGTCGTCCCGGTAACGCTGCAGGAAGTGCGCCACGTAATCCTTGGCGATGCCGGCCACCGGGGCCTGCAGCTGATCCAGGGTATCGAGTTCGCTCATGTCGAAGGCCACTACCCGCTTGGGCGGGGTGACGACCCGGGTGGTGCCGAGCTGGTGGGTCACGGTGACCACGGTGCCGTCGGCCCCGGTGGCGGCCTGCTCCCTGGGGGCGTCGCAGCCGGTGAGCCCTGCGATGGCGGCCAGCAGCACGGCGGTGAGCGTATTGATCCTCATAACAATTCTCCAGACGGGGTTGGGTTGAAGTAGTTGCACAGCAGGCCGCGCTGGCTCGGCAGTATGTCGAAGCGCAGGTCGTAGAGCGCCTCCAGGTTGGCCGGGGTGACCATCTCGGCGACCGGGCCGCTGCCCGCAAGCACGCCTCCCTTCATGGCGACGATGTGGTCGGAATAGTTGGCGGCGAAGTTGATGTCGTGCACCACCAGGATCAGGGTGCGCCCCTGCTCGTCGCTGAGGCGGCGGATCGCCTGCATCAGCTGCACCGCGTGCTTCATGTCGAGGTTGTTGAGGGGCTCGTCGAGCAGCAGGCAGTCGGTCTGCTGGGCGACGGTCATGGCGAGGTAGGCCAGCTGCCGCTGTCCGCCGCTCAGCTCGTCGAGGTAGGCCCGGCGCAAGGGGGCGAGGGAGAGAAAGTCGATGGCCTCGTCGACCGCGATGCGGTCTTCCCGGGTCAGGTTGCCCTGGCTGTAGGGGAAGCGGCCGAAGGCGACCAGCTCGTCGACCGTCAGTCGCAGCCCCACGTCCGGCGACTGGCGCAGGGTGGCGACCCGCTTGGCGTAGTCACGGGCGGTGAAGCGGTGGAGGTCGGTGCCCCCCAGGCGTATCCGCCCCTGGCTGATGGGCAGCAGGCGGGCCATGGCCATCAGCAGGGTGCTCTTGCCGGCGCCGTTGGGGCCGATCAGCGAGGTGACCCGACCGGCCGGGAAGTCGACTGTGATGTCGCGCAGGACGGCGCGATCGCCGTAGCGCTGGTGAACCTGTTCGAGGGAGATCATGGCGATCCTCTGGTTTTGACCATCAGGGCGAGGAAGTAGGTGCCGCACACCAGGTTGATGAGGATGCTGACCGTGGTGCGGTAGTTGAAGATCTGCTCCACCAGGAACTGGGCCAGGATGAAGAGCGCGATGGCGATGGCGCAGCCGAGCGGCAGGGTGACCCGGTGGCGGAAGGTGCGCGCCAGGGCATAGCTGATGTTGGCCACGAACACCCCCATGAAGGCGGTGGGGCCGACCAGGCTGGTGGAGACGGCCACCAGCACGGCGATGAGCGCCAGGTGCAGGCGTACCGCCCGCCGGTAATCCACCCCGAGCGAGCTGGCCTGCTCGCGCCCGAGCGCCAGCACGTCGAGCTCGGCCTGGCGGCGGGCGATGACGAGACAGACCAGGGCGACTAGGCCGCCCCCCATCAGCAGCTCCAGCGGCTGGGCCCGGTTGAACGAGGCATAGCCGAACCCCTGCAGGATGGCGAACTCCCCCGGACTGGTCTTGAGCTGGACAAACTGGGTCAGGGTGCCAAACACCATGGTCAGCACCAGCCCCGTCAGCAGCAGCTGGAACAGATCGGTCTGCCCGGGCCGGAACAGCCAGCGGTGGATGATGGCCGAGTACCCCAGCATCAGCAGCAGCGACAGTACGCCGTTCTCCTCGCGCTCGAGCAGCAGCAGGCTCTGGTTGCCGAGCAGCAGCACCAGCAGGGCTTGCAGCAGCAGATAGACCGCCTCGTACCCCATGATGGCGGGGGTCAGGATTCGGTTGCCCGCCAGGGTCTGGAAGCTGATGGCCGAGACCGCGATGCAGACGCCGGCGACTGTGATGGCGGCCAGGCGCAGCAGCCGCTGGGGGATGATGTAGCCGGTGTCGAGATCCGACCCGAACAGCACAAAGGTCGCGGCGAGCAGGGCCAGCAGCCCCCAGATCCCGTAACGCATAAGAGTCTCTCTCATCGGCGCTGCCAGAGGATTAGCAGCAGGAACAGCACGCCGCCGAGGCTGCCGGCGGTGAGTCCGATGGGCACCTCGAAGGGGTGGATCAGCAGCCGGCTCAGCAGGTCGCACGCCAGCAGCAGCAGGGCACCGTAGAGAGCCACCAGCGGCAGGGTCTTTCTCAGGTGCTGGCCGTGGCGTAGCACCACCAGATTGGGGATCACCAGCCCGACGAAGGGGATGGCGCCGACCGTGATGACGGTGGCGGCCACGGTGACTGCCACCAGCAGCAGGCCGAGGGTGGCGGTGGCCGAGTACCCGAGCCCCAGGCTGGCGGCGGCCTCCTCCCCCATGCCGAGCACGGTGAAGCGGTGGGCGTAGAGATAGGTCAGCAGGGTGATGGGCAGGATGAGGTAGATGATCTCGTAGTTGCCCTCGACCACCTTGGAAAAATCCCCCAGCATCCAGCCCTGGATGCTCTGCAGTATGTTGTGCTGGTAGGCGTAGAACTCGGCGAGGGCGCTCAGCACGCTGCCATACATGAGGCCGATCACCGGGATCAGCACGGTATTCTTGAAGCGGATACGGCGCACGATGACGATGAACAGCAGGCTGGCGGCAAAGCAGAAGGCGAGCGCCACCAGCATGCGGCCGGTGGTGCCGGTGGCGGGCAGCTGGGTCAGGGCGATCAGGATGCCGAGCTTGGCGGCGTCGAGCCCGCCGGAGGTGGCGGGCTCGACAAAGCGGTTCTGCACTATCTGCTGCAGGATGACGCCGGCCACCGCCAGCCCGGCGCCGGTCAACAGCACCGCCGCCAGCCGCGGCAGGCGACTGGCGGTGAGGGTGAGCAGGCCATCCCCGGCGAAGAGCTCCGCCAGCGGGAGGGGGCGCGCCCCGATCAGCAGGGAGCACGCGGCCAGCACCAGCAGGGTCGCCGGCAGCAGGAGCGCCCTCACGCGTCCTCTCCGGTCAGGCGCCACCCCTTGGCGCTGGCGCGCTGCGCCAGGAAGTGGGCGTAGCGCCCCGGCTGGCGACTGAGCACGGCGTGGGGGCCCTGCTCGCACACCATGCCATCGTCGAGCACCACTATCTGATCGGCCATGGCCACGGTCGAGAGCTGGTGGGCGATGACGATCAGGGTGCGTTTGCCCCGCAGCCGGGCCAGCGTCTCTGTGATGGCGGCCTGGTTCTCCGCATCCAGCGCGGCGGTGGCCTCGTCCACCAGCAGGATGGGGGCGTCCTTGAGCAGGGCGCGGGCGATGGCGATCCGCTGGCGCTCGCCCCCCGAGAGGCGCGCACCACCCTCGCCAACCTGGGTGTCGAGCCCGAGCGGCAGGCGCTCGACTATCTCGCTCACCCCGGCCTGATGGGCGGCGTGCAGCAGCTCGGCATCGCTGGCCTCGGGCTTGCCGATGCGGATGTTGTCGGCAATGGTGCCCTGGAACAGATAGGCATCCTGGAAGATCTGGCTGATGTGACTGGCCAAGGTCTCACCGCTCATGGCGCGCACGTCCACCCCTCCCACCAGCATGGCCCCCTCGTCGACGTCGAAGAAGCGGGCGATGAGCCGCAGTACTGTGCTCTTGCCCGAGCCCGAGGCACCGACCAGCGCGGTCATGCTGCCGGGCGCCACCGCCAGATCCACCCCCTTGAGCACCCGCGGGTGGGCCGGGTCATAGCCAAAGTGCACCCCGCGCAGTTCCACTGAGCCATCCAGCGGGGTGGCAGGAGTGGCCGGCTGCGGCTGGGCCGGGTAGTCGAACATGGTTTGCAGGGCCGCCAGCTGGGCACGGGCGCCGCGCAGCACGTCGCTGTAGCCGGCCACGTCGAGCAGGGGATCGATGAAGCGGTTGATGAGCACCAGGGTCACCAGGGCGGCGATCAGGTTCTCCCTGTCGGCACCGCCCAGGTGTTGGGCGGCCACCAGCAACAGGGTGGCAAAGCAGGCCTGCACTGCCCAGACGTTGAGCCCGGAGGCCAGCGCGGTGAGCCGGATCAACTGCCTGCCGGAGGCTTGCTGCTGGGCGATGGCCTGCTCGAGGAAGCGGGTGCCCCCCTGCTCGCCGTTGAAGGCGCGCAGTACCGACTGGGCCTGGGCAAACTCCACCATGCGCTGGCTGGTATCGGCGGCATGCTGGTGGAAGGTCTGGTCGGCGTGCTGGTTGAGGCGGGTGGTGAGCAGGAAGACCGCCACCAGCAGCGGCAGGGCGACCAGGGCGATGAGGCCGAGCTGCACATCGAGGGCAAACAGGGCCACCAGCACCACCAGCGGGGTGATCACCCCGCCGAGCAGGGGGGTGAAGACGTGGGCCGGCAGCTGGGCCAGCTCCATCATGCCTTGCGAGGCCAGGTGGTTGAGGCGGGCTGTGTTGGCCGGGGTGAACCAGCCGATCGGCAGGCTGCCCACGTGCTCGCCCAGGGCGTGGCGGCCGGTGCGCAGCACCGCTATCCCCACGGCGATGCCGGCCTTTTCCACCCGGCGGCGCAGGTTCCAGCAGAGCAGCACGCCGATCAGCTGCACCAGCAGCCAGCCGGTGGCGGCGTCGGTCTCGGCGCGCAGCAGGTGTGTGAGCACCGGGATGAGGCAGACCAGGGTCAGGCCGCAGAGCAGGCCGTAGAGCAGGGCCAGCAGGCCGTAGCGGCGCAGCAGGACGGCGTCGTCGCCGAGCAGGCGCAGGAAGGTGTTCAGCATGTGGGGACGGCCTCCTGATGAGGGATATGGGTCTGGGTGGGAGTGTCGTATCCCCCCTGTTCCCATAGGCGGGCATAGCGGCCGCGGCGGGCCAGCAGTTCGTGGTGGCGCCCCTGTTCGCACAGGACGCCGTTGTCGAGCACCAGGATCCGGTCGGCGTGCATCACGGTGTCGAGCCGATGGGCGATGACGACCAGGGTGCGGCCGTGGGCGAAGGTGGAGAGCGCCTGTTGCAGCTTCACCTCGTTGTCGGCGTCGGCGGCGGCGGTGGCCTCGTCGAGCACCAGCACCGGCGGGTCGAGCAGCAGGGCGCGGGCGATGCTGACCCGTTGCAGCTCGCCGCCGGAGAGGTTGGCGTCCTCACCGACCACGGCGTCGTAGCCCCGCGGCAGGGCCAGGATGCGGTCGTGGATGTTGGCGCGGCGCGCGGCGGCCTCGACCTTCTGGCGGCTGGCGCCGGGGCGGCCGAGGGCGATGTTGTCGTGCAGGCTGGCGTGCACCAAGCGTACCTCTTGCAGCACGAAGCCGATGTGGCGATAGAGCTCGCGGCTCTCGAGATCGCGCAGGTCCACCCCGCCCAGGGTAATGCGCCCCTCGCTCGGGTCGAAGAAACGCAGCAGCAGCCTGGCCAGAGTCGATTTGCCGGCCCCGGAGGCGCCGACGATGGCGGTGACCGTGCCCGGCGTCAGGGTGACGGTCAGCTCGCTGAGCACCGGGGTCTGGTCGTCGTAGCGGTAGCTCACCTGCTCGAGGCGCAGGGTGTTGTCGGCCGGCTGCAAACCGGTGCCGGCGGCGGGCTCCGTCAATACCGGGGTGGCGAGCAGGGCGTGGAGCCGTTCGGCGGCCGCGGTGGCGCTGCCGAGATCGTGCTTGAGGTAGCTCAGCAGCATCAGGGGGGCGCACAGCCCCGGCGCCACCAGCACAAAGGGCAGCACCTCGGCCGGTGTCATGGCACCCGCTCGCACCATCACCACGGCGCCGGCCAGCACCACCCCCAAGACCGAGGCGGGGGCCATGATGGCGTTGGCGTTGGCCATGGCCGCGACCAGCGGACGGGTGAAATCGGTGAAGGCGCGGGCAAAGTCATCGATGGCGTTGCGGTAGCTGGTGTGCAGCCGGCCCTGCACGCCGAAGGCCTTGACCACGGGGATGCCGCTCACGAACTCCACCACGGCGTTGTTGATGCGGGCCATGCCGGCGCCGAACTGCTGCATGTTGGCGGCGCTGGCGCGGTGGGCGCGGGCGGAGAACAGGAAGAAGAGCGGGAAGGGGGAGAGGGCGATGAGGGCCATCCGCCAGTCCATGGCGAAGAGGTAGATCAGGGAGATGAGCACGGCGCCGCTGCAGCGGCCCAGGGTGGTGTAGAAGTGGGCCGTCAGGCTGTGCAGGGTGCCGATGTCGTCCTGCATCGCCTGTTTGACCTCCCCCGAGGCGCGGGCGGTGAACCAGCCGAGGGGCACCCGGGCCAGCCGCCGGGTCAGGGCCAGGCGCAGCTGGCCGGTGATGCGGTTGTCGGCCAGGTGGGCCACCAGATCGCCGGCGCTGAGCAGGATCATGCCGCCGAACAGGCAGGCCAGGCTGATCCCGAGCACTGTGGTGATCGCGTCGCCTGGCACGGCGGCCTCGTCCAGCATCAGGCCCGCCAGGTGGGCGATCCCGGCCAGCGGGACCAGGGTCAGCATGGCGCCGATGGCCGCCAGCAGGGCGGCGGCGATCAGGTGGCCGCGAATGGGGGCCAGCACGCGGCTGATGGGCCCGCCAGTATTGGCCTCGGGGCACTGCACATCGTCTGCCTTCATGGCTATTTCTCCACGGTGAAGTGATGGTGGCCGCGACGAGCGACCGGATCTCTGTGGTTTTCCGTACGGGGGACAACAAACCTCAAATGAATCTTTTCATTTCCCCCATCCGGGTCAGATGCCGCCGCCAGGCCGGCTGCGATGGCAGCTTTGCACGCCCTGGGCGATATATTTCTCGACCGATGAAACGGACACCTGCAGCTGGCTGGCGATGTCCTGATAACCGAGGCCGCCGAGGCGGGAGAGCAGCAGGGCCTGGCGGATCTTGGGGGACTGGCGTTGCAGGGCCGATGCGACGGCTCCCAGCGCTTCGCGCTGCATGGCGCGCAGCTCTTCCGAG
This sequence comes from Aeromonas sp. S8(2024), assembly GCF_041403085.1. Taxonomy (NCBI): domain Bacteria; kingdom Pseudomonadati; phylum Pseudomonadota; class Gammaproteobacteria; order Aeromonadales; family Aeromonadaceae; genus Aeromonas; species Aeromonas sp. S8(2024). Next base: position 102,732 of record NZ_JBGLRF010000008.1, on the reverse strand, counting down.
GGGGCCTGAGCGTCGGGCTGGTAGCTCTGCTGCTCGAGGTAGCGGGCCTCCAGCGCACGCCGGCGGTAGAGATCGATCACCTTGCCCTTGGCGATCTGCATCAGATGGCGACGGCACTCGGCCGCTGTGGGGATGTGTCCCTTGCGCAGCAGCTGAAGGTAAATGTCGTGCGCCAGATCCGCGGCGTCGCAGCTGTTGCCCAACCTGCGTCTTAGCAGCGAGCAGAGCCATCCGTGATGTTCCTGATACAGACGATGCAACTGCGCCTGGAAGGAGCCTGTGCCCATTTCCACGATTTCTCTCCTGAACCTCGTGTTATTTTTATTTGAGAATGAAAATCATTATGGTAATCATTTGCACGGTATCGTGTTCATCGATATATCGCAATGCCTTTCCCGCCAATTAGGGGGGAGGGGCATGCGTCCGTGGTTATTTCAAATAAAACAGACGTAATTCACAGGGTTATATTTCCACAGAGAAGGAGATGGCTTTTGCTGCAATTCCATAATGAGGGGCTGCTTGAGCTGCCTGTCAGTGCCCATGAAGAGAGCTGCTGGTTGTTACAACAACAGCAGCCCGAGCAGATAATTAAACAGGCGATGTGTTGGCCGCTCCCTGACGATATTGATATTTCGCTGTTGATACTGAGTGTTGAGTTATTAATAAAAGAGCAGCCGGAACTCAATGCCCGTTATTTTTTCAGTGCCGATGGCGATCTATTTAAATATCAGATAAATGGCTGGTATCCCTGTCTGGAATTTCATCGTCTGGCGGCTGACGAGGTGGATGAGCTGGTACGGAGAGTGCAGCAGCTCCCCTGGGACAGTGCCCGCCAACCACCTTTCAAGGCATTGATTATCAACGCAGAAAATAGTGTGACACTGGCGCTGGTGCTGCATCCTGTGCTTGCGGAACAGGGTTCGCCACAGACCCTGATGGCTGCGCTGAAGGAGCACTACGATCGGTTGGCTACCGGCCAGGCCGGGCAAACGCCGCTGCTGCTATCATCCCCGGCATGCATTGCCACACCAGCCTCTTGTGCCCCTGCTCATGATGTCGGCAAGAATATTTCACGGATTATTCTTGAGGAATTTCGTCGTGCCTTGTCATCGCCCGATATGGGGCCGGATGATGACTTTTTTGATAATGGTGGTCACTCCCTGCTGGCGACCAGAATTATTGGGAAATTACTGAGCGAGCACGGTATCGAGTGCCGCTTCAACGACTTTTTCGAATCGCCGACGGCGGCTGCCCTGGCACGCAAGGCCGTGATATCAGAGCAGGCTTCATTGCAGGAAGCCGTCCCGGCAAATAACAGGGAACCGGCTCCGCTCGCCCTGGCGCAGGCCTCTCTGTGGCGGGCTTATGAAGCCCACGACTTTGGCACCATTTTTAATCTTCCGTTTGCCCTCGACTTTATTGACGAGGTGGACGAGTCCCTGTTTGCTCGCGCCTTTACCGATATTATCGAGCGCCACGCCAGTTTGCGGACCCTGTTCATGACGCAGGATGGCGAGGTGCGGCAACGCATTCTCCCGGCCGATCAGCTGGCCGGCTATCGCTGGTTCTGGGGCAGTGCCGAGTCGCAGGGGATGACCCTGGCCGACGCAGCGGCCCATCGCTTCGACCTGACCCGGGAGCTGCCGCTGCGGATCCGTTTCCTGCGCAATCCGGCCACGGGGCGTCAGCAGCTCTCCTTGCTGGTGCATCACATGGTGGTGGACGAGTGGTCCATCAACCTGATGATGGGGGAGCTGGCCCAGGCTTATCTGGCTCGCGCCGCCGGGACTGCCCCCCACTGGGATGCACCGGCGCCGGCGTTTCACGATTTTGCCCGCCGGCAGGCGGCGGATGGCATCAACGAGACGCACCTGGCCTACTGGACCCGTCTGCTGCACGGCGCCGTGCCGGCTTCCCGCCGTCCTCCCTTGCCGGTGATGCCCCTGCAGGGGGAAACCTGGGCCGCCCGCTGGCACGAGTGGCAGCCGGCCGGGGGCACGCTGGCCCGGCTCTATGAGCTGGCCCGTGGCCACGATGCCTCCCTCTTTACCCTGATGTACACGGCCATCGCCCTCTCCTTGCACCAGCTGGGTCAGGCCGAGGAGATCCTGATCGGCACCTCGACCTCGGGGCGCACCGATCCCACCTTCTTCGACTCGGTGGGCTATTTCACCACCATGGTGGCGCATCGGGTGTCGTTTGCCGCGACCACCCGGTTTGGCGATCTGCTGCGTCAGGTGACCCGCACCATCAACGACTCACTCTGCTACGCGGATGTGCCGCTCGAACAGATCCAGCAGGGATTGGGCATGACGCCGGCCGACGGCTTGCTGTTCGACGTCTACATCCAGATCCACGCCAGCAACGCCCTCAACGGCCGTCTGCCGACCCCGGCGGGCGAGGGGCTGCGCTACCGCCAGATCGATGCGGACAAGACCGAAACCATGTTCGGCCTGCAGTTCGAAATCATGGAAGACGTGCTGGACGATGAGCGGCGGCTGCGGCTGGTCATCACCTACCGGGACGGTCGCTACAGCCCGGCCCAGATACAGACTCTCTGTGCCCTGCTTGACCGGTTGCTCGAACAGCTGGTGCGGGAGGGTACCGCCAGCCCGCTCGCGGCCCTGGCCCCACAGGTGTGATGGCGTGAGCCCCCGCAAGGGGGCTCACTGTTTGACTCAGTCGGTCGGCAGACCGTAGTGCTGGAAGGTGGTGCGGGCGGGCAGGTGGTAGTGGGCGCGCCCCAGCAGCTGATTGAGGATGCGGGCATTGCGGTTGGGCCCGAGCCCCAGATCCGGCGAGCCTACCCCCTGCTGGAAGATGTCGGCGTTGTGGATGAAGACCCGGCCAGTGCCCCGATCGGCGCGGCGGGCGGTGAAGTCCTCCTGCACTATGCAGTCCCCCTGTTCATCAACGGCCAGCACCTCACCCTTCAATTGTTCGAACCAGGCGGGCCAGGCGTGGGCATAGCCGGTGGCGGCCACCACGGCATCGGCCTCGAGGGTACAACGCTGATCGAGCTGGGTGTGGTGGCAGGTCAGATGCAGGGTGCCGTCGCTCAGGACTTCGGCCGCCTCCAGATTGCAGCTGGAGAAGAGGGTCAGCCCGGGTGTCTGGCCGCCGATGGATCGCTCGTAGAGCAGGTCGAACAGGGCGCCTATGGTCGCGAAGCTGATCCCCTTGTAGAGCATCCCCTGCCCGGCCACGATGGCGCGCCGTTTCTCCCGCGGGATGCGCTGGAAATAGTCCATGTAGCCGGGGGTGAAGCACTCCTGCCCCAGCTTGGAGTACTCCATGGGGTGGAAGCCGGGGGCCCGGGTGATCCACTGGATGGCCGCCCCGGCGGCCACCCGCTCCGGCGTGAGCGTCTGGAACAGGGCCAGCACGCACTCGGCCGCACTCTGCCCCGAGCCGACCACTGTCACCCGGCGGCAGGCGGCCAGGCGCTCCCTGGCGTGCAGGAAGTCGGCGGAGTGCAGCAGATTGGGATGATCGATCCCCTGCGCCCAGGCTGGCAGGGCCGGGCGGGTGCCGATGCCGATGGCCAGATCACTGCTCTGATAGTGGCGGGCCCGGCCGTCGGCGTCGCGGCTCTCGAGGCAGAAGCGCTCCTTGCTCGCATCGTAATACACCGCCACCACCTCTTCGCCAAAGCGGCAGCTGGGGAGCTGCTCGGCGGCCCAGCGGCAGTAGTGGTTATACTCGCGGCGCGGGATCTGGAAGTGGTCGTAGTAGTAGAAGGGGTAGAGCCGGTCGTGCCGGTGCAGATAGTTGAGGTAGCTCAGCGGATGGGTCGGGTCGGCCAGGGTGACCAGGTCGGCCAGGAAGGGCACCTGCAGCGTGGTGCCCGGCAGCAGGAGCCCCTGGTGCCAGCTGAAGGCCGGTTTGCGGTCCAGAAACACCCCGCTCAGCTCGGGATGCCGGTCCAGCAGGGCGGCCAGCCCCAGGTTGAAGGGGCCGATGCCGACCCCGGCGATATCCACGTGTGTGGTCTCCATAAACACTCCCAAAGAAAAGGTGATGCGCCCCGGCCATGCCGGGGCGCAGGGTCAGGCGTGCACGCTGGCCAGCAGTCCCTCGACGTCGGCCGCCGTGCGGCAGGCCAGCAGCTGGCCCGGTGACAGCTCCACGGCGAAGCGTTCGCGCAGCCGGGCCGAAATGGTCTTCAGGTGCTGGGGCCGCAACCCCAGCGCGGTAAAGGGCTGCCGGCTGTCGGCGCTGCCCGGTGCCGCGCCCAGCACCTCCAGATAGATGTCGAGTACCCCGTGACGGGGGGCGGGTTGCGCCAGCAGGGTGCGAGCGGCGGGCTTGTCCGGCTTGCCGTTGGCGGTGAGGGGCAACTGCTCGACAGCCAGGGCGCGGGTCGGCACATGGGAGGCCGGCAACTGCGCCCGGGCAAACTCGCGCAGGGCGGCAGGGTCCAGCCGGTGGCCGGTGGCGCAGACGTAGAGCAGCCCGATCCCCAGCTCTCCCTGTTGCTCGTCGCCGTACTCCACCACCAGCACCTGGGCGAGGGCCGGATGGGTGATGAGGGCACTCTCGACGTCGGGCAGCGAGACACGCACCCCGCGCACCTTGATGTAACCGTTGACCCGGCTGTCGAACAGCAGGGTGCCGTCGCGGCGGTAGCGGCCCCGGTCGCCGGTGCGAAACGCACGCACCGGTTGGCCTTTGTCATCGGTGAGGGTGACGAAGTCGGTCTGGACGAGCTGCCCCTGTTCGAGGTAGCCGAGGGCCAGGTTGACGCCGCTGGTATGGATACGGCCCGCCACTCCGAGCGGGCAGTGCTCACCGCGCTCGTCCAGCAGCCAGTAGGCATTGCCCGGCAGTGGTGTGCCGTAGGGAATGCGCTGCCGATCGTCGGCGCTTATCTCGTGCCAGATGCTCCAGATGGTGGTTTCGGTCGGCCCGCCGAGGGAGAAGAGACGGGCGGCAGGCAGGCCGGTGCGCAGGCGCTCTATGATGCCCGGCTTGATGTAATCCCCCCCCTGGGCGATGAGCCGCAGACTCTGCAGCGTGTCGACCGGGTGGCAGGCGAGCAGCATCTCCAGCATGGCCGGCACCGAACACCAGAGGGTGACGCCGTGGTGCGCGATGAGTCGGCCCCAGTGCACCGCATCCTTGTCGGCGCCTGGCTCCGGCAGCACCAGGGTGGCGCCGGCGGTCAGGCAGCCAAACACGTCGAAGACCGACATGTCGTGGTGCAGCGGGGTGACGGAGAGAAACTTGTCCTGCTCTGTAATGCCCCAACGCTGCAGAGTGCTGCCGATCACGTTGGCGGTGGCCTGGTTGCTCAGCACCACGCACTTGGGGCGCCCCGTGGTGCCTGAGGTATAGAGGTAGTAGGCCGGCGTGGTGTGGGCACTGCGCCCCGCCCAAGGCGTGCCGAGGGGGGCGTCGGAGCCGGCCAGCAGGGTGGCCGGGGTCAGCGTGGGGTGGCCGGTCTCTGCGCCTGGCTCTGCCACCACCAGGTCGGGGCAGCAGTTGTCCAGCAGATAGCGGCGGCGCTCGGCTGGCGAGGCGGCATCGACGGGCACCCAGATGATGCCGCTGAGGGCGCAGGCCAGGGTCACCATGGTGTGTTCTGGGCTGCGCGGCAGGCAGATGGCGACGACCTGCCCGTCCTCGATGCCGGCCTCGCTCAGGGCATGCATCACGCGCCCCACGCCGTGACCAAGCTCCCGGTAGCTGAGCCGCCGTTCCCCCTGGATCAGGGCCACCGCCTCGTGCTGCGAATGGAACAGGCGATCGGCGATGCGCTGCAGGAAGTCGGTGTGGCAGGCGGCGTCCGGCAGGCTGTTGTGACGGGCATGGGTGGGGGTGACCAGATCCGGGAGGTGAAATGCCTTTCCCTCTGCCAGCCGGGCCACGGCACGCGCCATGGCCGCGAGCAGATCGCTCACCAGCGCGGCCTCCAGGGCCTCGCGGGCGTAGTCGATGTCGAGCACCAGGGTACCGTCGGCCTGCTGGCTGATGCGAATGTCCATGGCGACCTGGGGTGTCTGGGTCAGGCCCCCTTGCCACTGCATGGGGCTCTCTGGCGCGGCCACCGGCCAGGCCAGTCCGTTGGTGATGACCACGGGCAGGGCAGGCCCGCCGCCATGGGTCTCCACCAGCTGGCGGGCGATATCGACCCCGGAGAACGCGAGCCGATCCAGCCCCTCCATGACGTCCTGCTGCAGAATGTGGGCCCGCTCCAGCAGGGTGCCCTCCGCGGGCTGCCAGGTGAGGGCGATAAAGCTGGAACGGTTGGTCAGCGGCCCGCCGGGTGGCGGGGCCACCGGCACGGCCACGCAGAGGTCCCCCTCGTCGCGCCAGCGGGATAGCACCTCCAGGATGACGGCCATCAGGGTGGTGTTCTTGAACAGGTGCTGGCGGGCACCCAGCTTGTAGAGCGCGGCCGCCTGCCCGGCAGGTATGCGTTGCCGCTGGCGTGCGTAACGGGCACGGCGCAGAGATTCGAGTGGCTGGGTCCAGGGCAGGCGCGGTGGCCCCTCCAGCCTGGCCAGCTTGCGCCGCCAGTAGTCCCCGGCTTGCTCCCGCTGCGCCGCCGTGGGCTCGTGAGCGGGCGGGGAGGGCAGCGCGGGGGCCACAATCCCTTCGAACAGCTCGCGCATCAGGGTGGCGATGGCGTGTCCATCCAGGATCAGGGCATCGATGCGCACGAAGGCGACCAGCTCGTCTCCCGGCAGGTGCAGCAGGGTCAGATCCCAGGGGGACTGCGTCAGGTCGAACAGGGCATGGCTGTATGCCTCCCGGTGGCGAGCGAGCCTGGGCTCCACCTCCTCTTCGGTCAGCTGACGCAGGTCCTGTTCGTGCAGATTGAGGCGCGCCTCGTCATCGACGATCTGTACCAGGCGGTCGGCATCGATGCGGGTACGCAGCGCATCGTGGCGCTGCACCATCTCCCGCAGGCGGGAACGCAGCAGCGCCGGCTCCATCTTGCCGCGGTACTCCCGGTACTCCTGCATGGCGACCCCTCCGAGTGGAAACTGGGTAGTGCGCCCGAGCAGGTAGGCCTGCTGGAGTGGCGTCAGGGGCGTTTCGCGGCGGCGATGCAGTGGCGTGTCGAGCAGGGCGGGATCCCGCGCCAGCTGGCGCAACTGTGCCACCAGATCGTCGAAGAGGGCGGTGATCCAGGGGCGCGGCAGGGCATCGAGGCGGACGTCCCAGTTGATGAGCAGTTCACCGCGCAGGCGTACCAGCTGGGCATCCAACGCCACCTGGGGGCCCTGGGAGATGACCCAGTTCATGGCGCCGAAGACCCTGTGCACCCGTTCGTCAAACAGCGAGCCCCCTTCCAGATCCAGGGCGGCGGTGAAGACGATGGGGGCCAGCTGGGCCGAGCCGTGGTGGCGGGAGAGGTCGCGCATCACCGCCACGCCGGAATAGGCGCCGTGGCCGAGGCGCTGGTGCCATTGGGCCGCCAGTTGCCGGCACAGCGCATCCAGCGTGCCGGCCTGGTCAAGGTCCACGTCCACCAGGGTGAGGTTGGCGAACTCGCCGACGATCCGCTGCTCGTTGCCGAGCACGGGCTCGCGCCAGAAGAAGGGGACATTGAGGCGAAAACGCCTGTCGCCGGTGGCCTTGCCCAGGGCGTGGGCAAAGAGGCCCAGCATCAGGCTGGAGAGGGTCAGGCGCCGCTGCCGTGCCAGGGTGGTAAGGGCTTGGCAGGTAGCGGCATCCAGGGTGGTGCTGAGGCGCTCGCTGGCGGGGGGCGCCTGCTGCGGAACGGTCGGCAGGGTAGGCGCCGGCGCCAACGTTGGCAGCTGTTGTCGCCACCACTGCCGATCCTGTTCCCGGCGCGCGCGCAGGCGCGTCTGCACAGCCTCGTGCCAGGCAAAAAACGAAGGGGCTGGCGGTGGCGTCCACTCCGGTTCTTCGTACCACCGGGCCAGGTCGGCGAGCAGGATCCGCACGCTGGAGGGATCGACGGCCATCATGTCGGTGTCGATGTGCAGCCGCTGGCGCTGCTCTGCCAGCCGGGTGACGGAGAAGCGGGCCGCCTGACCCCGGCTCAGATCGAGTTGCTGGTGGGTCCACTCCTGCCGCTTGCGGGCCAGGGCATCGGCCAGTGGCTGGCCGCTCAGGGAGCGGAAATCATCTATCTCCAGCATGGCCGGGGCAGGCTCTCCCAACGTTTGGGCGCCGTCCCGGGTGACGGTCAGGCACAGCATGGGGTGCGCCTGATAGAGACGTTCCAGCGCACCGTGCAGGCGCGCCAGATCGAGGGCCGGGCCGTCAAACTCGGCGTAGAGGTGGGCACTGACGCCCCCCAGATGGGCATGTGCGCTGCGTCCCATCCAGCAAGCCGCCTGCATCGCGGTCAGTTCTTTCATCTCATTCATGGCGTTGACAACTTGTCGTGTTTCGTTGTTTATATATTTAAAGATGATAATGATTTTCATTTCAATGTTAATTTAATCCGTCAACCCATATGGTTATATCGATGATTCGCTTAATTAAATTGGCATCGGTCGTGGCCAGAGATGACTCTGGACGGTATTTCAGGCCGGTATGACGGACCCTCTTTTTTGGCAGCCGTCGATTCAGTTTTCAGCAATTGGGTGGGGGCGTTGATTAAACAATCACGACTAGAAATAACCATGACAGACAGTGAGGAAATAACATGAGCAGACCAACATTCATGACCCGTGAGTGGTTGAATGAACGAGTACAGAGCTTGGTGGAGGAGGGGGAGCTGGATCCGGAGGAGAGTCTGGTGCTGTATGGGCTGGACTCCCTCAGCATCATGCGCTTTACCGCAGAGCTGAAGGCACAGGGGGTCGATGTCGGCTTTGACGAGCTGGCGCGCAGGCCCACCCTGTCAGCCTGGTGGGCGCTCCTGAGCGGCTCCCAGGCGGCCTGACTGGCTGTATATAGTTAATTAATTTCACGCATTGCTCTTATCATTCAGCAAGGGCGGCGCCAAGTCATGGCGCTCGCCACGGACACCATCATGACGCTGTCAGCAGAAGATCAGCACAGGCTAGAGCAGTTTTGGCAGTTCTGCCTTACCCATCAATATTTCAATGTCGGTTATCCGGAGGCTGCCGACTTTGATTATTCCAAGCTGCACAAGTTTTTACAGTTTTCTATCAATAACTGTGGCGACTGGGGCGTACCTGGAAATTATTTGCTCAATACCTTCGAATTTGAGCGAGAGGTCATGCACTATTTCTCATCGCTATTTTCAATCCCGCCAGAGCAGAGCTGGGGTTATGTGACCAATGGCGGCACCGAAGGCAATATGTTTGGCTGTTATCTTGCCAGAGAGTTGTTTCCTGAAGGCACCCTCTATTATTCACAAGAGACACACTATTCGGTTGCCAAAATAATCAGGTTGCTACGGATCAAGGCCAAGGAAATTCCCACACTGCCCAGCGGGGAAATTGACTGCGATAAATTGGCAGAGCAGATAGTGAATGATGGCGAGCGTCATCCCATCATATTTGCCAATATCGGTACCACTATGAAGGGGGCGGTCGACGACATCGGCGCCATTCAACGGCGGCTGTCGGCCATCGGCATCCCCCGTCAGGACTACTACCTGCACGCGGATGCGGCCCTGAGCGGCATGATTCTGCCGTTTGTGGACGATGCGCCGGCCTTTTCATTTGCCGACGGCATCGATTCCATCAGTGTCTCGGGCCACAAGATGATGGGGTCGCCGATCCCGTGCGGCATCGTGCTGGCCAGGCGGCGTTTTGTGGATCGCATCGCCGTGGAGGTGGACTACATCTCGGCCAGCGATCAGACCATCAGCGGATCGCGCAACGGCTTCACGCCCCTGTTGATGTGGGCCGCCATCAAGGGACGGACGCTGGCCCAGTGGCGTGAGCGGACCGGGCGCTGCCTGGCCATGGCCCAGCAGCTGGTGGAGCGGCTGAATCAGCAGGGGGTGCCCGCCTGGCGGCATCCGCACTCCATTACCGTGGTCTTCCCGCGCCCCTCGGAACGCACCTGGAAGCGCCATTGCCTGGCGACCTCGGGCGAGCACTCCCACCTGATCACCCTGCCTCATCATCACAGCCTTCATCAGCTGGATGCGGTGATCCGCGACATAGTGCGGGATCTCGGCCCGGCGGCCGCATGCAGTGACAGCCTACCCGTTGCGCTCGCCTGTACCGCTTAAAAAAGAAAAAGCCATTGTTTCCAATGGCTTTTTCACGCTATCGAACCGATGTCATTCGATGTTCTGAATTTGTTCGCGCATTTGCTCGATGAGCACTTTCAACTCGACGGCGGACTGGGTCACCTCGGCGTTGATCGACTTGGAACCGAGGGTGTTCGACTCGCGGTTGAACTCCTGCATCATGAAGTCGAGGCGACGGCCACAGGCGCCACCCTTCTTCATGATCTTGTTGGTTTCGCTGATGTGCATCTCCAGCCGATCCAGCTCTTCCGCCACGTCGATCTTCTGGGCCAGCAGCACGATCTCCTGCTCGATGCGGGCCGGATCCAGCTCCACCTTGGCTTCGGCCAGCCGGTCGGTGAGCTTCTGGCGCTGCCACTCGATGATCTGCGGCAGGTGCACGCGCACCTTCTTCACTTCTACCTGAATGCCGGCCAGACGCTGCTCGATCAGGGCCTTGAGGTTGGCCCCTTCGCTGGCGCGGGAGGCGAGGAAATCTTCCATGGTCAGGTCAAATCCACCGAGCAGCTCGGTGGCGACCGCATCCATGTCCTGCTCGGCGGCAGCCATGACGCCCGGCCAGCGCAGCACGTCGACCGGGTTAAGCTGGCCCTGGCCCGCCTCTTTCATCACCCAGTTGGCGCTGTCGATGATGAGCTTGGCCAGCTCTTCATTGATGTGCAGCTGGCTGGCAGCGGCTTGCGCGGCCTCGAAACGCAGGTTGCACTCCACCTTGCCGCGCTGCAGCTTGGCGCGGAAGCGCTCACGCAGAACCGGCTCCAGGCTGCGCAGTTGTTCCGGCAGGCGAATGTAGGTCTCCAGATAGCGCTGGTTGACCGAACGAATTTCCCAAACGGCTGTGCCCCAGTCGCCCTTGAGTTCCTTGCGGGCGTAGGCGGTCATGCTGTGAATCATTGATTGTTCCGGGCTTGATGAAGTGTGCGGCCAGTATACTCAGCCAGACCTGCTCCGTCAGCCGACAGCGTGGTTTTAGCGGCTGATATTTGGGCTGGGATCACTTATACTCCTGCGCCAATTCAGCCAGCCCAGAGGTCCGTCCCATGTCACGTCCCAGCGATCGCACTGCCGCGCAGCTTCGTCCGGTCACCATTACCCGCCACTTCACCAAGCATGCTGAAGGGTCCGTGCTGGTGGAATTCGGCAACACCCGCGTGCTCTGCACCGCCAGCGTCGACACCAGCGTGCCGCGCTTCCTGAAAGGGAAGAATCAGGGCTGGGTGACCGCCGAGTACGGTATGCTGCCGCGCTCCACCCACTCCCGGATGAACCGCGAAGCGGCCTCCGGCAAGCAGAGCGGCCGCACCCTGGAGATCTCCCGCCTGATCGCCCGCTCCCTGCGCGCCGCGGTAGACCTGACCGCGCTGGGTGAGCACTCCATCACAGTTGACTGCGACGTGCTGCAGGCCGACGGTGGCACCCGTACCGCCGCCATCACAGGTGCCTGTGTGGCGCTGGTGGATGCGCTGAACTGGATGGTCGAGAAGGGCATGATCAAGCAGAGCCCGCTCAAGCAGATGATTGCCGCCGTCTCCGTCGGCATGTTCGAAGGGGAAGCCATCTGTGATCTGGAGTACATCGAAGACTCCGCCGCCGAGACCGACATGAACGTGGTGATGACCGAAGATGGTCGCATCATCGAGGTGCAGGGCACCGCGGAGGCCGAGCCCTTCACCCACGACGAGCTGCTGGAGATGCTGGCGCTCGCCAAGGGCGGCATCGCCGACATCATTGCGCTGCAGAAGCAGTCACTTGCATGATTTTAAAAACGCGGCATTGTCCGCGTTTTTTTATACCCCACGAAAGTAAACGACAAGCCAAGCAAGGAGCCAGAATGAAAGCCTACCAGCGTCAATTTATCGAGTTCGCCCTGGAGAAACAGGTCCTCAAATTCGGTGAATTTACCCTGAAATCCGGTCGTAAAAGCCCCTACTTCTTCAACGCCGGTCTGTTCAACAGCGGCCGCGATCTGGCCCGTCTCGGCCGCTTCTATGCCGCCGCCCTGATGGATGCCGGCATCGAGTTTGATGTGCTGTTTGGCCCGGCCTACAAGGGGATCCCCATCGCCTCCGCCACCGCGGTGCAGCTGGTGGAGCAGCACGACGTGGACGTGCCCTGGTGCTTCAACCGCAAGGAAGCCAAGGATCACGGTGAAGGCGGCAATCTGGTGGGCTGCCCGCTCAAGGGGCGCATCATGCTGGTGGATGACGTCATCACCGCCGGCACCGCCATCCGCGAATCCATGGATCTGATCCAGGCCAACGGCGCCTCCCTGGCCGGTGTGCTGATCGCGCTGGACCGTCAGGAGAAGGGCAAGGGCGAGCTCTCCGCCATTCAGGAGGTGGAGCGTGACTACGGCGCCCACATCATCGCCATCATCCAGATGAGCGACCTGATCGCTTATCTGGAAGAGAAGCAGGCCGAGCAGCCGGAGCTGGCTACGCAACTGGCTGCCATGAAGGCGTACCGCGCCCAGTACGGCATCTGAGCCGATCACACCGCGTAATAGTTGAATGCGGCGTCCGTTTGCTCTCTGGCAGCAAACGGGCGCCGTTTTTTCATCTGCAAAAAGTGAGTCAGGTGGCTTGAGCTTACCCTTACAGTAAAGGTTAGGGTTTGCTGGTCGGTGCTCGTTCTGGCCGACGGGTTCCGGGGAGGAACAAGATGACCACTCATATTCAATCACCCATCCATCTGCAGCTGCCGCTCACAGGCATGAGCTGCGCCAATTGCGCCAGCCGCATCACGACCGCCCTCAACAAGCTGGAGGGGGTCGAGGCGACCGTCAATTTCGCGCTGGAGCAGGCCGCCATCGACCTGGCCAGCACCGATCGTTTGCCGGCGGTGCTGGAGAGCATTCAGGCACAGGGCTATGACTATGGCCACGAGACGCTCTCCTTCCAGATCAGCGGCATGACCTGTGCCGGTTGTTCGGCCCGTCTGAACAAGATGCTGGCCGCGCTGCCCGGCGTCATCTCAGCCGACGTCAACTTCTCGCTCGAGCAGGCCCGTATTGTGCTGGTGCCCGGGATGCAGACCCCTGCCGCATTGCGCGAGCAGATCGAAGCCCTCGGCTTTGGCGCCCAGCTGGCGCAAGGCTCCGCCAGTGGCCGCCGCCAGCAGTTGCTGGAGCGGGAAGCGCAGGAGGCCGCCAGCGCCCGTCAGGCGCAGACCCGGGTCATCGTCTCGGCGCTGCTGACCCTGCCGCTGTTGGTGGGTATGCTCTCAATGGCTGGTCTGCTGCCCTGGCATCTGCCCGCCTGGCTGGAGCTGGTGCTCGCCACCCCGGTACAGTTTTGGATCGGGGCCCGCTTCTATCGCGGTGCCTGGCTCGCCATCAAGAACCGCTCCGCCAACATGGACGTGCTGGTGGCGACCGGTACCAGTGCGGCCTACTTCTACAGCCTCTATCTGCTGCTGACCCTGGGGATGGCTGCCAGCGGCCAGCTCTATTTCGAGGCGAGCGCCATCATCATCACCCTGATCTCCCTCGGCAAGCTGCTGGAAGCCAGGGCCCGACGCAGCACCCAGTCCGCCATTCGCGAACTGATGGCGCTGCGGCCGGAAACCGCCACCGTCTGGCGCGGTGAGAGCTGGCAGAGCGTCGCCATCGACGAGGTGCTGCGCGGCGATCGGCTGCGGGTGCTGGTGGGTGAGCGGGTACCGGTGGATGGCAAGATCCTGAGCGGCGAGAGCGAGCTGGACGAGTCGATCCTCACCGGCGAGAGCCTGCCGGTGCCGCGCGGCGAGGGTGACAAGGTGCTGGGCGGCGCCATCAACCGCTCCGGTGTGCTGGAGATCGAGGCCACCACCGTGGGGGAGGATTCCAGTCTCAGCAAGATCATCGCTCTGGTGGAGAGCGCCCAGATGGGCAAGGCCCCGCTGCAGCAGTTGGTGGACAAGGTCTCCGCCGTGTTCGTGCCGGTGGTGATGGCCATCGCCCTCTTTACCCTGCTGGTGTGGTACGCCATCGGCAACGACTTCGGTCAGGCGCTGCTGGCGGCGGTGGCGGTGCTGGTAATCGCCTGCCCCTGCGCGCTGGGACTGGCCACGCCGGCCGCCATCGTCACCGGCACCGGGGTGGCGGCGCGCCACGGCATTCTGATCAAGGATGTGGATACCCTGCAGAAGGCCCACGCCATCAAGGCGCTCATCTTCGACAAGACAGGTACGCTCACTCAGGGCCGGCCGGTGCTGGCGAGCTGGAGCGGCAACGACGAGCAGCTGCGCCTTGCTGCCGCACTGCAGCAGGCGAGTGAGCACCCGCTGGCGCTGGCCATGCGCGAGGCGGCCGGAAAAGATGCCGTGTTGCCCCAGCCGGAAGCCGTCGAGGTGCGGGTCGGGGCCGGTATTGTCGGTCAGGTAGCTGGTCACACGGTCGCTATCGGCAATGCCAATCTGTTGGCACAACTCGGCATGGAAGCGCCTGCGCAGGATCAGCAAGCCGCCGACGGCGCGACTCGGGTCTGGGTGGCCATCGACGGCGTGGTGGCCGGCATAGCGGCCCTGGCCGATACCCTGCGCCCCGAGAGTCCGGAAGCTATCGCCACCCTGCGCCAGCGCGGCATCGCCAGCTGGCTAGTGAGCGGTGATGCGCCGGCGCCGGTGGCCCATATCGCCGCCAAGCTGGGGCTGGACGGGGCCTTTGACTCCGTGCTGCCGGCTGGCAAGGTGGAAAAGGTCGAGGCGCTGCGGGCGCAAACTCGCGGGCTGGTGGCCATGGTGGGGGACGGGGTGAACGACGCCCCGGCGCTGGCGGCAGCGGATGTAGGCATCGCCATGGGCTCCGGCTCCGACGTGGCGATGGAGACCGCCGCCATCACGCTGATGCGCTCTGATCCGCGACTGGTGGCCGATGCCATCGACATCTCGGCGGCGACCTGGCGCACCATCCAGCAGAACCTGTTCTGGGCCTTCGTGTTCAACATCATCGGCATTCCGCTGGCGGCGCTGGGTTACCTCAGCCCCGAGCTGGCGGGGGCGGCCATGGCCCTGAGCAGCATCACAGTCTTGAGCAATTCCCTGTTACTGAAACGCTGGCAACCGCGGGCGCTCGCCCATGCCAGCCACCATGTCAGCACTGAATCGAACCGTTAAGGAGTCATCCATGAACATCAGCAAGGTAGCCAAGGCGACGGGACTGACCGCCAAGACCATCCGCTACTACGAGAGCATCGGCCTCATCTCGGCGCCGGTGCGCAGCGACAATGGCTATCGCAGTTACACCGACTCGGCCCTGCGCGAGCTGCGCTTCGTCAAGCGGGCGCGGGAGACCGGCTTCAATCTGGAGGAGTGTCAGGAGCTGCTGGCGCTCTATCGGGACGAGCACAGAACCAGCGCCCAGGTGAAGAAGCTGGCGCAGGAGAAGATCGTCGATCTGCGCGCCCGTATCGCCGGCCTGCAGGCCATGCTCAGCTCTCTCGAGGGGCTGGTCGGTTGCTGCCATGGGGACGAGAACCCCGAGTGCCCGATCCTCGACGAGCTGGAGCGCGGCTGAGCCGCCCCTGCCGATAGGCTGGGGTCTGGCATCATCGACTGACTAACCGCTTAATAACGGACGTTTTATTGTTGGCTCCGAAGGGGTAGTGGTAGACTGTGCGGCTCTTGTACAGGGAGTACGCAGTTGACCCAGAGTGTGACACGTCAGGTAAAGCAGGCCATCATGGCCCAGCTCTATACCCACGCCTCATTCAGCCTGCCTTGCCTGGGTCTGCTGGCACTTGGCTGGAGCCTGCTGTTCCACGACTACCTGCCCGCCAGCGAGGCGCTCGGCTGGCTGGCGAGCGTGATGCTGCTGCTGCTCTGCCGGGGCTGGCATCTGCGCTGGCGCCAGCCCAGGCTGGCACAGCTCCCGCTGCCGGTGCTGGAGCGTGAACTCTTCATCGGGGTGACCATCACCTCCATCATCTGGGCGCTGGGCGTGCTGCTCTACATGGACAAGCTGCCCGATACCTACCGCGCCGCCATGATGATGCTCGCCAGTCTGATCCTCACCGGCAGTGCCATCATGCTGTTTGGCAGTCGCCGCTCCCTCTATGGCGCCGTGCTGCCGCTCGGGCTGGCCATGGTGTTCGAACTGGGGGCGGGCAACGAGCAGGAGCGGATCGTCTCCAGCATGCTGGCCGGCTACCTGTTTGTCTTCCTGCCGACCCTGCTGCGTCGCCTGCGGCGGGATCAGGTGGCCTCCCTCTATCACCGTTTCTCCAACGCCGACCTGGTGGCCGAGCTCAAGGCGGTCTCCGAGCACCTCAAGCTCACCTCCCGGCTGGACGGGTTGACCGGCATCGCCAACCGGGCCCACCTCGACTACTGCCTCGAGCGCGCCTGGCGGCGCTGCCACCGTGCCCGGGCTCCCTTGTCGCTGGTGCTGGTGGATGTGGACTACTTCAAGCAGTTCAACGATCTCTACGGCCATCAGCTGGGGGATGAGTGCCTGCAGCAGGTGGCGGGTCTGCTGGCCGAGGTGCAACGGCGGGAGGATGACCTCGCCGCCCGTTACGGCGGTGAAGAGTTTGCGCTGCTGCTGCCCTGCACCAGCATGCAGGGGGCCATGCAGATCGCCGAGAACGTGCGGGTGGCCCTCAAGGAGTTGAGCATTCCCCATCAGAAGTCCCTGGTTTCCGGTCGGGTCAGCTGTAGTTTCGGGGTGGCGACCCTGGTACCGGATCAGACCCTCTCCATCAGCGAGCTGATACAAAAAGCGGATGCGGCCCTCTATCAGGCCAAGCATAATGGGCGGGATCGTATCGAAGTAGCCTTGATGGGTAAGGTTGCCTGAGTTTCACAAGACAGATTAAAGAGGTCGTCTATGCAATGTCATCGTATCGAAGAGCTGCTGGAGTTGTTGCAGCCTGCCTGGATCAAGGAACAGGATCTCAGCCTGGTACAGTTTGTTGCCAAACTGGCCGAAGAAGCGGGATTTGAAGGGCCTCTGTCCGAGCTGACCGACGACATGCTGATCTACCACCTCAAGATGCGTGAATCCGACAAGCAGGCGATGATCCCCGGTCTGGCCAAGGACCACGTGCCCGACTTCAAGGAAGCCCTGCTCAAGGCCCGCGGCATCAAGTAAAGAGTGCGCTTGCTGGAAGCTTGAAGGTTTTCAAAAGAATCTCTTAAAAAGACGTTTCGTCAACTGGCGATACGTCTTTTTTGTTGCTTGAAATTGCGACACCACTCGAACATTAGATACATTTTACCCACACAATTAGCAGGCTGTTTAAGATATAATCCGCCCCATAACAATTAATTAATGGAGCGAAGTGTTGCAATGGCCGACCAGGACAAGATCGATATCAAGGATGTCACCGGCGATGTAACGGGGACGTTCAACCCCAATACCTTCAAAGCCAGCGACGACAGGTTCAACCCCGGCAACCGCATCTATGTCCGGGCCCAGACCGGCTACTGGCAGCGGATGCGCAAGGCCATGGGCTGGTTCTTCGTGGTGCTCTTCGTCGCCATTCCCTGGTTGCGCTATGACGGTCGACAGGCCGTGCTGTTCGATATCGGCCATCAGCAGTTCCACATCTTCGGCGCCACCATCTGGCCGCAGGATCTCACCCTGCTGGCCTGGGTCTTCATGATCGCCGCCTTTGCCCTCTTCTTCGTGACTACCTTCCTGGGTCGGGTCTGGTGCGGCTACCTCTGTCCGCAGACGGTGTGGACCTTCATGTTCATCTGGTTTGAAGAGAAGCTGGAAGGCTCCGCCAACAAGCGCCGCAAGCTGGACGCCTCGCCCTGGAGCGGCGAGAAGCTGGCCCGCAAGGGGGCCAAGCACCTGGCCTGGCTCCTGCTGTCGCTGGGCACCGGCCTCACCTTCGTCGCCTACTTCCAGGATGTGTTCCAGCTGGTGCCTGACTTCTTCACCCTGCAGGCCAGCGGCTGGGTCATCTTCTGGGTGGTGCTCTTCGCCGCCTGCACCTACGGCAACGCCGGCTGGATGCGCGCCATCATGTGCATTCACATGTGCCCCTATGCCCGCTTCCAGTCCGCCATGTTCGACAAGGACACCTTCATCGTCGGTTATGACACCAAGCGCGGCGAGACCCGGGGAGCCCGTTCCCGCAAGGCCGATCCCAAGGCGCTGGGACTGGGGGACTGCATCGACTGCGACCTCTGTGTGCAGGTCTGCCCGACCGGTATCGACATCCGCGACGGCCTGCAGTACGAGTGCATCAACTGTGGCGCCTGCGTCGACGCCTGCGATCAGACCATGGAGCGGATGGGCTATCCGAAAGGGCTCATCAGCTATACCACAGAGCACAAGCTGGCCAACGACTCCACCCATGTGGCGCGGCCCAAGCTGATCGGTTACGGCCTGGTGATGGCCATCATGCTGGGGGTGTTCATCTACAACGCCATGTCCATCATGCCGATGGGGCTCGACATCCTGCGGGATCGCAACCAGCTGTTCCGCGAGAACAGCGAGGGGCTCATCGAGAACACCTATACCCTCAAGATCCTCAACAAGACCCTGCATCCCCAGACCTATCAGCTGGATGTGGAGGGGTTGCCGGAGCACGAGTGGTTCGGTCCGCGCGAGGTGACTCTGAAGGCCGGCGAGATCTATACCCTGCCGGTGAGCGTGGCCGTCGACCCCTTCAACCTGAAGAAGCCGACTCTGGACATCCGCTTCGTGCTCAAACGCGAAGGGGCGGCGCCTGACGACAGCAAGGGAACCCTGCGCCAGCCCAGCAAATTCATCAGCCGGTTGTGACGGCAAGGCGCACCGCCATGCACGGCAACGGCGGACAGTAGTGATAGAATGGGGCGCAACGGCGCCCCTTTCTCATGGTGGATGACATGCGTTTCAACTATTCCGATCTCACTCCCGACCTCATCATGGATGCGCTGGACCTCAGCGGTCTGCGGCTCGACTCGGGCCTCATCGAGCTCAACAGCTACGAAAACCGGGTTTATCAGTTCCAGGACGAGGATCGTCGCCGCTACGTGGTGAAGTTCTACCGTCCCGGCCGCTGGAGCCGGGCCCAGATCCTCGAGGAGCACGAGTTTGCCGCTCGCCTGTGCGAGGCGGAGATCCCGGTCGCCGCTCCCATCGCCTTTGCCGGCGAGACCCTGCTGGAGCATCAGGGCTACCCGTTTGCCATCTGGCAGAGCGTGGGGGGACGCCAATTCGAGGTGGACAACCTCGACCAGCTGGAGTGGGTGGGGCGCTACCTCGGCCGCATCCATCAGCTCGGTGCCAGCAAGCCCTTCCACCACCGGATCCGGCTCGACGTGGAGACCATGCTGCACGAGCCGCGTCAGCTGCTGGCGTCCGGCGAGTGGCTGCCGAGCGGGCTGGCCAGGCAGTTCTTCGGGGTGCTGGACGAGCTGATCAAGCACGTCGGCGACGCCATGACCCTGGATGTGGCGCAGATCTCCCTGCACGGCGACTGTCATCCGGGCAACATCCTCTGGCGCGACGGTCCCATGTTTGTCGATCTCGACGACTGCCGCACCGGCCCCGCCATCCAGGATCTCTGGATGATGCTGAACGGCGAGCGCAGCGAGCAGCAGATCCAGCTCGATACCCTGCTGGCGGGCTACGAGGAGTTCATGGAGTTCGACCCGCGCGAGCTGGCGCTGATCGAGCCGCTGCGGGCCATGCGCATCGTTCACTACATGGCCTGGCTGGCGCGGCGCTGGGAGGATCCCGCCTTCCCCCGTCACTTCCCCTGGTTCAACACCGAGCACTACTGGCGCCAGCAGATCGCCACCCTGCACGATCAGCTGGAGGCGCTCAAGGCGCCGCCCCTGACCCTGATGCCGGGCTGGTGATGCGGCGGGTTGCCAGCCGTTCGTTATGCCTGCCGCAGACCCGCGGCAGCCTATCAAGGCGTTCGCGCTGACACGGGCGCCGGGGAGAGAGCTTGACGACCTGGTGCGCGAGGGATGGGACTCGCCCCTGCTTGATCATTGACTGTGCAGTGGTGACGCAATAGGCTTGGCACTGCTTCGGTTCGCCGGGCGTGCCTCACAGTGATCTCTTAACAGGAAACGTCATGAAAAAAATTCTGTTTTTCCTTGCTGCCATGCTGATGATGCCCATGGTTCACGCCGCCCCCGAATTCAAGGAAGGCGTCAACTATGATGTGGTCAAGCAGACCGGTAGCGCCCAGCCGGAAGTACTGGAGTTCTTCTCCTACTACTGCCCCCACTGCGCCAAGTTCGAGCCGATTGCCGAGGATCTGAAGAAGAACCTGCCGGAAGGCGTGCCGATGAAGAAGAACCCGGTGGCCTTCCTGGGCCGCGAAATGGGTCCGGAGATGCAGCGTGCCTACGCCGTTGCCAGCCTGCTGAACGTTGAAGGCAAGCTGACCCCGGCCATCTTCGACAAGATCCACACCCAGCGTCAGATCCCGCAGAGCCGCGCCGACGTGAAGCAGATCTTCGTGGACAACGGCGTACCGGCCGAAGAGTTCGACGGTGCCGTCGACAGCTTCGCCGTCTCCGGCATGGTCTCCCAGTTTGACCGCAACACCGAAAGCTACAACATCCGCGGTGTGCCGGCCTTCCTGGTCAACGGCAAGTACATGGTGAAGATCGAATCCATTACTTCCCAGGATCAGTTCAACCAGCTGGTGAAATTCCTGCTGGCCAAGAAAGACTGACCTCGTCTGATCCCATGAAAAAAGCCCGCCGGTGCAAACCGGCGGGCTTTTTGTTTATCAGGAGCCTGCGTCAGATCTGGCAATCCCGCTGAGTGGGGGCCGGGCGCGGCAAGCGGGTGCGGCGGCTGATGGCCTCCGCCAGCCAGACCAGCAGCAGGATGGCCAGCAGCAGGGTGGCAGTCTGATCGTAACGGAACAGGCTCAGGGAAACATAGAGCTGCTGCCCCAGCCCGCCGGCGCCGACCACGCCGAGTATGGTGGCGGCCCTCAGGTTCATCTCGCCGCGATAGAGGCTGTAGGCCAGCCACTGGCGCGTGACCAGGGGAAACAGCCCGTACCAGAAGCTGGCAATGGGGCCGGCACCGCTCAGCTGCAGGGCGAGGCGGGGGGCGGGATCGGCGTTCTCCAGGGTCTCCACGAACAGCCGCGCCAGCACCCCGGTGGTGTGCAGGGTCAGCGCCAGTATGCCCGCCACCGGCCCCAGCCCGACCGCGATCACCAGCAGGCTGGCGAAGATGAGCTCGGGTACCGAGCGCAGCAGGTTGAACAGCAGCCGCAGCGGCCAGCAGTGGCGAGCGAGGCAGGCCAGCGGCAGGGCCAACAGGGCGCTGAAGAGGGTACTCAGCAGCGCCATCTGCACCGTATCGAGCAGGCCGCTGGCCACCGTCTTGAGGAAGGGCCATGACCAGTCCGGTTGCAAGAACTCCCCCAGAAAGGAGCCCAGTCCCCCGAAGGAAAAGCTCAGCATGCGCCAGTCGAGCTGATAAAGGGCGAGAGCTGCGGCCAGTCCCAGGCAGATCAGCAACAGCAGGCCGGGGGAGCGGCTGTGGCGCAACCAGGCGCTGAGGCCATCCGCCAGGGTCACCAGCAGGATGAAGGCCAGCAGCAGGGTCACCACCTCGCCACCGGCAAACATGCGCAGGGAGAGCTCGAGCTGCTGGCCGAGCCCGCCGGCGCCGACGAAGCCCATGATGACGGAGGCGCGCAGGGCGCACTCCCAGCGGTAAACGGTGTAGGAGAGCAGCTCCTGGCGCACCGCGGGCAGCACGCCGTACCAGAGTGCCTGCAGCCGGCCGCTGCCGCCGAGCAGCAGGGCGCGGGCAGGTTGCAGGGCGCCGCTCTCCATGATCTCGTTGTAAACCTTGGCCAGCATGCCGCCGTAACTGACCGCGATGGCCAGGATGGCGGCCAGCGGCCCAAGCCCGGACAGGCGCACGAACAGCAGCGCCCAGATGAGCTCGGGCAGGCTGCGCAGCACGATGGCGACGAGGCGCGAGAGGGCCCGCAAGGCGCTGCGCAGCGGGCTGGGCACCGGCCCCAGTTCGGCCAGCGACAGGGCGCGCGAGCCGAGCAGGGCAAATGGCACGCCGAGCAGCAGGGCACCCGCCAGTCCCAGAGTGGCGACCGCCAGGCTCTCCAGAGTCGCGGTCAGGGTCAGGGCGAGAAAGTCCCGATCAAAACGGGGTGGCCAGCTGGTGGCGAGGAAATTGCCCATCTGCCGCCAGCTCTGGCCGTCGAACAGGCCGAGCCAGCCGTCAGCCTGCTGCCACAGGCTGTAGCCGATCAGCAGCAACAGCCAGGGCAGGGGATGGCGCCAGCGGTGGGTCAGTTCAAACACGCAGCCGCCTCGTCATCACCGGCGTAGAGCTCGGCCAGCATGGCCGGCGTGACGGCCGTCGCCGGACAGTCGAACTGCACTCGCCCCTCGCGCAAGCCGATGATGCGGGGGAAGCGGCCGAGCGCCAGCTCGACCGCATGCAGGTTGGCGATGAGTGTGCTGCCCCGGGCGCGGGCCTGGGCCAGCAGGGCATCCAGGCTGCTCTGGGCGAGCACGGGGTCGAGGGCGGAGACGGGCTCGTCCGCCAGGATCAGGTCCGGCAGCTGATAGAGCACCCGGGCGATGCCGACCCGCTGCAACTGGCCACCGGAGAGCTCGCCGCAGCGCTGTTGCCACTTGTCGGCAAGGCCGAGGCGGGCCAGTTCGGCCCGCGCCCCTGCTGGGTCGCAGGGGCGCAGCAGGGAGAGCAAGGAGCGGCCGAGGGACCACTGGCCGAGCCGACCGGCCAGCACGGCGGTCATCACCTGCTGGGAGGCGGGCAGTGGCGGTTGCTGCCAGACCATGCCGATCCGGCTGCGCAGCCGCTGGCGGTCCCGGGTGGAGAGGCTCCAGGGATCCTGCTCCCAGAGGGCGAGCCTGCCTTCGCCACGCAGCTCGGTGCCGATCAGCCGCAGCAGGCTGGTCTTGCCCGCGCCGCTCGGCCCTATGATGGCCACGCACTCACCTGCCGCTATCTGCAGGTTGAACGGCTGCAGGATGCGGCTCTGGCCGAGCCGTAATCCTTCCCCGTCCAGTGTGACGGCGATCACTTCAGCAGGCCGGCCTGGGTGGCGGCGGCTTCGATGCCCAGGTAGTTCTCGGGTTTGGTCTCGATGAAGCGGCTGGCGCGTTGCAGCTTGAGGATCTCGGCCTGGGCGGGCACCGCCGGATCCAGACTGAGGAAGGCCTGCTTGATCTTCTCTTGCAGGGCCGGATCCAGGCCGCCGCGCACGGTCCAGTTGTAGTCAAAGTAGGTCGGGGTGGTCCAGATCACCTTGACCTTGGCGGTGTCGACCTTGCCCTCTTCCACCAGCTTCTCCCACACGGAGGCGTTGAGCGCACCGGCTGGCACCTTGCCGGAGGCGACCCAGGCGACGGTGGCGTCGTGGGCGCCGGAGAAGGCGACGTGGGCGAAGTCACGCTCGGGGTTGATGCCCTGCTCGGCCAGGAAGTGGCGTGGCATCAGGTGACCGGAGGTGGAGGAGGGGGAGCCGAACGCAAAGTCCTTGCCCCTAGTGTCGGCCAGGGTCTTGATGCCGCTGTCGGCATTGGCGATGAACTTGGAGGTGAACTGGGCATCCTCCTGGCGCTGAACCAGGGGCACCACCGTGTCGGCACGGCGATGGGCCTGCACATAGGTGAAGCCACCGAGCCAGGCCATGTCCAGCTTGCCGGCGGCCAGCGCCTCGACCACGGCGGCGTAGTCGTTGACCGGCACGAACACCACCTCGCGGCCGGTCTTCTCGGCCAGGTAGTCACCCAGCGGGGCAAACTTGCGTTGCAGCTCGGTGGGGGCTTCGTCCGGGATGGCGGAGACCCGCAGCGGTTCGGTGGCGATAGCGCTCAGGCTGGTGAACAGGGTGGTGAGGGCGAATATCCATTTGCGGGTCATGGTGCATTCCTTGGTGGGCTGTCGTTCGGGCAATAGAAAGGCCCGACACCAGTCGGACCTGACGAGGAGAGAATGGTAGGGGGCCACTGGCCACTGGCGCAAGATGCGCCCCCAAAAATAGGCGTTAGACCCCGACGTGGAAGGCCTGCTTGAGGTTGCGGATGAAGTCCGCGTCCCGGCACAGGGTCTTGCCCGGGCTGTCGGAGATCTTGGCGACCGGGCCGCCGTTGCACTCGATCAGCTTGAAGACGATGTTCATCGGGCTGACGCCGGGCAGATCGCAGGTGAGCTTGGTGCCGATGCCGAAGCTGGTGTTGATGCGGCCGCGGAAGTGGCGCAGCAGCTCGACGGCCTTGTCGAGATTGAGGCCATCGGAGAAGACCAGCGTCTTCTCTGTGGGGTCGATGCCGAGCCGTTGATAGTGGCTGATGGCCTTCTCGCCCCACACCACGGGATCGCCGGAGTCGTGGCGTAGCCCCTGATAGCGGCTGGCCAGCTCGAAGTCGAAGTCGCGCAGGAAGGCATCCATGGTGATGCAGTCGGTGAGCGCGATGCCGAGGTGGTTGGTGAACTCGTCCAGCCAGCTGGTGAGGGCGGCACGCTGGCTGTGCTCAAGCGGGAAGCCGAGCTGCTGATGGGCCTGGAACCACTCGTGAGCCTGGGTGCCTACCGCCGGCAGGCCGTACTTCTGGGCCAGCAGGTAGTTGCTGGTGCCGCGAAACGCCGGCAGCCGCTCCTGGAGGCGACCCACCACCGCATCCTGCACCGCGAGGGAGAAGCGGCGGCGGGTGCCAAAGTCGATGAGGTTGAACTCGCTCATCTCTTCCCGGCTCAGCTCCCGCTCCAGCTTATCGAGCTTCTGATCGAGCCGATCCAGCGCCTGGCTGACGCCAAACTGGGGGTAGCGGAAGCGGTTGCGCATCTCGCTGATGATGGCGAGCACCGGGATCTCCCACAGGATCACGTCCTGCCAGGGGCCCTCGACCCGCACGTTGATGCGACCATCCTGCTCGAACACCTTGAGCAGGGAGGCATCCAGCGGCTTGCGGCGCAGGTGGTCGAGGTAGTCAGGGGTAAAGAAGGGGCGCTCCGCCAGGAAGTTGAGCTCGGGCCGGGTCAGCCGCAGGGAGCCGGCGAGGCGCAGCTGCTCCTCGATCTGACCCATCATGGGCAGCAGATCTTCCTCGTTGCGGCTGTGGAACTCGGCCACCACCTCGGCATCCGGATAGCGATGGAACACCGCCTGCTGCATGTGCAGCTTGTAAGCATCTGTATCGAGCAGGCTGTTGAGAATAGGAGGCATATCAGGCGTCCAGCAGGCGTTGTACATCGGCAAGGGTCTGGGCCAGTTCGGCGCCGGCCTCGATCATCTGGGTGTGGGCCTGAGCGACCGTTTCGGGGGCGATGCCACGGCAGGCATTGAGGTGGACGATCACCCGGAAACCGGCGCGGCGCAGCTGCAGTACGCTGGTCTTGACGCAGTAGTCGGTGGCGAGGCCGCCGGCCAGTACGGTCGTGACGCCGCGGGACTGCAGGAACTCGATGAGCCCGGTGCTGCGACGCTCGGCCAGATCGTGGAAGCAGGTGCCGTAGGGGTGCAGATCCGGCTCGACCCCCTTCCAGACGAAGAAGTCGTAATCGACCGGGGCCGGCAGGCCGTCGAGCAGTTCGAAGCCGCGAGTGCCCGGCACGCAGTGCACCGGCCAGGTGAGGTCGGCGTTGGGCATATCCAGCGGCAGCAGCATGCCGGCAGGGTCGCTGACGGCCCAGGCGGCGTTGGCCGGGTGTGAATCCTTGCTGCCGACCCGCAGGCTGGCGAGGGTGGCCTGAGCGTTGAGCGCAGCCACAATATCATCCCCGCCCGCGACGGGCAGTTCGTTCGGGCAGAGGGGGGTAAACCCCTTCTGCGCATCAATATCCAGGCTGGCGACGGTTCCCATTGAGTGGCTCCTGCACATACTATTCGTGTGATATTATCTACCAAACATTAATCGAAGGCGAGCAGGGCGATCGGCATGTTGAGAATGAGTCTGGATATGGTGGTGCTGCGGTTGAACGAGGAGCGGCTCGAGCTGCTGCTGGAGACCCGCGATCGCCCGCCCTTTGCCCACTGCTGGCAACTGCCGGCCCTGCGCATCGACGAGACCCGGGATCGGGATCTGGACGCGGCTCGCCATCGCCTGCTGACCGAGTGGGGGCTGGGCCACTGCTACAGCGAGCAGGTCTGCACCCTGGGCAACCTGGAGCGGGATCCCCGTGGCTGGTCCACCACCCTGGTCTACCTCTGTCTGGTGGATCCCGAGGTGGAGGTTCTCCACGGCTGTTGGCACCCGCTTGCCGCCCTGCCGGGGCTCAGCCTCGCCTTCGACCACACCCAGCTGATCGCCAGAGGGCTGGAGCGACTGCGCATCAAGAGTCGCTACAGCACCCTGCCGCTGCAACTGCTGGGGGCCGAGTTCACCCTCTCCGAGGTGCAGCGGGCCTTCGAAATCATCCTGCAGACCCCGATGAACACGGCCGCCTTTCGCAAGCGGATCCATCGCGCCGATATCCTGGTGGACACCGGCCGCAAGCGCACCGGCAAGCAGCGTCCCGCCATCCTCTACCGGCTGGAGAGCCCCTGCTGCGTGATGTTCGATCAGGTGATGCACGGAGCGGAAGCATGAGTGGTGCAGGTGTGCACAAGGTATTGGTAAGCGCCTGTCTGCTGGGTCCATGTTCGTTGCGCTACGAGGGCCCAGGTTTTAGCCAGCGGGGGAGCAAAGCATGAGTGAGACCAGCGTGCACAAGGTATTGGTGAGTGCCTGCTTGCTGGGTCAGCCGGTTCGTTACGACGGCCAGAGCAAGGGCATCGTCAGCGACTGGCTGCAGACGCTGGGGGCCGAGGGGCGGGCATTGGCCTTCTGCCCCGAGGTGGCGGGCGGTCTGCCGACCCCGCGCCCCCCTGCCGAGCGGCAAGGGGAGCGAGTGATGACCGCAAGCGGGCTGGATGTGACGGCTGAGTTTGCCCGTGGCGCCGCGCTGGCGCTGGCGACTTGTCAGCAGCAGGGCATTCGCTTCGCCCTGCTCAAGGAGGGGAGCCCCTCCTGCGGCAGCGGCCGCATCTACAACGGCCGCTTCGAGGGGCAGTCCGTGGCGGGCGAGGGCATGACCACTGCCCTGCTGCGTCGCCACGGCATTGCCGTGTTCAGCGAGGATCAGCTGCCCGAGCTGGCCTCGGCGCTCGCCTCGGCGGCCTGCGGATCGGTCTGAGCCACCGCATCGGCCGCCTGCCACTGCGCCAGCACGGCGTCCTTCTCCTGCCAGCGCTGGTTCAGCCACTCCTGAAAGCCGCGTTTGAACTGCTTGTCATTGAAGTAATCCCCCACCAGCTGCTCGTCCACCGGCAGTTCCTCGATCCGCACCCGGATGCGCTTCATCCGCCCCATCAGGAAGTCCTTGAAGGGGGTCTCGACGTTGTCCGGATAGCTGATGGTGACGTTGATCAGGCTGTCGAACTGCTCCCCCATGGCCGCCAGGGTGAAGGCCAGCCCCGCCGCCTTGGGCGGCATCAGATGCTGGTATCGGGAGCGGGAGGCATCGCGCTTCGCCTCGGTGAAGCGGGTCCCCTCCACGAAGTTGATGACGGTGGTGGGGATGTGGCGAAACTGCTCGCAGGCGTTGCGGGTGGTCTCGATATCCTTGCCCCGCAGATGCGGGTTGCGCAGCAAGAACTCCCGTGAGTAGCGACGCATAAAGGGCATGTCCAGCCCCCAGCAGGCCAGCCCCAGCAGCGGTATGTAGATGAGCTCGTGCTTCATGAAGAATTTGGGGACCGGCAGCCGGTCGCGAAACAGGTGACCCAGCACGACTATGTCGGTCCAGCTCATGTGGTTGCTGATGATGAGATACCAGCCATCCTTGCGCAGCCGGGTGTCGTCCTCCACCTGCCAGTCGATGCGGGTGGTGAGGCGGATCACCAGGGCGTTGCAGGCCAGCCACAGCCGCATGAAGCGGTTGTTGAGCCGGCTGCAGGCACGGGCCAGGAGCGGAACGGGCAGCAGTTTGACCAGCGACACCAGCAGGATCAGGCTGGCGCACAGGGCGGTAAACAGTATGGTCAGGCTGGCGCTGATGAGCAGCACCAGCGGACCCGGGAGCAGGCTTAGCATGGCGTAGTTTGGGGCGTCTTGTCTGCCAGCAGCTGGTTCAGGGTCTGGTCCTTCTCGTGCCAGATCCCGTTCAACCACTGCTGAAACTCTTGTTGGAACTCGGGGTCATTGAAGTAATCCCCCACCAGATTGCGTTCGATCGGCAGAAAGCGGACCCGAACCTTGATCTCCTTGACCCGACCGCACATGAAGTCCCAGTAGCTGGGGATGCCGCCCGGATAGGCGATGGTGACATCCACCAGCTTGTGCAGCTGATCGCCCATGGCTGCCAGGGTGAAGGCAATGCCGCCAGCCCTCGGGTGCAGCAGGTGGCGATAGGGCGCTGCCTGTTTGTCGTGTTTGCGGGCGGTGAAGCGGGTGCCCTCGACAAAGTTCATCACGCTCACCGGCATGTGGCGGTACTTGGCACAGGCCTTGCGCGTGGTCTCTATGTCTTTTCCCTTCAGATGGGGCTTCTTTTCCAGCAGTTTGCGGGAATATCGCTGCATGAAGGGGAAGTCCAGTGCCCACCAGGCCAGACCGAGAAAAGGTACCCAAATCAGTTCTTTCTTGAGGAAAAACTTCAGGAAGGGGATTTTTTGATTAAAAACCCGCTGCAGTACCAGTATGTCGACCCAGGATTGATGGTTGGCAATCACCATATACCACTCATTCCGGTGCCCTTTGTCCACTCCGACCACATCGAAAGGGGTTCTGATGATGGTTTTCTGGATCAGGTTGTTGAAACCGATCCAGCAGCCGGCGCTGCCATCCAGCAGGGCGTTGCAGAAGGTGCGCCAGCCCTTGAGGGGCAGCACCAGCTTGAGCAGGCCCAGCGAGAGGATCGGGATAAACCAGAACAGGGTGTTGAGAAAATAGAGCAGGGTCGAGAGGCTGCCGCGCAGTCGCTCAATCAGCTTGTTGGGCATGGGTCGGGTCCGTCTTGCTGTCGATAAAGGGCCATCAAGTGGTCAGATCTGTGGCCATAATATCAGCCGATGGCCCGCGAGACCATGCAGGGCCGTCAGGTGCGCTTGCGACCCATCAGCCGCTGCGCAGCCGTGACAGCAGCCGATCCATGGCCCGATAGCCGAGCGCCTCGATCAGGTGCTCTCTTTCGATGGCGGCGTGCCCCGCCAGATCGGCGATGGTGCGCGATACCCGCAGGATGCGGTGCCAGGCCCGGATGCTGAGCCCCAGCTTCTGGATGGCGTTCTCCAGAAACTCGGCATCTTGCGGCGACAAGCGGCAAATTTCTTCGATTTCGCGGCTATCAAGCAAATTGTTGAGCTTGCCGTTGCGGCTCAGCATGCGCTCCCGCGCGCCCAGCACCCGTTCGCGGATCTGACCGCTCGACTCCCCCCGCTCCGCCTTGCCGGTCAGGCTCCCCTTGGGCAGCAGCGGCACCTCCACCGTCAGGTCGAAGCGGTCGAGAAAGGGGCCGGAGAGCTTGCCGAGGTAGCGCAGGATCTGATCCGGGCTGGAGCGGGTCTGGCCATCGCCGTAGTGGCCGCAAGGGCTGGGGTTCATGGCGCCGACCAGCTGGAAGCGAGCGGGGAAATCGACCTGGCGGGCGGCCCGGCTGATGGTGATGTGGCCGGTCTCCAGCGGCTCGCGCAGGGAGTCGAGCACCTTGCGCTCGAACTCCGGCAGTTCATCCAGAAACAGCACCCCGTTGTGGGCCAGGGATATTTCGCCGGGCCGCGGGTGGCTGCCACCACCCACCAGCGCCACTGTCGAGGCGCTGTGGTGCGGTGTGCGATAGGGTCTGTGGTGCCAGTGACCAGCGCGCGGGGTGAGGCCGCCGATGGAGTGGATGGCGGCGGTCTGCTGCGCCTCCTGTTCGCTCAGCGGTGGCAGAATGCCGGGCAAGCGGCTGGCCAGCATGCTCTTGCCGGTGCCGGGCGGGCCGATGAACAGCAGGTTGTGGCTGCCGGCGGCGGCGATCTCCAGCGCCCGCTTGGCCTGGGATTGGCCGATCACATCCTGCAGATCCGGCACATCGGGCAGGGCCTCCGCGCTCTGGGGATCCGGCAGCGGCAGCTCGTATTGACCCGCCAGCCAGGCGGTGACGGCAAGCAGCTGATGGGCGGTGCGTACCTCGGCGTCCTGGATCAGCGAGGCCTCGGGGCCGTTCTCCCGCGGTACCAGCAGGGTGCGACCCGCATCGCGGCAGGCGAGCACGGCGGGCAGCACACCGAGCACGGGGCGGATCTCGCCGGTCAGGGCCAGCTCCCCCAAAAATTCGTGATCAAGCAGGTATTTTGCGGGTATCTGCTTGGAAGCGGCGAGAATACCGATGGCGATAGCCAGATCGAAACGGCCCCCCTCCTTGGGCAGATCGGCGGGGGCCAGATTGACCGTGATGTGCTTGCTCGGGAACTCGAAATTGCCGTTGAGCAGGGCGCTGCGCACCCGATCCCGCGACTCCTTCACCGAGGTTTCCGGCAGGCCCACCATGTTGAAGGCGGGCAGACCGTTGGAGAGGTGCACTTCCACCGTGACTTGCGGGGCCGCTATTCCCAGGCTGGCACGGCTATAAACCACAGCTAATGACATAAATCCCGTCCTTGGTTTGATGTATATGCTGGTTAACCGTTTTTTATTAGTTTTTTGTTCCAACTGACGCGATTGGACTCAGTGAAAATCAGAGTCTTGTCAGGCAAAAAACGCTTGCCCAATAAAATCCGCCGTGCTAGTTCTAATAGCCATTCGCGGTAAAAACCGCCCCAATTTCACAGGATTTCCGGTTGTAACTATGAACATGGCCTCCCGTTTCGTCAGCATTATTGTGGTCCTAGTGGTGATTATTATCTCACCGCTCGGGGCTCGTTTAGCTGCACGGAACAAGGGATAGACCCACCACCGGACAGAACGAAACAAGCGACCCCCGAGCCTCACGGCCCGGGGGTTTTTTTTCGACCAAAGGACAGGATTTTCCAGATGAACGGCGCGCAGTTTTTGGTACAGGCTCTCAAGAAACAGGGTGTGACCCAGGTGTTTGGTTACCCGGGTGGGGCCATCATGCCGGTCTACGATGCCCTGTATGACGGCGGTCTGGCGCACCAGCTCTGCCGCCACGAGCAGGGGGCCGCCATGGCGGCGGTGGGTTATGCCCGCGCCTCCGGTCAGGTGGGGGTTTGCATCGCCACCTCGGGTCCGGGCGCCACCAACCTGGTGACCGGCCTCGCGGAGGCGCTGCTCGACTCGGTGCCGCTGGTGGCCATCAGCGGTCAGGTGCCCTGCGCCGCCGTGGGGACAGATGCGTTTCAGGAGGTCGATGTGCTCGGCATGTCTCTCTCCTGCACCAAGCACTCCTTTATGGTGACGGACGTGGTGGATTTGCCTCAGGTGATCGCCGAGGCCTTCGCCATCGCCAGCGAGGGGCGCCCAGGTCCGGTGCTGATCGATCTGCCCAAGGACGTGCAACTGGCCGCAGTGCCGGCCCAGAGTCCGCTGTTTGCGGTGGCGGAGCCCGAGCATCTCAATCCGGCCGAGTTGACGGCCGCTCGCACCCTGCTGGCCGCCGCCGAGCGTCCGGTGCTCTACGTCGGCGGCGGGGTGGGCATGGCTAATGCCGAGCAGCAGCTGCGCGACTTTGCCGTCGCCACCGGCATGCCTGCGGTCACCACCCTCAAGGGAATAGGCGCGCTCGACCCCGACAGCCCTGTTTATCTGGGCATGCTCGGCATGCACGGCACCAAGGCCGCCAACTATGCGGTGCAGCAGTGCGACCTGCTGGTGGTGGTGGGCGCTCGTTTCGATGATCGGGTGACCGGCAAGCTGGAGGAGTTCGCCCCCGAGGCCAAGGTGATCCACCTGGATGTGGACGCCGCCGAGTTCGGCAAGCGCCGCGCCGCCGAAGTGGGCATCACCCAGGATCTGAAACAGGTGCTGCCGCACCTCGCCATGACGTTGGCCATCGAGCCCTGGCGTGAGCACTGCACGAACATGGCCCGCGAGTACGCCTTCCGCTACGACCATCCCGGCCAGCCCATCTATGCTCCGGCGCTGCTCAAGCAGCTCTCTGCCAGGTTGCCGGAGAGCAGCGTGGTGGCCTGCGACGTCGGTCAGCACCAGATGTGGGTGGCCCAACACATGCGCTTCACCAGCCCGCGCAACCACCTCTCCAGCGCTGGTCTCGGCACCATGGGCTTCGGTCTGCCCGCCGCCATCGGCGCCAAGATGTCGCGCCCCGAAGATGAGGTGGTGCTGGTGAGCGGCGACGGCTCTTTCATGATGAACGTGCAGGAGCTTGGCACCATCCGCCGGGCCCAGCTCAAGGTGAAGATGGTGCTGCTGGACAACCAGCGCCTCGGCATGGTGCGCCAGTGGCAGGAGCTGTTCTTCGACGGCCGTTACAGCGAGACCATCCTCTCCGACAATCCCGATTTCGTCGCCCTGGCCGCCGCCTTCGGCA
This sequence comes from Aeromonas sp. S8(2024), assembly GCF_041403085.1. Taxonomy (NCBI): domain Bacteria; kingdom Pseudomonadati; phylum Pseudomonadota; class Gammaproteobacteria; order Aeromonadales; family Aeromonadaceae; genus Aeromonas; species Aeromonas sp. S8(2024). The sequence goes on along the minus strand of NZ_JBGLRF010000008.1, from coordinate 70,204 downwards.
TCCCGGGCGAGACCATCACATGCAAGGAGGAGATAGCTCCGGCGCTCGACCGTCTGCTGGCGAGTGAGAGCGCCTATCTGCTGCATGTGGCCATTTCAGAGGAAGAAAACGTCTGGCCCCTGGTACCGCCAGGAGTCGCCAACCACCAGATGATGGAGCAACGCCCATGAGTCAGTTCAATACCTTGCAAATCCATGCCCAGCCCAGACCCGAAGTGATGGAGCGGGTGCTGCGGGTGGTGCGTCACCGCGGTTTCAACCTCTGCGCTCTCAACATGGAGCAGGATTGCCAACAACTGCGGATCACGGTTACTGTCGAGTCGGTGCGTCCCATCCAGCAGTTGTGGAGCCAGCTGGTCAAGCTGGTGGACGTCTCCCGGGTCGATGCACTGGAACAGCAACCCCGGATCAGAGCTTAAGGAGCCAAGCCAATGTCACAGCCTTCCCAATCCGCCACTCATCCCCAATACATCTGGTTCAACGGCAAACTGGTGCCCTGGCAGGATGCCCAGGTGCACGTGATGAGCCACGCCCTGCACTACGGCTCCTCGGTGTTTGAGGGGGTTCGCGCCTACGACACCCCAAAGGGGACCTGCATCTTCCGTTTGCAGGAGCACACCCGCCGCCTGTTCGACTCCGCCAAGATCTACTGGATGGACGTCCCCTACAACGAGGCCGAGATCAATGAGGCCTGCCGCACCGTGGTGCGCGAGAACGGCCTGAAAAGCGGCTACCTGCGCCCGCTGGCTTTCATCGGTAACGTGGGCCTTGGCCTGCATCCTCCCAAGGATGCCAAGGCCGACGTGATCGTTGCGGCCATTCCCTGGGGCGCCTATCTCGGCGAAGAGGGACTGAAGAACGGGGTGGATGTGTGCGTCACCTCCTGGAACCGGCTCGCTCCCAACACCATTCCCACCGGTGCCAAGGCGGGCGGCAACTATTTGTCCTCCCAGCTGATCAGTCGCGAGGCCAAGCGCAACGGCTTCGCCGAGGGGCTGGCGCTGGACGTGAACGGTTACCTGAGCGAAGGGGCGGGGGAGAACCTGTTCCTGGTGAAGAACGGCGTGCTGTTCACCCCGCCCGTTACCGCCGCCATCCTGCCCGGCATCACCCGCGACACCATCATGACGCTGGCCCGCGATCTGGGTTACGAGGTGCGCGAGCAGGCGCTGCCCCGTGAGGCCCTGTATGTGGCAGACGAGATCTTCATGACCGGCACGGCAGCCGAGGTGACCCCGGTGCGCTCCGTCGATCGCATGCAGGTGGGTGCCGGTTGCCGCGGTCCGGTGACCGAGCAGCTGCAGAACGCCTTCTTCGGCCTGTTCAACGGCCAGACCGAAGACAAGTGGGGCTGGTTGACGCCGGTGGCTGACTGACAAATGAGGGGAGGCGATGTGCCTCCCCGAGTCGCTTCCGGTCAGGGCACCCGGCGGTGCCCTCACCAGGATCGATTCCCGATCCGAGAGTCACTTTTTCATTTCCAAAGATAATGAGCCCGCTGGGCATTCAGGGAGTAGAGACAATGCCGAAGTTGAGATCCGCCACCACCACCCACGGACGTAACATGGCCGGGGCCCGCGCCCTCTGGCGTGCCACCGGCATGACCGATCAGGATTTCGGCAAGCCCATCATCGCCGTGGTCAACTCCTTCACCCAGTTCGTACCGGGCCACGTCCACCTCAAGGACTTGGGCCAGCTGGTGGCGCGCGAGATCGAAGCCGCCGGCGGGGTCGCCAAGGAGTTCAACACCATCGCAGTGGATGACGGCATCGCCATGGGCCACGGCGGCATGCTCTACTCCCTGCCGTCGCGGGAGCTTATCGCCGACTCGGTGGAGTACATGGTCAACGCCCACTGCGCCGATGCCATGGTCTGCATCTCCAACTGCGACAAGATCACCCCGGGGATGCTGATGGCCGCCCTGCGCATCAACATCCCGGTGATCTTCGTCTCCGGCGGCCCGATGGAAGCGGGCAAGACCAAGCTCTCCGATCAGATCATCAAGCTGGATCTGGTGGACGCCATGATCCAGGGCGCCGACCCCAAGGTTTCAGACGCCCAGAGCGAACAGGTGGAGCGCAGCGCCTGTCCCACCTGCGGCTCCTGCTCCGGCATGTTTACCGCCAACTCCATGAACTGCCTGACCGAGGCGCTGGGTCTCTCCCAGCCGGGCAACGGTTCCCTGCTGGCGACCCACGCAGACCGTGAGCAGCTCTTCAAGCTGGCGGGCCAGCGCATCGTGACCCTGGCCAAGCGCTGGTATGAACAAGATGATGCGAGTGCCTTGCCGCGCAACATCGCCACCAAGGCGGCGTTCGAGAATGCCATGGCGCTCGACATTGCCATGGGCGGCTCCACCAATACCGTGCTGCACCTGCTGGCGGCGGCCCAGGAGGCGGGTGTCGACTTCACCATGGCCGACATCGACCGCATGTCCCGCAAGGTGCCCCAGCTGTGCAAGGTGGCGCCCTCCACCCAGAAATATCACATGGAAGACGTGCACCGCGCCGGCGGAGTCATCGCCATCCTGGGCCAGCTGGAGAAAGCGGGTCTGGTGCACGGCGACGCCCGCAACGTGCTGGGCACCTCGCTGGTGGAGCTGCTGGCCGAGTATGACGTCAGCCGCCAGCCCAGTCAGGAGGTGGTGGACTTCTACCGCGCCGGCCCGGCCGGCATCCGCACCACCAAGGCGTTCAGCCAGGATTGCCGCTGGCCGGAGCTGGATCTGGACCGCACCGAGGGCTGCATCCGTTCGCTGGACAACGCCTACAGCCTGGAAGGGGGCCTGGCCGTGCTCGCCGGCAACCTGGCGCTGAATGGTGCCATCGTCAAGACCGCCGGGGTGGACGAGGAGAACCTCACCTTCCGTGGCCCGGCCCGGGTATTCGAGAGCCAGGACACGGCGGTCGCCGGTATCCTGGATGGCACAGTCCAGGCAGGTGAAGTAGTGGTGATCCGCTACGAGGGTCCGAAAGGGGGCCCCGGCATGCAGGAGATGCTCTACCCCACCACCTATCTGAAATCCATGGGCCTCGGCAAGGCGTGTGCGCTGATCACCGACGGCCGCTTCTCCGGCGGCACTTCGGGTCTCTCCATCGGTCATGTCTCGCCGGAGGCAGCCTCCGGCGGCACTATCGGTCTGGTGGAGGATGGCGACATCATCAACATCGACATCCCGGCTCGCAGCATGGTGCTGGAGGTGGCCGACAGCGTGCTGGCCGCCCGCCGCGTCGCCGTCGAGGCCCGTGGCTGGAAGCCGCTCGATCGCCAGCGTCAGGTCTCCTTTGCCCTGCGCGCCTATGCCATGTTTGCCACCAGCGCAGATAAAGGCGCGGTGCGTGATCGCACCCTGTTGGGGGAATAAAGATGAATTCCAATATGAATTATGAGCAGTCGACCCGACTGGTCGGTCTTTGCGCCGACAAAGGGTTGATGTGGCGCGATCGCTCGATGCTGGGGGAATAAGTCATGGTCTCTGCGGCGGATTATCTACGCAAGGTGTTGCTCTCCCCCGTCTATGAGGCGGCGCGGGTCACCCCTTTGCAAACCCTGAAGAAACTCTCCGAGCGGCTCGGCAACCACGTCAGTCTGAAGCGGGAGGATCTGCAACCGGTTCACTCTTTCAAGTTGCGCGGCGCCTACCACAAGATTGCCACCCTGACCCAGGAGCAGAAGGAGCGCGGCGTCATCGCCGCCTCTGCCGGCAACCACGCCCAGGGGGTCGCCCTGTCGGCCGCCAGGCTCGGCATCAAGGCGATCATAGTGATGCCCAAGACCACGCCGGACATCAAGATCGATGCGGTTCGCCGCCAGGGCGGCAACGTGCTGCTGTTTGGCAACAGCTTCGACGAGGCCTACGGCGAGAGCCGCCGTCTCGCCGAGTTGGAGGGCTACACCCTGATCCCGCCGTTTGACGACGTCGAGGTGATCGCCGGGCAGGGCACCATCGGCAAGGAGCTGCTGGAGCAGGACACCCATCTCACCCACGTCTTCGTGCCGGTGGGGGGCGGCGGCCTGGCCGCCGGGGTGGCGGTCTACATCAAGCAGTTGCTGCCGGATGTGAAGGTGATCGGGGTGGAGGCGGAGGGCTCCGCCTGCCTCAAGGCCGCGCTGGCGGCCGGTGAGCCGGTCAATCTGGAGCGGGTCTCGCTGTTTGCCGACGGGGTGGCCGTCAAGCGCATCGGTGAGGAGACCTTTCGCCTGTGCAACCAGTATCTGGACGAGGTGGTGACCGTCTCCAACGACCAGATCTGCGCCGCGCTCAAGGACATCTTCGACGACTGCCGCGCCATCGCCGAGCCGTCGGGAGCACTGTCGCTGGCCGGCCTCAAGGCCTACAGCGAGCGGGAGCAGGTGAAAGGGGGACGGATGGCGGCCATTTTGTCCGGCGCCAACGTCAACTTCCACAGCCTGCGCTACGTGTCGGAGCGCTGCGAGATCGGCGAGAAGCGCGAGGGCATGCTGGCGGTGACCATCCCCGAGCGCAAGGGGGCCTTCCTCGACTTCTGCCGTCAACTCGGGCCGCGCATGGTGACCGAGTTCAACTACCGCTACGCCGATGCCGAGCAGGCCTCGCTGTTCGTCTCGGTGCGCCTCAGCGGCGGAGATGAGGAGCTGGGCCAGATCATCGATCAGCTCGGCGGCAACGGCTATCCGGTGGTCAACATGACCGAGAGCGAGCTGGCCAAGAACCACGTGCGTTACATGATTGGCGGCCGCCCTGCCCGGCCCCTCGGTGAACGCCTCTACAGCTTCAAGTTTCCGGAGCAGCCTGGCGCTTTGATGCGCTTTCTGGAGACCCTGGGCTGTCGCTGGAACATCAGCCTGTTCCACTACCGCAACCACGGTGCCGACTACGGCCGGGTGCTCTGCGCCTTTGAGCTGCCGGACGAGGACGTGGCCGCCTTCCACGACTACCTGCACGAGATTGGCTACGGCTGGAAAGAGGTGAGCGACGACCCCGCCTACCGGCTGTTTCTGGCCAGCTAGGTGCGTTGCAAGCAGCAAGAGGGAGGCCATCGGCCTCCCTTTTTCATGGCGCTGCCGGCGCACCCGCGGATACCCCTGCATGGGGCGTTTTGCGGTCGGGAATGCCGGGCGCTTCACACTCTTGAGTCCCAAGTCATTTGAGGCTGACAACAGATGGGATAACCTGATGGGCGGGGCCGGGTTTGCCCCATCAGGGAAGAGAGGCGCAAGAGCGCCCATCACGACTCATTGCAGAGGCTTTTACCATGAACAAATCGATACTTGCCGTGCTGGTCAGCGGCCTGCTCGTCAGCGGGGCCGTGCAGGCTGCCGCTCAGGACAACACCTGGTACGTCGGCGGCAAGGCCGGCTGGTCCAATTTTTACGGTGTGGACTACAACGAGCAGGTCAAAGCCGTTGTCGACCTTGTTGAACCAGACAAGAAGCACAGTGATCTTGGCGTGGGGGCATTTGTCGGTTACCAGCTCAATCCCAATCTGGGCTTCGAGCTGGGCTATGACTGGCTGGGCAAGTACAAACTGGACAAGGCGGTATCACAGGGTACCCAGTCTGCCGGGCTGAATGGCGAAGCCAAGGCGCAGATGGTGCAGGCCACGATGAAAATGAGCCTGCCGGCAACCCCGGTGCTGGATGTGTATAGCAGGCTGGGGGGGGCTTACGCCTGGACTGAGAGCGCTTATTCCGGGTGGTATAGAGACTCCGCCAATCCGGCCAACGATCTCTCATTCGATAGCAAGGGGCACAAATATCATGGTGCCGCATTTGTGGGAGCGTTGGGCATTGAATACGCGATAGATCGTGATTGGGCCGCTCGTCTCGAATATCAATACACAACGCCGCTTGGCAAGACCTCCCCCGAGGAGTCAGGCATCGAGATGGACAACGGCCTGCTGGCCTTCGCCATGCTCTATCGCTTCGGCCAGCAGGGCGACGAGGTGGTGGCGCCCACGCCGGCCCCGGCGGCGCCTGCTCCCGCGGTGGTGGTGGTGCCCAAAACCTTTAGCCTGAGCTCGGACGTGCTGTTCGAGTTCAACAAGGCGACCCTGAAGCCGGCTGCCAGCCAGGCGCTCGACGCTCTGTTCAGCCAGATCGTGGCGGCCAATCCGAAAGACGGGGTGGCAACCGTGATAGGCCACACCGATCGCATCGGCTCCGATGCCTACAACCAGGCGCTCTCCGAGCAGCGCGCCCGCAGCGTGGCAGACTACCTGATTGCGAAGGGGCTGTTTGCCGACAAGGTGCGGGTCGAGGGGCGCGGCAAGTCTTCTCCGATCACCGGCAACAACTGCAGCAGCGGCTCCAGACCGGCGCTGATCGCCTGCCTGGCACCGGATCGACGGGTGGAAGTGCGACTGGAAGGGGTCTCCCAGCAGGCGCAATGACCAGGGTGTTTGCATGAACGACGAGGGAGGCCCAGGCCTCCCTCGTCTGTTTAGCCGGTACCAAGCCGTCGCTGCCATTTGACCCGCTGGAAGCCGTAACCCAGCAGGATCAGCAGCAGGGCGCCGGGCAGTACCGTGTGCCACAGAAAGGGCCACTGCTGCCCCGTCATCAACACCAGCAGGGGGTTGGCGCCGGCGGGCGGGTGGATCAAATCCAGCCCCTGCATCAGCGCGATGGCCAGCCCCACGCCCAGGGCCAGTTGCAGCTCCAATGGCAGGGGCAGCTCCTGTACCAGCAAGCCGACGGTAGCTGTCAGCAGATGGCCGCCGAGCACGTTCCACGGCCGTGCCAGCGGGCTCGCCGGCAGGGAAAACAGCAACACGCAGCTGGCCCCGAAGGGCGCCATGATCAGGGCGGTATGCCAGCTGATGTTCAACCAGCCCAGCACGCCTATCGCCAGTGTCGCCCCCACTCCTGCCCACAAGGGGCCATACCATCTCTTCATCACGGTTTCCTTCTTGGTTTGTCAGCCGTGATTAGGCACATTAGGTAGACAGATCGGTGTACTTCAAGGGGAAAAACGCGATGAGCGAAAAACGGCAACAGCTGATGGAGACGGCCTACCGTCTGTTCAACCGCCATGGCTTTCACGCCACCGGCATCGACCGCATCTGGGCGGAGGCCGGCAGTACCAAGCGCACCCTCTACCGCCATTTTCCCACCAAGGATGCCCTGATCGAGGAGGTGCTGCAGTCCCGCGAGCGGGAGTTCTTCGCCCTGCTGGAAGCGCGTCTGCAGGGGCAGGAAGGGCAGGAGAGCCGCCTGCACGCCCTGTTCGACGGCTTCGGGGAGTGGTTTGGCCGCAGTGACTTCTATGGCTGCAACTTCATCAACGCCAGCGCCGAGTTTGCCGATCCCCGTCACCCGGTTCGCAAGCTGGTGGTGGCGCACAAGCAGGCGCTACTGGACTGGGTCTGCACCAGGCTAGATTGCCACGAGGCGCAAGCCACCGGCATCTGCCTGCTGTTGGAGGGGGCCGTGGTGATGGCGCACAGCTATCAGCAACCGCTGGCACTGGTGCAGGCAAGGTCGCTGGCATTGGCGCTGTTATGTGCCGATGGCGAGGTGCCTGCCGGCTGATATAGCCAATCGGTGTTAAGCCCGCCCCGGCAGCTGGTCGATAACTGACCAGATGTATGGCGCCGAGGGCGAAGATATGCGCATCGATCACTACGACCTCCAGGGGGAGGTGCAATACCAGCAGCAACAGGCCCAGGCCCGCAAGGTGCGCCGGCTCGGCCCCGTGCCGCCAGCTAGCCAGGTACAGTCCCCTGCCACGGCGCCGGCGGACTCTGCACCCGCTGCTGCCGGCGGCGGCAGCCAGCTCACCTTCACCCGCAGCAGCCTGCTGACGCTGCAGATAGCCAGCCGCAGCGCCGCCGGTGCGGTTCAGAGCGCCCCTGAACCTGCCTCGGCCAAGTCCACCGAGACCGGCAAGAGCGAACAGGATGGTATGCCCAACGACGGGCTCGACAATCGCCAGCGGCTCATCAAGCTGATGATCGAGGCCATGCTGGGCCACAAGATAGAGCTGCCGGATCCCATCAAGCCGGCCGAGCAGGGCGCGGAGGGGGTGAGTGCCCCGACGGGTGAGGGGGCCCAGCCTGCCGCCGAGCCGGATCAGCTGGTGGAGGTGACCGACAGCCTGCTGCAAAAAGAGCAGCTCAACGTGGTGGCGGCGGCAAATGTGCAGACCCAGGATGGCCAGACCCTGCAGCTGGATCTTGGGTTTGTGCTGGACTGGCGCCAGCTCGACATCAGCCAGCGTCGCACCACCCTCAATGCCTTAAAGGATCCGCTGGTGCTCAGCCTGGACGGCAAGATAGCCGGCCTGACCGACGCCCGGGTCAATTTCGACCTCGATCAGGATGGCAAGGCGGACAGCCTGCCCGGCCTGAGTGAGGGGAGCGGCTTCGTGGCGCTGGATCGCAACGGCAACGGCACCATAGATGACGGCGGCGAGCTGTTTGGGGCCCGCTCCGGCAACGGGTTTGGCGAGCTGGCGACCCTGGATGAGGATGGCAACGGGGTGCTGGACGAGCGGGACAGCCAGTTCTCGGCGCTGCAGTTCTGGCAGCCGGACCAGTCCCCCATCGCCCTGGTGGAGCTGGGGATCGGTGCCATCCTGCTGCATCCCCTCGACACCCCCTTCAACCATCTGGGGGAAAGCGGCAATCAGGGGGTACTGCGCCAGTCCGGTCTCTATGTGACCGAGCAGGGCAAGGGTGGCTGGGTGCAGCAGGTCGACCTGCGGGTCTGAACCCCGCCACCGCATGGCAAACTAGGTCGCTGACGAAGCGCGCCAGCGACCGCTTCACCCTCAGCAACCAGAACCTGACTCAGTTCAGCTCGGTGGGGTCTATGTCGAGGCTCCAGCGCACCCGCTTGGTCTCGGGCCACCCCTCCAGCTCCTTCACCGCCCAATCCAGCAGCTGGGCCAGTGGCGCCCGGTTTGGCCCCTGCACCAGCAACTGCATGCGAAACTTGCCCGCCTTGCGCTCCATGAAGCCGCTGATGGGCCCCAGCACCTGCACATGTGGGTAGCGGGCGCTGCGCAGGGTGTCGGCGAGGCGGGCGAGGAACAGCTGCACCTCGTCGCGGCCGTTGGCCTCGGCCCGAAACAGCCCCTGATAGCTGAACGGAGGCAGCCCCAGCAGGCGGCGCTCTTTCAACGCCGTGTCGGCGAAATGGCCATAGCCGTTCTGGGTCAGATCCTGCAGCAGAGCGTGTTCCGGATGGTGACTCTGCAGCACTACCAGCCCCGGCTTGCTGGCGCGACCGGCACGGCCCGCCACCTGGGTGTAGAGCTGGGCCAGCTTCTCGGCGGCGCGAAAATCGGCGCTGAACAGGGCGCCATCCACATCCAGCAGCCCCACCAATGTCACGTCCGGGAAGTGGTGGCCCTTGGCCAGCATCTGGGTGCCGATCAGGATCTTGTACTTGCCCGCCTTGATGTCGCCGAGGTGGGTCTCCAGCTCCCCCTTGCGCCGGGTGTTGTCTCGATCGATGCGCACCACCGGATATTGCGGGAACACGGTGCCGAGCAGCTGCTCCAGCTGTTCGGTGCCGACCCCCGAGCCGATCAGATCAACGCTGCCGCACTCCGGGCAGTGATGGGGCAGCGGGCGCACGCTGTCGCAGTGGTGGCAGTGCAGCCGTCGCCCGGCCTGGTGCCAGGTGTACCAGGCATCGCAGCGCTCGCAGGCGGCGCTCCAGCCGCACTGGTGGCAGATAAGAGCTGGGGCGTAGCCACGACGGTTGAGAAACAGCATCACCTGGTTGCCGGCCGCCAGATGCTCTGCCATCAGCTGCTCCAGCTGGGGTGAGAGGCCGGCCTGCAGCCGCACGTTCTTGATGTCCAGGATCACCTGGCGGGCGGTCTGGGCGTTGCCGGCGCGCCGGGTCAGGCTGAGGTGGTGATACTTGCCGCTGCGGGCGTTGTGCAGCGTCTCCAGCGACGGGGTGGCCGAGCCGAGCAGGATGGGAATGCCGGCGCGATGGGCGCGCATCACCGCCAGATCCCGCGCGTGGTAGCGAAAGCCGTCCTGCTGCTTGAAGGAGCCGTCGTGCTCCTCGTCGATGATGATGATGCCGAGGTCGTGAAACGGGGTGAACACCGCGGAGCGGGTGCCGATCAGGATGGCGGCGCCGCCGTCGCGGCAGGCCAGCCAGGCATCGAGCCGCTCCCGATCGTTCATGGCGGAGTTCATCGCCACCACCGGTACGTTGAAGCGGCGCCGGAAGCGGTTGATGGTCTGTGGAGTGAGTCCGATCTCCGGCACCATTACCAGCGCCTGTTTGCCCGCCTTGAGCAGGGGCTCGAGGATGCTCAGGTAGACCTCGGTCTTGCCGGAGCCGGTGATGCCATCCAGCAAAAAGGCGCCGAACCTGTCGCTCTGGCTGGTGACGGCAGAGACCGCCAGCGCCTGCTCACCGTTGAGACGAAGCCCCTCGCCCGGCTCGAAGCGGGCGGCCCAGTCACCCTCATGGCTTGGCTCCAGCGAGCGTTTCTCCAGCAGCCCCTTCTTCTCCAGTGCGCTGAGTGCTGCACTCTGGATCTCCTCCTGCTTGAGGGCGGAGGGGGTCTGCGGCCCCTTGCGCAGCAAGGCGAGCGCCTGCTGCTGCTTGGCCGCCCGCTTGAGCTCGTTGAGATCGACCGCCATGCCGGCCTCGGTGGCGAACCAGAACTCCAGCTCGCGATAGGCGGCGGGCTCCCCCTTGCGCACCAGCACCGGCAGGGCGTGGGGCAGCACCTCCCCCAGCGGGTGCTGGTAATAGCTGGCACTCCAGTTCATCAGTGCCAGGATATCCGGCCCCAGCACTGGCGCCGCATCCAATACCCGCTTGATGGGTTTGAGCTTGTTGCGCGGCACCTGGCTCTCGGCCGGGTGATCCACCACCAGTCCAACCAGGGTTTGCGGGCCGAACGGGATCTCGACCCGGCAGCCGGGGGCAGGCAAGGGCAGGGGGGAGAGATAGTCGAAATGACGGCGTAACGGCACCGGCACAGCCACACGAACCAGATCCAGCGTTTGGGAAGAATTCACCAGAGATTGCCTATTTTTTCTGCGAAGCCACTTGCCTGATCTCAGGCATTTCCTATATTATTCGCAGCCTTTGAAACTGTGTTCAACAATCGTGTGGTGTCCGACAGAAGATCGGATGGCGACACGGCCTATTACTTTGAGGTTGTCCATGAAAGCTGGTATCCACCCTGACTACGTAGCCATCACCGCCAAGTGCTCTTGCGGTAACGTCATCAACACTTTCTCTACCGTTGGTAAAGATCTGAACCTGGACGTGTGCTCCGAGTGCCACCCGTTCTACACCGGCAAGCAGAAAGAAGTTTCTAGCGGCGGCCGCGTAGACAAGTTCAACAAGCGTTTCGGTGCGATGACCACCAAGAAGTAATTTTACTTCTGAAGAATTCTGAAAAAGGCGCCCACTGGGCGCCTTTTTTATTGGTCGGCGTTCTGTCAGGGCCCGCTTTGCCCTATGGTGGTGTGGTTGACGAGGGATGCAGAGCAGGAGCGAGTGAATGAGGAATTGTCTGGTGATGGGGGCGGCGGGTTACATAGGTTCTTACCTGGTGCCCCATCTGCAGGAGCTGGGTTATCGGGTGATTGCCGGGGCGCGGCGCCCCTGCCGGTTGCCGCCCGGGGTGGAGTTTCGCCTCGCCGACAGCCTCAAGCCCATCACTCTGCTGCCCGCCCTGGCCGGCATCGACACCGTCTTCTATCTGGTGCATGCCATGGGAGAGGGGGCCGACTTTCACCGGCTGGAGCAGCAGGGGGTGAAAAACTTCGCCGCCGCCGCTCGCGCCGCCGGGGTGCGTCGCATCATCTATCTCGGCGCCATCCAGCCCGAATCCTGCAACAGCCGCCATCTCAACTCCCGCCGCCACTGTGGCGAGCTGTTTCGGGGCGCCGGCGTGCCGACGGTGGAGCTGCGCGCTGGCATCATCATTGGCCCCGGCTCGGCGGCGTTCGAGGTGATGCGGGATCTGGTGTTCAACCTGCCGCTGATGGTGACCCCCAAGTGGGTGCGCTCGCGCACACCGCCGATTGCACTGTCCAACCTGCTGCACTATCTGGGCGGGCTGGTGGAAGCCGACGGGGTGGACGGCCAGGTCTTCAACGCCGCCGGCCCGGAGCTGCTCAGCTACCAGCAGCAGTTGCAGAAGTTCGCCGCCCATATCGGCAAGCGCTGCCCCATCATTCCCATCCCCTTCCTGAGCCCGCGCCTCTCCGCCTGGTGGCTGCAATTCGTCACCTCGGTGCCGCAACCGGTGGCCAAGGCGCTGGTGGGGGGCCTCAAGCACGACATCCCGGCCGACGACGGCCCGTTGCGGGCCCTGCTGCCGCAAACCCTGCTTAGCTTCGACGAGGCGCTGGCGGAGAGCCTCTCTCTGGAGCAGCGGCTCGGCGCCGAACAGCAGGGGGAGGAGACCCCGCTCGGCCTGCGCTGGCGTCATCCCGAGTACGGCTTCTATGACCGCACCGCCAGCGGCGAGGCCCTCAGTCTCGCCTCGCCCGAGGTGGTGTGGCAGGTACTGCAGCAGCTGGGGGGCGAGCAGCGCTACTTCTACATGAACCAGCTGTGGGTGGTGCGGGAGTGGATGGATCACCTGATCGGCGGCCCGGCGCTGACCCGCGGTCGCACCAACCCGGATCGCTTCGTGAAGGGGGACATGCTGGACTCCTGGCAGATCCTCGGGGTGGACGAGGGGCGCAGGCTGGATCTGCTGTTCAACATGAAGGCGCCCGGTGTCGGCCGGCTGGAGTTCAACATACTGCCGGAGGAGTCGGGGCTGACCCGGCTCAAGGTGACGGCTCACTGGCATCCGCAGGGGGCCTGGGGGCTGGCCTACTGGCTCGCCATGCTGCCGTTCCACCTCTTCATCTTCCAGGGGATGACGGAGGCGATCGCCCGGAAGGCGGAGGCCATGGCGGGAATCCCCGTCATGGATTGAAACCATATCTATAACTAAATAGGTATTTGTAAGTGGTATGACATGCTAATTACTGGCTTGTCATTGGTGGGTTGGCGATACTTTCCTCTGTGAAAGCCCGGTGGTTTTCTTTATGATCCCCAGCCCTCGCCCGTGGGCGAGCCAATGCACCACTCATTCACTACCGTATCGGGGTCCCCCATGTCCGATCAGCAGCACGATCTCCGCCAACAGGCACTCGACTATCATGCCCAGCCCGTGCCGGGCAAAATCGCCATCGCCCTCACCAAGCCCGCCGAGACCGCCCGCGATCTGGCACTGGCCTACAGCCCGGGCGTTGCCGAGCCGGTGCGCGAGATCGCCGCCAACCCGGCCGATGCCTACCGTTATACCGGCAAGGGCAACCTGGTGGCCGTCATCTCCAACGGCACCGCCATCCTGGGGCTGGGCAATCTGGGCCCGCTGGCCTCCAAGCCGGTGATGGAGGGCAAGGCCCTGCTGTTCAAGCGCTTTGCCGGCATCGATGCCATCGACATCGAGGTGAAGCACGACACCAGCGCCCAGTTCATCGACACGGTCGCCGCCATCGCCGACACCTTCGGTGGCATCAACCTGGAAGACATCAAGGCCCCCGAGTGCTTCGAGATTGAACAGGCGCTGATCGAGCGCTGCGACATTCCGGTGTTCCACGATGACCAGCACGGCACCGCCATCGTCACCGCCGCCGGCCTGCTCAACGCGCTGGAAGTGCAGGGCAAGCAGATTGGCGACAGCCGCATCGTCTGCATGGGTGCCGGCGCCGCCGCCACCGCCTGCATGGACCTGCTGATCAAGTGTGGCGCCAAGCCCCACAATATCTTCATGCTGGACCGTCAGGGCGTGATCCACAGCGGTCGTACCGATCTGAACCAGTACAAGCAGCGCTTCGCCAACGACACCCCTCTGCGCACCCTGATGGAGGTGATCGACGGGGCCGACGTCTTCGTCGGCGTCTCCGGCCCGGACGTGCTGCCTGCCGAGGCGGTAGCGATGATGGCCCCCAATCCGGTGATCTTCGCCTGCTCCAACCCGGACCCCGAGATCAAGCCGGCGCTGGCCCACGGGGTACGTGGTGACCTCATCATGGGGACCGGTCGCTCCGACTACCCGAACCAGATCAACAACGTGCTCTGCTTCCCCTTCATCTTCCGCGGCGCCCTCGACGCCCGTGCCAGCCGTATCAACGATGCCATGAAGATTGCGGCGGTCGAGGCGATCCGCGGTCTGGCCAAGGAGCCGGTACCGGCCGAGGTGCTGACCGCTGCCGGCGTCAGCGAGCTCGCCTTTGGCAAGGACTATGTCATTCCCAAGCCGATGGATGCTCGTCTGCTGCCGCGCGTCGCCCGCGCCGTGGCGCTGGCTGCGGTGGAATCCGGCGTCGCCCGCATCGCCCTGCCGGCGGACTACATGTTGGGTTGAGCCAAGGCAAGCGCGCAGAAAACAGAAGGGGCCCCATGTCGGGGCCCCTTTTCATTACGGGAAGCTTGCTGGTCGATTACTTGGTCTTGGGAGCAACCTTGACGGCCGGCGCCTTGGCGTGGGCAGCCTTGTGGTGTTTTTTCACGACCTTGGTCTGGGTAGCCTGGGGAGCGGCAGCCTTGGTCGGGGTGGCAGCCATGGTGAAGCCGGAGGTCAGGGCGAAGACAGCAGCCAGGCTCAGGGGGATCAGCTTGTTCATATTCCAGTTCCTCATTCGGGTTGATGACATGGAGCGTTTCTCCATGACTTCATCCTAGGGCTGTTCGACTTGCGGTTCAGTGAGTGACTGGTGACGGTTTGTATCCAAATGTACAGGCAGCATCAGGCAGAAACGGGCACCGCTGCTGCTTGGCAGCAGCTGCACCTCGCCGCCGTGGTGGCGGGCGATGCTGCGTACGATGGCCAGCCCCAGCCCGGCACCGCCGGTGCGTCGGTCGCGGCTCTGATCCAGCCGCACGAAGGGCTCGAAGATCTGCGGCGCCAGCACCGGATCGATGCCGGCACCGTCGTCGGCCACCTCCAGCAGATAATGATCCTGCTGGCGCGCCATGCTGAGGGTCACCAGGCCGGCGGCGTGGCGCAGGGCGTTGCCGATGAGGTTCTCCAGCGCCCGATCGAGCAGGCGGATGTCGCCGCGCCAGGGCAGGGCCATGGCTGGGCGCACGAAGTCGAGCCGTTTGTCCGGTCGCAGCGCCTGCCAGTCGGCGAGGCGGCTGCCGGCCCAGCTGCCAAGCTCCAGCTCGCTGCACTGCAGCGGCAGCTCGGGGCGATCGAGCCTGGCGTAGGTGAGCATCTCCTCGATGAGGGCGTCCAGCGCGCCGAGATCCCGCGCCAGCCCCTGCTGCTCCTCGGCCGAGGGGGCGGGATCCAGCATGGCGAGCCGGTAGCGCAGCCGCACCAGCGGGGTGCGCAGCTCGTGGGCGATGGCGTCGGTCAGCTGCTTGCGGCTGGCCAGCATGGCCTGCAGCTGCTCGGTCATCTGGTCGAAGGTGCGGCCGACCCGGCCCAGGCTGCTGCCGGGCGGCAAGCGGGTGCGACAGGAGAGATCGCCGTCACCGACCCGGCGGGCGGTCTGTTCGAGCTGCTGCAGGCCGCGCCAGTGCGGGCGCAGCCAGAGCAGGATCGGCAGTCCCAGCGAGAGACCGATGACCAGCAGCAGCCCCACGTCGACCCAGTGCAGCTCGTGCAGGTAGGAGAGATAGGGGACGGGGCCGACGATCAGCACCTGATCGGTGCCCGGAATACGCTGCAGGAAGGTGTCATCCTCCTCGACGATGACGATGTTGCCGGCCTCCAGGAAGGCCTGATCCTCGTTGGCCAGCGGCTGGTTGGCGAGGGCGCCGATCTGTAGCGGCAGGGTGAGCTGGCGGCTCTGCTCGGCCATGCGGGCGGGCCAGTGCTCCGGCGGCAAGCGGGCCAGCTCACCGGTGAGCAGACCGAGGGAGCCCTGCATCATCCGCTCCAGATAGCGATCTCCCGCCCGCTCGGCGGTGACCTGATAGACCATGCCGACCAGCAGGATGGCCAGGGTGAAACAGCCGATCAGCAGTAGATAGAACTGGATAAACAGGCGGCGCATTGGGTTCTCCTCTTGCCTGGATTGCGTCTGGGCATTGCCTTGTTGCCCCCTCATCCCCAACCCTTCTCCCGCAAGGGGAGAAGGGAGCAGAGAGCATCAAGGTCATTCGGCGGGGCTTATTCCCAGGCGTGGGGCACCAGCAGGTAGCCCTTCTGGCGCACTGTCTTGATGCGGGTCGGGTTGCTGGTATCGTCCCCCAGCTTGCGGCGCAGGCGGGAGATGGCCACGTCCATGCTGCGATCCTGGCCGTCGTAGTCACGGCCGCGCAGGCTGCGAAACAGCGCCTCGCGCCCCAGGATCTGGCCGGCGTGGCAGGCCAGCTCCCACAAGAGATCGAAATCGGCGGTGGAGAGCGGAATGCTGTCGCCGTCGAGGCGCACATCCCGGCCCGGCCCGTCGATCTGCAACCGGCCGAACTGCAGGCGCTGGGGCGGTGTGTTGGCGACCACGGGTTGCGGGGCCTGTTGCCCCTGCTGGCGGAACTGGACCCGCAGCCGGGCCAGCAGCACGGGGGGCGGCGTGGTCTTGAGGATGTAGTCGTTGGCCCCCAGCTCCAGGCTCAGGATCTGGTTCATGTCGCTGTCGAGCGAGGTGAGCATGACGATGGGACCGGCAAAGCGCGGGCGCAGATCCCGGCACAGGGAGAGACCGTCCTGACCCGGCAGCATGATGTCGAGCAGCACCAGGTCCGGCTGCTCGGCCTCGACCCTGGCCAGCGCCAGATCGCCCCTCGGCTCCAGTAGCACTTCCATGTCGTGGCGGGCCAGCCAGCTGCTGATGAGTTGGCCTATCTCGGGATCATCTTCAACAAAAAGAATGCGTTGCATGGTGGCATGACACCCAGACTGTGGCGCGGATGCGCGTGCCGCCAGCATAGCGGCTCCGGCCGCCCCATGCACTGGGATAAATAATCAAACAGGGCCCGCGGGCCCTGTCTTGTCTTGCTGGTCGAGCGGGGGCTCTGCCCAGGCGGCATCAACCCGCCTTGCGCTTGAGATAGACCCCGGCTTCCATGTGGTGAGTCCAGGGGAACTGATCGAACAGGGCGAAGCGGGCGATCTCGTGGGTTTCGCCCAGCACCGCCATGTTGGCCTGCAGGGTCTCGGGGTTGCAGGAGATGTAGAGGATGTTGTCGTAATCCTGCACCAGCTTGACGGTGGCGTCGTCGAGGCCAGCCCGGGGCGGGTCGACGAAGATGGTGTTGCACTGGTAGGCGGAGAGGTCGACCCCCTTGAGGCGGTTGAACTCCCGCTCACCGCGCATCGCCATGGTGAACTCCTCGGCCGACATGCGCAGGATGATCAGGTTGTCGACGCCGTTGGCGGCGATGTTGAACTGGGCGGAATCCACGCTCGGCTTGGCGATCTCGGTGGCCAGCACCTTGCTAAAGTTCTGCGCCAGCGCGATGGAGAAGTTGCCGTTGCCGCAGTAGAGCTCCAGCAGGTCGCCCTCGCTCCCCCTGGTCACGTCCAGCGCCCAGCCCAGCATCTGTTCGTTGATGGCGGCGTTGGGTTGGGTGAAGCTGTTTTCCACCTGCTTGTAGATCAGCTCGCGGCCTTGCACATTCAACCGTTCGATGACGAACTCCTCCCCCAGGCAGATCTTCTGCTTGTGGGCGCGGCCAATCAACTGCAGCTCGAACCCCTTGGCCCGCAGGTCGGCCTGCAGCGCCTCGGCGGCCTGCTGCCACTCGCTCTCCAGCTTGCGGTGGTAGAGCAGGCTGACGCAGATCTGGCCGGACTGGGTGGAGAGGTAATCGATCTGGAACAGCTTGCGGCGCAGTACGGGGTGCGGGCGCAGCCCCTCCAGCAGCACCGGCATCAGCTGGTTGATGAGGCGGCTGGCGGTGGGGAACTGGTCGACCCGGATGATCTCCTTGGTGGCCGGCGCATACATGCAGTGGTACAGGTCGTCACCGTCGTGCCAGATGCGAAACTCGGCGCGCATCCGGTAGTGTTCGGCGGGGGAGGCGTGCACTTCCAGCGCAGGCAGGGTGAAGTCGGCAAACAACCCGCAGAGGCGCTCGCGCTTCTCGTCGAGCTGGGCCTGGTAGTCGGCCGGGGTTCGAAGGGGCGCCGGGTCGGCGGAAACCTGCTGGGATTGGGTCATGATTTACCTCACATGCACACCGGTCTGGCCGGGACGAAATCGGGGGAAGCCTGCGGCCACCCAAAGGGGCCCGATTTTAAAAGGCCGCTGCGGATTGTCCAGCATTTTGTGGTCAAGAAGTGTGCAGTCAGGCCGATAGCTGATCTACAGGCATGGTGGGAGGACACATTATGCAGATCGACGGAGTGGGCGCGGCCCAACCCAAGGGAGTGGGTGTTGCTCCCAAATCGCCCCAGCAGGCGGAAGCAAAGCAGGCCAACAACGAGGATGAAGTCTCGTTGCACAAGGCGCCGAAATGGGCGCAGGTGCTGGTGCAGCAGGCGCTGCAGTTCGCGCTGGAGATCAACGGCCAGGGCTACAAGGCGCCCAAGGCACAGGATCAGCCGGAGGCGGTGACCCCGGATACCCTGTTCGACTTCCAGTCGGTGGCCGACAACGTGCTGCAGTTCGTCACCGGCCGGCTGGGGGCTGCCCGGGCCGACGGCAAGTCGGACGACAGCCTGACCGGCATGATGGAGCAGGCCCGCAAGGGGGTGGACAAGGGCTTTGGCGACGCCAGGAAACAGCTCGGCGACTGGGCAGACAACGAAGACATCAAGACCGGCATGGATCAGAGCTACAAGCTGATCCAGGAGGGGCTCGACCAGTTCGAGAAGGAGTTCTTCGGCAAGGTCTCCACCACCGACATGGGGCAGGCCGAGATGGCCAGCCGCCAGCAGGGCTCGCTGGAGATCCAGACCAAGGATGGCGACAAGGTGGTGCTGCGCTTCAACGACAGCTGGCAGACCAAGTCCCAGAAGGATGACAGCGGCAGCCAGTTCAGCCTCAAGTCGAGCCAGAGTTTCAGCTTCTCGCTGGAGGGCAACCTGAGCAGCGAGGAGATGGACTCCATCGGCAAGCTGGTCAAGGGGATCGACGATCTGGCCGGCAGCTTCTTCTCCGGCAATTTCGACGACCTGTTGAAGAAGGCGGGCGAGCTGAAGCTGGATGACAGCCAGCTGGCCTCCTATTCGCTCAAGCTCAAACAGAGCCTCAAGCTGAGCCAGACCTATCAGGGGGCGCACTCCCTGCAGGAGATGCTCAAGCCGCTGGCCGACTACCTGCCCAAGCTGGATCAGGTGCAGCAGCAGGCGGATGCCCTGCTGCCGGCATCCCAGCAGCAGGCGCTGACGCCGGCAGTGCTGGCGGCCCGTGGCCAGAGCGATCCGGCCCAGGTGGGCAGCTTCACCAGCTTCAACCAGCGGATGCTGGATGCGCTGCGGATGATCGGCCAGTTCCAGCCGGCGACGGATGCCAGCAGCAAGAGCGTTTGAACCGTTTTGGATCGAGAAGGACCATGACCGGCCGTTTGCCAGCTCCTGCGGGGGCTGGCAAACTGGCCTTTTTCCCGATCCGGCAGCCCCATGAACCCGAAAAAGCCCAGAGACAAGCGCGAGCTTTGCTACCCCTTCATCTTCGAAACCCAGTTCCAGTGTGACTACGAGATCGCCACCGACGAGCTCTGCTGCCAGGTGGGCGCCGTGTTGTCACAGCTGGCACCGGATGCCGAGCTTGCGCCCATGCAGGCGGATCTCGCGGCGCTGCAGCGGCTTATCTACAACCTCAACGGCTCGGTGCGCGGCCGGCTCGGCATCTTCGAGGAGGATCTGGCGTGGCTGAAGGGGCGTTACGATCACTACAACGAGGCGAGCCGGGGCCGGGTCACCGGTTTCGTGCTGCCGCAAGGGCCGCAGCCGATCCCGACCCTGCATCTGTGCCGCTGTGGCAGCAAGAAGGTAGTGCGGCTGCTGGTGCGGCTGGAGGAGAGCGGGGTGCGCTTCGACCCCATCCTCTATCGGTTCGCCAACCTGCTGGCCAACTTCTTCTTCGTGCTGACCGTCTACCTCAAGCAGCTGTGGCAGGTGGACGAGGTGCCCTACGTCAGCATCAACTACTGAATACGGCCAAAAAAGCTTTTGTTTTTCATGAAGATCAAACACGATCATCCCATTTGTCGGTCGCCGGGATGGTCCCGGTAGTGCAGGGGGAAGGTCATGACCATGCTTCATCTCAGTGGCAGTTCGTTCTTGATGCCGGGCAACCTCGCCTGGCGCCCCCTGGCTGAATATGGCGAAGTGCAGGTGGCCCCCCATGGCCAGTGGTTGCAGACCCTGATGAACCAGGGCGCCGATGCCGCGGCTGGGACCCACATCATCATCTGGCTGTGGGAAGATCTGGTGCCCACCCGGACCCTGCAGGAGTGGGGCCGTCTGGCGCAGGACGAGCAGCAGCTGGCGGTCGCCGCCTTTGTCGACGCGCTCTGTCAGCCTCTGTTGCAGCATCTGCAGCGCCGCCCGCAGGATCATCTGCTGGTGGGGGCCTGCAGCCATGCTCCGCTCTGTGTCTATGGCCCGGCCCCTGCCGTGCTCGCCGTGCTGGCCAGTGCGTTCGAACAGCAGATGGCCCGCCTGCGCCTGCAGCAACCCGGCCTGGACGACCTGCACCTGCCACTCTGGCTGCAACAGTATGGCCGCCAGCACTGCTTCGATCGGCGCAACCTCTACCTGATGTCTTGCCCCTTCTCCATGGCCGGTCTGGCCAGCCTGGCGCAGTGGATTCTCCCCTTGCTGCAGCGGTTGCAGCAACCCGCCCACAAGGTGCTGGTGCTCGACTGCGACAATACCCTGTGGGGCGGCGTGGTCGGCGAAGACGGTGTCGGCGGCGTTTTGCTGGGGCAGGACGGCATGGGCCGGCTCTACCAGGCCTTCCAGCAGGCGGCCAGCCACTGGCACGGGCAGGGCATAGTGCTGGCGCTCTGCTCCAAGAATCTGGCGGACGATGTGTGGCGGCTGTTTGACGAGCACCCGGGCATGGTGCTGACACGGGCGCAGATCGCCGCTGCCGAGATTGGCTGGGAGCCCAAATCCCAGGGGCTGCGGCGGCTGGCCGCCCGCCTCAATGTCGGGCTGGACAGCCTGGTCTTCTGGGATGACAGCGAGCTGGAGCGGGCCGAGGTACGGGCCAACTGCCCCGAGGTGATGGTGATGACCCCGCCGGTCGATCTCTGGATCTGGCCGGATGCCCTGCTGACGCTGCCGGCCCTGTGCAGTCGCCACCAGAGCCGGGATGACGGCCTGCGGCAGCACTCCTATCAGGCCCAGGCCGAGGCCGAGGCGGTGCGCCGGCAACTGGGTGACGAGCACGCCTTCCTGCGGCAATTGGCGCTGCAGGCCGACTGGCAGATGCTCTCCCCGGGCAACCAGCTACGAGCCGAGCAGCTCAGCCAGAAGACCAATCAGTTCAACCTCTCCGGCCGCCGCTATCAGGCGGCGGAACTGGCCCGGCTGGCCAGCGAGGGGGGCGAGGTCTGGCTGGCCAGTCTGCGAGACCGATTCGCCGATCACGGCATGACGGCCCTGCTGGTGGTGCGCCCGCTCGACGAGGGCAGGGCGCTGCTGGATACCCTGGCCATCAGCTGCCGGGTGCTGGGGCGCGGCTTTGAATACTGGCTGCTGGCGCAACTGGCAAACCATCTGCGGGCGCAAGGGGTGACCGAGCTGGTCATCAGCCTGATTGCCACCACCCGCAACCAGCCGGCACGGGATTTTCTGGCGAGCCTGCCAACCCGGCCGATAACCACTCCAGCGGGGTTGCTGCCGCTGGCGGACGAGCTGTTCCTCACGCTTGATCTCTGCTCTCTTTCTCTCCCGTTTTTGGAGTTCTATGCCAATGAATGACCTTATCGCGCTGGCACACCAGCAGTTCCCCCAGGCCTGCATCAACGCACAATCTGCCCTCGGCAGCTTTCCCGAGTGGGACTCTCTGGGTCACTTCAACCTGCTGCTGCTGGTCGAGCAGCACTATGCCGTGCGGTTCGAGCCGCACGAGCTGGCCGAGTTGAAGAGCCTGGCCGACATCCAGCAAGCCCTGCTGCGCAAAGGGGTTGCCGTGTGAAACAGGCACTCGAGCAGGCGCTGACCGAGCTGGGGATCCCCAGAGGCGGCGCCCTGATGGTGCACTCGGATGCCATGGTGGTGGCCCAGTTTGCCGGCATGGGCAACGCCGAGGGCATCGCGGCCTTCTGGACATGCCTGGAGCAGTGGCTGGATGGACACCTGCTGGTGCCGACCTTCAGTTACAGCCCGATGGCGGACGAGTGCTTCGACCCTGCGCAGACCCCGAGCAAGGTGGGCTTGATGACGGAGCTGTTCCGCCAGCGCGAAGGGGTGGTGCGCACGCGGGATCCCGTCTTCAGCATGGCGATCAGCGGCCCGCAGGGGCCAGCGCTGGTGGCGCGGGAGTGTCACGACTGTTTCGGTCAGGAGAGCCCGTTCGGCTGGCTGGCGGAGCAGGACGGCTGGCTGCTGGGGCTGGGTTGCCACCCCGACCGCATCACCTTCACCCACTACGTGGAGCAGCGGCTGGCTGTCTCTTATCGCTATCACAAGGGGTTTGCGGGCCGGGTGCGCGTCGACGGCCAGGTGCGGGAGTGGCAGGCGGATTACTATGTGCGCGACCTGTCGCTGGCCAGCGAAATCGACCTCTCCCGGTTGGTAGCTTTGCTGCAGGAGCGAGGCGCCTGGCGCCAGACGCTGTGCCAGCGGGTGCCGGTCTGGGCGGTGTCGTGCCGCGACTTCATCCTGGCTGCCGGCGAGTTGCTGGCGGCGGCCCCATACGCCCTGATCCGGGCGGGAGGAGAGTCCCATGCAGTTTGATCACATCGGACTGGTGGTGCCGGACCTGGCGAGTGGTGTGGCCTATTGTCGCGACGTGCTGGGGCTGAGCCGCTTCTCGGCGGCGGTGGAAGATCCGCTGCAACGGGTCTGGGTGCAGTTCGTGCACGACGACCATGGCCTCTGCTACGAGCTGGTCGCCCCGGCCGGCGAGGAGAGCCCGGTCGCCCAGGTGCTCAAGACCCGGCGCAACGTCATCAACCACCTTGCCTATCGGGTGAGCAACCTGCAGGAGATCGCCGAACGGCTGCGCACACAGCGCCACCTGCCCCTCGGGCCCAGCCAGCCGGCCATCGCGTTTGGCGGCGCCCACGTCCAGTTTTTCCTGAGCCCCCTTGGCCACATTGTCGAATTGATCGAGGCACCCACCCCATGAGTTTTTCACCCAAGAGCAGCTATCTGCCCACCGACTGGGACGACCAGGCACAGATCGGTGAGCAACTGCATCGGCTGCTCACCCTGCTGTTTCCGCTCAATCGCAGCCTGACCGGGGACGGGGTTCGGCAGTCGCTGGCCCTGTGGCGCGAGCACTGTCTGCCCGAGCTGCAGATCCATGAAGTGGCCAGCGGCACCGAGTGCTTCGACTGGACCGTGCCTGACGAGTGGAACGTGCGGGAGGCCTACATTGTGGGGCCGGATGGACGCAGGGTGGTGGATTTCCAGGATCACAACCTGCATCTGGTCGGTTACTCGGAGCCGGTGCGCTGCACCCTCTCACTGGCCGAGCTGCAGCCCCATCTTCACTCTCTGCCCGAGCAGCCGGACGCCATTCCCTATGTGACCTCCTACTACAAGCGCCGCTGGGGCTTCTGTCTGCCCCATCGGCTGCGTGAGGCGCTGCCGGAGGGGGAATATCAGGTGGTGATCGATGCCACCCTGGCCCCAGGTTCGCTCACCTATGGCGACTGGGTGCTGCCGGGGGAGAGCGAGCAGGAGATCCTGCTGTCGAGCTACACCTGCCACCCCTCCATGGCCAACAACGAGCTCTCCGGCCCCTGCGTCGGCGTCTTCCTGATGGCCTGGCTGGCGTCACTGCCAACACGCCGCTACAGCTACCGGCTGATGCTGGTGCCTGAAACCCTGGGGGCCATCGTCTATCTCTCCCGCCATCTGGACCACCTCAAGCAGCGCACTCTGGCCGGCTTCAATCTGACCTGCCTTGGTGATGACCGCAGCTACTCCTTCCTGCCCTCACGCCAGGGCAACACGCTGGCGGATCGCATCGGTCGCCATGTGCTCGGCCATCTGGCGCCGGGCTACAAAGCCTACAGCTTCCTGGAGCGGGGCTCCAACGAGCGGCAGTTGTGTGCGCCCGGCATCGATCTGCCGGTCACCTCGGTGATGCGCAGCCGATACGGCTGTTATGCCGAGTACCACACCTCGCTCGATGACCTCTCGCTGGTGACGCCGGCCGGTCTGGCCGGCGGCTTCATGGCGCTGCGCCGGGCCATCGAGTGTCTGGAGCTGGACGAGCGCTGCGAGGTCACCGTGCTGGGCGAGCCCCAGCTCGGCAAGCGGGGGCTCTACCCGGATTTGTCGACCCGCTATTCGGGCTGGCAGGTGCGGGAGATGATGAATCTGCTGGCCTACAGCGACGGCAAGCTGACCCTGTTCGAGATCGCCGAGACCATAGGGGCGCCGTTCTGGCGGGTGGAGCCGCTGGCGCGGATGTTGCTGGATGCCGGGCTGCTGCGTCGCCTCAGCCCGCAACCGGACTACTCGATCACCAGATAGGCCGGGCCCGGGTTGTGCGGGGTGCGACGGATGGCGTAGCGATCCAGCCCCAGCACCTCCTTGAGGGCCAGGGTCTCCCCCGGAAAGGCGGGCCAGTTGAGCTCATCGAATGCCAGCACTGATCCCTTGGTCAGGTGCGGCTTGATGAGCTCGAGGCAGCGGCGGGTCGGCTCGTAGAGATCAAAGTCAAAATAGGCCAGTGCAATCATGGTCTCCGGCTGACGAGCCAGATAGGCCGGCAGCGTCTCGGTCACATCCCCCTTCACCAGCTCATGTTTGACGATATGGTCCAGAGGACTTTCCGCCTCATGGGCGGCGAGCAGTTGGGCCAGATGCTGTTCATAGCCTGGCGTCACCCCGTAGGCGCCGGGCTGGATGGCGGCGTCGCTGCCATCTTGCGGGGCGTGGGAAGGGAAGCCGCTGAAGGTATCGAATCCCACCAGCTTGCGGTTGTAGTTGTAAGGCTCATACATGCCACGAAACGAGGAAAAGAGCGCCAGGTTCTGACCCCAGCGGGTGCCGAAATCCATGATGACGCCGTGGACCGGCACGATCTTCTGATACAGCTCGTGCATGAACAGGATGCGGGAGAGCGACTGGCGCTTGAGGTAGAGGCCCAGGTTGTTCTGCAACTCGGCCGCGGGCAGCGGGCTGGTGTGCAGCAACTCGCTGAAGGTCTGGCGGCGTGACAGCTCTTCATCGGAGGCGTTGGAAATGGCCTTGATCATCAATGGTCTCCTGTGGTGGTGTCGCCGGTCGGGGTCGACAGGCAGTGCACCACTTCATATTCGAGGTAGTCGGCCAGCCCCAGCCAGTCCTGGCGCTCCTGGCACTGCAGCAGGGCGGCTACCAGTCCGGGTGGCAGGTTGCCCTGCTCGGTGAGCACCTCTTGCAGCAGTTCCGGCAATGCCTGACTCGCGGCGACCGACTGCCCCAGCCGAAACTGGTGTGCCAGGGCGGTTAGGCGGGTGATCTGGCCGTTTTTCATTGCACGTACTCCGGGTGATAGCGGCAGCCGGCGATCTCCGCCCCTTCCCGGCTGCAGTTCCAGAACTGCACCTCGGGGTGGCGCGCTATGTAGCGCTCGAGCTCGGTGCGGTAGGCGGAAAAGTTCGGATTGGTCTTGACCCGCCGGCCATGGCCGTCGAGGGCCCAGCTGAGTGCCAGCGCGGCGCTGGGACCGAGCGCACCGTCGGCCCAGCCCGAGTGGGTGAGCTCGCCGGGAAAGGCGAAGTCGGTACCCAGCAGGATGACTTGGTGGCAACCCATCTGCACGGCGAGATCCACGGCGGGATGAATGACGCTGCCGCCCGAGTGCAGCACGCCCTTGGGGAGCGTCTGCCGCAGCTGCTGATACATGGGGCTGCGGGAGTAGGCGGTCTTGCGCGGCCCCTGCCAGGCCAGCAGGGCCGCCGTGGGTACCGTGGGGTAATAGACCAGGGTGGTCTGGGCCGACTGGGCGGCGGGTAGCCGGTTGCCGTGGATGGCGTCATCTATGGTGATGACGATGTCGGGCCGGATGCCGTGGCCAAGCAAGAACGCCAGCGCGGTATCGACGCTGATCAGCAGGTAGTCCTGCCGACGGCTCTGCAACTGGGCCTGCAGGGTGGCCAGGTTGTGCTGTAGGGTCGGGCCGCTCGCCACGATCAGGGCCTGCTTGCCCTGAGCCAGACCAAAAAGGGAGGCCACATCGCCGTCGCCGGCCACCAGTTCGCGATTTTCGGCCAGCCGCCGGGTGACGTCGGGGTGTTCGGCGTCGAACCTGGCCCGAGCGAACGGCAAGTCTATTTCACTCACCAGCCGGTCGCGGATGCGGGCGGCGGCATCTTCCACCAGCAGCAGCTCGGGCGGCAGGGCGAAGAAGGGCAGCCGCACCTCCCCTTCGTCGCCGGCCATCATCAGCTCGACCCTGGGGTCCGCCAGCCAGTCCTGCTGATCCAGCAGCCGCAGCACCAGGGCAAACAGGGCGCCATTCATGATCTTCACTTCCAGCCGCTTGAGGCTGCTGCGCCCCAGCAGGGCGCGCGGCAGATCGCCGAGCCCGGTACCGTAGAGGTGGAGCACAGCTTGCTTGGGCAGGCTGGCGGCCTGCAGCTCGGCCTCCTTCACTCGATCGTGCCGGCTGGTGAGCTGGATGCCATGGAGGCTGAGGGTGGAGCCGAGCCCCTCGGTCAGCTCGGCCGGCAGGCTTTCCACGTCCTGTGCCAGCAGGCGGGGCCAGAGGGCGGGCCAGCGCTGGCTGATGAGCCTGCCGTGCTGGTTGAACAGATCATCACTCATCTTTGTCTATCCACTCCCAGCTCAGCGGTTGATTGGCGCTCAGGCTGCGGTTGACCCGCTTGCCGATGAGTCGATCGTAATCGGCGGGAGGCAGGCCGAGGGCGGGGCGCACCGACTTGATGTGCTCTGCGGTGAGCACCTCGCCGGCGGCCATCTCCTTGACCAGATAGAGGGAGCGGCGAAACGCGCGGTTGCCCTGTTCACTGGCGGTGAGCTGGTAATCGGCCACCCCGAGGGCGGCATGGGCGGTATTGACCGAGGCCACCAGCTCGGTGAGTTCGGCCGGCTCCATGGAGAAGGCGCAATCCGGCCCGCCGTCGGCGCGGGCCAGGGTGAAGTGTTTCTCGATCAGGGTCGCCCCGAGCGCAGTGGCGGCGATGGCCGTGGCCGATCCCAGGGTGTGATCGGAGAGCCCCACCTCGACCCCGAAGCGCTGGCGCAGCATAGGGATGGTACGCAGGTTGTACTCAGCTGCCGGCGCCGGATAGCCGCTGACGCAGTGCAGCAGCGCCAGCTGGCCGTTGCCGTGCTTGAGCGCCATCTCGACCGCGGCGGCGATCTCGGCCTCGTTCGCCATGCCGGTGGACATGATGAGCGGCTTGCCGGTCTGGGCGGCGTAGCGGATGAGGGGCAGATCCACCAGCTCGAAGGAGGCGATCTTGTAGGCCGGGCAGTCGAGGGATTCCAGCAGATCCACCGCGCTGAAGTCGAACGGACTGCTGAAGACCGTCAGTCCCAGCTCGCGCCCCTTGGCAAACAGGGCCTGATGCCACTCCCAGGGGGTGTGCGCCCACTCATAGAGGTCGTACAGGTTGTGACCATCCCAGAGGCCGCCGTGGATCTGGAACTCGGGCCGGTCACTGTTGAGGGTGATGGTGTCGGGCCGGTAGGTCTGCAGCTTGACCGCACTGGCCCCGGCTTCCCTGGCGGCGGTCATGATGGCCAGTGCGCGATCCAGGTTGCCGTTGTGGTTGGCCGACAGCTCGGCGATCACGTAGGGAGCCTGCGCCGGGCCGATGGATTGATGGGCGATCTGCATCTGTGTTCAGACTCCTGTGCCAAGTTGCCAGCCTTGCGGCGCCGGCTGCCAGGGGGCAGGGGGCGCTATCTGCGGTGGCTCGGCAAGATAGAGGGGAAATTGGGAGAAAATTGTTTGCAAGCGATGTGCCAGCTCTTGCCACTCCGCTGGTTGCAGTGGTCGGGCGGCCTGCCATGTCAGCCGCTGGTCGTTCAGGGTCAGGGTGAGCAGCAGTTTGCCATCATGGCGTAGTTGCCAATGTTGGCCATCTGGTAACAGCTGATAATCCAATTGTTGCAGCAATCGGGCGGTGAGCCGATCCAGCCCCAGCCCGTCCACCTGCTGCTGGCCGCGGCGGCGGTAGTCGTCTGACTGTTGTTCAAGCCGTTGCAGGGCCTGCAGCAGCCGCTCAGGCTCGGCCAGCTCGCTCAGGGTCAGCCGCTCGGCCAGCTGGAAGCGGGCGATCACCTGGTCGTTGAACTGCTGGTTGTCGACGATGGGCAGCGCCAGGGTCGGCAGACCGAGACAGGCCCGCTCCCAGGTCATGCCGCCGGCGGCGCCGATGGCGAAGTCGTGCCGGCTCATCAGGTCGGCCATCTGGTCGCTCTGGCGCAGCAGCACCAAATCGAGGTCGGCCAGCTCGGCCACTCTCTGCTCCAGCTCGGGCCAGAAGGGATTGGCCCCGCCCGCCACCAGGGTCCACTGGATGGTGCGGGCCCAGGGCAGCCGGGCCAGGCTGTTGAGGGTGACGAGGCAGGCGCCGGCCGGGTCGGCGCCGCCAAAGCAGACAAGGCCTCGTCGCCACTGACTGGTATGTTGCCGCGCCAGCTGGCGATAGGCGGGGCGCAGCAGGGCATAGTCGGTGCCGAGCAGCAGCCGGCAGCCGGCGGGGGTGAGCGGCTGGTAATCGGCGGCGCGGCGCAAGGGCCCCTGATCCAGCAGCAGCTGGCAGTGGTGCGGCCGATCGGCCAGATCATCGATCACCAGCACGCGGCCGCAGTGGACCGTCAGTTTTTGTTCGATTGTGTGGTCAATTTGGTAGTGATCGAATACCAGCCAATCGGGCTGCAAGCCGGGCAGTGGGCCAGCGTCATCCAGCGCGCTCAGGGGATGATGGTGATGGGGCCGCAGCAACGACAGCAGGTGCGCCGGCAGATCGTGGCAGAGGAAATGGCACTCGGCCCCGGCGGCGTGCAGCCGATCGGCGATGGCCAGGCAGCGCATCAGGTGGCCCAAGCCGATCTCGGCGCCGGCGTCGAGCCGGAAGGCAACCTTAAGCGTCATCTTGGGCCAGCACTTGATATAGCAGTTCGGCCAGGTGCCAATCTTCCGGCGTGTCGATGTCGACGACCCTGTGCCTTGGCAGTATGTGGCCGATCCCTTCTCCCCCCACCGGGCTGATCCCTCCCAGCCAGGCCGCGCGGCTGCCCCAGTAGAACTGGCCGGCATCCTGATAGGCGGGCTCCAGATCCTGGGAGCGTTTCGCCATCTGCTCCGGCCAGAACGGTGTGACCCTGCCTTGTGCGTCCATGCGTACCGCCCGCTGGATCGGGAAGCCGAATTCGGCCACCGTGTAGACGAAGGGGGCCTTGCTGGCGAGCAGGCGGTCGTGGGCGGCGCGCAGGTCGGCGGCCTGGATCAGTGGCACGGTGGCATAGATGCAGCAGTAGTGCTCTGCCTGGATGCCAAGCTGGTCGAGTCGCTGGATGGTGTCGATCACCACAGGGGTGGTGCCGGTATGGTCATCGGCCAGCGCGGCGCCCCGCAGGAAGGGCACCTCGGCCCCGAGGCGATGGGCCACCTCGGCGATCTCCGGGTCATCGGTGGAGACCACCACCCGACTGAAACAGCCCGAGTCCCTGGCCGCCCCGATGGCGTAGGCAATCATGGGCAAGCCGCAGAAGGGGCGGATGTTCTTGCGGGGAATGCGCTTGCTGCCGCCCCGTGCCGGGATGATGGCGATGGCCATGATGCTCTCTCCCTGAGGAGCCCGACGTGGTCGCCGAGCCGGATAATTGATGACAACTCGTTGATTATTTTTGAGATTATACCGAGTTTTCATCTTATATTATTGAGCTTTGCTACGGAATTGCCCGGTGATGGTCGATAACATGGGCAAGTGATGGGACGTCGTTGGTATTGAACATGAGTTATGGTGTCGAATTGCGCCCGCTCCAGCCCTGGGATCTGCCCACCCTGCGACGCTGGCGCAACCTGGACGAGGTGCGGTTGCAGATGGTGGAGCAGACGCTCATCTCCCCCCGCCAGCAACGGCAGTGGTTCGTCAGCAGCCTGGAACGGTCTGACCAGCAGCACTGGGTGCTCTGGTGCCGCGGCCTGCGGGCCGGCTACGTCAACCTGAAAGGGGAGACGCGGCAATCGCTGCAGGGGCAGCCGGTGGCCGATGCCGGCCTCTATCTGGGCCGCTCCAGCGTGCGTCACCCCATGCTGGCCGTCGCCGCCGCCCTGTCACAGCTCGATCAGGGCTTCGATAACTTCCAGCTCGGCTGCATCCGCACCCTGGTGCGCACCGGCAACGACGCCGCTTTGCGTCTCAACGCGCAACTCGGCTATCGCCAACAGGGGCAACAGGGTGACTTCATCGCCCTCGAACTGCAGCCCGCCGACTATTATGCCGCCCGAGAACGGCTACGGAGATTTTTCAGATGACTACAGCGTTGGAACAGGTTTTTGCCGATGCCCTCGGCATCGACGTCGGCACTGTCAGCGACCAGCTGGCCTACAACAGCATTCCCCAGTGGGACTCCGTCGCCCACATGGGCCTGATCGCCCAGTTGGAGGACTGCTACGGCGTGCTGCTCGATACCGATGACATCATCGACATGAGCTCGGTCGCCAAGGCGCGGGAGATCCTCGCCAAATACGGGGTCGCCCTCTGATGCAGGGGCTGCTGCAAGGCAAGCGGGTGTTGATCACCGGCGCCGGGCGCGGCATCGGGCTCGCCATTGCCCGGCTGTTTGCCGCGCAGGGGGCCGAGCTGTGGCTGGCGGGACGCGATGAGGCGGCCATGAGCCGGCTAGCCGATGAGCTCGGCGCCGAGTTCGGCGTGCCTTGTCACTCGCTCTGTGTCGACGTGGCGCAGCCGCAGGCGGTCAAGCAGGCCTTTCAGCAGCTGTTTGCCCAGACCAGAGCGCTGGACGTGCTGGTCAACAATGCCGGCATGCTGGAAGAGGGGCTGCTGGGCATGGTCAACCAGGCCCAGCTGGAGCAGACCTTCAGTCACAACACCTTCAGCGTGGTCTATTGCAGCCAGTATGCCGCCCGCCTGATGCAGCGCAGCGGTGGCGGCAGCATCATCAACCTGGCCTCCCTGATGGGGCGGGTCGGTGCCGCCGGCCTTTGCAGCTATGCCGGCAGCAAGGCGGCGGTGATCGGCATCACCCAGTCGCTGGCCAAGGAGCTGGCCGCCAGCCGGATCAGGGTCAATGCCATCGCCCCCGGTTTCATCGACACCGAGATGGCCCACGCCATCCCGGACGACAAGTTTGCCGAGCGGCTCGCCAGCATCGCCATGGGGCGCATCGGCACCCCGGACGAGGTGGCCAAGGTGGTGCTGTTTCTCGCCTCCGACCTGGCAAGCTATGTGACCGGTCAGGTCATCGGTGTGGATGGAGGCATGACGGTCTGATGGATCACGCGCACGTACTGCTCGCCCACCTGCGGGAAGACAACCCGGCGCCGGCCTGGCGCGACCCGCAAGAGGGCTGGCTCTCCTACGGCGAGCTGGCACGGCGGGTGGCGCGGCTGGCGGCCGGCTATCCGGACGAGCGCAGCCTGGTCTATCTGCCCTTTTTCACCCGCACCACCCACCTGCTGCACTATCTGGCGGCGCTCAAGCTGGGGCATGTCGTGATGCTGGCAGACCCGGCCCTCCCTGCGAGTCAGCACGATGCCAGTTGCCGGCAGTTTGGCGTGAGCTGGCGGGTCAATGACGCCGGCCAGCTGGAGCGGCTCGCCGCGACGACGCCCGCCCTGCACCCGGTGCTGTCGGTAATGCTGCCGACCTCGGGTAGCACCGGCAGCGCCAAGTGGGTGCGGCTGTCGGGGCGCAATCTGGCGGCCAACGCCGCCTCCATTGCCGATTATCTGGCGCTGACCGCGGCCGAGCGGGCCATCACCAGCCTGCCGCTGTATTACTCCTACGGCCTGTCGGTGCTCAACAGCCATCTGCTGGTGGGCGCCTCCCTGGTGCAGCACGAGGGGAGCGTGCTGGAGCGAGACTTCTGGCAGCAGGTCGATCTGCATGAGGTGAGCAGCTTTGCCGGGGTGCCCTTTACCTATCAGATGCTGGCTCGGCTGCGCTTTGACTGGGGCCGCTACCCTTCGTTGCAGACCCTGACCCAGGCGGGCGGGCGTCTCGAACCCGCGCTGGCGCAGCAGTTTGCCGAGCAGGCCCTGCGGCTGGATCGGCGCTTCTTCGTCATGTACGGCCAGACCGAGGCCACCGCCCGCATGGCCTGGCTGGCGGCGCCCGAGGTGGCCGCTCATCCCGATGCCATCGGTCGTGCCATTCCCGGCGGCCAGTTCGCCTTGCGCGCGCAGGAGGGGGGCAAGCCAGGGGAGGGGGAGCTGGTCTATCGCGGCGACAACGTCATGCTGGGCTACGCCGGTACCGCCGCTGATCTGGCGCTGGGCGCCCAGCTGCAGGAGCTGGCCACCGGCGATCTGGCCCGCTGCGACGAGGCGGGCCGCTACTACATCTGCGGCCGGCTCAGCCGTTTTCTCAAGCTGTTCGGCAAGCGGGTCAGCCTGGCGGAGGTCGAGAGCCAGCTCCATCGCTGGGGCTGGACGGGGGCCTGCGGTGGGCGTGACGACTGCCTGCTGGTGGCCGTCGAGCCCCGCGATGACTTGACGACCGACGGCTTGCAGCGCGAGCTGGCGCAGTGGCTGCAGGCCCCGCCGCGGGCGGTGCAGGTGGTGCAGGTGACACAACTGCCGCGCACCGCCAATCACAAGATTGACTACGCCGCCCTGGCCAGACTGGCGGAGGAGGCGTGATGGAGCTGTTGCTGAGCACGCCGGTCTTCGCGCTGCCCCAGGCCGCCAAACAGGCGCTGCTGCTGGCGCGGCTCAACGCGCTGACTGCGCACCATCGGGCGCACTGCACGGCCTATGACAATGTGCTGCAAGCCTTCGGCTGGACGGCCGCGGCGACCGACTACGCTGCGCTGCCCTACCTGGCAGCCCGGCTGTTCAAACTGGCCCAATGGCAGAGCGTGCCGCAGAGCGAGGTGTTCAAGGTGCTCACCTCGTCGGGCACCACGGGTTCACCATCACGGATCGTGCTGGACCGGGAGACCGCCGCCCTGCAGAGCAAGGTGCTGGTGAAGATCCTGCAGGAGTTTGTCGGCAAGCAGCGCCTGCCCATGCTGCTGGTGGAGCAACCCGCCCTCATCCAGAACCGCAGCGGCTTTTCGGCGCGCGGCGCGGGTGCGCTGGGGCTCTCCTTCCTCGGCCGTGACCATACCTATGCCCTTGACGAGCAGATGCGGCCCAACTGGCCTGTCATCGAGGCCTTCTGTGACAAATATGCCGGCCAGCCGGTGCTGCTGTTCGGCTTCACCTTCATGGTCTGGCAATGCCTGCTGGAGCCGCTGCGCGAGCGCGGTCTGCAACTGCCGCTGACACAGGGCATTCTGTTTCACAGCGGCGGCTGGAAGAAGCTGCAGCACCTGGCGGTGGACAATCCCGCCTTCAAGGCCCGCTGCCGTGACCAGCTGGGGCTGGGTCGGGTACACAACTTCTACGGCATGGTGGAGCAGGTGGGCTCCATCTTCGTCGAGTGCGAGCAGGGACACCTGCATGCTCCTGTGTTTGCCGATGTACAGGTGCGCGATCCGCTCACCCATCAGCCACTCGGGATTGGCAGCCCAGGCCTGCTGCAGGTGCTCTCCGCCATCCCCGGCAGTTATCCCGGCCACAGCCTGCTGAGCGAGGATCTCGGTGTGCTGCTGGGAGAGGATGACTGCCCTTGTGGCCGCCATGGCCGTTATTTTCACGTAGCGGGACGCCAGCACGGCGCCGAGGTGAGGGGATGCAGCGACACCTTCCAATGACCCTGTCCGGGGCGACCACAGTGCTCTGGCAGGAGGGGCCTGCGGTCAGCTTCGTGGCCCCGACGGCGGGCTGGCAAACTTTCTGCCCGCATCCGCTGCCCTGCTTTGCCCCCGTCATCTGCGATTTCGTGGCGGCGCTGTCGGCCCGCCTGCAGCAGGAGGGGCGTCGTCATCCCGATCTGGCCGCATTCGGTTTCTGGCTGCGGCCCCGCCAGCTGGCCAGAGAACAGCAGCGTTTGCAGGGACGGGGGCCGCTGGGGGTCATCTTTCACCTGGTGCCCTCCAACGTGCCGACGGTGGCTTTCTACTCCTGGTTGATGGCCCTGTTGATGGGCAACCCCTGCGTGGTGCGGCTGTCGTCACGCCGCGATCCGCAGCAGGAGGCCATGCTGGCGATCCTCAGCGAACTGTTCAGCCTCGGTGAATGGCAAGAGATCGCCGCCCGTACCCGCTTTATTCGCTATGACCACGACGAGGGCATCACAACCTGGCTGTCGGCTCGCTGCCGGCTGCGCATCATCTGGGGCGGCGACGAGACCATTCGCCAGGTGCGGGCCATTCCCCTGGCACCAACGGCGCAGGAAGTGGTGTTTCCGGATCGCCGCTCGATGGCGGTGCTCGACAGCCGCTGGCTGGCCGGGCTGGATCCGCAAGAGTGGCAACGGATGCTGGATGCCTTGCAGCAGGACTGCACCCGTTTCAACCAGCAGGCCTGCGCCTCGCCAACCACTCTCTGCTGGCTGGGCGAGCCCGACGAGGGGCTGCGCCGCCGCCTGCTGGAAGCCCTGTTTGCCCCCTTTGCCGCCGATCCCGCCCTGGCGATGGAACGACTCATCCACAGTCAACAAAATGCCGCCGAGCAGGGGGCAATGAAGGTGACCAGCTTGCCCGGCGTCACCTTATTGACTCCGGCGAGCGGGCTGCGGCTCGCACACGTCGGAGGAGGTACAGTTGCCGAATTTGTGGCCGATACCCTGAATGAGCTGCTGGCGCAGCCCTGGGACATGCAGACCTGCGTCTGGGTCGGCGGTGACAGGGCCGGGGTCGAAGCGGCGCTGTCGACTACCGCTGCCTGCCGGATTGACCGGGTGGTGGCGCCGGGACAAGCGCTCGCATTCGAATGGCACTGGGATGGCATCGACATGCTGCAACAGTGCAGTCGTGGCCTCAGCCGGCGTGAATAATCGGGTGTGGCTCACATAAATCCAGCAGCTTCAATGGATTAGCTTGGTCAGGCATACCTCTTGCAGTAAAACCTGACAGAGAGGGAGAAGGGTTGACAGGGACCGTGCGGTAGCCTTGCCCATTTTCTTCCATCCGCTTCTTTTCTATTCATTTTCCCTTGGATTTCCCTATGAAAGTCAGCGTATTGGTGCCCGTCTACAATCTGGCGCGCTTCATCGAACCCTGCCTGCTCAGCCTGCTCGAGCAGCAGACGGATTTCGAGTTCGAGGTGATCGCCATCGATGACGGCTCGAGTGATGACTCCTGGTCCATCATGCAGCGGCTGGCAAGGCAGTGGCCGGCCCTGCGGGCCCTGCAAAACGAACAGAACATGGGACTGGCCAGAACCCAGAAGCGGCTGCTTGGTGAAGCAAAAGGGGCCTACCTTGCCTATGTGGATGGCGACGACCTGGCCTTGCCGGGCAAGCTGCAGCGTCAGGCCGACTATCTGGACGCGCACCCCGGCTGCACGCTTTGCTATCACGAGGCGGAGATGTTTGATGATGAGACCGATGCGCGCATCAAGCTCTTCACCCACGATTACTACAATGCCCGTTACCTCGAACCCGTGATGACGCGGGAGGCGCTGATCCGCTTCGGGGTCTTCGTCAATGCCAGCTCCATCATGTTTCGCCGCTATGACGGCATGGCCGATGCCATTGATGAAGGGTGCAAGATAATTCTCGATTATCCCTGGCACATCCTGAATCTCTCCCTCAATCCGGGCACTCTGGATTTCATCCCCGAGCTGCTGGGGCGTTATCGCTTCCATACCCAGAGCTTCGGCGGGCAGACCCGCAAATCCGCGGAGCGGCGTGAGCAGTCGCTGCGCGACCTGCTGCGCGCCTGTGATAATGCCGCTGCATTCGGTGCAGACCCGGTGGTCATTGCCCAGGGGCGTGCCCATCACTACTACTCTGCCGCGCTCTACTTTTTGCGGCAGGATGATGCCGCCCGCTTTACTCAGCTCATCGAGCAGTCGGCGGCAGAGGTTGCGGAGCTGGCCCCTGGCTGGTTCTTCGACGAGCGCCATCAACTGGCGTGGACGCAGCGGGCCTATCCCGCCCGGGTCGTGCAACAACTGTTTGGAGAAGCGGCGTGAGTTATCAGGCAATCGTCATTGGCGCCGGGCTGTCTGGTGCCGTCATGGCTGAACGCATGGCCAGCCAGCTTGGCTGGAAGGTGCTGGTGCTGGAACAGCGCGACCATATCGGGGGTAACTGCTTCGATGAGTATGACGAGCATGGCGTGCTGATCCATCGCTATGGGCCGCACCTCTTCCATACCGACAGCAAGGAGGTGTGGGATTACCTGTCCCAGTTTACCAAGTGGTTGCCTTACGAGCACCGTGTGCTGTCACGCATCGACGGGCAGCTGGTGCCTATCCCGTTCAATCTGACCAGCATCGAGCGCTGTTTCCCCGCCGACAAGGCCGGCGCCATGATTGAAGCCCTGCGTACCCGGTTCGGGGACGGCGCCAGAGTGCCGATCCTCGAACTGCGCAAGGAGCAGGATCCCCTGCTGGGCGAACTGGCGGATTTCATCTATCAGAAGGCCTTCGTCAACTACACCAGCAAACAGTGGGGGATACCGCCCGAGCAGATCTCCCCCGAGGTGACGGCGCGGGTACCCGTGGTGGTCAGTCGGGATGATCGCTACTTCACCGA
Organism: Aeromonas sp. S8(2024); assembly: GCF_041403085.1. NCBI lineage: Bacteria > Pseudomonadati > Pseudomonadota > Gammaproteobacteria > Aeromonadales > Aeromonadaceae > Aeromonas > Aeromonas sp. S8(2024). The sequence continues at coordinate 33,404 of NZ_JBGLRF010000008.1, read as the reverse complement.
CCCCTGGCAGGCGGTGCCGGCTGCAGGCTATACCGCCATGTTTGAGCGCATGCTTGCTCACCCGCTGATTGAAGTGAGGCTGTCGACCCCAATGGCAGAGCACGTCAGGTTGGACTGGCAACATAAGCGGGTGCTGCTGGATGGAGCACCGTTTGACGGCCCCTTGATCTATACCGGGATGCTGGATCATCTGCTGCCGGCAGAGGGGAATTACCTGCCATACCGCTCACTGCGTTTTGAGCATCGCCATCTGGCGCAGGAACAATTTCAACCGGTTACCACCGTCAATTATCCGAATGAAGAAGCCTTCACGCGGATCACCGAGTTCAAGCATTTCAGCGGGCAGGTGCATCCCGGTACCAGCATCGTTTACGAATATCCCTGTGACTATCAGCCGGAACAGGGTCTCGAGCCCTACTACCCGCTATTTACCGATATAGCCAAACAGCATTACCAAGCGTGCCGTGATGAATTGAACAATTTCCCACAGCTGATCGCCTTGGGGCGCCTTGCCGAGTATCGTTATTTCGATATGGATGATGCGGTGAATAATGCGTTGAATCACTTTGCCAAGCACACGACAACTCTTTGAACCTTGGATACACATGCCGTGACCAAACCACTGTTATCTGTATTAATACCTGTCTATAACTGTGCAGAATATATCGAAGAAGCTCTTGCTAGTATCCAGGCTCAAACTTTCACAGACTTTGAAGTGCTGGTGATCGATGACGGTTGCAGTGATGAGACACCTGCAATTGTTCGGCGGATAGCTTGTCATGATCAACGGATCAAGATCATTTCCCGGGAAAATCGCGGAATTGTAGATTCTCTTAACGAAGGGGTGGCATTAGCCCAGGGCAGATGGTTGGCCCGCATGGATGGTGATGATATTTGTGAACCTCATCGTTTCTCTTGTCAGTTGGCTTTTCTCAACGCTCACCCAGAAATAGATATTGTTGGAAGCTGGGTGCAGCTTTTCGGGGCTCGCAGCGAGATCTGGCATCACCGCCGGGAAGATACATTTATTAAATTCATGCTGTTGTTTCGTTCATCTGGGTTCAGCCATAGCTCAATCATGGGCAAAATCGAGTTGTTTCAGAAATGTCCATATGACAAACATTATGAAGATGTTGAGGATACTGAGCTCTGGTCCAGAATGGCGCTTTGTCGTGGAGTTAAATTTGCCAACATCCCGGAAGTATTGGTCCATTACAGAGTTCATGATGCCCAAGTCTCAAAAATAAAACGTGCGCGTCAAATGACCTTGTATCGGCAGATAATGATCAAATACATGCAAACTCTCGGCGTCGTGGACATAGATATTGAGGCACATGAATGGTGCTGTGACCTACGAAGTGATTTAAGTGATGTAGAGTTAGAACGCATTTATTTATGGCTAGAAAAACTCAGCAGCAGTATCAGGGCTGACTGGACGGATGATTTTGGTGTGATATCTGAACGTTGGGCCAGGCTTTGTGCGTTGAATGGGCATGTGAATAAGAAAAATGGTCTGTTTGGGTTTCGCCCCGTGACCTGGCTGTACAATACACCATCCGTATTGAACTACAATAAATAGGGTTGACTCATGAATCTCATACTGTTTCCCTTCGATCGCGTCATAAAGGGAGCAAACATTGCTATCTATGGTGCTGGAGAAATTGGTGAATATTTCCTTCGCCAGTTGGCTGCAGTTCCTTTTTGTCATGTATCTTGGCTGGTCGATAGAAAATTTAAGTCCTTGGAAAAACAGCAACAACTCATTTTTCTACCACCGGATTTGATGAATTGGCAACAACCTGAGCAAATTATTATTGCGTCTCAATTATTTGAAGAAGAGATAACAGAGTATCTTGTTAGTGAGGGCGTTGATCCTACGAGAATTGTAGGTATCGGAGCTGAGCAGAAAATTGATGTGCTAGACCTGATTCAAACCAGACTGAGTGCTACCCCGGCAGATGATGAATGGGATGCCTACTATAAATTGGCAGAGAATTCAGCCCAAGCCCAATATAATAGATTCATTCAACCTGTATTGAGCCGGCTGGAAGGTGTGTTGGATTATAGCAATGTCCTTGATTTTGCCTGTGGTAAGGGACGTATTGCAGAGATAGTGCATACACGTTGTCAGTATCTGCAATTGGTTGATGCCAGCTTTGACGCAATAGAGTTCTGCCGCCAGCGCTTTGCTAAATATTCAAATGTCAGTATGCAATGTAATGGTACAGATCAGTTACCTCAGCAAACCAGCTCTCTAAGTCTGATATATTCTTGGGATGCGATGGTTCATTTTTCCTATAAAAGCTTGGATTTCTATCTCGGCGAGTTCAATCGTGTACTGAAAGATCAGGGGTATGTTGTAATGCATCACTCTAATCTTGGTGCATTGGTGGATAATATGAGAGTATTCGACCAATGGAATCTGAATCCGGCCGGACGTAGCAGGATCTCAAAAGATGATGTTGCTTTCATTGCCCAGCACCATGATTTCGAGGTGGTGGAGCAAACACTCATCGATTGGGAGTGCAAGGATATGGATTGTATCAGTGTATTGAGAAAAACGGCAGGTGTTCATGGCTGACCTCTGGTTTTAGAATGCACTTTATACTGGTCTAATGGATGAAAATTGAATGAAAGTTTCTATCATTACAGCAACATATAATAGTGCTGCAACTATCGAAAGATGCTTATCTAGTGTGGCTAAACAAACAGCCATTTCCCAGATAGAGCATATTATTATCGATGGCCGTTCTTCAGATCAAACACTTACCCTAGTGTCTACATTTCCACATATAGCGAAAGTAGTGTCAGAAGCAGATAACGGTGTTTATGATGCTTTCAACAAAGGATTAGCTGCTGCAACGGGTGAAATTATTTATTATCTTAGCTCAGATGATCATCTCTGTGACTCAGATGTTATTTATGATATTTTGGCCGAATTTGTAAAAGACGATTCTCTAGATTATTTGGCTGCTAGAGTTATTATAAAGGATCCTGTGACCAATGCTGAGTGGATTTTGCATGGAAATGAATTGCGTAATGGTGAACAGGAATTTAGCCATCCTCATCATCAAGGCTTTTTCATGAAGCGAGCCCTGCTGCAGGAATATGGTGGTTTTCCCCGGTCTTTTAATATAGCTGCTGATTCCTATATTATGTTGAAGACCATTCTTTTTAAGCGTGGGGATTTTTCTGACAGAACAGTGGCCCATTTCTATCTTGGTGGGCTGAGCAGTAATATTGAAAACTATAACCTAATCAATCGGGAAACCAGGATTATTTACGAACTTCTTGATTTGGAAAGGGTAAACCAACAAGACGTAGCTTTGGCATTAGCAAATAAAAATATGACGTTATTGAAGCGGCTTTTTCATAGTTATTTGGAGAAGGAGCAAGATGTTTCAGTACTGAAAGGAAGACGTATTGGTATCTTTGGTACCGGTATTATGGCTAACATAATATACATGCTGCTTGAAAAATCGGGTATTGTGACAGACTTCTTTATTACCTCTCTGGGGAGTGACAGTACCTTTAATGGTAGACAAGTCTGGTCTTTACATGATTTCCCCTCCAATGTGGATATTTTATTTAACTCCGTAGAGGGAGAGCATGGTGATGAAATAGTTTTGAAGTTACAACACAAGGCTCCTGTAGCACGGATCATCAAGTGGCATGAAATCTATGAATAAGAAAGTCGCACTTATCACTGGTGTCACCGGGCAGGATGGCTCCTATTTGGCCGAGTTTCTGTTAGAAAAAGGGTATCAGGTGCATGGGATCAAGCGTCGAGCGTCATCGTTCAATACTCAACGTATAGACCATATCTACCAAGACCCTCATATTGAACATCAAAATTTTGTACTGCATTATGGTGATCTGACGGACTCCTCTAACTTGACCCGTATTATTCAAGAGGTTCAACCAGATGAGGTATATAATTTGGGGGCTCAATCTCACGTAGCCGTCAGCTTTGAGTCTCCTGAATATACGGCCGATGTGGATGCTATGGGCACACTGCGCCTGCTAGAGGCTATCCGGTTGTTGGGATTGGAGAAAAAAACCCGGTTTTATCAAGCTTCGACGTCAGAGTTGTTTGGCCTGGTCCAAGAGATACCGCAAAGAGAAACCACCCCCTTCTATCCACGCTCTCCTTATGCCGTTGCCAAACTTTATGCATACTGGATCACGGTGAACTATCGTGAGGCTTATGGTTTATATGCATGCAACGGTATTCTTTTCAATCATGAATCTCCCCGTAGGGGAGAAACTTTTGTTACTCGAAAGATTACCAGAGGTTTGGCCAATATTGCCCAAGGTTTGGATAGTTGTCTCTACATGGGGAATATTGATTCTCTACGGGATTGGGGTCATGCAAAGGATTATGTACAACTACAATGGCTCATGTTACAGCAAGAAGAACCTGAAGACTTTGTGATAGCGACTGGCGAGCAGTATTCTGTGCGTCAGTTCATTCTTTGGGCAGCAGAAGATGTAGGTATGCAATTACGTTTCGAAGGCAAGGGTGTTGAAGAAGTTGCAGTGGTGGTATCAACCAAGGGAGAGCTGGCTCCGGCAGTTCGTCCTGGTGATGTGGTCCTTCGTATTGATCCCCGGTATTTCCGTCCTGCAGAAGTTGATTCTTTGTTAGGTGATGCGAGTAAAGCACGAGAAAAACTGGGTTGGAAACCCAGTATTACAGTCAGAGAAATGTGTGCCGAAATGGTTGCTGCTGATGTGAAAGTAGCGCAGTGCCATGCCTTGTTGAAAAAACACGGATTTGAGATTGGTGAGTCCATGGGGGACTGAATATATGGCTAAGAAGAGAGTCTTTGTTGCTGGACATCTCGGCATGGTAGGACAAGCCTTGTGTCGGCAACTTACGATGCTGGATTCAGTTGAACTGGTGACCGCTACTCGAGGTGAGCTAGATCTGACAGATCAACAAGCGGTAAAACGGTTTTTGATGCGTCAACAAATAGATGAAATATATGTGGCGGCTGCCAAGGTTGGAGGAATTTATGCAAACGAAAGTTTCCCAGCCGAATTCATCTACCAAAACTTGATGATTGAAGCTAATTTAATTCACAGTGCACATCTTGTTGATGTACAGAAAATGTTATTTCTGGGATCTAGTTGCATTTATCCAAAGTTGACCCCACAACCCATTTCGGAAGAGGCACTTCTTACCGGCCCATTGGAGCCGACCAATGAACCTTATGCTATTGCCAAAATTGCCGGTATTAAACTGTGTGAAAGTTACAATAGGCAATATGGAAGAGATTATCGCTGTGCCATGCCGACCAATCTCTATGGCCCATATGATAATTTTCACCCTCAGTACAGTCATGTTATCCCTGCTTTAATAGGAAAGTTCTATCGAGCCATTGAACAAGGCGATAAGTTTGTAGAGATCTGGGGTAGTGGCAACGCCCGTCGTGAATTCATGCATGTCGATGACTTGGCGGCAGCATGCTTACATATTATGTCTATATCTAAACAAAACTTACAGTCACTGACTGATCCTAGATGTTCTCATATTAATATTGGAACTGGTATTGATTGCTCTATTCGTGAAGTGGCAGAGCTTCTTAAAGCTATCAGTGGTTTCACCGGAGAGTTTTGTTTTGATGAGAATAAACTTGAGGGTACTCCTGTAAAAAGACTGGATGTAACAAGATTGAATAAATTGGGTTGGCAGGCAACCACTACATTGGAGTTAGGCATGCGAAATGCGTGGGACTGGTATGTTAATAATGTTAATTTAAAAGAATAAGGTTTTTTATGAGTGTTGTGTGGATTGGTGCTTCAAGCTTGGCTGAAAAGCTTTTTAATAAATGGGTTCGTATTTATGGTGATACAGTCCCTAGAGTTATTTTGGATAATGATCCAAAGAAAAGTGGTCGCTTGTTTAATGGTATAACGATTGATCTGGTCACTAATATAAATGAATATTTGCAGAGTGATAGTAAGATAATCATTACGTCATCTTATGTGACAGAGCTCCAGTGCCAACTAAGTGAGTTGGGTGTTAAACACACCATCATGGATTATAGTACATATGATAGTATTATTTCTAGCCATGTGTTGAACAAGAATAAGCAACTTAAAGATAAGCGAAAAACTGATCGTTGTTTTATCATTGGCAATGGACCTTCACTGAAAACTATAAATTTAAGCAAGTTAGCCCAGTTTGACTGTATTGCGGTTAATCATGCCTATAAAAGCCATGAGATTGTTAAATTATTACCTAAATTCTGGATATTGGCAGACCCTCTCTTTTGGTTGGAAAGTGATTTATTACTAGAACCAATAATGAACGTGCTGTCGACTAAACTTCCTGATACCAGATTAGTAGTCAATGCTGATGCTTTACATTATTTTGACAGGCAAAAAGCGGAAATGGAGAACCTCTATTTCTATGATATGTCATCTGGGCTTGCTACAGATGAGATAATAAGCTGTGACTTTAGTGCGAAAATGCAGCATTGTGCTCAGAATGTATTATGTCCTGCGATACTACTGGCCCTTTATATTGGATATGAAGAAATTTGTTTGGTTGGATTTGATCATACTTGGTGGGCTTTTACTAAGGAGGATATATTGTCTGGAAAGGTTATTCCGCATGTTTACCAACATACTTCGGTGGATGATAAAATATCACTCGATGCATATAAGGAATTGGGTTTTCATGGACTGCGAGAAACTATTGAACGACAAAAGTTAGAGTATGGTTATATTCGTCGACTTGCCGAAAGAAGAGGGCAGAAGATATACAATATAACGTCTGGTGAGCTAGATTGTTTTGTTAATAAGAAGGCAGATTTTTTTCTATAAGGAAAGCCTTTATGCTAATGTTACATCGCCTTATGATTGAAGAAAAACTCTCTCGTGGTAGAAATTTAATCATCTATGGTACTGGGTCTGCGGCAGAGGATTTTATTAATAAAAATTCTTGGTTGTATTCACAAGTGACTTTTTTTATGACTACACGTCCTGAGAAAGAGTGCTTTCTTGGCAAAGAAGTTGTTACTCCGGATAGTTATTCACAGCCCATTAATGAGGCTTTTATAGTAATTGTTAGTTCGTTTTTTATAGAAATAAGTAAATATTTGCGTAATATTGGCTTAAAGGAAGGTGAACACTTCATTCAGGTTTTTAAAAATGTGGATATATCGACAACCTCAAAGCGTAGCATCAATGGTGTTGAGGTTGGGAAGTATACTTACGGCTATGAACGCCATTGTTTTAAAGGTTCATTACTTGAACGTATTGGTGCTTTTTGTTCGATTAATGAATCAGTTAAAATCGGCGAGTTCAATCATCCTCTCGATTGTATTACATCCCATCCTCTACTCTATATATCCAAACATGATATCCTAGGTTATGAAGGTGTTCCTGGTATCTGGGAGAATGACGAACTATTGGATCTGTATAGCATGTCTTCCAATCAAAAGATTAAGATTGGCAATGATGTATGGATTGGTGCTAATGCAATTATATTACCTGGGGTGACAATTGGCGATGGTGCTGTGGTCGGGGCAGGTGCTGTAGTGACTCGTGATGTACCTGATTATGCCATCGTGGTGGGAGTCCCGGCTAAAGTTATTCGTCAACGCTTTAATAAAAAACAAATTTCAATCTTGAAAAGAATTTGTTGGTGGGATTGGGATGATGAGCAAATTCAAGAAAAAGCAGGGCTCATTAAGAACCCCGATCTTTTCTTTTCATACTATAGCAATTAGGATAATGCTCAGACTTTGATAAAGGATGGTATATCACAAAAAGATAATTTTTGGATATTTAAATTATGTTTCGCTAGAAACTCATCTACAGCGCGAGTTTCTCCCTCAACAGTACCGTAATCGTCCATTATAATCAGACCACCTCTTACCATGTGAGGGAATAGAAGATCTAACGCAAATTTACTAGGGCTATAAACATCGACGTCAATATGCAGCAACGCAATACGTAACTGTGGATTATCCTTAAGATAAGCAGGTAGGGTTTCAAATATATCACCAGCCATCAGTTCGATATTATGTAGCCGTTTATGATCGAGAAACTGTTTAAGCTCATCTTTTCCAATTCCTTCTCCAGCTACAGATTCAAATTTTTCGATGAATTTGTTATCAGCATCCGTCCCATGGTCAGGGCGAGGAAAACGCCCAAAAGCGTCAAATCCAAGAATTTTACGTGAATTTGCAGTCTCCAGCATATCCCTGAAAGAGGCAAAACGGATAAGTGATGAACCTTTGAATACGCCTAGTTCAAGAATGGAGCCAGGTATTGTTGAGATCATTTTATACAGTTCATAATGAGCTATCAGTTTCTGTAGCCTTTTCTGTTCAGTAGTCAAGTAAAAACCATTTTCATAAGTGAATACCTGTTCAGTGTCAAATCCAAATGCTTTCATAGCTATCGCCTCATTAAATCTTAAATTGCTCGAGTCTCTCTAGGGCTATCCAGAATCCTTCGCCGTTATTTTTGTGTCCTTGCCATATTTCAGGAATAAAGGATGCTGTTGGTGCATGTTGCTTCAATAATTCAGAAACCTCGTCAAAGTCTATATCTCCTTCACCGATCTGCAACCCTTCGCCATCAACATCCTTAGCGTCAACGAGGTGCAAGTGAGCCGTATATGGAGCTATTTGTCGAATAAACCTTGCAAAGGAATCCTTGTTCAGGTTACAGGCAAGTTTGGAATGTGATATATCCAAACATACCCTCATCCCCTGTTTTTCACAGAAGTCAGAAATCTCGTCGGCCTCCATGAATAGATTGTGATAGCGTTGCCCGCCAAAATGCCATGGATATGGAGGCATTGTCTGAGGAATAATTTCGACCCCTCGGCTGTCAAGTCTTTTTATAGCTTCCGCGATTAATTTATATTTAACCTTGCGCTCTGGACGTGGCATGAAACTATCTAAAGTGAATCCACCTGCATTGATGATGATTAGTGGTTTAGTCGCGCGATGAAAGTAAGAGGCTAGTTGACGAGTTTTATCAATAACCCTTTGCAATTCTTTAATAGAGTGTTCACGATATATTTTATCTTCTGAACAGAGATCCATTATATGATCTCCATAAAATAACTCAGGACTATGTACTATTACATCAAGGTCATAGCCTTCAGATGATAAATAATCCGCAGGATCAAGATCTAGGTCCTTGTAGCTAAGATGGAATTCAACTAAATCTAGATTAGTCTTCCCAAGCATATCTTTCAGATCATGGTAGCGGACTGGGATACCAAAAGGACGATTGAATGAATATTGACGAGCCTGTGTGGTCTTTTCATTAAGATCAGATGGATAGAAGAAATCGCCAACGGCGATATCTCGTCGAGCAACCATACCTATGAGTTTATTTTTTTCATATGGGGGTAATCCTTTTCCGGGACTACGTATGTCTACAGCATTCGATGTGATAATTTCTCCAATTTTTAGATCCCTGGTACATATTAGACTCTTTCCAAGCACTTCTCGATTCATCATTTCTCCCTGAGTGACTTCTCTAGCTTTGCTATGTCCCATAGCGAGCTCTATTTCACGAATCCCCTGAACCATCATAGTGAACTCATCTGGTAGCAAACTGACTCGATGGTCATTACCTTCCATGTTTCTGTCCAAAGTGAAGTGTTTTTCAATAATCTTTGCACCCAAACTAACCGCTGCCATCGCGACCGAAATTCCACGTTCATGACCAGAATAACCAACATGACCGCTTTGAATGAGTTCCTGTAAGCGATTTATATATTTTAGATTGATGTCTTTGAAGGGCGCAGGGTAAGTCGAGTTGCAATGTAAAATTATGAATTGGGTACCATTTCTCTGAAAGAGGGCAATAGCATTTTTTATTTCTTGCTCACTGGACATACCAGTAGAACAAATAAGTGGTTTACGTGTAAGGATCAGTTTTTCTAGGAATTCATGATTTGTCAGGTCTGCCGAGGCTACTTTGTACGCCGGCATACCATAGTTTTCCAATTCATCAAGGCTGGTTGCATCCCAAGGTGTGCAGAGGGGGATAATGCCTTTCTCTTTGCAGTAATCGAATACTTCAATCAGCTCCTTAGTAGTCAGTTGGAAGCGCTCTAGCAATTGAAGCGTATACTCTGATCCAAGATCTTCTCCGGCCGTTTTCTGGCGCGTATTTTGACGATACATGGAAGCCAAATGGCGCATTTGAAACTTGGCACAATTGGCCCCACTTGCAACAGCCAAGTCTACCAGCTTTTTTGCCAATACAATGTCACCGTTATGATTATTGCCAATCTCGGCTATTATAAAGGTCGGACTTTCTTCTGCTATTAAGAAATTATCTATCAGGATTGGCTGGTTGTGTTGTGTAGCAACTGCCATCAAGCGATGTTGTTTATCGAGTAGAGGGATATATTTAATTCGACTTGAAAATAGTGCGGAAATATTCTCGTGGGGACTTTCTATGTCTGCACTCGTAAAATTATGGTTGCTAACTATGGCAACCGGTAAGGACAAGTCGAAGTTAGTTTCCTCTAGTAACCAGCGTCTTAAGTCACCATCCGTCATTATTCCTTCGAGAACGCCATTTTGAGTCAAAACAAAAACGATACCGCTCTTGTTCAGACTCATTTTTTGTAATGCATGCATTATGGTTTCATCGCTGAAAACAACATAACGAGTGACGTTTCTATCAATGATCATTAAAGATATTCCCGCATTAGAGTTTCTACAATAGCAAAGTCAGTTAGAGAGTCTATTTCCCAAGACTCATATTCTTGCATACAGTGCATAGCTATTTTACCCCCAAGACGATTTTTCTTCGCTCTTAGCAAGGGGATTTTAGTAAGATATATGGACCCATTTTCACGATACTGACGATCTGCTTCTCGAATATCCTGCCTTCTGGGGCGATTCTCATAATCGTAAAGCGCTCTAGGTGAAGAAGGAGATTTCCAGAAAAAAGCATGACTCTCGCAAACGGATACGAGTGAATCAGCTCGTTCGAGGCAGAACTGATCTATGGCGTTGGCAATGCTTTCCGGCATGCGTAAAGGTGAGGTAGGCTGAAGCAGCACGACAACTTCATCATCATCAGCGTCTAACCAATGCTCCATGGCATGGAGCATGACTTCTTCAGTTGAAGTGTGATCTTGAGCAAGCTCAGAGGGTCTGAGTTCTGGTACTTCAGCTCCCCAACTCTGGGCGACATTGGCGATGTGTACTGAATCAGTAGAAACAATCACTCGACTAATCTGGTTACAAGCCAAGGCTTGACGGATGCTCCAACTGATGAGTGGTGCCCCCATGATAGGTCTGATGTTTTTATCAATGACACCTTTTGAGCCTCCCCTTGCAGGGATAAGTGCAGTGAATTTCATTTATCTTCTTCCTGAAGCTTAACAACGAGCAATAAACAATAAAGTGTCAGTACAATTTCTTATGGCATTATAATTACCATAAGCCTCATGCAGTATACGTGCCGATTCATCCATTATCGTATTGCCCATCCCAGAGGGCTTTTTATCAGTCAGCCAATACAGGTGATTCCATATGGGATAACGCTGTACAGCTACTTCCGATTGTACTGTCCAACCACTTTTTTCAAGTAATCGGTGTAACGATGCCCTTGTATGTAAGACAAGATGCTCTGACCAGAAAGTAAATTGACGATATTCTTCAGGGCCATTCAACAACAACCAATCCTTGGCGTGCGGAACCTCAATGATTAGTTGGCAGCCTTTGGATGCTATCGATTTTAGTTCTTCCAATATATCTTGAGGGGAAAGCAGATGTTCTAAAACATGAAAGAGACTAATCACTTCAGGCTGAAAATTAGTAACTTGTTCCAAAGATGACTCGATATGGAAGCCATCCTGCCGGAGTTGATCCCTATCTCCTTCGTTTATCTCTATACCTATTGCAGACAAACAAAGATGAGCATCTTTGCGTAACTGGTAACCAGGGCCACATCCAAAGTCTAGCCAGCGACGTCCAGGTATCAGAGAGGATAAAACTCTCGTTCTTCTTTCTGCATCAAGCAAGTCCACTTCACTGCGATACTTTCCACATCCCATCGAGTTTTTCTGTGTATAATAATGTGCTGTTTTTCCAGCATAAGTAGGGTCTAGATAGATTATGTCAGTTAATGTGTCTCTGTATACCGAGACATCCAAGTCTCTGCACGCCTGGCTTATCATTATACTTCTGTCAGGTGAAATTAAGTCTTCATCTAGCAAAAAGTCAAAAATGTTATTCATGGTTATTTACCTTGTCTGAAGTCTAATTATAAGAGTTAATGTTGCCTTATAATGGCATCCACATTGCCTAGAAAATGTCACTCAGTGAAAATGGTAACTTATAGATTCAGTGATGGTATAAATAATATATTGATGTCTTTGATATTATCTTATGTCTATTCGTAACTCCCAGAGTCTATTTGCCAATATTATGGCTTGATGTTGGGTGTTAGTCTCAGCACCGTAGCGAAGTTCCGGTGCGTTGATGGAAGCACGAAAGTGTACGGTGTTACTATCCGCAAGCTGGATTCTTATACTCTCAGTTAGATCTATATCAACCTGCATGTCTGTTGCCAACCCCAGTATTTGAAGAAGCCAAGAGGGTTCACTTATTGCCTTATACACAAAGGCCGCTGGGGTGCCCTTGATCCTGTAGCTATGAGTAAAACGACGTGGGAGTGTGGCCAGGGTGGCAGCGAACCCCTCTTTTCTGGTCAGGATCAATACAACCAATGCTGGCAGTAGGGCATCACGAGTGGGTAGGGCTGCAAGATGCCGCCTTTCATGAGCAATGCTACTACCTAGCATGACCCCCCTCATTTGCTTCAAACTTGGCTACTTTACTTGTTCTTGTTTGCATCGTTATGCGTCTGTAGCTATCAATGTGAATACCTGATGCTGTTCTGCGATTGCTAAATGTGGAAAAAGTGGGAGGGTGATGGCCCCGGAATAGTAAACCTCTGCCATCGGCAGGGGGGACTTATGGCCTTTTTGGTACCAAGGCTGCTTGTAGATTGGCATATAGTGCACGTTGGCCCCGATACCATGATCGCGTAGTCGCTGGAACAGGTTACTGCGCTGTTCGGGTGCTACATGGTGTACATACAGGTGGAATGCACTGCGCCGCTCCGCACCGAAATAACGGGGCAGACGCTCAGGGGCCAATGCTTCAAAGTAACGACGGGCAATCTCGCCTCGCTTGGCGATCCAGCTTTCCAGATTGGCCATTTGATTCAACCCCAATGCCGCCTGGATGTCGGTCATGCGGTAGTTGAAGCCCAGCATCTGCTGCTCGTAGTACCAGGGGCCGTCCGGCTCATTGATAAAGTCTTCCGGATCCCGGGTGATGCCGTGGCTGCGCAACATGCTCATGGTTTTGGCGAGCGCAGGGTCGTTGGTCATTGCCATGCCGCCTTCGCCGGTGGTGATGATCTTCACCGGGTGGAAGCTGAAGACGGTGATGTCGCTGTAGCGGCCGTTGCCGGTGGGTTCACCCTGATAGCGGGCGCCGAGGGCGTGGCAGGCATCCTCGATGATCCGAAAACCGTACTCCTGTCCCAGGCGGTGGATCTCCTGCATGTCGCAGGGCAGGCCTGCGAAGTGTACCGGGATGACCACCTTGGGCAGACATCCTTGAGCCTTGGCGGCGAGCAGCTTGTGCTCCAGCTCCATGGCGCACATGTTGCCGGTATCGGGCTCGATGTCGACGAAGTCGACCTGAGCCCCGCAATAGAGAGCGCAGTTGGCCGAGGCGACAAAGCTGATGGGGGAGGTCCAGACCCAGTCACCCGGGCCGACACCCAGGGCCAGACAGGCGATATGCAGGGCGGCCGTACCTGAGTTGACCGCCACCCCGAAGCGGGCTCCGCAGTAATCCGCCACTGCCAGCTCGAAGCGGGGCACCACAGGCCCCTGGGTCAGAAAATCTGACCTCAATACTTCGACCACGGCTTCGATATCCGCTTCGCTGATCGACTGTCTGCCGTACGGGATCATTCCATTACCACCTTGCTGTTCAACTCTTTCAGCTGTTCAACCGTCAGGAAATCAGCGTTGTCACGGGAGTTGTACTCGAACCCCTGGGCTACCATGGTTCCCTTTTCACCCGAGGCGGTGACGGAGAAGTCGTTGTTGCGGTTGTTGAAGTTGATGGTCGGCCCGATGATGAAGAAGTCATCGAACTCGAAGGTGTGGTAGGAGTCGTCACACGGGCACATCACTTCATGCAGTTTCTCACCCGGGCGGATGCCGATGATCTCCTGGTCCAGCTGAGGGGCCATGGCGGTAGCCAGGTCGGTGATCCGCACCGAGGGCAGCTTGGGCACGAAAATCTCACCCCCCTTCATGCGCGGGAAGTTGTTCATCACGAAGTCCACTCCCTGCTGCAGGGTGATCCAGAAACGGGTCATCTCGGCGTGGGTGATGGGCAGGGTGGTGGCGCCCTGATCGATCCGTTTCTGGAAGAAGGGCACGACCGAGCCGCGCGATCCCACCACGTTACCGTAGCGCACCACCGCAAAACGGGTTGGATCCTGACCGGCGATGTTGTTGGCGGCGACGAACAACTTGTCGGAGGCCAGCTTGGTGGCGCCGTACAGGTTGATGGGGTTGGCGGCCTTGTCGGTGGAGAGGGCGATCACCTTCTTGACCTGATTGAGCAGGGCGGCCTGGATAACGTTCTCGGCCCCGTGGATGTTGGTCTTGATGCACTCCATGGGGTTGTATTCGGCGGCCGGCACCTGCTTGAGCGCCGCCGCATGCACCACATAGTCGACCCCGCGCATCGCCATGGTGAGCCGGTTGGCGTCCCGCACATCACCGATGAAATAGCGCATGCAGGGGGCATTGAAGACCTGCTGCATCTCGAACTGCTTCAGCTCGTCACGGGAGTAGATGATCAGCCGTTTCGGCTTGTAGCGTTCCAGCACTGTCTTGACCAGCATCTTGCCAAACGAGCCAGTGCCGCCGGTAATCAATAGGGTTTTATTGTCGAACATGACGGATTCTCGCTAGTGATGCCAAGTGACAAGCAATTTATGTGCCTTGGGCCAGTTTAGCCGAAAAGGGTCGGAAGCGGCCTTGTATGATGCCAGTTTTATTCCACTCTGAGTGAACTAACTAGATGATTCATAGAGAAATCCAACCTAGTTCAAACAACTTTATGCGATCTCGGGGGCTTTAACAAAAAGCGGAACACAGGGTTCCGCTTTTTTGACGCCTAGCTGGAGAGCAGCACTCTGGCCGAGTTGGCGGGGATGGTGAGCTGTATTTCTCCCTGCACCACTTCGAATTTGTCGCCGTTGAAGGCGTCTGTGAAGCGGCTGGCCGGGCTCGCGGTCTGCCACAGGGGCAGGCTGATGGTGCGCGGCTCGCTGGGGTGACGGTTGCAGGCCACCACCACCTGATCGCTTTGCAGGGTGCGGGCGAACACATAGCTGTGGGGGCCGGCATAGAGGGTCTGGATGTCGCCGCGGCGCAGGGCCGGACGCTGCCGGCGGATCTGGATCAGCCGGCGGTAGTGGTCGTGCAGCACATGGTCCCAGGCGGTGGTCTCCCACGGGAAGCAACGGCGGCAGTCCGGATCGTTGCCACCAGAGAGCCCCACCTCGTCGCCGTAGTAGATGGACGGCACGCCGATGTAGGTGAGCAGCAGGGTGGCCGCGAGCCGCATCCGCTGCTTGTCCTCCCCCAGCAGATGGAGGAAGCGGGCGGTATCGTGGCTGTCCAGCAGGTTGAACTGTGCCAGCTGGTTCTTGAACGGGATGTGGGCCCGCGCCAGCTTGAGCCAGCGATCCAGCTCTTCGGCGCTGATCTTGATGGGGTGGTAGGCGATGTCCTGGCCCGCCAGGAAGGCGCGGATCGGGTGGGCGAAGCCGTAGTAGTTCATGGCGCCGTCCTCCTGATCCCCCTGCAGCCACTGGCTCGCCTCGAAGAAGTGCTCGCCCAGCACGTAGGCGTCCGGGTTCTCCTGCTTCACCGCTCCGCGAATGGCGCGCACGTGGCCGCGGTTGCCCTCGGCAGTGCCGCGCTCCCCCAGCATATGGATGACGTCGAAGCGCCAGCCGTCGATCTGGTAGGGGGCGCGCATCCAGTAGCGCAGGATGGCGTCATCGGCGCGATAGACGGCGTCCTGCACCTGTTCGCTGGAGAAGTCGAGCTTGGGCAGGCTGCGGATGCCCTTCCAGCTGACGTAATCCCCTTCGCTGTCAAAGGTGTAGAAACTGCGCCACGGCGAGTCCGGATTGCGCTGGGCCCCCAGCGGCGGGCAGAACCAGGGGTGTTCGGTGGAGGTGTGGTTGACCACCGCATCCAGGATGATCTTCATGCCGCGCTGGTGCAGGTTGCGCGTCAGCTCGGCAAACTGGGCGTTGGTGCCCAGATGCGCATCCACCTTGAAGTAGTCCTGGGTGTCGTACTTGTGGTTGCTCGGCGAGTCGAAGATGGGGTTGAGGTAGAGCGCCGTCACCCCGAGGGACTGCAGGTAGTGCAGCTTGGCATCGATGCCCGCCAGATCGCCGCCGTAGAACTCGCAGGCGCCGTGCCCCTCTTCGTGGCGGCTGACCGGCTCGCCCCACGCCTTGCTGATCACCGCCTTGCCGCGGTACTCGTATTCGTGATGTTTGACGCTGAGGGACGGGTCGCCATTGCAGAAGCGATCCGGGAAGATCTGGTAGAACACCTGATCCTGCACCCAGGCCGGTGGCTGGTGCAGGCTGTTGAAGCGAAAATGCTGTTCCCGCGGCGGCATGGCCGAGCTGACGCCGGCGCCATGCAGCCACCACTGCTCCTCGTCGGTGAGGCACTTGAAACAGTAGAGGTGGATATCCTGCCCCTTGTGAAGCGGCAGGGTGCCCTGCCATACCTGCAGCCGATCGCGGGTGGAGACCGCCGTCATCGGCACCAGATACTCCTCGTTGTCCGGCTCATGGCGCAGCCACACCTCGCGGATCGGCGCGTCCAGCTCGCTGAACAGGGTGAGTTGCAGGGCGTCGGCGCTCTCTTTGAACCAGGGCGCCACCTGGGGATGAAACAGAAACGGATGGGTCATGATGCTTATTGAGTCAGAAGATCGGCGAGGGCATTACCCTGTTCATGCAGTGTTTCGAGCTGACCGGCGAGGGACTTGGGATCCAGTCCCAGCTGGTCGGCCAGCGGCTTGGGGAAGCGGGCTATGATGGCCTGGGCCGGCACCCCGGCGTTCCAGGCGAAGGAGATGAAGACCGCCAGGCGGATCAGTACCGCCTCCTTGCTGACCGGATCGTGGGAGAGGGGATCCAGCTGCTGGGAGATGGCGTCAACGAAGGCCTCCGACAGGTTCCAGCGCCGTGCCAGCTCGGCACCGAGCTGGGCGTAGTCGTAACCCAGCATCTCGCGCTGGGCCTCGACCCGGCTGCTCCCTTTCTGGATCGCCAGATTGATGAGCTCCGCCTCTTCCGGCAATGTGCTCTGGATCAGCAGCTCGCCGATGTTGTGGATGAGGGCGCAGGTGAAGGCGGTCTCGGGGTCGAGCACCTTGGCCTCCTGGGCCAGCGTCTTGGCGATGGTGGCGACCTGGAAGGTCTCGGTCCAGAACTTGTTCTTGTCGAAGCTGGGAGGGGCCTTGAAGCTGCCGATGATGCCGGAGGCGACCACCACGGAGCGCAACCGGTTGAAACCGAGGCGGATCACCGCCTGTTCGATGGAGGTGACTTCGTTGCCGCGGCGCAGGGCGGCCGAGTTGGCCATCCGCAGCACCTTGACGCTGATCACCTGATCCATGGCGATCTTGGCCGCGATCTGGTCGATGCGGGCATTTTCATCGCTGAAGCTCTGCATCAACTCATGCAGCAGCTGTGGAATAGTGGGGAGTTGTTTGATCTTGTCAAACAGACGGTCCATCGACATGGCTGAGGCAGCCTCCATTGCGAGCACTGCCTCATATTGTGCCACAGGCGGGGCACATGTTCCTGTTTGTGATCCGGCTTTGTGATGCGAAGGGGGGTTACAGCACCCAGTCGCGCAGGGTGTATTCCAAACGATGCCGTTTGCCCTGCAGGATCAGGGTCTGGGTGGTGCCGTCCAGGGTGGCCCCTTCGGTGAGGGTGGTCAGCACCGCCTGCTCCACCGCATCGAGCGGGGCCTGGCAGGCCATCTCTGTGCTGCCCAGACTGGTCACCCAGAACTTGTTCCCCTCGAGGTGGCCCTGACCGAAGTAGCGGTTACAACCGGCGATGCCGTTGACGGTGAAGTGCTCACCTATCTCGAAATCGGGCGGATTGTCTTGCGCCGCGGTGACGGGCTGGCCATCCAGCTTGTCGAGCACCCAGTGGTGGTGCTGCAGGTCTTGCGAGGCAAAGCGGGGAGTACTGCTGCAGGCGCTGAGCAGAAGCAGGGCGAGCAGCAGTAGCAAGAATCTGGGCATGAAAGGGCTCCGGTAGTGGGAGTGACAAGCATACCCTCTGTGCGGCCCCCCAGGCAGGGCAAGGGGGAGTGCCCCCGACCGCTTCTGTCGTCCTGCGGATTGGGCCTGTGTCGTTAAATGGCAACACCAGCCTTGCAAAGGGTGCCTGCGTCGTCGCTGGCACCCCCGCCGGGGTGTCAGTTGCCGAACAGGCGCTCGGCGTAACGGGCCAGACCGGAGGCGACCGAGCCGAAGTCATCGCCCCCCTCCAGCGGTACCTGGGGCAGCTTCTGGCGGATGAAGGCCTGGATGAGGGGCGAGCGGGCGCTGCCGCCGGTGATGAAGACCCGGTCCGGCTGGACGCCGGCGGCGGCAATGGCTTCGTCCATCAGCTCACCGATCTTCTCCAGCAGCGGGGTGGAGGCGCTGGCCAGCTGATCGCGCTTGAGCTCGGCCGTCAGCCCGCGCTCCAGCTCGGCCAGAGATTGCTGGGCCGACTCCTCCTGGGAGAGGGCGATCTTGCCCTGCTCGGCGCGCCACACCAGCTGGTGACTCAGCTTGTGGGCACGCAGACTGGCGAGGCGTCCCAGCTTGCTGCCGGGCAGGCTGTCGAGCTGCAGATCCTGCAGCTGGCGGCCCGTCTCCAGGCTGTAGAAGCGGCTCTGGGCGCTGACGTCGTTGATGGCGGCGGCGTCCCAGAACAGCGGGTGGGGCAGCGGCTTGCCGGTCTTGAGGGTCTCGTGCATGCCGAGCAGCGGCATCATGCCCTCCACCGTCAGCCGGATGTCGAAGTCGTTGCCGCCGATGCGCTGACCGCTGTGACCGAGCAGATCGCCGCTGCGATCGAGCTGGGCGCGATGGCTCGGGCCCATCCGCAGCACCGAACAGTCGGTGGTACCGCCGCCGATGTCCACCACCAGCACCACCGCATCCTCGTTGAGGCGGGCCTCGAATTCGAAGCCGGCCGCCACCGGCTCATAGAGGAACTCCACCTGCTCGAACCCGGCGAGGCGCGCCGCCTCGCTCAGGATGGCGATGGCCTGACGGTTGCTCTCTTCCCCCGCCAACCCCTGGAAGTTGACCGGGCGGCCAACCACGGCCCGGCGAATTGGTGCGCCGAGCTGCTGCTCCGCCTCGCGCCGCACGTGCAACATCATGGCGCAGACGATGTCTTCGAACAGGGCGATCTGCGGTGCCTTGAGGCCGTAGGCGCCGAGGAAGGATTTCGGCGACTTGATGTAGTAGCCGTCGTCCGGCTCTTCCAGATAGCGCTCCAGCGCCGCAGCGCCGAAGCTGAGCTCGTCGATCAGCCCCTCTTCGCGCATCTGGCGGCGTACCGCCTGGGCCCGGGTTACCACGGGGCCGCGCAGCTTGAGGTACTCGCTCTGCTGGGCAGGCGCCAGCCCTTCGGCCAGCAGGCCGGCGATGGCATCCCGGTGGGGGGCGTGCAGGGTGGAGGGAAGATAGTGGGCACCGCTCAGGTTCAGCAGCCGGGGGCTGCCTTGTTCCATCACGGCGACGGCACAGTTGGAGGTACCGTAATCAAATCCGATAAACATGGGCAGCCAGACTCCTGAGCAAAAAAGGGCTGGTAGCCTACCCGAAGGCGCCGGGTCTCACAACCCGGCGCACGGCAATGAACCGCTGAGGGGCAGGGGAGGCCCCTTATTCCACCTCGTTGTCAGAGCGGCCCTGACTGTCGATGGCGCGGATGTTGCTGAGGGTGGTGTCGGCGATGGCGTGCAGCGCCTCGCGGGTCAGGAAGGCCTGGTGACCGGTGAACAGCACGTTGTGGCAGGCCGACAGGCGGCGGAACACGTCATCGGTGATCACTTCGTTGGACTTGTCGGCGAAGAAGAGATCCTCCTCCTCCTCGTAGACGTCCAGCCCCAGCGCGCCGATACGGGCGGTCTTGAGCGCCTCGATGGCGGCGTTGGAGTCGAGCAGGCCGCCCCGGCTGGTGTTGATGATCATCACCCCGTCCTTCATCTTGGCGAACGCCTCCTTGTTCAGCAGGTGGTAGTTCTCCTTGAACAGCGGGCAGTGCAGGCTGATGACGTCGGACTGGCGGAACAGGGTATCGAGATCCACATACTCGGCGCCCAGATCGATGGCCGCCTGGTTCGGATAGGGATCGCTCACCAGCAGGCGCATGCCGAAGCCCTTGAGGATGCGCAGGGTGGCGATGCCGATCTTGCCGGTGCCTATGATGCCGGCGGTGCGGCCGTGCATGTTGAAGCCGACCAGCCCCTCCAGCGAGAAGTTGGCGTCACGGGTGCGCTGATAGGCTTTGTGGATGCGACGGTTGAGGGTCATCATCAGGCCCACCGCGTGCTCGGCGACCGCTTCCGGGGAGTAGGCGGGCACTCGCACCACCTTCAGCCCCAGCTCCTTGGCGGCGGCCAGATCCACGTTGTTGTAGCCGGCGCAGCGCAGGGCGATCACCTTGGTGCCGTTGGCGGCCAGCTCGGTCAGCACCTCGCGGTCGGCATCGTCGTTGACGAACAAGCACACCACGGGGAAGCCGTGGGCCAGCCGGGCAGTCTTGGCCTCCAGCCGCACGTCGAAGAACTCAAGTTCATAACCGTACTGGCTGTTGGCCTGATTGAAGTGCTCTTTGTCGTAGCTCTTGGTACTGAAAACGGCGACTCTCATGGTGCGCTCTCCGCAGATAATGATGTAGTTAAATTACAACAAATATGGGTCGTCATCACGGGATAAATGGTGGGGATTCAGCCCCACGGCATGATGGGTACGGCACTGACCGCACTCTTGTAAGAACCATCCACCAGCTTGGTGCTGTAAGTCAGATAGACCAGCGCATTGCGCTTCTGATCGTAAAAGCGCACCACTTTCTGCTCCTTGAACACCAGCGAGGTGCTGACGTCGAACACCTCTTCTCCCGCCTTCAGCTTGGCGGGCAGGGTGATGGGACCAATCTGGTGGCACGACAGGGAGGCGTGGGAGGGGTCTTCCGCCAGCCCGAGTCCGCCCTTGACGCCACCGGTCTTGGGGCGCGCCAGATAGCAGGCGACGCCGTCGATGCGCGGGTCGTCGAACGCCTCCACCAGGATCTTGTGGTTGGGGCCAAACAGCTTGAAGGCGGTGCTCACCTCGCCGACGGGGTCGGCCTTGTCGGCCAGCGCCGGGCCGGCAATCAGTGCGCCCAGCAGCAGCGGCAGGGCGCGAGCAAGGGTGTGACGGTATCTCATGGTCTCTCCTGTTGGCTTCCCTCAGTAGGGAATGCCCAAACGACGATAGAGGCTGGCCAGCACCCAGGCGGGGCCGATCAGCAGAAATTGCAGGTCGGCGAGGAAGGAGGGGCGCTTGCCCTCGATCCTGTGACCGACGAACTGGGCTATCCAGAGCAGCACGAACCCGGCCAGTGCCGGCCACAGCAGCGGGCCCTGCCAGCGGTGGCAAGCGACCAAGCCCAGCGCGGTCAGCACCGCCATCCCCACGAACAGCGCAAACGACAACCGCAGGTAGAAGGCCAGCACCGGAATGGCGACCAGCGCAGCCCAGTTGAGCGACGGCGGCAGCGGCCCGGCCGGCAGGCACCAGAGCAGGGCCAGGGCGCAGAGATAGATGCCGGGTACCGCCAGCTTGTGGATCGCCACATTGACCGGGTGCCGGTGACTCTGGCCGTACAGTTCAAACCACTCCTCGATTCCCTTCATGGCACCTCCCTGGCGCGCTGTGTGTACCACCTCGGTGTGAGGTGGCCGATTCGTCATCCCTGCGGGGGATACTCCCAATATTGGGCCGGAATGCTCTTGAGCAAGGGGGTCATGTCGGGATTGGGCAGGGCGATGGTGACCCGCTGGTCGAGCTTGGCGCTGGCCAGCGCCTCGCGGATCTTGGGGTTCTCCCGGAAGAACTTCATGAAGCTGCCGTCGGCATAGGCCCGCTCAAGCCCGGTCTGAATCGCCTTGGCCAGTTTCGGCGCCTCGGGACTGACGAAGAAGAACTCGGCGAAGGGGTAGCGGATCAGCAGGTGCTGATCGATGACCAGGTTGGGGTATTGCGCCACCAGCTCGCTGCGCTCGGCGAAGATCTCCACCAGGTTGCGCGGGAAGAAGTCCAGCTTGTCACCGTCGTTGATGAGGCGAAACAGGTTGCTGTAGCGCCCCGAATAGGTGGGGATGCCCGCGTTCTCCAGGATCTTGTTGTCGGCCCAGCCCACCCCTTGCGCCGCCTTCAGCTTCTTGAGATCGGCCAGCGAGTTGATCTGGTTGAACTTCTCCTGGGCATCGGCGTGGATGAAGGAGAGCCGCAGCCCTTCCAGACCGCGAAACAACGGGATCGGCACGGCGATGAGGGAGGATTCGAGGGCGCTGGAGGTTCCCATCCAGAACACATTGATGGTTTTGCCCTTGCTGAGCTGCTGCTGCAGGCTGTACTGGTTGAGGTTGAGTTCGACCTGCTGGATGCGAAACGGCTGGTCGGCATGGGTGAGGGCCAGTTCCAGCAGCTTGAGCTGGTACTCTTTGTCGAGGTCGTTGATCGGTCGGCTGGGCACCTTGACCGTGAGGGTCTGTGCTTGTGCCAGCAACGGCAGACACAAGCACAGTTTGAGGAACCATTTCACTCTCTGCTCTCCTGTAGATTCCGGGGCTTGCCCGGAGTCTAACAGAACTTGTCACTCTGTTGCTGCGCCGCCGTGGCGCGGGGAGCGACGAGGCAGGGAACCCCGCCTGCATCGAGGCAGACAGGGCCTGCTCGTCATCCCGCCGGCGAGCGCCAGTGACGGCGCGGGGAGGCGTCAGGCGACGCGACGATACACGTGGGTATCGTTGAACTCCTTGGTGCTCTGGCATTCGACGCAGAAGCGGGACTCGGGACGCGCCTGCAGCCGCTTGAGGGAGATCTCGTCACCGCAGGATTCGCAGTAACCGAAATCCCCTTCGCTGATGCGCTTGAGCGCACCACGCAGCTTGCGCAGATGCAGCTTGTCATGCTCGATGCGGTTCAGCTCCAGACGGCGGGCTTCCTCGATGCTGGCACGGTCAATTTCATCAGCCATCTCGTTGGTATCGGTGGCGATGGCCTGGCTGGCCTGGGAGTTGAGGCGATCTTCGAGTTCGAGGATCTGGCGCTCGATCTGTCCCTTGTAAAAGGCCAGTTGGTCTTCAGTCATGAAATCACACATACGATTTACTACCAGTCAGTTTACTAACCCAATTATCCCTGTTTATGGGGGCTGTCTGCCTGCAGACCAAGCCCTGTGTCCTGTATTTGCACCAAATCCATGCAGGAGAGTGCAAATCAGGGCGGGCCTTGTACCAAAAAAATGCAGGCATGCAAAGCAAAGAGGACAAGGATTGTGCGCCCTTGCAAAAAAATGGCCCGATTCCGACAGGGTCTGACTGAGAACATACGGGGGTAACACACCTCGTTGGCACCGGCTTTGCAGTGAGTCGTTACCATGACAGGGTGTTTAGTATTTGTTCCCGCCATGGTCATTATATGCGCCGTTATTTATAGTTTTTTAAACACCACCGCTTGACATTGCCCCTGATGGCGGGCTTTTATGGTGGTGTTGATTACAATTTTATAACAAGGGTGTTCCATATATTAGACACCCTTGCCAATGGCAACCGTAGAGTCGGGGTTTAACATGGACAGTATCAAGGGCTGGATGGAGAGCAATCGCATCACGGAAGTGGAGTGCCTGTTTCCGGATTTCACCGGCAATGCCCGAGGCAAGATCATTCCAGCCAACAAGTTTCTGCGCGAAGGGGGCATGCGCCTGCCCGAGGTCATCTTCACCCAGACGGTGACCGGCGAGTATCCGGATGACGACAGCATGATCGACCCGCTGGAGCGGGACATGCAGCTCTATCCAGATCCCAACACCATTCGTTTCGTACCCTGGGCACTGGAGCCCACCGCCCAGGTGATCCACGACTGTTTCGACATCAATGGCAAGCTGATCGACATAGCACCGCGCTCCGTGCTGCGTCGGGTCCTGTCATTTTACGAGAAGCAGGGCTGGAAGCCGGTGGTGGCCCCCGAGCTGGAATTCTACCTGGTCAAGCGCAACGAAGATCCCGACTATCCGCTGGTGCCGCCCACCGGCCGCAACGGTCGCCCGGAGACGGCCCGCCAGTCGTTCAGCATCGACGCGGTGAACGAATTCGACCCCATCTTCGAGGACATGTACGACTACTGCGAGGCGCAGGAGCTGGAGGTGGACACCCTGATCCACGAGTCCGGTGCCGCCCAGATGGAGATCAACTTCCTGCACGGGGATGCCATCGATCTGGCCGACCAGGTGTTCCTGTTCAAGCGCACCATGCGCGAGGCGGCCCACCGTCACGGGATTTACGCTACCTTCATGGCCAAGCCGATGAGCGACGAGCCCGGCTCCGCCATGCACATCCACCAGAGTCTGGAAGATGAGAACGGTCGCAACCTGTTCGGGGTTGAGAACGGCGGCAACTCCGAGCTGTTCATGCACTTCATCGCCGGCCTGCAGAAATACACCCCGGCGGTGACCGCGCTGCTGGCCCCCAACGTCAACTCCTACCGCCGTCTCACCTTCGGCGAGAGCGCGCCGCGCAACGTCCAGTGGGGGGTGGAGAACCGCACCTGCGGGCTGCGGGTACCCTTCTCCGAGGCCAGCGCCCGCCGGGTGGAGAACCGCTTCGCCGGCGCCGATGCCAACCCCTATCTGGCGCTGGCCGCCACCCTGGCCTGCGGCTACCTCGGCATGATGGAGAAGCTGGAGCCGCTGCCGGAGATGAAGTCGAGCGCCTATGAGCTGCCCTACAGCCTGCCCCGCTCGCTGGAGGAGGCACTGAGCCACCTGGAGCAGTGCGATCCCATCAAGGAGATGCTGGGCGAGCGCTTTACCCGCGCCTTCGTGGCGGTGAAGCGCAAGGAGTATGAAACCTACTTCGGGGTGATCAGCCGCTGGGAACGGGAGTTCCTGCTGCTGAACGTGTGACCCGGATGCGCGCCTGACGCGCATCGGCCTGCCGGGAGCGCCCGAGGGTGTTCCCGCTCATATCGACAATGCCGGGGCCAAGGTCAGGCTCTCCCACGCGTGAGTGGGGGAGCCCCCCACCCTCATCCGTTGACGAACAAACATCGCTTACATCGAAGGAACCGAGGAGCAAGCAATGCAGCACACCACCCGTGAGTGGCAGCAACTGGAAGCCAGCCATCATCTGCATCCGTTTACCGATTTTCAGGCGCTGAACAAGAAAGGCAGCCGCATCATCACCCGTGCCGAGGGGGTCTATCTGGAAGACTCCGAAGGCAAGCGCATTCTGGACGGCATGGCTGGCCTGTGGTGCGTCAACCTGGGTTACGGTCGCCAGGAGCTGGTGGACGCCGCCACCCGCCAGATGCAGCAACTGCCCTACTACAACCTCTTCTTCCAGACCAGCCACCCGCCTGCCGCCGAGCTGGCAACCCTGCTGGCCGAAGTGACGCCCTCCCATCTCAACCACGTCTTCTTCACCGGCTCGGGTTCCGAGTGCAACGATACCGTGCTGCGCATGGTGCGCCACTACTGGGCCAGCAAGGGGCAGCCGGAGAAGCAGGTGATCATCAGCCGCCACAATGCCTACCACGGCTCCACCGTGGCCGGGGCCAGCCTGGGCGGCATGAAGGGGATGCACGCCCAGGGCGGGCTGCCGATCCCCGGCATAGTGCACATCGATCAGCCCTATCACTTCGGCGAGGGGCAGGGGATGAGCGCCCACGAATTCGGCCTGGCCCGTGCCCGTCAGCTGGAGGAGAAGATTCTGGAGCTGGGGGTGGACCAGGTGGCCGCCTTCATTGGCGAGCCGATCCAGGGCGCCGGCGGCGTCATCATCCCGCCCGACAGCTACTGGCCCGAGATCCAGCGCATCTGCGACAAGTACGGCATCCTGCTCATCGCCGATGAGGTGATCTGCGGCTTTGGCCGCACCGGCCACTGGTTCGCCAGCGAGGGTTTTGGCATCAAGCCGGACCTCATGTGCCTGGCCAAGGGGATCACCTCCGGCTACCTGCCGATGGGGGCCGTGATGGTGGGGGACAGGGTCGCCAAGGTGCTGGTGGAAGAGGGGGGCGAATTCAACCACGGCTTCACCTACTCCGGTCATCCGGTGGCCTGCGCCGTGGCCATTGCCAACATTACGCTTATGCAAAATGAAAGCATAGTTAAGCGAGTTCATGATAGTATCGGCCCCTATTTGCAGCGTCGCTGGGCGGAGCTGGCGGACCATCCGCTGGTGGGCGAAACCCGTGGCAAAGGCCTGGTGGCCGCGCTGGAAATAGTGCAGGACAAGCAGACCAACAGCCGCTTCCCGGCTGAGCTGCAGGCCGGTATGACCTGTCGGGAGTTCTGCTTTAACAATGGCTTGGTGATGAGGGCGGTCGGCGATACCATGATCATATCGCCCCCCTTGGTGATCACCGAGGAACAGGTGGATGAATTGGTCAATCTGGCCAGGCTCAGTCTGGATCTGACGGCGGCAAAGCTGCGGGGATAGGCGGGCGCCGGGCAGGTTGGCTTGCGCATACAATTTGCTTAGGAGACAAGGACGATGTCTTTCAAAACGGGAATGATTGCAGCCTCGGTGGCGCTGGTCATGATGAGCGGCGCGGCGATGGCCGAAGACAAGGTGTTGCACGTCTACAACTGGAGCGACTATATCGCGCCAAACACCCTGGAAGACTTCCAGAAAGAGACGGGCATCAAGGTGGTCTACGACGTGTTCGACAGCAACGAGGTGCTGGAAGCCAAGTTGCTGGCGGGCAGCTCGGGTTATGACATCGTGGTGCCGTCCAACCCCTTCCTGGCCAAGCAGATCAAGGCGGGCGTGTTCCAGAAACTGGACAAGTCCAAGCTCTCCAACTGGCAAAACCTGGATACCTCGTTGCTCAAGGCGCTCGAACCGAGCGACCCGGGTAACCAGTACTCCATTCCTTACCTGTGGGGCACCATCGGTTATGCCTACAACCCGGAGAAGGTGAAAGCCGTGCTGGGTGACAAGGCGCCGGTGGACTCCTGGGATCTGGTGTTCAAACCGGAAAACATGGCCAAGTTGAAGGAGTGCGGTGTCTCCTTCCTCGACTCGCCGACTGAAATGCTGCCGGCCGCCCTGCAATACCTGGGCTTCAAGCCGGACAGCCAGAAGCCAGACGAGCTGAAGAAGGCGGAGGAGCTGTTCCTCTCCATCCGTCCCTACACCGCCTACTTCCACTCCTCCAAGTACATTTCGGATCTGGCCAACGGCAACCTGTGTGTGGCGGTCGGCTATTCCGGTGACTTGCAGCAGTCCAAGTCCCGGGCGATCGAGGCCAAGAACGGCATCAATCTGACCTACGTGATCCCGAAAGAGGGGGCAGGCAGCTTCTTCGACATGCTGGCCATTCCGGCCGATGCCAAGAACGTGGAAGCGGCCCATGTATTCCTGAACTATCTGATGAAGCCCGAGGTGATCGCCCAGATCTCCGATGCCGTCAGCTATCCGAGCGGGAACAAGGCCTCCGTGCCGCTGGTGTCCGAGAAGATCCGCAACGATCCGGGCATTTACCCGAGCGACGAGACCCTCAAGAAGATCTACACCTTCCCGGATCTGCCGGCCAAGGTGCAGCGTCTGATGACTCGTAGCTGGACCAAGATCAAGTCAGGCAAGTAAGTGAAGAGTGCCCCTCCCGGTCCGCAGTTCGGCCGGGAGGGTGGTGACCCACCCGACAGGTTGGACGGCGCGTATGGATGCGCACTGGCAAATCACACATAAAGAGGACTGAGTAAGTGCACATGACCAAGATAGCTACGCTGGCCCTGACCCTGGGGTTTGCAAATCTGACCCAGGCAGCCCCTGTGGTTCATTTTTACAACTGGTCCGACTATATCGGCGAGACCACCCTCAGTGACTTCCAGCAAAAGACCGGGATCAAGACCGTATATGACGTGTTTGATTCCAACGAGACGCTGGAAGGCAAGCTGCTGACCGGCCGTACCGGTTACGATCTGGTCGTGCCCTCCAACAATTTCCTGGCCAAGCAGATCAAGGCGGGGGCCTTCCAGAAGCTGGATCCCGCCCTGCTGCCCAATCTGGCCAACCTGGATCCCGTGCTGCTCAAACAGCTCGACAAGGTGGATCCGGGCCATCAATACGCCGTGCCCTATCTGTGGGGCACCAACGGCATCGGTTACAACGTCGAGAAGGTCAAGGCGGTGCTGGGGGTCGACAAGATCGACTCCTGGGCGACCATCTTCGAGCCGGAAAACATGAAGAAGCTCTCCCACTGCGGGGTGGCCTTCCTCGATTCGGCGGACGAGATGATCCCGGCGGCGCTCAACTATCTGGGGCTCGACCCCAACAGCCATGAGCCGGCAGACCTCAAGCGTGCCGAAGAGCAGCTGCTCAAGGTGCGCCCCTACGTGGCCTACTTCCACTCCTCCAAGTACATCGGCGATCTCGCCAATGGCAACATCTGCGTGGCGGCCGGCTTCTCCGGCGACATCCTGCAGGCGGCGGCGAGGGCCGAGGAGGCGGGCAAGGGGATCAAGATCGCCTACAGCATTCCGAAGGAGGGGGGAAACCTCTGGTTCGACATGATGGCGATCCCGGCCGATGCCACCAACGTGAAAGAGGCGCACGCCCTCATCAACTACATTCTCGAGCCTGACGTCATCGCCAAGGTGAGCGACTACGTGGGGTATGCCAACCCCAACAGCAGGGCGGGAGAGTTCATGGAGAAACGCGTGCGCGAAGACGAATCCGTCTATCCACCCCAGGCGGTGCTGGAACGGCTCTATGTGCAGCAGGCACATCCCCGTGCGGTGCAGCGTCTGATCACCCGGAGTTGGACCAGGATCAAGTCCGGAACCTAACCTTGGCGCCCGTCCCGGGGCGCCAGACTGTTTTATGGATCGGCCCCGGCCGGTATTACCTTTGGGAGTTTGGTAATGGCGATAGCCTCCAGTGCCTACAAGAAAGCCCTCGAGGGCAGCCAGCAACGCAAAGAAGTGCTGGTCAAGATAGACAGGGTAAGCAAGCAGTTCGATGAAACGCTGGCGGTCGACAACGTGTCCCTCAACATCCACAAGGGCGAGATCTTCGCCCTGCTGGGCGGGTCCGGCTCCGGCAAGTCGACCCTGCTGCGGATGCTGGCGGGGTTCGAGCGCCCCACCGAGGGACGGCTGTTCCTCGACGGCGTCGACATCACCGACATGCCGCCCTATGAGCGTCCCATCAACATGATGTTTCAGTCCTACGCCCTGTTCCCCCACATGACGGTGGCCCAGAACATCGCGTTCGGTCTCAAGCAGGACAACCTGCCCAAGGCGGAGATCGACGCCAGGGTGGAGGAGATGCTCAAGCTGGTGCAGATGACCCAGTATGCCCGCCGCAAGCCCCATCAGCTCTCCGGCGGCCAGCGTCAGCGGGTGGCGCTGGCGCGCTCGCTGGCCAAGCGGCCCAAGCTGCTGTTGCTGGATGAGCCCATGGGGGCGCTCGACAAGAAGCTGCGTTCCCAGATGCAGCTGGAGCTGGTCGAGATCATCGAACGGGTCGGGGTTACCTGCGTCATGGTGACCCACGACCAGGAAGAGGCCATGACCATGGCCGAGCGGATCGCCATCATGCACCTGGGCTGCATCGAGCAGATCGGCAGCCCGATGGATATCTACGAAACCCCGGCCAGCCGGCTGGTGTGCGAGTTCATCGGCAACGTCAACCTGTTTGACGGCCTGCTGGTGGAGGACGAGCAGGACCACGCCACCATCGCCTGCGCCGATCTGGAGCAGCCCATCTACGTGGGTCACGGCATCAGCTCCCGCGCCGAGAACAAGAAGGTGACCTACGCCCTGCGGCCGGAAAAGCTGCTGATGAGCCTGCAAAAGCCGGTGGAGATCGAGCATCCGGACTTCAACTGGACCAAGGGCGAGGTCTACGACATCGCCTATCTGGGCGGTCACTCGGTTTACTACATCCAGTTGCCCTCGGGCAAAATCGTTCAGGCTTTCATCGCCAACGCCGAACGCCACGGCAAGCGGCCGACCTGGGATGACCAGGTGTTCCTCTACTGGGAAGATGACAGCGGCGTGGTGCTGCAATCATGATGGCATTGAAACGACTGAAGTCGTTGGGGGGGCGGCAGCTGGTGATCGGCATCCCGTTCTTCTGGCTGTTCCTGTTCTTCCTGCTGCCCTTCATCATCGTCGTGAAGATCAGCTTCGCCGAAGCGGACGTGGCAATCCCGCCCTACACCGACGTGGTGAGCTGGGCGGACAATCAGCTCACCATACTGCTCAACATGGGCAACTACCTGCTGCTGCGGGAGGATGAGCTCTACATCGCAGCCTATCTCGGCTCCCTCAAGATGGCCCTGGTCAGCACCATTCTCTGCCTGCTGATCGGTTATCCCATGGCCTACTCCATTGCGCGGGCCAACAAGGAGACCCAGACCGTACTGCTGCTGCTCATCATGATGCCGACCTGGACCGCGATCCTGATCCGGGTCTACGCCTGGATGGGCATTCTCAGCAACAACGGCCTGCTCAACAGCCTGTTGATGGGCATCGGCCTCATCGACGAGCCGCTGCAGATCCTCAATACCAACCTGGCGGTCTACATCGGCATCGTCTACTCCTACCTGCCGTTCATGGTGCTGCCGCTTTACGCCAACCTGGTCAAGCATGACCAGAGCCTGCTGGAGGCGGCCTCCGACCTCGGCGCCCGCAACCTGACCCGGTTCTGGCGGATCACGGTACCGCTCTCCAAGAACGGCATCATCGCCGGCTGTATGCTGGTGTTCATTCCGGTGGTGGGCGAGTTCGTGATTCCGGAGCTGCTGGGGGGCCCCGAGACCCTGATGATAGGTAAGGTGCTGTGGCAGGAGTTCTTCAACAACCGCGACTGGCCGGTGGCCTCCGCGCTGGCGGTGGTGATGCTGGCGGTGCTGATCATCCCCATCATCCTGTTCAACCGTAACCAGGCCAAAGAGCTGGAGGGCAAGGCATGATGAGACGTTTCGGTTTTGCCAAGCTGATGCTGTGGCTGGGGTTGCTGTTCATCTACCTGCCCATGATCATCATGGTGATCTACTCCTTCAACGCCTCCAAGCTGGTGACGGTATGGGGGGGCTGGTCGCTCAAGTGGTACTTCGGCCTGCTCGACAACAAGCAGTTGATCAGCTCCGTGCTGCGTTCGCTGGAGATCGCTTTCTATACCGCCATCTCGGCGGTGGCGCTGGGGACGGTGGCGGCCTTCGTGCTGACCCGGATCCCGCACTTCCGCGGTCGGACCCTGTTCGGCGGCATGGTGACGGCGCCGCTGGTGATGCCCGAGGTGATCACCGGTCTGTCGCTGCTGCTGCTGTTCGTGGCCATGGCCCAGCTGGTGGGCTGGCCTGCCGAGCGGGGCATGGTGACCATCTGGATAGCCCACACCACCTTCTGTACCGCCTATGTGGCGATCGTGGTGTCGGCGCGGCTGCGGGAGCTGGATCTCTCCATCGAGGAGGCGGCCATGGATCTGGGGGCCAAACCCTGGAAGGTGTTCTTCCTGATCACCATCCCGATGATAGCCCCTTCGCTGGCGGCGGGCGGCATGATGTCGTTTGCCCTGTCGCTGGATGACCTGGTGCTGGCGAGCTTCGTCTCTGGCCCTGGCTCGACCACGCTGCCGATGGAGGTCTTCTCGGCGGTGCGGCTCGGGGTGAAACCCGAGATCAACGCGGTGGCCAGCCTGATCCTGCTGTCGGTATCGCTGTTCACCTTCGGCAGCTGGTATCTGATGGCCAAGGCGGAGAAACGCCGCCGTGCCGAGATCGCCATGACCACCCAGATGCAGGCAGTCGCCTGACCCCTCACATGATAAGATCCGCATTCTCTCGTCAATCCGGAGGATGAGAATGCGGATCTCCATCTTTAGCGGCCAGGGTGCCGAACTGGTTCCCGGTCTTGTCAGTGCCATCCACAAACACGCCACCACCATACCGCTCTGGTGCGGCGTCAGCGGTCTCGCGGGCGACGAACAGTGCGACCAGCGTCACCATGGCGGCCCGGATCGGGCGCTGCACTACTATCCCGCCGATCACTACCCCTGGTGGCACAACTGGCAGATGGCGCTGGGCCTGCCGGCCCCGCGTACCCCCTGGCAGCCAGCCGCCTTCGGCGAGAACCTCTCCGGGGTCGGGTTGACCGAGGCGCAGGCCTGCATCGGCGATGTCTATCGACTCGGCGAGGCGCTGATCCAGATAAGCCAGCCCAGATCGCCTTGTTTCAAGCTCAACCAGCGTTTCGGCTATGGCCAGATGTCGCAGGTGATGCAGCTCAGTGGCCGCTGCGGCTGGTTGCTGCGGGTGCTGGAGGAGGGGATGGTGATGCCGCAGGAGCGACTGGAGCTGGTGGACAGACCCTACCCTGAGCTCACGGTGAAGCGTACCGCCGATATCCTGTTCAATCAGCTACGCAATGAGGCGGACCTGCTGTTGCTGCTGGAAAATCCTGCCCTCTCACCCAACTGGCGCAAGCATGCAGCGGACTGGCTGGAGCACGGCACGATTGCGGATTGGCAACGCCGGTTGCTGGGGCCTGAGTCGCTTCGTCTGCCCTGAGGCTGGGTTAGCGAAATGTCACCGTCCGGCTGCATTTCGGTAAAACGATGGGGAGAGTGCTGAATAGTTGAGCGAACAGCACTTTTTTTCCTTTTTAATGCAAAAAAGGCTTGTGTCGGGTCGGGGCTTTCGGTAAATTCCCGTCCCGCAGACATCGGTGTGTAGCGCAGCTTGGTAGCGCACTTCGTTCGGGACGAAGGGGTCGGAGGTTCGAATCCTCTCACACCGACCACTTTAGAAAAGGCCGCTCAATAGAGCGGCCTTTTCGCATTTGGCTTTCGCCTCAACAGAGGCTGGCTCCAACGCTGGCAGTCGTTCGAGGGTATGCGATGCTTTCCTGTCTCGCTGTCTCGCTGTCTCGCTGTCTCGCTGTCTCGCTGTCTCGCTGTCTCGCTGTCTCGCTGTCTCGCTGTCTCGCTGTCTCGCTGTCTCGCTGTCTCGCTGTCTCGCTGTCTC
>NZ_JBGLRF010000007.1:0-190359 GCF_041403085.1 Aeromonas sp. S8(2024) | reverse complement strand
ATAGCGCAGTGGAACCACCTGACCCCATGCCGAACTCAGAAGTGAAACGCTGTAGCGCCGATGGTAGTGTGGCATTCGCCATGCGAGAGTAGGACACTGCCAGGCACCCAATTAAACGGTGATGTGCAAAATCACGTTACTGGCTGCGAGGATGACACCTCATAAAGAAGCGGCAAAAGCTTTAGCGAAAGCTAACCGAATGCGGAGCGGTAGTTCAGTCGGTTAGAATACCGGCCTGTCACGCCGGGGGTCGCGGGTTCGAGTCCCGTCCGCTCCGCCACTAAATTGAAAGGCCTTCCCTCACGGGAAGGCCTTTTTGCTATCTGGCTTTTGCAAACGGGATGAGGAAACAAGAGACAACCGCCAGGGCTGCGACTTGCCACTGGCAACTCGGTCCCTGTCTGTTGTCCTTTGTGCTTGAGCCGGACTCTGTCCGTCTCCCCGTCCGCTGTGCCACTAACAAGAAGCCCAGTCGACAGACTGGGCTTTTTTTCGTCTTATTTTCCCCGGATTACCTCTTTTCTCCTTACTCACTTCAGTAAAACACGCAGAGCCAGACGGTGGTCATGTCGGGATGGGTCCACTCGACCCTGTGCTTCTGGCGGGCAGGGATATTGATGTGATCCCCCGGACCCTGCTGGATCTGCTGCTATCTTTGTCTCTCTTGCCTGCAATGATATTAGGGGAGAAGGGCACTCCACTGAGTGTCCTGGAAGACTGCAGAGCGCCTCTATGCTCCGTCACGCATACGAAGTGCAGTTTGAATGCCTTAGTGCTTCTTTCAGGCCTTGAGAGAGGTCTTGTCGAAAGACTCAGTCAAGGCATGGGCGAGAGTGACGAGCAGCAGGAACAAGCGCAGGGAAGTGGCATGCACAACATCTGCAGCGTAAGTGATTTGATTGGGTTGCATCTAGTAAAAAGCGCAAAAAGAAAGGCTATGTCCCAATTACGTGTTGTATGGGGTGCCCTAGCGCCTCATGCAAACACATCTTGGTATTTACCTCCCTGCCGTAACGTTCCAGCATCCTGCGCCAGCCCAGATAATTCCTCAGGTAATGGGTCGCCACGCCATGGAATCGCTCCATCCACCCCTTCAACCGCCGGTGATATCCGTTCACATGCTGGATGTGGTATGCCCCGCGCTTGGCTGAAACTGGCATACACCCCTGCACCATCACTGCAGAGCACTGCATCGGGCGCGATGAGTGGCTGCAACACCGCTTTCACCGTCTGCGCATCCAGCCTTTCCAGCTGAAAGTCGGCTTGATGGCCCGCCCTGTCCTGCACCACCATCACCGGGATGTAATCCCGCCCGGTCCCCCGGGTGCGCCCTTTCCCGCCACGATGTCTTGCCGGGCGAGGCAACCCTCGCTGCCCCTTGAACGATTCGAGGAAGAAGGTTTCATCCACTTCCACGATGCCTTCTTCCCGTGTTGCCTGGTGGTTTGCCATCGCCTTCAGGAAGCGGTGACGCCACAAGAAGGCGGTGTTCTTGCAAACACCGCATCGGACGGCGGCCTGGCGGACAGTGAGCCCCTCAATGAGGGCCTGGGCGTAGTCCTCCCAATGCTCAGCCTTACGTAATCTGGCCAAAGGCGTCTTGGTGAGGAGGGAGCTGGTTCGCCGACACTGCTTGCAACGGTAACGACGCAGCCCACGGCTCCAGCCCCAGGGGGCTAGCTGGGTGGCATCCGCCTGACAGTGGGGACAGCCGCAGCATGTGGGTAACTGGGCATGGAGGGACGTAATCGGGTGTGGAGCGGCGAGCTCATGCTGAGCGACACGGCGCTGACGCAGAGTAAGTAATGGAAAGAGGGACAACAGGTGTTGGAAGGCTGGGGTATCCATGATGGAGGTCCTCATGGTGATGACCTACTTCCAGATTAGCCTTCCAACACATAATTGGGACAGCGCCAAAAGAAAAGGGGACGGCAGCTGCCGTCCCCTCGAGTCATTTCGTCCAGTCCCTGAACTGCAACGCTCCCTGCAATCCCTGACTTTATCCTGATCCTTCGGAATATCCCCTTCCCAATCCGTTGAGGTGTCCTGTGGCCATCCTAGCCTGGCAATCGATCCTGATTGCTGCACTCTCTCCATCCTGGAGGTGTCCGTTACCACATCCCGTGGTGTTCCTTGCGTCATCCTGACAGATAACCATCCGGGTTATCTCGCTTCATCCTGAAGCTGTCCTGCTCGCCTCCGGCGAGGTTCCTGTTCGTCCTGAAGAGCAACCATCCTGCTGCTCTGCCTCATCCCGAGGTGTCCTCAACCACGTCCCGCGGTGTCCTGTATTCCCTTTGATAACCATCCTGGCTATCGGCCTCATCCTGAGGTGTTCCCTGCCCACGTCCTGTGGTTTATTCCCTGCTTATGCGCTGCTTCTGCATCCTGCCGAATCAGCTTCGTCCTTGTGAGACCCATATTAAGGGAACCAGAGGGCAGAACAAGGGAGGATCCGGCGTTGTCGGCGTGATGGGAGCGCTTAAACGATCATGCTTGTGATAATAAATTCATATTAATCATGGTGTTAGTTTGTTTCATAGGAAAGCATAAGGATTCAAAGATGGCTTCGCGTACGGTTCGACACAGTGGCCTCTTACAGCGGCGATGGCTGATCTCTCACACGCAAAAACAGGGCGAAAACGATGGTAAAAACAGGCTCAATTCGGAGGGTAAGGCTTAAAAATTAGTTGAATAAATATGCTCAAAAAGAATACAAAAAGCCGGGCTTGGCCCGGCTTTTTGAGAAGGTGTCAGCTGACGCGGCTACCCGGTGTCGGATATGCCTTGCGCAAGGATTCTGGCGCCAGCACTTCCAGGTTCCCGCTCATGTTGTTGAGCCAGGTACGGAACTCCGGAGTGTCCTGCACCTCGGTTTCCACCACCACGCTGCGCTTGTCGTAACGGGTCATGCGCGGGTTGTGGCCGGGGATCTGGCCGTCGACCAGGGTTGGGCAGTTGGCATCGATGCGGCCGACGAAGCGGATCGGCCCGCTGACATCCTGGTACCCCTGATCGCGGATCAGTTTCTGGATATTGAAATCCTTCGGCTGGGTCGCGCTGAAGTTGGTCAGCTCCACGTTCTTGATGTGGTCGAACGGGATGCCGTAGACCTTGGGATCCAGCTCGGACAGGGTGCAGAGCAGGGTCGGCCCCTCCGCCTGGTTCAGAATGCCGAGCGGATTGATGCGGTCATAGCAGAGCCACACGGTGCGCTCCTTGATGACACGCTGGATCTCGGCGCTGAACTTGCGGCCACGCCACAGAGCATCGCGGATCAGGGTGCTGCGGCGGATCTCCGGGTTGCCGGCAAACGGACGCGGTGACTGGTGCACGCTTTCGAGCCAGCGTTCCGCCAGTTCGCTCTGGCTGTCACGGATCACCTGGCTGGCCTTGTCGACCAGTGGGTTCAATTCGGTCAGGACACTGGCGGGCAGCAGCTGGCTGGCCTGGTCGCTCCAGGTTTTCAGCGCCACTGCCAGCGACAGCGGCATGATGTTGGCAAAATCGTTGAGGCCATGGCGCTCGAAGCACCAGCCGTGTGGTTTGCTGCGTTCATCCGAGGTGAGATCGAACAACCCCATGCCGGACATCTCTTCCAGGTCCCGTTGCACGGTACGCAGACTGACATGAATGCCTTCTTCTTCCAGTTTTACCTGGAGTTGGCTGGCGGTCAGCTTGTAAGGGCGGTGCGGGATGCAACGCGCCAAGGTCAGTTGTCGTAACAGCTTCTTACTCATGGTGCATGCCTTCACTGGTTTAGCGTTGAGTGTATCCTAGCCATGCCTTGCGACAGTCTATGTCGCAAGTTTTGCTGCGACAACTGTCGCCATTTTCATACAAACCAAGCTAACTATATGATCACAAAAGAGAACGCTCTCTTTTCTGGCAGCAATTGAGGCTAAAAAATGATGAAAATTCGCCAAATGAAAGTGCTGTCTTACGGATTTGGTGCAGAAGAAAAAACAAAAATGATGGGTAAGCGCAGAATATGATGTGGAGGAGAGGGCTCTCCTCCACCGGGCGGGGATTTTTGCTGTCGGATCAGGCCAGCCAGGACCAGGCCGACTTGGTGATGGCGGCGCCCACCATGTAGCCGAATACCGCCAGAGCAGCGAGGCCGGCCACCAGCTTCTGGCTGCGCGCAGGGCGCTTGAGCGCCATGACGCCGAGGCCGATGTAAACCACCAGAGCGATCAGCTTGGCCATCAGCCAGGGTTGTTGGCCCGGGCTCATCTGCAGGGTCACCGCCAGCACTACCCCGAACAGCAACAGGAAGGTGTCGTTGACATGGGGCAGGATCTTCAGCCACTTCTGCTGCAGGCGGGCACTGCCCCCCAGGGCTAACAGCCAGCGATAGAGGAACAACAGCACGCTGACCAGCGCCAGCGTCATGTGCAGGTGTTTGAGCAGGGGGTAATAGGCAATCATATTGCTTCCTTGTCGTTGTCGGGCAGACCGCTGTTCCAGTTGTGGGCGTGAATGCGCTCCTGTCCTTCCTGATCGTCTTGCAGCAGATCGGAGAGGATGTCCCGGTATTGCAGGCTCTTGTTGATATAGGTGTGTTCGTCGTCCAGGTAGTTGACCTGCTCCCGCAGCAGCCAGTTGTCGTGCTGCTTGAAGGTCTGCCCGGCCCGCCAGGCCTGGTTGGCCCGAAAACCGAGCTGGGTCAGGGCTTCCACCCCCAGATCCACGGCGGAACCCAGGGTTTCCCGATACACGCTGCCCACGCCCTGGCGCAGGATCTCGTGAGCGTGGGGACGATCCTGGGCTCGCGCCAGTATCTTAAGGTGCGGGAAGTGTTTCTTCACCATTTCAATCACTTCGAGTGACGTCGCAGGGTCGTTGATGGAGAGCACCAGCAATTTAGCCTTGTGGGCACCGGCGGCGTGCAGCAGGTCGAGCCGGCTGGCATCCCCGTAGAACACCTGATAGCCATACTTGCGCAGCATCTCGATCTGGCTGGCATCCTGCTCAAGGATGGTGGTACCTATGCCGTGACCGTGCAGCAAGCGTCCCACGATCTGACCGAAGCGGCCGAAGCCGGCGATGATCACCGGGTGCTCCACCAGCTCCGGCTGCTCGTGCTGCGGGACCTCGCTCTGGTTGCGGTAGTCGAACCAGGGCTGGATCACCCGATCGTTGAGGATCAGCAGCAGCGGCGTCAGTGCCATGGAGAGCGCCACCACCAGGGTCAGCAGGGCGATGGTATTCCCTGGCAACACCCTGTTCTGGGCGGCGAACGAGAACAGCACGAAGGCGAACTCCCCCCCCTGAGCCAGCGCCAGCCCGAAGGTCCAGCGCTGGCTCGGCGAGATGCGGATGATGAAGCCAAGCGCCATCAACACCAGCCACTTGAGCAGCATCAGGCCGACCACCAGGGCCGGGATCAGCAGCGGATGTTCGGCAAACAGCCCGAAGTTGATGCCCGCCCCCACCGACATAAAGAAGAGGCCGAGCAGCAGCCCCTTGAACGGCTCTATGTCCGCCTCCAGTTCGTGGCGGTATTCGCTGTCCGCCAGCACCACCCCGGCGAGGAAGGAGCCGAGGGCGGGGGAGAGGCCTACCGATTCCATCAGCACGGCGATGGCGATCACCAGCAGCAGGGCGGCGGCGACGAAGATCTCCCGCATGTGGGACTGGGCGATGGCGCGAAACACCGGGCGCATCAGGTAATGACCCCCCAGCACGATGCCGGAGATGGCGGCCACCACCAGCAGGCCGTGTTGCCAACCGGCCAGCTCAGAGCTGCCACTGCTGGCCACCGGCGCGATGGCCAGCAGCGGCAGGATCGCCAGGATGGGGATGACGGCGATGTCCTGGAACAGCAGCACGGCGAAGGCGGAGCGGCCGCTCTCGCTCTGCATCAGTTTGCGCTCCTGCAGGCTCTGCAGCACGATGGCGGTGGAGGAGAGCGCCAGGATGAGGCCGATGGCCAGCCCCTGTTGCCAGGGCAGGCCAATGAGGTGGGCCACGCCGGTCAGGGCTGCCGTAGTGAGCAGCACTTGCAGGCCGCCGGTGCCGAGAATGGGCCCCTTCAGCTGCCACAGCAGCGCCGGCCTGAGCTCCAGCCCGACCAGAAACAGCATCAGCACCACTCCGAACTCGGCGAAGTGCATCACGTCTTTTTGCTCACCCACCAGCCCCAGCAGGAAGGGGCCTATGATGATCCCCGCCAGCAGGTAGCCGAGCACGGAGCCCAGCCCCCAGCGCTTGGCCAGCGGCACCGCGATCACCGCGGCGGAGAGGTAGATGAAGGCGTCGAACAGCAAACCGTGTCCCATCAGCGGATCCTCCGCGCCGTGGTGGAGGCCGATGAAGGCAGGCCGGGCTGGCGCCCGGATCGAGAGCGGGTCATGGGAGTACCTCCAGCAGATCGCGCAGATAGGGGGTGCCGCCGAGTTGTTCCGGGGTCAGCTGTTCGTCGCGCAGGGCGCACAGCAGCTGGCGATAGTCCTGGCCGCAGCGGCGCAGCGCCTCCGGGTCCCGGATCTTGTGAAAGGAGTGCAGCACGAACGGGGGCAGCCAGCTCATGCCACACAGCTGGGCCGTCTGCTGAAAGGGGAGCAGGAAGTCGAGCAGCGGGCGCTGGTTGTAGCCGGCGCTGCAGTAGGATTCGGGGGCACCACCGGTGGTGATGGCCGACAGCCACTGCTTGCCGTTGAGGGCGTGGGCTTCCGGGCCATAGGCGTAGCCGTACTCCAGCACCAGATCCATCCACTCCTTCATGATGGCGGGGCAGGAGTACCAGTAGAAGGGGTGCTGGAAGACGATGATGTCGTGTTCAGAGAGCAGGGCCTGCTCCCGCTTCACGTTGATGAACATGTCCGGGTAGTGCAGATAGAGGTCGTGCAGGGTGATGCCCTCCAGCCCGTCGATGGCCTGCAGCAGTTGCTTGTTGGCCCGGGAGCTCTGCAGCGCCGGGTGTGAGAAGATGACCAGAATGCGTTTCATGGGGTCCTGACCTGAAGAGGAGTGGATGCCGGCAAAAGATGCATTGCGCAGCGACGTTAGCAAGAAGCGCCGTAGCCCGCCAGCTCCGGGATCAGCTCGCGCAGCGCCGGATTGAGGGTCTGGTGGGCGGGATAGCAGAGGCCGATGCGCCGGAACATCCGGGGCCCGCTCACGGGCACGGTGCACAGACCCGCCTCGTCCTCCACCAGCCCGTCCGGCAGGAAGCTGATGCCGACCCCGGCCAGTACCAGCGCCATCACCAGCCCCTTGCTTTCGGCCTTGGCCACCAGATTGAGGGTGAGCCGATCACAGGCCAGCAGGCCTATGGTCTGCTGATGGGCCTCGCAGGGTGGGCACTCAATAAAATCATAATGTTGCAGCTCGGCCAGTTCGAGTTGCCGGCGGCCGGCGAGGGGATGGTCGCTTCGCACGCACAAGACATAGTCCTCCTCCCACAGCGGCAGAAAGATCTCGTCCTCCCGGCGCAGGGCATCCAGGGTCAGCCGACAGTCGGCAGGCGTCCCGTAATCGGAGAGGGTGAGATCCAGCTCGGGCAGCACCGCCTGCACCTGCTGCAGCAATCCCGCCAGCCGGCGCCGGCTGAGGTCCGGCATGATGGCAAGATTGAGCCGAGCACGCGTCGCCTTCTGGCGAAACAGCTCGGGCAGCCGACGGGCCTCCTCCACCAGCTTGACCGCGTGGGGATAGAGGTAGTGGGCCGGGTCCTTCGCCTCCACCCCCTTCTTGCCCCGAATGAACAGGCTGTCACCCAGGGTCTCTTCCAGCTGGCGCAGCCCCGCCGAGAGGGAGGGCTGGCTGACGTGGCAGCGTTCGGCCGCCGCCGTGATGTTCTTCTCTTCATAGATGGCGATGAAGAAACGCAGCAGTCTCAAATCCAGCATAAGCCCAACCATAGTTTTTTCAGATGATAACCAGCGGAAAACAATATTTATCACTGATGGATGCAGTGACTATAGTGATCCCGTTCCGTGCTGGCCAGCCGCTTGTTTGCTCAAACCGACTCTTGAATCAGAAGGAAAACATCATGTCCAAGCCTCTCATCGTGATCACCGGTGCCTCCGCCGGGATCGGTGCCGCCATCGCCCGCGCCTTCTCCGCTGCCGGCCATCCGCTGCTGCTGCTGGCCCGCCGGGTCGAGCCCATGCAGGCGCTGGGCCTGTCCGATACCCTCTGCATCGGGGTCGACGTGACCGACACCGCCGCCATGAAGGCCGCCATCCAGCAGGCCGAGGCGCAATTCGGTCCGGTCGGCTGCCTGGTCAACAACGCCGGCGTCATGCTGCTGGGCCAGGCCGACGTGCAGGACCCGGCCGAGTGGCAGCAGATGCTCAACATCAACGTGATGGGGGTGTTGAACGGTGTTCACGCCGTGCTGGCCGGGATGAAGGCGCGCCGCAGCGGCACCATCATCAACATCAGCTCCATCGCCGGTCGCAAAACCTTCCCGAACCATGCCGCCTACTGCGCCACCAAGTTCGCGGTGCACGCCCTGACCGAGAACATCCGGGAAGAGGTGGCCGATGTCGGCGTGCGGATGGTGACCATAGCCCCAGGCGCGGTGGAGACCGAGCTGCTCAGCCACACCACGGACGAGAGCATCAAGGCCGGCTACCACGACTGGAAGGATCAGATGGGCGGTGTCATTGCGCCCGAGGTGATCGCCGAGGCCGTGCTCTATGCCTGGAACCAGCCGGCCAATGTCTGCGTGCGCGAGATCGTGCTGGCGGCCACCCGTCAGCAACCTTGATGGGGGCTGACTGGAAGAGGGGGAGGGCTTGACCCTCCCCCTGGGCCAGGGGTTACCATAGGCCACCTTTCGTCAATGAGTCGTCTCATGGTTCTGACCCGTCGCCAACTCACTCGCGCCCGCCGCTGGCTCCCCCTGTGGAGTCTGCTGATGGTGCTGATGTCGTTTGGCAGCAGGGCGGCGACCGATCTCTGTACCCTGACGCCTCATTGCAGCCAGAGCGAACGCACCCTGGAGAAAGCCATGCCCTGCGGCAGCTTCACCTCGGCGCTCGCCATGACGGTGCTCAGCAGTGACAGCCTGACGGTTGCCATGCTGGAACCCGACGCCCCGGATTTCATCTCCCCTTCCCAGTTCATGCCGGATGTCCCGACCGACCGGCTGGAGCGTCCTCCCCGCACCCTGGCTTGAATCTGACCCCCGTTCCCGGGCATGTTTCATTCAATCTGAGGTGAGTTATGTACAAATCCCTGCTACTGGCCGTGCTGGCCGGTACCGTCAGCTTTTCTGCTCTCGCGGCCGAGAAGATGACCGTCTACAAATCCAAGTACTGCGGCTGCTGCCAGGCCTGGAACAAGCACATGGAAGAGAATGGCTTCGAGCTCGAGGTCATCGAAACCGAACAGCTTGCACCGGTCAAACAGCAGTACGGCATCACTCCGCAGCTGGCCTCCTGCCACACCGGCGTGGTCAACGGCTATGTGATCGAGGGACACGTGCCCGCCGCCGATGTGCAGAAACTGCTCAGGGAAAAACCGGCGATCCGCGGCCTGACCATTCCGGGCATGCCCCAGAGTGCTCCGGGCATGGATATTCCGGGTCAGCCCTATCAGGTGCTGAGCATCAGCAATGAGGGCGCGACCAGGGTCTGGTCGAGCTACCCCGGCTGATGAAGACTGGCCGTGAGCAGATACACTTCCATCATGTGAGGCACACCTGAGCGAGCCCGTGTCGCTCACGGTCAGGTATGGGGGCCGCCATCGCGAGATGGCGGCCCTTTTACATCCCGGCGCGGGAGAACTTGCAACTGAAGGCGACAAGGGGCAGATTGGTCCCCTGTCCAAGGAGCCAAGGCTCAGGTCCGCCAACCCTTTTAAAGCGCAAAGGATGCGACATGTTCACCTTTTCCCGAGGGCTTCTGCTGCTGGCTTGCCTGGCCGCCGTTCCCTGTTCATATGCCAATGATGAGTCCGCCATGCCCACACGCGACACCCAGATCCAGCCTCCCGTGGCCGCCAAACACCCCCATACCCTGAAAAAACACGGGGATACCCGGGTCGACAACTACTACTGGCTGCGCGATGACGAGCGCCAGAAACCCGAGGTGCTGGCCTACCTGGAGGCCGAAAACGCCTACACCGACGCCATGCTCAAACCGGTCAAGCCGCTGCGCGACCAGCTCTATCAGGAGATGGTGGCCCGCATTCCCCAGCAGGACGAGTCGGTGCCTTATGTGAAGAACGGCTATCGCTACCAGACCCGCTACGAGCCGGGCAAGGAGTACGCCATCTATTCACGT
The DNA here is from genome assembly GCF_041403085.1 of Aeromonas sp. S8(2024). Taxonomy (NCBI): domain Bacteria; kingdom Pseudomonadati; phylum Pseudomonadota; class Gammaproteobacteria; order Aeromonadales; family Aeromonadaceae; genus Aeromonas; species Aeromonas sp. S8(2024). Next base: position 180,118 of record NZ_JBGLRF010000007.1, on the reverse strand, counting down.
AGCAAAATTGGTGAAGAGGCTACAAGCCTGCTGCTGGACGGCAACCAGCGCGCCGAGGGCCACGAGTTCTACGCTCTGGGGGCGCTCGAGGTGAGCCGCAACAACCGCTGGCTGGCGGTGGCGGAAGATTTCCTCTCCCGCCGCCAGTACCAGATCCAGTTCTTCGATCTGGAGAGCGGCAAGTGGGCCGCCGACACGCTTCCGAACACCTCCGGCAATCTGGTGTGGGCCAACGACAGCAAGACGGTGTTCTACGTCCGCAAGCACCCCAAGACCCTGCTGCCCTACCAGGTCTATCGCCACGAGCTGGGCACGGATCCCGCCAAGGACACCCTGGTCTACGAGGAGAAGGACGACACCTTCTACGTGAGCCTCTATGCCACCACCTCGGAAGATTTCATCGTCATCGCCCTCTCCAGTACCACTACCGGCGAGGCGCGCCTCATTGATGCCAACGTGCCGACCCAGGCGCCGCGGTTGTTCCTGCCGCGCCAGGTGGATCACGAGTACAGCCTGGATCACTACCGCGGCCGCTTCTATGTGCGCTCCAACAAGGACGGCAAGAACTTCGGCCTGTACGAGACCAAAGAGAGCCCGGTGGAGCGCTGGAAGGCGGTGATCGCCCCCAATCCGGATGTGCTGCTGGAGAGCTATGCCCTGTTCAAGGAGTGGCTGGTGCTGGAGGAGCGCAGTCAGGGGCTGACCCGGCTGCGCCAGGTCAACTGGCAGAGCGGCGAGCAGAAGGAGATCGCCTTCGACGATCCCGCCTATGTCACCTGGCTTGCCTACAACCCGGAGCCGGACACCAGCGCCCTGCGCTATGGCTACTCCTCGATGACCACGCCGTCTTCCACCTACGAGCTCGACCTGAACAGCGGCAAGCGCACCCTGCTCAAGCAGCAGCCGGTGGCGGGCTTCAAGGCCGATCAATATGCCAGCGAGCGGCTCTGGATCACCGCCCGTGACGGCGTGGCCGTGCCGGTGTCGCTGGTCTATCGCAAGGACAAGTTCAAGAAGGAGGGGACCGGCGCAGGCACCAATCCGCTGCTGGTCTACGGCTATGGCTCCTATGGCGCCAGCATGGATCCGGACTTCAGCAGCGCCCGGCTGAGCCTGCTGGATCGCGGCTTCGTCTACGCCATCGCCCACATTCGTGGTGGCGAGGAGCTGGGCCGCCACTGGTATGAGGATGGCAAGCTGCTGAAGAAGCAGAACACCTTCAACGACTTCATCGACGTGACCGAGGCGCTGGTGGCGCAGGGCTATGGTGCCAGGGATCAGGTCTACGCCATGGGCGGCAGCGCCGGCGGCCTGCTGATGGGGGCCGTCATCAACCAGGCGCCCCAGCTCTATCGCGGCGTGGTGGCCCAGGTGCCCTTCGTCGACGTGGTCACCACCATGCTGGACGAGTCCATCCCCCTCACTACCGGTGAGTACGACGAGTGGGGCAACCCGAACCAGAAGCGCTACTACGACTACATGAAGGCCTACAGCCCCTACGATCAGGTCAAGGCGCAGGCCTACCCGAATCTGCTGGTCACCACCGGGTTGCACGATTCCCAGGTGCAGTATTGGGAGCCGGCCAAGTGGGTGGCCAAGCTGCGGGAGCTGAAGACGGATGATAACAAGTTGTTGCTGAGTACCGACATGGACGCCGGCCACGGCGGCAAGTCGGGCCGCTTCAAGGCCTACGAGGATATCGCGCTGGAGTTTGCGTTTATCCTGGATCTGGCCAAGCCAAAAGCATAAGTCACCAAGGTTGCAGCCCTTGCCAGACAAGGGCTGCAAAAGAATCTCCTTTCCCTCTTCCCGCCTGCCGTCCGGTAGCACAACCAATTAATCTTCGATCGGCAAATTAATGATCGGCTTCAAATTTCTGGCGACCGATATCCTTCATTTTGTGTTTTTGTTTGATTTATGTTGGCGCCGTGTGCTTAATCGATGCCGTTATAACTCTTTAATTGGCCCCCTCGGTGCCAATTATCTCTGGTTGGCATGAAGCCGACTGTCTCACCACAGGATGCTGGTGGCTTTTTGGGGAACGCTGGTCGTTCACCCATTTCCTCATCGCGAGGTCACGGACGACCGCCGACGCAGCACGGCGGTTTGTCTTGCATTCGCCCGTGGAACGGGCGAGCTGAATCAATCAAAAAGGATGAACAACATGAAAGGATTATCCCTGGCGTGTGCCTTGTCGGCAGCTCTGGTCGGTGTCTCGTTTGGTGGTCCGGTACAGGCGCAGGAGCGCTTCGTGACCATAGGTACCGGCGGTCAGACCGGTGTCTACTACGTGGCGGGTCAGTCCATCTGCCGCTTCCTCAACCGCGGCGCCGCCGATCACCAGATCAAGTGCAACGCCCCGGCCAGTGGCGGCGGTGTTGCCAACGTCAACGGCATCCGCTCCGGCGAGTTCAACTTCGGCATCATGCAGTCCGACCACCAGTACAAGGCGATGAAGGGCGTCGAGCCGTTCAAGGCCGAGGGTCCGATGGATGACATCCGCGCCGTCTTCTCCCTGCAGAGCGAAGTGTTCACCATCCTGGCCCGCAAGGACGCCAAGATTGCCGGCTTCGACGATCTGAAGGGCAAGCGCGTCAACATCGGCAACCCGGGCTCCGGCCAGCGCGACACCTTCGAAGAGATCATGGCCGTCAAGGGCTGGGACAAGTCCGTGTTCAGTCTGGTCTCCGAGCTCAAACCCGCCGAGCAGGCCTCTGCCCTGGGTGACAACAACATCGACGCCATGAGCTACTTCGTTGGCCACCCCAACGGTGCCATCCAGGAAGCCTCCACCACCACCGACACCGTGCTGGTGCCGGTGACCGGCCCCGAGATCGACAAGTTGCTGGCCGAGAAGAGCTACTACAGCAAGGCCGAGATCCCGGGTGGTCTGTACAAGGGCAGCCCGAACCCGACCCCGTCCATCGGTGGCAAGGCCGTACTCTCCACCAGCGCCAAGGCCGATCCGGAAGTGGTCTACCAGCTGGTCAAGTCCGTGTTCGACAACCTGGATCGCTTCAAGCGCCTGCACCCGGCCTTCGCCGACCTGAAGGAAGCCGACATGATCAAGGTGGGTCTCTCCGCCCCGCTGCATGAAGGCGCGGTGCGCTACTACAAGGAACGTGGCTGGATGTAATCCGGTTGCGGTTTCGGATGTGCCCCAGACTCGCTCCTCCCTCGGGGGGGCGAGTCTCATTTATTGCAGTACCAACAGAGCCACACTATGCAGCAAACACAACAACAAGAGGCGCTCTCGGCCGAGGAGCTGATCGCCCAGGATGTGGGAGCCCGCCTGCCGGTGGGCACCATGAGCTGGATCATCGCGGGTCTTGCGCTGATCTGGTCCCTGTTCCAGCTCTGGATCGCTTCGCCGCTGCCGTTCTCTCTCGGCATCGGTGTTCTCAACGACACTGAAACACGCTCGATTCACCTGGCTTTCGCCATCCTGCTCGCCTATCTGGTGTTCCCGGCCATGCGCAGCTCGCCGCGCGACCGGGTGCCGCTCGGTGACATCGCCCTTGGCCTCATCGGCGCCGCCGTCGCCAGCTACCTGTTCATCATGTATGAGCAGCTGGCCCAGCGCCCCGGCAACCTGACCACCATGGACTTCGTGGTCGCCTGTATCGGCATTCCGCTGCTGCTGGAAGCCGCCCGCCGTGCCCTCGGCCCGGCCCTGGCGGTGATCGCCATCGTCTTCCTGGCCTACAGCCTGGCCGGCCCCTGGATGCCCTCCCTGCTGGCCCACCGCGGGGTGAGCCTGCATGCGCTGGCCAACCACCAATGGATCACCACCGAAGGGGTGTTCGGCATCGCCCTCGGGGTCTCCACCAGCTTCGTCTTCCTGTTCGTGTTGTTTGGCGCCCTGCTCGAGCGTGCCGGTGCGGGCCACTACTTCATCCAGCTCGCCTTCAGCCTGCTCGGCCACCTGCGCGGCGGCCCGGCCAAGGCAGCCGTGGTGGCCTCTGCCCTGACCGGCGTCATCTCCGGCTCCTCCATCGCCAACGTGGTGACCACCGGCACCTTCACCATCCCCATGATGAAACGGGTCGGCTTCTCCAAGGAGAAGGCCGGCGCGGTGGAAGTGGCCTCCTCGGTCAACGGCCAGATCATGCCCCCGGTCATGGGCGCCGCCGCCTTCCTGATGGTGGAGTACGTCGGCATTCCCTATGTGGAGATCATCAAGCACGCCTTCCTGCCGGCGGCCATCTCCTACATCGCCCTGCTCTACATAGTGCACCTCGAGGCGCTCAAGCTCGGCATGCAGCCCATCGGCAACCGTCAGCCGCGCCCCTGGCTGCGTCGCCTGACCGGCTTCGCCTTCGGTGCCGCTCTCATCAGCGGCCTCTCCATGGCGGTCTACTATGGCTTGGGCTGGCTCAAGCCGGCGCTGGGCGACTACGCCCTGCCGGGGATCGGCGTGCTGCTGGCCGCCGCCTACCTGGGACTGCTGAAGATCGCCGCCAGCAACGAGCCGTTGCCGTCGGAAGATCCGGACAAGCCGCTGGACGAGCTGCCGGAAACCCGCGCCGTGCTGCTCTCCGGCCTGCACTTCCTGCTGCCGGTAGTGGTGCTGGTGTGGTGTCTGATGGTGGAGCGCCTCTCCCCGGGCCTGTCGGCCTTCTGGGGCTCGGTGATGCTGATCATCATACTGCTGACCCAGCGCCCGCTGCTGAACTGGCTGCGCACCGATGGCAAGCATGACTACGGCAGCTTCACCGACGGCGTGGTGGATCTGCGCGAGGGGCTGATCGCCGGTGCCCGCAACATGATCGGCATCGGCATCGCCACCGCCACCGCCGGCATCATAGTCGGGGCCGTCTCCCAGACCGGCGTCGGCCTGGTGCTGGCGGATCTGGTGGAGTTCCTCTCCATGGGCAACCTGCTGCTGATGCTGCTGCTGACCGCCCTGCTGAGCCTGATCCTCGGCATGGGCTTGCCCACCACCGCCAACTACATAGTGGTGTCGAGCCTGCTGGCGCCGGTAATCGTCACCCTGGGGCAGCAGAACGGCCTCATCGTGCCGCTTATCGCCGTGCACCTGTTCGTCTTCTACTTCGGCATCATGGCCGACGTGACCCCGCCGGTGGGGCTGGCCTCGTTCGCCGCGGCTGCCGTCTCCAAGGGCGACCCCATCAAGACCGGGATCACGGCGTTCTACTACAGCCTGCGCACCGCGGCACTGCCGTTCCTGTTCATCTTCAACACCGACCTGCTGCTCATCAACGTGGACTTCGCCCACGGCGTGCTGATCTTCATCGTGGCCACCATCGCCATGCTGATCTTCGCCGCCGCCACCCAGGGCTACTTCCTGGTGAAGAGCCGCTGGTACGAGAGCGTGCTGCTGCTGCTGGTGGCCTTCACCCTGTTCCGTCCCGGCTTCTGGATGGACATGCTGCACGACCCGTATCGCGACGCCGCGCCAGCCGAGCTGGCCCAGACCATGGGCCAGGTGGAGGCCGAGAGCACCCTGCGCCTGCGGATGGAAGGGGAAGATGCGGTGGGCAAGCTGCGCCGCTTCACCGTGCTGCTGCCGGTGCCGGATGGCGCGAGCGGTGAGGATCGTCTGGCCAAGCTGGGGATCCAGACCTATGAGCAGGACGGCAAGATCCTGATCGACAGCGTCACCTTCGGCAGCCAGGCCGCCGAGCTGGGGCTGGAGATGGATCAGCAGATCCTGAGCGTCAAGGCGCCCACCGAGCGCTGGCCCAAGGAGCTGATGTGGCTGCCGGGCTTCCTGCTGTTCGGTGCCGTGATCTGGCTGCAGCGGCGCCGTCAGGCACGCTGATCCCGCACCCAATAAAAACGGCGCCACGATGGCGCCGTTTTTATTTACCCCGTGTGGGGTTATTCCTGCGGAGCTTGCTTTTGCGGCAGGTTGAAAGGTTGTTGCTTCACCTGGCTCAGTTCCGGCTGCTCTCAGACTTATTCAACGCGGCACATCATGATATCTATACGGGCCGCGGGAGGGCTTATTCTTGCGGATCCTGCTCCTGCAGCAGGCTCAGGGTCTGTTGCTCCACCTGGCTCAATCCCAGCTGCTCGCAGGCCTGCTCAAAGCTGATTCCCAAGTGACACATCATGATGTCTGATACCGGGAGGGCTTATTCTTGCGGATCCTGCTCCTGCAGCAGGCTCAGGGTCTGTTGCTCCACCTGGCTCAATCCCAGCTGTTCGCAGGCTTGCTCAAAGCTGATTCCCAAGTGGCACATCATGATGTCGATGGCGGGCAGATAGTTTCTCATTGCTTCTTCCATGGTGATCCTCCGAACCCGTTCCTTATGCCCGAACCGGGTGTGCGGGACAATTAGACTTTAGGCGTAGAGTGCTCGTTTGCTGAGCGCCTCTGCCACTGGCCGGGGGAATTTGTTACTCTGCCTGTCAGCAAGAAGATGTTGCCGTATGACTGCGAGCGACACGTGAGGAGCAGGGCATGTTATTGAGTTTCTTGATCATCGCATCGGGCTGGTGGCACATTCGTGCGGCCTACGGCTCAGACTCCCGTCAGTTCTACATCAGCAAGCCGCTGACCATGCTGCTCATCATAGCGCTGGCGTTCGGCTATCAGGGCTATGACCACGACGGCTCCCACGCCTGGATCCTGCTCGGTCTCTGCCTGTCGCTGGCCGGCGACGTGCTGCTGATGTTGCCGAGCGATCGCTTCATCCAGGGGCTGGCGGCATTTCTTGTCGCGCACCTCTGCTACATCGTCGGCTTCGCCCAGGGGCCGCTGGTGCTGAACCTGGTGGATGGCCTGCTGTTGCTGCTGGTGGCCGGCATGGTGTTCGGCCTGTTGTGGGGCAAGCTCGGGGAGATGAAGATCCCCGTCTTCTGCTACATGTTGGTGATCATCGGCATGGCCTGGGTGGCCGCCGGTGCCTGGCACGCCTCCCTCACCGCCGGCAGCGCCGCCGCCCTGGTGGGGGCGCTGATGTTCCTGTTCTCCGACAGCATGCTGGCGCTGGACCGCTTCCGTCGCCCCTTCCCCCATGCCACCGCCTGGGTGATGAGCAGCTACTTCGCCGCCCAGTTCCTGATCGCCGCCTCGCTGGCGGGTTGACTGCGTCGGAGTTGTCTCCTCGCCAAGGGGAGTGTGCAGACAAAAAAACGGGCCTGCCGGCCCGTTTTGCTACTCCCTTCTCACTCTTTTCACGCCTCGACCGGTTCGGCATCCGGCGCCCTCGGGGCCGGCTGCTTGAGCAGCAGCATCAGGGCGCTAGCGATCAGCAGGAAGATACCCATCACGAAGAACACCTGGTTGTAGGCCATGATGGCCGCCTCGCGGCTGATGGTGTTCGACAGCATGGCCTGGGCCTGCAGACGGGCCAGCTCGGGGCCGGAGCCCTGGGCCATCATGCTCTGGGCCAGCTGCAACAGGTAGGCCTGTCCCTCTATGCTGGTGGCGGCCAGGGTACTGCCGATCTGGCTGACATGGGTGCGGGTGTCGTTGTCGATCAGGGTCGCGATGATGGCGATGCCGAAGGCGCCGCCCAGATTGCGCAGCACGTTGAGCAGGGTAGAGGAGGAGGGGATCTCGTCCGGCGTCAGGCTGGCGGTCGCCACCAGGGAGAGCGGCACCATGATGAAGGGCTGCCCCAGCGCCCGCACTATGAGCGACTGGATCAGCTGGGGCCCGGCGTAATCCGCACTCATGTTCATGTTCATGAAGCAGCTGACGGCGAACACCAGAAAGCCGAAGCTCACCAGATAGCGCGGATCTATCTTGTGGGTCAATTTGGGCACCAGTGGCAGCACCAGCAACTGCGGCAGCCCCATCCACATTAGCACCTCGCCGATTTCCAGGGCGTTGTAGTTGTGGATCTGGGTCATGTAGAGGGGCAGCACATAGATGGAGCCCATCAACGCCATGCCGAGCACCAGGTAGGCGAAGCAGGCCAGCGCGAAGCGCGGGTTGTGCAGCAGCCGCAGGTTGACCAGCGGGTGGCGGCGCAGCAGCTGGCTGATGACGAAGAACACCAGCGCCACTACCGAGATGACGGTGAGCCGCACGATGAAGCTGGAACCGAACCAGTCCTCCCGGTTGCCCTCTTCCAGCACCACTTCCAACAGGCCAAGCCCCACCGCCATGGTAAGGATGCCGATGAGATCCACCCGCTTGATCACCTCCCAGTCCACCGGCTTCTTGTCCAGCCCGTGGGCCAGCATGGCCATCACCAGCAGTCCCGGCGGCACGTTCAGGTAGAAGATGTAGTGCCAGGACATCTGTTCGGTCAGCCAGCCGCCCAGGGTCGGGCCGATGGCGGGGGCGAAGGTGGCGCACAGGCCGAACAGCGCCATGCCGGTGGCCCGCTTGTGCAGCGGCAGCAGACTGACGATGAGGGAGAAGGCCATCGGGATCAGCGCCCCGCCGGTGAAGCCCTGCAGCGCCCGAAAGACGATCATGCTGGTGAGGTTCCAGCTGAACGAGCAGAGCACGGAGGCGATGATGAAGGCGCCTGTGGTCCACAGCAGGTAGCGCCGCACACTCAAGCCCCGGCTCAGCCAGCCGCTCAACGGGATGGCGATCATCTCCGCCACCAGATAGGAGGTGGAGATCCAGGAGCTCTCGCTCAGGGTGGCCGACAGGGCCCCCTGAATGTCCTTCAGGGAGGCGTTGGTGATCTGGATGTCGAGGATGGCCATGAAGGCGCCGATGAGGCCCCCCATGACCGCGATCCAGTTGCGGCGTGGTATGGCGTCCATCAGTTGGCGGCGACCACGGGATCAGGGCTGCGGGTATCGACGATCACCTCGGTGGAGAGGCCAGGCAGCAGCTTGCCCGCCAGGGCGCCCGGATCCGGAATGCGGATCTTCACCGGTACTCGCTGCACGATCTTGGTGAAGTTGCCGGTGGCGTTCTCCGGCGGCAGCAGGGCGAACTTGGCGCCGGTGGCCGGCGCCAGGCTGTCGATGATCCCCTCGACCGGCTGATCCGGGTAGGCATCCAGGATCACCTCCACCTTCTGGCCGGGCTGCATGTGGAGCAGCTGGGTCTCCTTGAAGTTGGCCTCGACCCACACCTGCTGCAGCGGCACCAGGCTGGCCACCTGCATGCCGGACTGGACGTAGAGCCCCGCCCGCAGACTGCGCTTGCCAATGATGCCGTCGGCCGGTGCCCGCAGCTCGGTATAGGCAAGCTCCAGCTTGGCCTGTTCCAGCTGGGCGGCGCTCAATGCCAGCTTGGCCTGGTTCTGCTTGGCCTCGGCATCCAGCACCAGCAGCCGCTCGCGGGCGGCCTGCAGGGCCGCTTTGGCCTCCTGCTCCTGGGCCTGATTGACCTGCAGGCCGGCACGCACCTCGTCCAGGCTGTCCTGCGAACTGTAGTGGCGCTGGTTGAGCTGGCTGACGCGGCGCACCTGCTGCTGGGCCCGCACCTGTTCGGCATTGGCCGAGCTGACCTTGGCTTCCGCCTGGCGAATGAGGCTCAGCTGCTGGGTGCGGGTGGCGGCGAGATTTTCCGCCGTCGCCTGGTTGAGGCGCAGGTCGGCTTCGGCCTCGGCCACCTTGGTCTTGTACTCCCGGTCGTCGAGGCGGGCGATGAGCTGGCCGGCCTTCACCGGCTGGTTGTCGGTCACCAGCACTTCGCTGATGTAGCCGGAGAGCTTGGAGCCGATGCCGGTCACCTCGCTCTGCAGGTAGGCGTTGTCGGTGCTCTCGAAGTAGCGGCCGTGCAGATACCAGTAACCGGCAAACAGCAGGCCGAGCAGGGCCAGTATCATGGCGGCCAGCAGGGGGATCTTCTTGTGTTGACTCATGTGGGGGATTCCTGAACTTAAGAGAGGCAGGCTAACACTGGCCAACTGTTTCGATTAGTATCCATTTATGAGATATACAGTTTCACTGGTGCAACAATGGATCTGAACGCTGCATTGATTCTAGTGCGGATCGTCGACAAGGGTTCCTTCACGGCGGCCGCCCAGGAGCTGGGCATGACCAAGGCGACGGTGAGTCGGCGCATCGCCGAGCTGGAGCAGCGCCTCGGCGTGCGGCTGCTCTACCGCTCGACCCGCCAGCTCACCCTGACCGAGGCGGGCGAGCAGTACTATCTGCGCTGCAGCAAGGCGGTGGACGAGCTGGCCCAGGCCGAGCTGATGGTGAGCGCCAGCCAGCAGGAGGTGACTGGCACCCTCAAGCTGGCGGTGCCCATTGAGGCAGGGCAGCTGGTGGTAGGGCGACTGGTGGCGGAGTTTCTGCAGGCCTATCCCGGTCTGCAGGTGGAGCTGGAGCTGACCAATCGCATCGTGGATCCCATCAACGAGGGGCTGGATGCGATCGTGCGGATCGGCGACATGAGCGACTCGAACCTGGCAGCACGGCGGCTGTGGAGCAATGCCCGCCTGATCTGTGCCAGCCCGGCGTACCTGGCGCGCAGCCCCGGCATCACTCATCCCGAGGATCTGGTGCAACATGAACGGGTGGCGGTGACCAGCGGTTTTTTGGCCTCGCACTGGTGCTTCGAGCGGGATGACAAGGAGGTGCTGGTTGACCCTCCCTCCCGCTTTCGGGTTAATAATATAACCTGTGCCCGAGAGGCGGCGAAGGCCGGGCTGGGGCTCGCCTCTCTGCCCGCCATGCTCTGCCACGAGGAGCTGGCGAGCGGGACCTTGGTGTCCGTGCTGCCCGAGTGGCAGCAGCCCAGGGTACCCATTTACCTGCTGTTTCCGGAGCGGCGACTGATGCCGCGAAAATTGCGGGTGTTCATCGATTTCATCGTGGCCAAGGGGGCCGACTACGGCATAGACACCCTGCTGTAGCCGGCCAGAGTCGGTGCCGTGGTAACTGCATCGTGGGGGGATCTGAGGGGGAAGACATGGATCACTGGATCAATCTGTATCGGGCTTCCCATTCGCTGGAGGCCCACGCCCTGAAAGGGGCGCTGGAAGTGGAAGGGGTGCCGGTGCGGCTCAATGGCGAGGCGCTGTCGGGCGCCCTGGGCGAACTGCCGGTGGACATGCTGCAGGTGACCCTGATGGTGCGCGAGCAGGATCGCAGCAAGGCGGGACGGGTCATCGAACGCTATCAACAGCGTCAGGGCAACGGCTGGCTGTGCGGTCAGTGCGGGGAGGAGAACGGCGCCAACTTCGATGTCTGCTGGCGCTGTCACCACGATCCCCACGAAAATTAATCGCTCGCCCTGCCTCAGCGCAGGGTGAAGTCGATGTCCTCCCCCGCGCTGGCGTCGTGATAGGTCGTCAGATCCAGCTCCCGCTCGCTGCGGGCAATCAATACGGAAACCAGAATATCGCCGGAGACGTTGACCGTGGTGCGCGCCATGTCGAGGATCCGGTCGATCCCGGCGATCAGTGCCACCCCCTCCAGCGGCAGTCCCACTGCGGTCAGGGTCAGCGTCAGCAGCATCAGGCCGGTGCCCGGCGTGCCCGCTGTGCCGATACTGGCCAGGGTGGCGATGCTGATGATGGTCAGGTAATCCACCAGGTGCAGATCCACCCCGAAGGCCTGAGCCACGAACAGGGCGGTCACCCCCTGATAGAGGGCGGTACCGTCCATGTTGATGGTGGCGCCGATGGGCAACACCTTGGCGGTGATGGCGGGGGAGACCCCGAGCCGGCGCTCGGCGCAGGCCAGGCTGATGGGCAGGGTGCTGTTGCTGGAGCTGCTGGTGAAGGCCACCGCCTGGGCATCGACGATGCTCTTGAAGTAGTGCAGCGGATTGAGGCGGGCCAGCAGGATCAGCAGGCTGCTGTAGACGCCGAGCACGTGCAGCAGGCAGCCGAGGTAGACGGCGCCGATCACCTTGAGCAGCGGCAGCAGCAGGCTCATGCCGTACTTGCCGGTCATCCAGGCCATCAGGGCGCAGACACCGTAAGGGGCCAGCGCCATTACCATCTGGGTCAGCTTGAACATCCCCTCCGCCAGCGAGGTGAAGAAGAGGATGGCGGGGCGGCCGCGCCGACCGGTGGCGTTGAGGGCGAGGGCGAGGGCCACCGCGAACACGATCACCTGCAGGATCTTGCCATCCACCATGGCCTGCACCGGGTTGCGCGGCACCAGGTGGCTCAGCACGCTGGCCAGGGTGGGGGACTCCGTCATGCCGACCCGCTCATAGGGTCCCATATTGGCACCCATGCCGGGTTCCAGCAGCCAGCCCATCATCAGGCCGATGCAGATGGCGACAGCGGTGGAACAGAGGTAGAGGCCGATGGCCTTGCCGGCGATGCGGTCGAGGGCCTTGCCCTTGAGCAGCGAGGTGAGGCCGGCGATGACCGAACAGAAGATGAGGGGCACCATCAGCATCTGGATGGTGTTGACGAATAGCACGCCAATGGGTTTGAGCAGCAATGCCTGTTCGCTGAAAACGGCGCCGAGCCCGATCCCCGTTAGCATGCCGAGCAGGGTCTTCAACCAGAGCGGACGGCGGGTCCAGATCCGCCAGGGTTTGAAAGCCAGTCCATGGAACAGCATGACGCCAATGTCCTTATATTCGGTCTGCGGTGGCAAAAAGGGGCGTTAGTGTAGCCATCCCCTGCTCAGGTTGCCACATTATCGACAAAGCCGTGACCATCACCAGTGCGGGGGCAGGGAAATCGGCAATTTGTTGGCCTATATCAAGGTCGTCGGCAGTGGGGCAGGATTTAATAGGCATCAAATATGTCTATTCAAGAGGTTTGCAATGACTCAATCGGTACACGGTCACGAAGTGATGGAGATGATGTTGGCGCAGGGCGGCCAGTTCACCCGGGCCAGCCTCAAGCAGGCCATCGACGCACGCTTCGGGGCGGATGCCCGTTTCCACACCTGCAGCGCCAGCGAGATGGATGCCGAGGCCCTGATCGACTTCCTGGCCAAACGCGGCAAGTTCATCGAATCGGAGCAGGGTTTCCAGACCCGCGCCGACAAGATCTGCAACCACGGTTGATCCCCGCCGGCGAGCGCCTGCCGCGCTCGCCGAATCCCGCCGCCTTTGTTATATTCGCCCTCTTTCCCCTCCTCTGTTGAAGGCTTGGCCTGGGCGTTGTATGGATACTTTCTCCGCTGCCGTCATGTTGTTTCTGATCATGGATCCGCTGGGCAACCTGCCGGTCTTTCTGTCGATCCTCCGTCATATCGATCCCAAGCGACGCCGCAAGGTGATGATGCGGGAGCTGCTGTTCTCGCTGGTGATCATGATGGCCTTCCTGTTCGTCGGACAGCAGATCCTCAATTTCCTCAACCTGCGCCAGGAGGCGGTCAGCATCGCCGGCGGCATCATACTGTTCCTCATTGCCATCAAGATGATCTTCCCGAGTGAAGGGGGGGTGACCGGGCTGGCCGCGGGGGAGGAGCCCTTCTTGGTGCCCATGGCGATCCCCATGATTGCCGGCCCCTCGATCCTGGCCTCCTTGCTGTTGCTGGCCAACCAGGAGCCGACCCGGATGGCGGACTGGTCGCTGGCCCTGCTGATGGCTTGGGGCGCTAGCGCGGTGATCCTGATGTTCTACGAGGTCTTCAACAAGCTGCTGGGTGAGCGAGGACTCACCGCGGTGGAGCGTCTGATGGGCATGCTGCTGGTGATGATCTCGGTGCAGATGCTGCTCGACGGGGTGCATCACTACCTGGCGGTGACCGGTCAGAACTGATCGGCCGACAGGCCAATAGAAAAGACACGGGGCTCGACGAGCCCCGTTTTTTTGCCTGTGATCCGGCGTGGTGATCGTCAGGGTCTTGCGGCCCTGTGCCGACAATCAGGCCGGTTCGGCCGCTGTTGGCTCCAGCTTGCCCATGATCAGCGCCAGCAGAGTTTCCCGCAGCCAGCGGTGGCCAGGATCCTCCTCGTGGCGCTGATGCCAGATCAGCAAATGGGAGATGCTGTCCAGCGCGATGGGCAGCGGCAGCGGCACCAGCGGATAGACCTGGGTGGCGTGGCGGGCGTAGAGCCGGGAGAGGGTCACTATCATGTCCGAATGCATGCCCATCCGCAGCGCCGCCTCGAAGGAGGGCACGGTCGCCTCGATGCGGCGATAGAGATCCTGCTCCGCCAGCTTGTGATCCAGCATCCAGCGGTCCCTCCCTTCGCAATAGGTCTGCACGTGGGGATAGGCAAGGTAGCGGGTGAGATCCCACTCGGGTTCGTGCAGGGCGGGGTGGTCGTGCTGCACCAGGCAGGTCAGATCGTCGATGGCGAGCAGCCGCTGGCAGATGGCGTTGGGCAGGGTGTCGAGCCGAAAGTCAGAATTGATGCAGTTTTCCCGCACCGTGAAGGCGATGTCTACCTGGCCCTGGCTCATCTCGGTCAGACTGTTCTCGGTCCACTCCTCGTAGCGCAGCCGGATGCCGGGGGCCTGTCGTTTCAGCTCGCTCAGGTAGAGCGGGGCGAACAGGGTGAAGGCGCTGTCCATGCTGGCGATGACGAACTCCCGCTCGGTGGTGGTCGGGTCAAAATCCGGCGGCTGGATCAGGTTGTCCAGCGACAGCAGGATCGGCTGCAGTTGCTGCTGCAGGCTGAGGGCGCGTGCGGTGGGTTCCAGCCCGTAGGCCGAGCGCACGAACAGGGGATCGTCGAAGGTTTCCCGCAGCCGGCCGAGCGCCTTGCTGACGGCAGATTGGCTCAGATGCAGGCGACGGGCCGCCCGGCTGCCGTTTCGTTCCTCCAGCAAAACTTGCAGGATTATCAATAGATTGAGGTCGATACGCCCCAGCTGTTCCAGCAACATGATATGAATCCTCTTCAATTCTTAGATGAATTTATACCATTTGTTTTCATATCTAGGCGAACTTATGCTCGAAACGTCTCTCGCCTTCAATGGCGGCTGGTACAGGATGTAGTGGTTGAGGGGACAAGTAGCATCAAGCAATACGGCGGCCTTCGGGTCGCCGTATTTTTTGGTGATTTATTTGCAAACTTGCGCCTGTCTTGATTTTGCCCAACAATCTTTGCGCCTTCTTTTGATACAAACGATCGGTATCTATCAGTCAGGAGTATCCCTATGGGACTCGGTGGAATTCATATCTGGCATTTGTTGATCCTGCTCGTCGTCGTGGTCGTGGTGTTTGGCAGCAAACGCCTGGCCGGCGCCGGGGAAGATCTGGGCACCGCCATCAGGGATTTTCGTAAAGCCTTGCGTGACGATGAATCACAGCCGAAATAAGTGGGAGTTGAATGATGTCCGTAGAAGATAAAGTGGAATTGAACGAGACCTGTGACAGCTGCGGCTGCTTCGCCGAAATTGGCACCATCATCGGCGAGGGTGACGATGTGATGGAGCTGGTGATCGAGGCCGCCGAAGAGGCCGATGCCCGCGCCAAGCTGGCCGCCTACGAGGCGCTGGCCAAGCAGGTCACCGCCGAAGCCAAGAGCAGCAGCGAACTGAGCCAGGGCGCCAACGGCGTGATCCTGAAAGCCCGCCTGCAATTCACCTGCACCGCCGAAAAACTCATTTTCGAGATGCGTGCCCGCTCTATCTGAGCCCCCTGAAAACACGGCAGGCTTGCCTGCCGTGCTGACCCTTCTGCTGTGGGTCTGCGTTCTATAGTTAGTTATCCCACAGACGGTTTTGCCCGACGCGAGTCGGCCAACAGAAGGCGATCTCATCATGGTTCAGCGCAGGCTCTTCGCCACCCCTCTCCACGTCGCTCATCACCTCTTTGACCTGCCCGGACAGCCACTGGCGGTGACGCCATGAGGCGGCGCTGGCTCTGGAGCCTGCTCTTCCTGTGGGCGCTGCCGCTGCTGGCGGCGGATCTCAAGCCGCAGCGGCTGCCCCAGCCAGGGGATCTCGCCAGCATATTGCAAAAGAAAGAGCTGAGGGCCCTGGTGGTCTATGAGCGGGGTTTCTTCTTCCTCGACAAGGGGACCCAGCACGGCATCCTGGTCAACCAGCTGCAGGGGTTCGAGCGCTGGCTGAACCAGACCTATCTGGCCAAGGAGAAGATCAAGCTCAAGATCATCTACATCCCGGTGCGCCAGGACAAGCTGCTGGACTACCTCGCCGAAGGGCGGGGCGATCTGGTGGCCGCCAACATGACGGTGACGCCGACCCGGCGCGAACAGGTGACCTTCTCCAACCCGGTGATCGCCCCCATCGAAGAGTGGGTGGTGAGCCAGCACAGCCTGCCGACCTTCAACCGCATTACCCAGCTCTCAGGCCGGCGGGTCTGGGTGCGGGCCAGCTCCAGCTATTACGAGAGCCTGCGCCAGCTCAACTGGCTGTTTCGCGAGCTGGGGCTGCCCCCTGTCTATATCGAAACCGTGCCTGAATACCTGCAGGACGGGGATCTGCTGGAGATGGTGGCGGCCGGCATCATACCGCTCACCGTGACCGACAGCTTCAAGGGGCGGATCTGGCTCGGCATGATCAGCGGGCTGCGAGCCCACAAATTGATCCCGCTGCGGGACAACGGCCGCAGCGCCTGGGCCCTGCGCAACAACAGCCCAGAGCTGCTCAAGGCGGTCAACGACTATCTGGCCGATGCCGGCAAGCGCACTCTTTACAGCGACATGGCCCTGCGTCGCCTGCTGGCTCGCAACGACCAGATGAGCAACATACTGGCGCCGGATCCGCTGGGCCGGTTGTCGACCATCCGCAAGGTGCTGGAGCAGCAGGCCGACAAGTACCGGCTGGACTGGCTGATGCTGGCGGCGCTGGCCTACAAGGAGTCTGGCCTCAATGCCAATATCCGTTCCGAACGGGGGGCGGTGGGGATCATGCAGCTGTTGCCGAGTACCGGCAGCGAAGTGGGCATTCGCGGCGCCCGCCTCGCCAGCCTGGAGGGGAACGTGGAGGCGGCCTGCCGCTACATGCGGTTGATCCTCGACACCTATTTCAACGATCCCAAGCTGGACGTGCTCAACCGCCACCTGTTTGCACTGGCTGCCTACAATGCCGGCCCGAACCGGGTGCAGGCGCTCAGGGCCAAGGCCGAGGCCGCCGGGCTGGATCCCGACGTCTGGTTCGGCAACGTGGAGCAGCTGGTGGCCAACGAGGTGGGGCAGGGGCCCATCAACTATGTCAGCACCATCTACAAGTACTATGTGGCCTACCGCTTCAGTCTGCCCCAGCTGGAGGGCAAGGCGGCCGCCATCGAGGCGGTGGCCCAGCCCTGACGTCCGGCTAGTGCGATGGGGCGGGCGAGGTGAAAGGCTGCCAGGCCTGATCCCTGTGTTGCAGATACCAGGGGGTCAGCTGGCCGCTCGGCGAGGGATCCGGCTCACTGGCCTGCGGTCTGTGACTGATGGCGGGGCGATCCGTGAGTTCCATGGTAAATTCCTTCATCCTGTTGCTACGAGGCCCTTAGCCAGCGTTATGCCATTTCCTCATGACAGGCGGATGACGCCATGATCCCCGCTGAATTCGCCCTGATCGACCAGCCCGAGCTGGCGCTCAAGCTGCGCTGTCAGCTGATCCGCGGCGCCAGAAGCCGGATCCAGGCCCAGTACTACAGCTGGGAGGAGGACAGCAGCGGCAAGCTGCTGCTGTCGGAGCTGCTGCATGCCGCCAAACGCGGGGTGCGGGTGCAACTGCTCATTGATGACCTCTATGCCGGCGACAACCGCTTCCTGGAGATGGTGGCCCACCAGCCGGGCATCGAGATGCGTCTGTTCAATCCCTTCTGGTTGCGCGGCTGGCGGCCACTGACCCTGCTGCTGGAAGGGCTGCTCAGCTTTCGCCGCATCAATCACCGCATGCACAACAAGCTGCTGCTGGTGGATGGCAGCCAGGCGGTGATCGGTGGTCGCAATATCGGGGATCGTTACTTCGGACTCGGTGGTGCCCCCCAGTTCGTCGATCTGGATCTCGCCTGCCGCGGCCCGCTCTGCCAGCGGGTCGAGCAGGGGTTTGATCAATTCTGGCGCAGCCGCTGGAGCCACCCGATCCGCCGTCTGTTGCGCCGCCCGCTGCAACGGGCCGAGGTGCAGGTGGTGAACGACTTCCTGCTGACCCTGAACGAGCCGCAGATCGCGGCCGTCTATGACCTGCCGGCCAGCCTGTTCGATCCCGAGCCCATCCCCCTGCGCTGGCATGCCGGGCGGGCCGAGGTGTGGTTTGACCGCCCCGGCAAGGGGCTGGTATCCCGGCCCACCACGGCGCGCCTGCTCTGGCGCAAACTGGCCGACAATCAGGGCACATTGCGCCTGGTCACCCCCTATCTCATCCTGACCCGAGGTCTGCGCCGCCGACTCAGGCAGCAGCGTCAAGCGGGGGTGACCATCGACATCCTGACCAACTCCCTGGCCAGCACGGATGTGCCGCTGGTGTACGGCGCCTACCGTCGTCACCGCCCCTGGCTGATACGCCAGGGCATAGCGCTGTCGGAGCTGGAGGGGGCATCTCTCAGCCTGCACGCCAAGCTGATCCTGGTGGGGGAGGAGGAGGCACTGCTCGGCAGCTTCAATCTGGATCCGCGCTCCCTGCTGCTCAACACCGAGCTGGTGTTGCATCTGGCCTGCCCTGCGCTGTGCGCCGAGTTGCAGCAGTGGCTGACGACCTGGCAGCAGCGTTCATCCCACTCGGTGGCTGCCCCGCCCTCGACCCTGCGCCGCCTGCTGGCCAGGGTCAGCGACTGGTTGCCGTTGCAGCGCTGGTTGTGAGTGGATCACGGCTTGTGCGAGATCTCGCAAAGCCTTGTGCGCCTTCGAGGATAACGTTTGCCATCCAATGGCGATGGAGTGATTTATCGTATTGTTTTTAATCAGATTGTTTTCTGGTTGAAGTTGGATGAGCGGCAGATGCTTGCATAGATGGCCGAATATATCGGTTTTTTATTTTATTTATCTGCGTAATATTTCAACTGCAAGGACAACACGGCGGCTTGCCGTCGTGCGGAAGAGGGTCGTGAAGGGAATCGGTCGACTGGATCGCTCCAGCCGGAGCCTGCTTCAGATGGGTAGCGGAAACTCAGGAAGCAGGAGAGGAACCCGACGGGACCGGATTCCAATATGGAACATGCTATTTGCGAGGGGGTGACATGCGAGTGTCACCCCATTTTTTATGGCCTGCTGGCTGGGCTGAACAAAAAGACCGCCGATTGGCGGTCTTTTTGTTTGTGTCGTCTGACGGTCTATGATCAGGCGATGCCTGCCAGCAGGCGGCTCCAGTTGCGCTTGGCCACGGTGAAGGCATCGTG
The DNA here is from genome assembly GCF_041403085.1 of Aeromonas sp. S8(2024). Taxonomy (NCBI): domain Bacteria; kingdom Pseudomonadati; phylum Pseudomonadota; class Gammaproteobacteria; order Aeromonadales; family Aeromonadaceae; genus Aeromonas; species Aeromonas sp. S8(2024). The sequence continues at coordinate 161,059 of NZ_JBGLRF010000007.1, read as the reverse complement.
CAGGCTGCGATACTCCAGCTGCAGTTTCAGCTGATCGTAACGGGCCAGCGCCTTGCGCTTGCGCTGCTCCAGCAGGCGTTTGCGGCTGGCGTAGTAGTGCTGCAGCTGCTGGCTCAGCTTGTCGTACTCCTCCTGCAGCAGCGCCTGCCACAGCTCCCTGTCGTCCTGTCTGTGCAGCCTGGCCTGGGCCCGTTTCAGCTGCATCTCCAGCCTGGCCTGCTCGATCCGCTCTTCCGGGCAGGCGCGCAGATCCCGTGCCAGCCCGCACCAGGCGGCACTGCGGATCAGCCACTTGGTGGGATCGTACTGCCACCAGCGGATGCCGTTGCGATAGTCGTTCTCGAACAGGTGGTGGAAGTTGTGGTAGCCCTCGCCGAAGGTGAAGAAGGCCAGGATGCCGTTGTCCCGCGCGCTGTTGCGGTCGGTGAAGGGCTGGCTGCCCCAGATGTGGGCCAGCGAGTTGATGAAGAAGGTGGTGTGATGGGTCATCACCATGCGCAGCACTCCGGCCAGCAGCAACATACCGAGCAAATCGCCGTGGACGAGCCCAAGCAGCAGCGGGATGCCGATGTTGGTAGCCAGGGTCAGCGCCAGATAGTGCTTGTGCTGAAAAACGACGATGGGGTTGTTCTGCAGATCCCGCACATTGCTGTAGTCGTGATAGGTGTCACCCTGGTATTCACGCAGCATCCAGCCGATGTGAGAGTACCAGAAACCGCGTCCCGCACTGTAGGGATCCTGCTGGTTGTCATCCACATGGCGATGGTGGCGGCGATGGTCGGAAGACCAGTGCAGGGCCGAGTTTTGCAGGGCGAGAGCGCCGCCGATGGCGAAGATCCACTGCAGGATCGGGTGGGCCTTGTAGGCCTTGTGGGACCAGAGCCGGTGGTAGCCGGCGGTAATGGAGATGCCGCAATAGCAGAACAGCAGCAGGAAGCTGCCCCACTGCCAGAGGTCATAGCCATGGGTCATGCCGTACCAGGGCACGGCGATCAGTGCGGTCAGCCCGGAGAGGGCAAACAGCAGGGTGTTGGTCATGATGATCGGGGGGCGTTCCATCTCACTCGGTTCCTTTCAGCGAACAGCTGTGCGCTATTTTCCATGCAGCCGGAATTGGGGTCAATGGTAAAAAAGTAGGAGACAAACCTGATCCTGGCGCAGCCTTCGGGTTATCATTTGGCCTCGATAACCTGAAGGTGACTGTTTTCGTGGGTATTCGCGCGCAACAAAAAGAAAAAACCCGGCGTACTCTGATCGAGGCGGCGTTCAGCCAACTGTGCGCCAATCGCAGCTTTTCCAACCTCAGTCTGCGGGAAGTGGCGCGGGAGGCCGGCATTGCGCCCACCTCCTTCTATCGTCATTTTCGCGACATGGAGGAGCTGGGTCTGACCCTGGTGGATGAAGGCGGCCTGACCTTGCGCCAGTTGATGCGCCAGGCTCGTCAGCGCATTGCGGGTGGCGGCAGCGTCATCAGCACCTCGGTACAGACGTTCATGGAGTTCGTCGAGAACAACCCGAACATCTTCCGGCTGCTGCTGCGCGAGCGCTCCGGCACCTCTGCTGCATTTCGCCAGGCGGTGGCGCGGGAGATCCAGCATTTCATCGCCGAGCTGACCGACTACCTCGAAGCCACCACGGGGGCGCCGCGGGAAGAGGCCTACATCCAGGCCGAGGCCATGGTGACCATCGTCTTCAGTGCCGGTGCCGACGCCCTCGACATGACCAGCGAGGAGTGCCGGGCCCTGTCCGATCGCACCATCCGTCAGCTGCGCATGATCGCCATGGGCGCCGAGGTCCAGAACCAGAAGCGCCGTGAACCTCTCTCTTAAGTCAAAGGATGGACAGCTCCATGCATGACCAGAACACGATTCCGAAGAAACCCCTGCTGCTGGCCCTGCTCATCGGCATCTGTGGTGATGCCTCCCTGACGGTCTTGTCAGAGTCTGCGGTGCCCTTCTCCTTCTTCCCGATGATCGCCTTCGTGCTGGCCGCCTATCAGCTCTACCAGCACTACCGTCATGTCTCGCTGGAGGGCAACACCCCGGTCTGCATGCTGCTCAGCTTCTTCATCGGCGTGTTCGGCCATTCGGCGCTGGTCAAGGTGCAGTACCCAGAGCTTGGCAGCAACTTCTTCTCGCTGATCATGATGTTGTTGCTGCTGGCTGTGCTCTCCATCAAGCTCGGTATCAGCGTGGGGAAAAAAGAGAAGGAGTGACCAGCACTCCTTCCATCACCACCATGACAGAGCCGGGATTACCCAGCTTTGTTGTCTTCGCCGCGCCGCTTGGCATCGACGATGGCCTGCAGCCTGGCGCGGATCTCAACCATGCCGAACACCCCGAACACCAGCACCTGGGTGAACTCGAGCCGGCTCACCGCGAAGTAGGGCTTGCAGGCTGCCTTGACCATGCTGGCCTGCACCCAGTGCATCAGGATCACGATCACGCCGCACACCGGCAGGAAGCCGTTGAGCTTGCCCGGCAGCGGGGCGATCAGGCTGACCAGCACGCCGAACCAGAAGAACAGGATCAGACCCATCGCCAACAGATTAAACACCCGCTTCATCGTTTACCTCCCGCACATAGTGTTGATAGCAGGCCTGATTTGACCGGCCTGTTTGTCCTTGAGTCGTTGTCCAGATTGACGGGGAGGAGCTCTGTGCCCATCTTCCCCTGCCACCCGGCTGTTAAACCGCGGTGTCATTCTTGAGCTCCCGCAGATAGAGCTGGTAGCAGACCTGACCCGCTTGCTTGCCCTTGAGCAGTTGCCAGCTGGCCGGCAGCGGCAGATCGGCCATCTCCTTCTCCCGCTCCAGATAGATTAGGGCGTCAGGCGCCAGCCAGCCGCGCTGCTCCAGCAGCTCGCACACTTGGGGCAGCAGCTCGCGGCGAAAGGGGGGATCGAGAAACACCAGGTCGAACGGCGTGGCCGGCCCTTGCAGCCAGCTGACGGCATCGGCCTGGATCACCTGACCCTGGCTGCTGCCGAGGGTGGTCAGGTTCTTCTTGATCTGCTCGGCGGCGCCCCTGTCCATCTCGATCAGGGTGACCTGCTCGGCGTAACGCGACAGCGCCTCCAGCCCCAGGCCACCGCTGCCGGCGAACAGATCCAGGCAGCGGGTGCCGCGCACATGGGGAGCCAGCCAGTTGAAGATGGTCTCCTTGACGCGATCCGTGGTGGGTCTGAGTCCTTCCACATCCCTGACCGGCAGTTTGCGGCCTCGCCACTGGCCGCTGATGATTCTTACAAAACCCGATTTCCCCTGCGGGGTTGGGCTCTTGCTCGGGCCGTTACGGCTGGATTTCACTCTGGGCATCGCGTTTCGTCGTCAGAAAATAAAGTGATAGTATAAGGCGGTTCATTTTTATGCCGACCCGCCGAGGGACGGCTATCTTAGCAGTCAGCCTTTGATGTGAGTATTTTTAGATGGCAAAAGGTTTGTTTTCCTGGCTGGGTTTCGGCCGCAAGAAAGAAGAGGCTGAGGCTGTCCAACCACAGACACCGCAAGCCACCCCGACTACCGTTGAGCCCGAAGTCACGGCTCACCCGGCTCCCGTTTCCGAGACGACTGTTTCCGATAGTACGCCGGCCGTCGCTGCTGAAGTGCCCGCCAGCGCACAGAATTCCGTTTTGCACGATGATTGCTGCCCGCCTGCCGAGCTGGACGACCATGGTCCGCTAGTGGTGGAGGAGTGCGCCTCCGATCTGGAGCCGGTGATCGTCAATGAAGCCCTGATCGCCGAAGAGGAGCGCGCGGCTGCCGAGGCGCAAGCTGCCGAAGCTGCCCGGGTTGCGGCCGATCTCAAGGCAGCGGAAGAAGCTCGCCTTGCCGCAGCCGCTCAGGTTGCCGAAGAGGCTCGTATTGCCGCCGAAGTCCGCGCCGCAGAAGAGGCTCGCATTGCCGCCGAAGCCCGCGCCGCGCAAGAGGCCCGTATTGCCGCCGAAGCCCGCGCCGCAGAAGAGGCTCGCATTGCTGCCGAAGCCCGCGCTGCCGAAGAGGCTCGCATTGCTGCCGAAGCCCGCGCCGCAGAAGAGGCTCGCATTGCCGCCGAAGCCCGCGCCGCAGAAGAGGCTCGCGTTGCCGCCGAAGCCCGTGCGGCAGAAGAGGCTCGCATTGCCGCCGAAGCCCGCGCCGTGGAAGAGGCCCGTATCGCAGCCGAAGCCCGCGCCGCAGAAGAGGCTCGCCTTGCTGCCGAAGCCCGTGCCGCAGAAGAGGCTCGTATTGCCGCCGAAGCGCAGGCTGCCGAGGAAGCCCGGATCGCCAAAGAGGCCCAGCGGGCGGAAGATCTGCGCCTGGTGGCCGAGATGGAGGCTGAGGCTGCCGCACTGGCCGCACTGCCACTGGCAGCCAAGGTGGACGACGACACCCAGGACAAGCCGCAGCGGGAGGGCTTCTTCGCTCGCCTCAAGCGTAGTCTGGTGCGCACCAAGGAGAATATCGGTTCCGGCTTCTTCAGCCTGTTCCGAGGCAAGAAGATCGACGACGAGCTGTTCGAGGAGCTGGAGACCCAGCTGCTGACTGCGGATCTCGGCGTCGACACCACCACCCGTATCATCGAGGGGCTGGTGCAGCACGCGGATCGCAAGCAGCTCAAGGATGCCGAGGCGCTCTACGGCCTGCTCAAGCAGGACATGGGCGAGATGCTGGCCAAGGTCGAGCAGCCGCTGGTGATCGACACCGACAAGAAGCCTTACGTCATCCTGATGGTGGGCGTGAACGGGGTCGGCAAGACCACCACCATCGGCAAGCTGGCCAAGCAGTTCCAGGCCGAGGGCAAGAGTGTGATGCTGGCCGCTGGCGATACCTTCCGCGCTGCCGCCGTCGAGCAGTTGCAGGTGTGGGGTCAGCGCAACAACATCCCGGTGATTGCCCAGCACACCGGCGCCGACTCCGCCTCCGTCATCTATGATGCCATCGAGGCTGCCCGCTCGCGCGGGGCCGACGTGCTGATCGCCGATACCGCCGGCCGCCTGCAGAACAAGAGCAACCTGATGGAAGAGCTCAAGAAGGTGGTGCGGGTGATGAAGAAGCTGGACGATGCGGCGCCCCACGAAATCATGCTGACCCTGGACGCAGGCACCGGCCAGAACGCCCTGAGCCAGGCCAAGCTGTTCAGCGAGGCGGTGGGGCTGACCGGCATCACCCTCACCAAGCTGGATGGCACCGCCAAGGGCGGCGTCATCTTCGCGGTGGCCGACAAGTTCCAGATCCCGATCCGCTACATCGGGGTGGGCGAGGGGATCGACGATCTGCGTCCGTTCGTCGCCAACGACTTTATCGAGGCGCTTTTCAGTCGCGAGGAGTGAGTGTCTTCGCGATGAGCAAGCTCGGGCGCCGTGAGTTGAGCGCCCCCTGCCCCGACCCAGGTCGGGGCTTGTCACTGTCAGGGAACCGTTATGATCCGTTTTGACAAGGTCAGCAAGGTTTACAGCGGCGGCCATCAGGCGCTGCAGAAGGTCAGTTTTCATCTGCGCAAGGGGGAGATGGCCTTTCTGACCGGGCACTCGGGCGCAGGCAAGAGTACCCTCCTCAAACTCATCAGCGTAATGGAACGGCCGACCGACGGCCGCGTCTTCTTTCATGGCGATGACGTCAGCCATATCAAGCGGGGGGAGATCCCCTACGTGCGCCGCCAGATCGGCATGATCTTCCAGGATCACCGCCTGCTGATGGACAGAACCGTGTTCGACAACGTGGCGTTGCCGCTGGTGATCGACGGCTACAGCCATGGGGACATCAACAAGCGGGTGGCCGCTGCGCTCGACAAGGTGGGGCTGCTCGGCAAGGAGCGCTACCAGCCGCGCATGCTCTCCGGCGGTGAACAGCAGCGGGTCGGCATCGCCCGCGCCATCGTCAACAAACCGCCGCTGCTGCTGGCGGATGAGCCGACCGGCAACCTGGATCCCCAGCTCTCCATGGACATCATGCGGCTGTTCGAGGAGTTCAACCGCTTCGGCGTCTCCGTGCTGATTGCCACCCACGATCTGGGGCTGATTGCCCGCATGCGCTATCGCACCCTGACCCTCAAGGCGGGTCGCATGTATTCGTCCGGGGAGGAGCTCTGATGGCCATTCGTGCGCGTCACAAACAGCCGCCGCTGCGGCGTTTCATGATGTACTGGGTCGACCACGCCCGCCAGGCCTTTGCCAGTCTGGGGGAGCTGTGGCGGAATCCGCTCGCCTCGCTGATGACCCTGGCGGTGCTGGGGGTCAGCCTGGCGCTGCCCTCCTGCTTCCACGTGCTGCTGAAAAACGCCGAGGTGGTGGAGGGGAGCTGGCAGACCAGTTCCCAGATCTCCCTCTACCTGCGCAAGGATCTGCCCGAGCAGAACATCCTCGACATGAAGCAGCGGATCCTGCTCTATCCGGAGGTGGAGTCGGTCACCTACATGAGCCGGGATGAGGCGCTCAAGGAGTTTCGCGAGATCTCCGGCTTTGGCGATGCGCTCGACTACCTCGACAGCAACCCGCTGCCGCCGGTGTTGAGCGTGATCCCGGATCCGCGCTGGCAGAACCCGGAAGGGGCGGCCGAGCTGCTCAACAAGCTGAGCAACGAAGACGGGGTCGAGCAGGGCAAGCTGGATCTGCAGTGGCTGACCCGGCTGCAGGGGATCATGAACCTGCTGCGCCACACCATCACCGGCATCGCCGTGCTGCTGCTCTCCGCGGTATTGCTGATTGTCGGCAACACCCTGCGCCTGAATATCCTCAATCAGCGTTCCGAGATCGAAGTGCTCAAGCTGGTGGGGGCGACCGATGCCTTTATCCATCGTCCCTTCCTTTATACCGGCATCTGGTTCGGGGTTATTGGCGGCATGCTGGCCTGGTGGCTGACCGAGGTGATGGTGATCTGGAGCGAAGGGGTGGTGAAGGAGCTGGCGGGTCTCTACAACAGCAACTTCCGGCTGGTGGGCATGGGAGCGGTGGACGGGATCAACCTGATCCTGCTGGGGGCCCTGCTGGGGCTGATCGCCTCCTGGTTTTCGGTCCATCGCCACATTCGCGACATCGAACCGTCCTGATTAATTTATCAGCGTTTCAAAGCGCTGGATTTTGCGACCTGGATCAAGTAAAAGAGTGGCCGTTTCTGGCACGGCCACCGTTCTGGGAGTAATCTGGATAGCACCAGTCTTCAGGATCTTCTCTGGATCCTGTGAACCTTCTGATTTATAAGCAGTCTACAATTGCGAAGAATTTATACGGGTGTGGCCCCTATGCCTTGCTCGTCTGACTTGGCAAGCATGTGAAGGTTGCGAGCTCCGCAACAATGGACTTAGCATGCTACTTTTCGGGGGTCCTTCATTGTGACCCCCTTTTTTTGACTGTTCATTCATGATTCATCCTGCCGGCCTAAGATAATTCCGGTTCAGACATGCCCGCCATGTTTGATGCAGGCCGCAGAATGGCGTCCGGTCAGTAGACAGGCCCTCTCAGGGTGTTAGACTGATTCGATTGAAAAGTAAGAGGTAGAACATGGGAACTTCATTGCAGCGCACTATGGCTCTGATTCCGCAAGGTAGTCTGGAAGGCTATATCCAGGCAGTAAACTCGATTCCGGTGCTGAGCGCAGAGGAAGAGCGTGAGCTGGCTGAGCGTTTGCAGCAGGAAGGCGATCTCGAGGCTGCCCGTCAGCTGGTTATGTCGCACCTGCGTTTTGTCGTTCACGTCGCCAAGAGTTATGCCGGTTACGGTCTGCCCCAGGCCGATCTGGTGCAGGAAGGCAACATAGGCCTGATGAAGGCGGTCAAGCGCTTCGACCCGAGCGTCGGCGTGCGTCTGGTCTCCTTCGCGGTGCACTGGATCAAGGCCGAAATCCACGAATACGTGCTGCGCAACTGGCGCATGGTCAAGGTGGCAACCACCAAGGCCCAGCGCAAGCTCTTCTTCAACCTGCGCAAATCCAAGAAGCGTCTCGGCTGGCTGAACCACGAAGAGGTGCAGGCCGTGGCTGCCGACCTCGGCGTCTCCGCCGCCGACGTCACCGAGATGGAAGCGCGCATGAGCAACTACGATCAGGCGTTCGATCTGGTCGGTGATGAGGACGAAGAGGGCGGTTTCGCGCCGGTCCACTATCTGGAGGACAAATCCTCCGATCTGGCGGCCACCATCGAGAACGACAACTGGGACGATCATGCGACCCGTCGCCTGAGTTCGGCCCTGGCCACCCTGGATGAGCGCAGCCAGCACATCATCCGTGCCCGCTGGCTGGACGACGACAGCAAGACTACCCTGCAGGAGCTGGCCGATACCTACGGCGTCTCCGCCGAGCGGGTGCGTCAGCTTGAGAAGAATGCCCTCAAGAAGCTGAAGGATGCGATGGAAGCGTAATCCTGTGCGCCGGGCGGGTTCGTCAGCTTGAGCAGCACGCGCCCAGGCAGCTGAAAGATACGATGGAGGCCTGAGCCTCCTGATGAAAACAGGGCCTGATGGCCCTGTTTTTGTTTGGCGGAGATCTGGTCGGCCTTGCCTTGGTTACCCTTGTGTATGGTATGTTGCCGCCACTGCCACAGTAGGGAGAGCAGATAGTGAAACTCTTGAACGACTTGTTTACCAACAACCGCGAGTGGGCGGAACGGATCAAGGCTGAGGATCCCGAATTCTTTGCTACCCTCTCCGCCCAGCAGGCCCCCGAATACCTCTGGATCGGCTGCTCCGACAGCCGGGTACCCGCCAACCAGCTGATGGGGCTGCTGCCGGGGGACGTATTCGTCCACCGCAACGTCGCCAACCTGGTGGTACACACCGACTTCAACTGCCTCTCGGTGCTGCAATATGCGGTCGAGGTGCTCAAGGTGAAGCACATCATCGTCTGCGGCCATTACGGCTGCGGCGGCGTCAAGGCGGCGATGCAGAACCAGGAGCTGGGGCTCATCGACAACTGGCTGCGCAACATCAAGGATGTCTACTTCAAGTATCGCGAGCAGCTGGATGCCATCGAGGATGAGCACGAGCGCTTCGACTACCTGTGCGAGCTGAACGTGGCCGAGCAGGTGGCCAACGTCTGCCACACCACCATCATCCAGAACGCCTGGCGCAAGGGGCAGGAGCTGGCGGTGCACGGCTGGATCTACGGCATCAAGGACGGTCTGCTGCACGATCTCGATCTCTGCATCAGCGGGCCTGAGCAGATCCCGGACGTCTATCGCGCCTGGCCGGACATGCGTCCGCCCCACCGCCGTCGCTGAGGAGCATTCCGTTGGCACCGGCTCTCTATCTGCAGATCAAGCAGCACATCCTGGACGGGATCCGCGAACGCCACTATCAGGCGGGCGACCGGATCCCGACCGAGGCCGCCCTGTGCGAGCAGTTCACCGTGAGCCGGATGACGGTCAACAAGGCGCTGCGCGAATTGGTGGCCGAGGGCTGGCTGGTGCGCACCGCCGGCTCCGGCAGTTTCGTGGCGGATCGGCGCACCGAGTCGCCGCTGCTGGCCATTCGCAACATCGCCGACGAGATCGCCGAGCGGGGCAGCGAGTACAGCGGCCGGGTGATCCGGCTGCAGCGCCAGGCCGCCGACGAGAAGGTGGCGGTGCAACTGGGGCTGCGGGTCGGGGCGCCCATCTTTCACAGCCTCATCGTCCATCAGGCCGACGGTGAGCCGCTGCAGCTGGAGGAGCGCTTCGTCGATGCGGAGCGGCTGCCGGAGTACGGCGAGCAGGATTTTGCCAGCCAGACCCCCAACCGTTATCTGATGGAGGTCTGCCCCCTCTCCGAGATGGAGCACGTGGTGGAGGCGGTGCTGCCGAGCGCCGGCGAAGCCGGCTTGCTTCAGGTACGGGTCGATACCCCCTGCCTGTTGCTGCATCGGCGTACCTGGTCCGACGGTTATCTGGTCTCCTATGCCCGCCTGCTCTCGCCGGGCTCTCGCTACAAGCTGAGCTCCAAGACCAGCCTTAGCTAATTGTATATACATATCATTTTTGACAAAGCCCGCCTCTGGCGGGCTTTTTTGTGTTTAAGCTCTAATGAACACGCTGTTATCAAGATGTGAACTTGATCCTTTCTTTCCCGTCAGAGATCGGATATAAGTTAATGTATATACATTTAGAGGTTGGTATGAACAAGGAACTGTTGAACTGCGAGCGGGTCTGGCTCAACGTGACACCCGCCACCCTGCGCTCCGATCTGGCTGACTACGGTCTGCTGGAGCCCCATGCCCTCGGCGTTCATGAGGGGAGGATCCACGCCCTGGTGCCCATGCAGGATCTCAAGGGCCCCTATCCCGCCCATTGGCAGGACATGAAGGGCAAGCTGGTTACCCCCGGCCTCATCGATTGCCACACTCACCTCATCTTCGCCGGCAGCCGTGCCGAAGAGTTCGAGCTGCGCCAGAAAGGCGTGCCCTATGCGGAGATCGCCCGCAAAGGTGGCGGCATCATCAGCACGGTGCGTGCCACCCGTGCCGCCAGCGAAGATCAGCTGTTTGAGCTGGCGCTGCCACGGATCAAGTCGCTGATCCGGGAAGGGGTCACCACGGTGGAGATCAAGTCCGGTTACGGCCTCACCCTGGCAGACGAGCTCAAGATGCTGCGGGTGGCCCGCCGACTGGGAGAGGCGCTGCCGATCCGGGTCAAGACCACCCTGCTGGCAGCCCATGCGGTGCCGCCGGAGTATCGCGACGATCCCGACTCCTGGGTCGAGACCATCTGTCAGGAGATCATCCCGGCTGCCGCCGAGGCGGGCCTGGCCGATGCAGTGGACGTCTTCTGTGAACACATCGGCTTCTCGCTGGCCCAGACCGAGCAGGTCTATCTGGCGGCGGATCAATATGGCCTGGCGGTGAAGGGGCACATGGATCAGCTCTCCAACCTGGGGGGCAGTACGCTGGCTGCAAACTTCGGTGCCCTCTCGGTGGATCATCTGGAGTATCTGGATCCGGAAGGGGTCCAGGCGCTGGCCCATCGCGGCGTGGTCGCGACCCTGCTGCCCACCGCTTTCTATTTCCTCAAGGAGACCAAACTGCCGCCGGTCGCCGCCCTGCGCAAGGCAGGGGTGCCGATGGCAGTCTCCTCCGACATCAACCCGGGCACGGCCCCCATCGTCTCCCTGCGCATGGCCATGAACATGGCCTGCACCCTGTTCGGCCTGACCCCGGTGGAGGCCATGGCCGGGGTGACCCGCCACGCCGCCCGGGCGCTTGGCGAGCAGGAGCAGCTGGGGCAGCTCAGGGTCGGCATGCTGGCGGATTTCCTGGTCTGGAACTGCGGCCATCCGGCCGAACTCAGCTACCTCATCGGCGTCGATCAGCTGGTGAGCCGGGTGGTCAACGGGGAGGAGACCCTGCATGGATAAGATCAACGGGATCGACATGTCGGTCTGGCAGGGGCGTCAGGATCCGGAAGACGGTGAACTGGCCCTGCGCTGGCATGACAAGGTGCAGCCCTGGCTGGGACGCGGTGAACCCGGCGTGGTACTGCTCGGCTTTGCCTGCGATGAAGGGGTACGCCGCAACAAGGGGCGCGTCGGTGCGGCCGGTGCGCCGCTGGCGGTGCGCAAGCTGCTCGCCAACACCGCCTGGCATCTGGGCCAGCCCGTCTATGACGGCGGCGACGTGCGCTGCGAGGATGGCGATCTCGACGCCGCCCACGAGCGGCTGGCCGAGCGGGTCGCCACAGCCCTGGAGCAGGGCCAGTTTCCGCTGGTGCTGGGGGGCGGTCACGAGGTGGCGTTTGGCAGCTGGAGCGGCCTCAACCGTCATCTGGGCGGCCGTGGCAGGGTAGGCATCATCAACTTCGACGCTCACTTCGACCTGCGCATGAAGCTGGAGCAGGCGAGTTCCGGCACCCCCTTCTTCCAGATTGCCGAGCAGTGCGCGGCGCAAGGCTCGCCTTTTACCTACGCCTGCCTCGGGGTGGCCGAGACCGCCAACACGGCGGCCCTGTTTGCCCGCGCCGAGGCGCTGGGGGTGTGGCACGAGCTGGACGAGGCGATGACGCCGACCGAGTTGCCAGCCTTGCTCAACGGGCTGGATGCCTTTATCGCCCGCTGTGAGCACCTCTATCTGACCATCGATCTGGACGTGCTGCCTGCCGCCGTGATGCCGGGGGTAAGTGCCCCTGCCGCCCGCGGCGTGGAGCTGGCGGTCATCGAACCGCTGATCGCCCATATCCGGGCCAGCGGCAAGCTCAGGCTTGCCGATCTGGCCGAGTACAACCCGAATCTGGATCAGGACAACCGCAGCGCCCGCGTGGCCGCGCGCCTGGTCCACCAGTTGACCAAGTAGCGGCGCACCGCGCCGCCTGACCGTATCGCTAAACAAGGAGTGTCTATGTCTGTACAACACCAGGATCCCCGCCACGATCCGAGCCGGATCATCCGTGCTCCCCACGGCACCCAGCTGACTGCCAAGAGCTGGCTCACCGAGGCGCCCCTGCGGATGCTGATGAACAACCTGGATCCGGAAGTGGCCGAGCATCCCCAGTCCCTGGTGGTGTACGGCGGCATCGGTCGCGCCGCCCGCAACTGGGCCTGCTACGACAAGATCGTCGAGGTGCTGACCCGCCTCGAGGAGGATCAGACCCTGCTGGTGCAATCCGGCAAGCCGGTCGGCGTGTTCCAGACCCACAAGGACGCACCGCGGGTGCTGATCGCCAACTCCAACCTGGTGCCGCACTGGGCCAACTGGGAGCACTTCAACGAGCTCGACAAGAAGGGCCTGATGATGTACGGCCAGATGACCGCCGGCTCCTGGATCTACATCGGCACTCAGGGCATCGTGCAGGGCACCTACGAGACCTTCTTCGCCGTGGCCAACCAGCACTTCAACGGCGAGCCCAAGGGGCGCTGGATCCTGACCGGGGGCCTGGGTGGCATGGGCGGTGCCCAGCCGCTGGCCGCCACCATGGCCGGCTTCTCGATGATCGCCGTGGAGTGCGACGAGACCCGCATCGATTTTCGCCTCAAGACCCGCTACGTCGACAAGAAGGCCCATAGCCTGGATGAGGCGTTGGCCATGGTCGGGGAAGCCAAGCAGAGTGGCAGCGCCGTCTCGGTCGGCCTGCTCGGCAATGCCGCCGACGTCTTCGCCGAGTTGGTGGCCCGCGGCATCACGCCGGACGTGGTGACCGACCAGACCTCAGCCCACGACCCGATCCACGGCTACCTGCCCCAGGGCTGGAGCGTGGCCCAGTGGCGCGACCTGCAAAAGAGCGCGCCGCAAGAGGTCAACGTGGCCGCCCGCCGCTCCATGGCTCGCCAGGTGGAGGCCATGCTGACCCTGCAGGCCCGCGGCGCCGCCACGCTCGATTATGGGAATAACATCCGCCAGATGGCGCTGGAAGAGGGGGTCAAGAATGCCTTCGACTTCCCGGGCTTCGTGCCGGCCTACATCCGCCCGCTGTTCTGCGAGGGCATTGGCCCGTTCCGCTGGGTGGCGCTGTCCGGCGACCCGGAAGACATCTACAAGACCGATCAGAAGGTGAAGGAGCTGATCCCGGACGATCCCCACCTGCACAACTGGCTCGACATGGCCCGCGAGCGCATCGCCTTCCAGGGCCTGCCGGCGCGGATCTGCTGGGTCGGGGTCAAGGATCGGGTGCGCCTGGGCCTGGCCTTCAACGAGATGGTGAAGAACGGCGAGCTGAAAGCCCCCGTCGTCATCGGCCGCGACCACCTGGATTCCGGCTCGGTAGCGAGCCCGAACCGCGAGACCGAATCCATGATGGACGGCTCCGATGCCGTCTCCGACTGGCCGCTGCTCAACGCCCTGCTCAACACAGCCGGCGGTGCGACCTGGGTCTCCCTGCACCACGGTGGCGGGGTCGGCATGGGCTTCTCCCAGCACTCCGGCGTGGTGATCGTCTGTGACGGCACCGACGACGCCGCCAAGCGGGTCGGCCGCGTGCTGCGCAACGACCCGGCCACCGGGGTGATGCGTCACGCCGATGCTGGCTACGAAATTGCCATCAACTGTGCCGTTGATGAGAAACTGGATCTGCCGATGATTGACGGCGCCAACGGTGTCAAAGGAAAGGTGTAACACCATGTTTGAATTGACTATTACCCCGGGCGAGCTGGATCTCGCCACCCTGCGCCGCGTCAGCCGCGAGCCGGTACACGTTTCACTGGATCCCGCCGCCCTGGCGGGGATCCACGCCTCTGCCGCCGTGGTCACCAAGGTGATCGAGCAAAATCGGGTGGTGTATGGCATCAACACCGGCTTTGGCCTGCTGGCCAACACCCGCATTCCGGTGGAGCAGCTGGACGAGCTGCAGCGCTCCATCGTGCTCTCCCATGCCGCCGGTATCGGCGAGTACATGGATGACGCCACCGTGCGGCTGATGATGGTGCTCAAGCTCAACTCGCTCGCCCGTGGTTTTTCTGGCATCAGGCCACTGGTGCTGGAGGCCCTGATGCGCCTCATCAACGCCGAGGTCTACCCGGTGGTGCCTAAGAAGGGCTCCGTCGGCGCTTCCGGCGACCTGGCGCCGCTGGCCCACATGAGCTGCCTGCTGATCGGTGAAGGCAAGGCGCGCCACAAGGGCGAGCTGATCGACGCCACCACGGCCCTCAAGATTGCAGGCCTGGAGTCCATCGCGCTGGCACCGAAAGAGGGGCTGGCCCTGCTCAACGGCACCCAGGCGAGCACCGCCTTCGCGCTGGAAGGGCTGTTCCACGCCGAGGATCTCTACGCCGGCGCCATCACCATAGGCGCCATGAGCGTGGAGGCAGCCCTTGGCAGCCGCCGGCCATTCGATGCCCGCATCCACGCGGTGCGCGGGCAGCGCGGCCAGATCGACGCGGCCGCCTGCTACCGCCACCTGCTGGTGGACGGCAGCGAGATCGGCATGTCCCACCACAACTGCGAGAAGGTGCAGGATCCTTACTCCCTGCGCTGCCAGCCCCAGGTGATGGGTGCCTGCTTGACCCAGATCCGTCAGGCCGCCGAGGTGCTGGTGTGCGAGGCCAACGCGGTTTCAGACAACCCGCTGGTGTTTGCCGAGGATGAGGACATTCTCTCCGGCGGCAACTTCCACGCAGAACCCGTGGCCTTCGCCGCCGACAACCTGGCGCTGGCCATCGCCGAGATCGGCTCCCTGTCTGAGCGTCGCATGGCGCTGCTGATCGACTCGCGCATGTCCGGTCTGCCGGCCTTCCTGGTCAACAACGGCGGCGTGAACTCCGGTTTCATGATCGCCCAGGTCACCTCGGCGGCGCTCGCCTCCGAGAACAAGACCCTTGCCCACCCGGCCTCGGTGGACAGCTTGCCCACCTCCGCTAACCAGGAGGATCACGTCTCCATGGCCACCTTCGCCGGTCGCCGGCTGGCTGACATGGCCGAGAACACCCGCGGCATCCTGGCGGTGGAGCTGCTGGCGGCAGCGCAAGGGTTGGATTTCCGCGCACCGCTGCGTTCCACCGAGCTGGTGGAGCTGGCCAAGGGCCGCCTGCGCGAAGAAGTCAGCTTCTACGACAAGGACAGGTACTTCGCGCCGGACATCGAGGCGGCCGCCGCCCTGCTGGGCCGTGCCAGCTACAACGACCTGATCCCGGCCGGCGTGCTGCCGAGCCTGTAAGCGGCCATTCAGCCCATGACAAAAGACCGCCCATCGGGCGGTCTTTTCGTTGCTGGGGTTGATGATTCAGCGGTTATTCGTGCTCGAACATCAGGAACAGGTAGACCACGAACAACACCAGGTGGGTAGCCCCGTGCAGCGCATTGGTGCGGCCGCTGCTGAAGGTCACCTTGCACACCATAAGGGTGGTGATGAGCAGCACCATATCGGCGGCGGAGAGGCCCAGACGTACCTCCTGCCCCAGCATGGCGCCGATGAACAGCACGGCGGGCACTGTGAGGGCGATGGTGGCCAGCACAGAGCCGAAGTAGAGATTCATGGCCCGCTGCAGCTGGTTGTTGAAGGCCGCCTTGATGGCACCGACCGCCTCGGGGGCCAGCACGATACAGGCGACGATGAAGCCCCCCAGCGCCGGCGGCGCCGCCAGCACCTTGACCCCGTGGTTGATGGGAATGGCGAGGGTCTTGGCCAGCAGGATCACCACCACCAGATAGGCGAGCAGCAACAGGGTGTGGTAGACGTTGCTCTGCAGCGGGCCGTGGTGCTCTTCGTAATCCTCGTGATCGCTGTCGATGAAGAAGTGGCTGTGGCTGCGGGTCTGGATCAGCAGGAAGACGCCGTAGAGCAGCACAGAGATGATGATCAGCATCCAGGACATGGCACTCGACATGCTGCCGATGTTGCCCCCTTCGGTGAAGTTGGGCAGTACCAGACAGAGCAGCGCCAGCGGAATGATGGCCACCAGATAGGATTTGACCCCGTCCAGATTGAAGCTCTGGGTGTGGTAGCGCCAGCCGCCAAACAGCAGGGTGAAGCCCACCAGGCCGTTGGTCACCAGCATCACCACCGCAAACATGGTGTCGCGGGCCATCACCGGATTGGGTTCGCCGGTCAGCATGACCGAGGAGATCATCACCACCTCCAGCGAGATGACAGACAGGGTCAGGATCAGGGTGCCGAAGGGTTCGCCCAGCTTGATGGCGAGGGCATCGGAGTGGCGCACCACCGAGAAGATGGCCCAGGTGACGATGGCAAGCAGCACAGCCGACACCGGAAGATAGATCCCGAGCGGAGTTGTCTCTGTCAGCAGGTCGCTACCGAGCGTCTTGAAGAAGAGCAGGGTGAGCAGGCCGACGGGCAGGGCAATCTCTTGCCGGATAAATGACTTCATAGGCAGTGGTTCTCATCTCGGGGCGGCGTGAGCCGATGGGTATGGAGCAGGATGGCACGTCACCGCAGTGACGGCCCTGCCAATGATAAAGGCTGTTGTCCGCGCAAGGAAAAAACATTTTGTTGCAAGATATGAGGGGGGCCGCATCCTCACCCGCTGCCAGCACAGAGTCGTGCTCGCCTGTGCGGTCGAGGGGGCAGAGGCTGGCTCAGCGCTCGCCCCCGTGGTTCTGGTACCAGGCCAGCAACCAGATCTTCAGCTTGGTCAGGGCCATGGGCGGGGCATAGACGTAACCCTGGATCAGGTGCACGCCATGCTGGTCCAGATATTCCACCTGATCCTGGCGTTCGACCCCTTCGGCGATCATCTCCATGCCAGACTCGCGGCCAAAGGCGATGGTGGCATCCAGCACGCTGCGCTTGAGATCGTCTGTGCCTATGGTGTCGACGAACATCTTGTCGATCTTGATCTGGCGGATGCCGAGCCGCTGCAGGTAGGCGAAGCCGCCGTAACCGGTGCCGAAGTCATCCAGCTTGAAGTGGTAGCCCCGCTGCTGCAGGGCGCCGATCTCGGCGCTCGCCGTCTCGATGTCGGTGATGGGCTTGCGCTCGGTCAGCTCGAAGGTGAGCTGGGCGGGAGAGGGCCAGCCGTGGCGCAGCAGCAGGTTGCGCAGGTGCGGTTGCTCCAGGTGGGAGGCCACTATGTTGACGCTGACCCACTGGCCGGGGATGAGCTTGGGCAGGTCGGCGATGACTTTTTCCAGCAGCTGGCTGGTCATGGGCAGGATCAGCTCCTGCTCTTCTGCATAGTCGATGAAGGCCCCTGGCGGGATCAGGCCGCCGCCCCGCTGCCAGCGCAGCAGCGCCTCGAATCCCACCACCTGCTGGCTGCGGCTGTCCACCACGGGTTGGTAGAAGGGGACGAACTCCCGCCGCGCCAGCCCGGCCTGCAACAATCCCTTGAGAGAGCGCCGGTAGTTGCGCAGCCCCCAGTAGGCCGCGACCAGCAGGGCCCCGATGGCGGCGCCGCACCAGAGCCCGTAGTAGCGGGCCTGCTGCAGGGCGTACTGCTCGAGCGCCCGGCCGGCCCACAGGGTCTGCCGGATCTGCTCGTGGGGATCGAGAAAACTGAGGCTGAGGCTTTGACTGCCTGCCTCCTCCTTGATGGCGCTGTCGCCGCGGGGGAAGGTCGGGCTGGAGCCCCCCGGTTGCAGCTGGCTGAATTCGAGGTAGAAGCAGTTGGCGCAGGGATATTGCAGCAGGGCGTGGCTCCAGCTGTTGCTCAGCACCCAGTAGACTATGTTGCCGCCGCTGCGGTAGTAGGCGACTATCTCCTGTTCGGTGTTGAAGCGGGCCTGGGTGGCCGCGATCCCGAAAGCATCCTGATTGGGGTAGGGGGGCAGCTCGGCCAGGGTGAAGGGCAGATCCATCCCCAGGCTGGAGCAGCCGCCACCGGAGGCGAGCAGCAGCCCCTGAATGCGGATGTGTTCGTTGTAAAAACGGGGGGCCCGCAGCAACGCCATGTCCTGCTCGCCGCAGTCAAAATGGAACTGCACCAGCTGGTTGCGAATGCTCTCGTCCAGTACCTGATGGCGCTCCACCAGGGCGGCATTGATCTCCTCTTTCTTCTTCTGCAGCAGCTGGTGGGCCAGGGTGCCGCCGAGCAGCTGGCTGAGGGGCAGACTGGCCAGCAGCGGCAGGCAGAACAGCAACAGAGTGAGCCAGAGTGGGGAGATGGTTCGCAAGGGGCACCTGCCTGATGGGCGAATAGGATGCATATGAGTGGCATCATCATAGTGCATTAGCTGCATCGATTTGAGCGGAGGCGATCACACTTGTGTCGTAGATTTATAATCTGCTGATAAATAATGGTTTTATAAAATCGGCTGCTGAAGATTCAATCGCTGACCTGTCATAAATGACAATTGTCCAGCTTATCTGAAGTGGCTAGAGTAGCCGTGCGGTTTGACTCACCGTGTGTTCAATACTCCTGTATCTGTTTTTTTGTCAGTAGCACAGAGTGTTAGTTTTGATATGAGTGTTTCTTTTGGTCCCCTCTGCGGGACCATTTTTCTGCCTGTCATTCGGCCATGGCCCTGAGCCCTGCCTCCCTTTCTCTTCCTTGATCCTCTTTTTTGGCTGCCACCCTGTCCGGGGCTTGGTGTTCTCGCACCTGTTTGGGTATGCTCGCCCGCTTAATTCCAGAAGCGGGATCTTCGTCCATAGGCGCGCTTCAAGGTTGGCTGATACGATGAAGCCACATGGAAGTTGTCGGGCATACGGAAAGGTACATGAAACTGACCACCCAGCTTGTCTCGTTTATTACCCTGTGCGTCATCGCGGCCATGGCCATGGTGCTGCTTGGCGGGGTGTTCAGCTTTCGCGAGCTGGGCATGGAGCTGCAGCAGAAGAAGGTCAACTCCCTGGTGGAGATCATCGACAAGCAGCTGGAGATCGCCGACGATCATCAGGATCTCACCCGCTGGCTGCCGACCCTGCTGCGCTCGGCCCACGTGGTTGAGCTGGAGATCCGCCAGAACAAGCAGCGGATCTACTGGTTTCGCGACGTGCAGCAGCCGACCGACGAAAGCCTGCTGATCCCCTATCACCAGGCCATTCCCCATCAACCCGACATGCAGGCCGACTTCAAACTGGAGCGGCCGTTCAAGGAGTTCGAGTACTCCATCAAGGCCATGTCCGGCATTTCCCTCGGCATCTTCATCGTGGTGTTCGGCCTCTGGTACTCCATCCGCTGGCTGCGTTTGCAACTGCGCGGGGCCGAGCTGCTGGCGGAGCGGGCCCAGCTGATCCTGGACGGCAAGCTCACCAAGCTGGCCCACGATCCGGCCGACGAGTGGCCGCAGTCAGCCAGCCAGGCCCTCGATTATCTGCTGGCCGAGCTGGCGGATGCCCGCAAGGAGCGCAGCCGCTTCGACAACTTCATCCGCAGCAACGCCTTCGTCGACAAGCTGACCGGCATCGGCAACCGGCTGTTCTTCGACAACCGGCTGGAGAGCGCCATCATGGAGGCGAGCGTGATGAGTGGCGGCGTGCTGCTGATCGAGCTGGCCGGGCTGGAGGAGCTGGATCCCGAGCTGAACGGCCGCCAGAGCCAGGATCTGCTGATGGAGGCGAGCGCCTCCATTGCCGCCTTCGTGCGCAAGCACAGCGGTGCCCTGCAGGCTCGCTATGCCGGTCAGGTGTTTGCGGTGCTGCTGCCCAACATGTCGGAGAGCGAGATGGTGGATGCCGCCGGCCAGCTGCACAAGAGTCTGCAGCGGCTGCACTGGCCCGAGGCGGTCAATGCCGACACCGCCGTCTATCTGGGGGCGGTCTGCTATCAGGCCGAGGACTCCCTGCTCAAGGTGCAGGAGGAGGCGGAGCTGGCGCTCAAGAGCGCGCAGCTGCAGGGCCACACCGGCTGGTTCCTCTACGAGAAGCAGCTGGACGAGGAGCAGAGCAGCAAGGGCACGGTGCGCTGGCGCACCCTGATCGGCCGGCGCATCGAGGAGCACGGCATCGACTTCTACGTGCAGCCGGTGCAGCAGGAGCGGGATCAGGTGGTGCTGCAGCAGGATCTGCTGATCCGGATCCATGACGAGCAGGGGCGGGAGCTGCAGGCTGGCGTCTTCATGCCGATGGCGGAGAAGGCGGGGCTGCTGCTGCCGCTGGATCGGCTGGTGGCACAGCAGACCCTCACCCTGTTGCGTCAGCGCTCCGAGCAGAGCTGCCCCATCAGCCTGACTCTCTGCGCCCAGAGCCTGCTGCACCGGGAGTTCCAGCGCTGGCTGTTCTTCGATCTGTTCCAACTGCCGCGCAGTACCAACGAGCGGCTGATCCTGCAACTCTCCGAGGCCCAGGTGACCCGCCACTACGAGGCGCTCAAGCGGCCGCTGCGGGCACTGCGCATGCTGGGCTGCCAGCTGGCCATCGATCATGCCGGCCAGGACGTGGTGAGCACCCAGTACATCAAGGAGTTCGAGATCAACTTCCTCAAGCTGCACCCCAGCCTGGTGCGCGAGATCCACACCCGCCAGGTCAACCAGATGGCGGTACGCAGCCTGGTGGGGGGCTGTGCCAATACCCGCACCCGGGTTATCGCCGTGGGGGTGGAGAGCGGCGACGAGTGGAAGATGCTGCGCCACCTCGGGGTGCACGCCGGGCAGGGCCCCTGGTTCGCCGAGCCACAGCGGCTGGTGCTGGAACCGGCCGGCGCCTAACGGAGGCAAGAGAGGGTCGCTTGGGCGACCCTCTCTTTTTTTGTGGTCAAGAGCGGTGGTTCAGTGCCTGCGCCGCGCCCGACCGTCCATCACAGGCGCCCCTGCTCTCTCAGCCCCGCCAGCCCCTGCATGCCGCCGGTGTGGATGAAGACGATCTTGCTGCCGCGCGGGATGCGACCGGCCGCCAGTTCGCGAAACAGCCCCCACATCGCCTTGCCGCTGTAGATGGGCTCAAGTGGCAGACCAGTCTCGGCGCTGAAGGACTGCACCCACTGCCAGAGCGCCGGAGTGAATTTGGCATAGCCGCCGTCGTGGTGATCCAGCGCGATCCGCCAGCCGGGCGTGTCGGCGGCGGCCGGGTGGAGGCGGCGCACTTCGTTGGCGATGAAGCTGCCCCCCTTGAGCACGGCGATGGCGAGGATCTGTTCCGGATCCCGCTTGCCGGCGATGAGCCCGGCCAGGGTGCCGCCGCTGGCACAAGGCAACACCCAGAGATCCGGCGAGAAGGGCACCTCGTCGACCAGCTCGGCCACCCCGGGGATGGCCAGCGGGCTGCTGCCCCCCTCCGGCACTATCAGGGTCTCTTTATCCTGGAATTGGTCCAGCCAGGCGGGGTCCTGCCGCCGCCGGTAGCTCTGGCGGTCGACAAAAATGAGATCCATGCCCCAGCCTTTCGCCGCGCTCAGGGTAGCGTTGCTGACGGCCTCCGGTTCCCCGCGTATGATGCCGGTAGTACGCAGGCCAGATTGGCACCCGGCCGCCGCCAGGGCATGGATATGATTGGAGTAGGCGCCGCCAAACGAGAGCAGATGGCGCTTGCCTTGCTCCTCGGCATACCGCAGGTGGTACTTGAGCTTGCGCCACTTGTTGCCCGAGATGGCGGGGTGGATCAGATCGTCCCGTTTGCACCAGAGCTGGACATCATGGGCGTTCAACAGCGGGTGCGAGACAGCGTGCAGCGGCGAGGGCAGCAGGGCCGGTTGCAACGGCAACGACAAGCCGGATTGGGGCTGGGGTGGCAATGAGTAATCCGTCATTTATCTGGAGGCTAATGCTCTGTTTATGCTAAGGTTTAATCCATTTTTGGCGGCCAGGTGCGGGTTTCAATGAAACAACTTTTCAGACGTTCGACCCCGGGCGGACAGGTGGGACTCCTGCTGGCCGGCGATCGGATCATGCTGGCTTCGCTCGGCAACCCACCCATCTTCGCCACCCGTGCCATCAACGGCCCGCAAGAGTGGTCCCAGGCCATGGGCGAGCTGTTCAGCCGCCACGGCCTCGCCAAGTCTAAGGTGCGAGTCGCCCTCGCGGCCAGCCTTTATCAACAGGTCCAGATCGACAAGCCGGCGGTGCCCGATGCCGAAATGGCCGGCGCCCTGCCCTGGGCGGTCAAGGATTACGTCAACGAGCCCGTGCTGCAGCTCGCCATGGATTATGTGGACCTGCCCACCCCGCCCGCCGGCCGGCCGCGCATCAACGTGATCTGCGTGCCCAAGGCCCGGGTGCAGCAGCTGGCGGATGCGGTCAATCAGGTGGCGATCCTGGAGGCCATCGTCAGCGACGAGCTGGCGATGACCGCCCTCTACGAGCCGGATCAGACGGTGCGCATGCTGCTGTGGCAGCCAAAGGGGCAGGATCTGCAACTGCTGGTGTTCCATCAGGGGGGGCTCTGCTTCTCCCGTCAGCTGCGTGGTTTCACGGCCCTCGCCGGCGAGCACGAGCCGGAAGCCATGCTGCTCGACTCGCTGGCGCTGGAGATCCAGCGCTCCCTCGATTACCTGGCGGGCCAGCTCAAGCTGCCGGAGCTCGGCCAGATGCAGCTCGCCATCGCCTCGCCCTTCATCGGCACCCTGGTGCGTCACATGGAGCAGACCTTCGGCTTTGCCGTCTCCGCGATGGCCAACAAGGCGATCCTGTCTGGAGTCGAATATCTCTCGGCCTATGCTGCCGCCCTGGGAGGTGAGCAATGAGCGCGCTTACCATGTCGGCTGCCATGGCCAACAAGTCCGAATTACTGTCCGGCGTTGAATATCTATCGGTTTATGCAGCTGCTCTGGGGGAGGATGCCTGATGAAACGTCAGATCAACCTCTATGGCGCCGAGTTTCGGCCCAGACGGCAGTGGGCCAGCCTCAACCAGATGGCGCTGGTGTGGGGCGCTTGCGTGCTGGTGCTGCTGTGCGCCGCCGCCGTCATCGGCTGGCAGCAGCACGGGGTCGAGCGCGAGCTGGCCCAGCTGCGGGCTGAACTGGAGGTCAAACGCGGTGAGGCGCAGCGGCTGGATGCTGAGCTGGCCCGCCACCAGGCCGATGGCCTGCTGCAGCAACAGCTTGTCACCAGGCAGGAGGAGCTGACCGCCAAGCAGGGACTGATCACACAGCTGGGCAGCCTGGCGCTGCAAAAATCCAGGGGCTATGCCGGGCTGATGGCCGATCTCTCGCGGATCCGGGATCCGCAGCTCTCCTTGCAGCGGATCGAGATCGCCGACGGGCGTGTCAATCTGTCCGGTTTCGCCGGCCGCAGTCAGGACGTGCCGGCCTGGGTCAACCGTTTCAGGCAGACCCCCAGTCTGGCGGGCAAGCAGTTTGGTGAATTGACCTTGAGCCGCGACAAGGAGGGCCGGCTGGCCTTCCAGCTCAGCGGCATCGAACGGGAGAAGCCCTGATGAGCCTGAAAGCGCAGTGGCAGGCCTGGGCAGACAAGCTGGCCGCCCTCAGCCAGCGTGAGCGGGTGCTGATCATGCTGACCGGTGTGGTGCTGGTCGGCTCTATCGCCACCTATGGCTGGCTGGATGCCGCCGTCGTGCGGCTGGAACAGGATCGGCTGGCGCTGAGCTCTGCCCAGCGGGATCTGGAGATCATGGATCTCGAGAACCAGGGCAAGCAGGCCAGGCTGGCGCGGGATCCGGATCAAAACGTGCGCACCCAGCTGGCTGGCGTGGATGAGGAGATCGGCAAGCTGGATGCGGCGCTCAAGGCCCAGACGGTGGATCTGATCCAGGCCCACGAGATGCCGGAGGTGCTGGAGGCGCTGCTGTCGCGCTCCGCCAATCTGCACATGGTGGCGCTCACTTCGCTGGCGCCCGAGCCGCTGATGGCGGGCGAGCAGCGCATCAACCTGTTCAAGCACGGCATCCGCCTCAAGCTGGAGGGTGGCTATTTCGATGTCTACCAGTACCTCAAGGCGCTGGAGGCGCTGCCGCGCCACTTCTACTGGAAGCAGTTTGACTATCAGGTGCAGGAGCACCCCAAGGCCGTGGTGGAGATGGAGATCTACACCCTCAGCACCAGTAAGGAGTTCATTCGTGGCTAGATGGTTTCCCCTGTGGGCGTGTCTGTTCACCCTGCTGGCCCAGGCACAGACCGAGGTGTTGCAGGATCCCACCGCTCCCTTGAGCGGCGTCACCAGTGGCGCCAGTGCGACCGGTTCCCGCGAGGCTGGTCTACCCAGGCTGCAGAGCATCATGCTGGGCAACGGCCCGGCGCTGGCGGTGCTAAACGGCAGCAGCTATCGGGTCGGCCAGCAGGTCGAGGGCTATCGCGTGGTGGCCATCAGTGCAGATGCCGTGGTGCTGGAGAAGGGGGGCAAGCGCCAGTCGCTGACCCTGTTTGCCAGCAAGATCCGTATCTGAACGCGCTCCGTCCGGGATGGGCGGGGCCAGGTTTGTCGAGTTTAATTGCAAGTCAGGGCGCACTAATTACATGAAAAAACATCATATCTGCCTGATTTCCGTGGCCGTGCTGACGGCAGGCTGTACCAGCTACCGCCACCCAGAACCCGTGCAGGCCAAGGACGCGCTTCGGCATGCCATGACCGAGCAGAGCAAGGCTGGTGCATTGACCAGCGTACCCAAGTCGGTACAGAGCGAACTGCTGCAACTGAACCGCCCGCCCCAGGCCATCAGCATGCCGGAGCCCAGGCTGCGCATCGCCGCGCACGATGTGGATGCGGTGGAGTTTTTCGGCTCCCTGTTCAAGGGCTCCCGCTACAGCGTGGCTGTGCATCCCGGGGTGGCCGGCCAGATCTCGGTCGAGCTCAAGGACGTGACCCTGACCGAGGTGCTGGCGGTGGTGGGGGACATGTACGGCTTCGACGTGCAGCGCAAGGGCAACGTGTTTCACGTCTACCCGGCCGGGTTGCGTACCGAGACCATTCCGGTCAACTACCTGATGATGTCCCGACGCGGCCTCTCCCGTACCTCGGTCAGCACCGGCGGGGTGGCCTCTAACGACAGCAACAGTAGTAATAACAACAACTTCGATAACGCCAACGGCAATGCCAACAACAACACCAGCAATCGCTCCTCCAATGGCGGCTCGGGCAGTGACGGCAACGGCACCCGCATCGAGACCGACACCAACAGCGACTACTGGACCGATCTGCGCGATACCCTGCAGACCCTGGTCGGCAGCGGTGACGGTCGCGCCGTCATCACCAGCCCGCAGGCGGGCCTGGTCACCGTCCGGGCCTATCCGAAGGAGCTCAAGGCGGTACGCGAGTTCCTCAACCAGTCTGAGAGTCATCTCAAGCGCCAGGTGGTGCTGGAGGCGCGGATCCTGGAGGTGGCCCTCAGCGAAGGCTACGAGCAGGGGGTGGACTGGAGCGGATTGACGGCCAGCTGGGATGGCAACAAGGGTATTCCGACGGTGGCTCAGCCCATCCTGACTGCTCCGGGCAGCGACCCTGCGTACAAGCTGTTGAACGGTGCCGGTTCGCTGGGAACCAGCCTGGTGGGCGCAACAAACCCGATTTTCAAGGCAATTGGTGGCGGTGCCGGTTTTACCATCACGGATGGCAACTTCAACGTGGCGGTCAACCTGCTCAAGACCCAGGGGGATGTGAATACCCTCTCCAGCCCGCGGGTGACGGCGACCAACAACCAGAAGGCGGTGATCAAGGTGGGGACCGACGAGTATTTCGTCACCAACGCCTCCACCACGACCACCACCTCAGGGACAGCGGCACCGATAGTCACGCCCAATGTAGAGCTGACTCCCTTCTTCTCCGGCATCGCGCTGGATGTGACGCCGCAGATCGACGAAGAGGGCAAGGTGCTGCTGCATATCCACCCCTCCGTCATCGACACCGAAGAGCAGAAGAAAACCATCGATGTCGGCACGGCGGATCCCTTGGTTCTGCCGCTGGCCAGGAGTTCGATCCGCGAGTCCGATACCGTGGTGCAGGCCAACAATGGCGACATCATCGTCATCGGCGGCCTGATGAAGACCGACAAGCAGGAGATCGTCAGCAAGGTACCGCTGCTGGGGGACATTCCCTGGGTTGGCGAGGCCTTCACCAACCGGCGCGAAAGCACCAAGAAGGTGGAGCTGGTGATCCTGCTCAAACCGACCGTGGTGGAGAAGGACACTTGGCAGAACGAACTGCAGCGCTCCTCCGAACTGCTCGACAAATGGTATCCCCCCAAGGGGTGACGGCATGAACGCGTATCAGGCTCTGTCCCCTGGTCTGGTGCTGGCGGGTGGTCTGTTGCAGACCGCCCGGCCCTGGCGTGGGAGCTGACGACATGTACCTGAACCACTTCGGGTTGCAGGAGGCGCCCTTCGGCCTCACTCCCAACACCGGTTTCTATTACGGGCTGCCCCCGCACGAGGAGGCGCTGCAGGTGCTCAACTGGGCGCTGGCACAGGGGGAGGGCTTCATCAAGGTGACCGGCGAGGTCGGCACCGGCAAGACCCTGCTCTGCCGCAAGCTGCTGAGCGAACTGGGCTCGGAGGAGCGGCCGGTGCGTCTGGCCTGGCTGCCCAATCCCCATCTCAGCCCGGCCGAGCTGCGCATCGCCCTGGCGCTGGAGCTGGGACTGGCGGTGCGGGATCAGAGCGAGCTGGATCTGACCGACCGCATCCATCGCCACCTCATCAGCCTGCACCAGCAGGGGAGCCGGGTGGTGGTGCTGATCGACGAGGCGCAGGCGCTGCCGGACGAGACGCTGGAGGCGATCCGGCTGTTCGGCAACCTGGAGACCGAGTCGAGCAAGCTGCTGCAGATAGTGCTGTTTGGCCAGCCCGAGCTGGATAGCCGGCTGGCCAAGCCCCATCTGCGCCAGCTGCGCCAGCGGATCGGCTTCTCCTACTGCCTGCGGCCGCTGCGTTTCGATGAAACCCGGGCCTACCTGGAGCACAGATTGCAGATTTCCGGTTATCGCGGGGCCCCGCTGTTTGGCGGCCGGGCGCTGCGCCAGCTGTGGCGCGCCTCGCGCGGCATTCCGCGACTCATCAACATACTGGCCCAGAAGTGTCTGATGCTGGCCTATGGCCAGGGGGCGCGCCAGATCGACGGCCGGCTGGTGCGACTGGCCGTGCGCGACACCGATGACGCCCGCCGCTTCGTGCCGCGGCGCTGGTGGCCATTCGTGCTGCTGCTGGGCTGCGCCCTCGCCTATGGAGTCTGGCAATGAGCGTGATCAATCAGATGCTCAAGGATCTGGAACAGCGCCAGCAGGGGGGCGAGGGGGCCGTCTATGTGCCGCCCGTCCGCCAGCAGGGCTGGTGGATGTTGCTGCTGACCCTGATCTGCGGGCTGGCGCTCGGCATTCTGGGCTGGCGTACCTGGATTTACTGGCAGCAGAGCCAGCGGGTTGTCGAGGCCCGCCAGTTGCAGACGATCGGCGAGCCCACACCGGACGCTGTTGCCCACGCCGTGCCCGCCCCTGTGCCGGCCAGTGCAGAGCAGGAGCCGGTGGATCAGGTGGTGGCGCTGCCGACCCCGCGCCAGCTTGCCCCATCATCGGCCGTCGAGCCGAGACAGGCGCCGGCTGCGCAGGAAGAAGCTGTCGCCGACGAGGCAGACGTAGCTGCCGTCGACGAGGAGGGGCCGAGCGACGAGGAGCTGCAGCCCGACCTCTATGCCGAACTGGCGGCGGAGCAGGAGGCCCCCGCGGCCGCGCCGCGCAAGCCCGGCATCCTCAAGATAGAGACGGTCAACCTCTCCGAGGCCGAGCTGGCCACCCTGGCCGAGCGCAAGGCCACCACCGCCATGGCCAAGGGCCAGCTGCGCGATGCTCAGGACCACTACTATCAGGTGCTGGCCCACGATCCGCACAATCAGGGGGCGCGCGAGCAGTTGGCAGGTCTGCTCTACGGTGAGGGGCGGCTGAGCGAGGCGAGCCAGCTGCTGGAGGAGGGGCTCAGGCTCGATCCGGGGCAGGCGGATTTTCGGCTGCTGCTGGCGCGGCTCGCCATCAGTGGCGGTGATCAGCGCAAGGCGCTGGATTGGCTGACCGGCTACCGGCCCGATCTCGCCAGCAATCTGGACTATTACGCCACCTGGGCCGGGCTCAGCCAGGAGCTGGGCCAGCACACCGAGGCGGCGGATCTCTACGTGAAATTGTTGCGCCAGCAGCCGGATCAGGGCCGCTGGTGGCTCGGCCTCGGCGTGGCCGAAGATGGCCAGGGCCACAGCCAGCGGGCGCTGGACGCCTATCGCAATGCCCAGTTGCACGGCAACCTGGGCGAGGCCTCGACCAGCTGGCTTGAACAGCGTATTGCCCAGCTCGCCCCCTGACGGGCGGCCGGGATCACTTTTTTGGAGTTTGCATGGCACAACCCAGACTGAAAATGCGCCTCGGCGACCTGCTGGTACAAGAGCAGATCATCTCGGATGATCAGCTGCAGCTTGCCCTGCAGCAGCAGCGTCAGACCGGCCGCAAGCTGGGCACCACCCTGATCGATCTCGGCTTCATCAGCGAGGTGCAGCTGCTGCAGTTCCTCGCCCGCCAGCTGGACGTGCCCTTCTTCGATCTCAACAACCTCACCATAGATGCATCGGCGGTGCCGCTGCTGCCGGAAGTGCAGGCGCGCCGCTACCGGGCGCTGGCGGTCAACCTCACCGACAACAGGGTGACGGTGGCCATGTCGGATCCGGCGGACCTGAGCGCCCTTGACGCCATCGCCGCCTTGCTCAGTCCCCGCGAGATGGTGCTGGCGGTGGCCCGGGAAGGGCAGCTGCTGGAGTATTTCGACCGCCTCTATCGCCGCACCCGCGAAATAGAGAGCTTCGCCGAGCAGCTGCACGAGGAGTATCAGGACGCCGGCTTTGAGTTGGGCTCCAGCAATCTGGGGGCCGGCGACGAGGGGGAGGCGACGGTGGCCAAGCTGCTGCGCTCCCTGTTCGAGGATGCGGTGCAGGTGGGGGCTTCCGACATTCACATCGAGCCTGACGAGAAAGTGCTGCGCATTCGCCAGCGCATCGACGGCATCCTGCACGAGAACATCCTGAGCGAGGTGCGTATCGCCCAGGCGCTGGTACTGCGTCTCAAGCTGGTGGCCGGGCTCGACATCTCCGAGAAGCGGCTGCCGCAGGATGGCCGCTTCAACATGAAGGTGCGCGGCCGCGACGTGGATGTGCGGATGTCGACCATGCCGGTGCAGTACGGCGAATCCGTGGTGATGCGGCTGCTGGACCAATCCTCCGGCATCCTGTCGCTGACCGAGACCGGTATGCCGCCGGAGATCCTGACCCGCTTCCGGCGCCAGCTCAAGCGGCCCCACGGCATGATCCTGGTGACAGGGCCGACCGGCAGCGGCAAGACCACCACCCTCTACGGCGCCCTCTCCGAGCTCAACCAGGCCAGCCAGAAGATCATCACGGTGGAAGATCCGGTGGAATACCGGCTGCCCAGGGTCAATCAGGTGCAGGTCAATCCCAAGATCGGGCTCACCTTCTCCCACGTGCTGCGCTCCACCCTGCGCCAGGACCCGGACATATTGCTGGTGGGGGAGATGCGGGACAACGAAACCGTGGAGATCGGCCTGCGCGGCGCCATCACCGGCCACCTGGTGCTGACCACGCTGCACACCAACGACGCCGTCACCAGCGCCCTGCGCCTCATCGACATGGGGGCGCCCGGCTATCTGGTGGCGAGCGCGCTGCGGGCCGTGGTGGCCCAGCGGCTGGTGCGGCGGGTGTGCGAGCACTGTGTCGAGGAGAAGGCGCCGGACGAGGGTCAGGCCACCTGGCTGACCGTGCTCTCCGGCGAAGCGCCGGGGGCACACGTCTACCACAAGGGACGCGGCTGCCAGAGCTGCAACTTCACCGGCTACGCCGGCCGGATCGGGGTGTACGAGCTGCTGGAGCTGGATCAGCCCATGATGGATGCCCTGCGCCGCAACGATGCCGAGGGCTTCGCCAGGGCGGCGCGGGAGCACGAGCACTACCGACCCCTGGCGCTGACGGCGCTCGACTATGCCCGCCAGGGGATCACCTCGGTGGACGAGGTGCTGAGACTGGCCGAGGATCTGGGGTAAGTGATGACCAACTTCATCGGCCATGAACGGGGCCGGCTGGCGCGAGGCACACCATGAGCAGCTTTGCCTACAAGGGGCGCGACAGCCAGGGCAATGCCGTCAGCGGCGTGGTGGACGCGGCCAACGAGATGGCCGCGGCCGAGCAGCTGATGCGTCGCGGCGTGATGCCGACCGAGTTGAAACCCGGCAAGGCGAAGGCGGCCGCCCTCGACTGGTCCCTGTTGCTGGAGCGGGGCGTGCGGCTGGACGAGCTGGTGGTGTTCAGCCGCCAGATGTATGCCCTGACCCGGGCCGGCATCCCCATCCTGCGCGCCATCGCCGGGCTGGAGGAGAGTGCCCACAGCAAGCCGCTCAAGCGGGCGCTGCACGCGCTGGGGGAGGATCTGGGCAACGGCCGGCCGCTGTCGAGTTCGATGCAGGCACACCCCAGGGTGTTCAGCAGCCTGTTCGTGGCCATCATCCACGTGGGGGAGAACACGGGTCAGCTGGAAGAGGCGTTCTTGCAACTGGCCAACTATTTCGAGCTGGAGCTGGAAACCCGCAAGCGGATCAAGACCGCCATGCGCTACCCCAGCTTCGTGCTGATTGCCATCGGCATCGCCATGGTGATCCTCAACATCATGGTGATCCCGGTCTTCGCCGGCATGTTCGCCAAATTTGGCGTCGAGCTGCCGCTGGCGACCCGGATCCTGCTCGCTACCTCCCACTTCTTCGTGCACTACTGGTGGGTGATGCTCGGCGTGCTGCTGGCCATGGTGTTTGGCTGGCGGCACTGGGTCAGCACGGTCAAGGGCAAGCTGACCTGGCACAGATGGCAGCTCAAGTTGCCGATCGTCGGCACCATTATCGAGCGCTCCCTGCTGGCCCGCTTCGCCCGCAGCTTCTCCATGATGCTCAAGGCCGGGGTGCCGCTCAACACGGCACTGAGCCTGGTGGCCGACGCGGTGGACAACGCGCACATGGCGGGGCGGATCCGCGACATGCGGGCCGGCATCGAGCGGGGCGAGAGCCTGCTGCGTACCGCCGGGGCCAGCGGCCTGTTTACCCCGCTGGTGATGCAGATGATCGCGGTGGGGGAAGAGACCGGCCAGGTCGATGATCTGCTGCACGAGGCGGCCGAGTATTACGAACGGGAGGTGGATTATGACCTCAAGAGCCTCACCGCCCGGATCGAGCCGATCCTGATCGGGATCGTGGCGGTCATGGTATTGATCCTGGCGCTGGGTATCTTTACGCCGATGTGGGACATGATGCGGGCCGTGCGTGGCAAGTAACCGGTATCTCTACGGTCACTGAGGCGGGATATGATGCGGGCGGTGTGGATAAGCGGCAGAGCGTGGAGCGAGACGGGTGAGTCGACAGTCACAACAGGATGAGCACTGGCTGGGAGGCTATCGGCGGCTGGCCGTGGTGATCCTGTTGCTGATCATAGTGGCGACCCTGGCCCGGAGCTATCTTGTCCATCGGGAGGAGGCGCTGGCCGTCAGCCTGACCCTGCTGGGGGAGCAGTTTGCCGAGCGAGCCCAGCGCCTGCACGGACTCTGGCTGGAGCAGCGACGTCCGGCCCTGTTGCACGTCGACGGGGTGGCCTGGCAGTTTGATGCGCGGGGTTGGCCGCTGGGTAGCGGTGACCCGCTGACGTCCTCCGAGCATTGCCGCTGGCTGTGGGATCGGCTCATCGGCGCTACGGCCTCAACCCAGCCGCCGGTGCAGGCCCTGGCAAGCCAGGATGGCACCGGATGTGAGTTCGGCTTGGAACCTAATTGGCTGATTTATCACTTTTCTGACGGCAGAGTGCTGGAAAAGCCCTGAATGAGGCTTTTTTTTGCGACCCAGCTAAATGATTTTTTTGTATCTACATGAAATAATGTGGGTTATTACGGAGGGTTCATGACAACAACGCGACTGGTTCCAAAATATGCCGGTGTGGCGAGCCCCCATCGGGCAGCGGGTTTCTCGTTGATCGAACTGGTGATCGTCATCGTCATCCTGGGGATCCTGGCGGTGACGGCCTTGCCCCGTTTTCTCGATGTGACCGACGAGGCCAAGAAGGCCAGCGTGGAGGGGGTCTCCGGCGGGTTTGCTACTGGCGTATCGCTGGTTCGGGCCCAGTGGGAGGCCGAAGGGCGTGCCAAGCAGGACAGCCTCAATACCGTGCTCTATGACGGCTCCCGCTTCTACCTGACCACGCCGACCGATACCCAGGTCAGCAATGGCGAGCTGTCGCCCGGCTATCCCATGGATACTTCGGCGGGCGGTGGCATCGACGTGGATCCGACCAACCTGACGGCCCCGCGCTGTCTCAAGATTTGGGAGGGTCTGCTGCAGAACCCGCCCAAGGCTACCACCAGCTTCAGCGAGGTGCGTGGTAGTGGCAATGACCTGAAATACTATGTCAGTGTGACCAATAACGGCCTGGACTCGGTCTGCCGCTACTATCTGGTCAATAGTTTGAGTAAGGGTAGTGATGGCAAGTATCAGGATCCGCAAGGCAGTACTGATGCATTCATGAGTTTCAGTTACCGTCCGGCTTCCGGTCAGGTGACCACCAACATTAATTGACAGAGGAAAACAAGATGAAAAAACAGGCGGGTTTTACCCTGATCGAACTGGTCATCGTGATCATCATTCTGGGTATCCTGGCAGTGACCGCAGCACCCAAGTTCCTGAATCTGCAGGATGATGCCAGAACGTCCACCTTGAAAGGTGTTGCTGGTTCCTTGAACTCTGCTGGTGCCATGGTTTACAGCAAGTCAGTTCTCAAAGGGAAAGACAAAGAAAGCACTGCTTACGACCTGGATCTGGGCAATGGAAAAACAGTTTCTACGCTGTTTGGCTACCCGGTTGCGACCTCTGCTGCGCTGTCAACTGTTGTTGAGTTGAATAGTACTGAATGGGCGTTTTCCGCACCGACTGGTTCTAGTCCTGCCGCCATCAAAATTTTCCCGAATGGCGTATCTACCACTTCTACCACTTGCTTCGTGACTTACACCGAGGCAACGTCGACTTCAGTACCGACAGCGGTGACCACTGACTGCAATTAATACAATGTTCGGATGAGCAGAGAGAGGTTCTCTCTGCTCATTTTTGATGGGTAAAAATGGTATGCGATCTATTTCAATGAGCAGACTTGGCTTTACCCTGATTGAACTGGTTATCGTGATCCTGTTGCTCGGGATTCTGGCCGCCTTTGCCGTGCCCAAATGGCTGGGCAAAGGCGGCGTTGAAACCCAAACCCTGCGTGATGAGCTGCTGACCCGGCTGCGGTTGGTGCAGACAATCAACATGCATGAACCCGCCGACCGCTGTACCCAGCTGGTGGTGGAGGCTTCCCGTTTTGCCCATATCACGCTGGCGGCGACCGGGGCTGGCTGTCCGGCCCCCGGCCTCATGGCCGGCTGGAGCGACAATCAACGCACCCGTGGCCGTCTTGTCACTCCTTCCGCCGGTATGGCGGTCTCCCTCAATAACGCCAGCAGTTTCGTGCTGCGCTTCGATCAGATGGGCAGGCCGCTCGGGGGTTGTGCCACGGGCTGCACCCTGCGGGTCAGCGATGGCCAGGAGACGGGCGGCATCAAGATAGAGTCGGAGGGCTTCATTCATGAGAGCCCCTGATCGCGGTTTTACCCTGATTGAGCTCATCGTCGGCATAGTGCTGCTGGCGGTGGCCTTGACCGGCATCCTGGGTCTGCTCGTCAACCAGGCCCCCAGCGCGGTGGATCCGGTGCAGCAGGTGCGGGCGGCTCAGCTGGCCCAGCGGCTGGCCGGCGAGATCCAGCAAAAGTCGTTCGACGAGCAGTCGGATCACAATGGCGGTCGTTATCGCTGTGGTGAAGTGGTGGCCGGTGTCACCATTGCCGCCTGCTCGACCCGCTACGGTCCGGATGGTGAACCCACCCCCTATGCGTTCAACGACGTGGACGATTTCGATACCGCCGGCAACTGGCAGGATGCCAGCTTCTACACCCAGAGCGGCGGCATCATCGCCAGCGACGAGTATCGCAACTATCAGGTCAGGATTGCGGTAAGCCCGGTCGACTTCAGCGATGGCACCTTCAAGAGTTGTGCGTCCCCCTGTTCGGTGGGCAAGCGCATCGATCTGCAGATCAAACTGCCGGATGAGAGCGTGCTCGACTTCTCTTTCTATCGGGGCAACTACTGATGCGGACGGCGGGCGGTTTTACCCTGATCGAGCTGGTGATGGTGATCCTGCTGCTGGGGATCATGGCCACCTTCGCCAGCCAGTTCATCGGCATCGGCAGCCAGATCTACGGGGATGCCAGCAGCCGCGAGCAGCTGATGAGTGATGCCCGCTTCGCCATGGAGCGGCTCAACCGCGAAGTACGCAATGCGCTGCCGGGTTCCGAGCGCATCGAGACCCTGGACGGCAGCTGGAGCGACAGCGGTCCCTGCCTGCGCTTCTGGCCCATCAGTACCTCCAGCCGTTACATCGCCCTCAACCGGAATGTGTCCGGCAGCACAACCACCCTCGAATTGGTGATGGCCACCCCTGCCTCGGCCGTCGATCCCTTTAGCCCGGATGCCAGTGCAGTCGCGGTGGGGGATCTGCTGGCCGTCTTCCCGCTGCCCGATGCCAACCAGCCTGCGCTCAGCAATGGTTGCGAGTACGGGCGCTGCGTCGCCAGGGTCACCGAAGTGCTGGCTCCGGTCTCGGGGGCACAGACCCTGCGCTACGCAGCGACCGAGAGTCTGGCCGGCCTCTCCCCTGGCAGCCGGGTCTACTTTGCCCGCGAACAGGTACGCTATTGTGTGCAGGCGGGGTCCATGTACCGCGCCAGCATGGCGCTGAATGGTACAAGCGCGGCCATGCCGCTGGGGATCCTGATGGCCGACTCCCTGCGGGCCGGCTCTTTCTATCGGGAGGCCACGGCCTTCAACAGCGAAGGGGAGTTCGGCGTGCGGTTGGTGTTCGAGCGCAAGGGGGAAGCGGTCACCTTCAACCACAAGCTGGGGGTGTTCAATGTTCCCTGAGCGGCGCCAGAGCAAGAAGATGGGGGGCAGTGCCCTGATGATCGCCCTGTTCGTGATCGTGGTGATGGCCATGCTGGCGGCGGTCATGGGGCGTTTTCTGCTCGACAGCAGCGAGAAGAACACGGTGGAGGTGCGCAGCGTGCGCGCCCTGCTGGCGGCCCAGAGCGGGCTGGAGGTGGCGCTCTATCGACTGTTCCCCAACCGGACGGCGGCCCAGCCCCAGCCACCGGCACAGTGCGAGCCCAGCAGGACGATCAGTTTCGCCGGCACCCCCGGGCTGGTCGACTGTCAGGCGGTGGTGCAGTGCCGCACCCTGGCGACCAGCTTCAACAACGTGACGAGCACCGGCTATCGGCTCGAGAGTGTCGGCACCTGCGGTTTGCGCAATGACCTGACCAGTGCCAGTCCAGACTTCAGGGTGAGCCGTACCCTGATGGTCGAAGCGTATGACGGAGGCTGATGATGAAATGGTTGTGGGCGCTGGCCCTCTTCACTAGCCAGGTCTGGGCCTTCGATCCCATCGATACCGGCACCTTTTTTCCGGCCGTGGTGCAGGGTCATCATGACGACAACAACGATGTTTGCCACCAGATCAGCGGCTATCAGCTGAGCCAGCTCAACAACGCCAAGATCAACGGTACCGGCGGGTTGCCGCTCAACTTCTGCTCCATCCAGCCGGATCAGAACAATACTCCCCGTTGCGATAACGGAGCGGGAGGCTACAAGGTCTGCGCCGTCACCGGCAGCGATATCCGCGGCCTTGCGCTGACAGGCAACAACAAGTTCCCGACCATAGCTGCCAGCAATGACCTGACTTGCTCATCAGGCGCTCAAACTGCCTCCAACGCTGCCTATCGCACCATGAAAGTGGACGGCTGCACCATGACCTTCCCCAGTCGCAGCTCGTATCAGATCAAGACCCTGACTCTGCTTAACAAGGCGACTCTGATACTGGGGGACGGTGACTATTTCATCGACAAGTTGAATATCGACAACGTGACCATTCGCCTCTCCGGTAGCGGCACAACCCGGATCTTTGTCAATCAGGACGTCACTCTGCTCAATACGGTCAGCGTCAACAGCAATGGTCAGGGGAGCCTTGTCTGGGTTAGCTACGGCAACATGGTGCTCGATAACGCCACCACATTTTATGGCTATCTCTACACCGACGGCCGCTTGACCATGAACAACAATGCCACCGTCTATGGCAGGGTAACGGCCGGTTACCTGAGCATGGATGCCCAGTCCAGCATCAACGACTACTCGGTGCCGCCGCCGTTGACCTGCTTTACCGACGGTTTCGACAGCGGCCAGATCAACCCGGACAGCTGGGTGGTGGCCCAGCGCAACAACAGTACCCTGCCATCGGTACAGAATGGCCGCCTGCGACTCACCCAGAACGTCACCGATCAGGCCACCTCGGCGACCTTCCAGCGCCTCTTTCCGGGGGCCGGCAACCTGGTGACGATCGAATTCGATCAATACGCCTATAAGACCTTCGGCACGAGCGGGGCCGATGGCATGGCGGTGGTGCTCTCCGATTCGACCCTAACGCCGCAGCCGGGGGCCTTCGGCGGCCCGCTGGGCTATGGCTACAAGCCCGACCTCAGCGGCTTTGCCGGCGGCTGGCTCGGGGTCGGGCTCGATGAGTACGGCAACTATGCCAACGAGGGGGGAAGTGCCAACCTGGGGTCGCGGCCGCAGGCGGTCTCCATCCGCGGCTCTGGGTCGGGCACCTCAGGCTACAACTATCTCGCCGGTACCGGCAGCTACCTGAGCCCGACCGTCGACAGCGGCACCAACGGCAACCGGCCCCACCGCTATCGCATCACGGTCGACTCCCGGGTGGCTGGCAGCTCGCTGGCCACGGTGGAGCGGGATACCGGGGCTGGCTACAGCTCCCTGATCGGCCCCCTCAACATGGCGAGCCAAGCCGGTCAGGCGGCGGTGCCGGCCAATTTCCTGCTGTCGCTGACCGGCTCAACCGGCTCGGTCACCAACTACCACGAGATAGACAACGTACGGATCTGCGCCCTGCGATCCAGCCCGGTAGGTACCCAGATCGATCACTTCGAGTTCGATCACAGCGGCAATGCGCTGACCTGCAACCCGGAAACCCTCACCATCCGGGCCTGTGCCAACCCGGATTGCAGCGTGCTGATCACCGATCCGGTCAGCGCGACCCTGCTCCCCACCACGACGACCAGCGGCGGCTGGGTCGGGGGCAACGTAGTCAACTTCAGCGGCGGCAGCACAACATTGCAGCTCAGAAACACGACGGCAGGCGCGGTCACCGTGGGGGTCAGCGGTTCGACGCCCTCGACCAAGCCGCTCAGCACCACCCTCTGCCGCTCGGGTGGCGGGGCGCTGAGCAGCTCCGCCTGCACCCTCACCTTTGCCGACAGCGGCTTCATCTTCGATGTGCCCGACACCTACTCGAACCAGCCGCAGACGGTGGCCATCAAGGCGGTCAAGAAGAGCGACGTGACCAAGCAGTGCGTACCGGGGTTTGCCAACCAGAGCAAGAGCATCAAGTTCTGGAGCAGCTATGTCTCGCCTGCCAGCAACATCTACAACAGCAGAATGAGCGTCAACAACAGCGTGATCGGCACCAGCCAGGGCAATGCCACTGCGCTCTCCCTCAGCTTCGATGCCCAGGGGCAGTCGAGCATGACGGTCACCTATCCGGATGCCGGCAAGGTTCAGCTGGATGCCCGCTACGACGGCACCGGCAGTGAAGCTGGCCTGGTGATGCTGGGCTCGGATGCGTTTGTGGCGCGGCCGGTGGGGCTCTGCATCACGACCGCTGCGGCAGCATGTACGGGCAACTATGCCAGCTGCCCGATCTTCAAGAAGGCGGGGGAGTCATTTCAGGTCGACATCAAGGCGGTGGCCTGGGAGTCAGCCAACGACGGCGACATCTGCACCGGCAATCTCGCGACCCCCAATTTCTCGCTCAGCGGCATCGCCCTGAGCAATACCCTGGTGGCGCCGACGCCGGGCAAAACCGCCAGCCTGGGTAAAACCAGCTATGACCATGGCGCCGCGGCCAACGGGACGACCAGCATGGAACAGAGCGTCAGCGAGGTGGGGGTGTTCAGGCTGACGGCGACCCCGCCGACCAATGGCTACTTCAATACCACGGTCCCGCCGAGCCAGAGCCAGCCGGTGGGCCGCTTCATCCCGGCCGACTTCGAGCTGGTGAGCGGCGACATAGTACCGGCCTGCGATCCCTTCACATATATGGGGCAGCCCTTCGGGGTTGCGCTGGATGTGCGCGCCCGCAACCTGGCCGGTGCCCAGACGGCGAATTACACGGGGGATTTCGCCAAGGGCAGTGCGTTTATCACTGTGGCCAACGACAAGGATGGCAAGACCTTGTCGAGCCGCCTGCGCAGCCTGCAGCCGCTGCCATGGCTCGATGGACGAGCCGCCTTTACCGGCAGCAGCGAGTTCGTTCGCGTGTCTGACGTCCAGCCGGATGGCCCCTACAAGTCGCTGCTGTTTGGCCTCTACATGCGGGACAACGATGGCGACAGAAGCCTGATCGCCATGCCCAATTTCAACGATGGGGTGGTGGGTGACTGCGGTGGTGGCAGTTGCAACGCCCGCCTGATCGACACAGTGCCGATGCAGGTCTATTTCGGCCGGCTGCTGGCGAAGACCGAGACCGGGGTGGCATCGGCCGCCTTGGCCGTGGCGCAGCAGATGCAGTATTACGAGGCCGGTGGCTGGCAGCAAAACAGGCTGGATCAATGCACCCTGCTGTCGCTGGCCAATCAGGGCTTCAGCTTCTCGGGCGCAGGCCAGAGCCTCGATTCTGCCAGCAGCGAGCTCAACATAGGGGGCAATCGCAAGATAAAGCTGGGGCTGGGCAGTTCGCCGCCGGGCGGCATGGCGGCGGTGGCCAAAGATGGCGAAATCCTGCTGCAGTTTGGCAAACCCGAGATGGCGGTGCGCATTCCCTACCGGGTGGAGCTAGCGAAACAGCCGACACAACCACTCTGGCTGTCGGATCCCCAGACCCTGCAGGGAGAGGCCATTTTCGGCTCAAGTCGCGGTAATGACAGAATTATTTATCGGCGCGAAGTGATGCATTGAGCGGGGCTGCGGGGGCGCTGGCTGGCCGCCGACCCCCTATCCCCTTGTTTATTAGCGTTTGCCGGCTTGTGCGGGTGAGTGATGACTCGCATTTTTGTCGCGCCCGATGGGCTGGCGACAGTTTGAGCGCTTGCCGATTGGGGTGGGCATTGGTAAAGTTAGCCGGTTTTCTGCACCTCCAAATTCTTAGGATTTCCCGTAGCCATGTTCAAAAAGCTCAGAGGCGTCTTTTCCAACGATCTGTCGATCGACTTGGGAACTGCCAACACCCTGATCTATGTAAAAGATCAAGGGATCGTCCTTAACGAACCCTCAGTTGTCGCCATTCGCCAAGAGCGCGGGAACGCCAAATCGGTCGCTGCTGTCGGTCATGCCGCCAAGCAGATGCTGGGTCGTACCCCGGGTAACATCTCCGCCATTCGCCCGATGAAAGACGGCGTGATCGCCGACTTCTACGTGACCGAGAAGATGCTGCAGCACTTCATCAAGCAGGTTCACGACAACAACTATTTCCGCCCCAGCCCGCGTGTGCTGGTGTGCGTACCGTGCGGCTCCACCCAGGTGGAACGTCGCGCCATCAAGGAATCCGCTCTGGGCGCCGGCGCCCGCGAGGTTTACCTGATCGATGAACCCATGGCTGCCGCCATCGGTGCCGGCCTGCCGGTCTCCGAAGCGACCGGCTCCATGGTGGTGGACATCGGTGGTGGTACCACCGAAGTGGCCATCATCTCCCTGAACGGTGTGGTTTACTCCCAGTCCGTCCGCATCGGCGGCGACAAGTTCGACGAAGCCATCATCAGCTACGTGCGCCGCAACTACGGCAGCCTGATCGGGGAAGCCACCGCCGAGCGCATCAAGCACGAGATCGGCTCCGCCTATCCGGGCGAAGAGGTGCGCGAGATCGAAGTCCGTGGTCGCAACCTGGCCGAAGGTGTGCCGCGCAGCTTCACCCTGAATTCCAACGAGATCCTGGAAGCGCTGCAAGAGCCGCTGTCCGGCATCGTCTCCGCCGTGATGGTAGCGCTGGAGCAGTCTCCGCCCGAGCTGGCTTCCGACATCTCCGAGCGCGGCATGGTGCTGACCGGTGGTGGTGCCCTGCTCAAAGATATCGACCGTCTGCTGATGGAAGAGACCGGCATCCCTGTGGTGGTGGCCGAAGATCCGCTGACTTGCGTGGCCCGTGGCGGCGGCAAGGCGCTGGAGCTGATCGATATGCACGGTGGCGATCTGTTCCACTACGAATAAGACCCAAAGCCGGCCAGCGTGCCGGCTCTTTTTTGACGACCCATGAAACCCATTTTTGGTAGAGGCCCTTCGCTTCAGTTACGGTTGTTTCTCGCCGTCATCATCTCCATTGCTGCCATCGTAGCGGACTCTCGCTTCGGTGTGTTCAGCCACGTCCGCGTCTACCTCAGCTCACTCGTCAGCCCGCTGCAATACATGGCCAATGCGCCAGGCACCCTGCTTGACACCATGTCGACCCAGGTGCAGACCCGGGCCGGCCTCATCGAGCAGACCAAGCAGCAGGAACAACAGCTGTTCACCCTGCGCTCGCGCCTGCTCAAGATGGATCATCTGGAGCACGAGAACCAGCGTCTGCGCGAGCTGCTCGGTTCGCCGGTGCACAAGGAGTCCCGCAAGATGGTGGCTGAGCTGCTGTCGGTGGATTCCGACCCCTTCAGCCATCAGGTGCTGATCAACAAGGGGGCGCTGGACGGTGTCTACAACGGCCAGCCGGTGATCAACGATCAGGGGGTGATAGGTCAGGTGCTGCACGTGGGCTCCACCACCAGCCGCGTCCTGCTCATCACCGACTCCAGCCACGGCATCCCGGTGCGGGTGCTGCGCAACGACTTGCGTGCCATTGCCTCCGGCAGCGGCGAGCTCGACAAGCTGGAGCTGCGCAACCTGCCGCGCAATACCGACGTGCAGGTCGGCGATCTGCTGGTCACCTCGGGCCTCGGCGGCCGCTTCCCGGAAGGGTATCCGGTGGCGACCGTGACCCGCTCCGACTACGTGGAGGGCAAGCCCTTCGCCCAGGTCGAGGCCAAACCGCTGGTGGCGCTGGACCGCCTGCGTTACCTGCTGCTGCTGTGGACCGACAAGAAACCGGAAGTGCATGACGATGAAGAGGCCCCGGCTACCGCGCCGGCGCCTTCTGCTGCGGGAGCGACGCGCTGATGTTACAACCCGCCAGCGGCAGGATCTGGATCTGGATCTCGATCCTGCTGGCCTTGAGCCTGTCGATCCTGCCGCTTCCTTTCCAACTCGAACCCTTCCGGCCTGACTGGCTCGCCATGGTGCTCATCTACTGGGCACTGGCGTTGCCGCACCGGACCAACGTCGGTACCGCCTGGGTGGCGGGCCTGCTGCTGGACGTGCTGCTTGGCAGCACCCTCGGCGTGCGGGCCATGGCGATGGCCATCACCACCTATCTGGCGGCGTTCCAGTTCCAGAAGATCCGCAACTTTTCCCTCTGGCAACAGGCGCTGATCATCGGCTGCCTCTCGCTGGTGGGCAAGGTGACCATCTTCTGGGCCGAGCACCTGTTCAGCCGGGCCAGCCTCAATTTCGCCTACTTCTGGTCGACCCTGAGCACCATGCTAATATGGCCCTGGGTTTTCCTGGTCTTGCGCAAGGTGCGCCGGCGCTTCAATATCAAGTGAATGTGAGTAAAAACAACTAATTGTAACCGTACCTCATCTCATCAAGCGATTATGAACAAGCACAACGAACTGCAACTCTATCTCGCCTCGGGCTCACCCCGCCGCCACGAACTGCTGACTCAGCTGGGTTACCGTTTCGAAGTCCTCAAGCTGGATGTGCCGGAACAGCGGGAAGAGGGTGAAAAGCCCCAGGATTACGTGTGTCGGCTGGCCCGCGACAAGGCGATGGCCGGCGTGGCCGCCGCGCCCACGGCGCTGCCGGTATTGGGGGCCGACACCATAGTGGTGCTGGGTGACAGGGTGCTGGAGAAGCCCTCCGATCTGCTCGATGCCAAAGACATGCTGGAAGCGCTCTCCGGCAAGGTGCATCAGGTAATGACGGCGGTGGCGCTGGCCACCCCGGAGCGCTGCGACGTGCGACTGGTCACCACCAACGTGGCCTTTCGCAAGCTGGACGAGGCCGAGATCGAGGCTTACTGGCGTACCGGCGAGCCCTGCGACAAGGCCGGCGCCTATGCTATCCAGGGCATCGCCGGCAAGTTCGTCAGCCGCATCGAGGGGAGCTACAGCGCCGTGGTCGGCCTGCCCCTGCTGGAAACGGATCTGCTGATCAAGCATCATCTGGAACAGGTCCGCTAATCCCGTCGCCGCCGTGGTCAGCGCCGCCCGCCTCACTGGCCGGCATGGCATTCGAACAGGGCGGCCAGAATTTGAAGCCATCACAGGCAAGGCATAGGTCGGTGACAACCGCCGGCTGTTTCTTACTGCGTTACTCACCGGTTGCGCGCCGGTTTGGCTGCCAGAATTTAAAACTAGAAAGGCAAGGTAACTTATGTCGGTAGAACTGCTGGTAAACGTCACCCCCTCCGAAACCCGGGTCGCCCTGGTCGAGAACGGTCTGCTGCAGGAAGTGCACGTGGAGCGTCAGGCCAAGCGCGGCATCGTCGGCAACATCTACAAGGGCAAGATCAGCCGGGTGTTGCCCGGCATGCAGGCGGCCTTCGTCGACATCGGCATGGACAAGGCGGCCTTCCTGCACGCCTCCGACATCGTGCCCCACACCGAGTGCGTGGCGGTGAAGGAGAAGGAGCAGTTCCAGGCCGGCAACATCGCCGAGCTGGTGCGCCAGGGGCAGGACATCATGGTGCAGGTGGTGAAAGATCCGCTAGGCACCAAGGGGGCCCGCCTCACCACCGACATCACCCTGCCGTCCCGCTATCTGGTGTTCATGCCGGGCAGCGCTCACGTGGGTGTCTCCCAGCGCATCGAGTCCGAGGCGGAGCGCGAGCGCCTCAAGCGTACCGTGGCCGGCTATGTGGACGAGCTGGGCGGTTACATCATCCGCACCGCCGCCGAAGGGGTGGGTGAGCAGGAGCTGGAGCAGGATGCCGCCTTCTTGAAGCGCCTGTGGCGCAAGATCCTGGAGCGCAAGCAGAAGTATCCCCCCTGCAAGATCCTCTACGAGGATCCCAGCCTGGCCTTTCGGGTGGTGCGCGACTTCGTCGGCGCCGAGCTCGACAAGATCCGGGTCGACTCGCGCCAGAGCTTCGATCAGCTCAAGCGCTTCACCGAGGAGTACGTGCCTGAGCTGGCCGGCAAGCTGGAGTACTACTCCGGCGAATCCCCCATCTTCGATCTCTACGACGTGGAGAACGAGATCCAGCGCGCGCTGGAGCGCAAGGTAGAGCTCAAATCCGGCGGCTACCTCATCATCGACCAGACCGAAGCCATGACCACGGTGGACATCAACACCGGGGCCTTCGTCGGCCACCGCAATCTGGAAGAGACCATCTTCAACACCAACGTCGAGGCGACGGCGGCCATCGCCCGCCACCTGCGCCTGCGCAACCTCGGCGGCATCATCATCATCGACTTCATCGACATGCAGTCCGAGGATCATCGCCGCCGGGTGCTGCACAGCCTGGAGCTGGCGCTGTCCAAGGATCGAGCCAAGACCAACGTCAACGGCTTCTCCCAGCTCGGCCTGGTGGAGATGACCCGCAAGCGTACCCGCGAGAGCCTGGAGCATGTGCTCTGCTCCGAGTG
The DNA here is from genome assembly GCF_041403085.1 of Aeromonas sp. S8(2024). NCBI lineage: Bacteria > Pseudomonadati > Pseudomonadota > Gammaproteobacteria > Aeromonadales > Aeromonadaceae > Aeromonas > Aeromonas sp. S8(2024). The sequence continues at coordinate 117,087 of NZ_JBGLRF010000007.1, read as the reverse complement.
CCCCGAGTGCAAGGGGCGCGGCCGGGTCAAGACGGTGGAGTCGGTCTGTTTCGAGATCCTGCGGGAGATCATCCGGGTCAACCGCGCCTACGACGCGGATCAGTTCACCGTCTACGCCGCCCCGGCGGTGGCCGACTATCTGCGGGGCGAGGAGTCCCACAGCCTGGCCGAACTGGAAGTGTTCATCGGCAAGCAGGTCAGGGTGGTGAGCGAGCCGCTCTGCGGGCAGGAGCAGTTCGACGTGGTGATGATGTAATTGGTCTATCGCTGGCTGAGTCGGGGCTGGTTGGCCCTCGGGGTCTTCTTCGTGCTGCTGGCCATCCTGGTCAGTCTGGTACGCGTTGGCGGCCCCCTGCTCAATCAGCACAGACAGGCGCTGCTCGATACCCTGCTGGCCGACAGCAAGCTGGAGGCCAGCGTCGATCGCATCGGGCTGGACTGGACCCAGCGCGGCCCGGCCCTCGAGCTGCAGCAGCTGGTGATCGCGCCGAACTCGGGTCGCTTCGCCCTGCGCCTTGGCAAGGTGTGGGCCCACCTCGACTTCTGGCGCTCCCTCAACGAACTCAAGCCGGTATTTGGTCAGCTGATCCTGAGCGATGGCGACATAGCGCTGGATTTAAGTCAGCCCGCGGAGCCGGAAACCGGTGACGGCAGCGACCAGCAGCAGGCCCTGCTGCGTTTTCTGCTGACCCAGCTCTCCACCTTCGATATTCACGACACCCGCCTCAGCCTCACCACGGCGCTGGGGGAGGTGCGGGCCCTCGACATCGCCCAGCTGCGCTGGCAGAACCGCGGCAAACGCCATCAGGGGGTCGGCAAGGCCTATCTCATCAATGGGGTGGGCGAGAGCACTCTCGATCTCATCGTCGACGTGGATGCCCCCCAGGTACGGCTCGATCGGCTCAAGGGCCAGCTCTATCTGGGGGCCCGCCAGCTCGATATCAGCCCAATGCTGGCGCGCACCCATGCCGGGGAGCCCAAGGTGAGTGGCCAGCTCGACTTCCAGCTCTGGAGCGAGTTCAAGGCCGGTCAGCTGGGGGACTCGCTGCTGGCGTTTGGCGACAACTACCTGATCTGGCAGGATGAAAAAAAACAGGGTGACCTGCACCGGCTCGGGCTGCAGGGGGGCAAGATCCAGCTGCGCCGGGACGGCAAGGAGTGGCAGTTTGCCAGCCACGACGTCACCTTCAAGCTCGACGGCAAGCCCTGGCTGCACAGCCGGCTGCAGCTCGAGCGAGTCGGCGATCGCATCCAGGGCTATGTGCCGGCCATCGATCTGGACCAGATCGCCAACCTGAGCCAGCTGGTGTCGGGGATTTATCCTGAACTGACCGAGACCCTCAAACGCACCCGCCCGACCGGCAAGATTGAGGATCTGATCCTGCAGGCGGATGCCGGCTGGCAGGGGCTCTCCGTCAGCGGCCAGTTCTCCCACATCAGGGTCAACGCCTGGCACGACGTGCCCGGCGTGCGCGACCTCAACGGCGAGTTCTGGCTCACTCCGACCGGCGGCAGCGCCAGGCTGCAACTGGCAAACGATGCCATAGACCCGGCCCGCCACTTCAAGGAACCGATCCCAGTCGATCGTTTCTCGGCGCGGCTCGACTGGTGGCAGGTGCCGCAGGGCTGGGTGCTCTATGGCCAGGATCTGGTGCTGGACAACCCGGATTTGAGCCTCGCAAGCCGCTTTCGGCTCGAGCTGTTCGAACACCCCTTCCTTGCCCTGACCGGCCGCATCGACGTCAAGAATGCGGCCAACGCCGATCGCTACTATCCGCTGCAGGTGATGGACAAGAGTCTGGTGGACTACCTGAGCGGGGCCATCAAGGGGGGCAAGGCCAAGGGGGCTGACCTGCTCTGGTATGGCGAGTTCCGCGACTTCCCCTATAGCAAGGGCGAGGGCATCTTCCAGGTGGCGGTGCCACTCAAGCAGGCCTCCTATGAATTCTTCCCCGGTTGGCAACCGCTCACCGACCTGCAGATCGATCTGCTGTTCCAGAACGCCAGCCTCGACATGAACAGCCGCGCCACCCGGCTCGGCAAGGCCAGCTCCGACTCGGTGCACGCCTGGATCCCGGATCTCTACCCGGGGGCCCACCTCTACGTGGATGCCAAGGTTGAGGGCGAGGGCAAGGCCATCAGCGACTATCTGCAGGACTCGCCGCTCGGCGGCTCGGTCGGTCAGGCGCTGCGGGAGGTGGAGATCCGCGGCCCCATGAAGGGCTCGGTCAAGCTGGATATTCCGCTGGATGGCGAGAGCGAGGTCAAGGCCAGCGGCGATGCCCTGTTCAGCAACAACAAGGTGCGGATCACCAGCCTGGATCTGCCGCTGGAGCAGGTGCAGGGGCGGCTCGAGTATGACAACGAGCAGACCCGTTTCAGCAACCTCAAGGCGAGCCTGTGGAACCAGCCGCTTACCCTCGACTACCAGGGCCGCCAGCAGCCCAATCGCTATCAGGTCGATCTCAAGTTCAAGGGGCAGTGGGACAGCCGCCGCCAGCGCCAGGACATCCCGGCGCTGGCCATCCTCAAGGGGCGCAGCAACTGGGCCGGCAGCCTGGGGCTGACCCTGCCAAGCGATCAGCCGTTCAGCTTCCAGCTGGCGCTGGACTCCAACCTGCAGGGGATGGGGCTGGATCTGCCCGCGCCGCTCGCCAAGGCAGCCGACAGCCGGCTGCCGCTCAAGGTGACCGCCCGCGGCCGCGACGGCAGTGCCGACATCCGCGCCGTGCTGGGGGCCGACGTCGACATGCAGAGCCGGCTGGTGTACGGCGACGGCGTGCCCTACCTCAGCCGGGTGCGGGTGGACGTGGGTCAGCCCGGTGCCCGGGTGCTGCGCGACCGGCCCATGCTGCTCGCCATCAACCAGCAGCAGGCCGACGTGGCCGGCTGGCTGGCCCGTCTCAAGCAGTGGCTGCCGGCCAGCACGGCGCCGAGCGGCAATGCGGTGGTAGGGCCCGCCTTCTTGCCGCAGGAGTGGTGGGTAGACGGCCAGCTGGCCCGCGCCGACATCGGCAGCGCCAACCTCAAGGCGGTGCACTTCACAGTGGGGCCGGTCAATCAGGCCACCGAGGTGATGATCGACAGCCCGGACGTGATGGGGGTGGTGCGTCTGCCGGTCTCCGATCGCCAGCCCATCGATGCCAAGTTCGCCCGTATCTACTGGTCCGGCAAGAGTTCGGATCTGAGCCCGGATCCCGATGCCAGACAGGACAAGGCCATCATGGATGCCATCCCCTGGCTCACCTTCAGCTGCGTGGATTGCCGCTTCGGTGAATTGCCGCTGGGGGAGGTGAAGGGGGAGCTGATCCCGGGGGCCGACAAGCTGAGCCTCAAGGGGCTGGAGATGCGGCTGGCGGGCAGCCAGCTGAACGGCAGCGCCGAGTGGCTGGCCGGGGCGGACGGCATGCAGACCCGTGCCCGCGCCCACATCAGCAGCAACAACAGCGAGCTGTTGCTCAAGCGGCTCGGCTACACCTCGCCCATCGGCGATGCACCCGGCAAGATGGCGCTGGACTTGAGCTGGCGCGACGTGCCCTACCGGCCGAACCTGCCGACCCTGGCCGGCAAGGTCGACTACCAGCTGGAAGGGGGCACCCTGCGCGAGGTCAACGACAAGGGGGCGCGATTGCTCTCCCTGCTCAGCCTTGACTCATTGCTGCGCAAGCTGCGCCTCGATTTTCGCGACGTGTTCGACAAGGGCTTCTACTTCGAGTCCATGTCGGCCTCCGCCAGGATCAAGCAGGGGGTGGTGGAGAACGACGACTTCTACATGAAGGGGGCGGCCGGCAACCTGCGCGGCGAGGGCATCGCCGACCTGGTGCGCTGGCGGCTCGACTACGAGCTGAGCTTCTCGCCGAACCTGGGCGGCACCCTGCCGGTGGTGGCGGCCTTCTCGCTGACCCCGATCACCGGGCTCTACGTGCTGGCCCTCTCCAAGCTGCTGGAGCCGGTGGTGGACGTGGTCACCCGCATCGATTTCCGGGTCTCCGGCCCGCTCGACGATCCCAAGCTGATCGAGGCGGGACGGGATCGGGCCCGCATCAAGCTCAACCAGCAGCAGAAGGAGGCGGTCGACGCGGTGGCCCCCAACCTGCCGACGCAGGAGGTGACCCCCTTCCTGCTGACCCCCAAACACGCGGGGCCCGCCCAGCGCTGAACGAGCGGCCCGGCACCATCACAAGGAGTGAGCCATGATCCGACATATCCTGCTGATCGCCTTCAAGCCGGGCACTCTGCCCGAACAGATAGACGCGGTGCGCGCGGCCTTTCTCGCCATCCCCCATCAGGTCAGCGGCGTGCTGGCGGTGGAGTGGGGGCGGGACGACAGCCCGGAGGGGCGGGCCGAGGGCTTCACCCACAGCGTGCTGATGACCTTTGCCGACGAGGCGGCCCGCCAGCGCTATCTGCCCCACCCGGATCACGATGCCCTCAAGGCCATCTTCCGCCCGGTGCTGGAGCGCATCATAGTGCTGGATTACACCCTGCAGGCTGGCGATGCGGTCAGCATCTGACACTAGCAACAACGACAAGGAGCACGTCATGTGGTTAGCCGCAATACAGCTGGTATCAGGCCGTCACTGGCAGGATAACCGGGAGCAGATCGCCGCCGAGCTGGCCCTGTTGCCCAGGGAGCGGCCGCTGCTGGTGCTGCTGCCGGAGAACTTCGCCCTGTTTGGCGAGCGGCAGGGCTATCTGGACGGGGCCGAGACCATAGGTTCAGATCTGGGCGGAGCAGCGCCGATCCAGCAGCAACTGGCCGAGTGGGCCCGTGATTATGGCATCTGGCTGGTGGCGGGAGCCATGCCGACCACCATCGCCGGTTCCGACCATATCCACACCAGTACCCTGGTGTTCGATCCCAGCGGCGAGCGCAAGGGCCACTACCACAAGATCCACCTGTTCGACGTGGACGTGGCGGACAATCACGGCCGCTATCGGGAGTCGGAGACCTTCAGCCCCGGCGAGGAGCCTGTGCTGGTGGACTCCCCGTTTGGTCCCCTCGGCCTCTCTATCTGTTATGATCTGCGCTTTCCCGAGCTGTACCGCCGGCTGGCCCGCGCCGGCGCCCGCGTGCTGCTGGTGCCTGCCGCCTTCACCGCCGTGACCGGCGAGGCGCATTGGGAGCCGCTGCTGCGGGCCCGCGCCATCGAGAACCAGTGCTACGTGGTGGCCGCCAATCAGGGCGGCACCCACGAGACGGGGCGCCAGACCTGGGGCCACAGCATGGTGATCGACCCCTGGGGCCGGGTGCTGGCCAGCCTGGACAGCGGGCGCGGCACCGTGCTGGCGCCGCTGGATACTGGGCTTATGGACGAACTGCAACGCACCATGCCGGTGTTGGGCCATGCCCGTCTGCTATGAACATGTGCAGGTTCGATTCGCCCTGTGGCGGGGGATCGGACGCTTGCAAACCCGATGGTGGGTTGGACGTCCACTGACGTTTCACCAAGTGAACCCAGGGTTGGGGATTTAACCGTTACGACATCTCGCATCGAGAGTGGAGAGAAAGATTGAGTCTATTGAGCCAGGTTAGTGCCTCCCTGTTGGCCCCGAACGATCTCGACGAAGGGCGCCTGCAGCAGTTGCTCGGCAGCCTGATGAGCCATCAGGTGGAGTTCGGCGACCTCTATTTCCAGCGCAGCTGGCACGAGTCCTGGATGCTGGAGGACGGCATCGTCAAGGATGGCAGTTACAACATCGATCAGGGGGTCGGGGTGCGCGCGGTCAGCGGCGAGAAGACCGGCTTCGCCTACTCGGACGAGCTGAGCCTGCTGGCGCTGCAACAGTCGGTGACCGCCGCCCGTGGCATCGCGGCTGCCGGTGCGCAGGGCCAGGTGAAGGCGTGGGCTCGCACCGAAGCAAACCTGCTCTACCCGGCGCTGGATCCGCTGCAGACCCTCGACAAGCAGCAGAAGATCGCCCTGCTGGAGCAGATGGACAAGTTCGCCAGAAGCCTGGATCCCGCCATCAATCAGGTGATGGCCTCCATCAGCGGTGTCTATGAAGAGGTGCTGGTGGCCGCCACCGATGGCACCCTGGCCGCCGACGTGCGCCCGCTGGTGCGCCTCTCGGTGACCGTCATCGCCGAAAAGGGCGAGCGTCGCGAACGCGGCAGTGCCGGTGGCGGTGGCCGCTTCGGCTACGACTATTTCCTCGAACTGGACGGGCTGGAGAGCCGGGCGTTTGGCTATGTGCGCGAGGCGGTGCGCCAGGCGCTGGTCAACCTCGATGCCATCGATGCGCCGGCCGGCACCATGCCGGTGGTGCTCGGTGCCGGCTGGCCCGGCGTGCTGCTGCACGAGGCGGTGGGCCACGGTCTGGAGGGGGATTTCAACCGCAAGGGCTCCTCTGCCTTTGCCGGCCGCATCGGTGAGCAGGTGGCCTCCAAACACTGCACCATAGTCGATGACGGCACCCTGCCGGGTCGGCGCGGCTCCGTCTCCATCGACGACGAGGGGACACCGGGCGGCTACAACGTGCTGATCGAGAACGGCATTCTCAAGGGCTATCTGCAGGACAAGCAGAACGCCCGTCTAATGGGCGTGCCGCTCACCGGCAACGGCCGGCGCGAATCCTACGCCGCCCTGCCGATGCCGCGCATGACCAACACCTACATGCTGGCGGGTCAGTACGATCCGGCCGAGATCATCGCCTCGGTGAAGAAGGGCATTTACGCCCCCAACTTCGGCGGCGGTCAGGTGGATATCACCTCCGGCAAGTTCGTCTTCTCCGCCTCCGAGGCCTACCTCATCGAGGATGGCAAGATCACCGCGCCCATCAAGGGGGCGACCCTGATCGGCAACGGCCCCGAGGCGATGAGCCAGGTTTCCATGGTGGGCAAGGATCTCGCGCTGGATCGCGGGGTCGGGGTCTGCGGCAAGGAGGGACAGAGCGTGCCGGTCGGTGTCGGCCAGCCCACCCTCAAGCTGGATCTGCTCACCGTGGGCGGCACCCAGTAAGGGCAGTGAGCGGTACTCCCGTGATCGCCAAACCCCCGGCCAGGTGCCGGGGTTTTGCTATCCGGGATCATGGGAAACAAAAAGCCCCGGCAAGGGCCGGGGCTGCAGATACGGGGCTCGGTCAGTTGACTGAAATGGCGCGGGCGTCGATGAAGAAGCGCGCATTGCCTTGTTGGTCGACCCTGATCTGGGCAACCAGACGATCGCTCTGTTTGTACTCCCACCGGCTCTTGATCCGGGTCAGCGCGGGGCTGGCGGCACCGACCACGTTCAGATATTCATGAAACAGGCTGTAGCTTCCAATCTCGGTCAGCATCTTTTCCATTTGCACATCTCCTGAAGTGAGTGGGTGTCCATCCACAAACCTACCAAGCACACTCTGAATCGAATCTGTATAAAAAACAAACTAACTCATTTGTGTGTCAGCAACATGATCAGGCGCAAGATCAGCGCCGATTTTTGCGCATTTATGACACCGTTTTCAGTCAGGGCTGGCGCGGATCCTGCAGTTGATCAAGGGTGCCGGATACGTGTGGCAACGTGGGTGCCGCTTGTACCGCCGGCGCACTGTGGAACACCGGATCCTGGGCTACCTCCTTGATGCCGTTGATGCAGAACTGCATACCCATGCAGACCAGCAAGAAGCCCATGATCCGGGTCATGGCGTCGATGCCGGTGGCGCCCAGGATCTTGCAGACCGGATCCGCCAGCTTGAGCACGCCCCAGCTGAGCAGGCTCATCAGGGCGAAGGCGGTGACCATGGCGGCATAGATGGTGAAGCGGTTGTATTCGTCCGGCAGTTCGGCGATCTGGGCCGCGCCGCTGATCACCAGCGCCATGGTACCCGGCCCGCACATGCTGGGCATGGTGAGCGGCACGAAGGCGATGCTCTGGTTGATGTCGACCCCGTCCGCCTGGCTGGGGGCCGGGAACAGCATGCGAAAGCCGATGAAGGCGATGATGAGACCGCCGGCCAGGCGCAGGCCAGGAATGGAGATCCCGAACAGATCCAGGATGGAGGAGCCGATGAAGAAGCTGACGCAGAGGGTGCAGAACAGATAGATGGCGGCCAGGTTGATCTGGCGGCGCACGTGTTCGCGCGACATCCCCTTGCTCAGCCCCAGCAGCAGGGTGGCCGTGGTGGGTGGGTTGACCATGGGCAGCAGCGCCAGCAAGGCGAGAAATACGACCTGAAAGAACATCATGAACCTCGAATGACTGGGGGGCGGAGTAGTCCCGGGCCGTCGAGGGGCCCGAGAGGGAGGCTATCTTATGTCGGCCGACCTGAACACAGGCGGTATGAAAAAAGCCCCGCACTGGGCGGGGCTCGGGAGGGTTCAGGCGGCCTGCGGCGCGCTCTGGCGCTGACTGCGCTGCTGCAGCCAGAGCCACAGGCCGATGGCAAAGCCGAGCACCGACAGGCTTACCACGTAGTGGGAGGGGGCCAGCATGTCGCTCTTCATCCACAGGGTCACCAGCATGGGGGTGAGGCCGCCGAAGATGGCGTAGGCCACGTTGTAGGAGAACGACAGCCCGGAGAAGCGCACCACCGCCGGGAAGGCGTTGACCATGACATAGGGCACGGCGCCGACGATCCCTACCGCAAAACCGGCCAGGATATAGAGCGGCACCAGCTGGCTGGTGTCACTCGCCAGCCCGTGATAGAAGGCGTAGCTGGCGCCGGCCAGCAGCAATGAGCCCAGCATGAAGGTGGGGCCGCTGCCGAGGGCGTCGATCAGCCGGCCATAGACGATGCAGCCGAAGGTGAGCGCCAGAATGGCCAGCGAGTTGGCGGTCAGCGCATCGGCCGGGCTGATGCCGTGCACCTTCTGCAGGTAGGTGGGGGTCATCAGGATCACCACCACTATGCCGGCGGAGAGCAGCCAGGTGAGCAGCATGGAGACCACGACGCTGCCCTTGTGGCTGCGCAGCACCGTCTTGAGCGGCAGCTCTTCCGCCAGCGCCTTGTTGGCCTGCATCTCGGCAAAGACCGGGGTCTCGTGCAGCCAGCGGCGCAGGTACATGGCGACGATGCCGAACACCCCGCCAAGCACGAAGGCCAGACGCCAGCCCCAGTCGCTCACCTCGCTCGGGCTCATGCCGCGGTTGATGGCGGTGGCCACCAGGGAGCCGAGCAGGATGCCGGCCGTCAATCCCGCGGTGAGGGTGCCGCAGGCGACCCCGATCCGGCGGGCGGGTACGTGCTCCGCGACGAACACCCAGGCGCCGGGCACTTCACCCCCGATGGCGGCCCCTTGCAGGATCCGCAGCAGCAGCAACAGCAGGGGGGCGGCGATGCCGAGCACGGCGTAGGTGGGCAGCAGGCCGATCAGCAGGGTGGGCAGCGCCATCATGATGATGCTCAGGGTGAACATCCGCTTGCGGCCGATGAGATCGCCAAAGTGAGCCATGATGATGCCGCCCAGCGGGCGGGCCAGATAGCCGGCGGCGAAGATGCCAAAGGTCTGGAACTGGCGCAGCCACTCGGGAATGTCGGCGGGGAAGAAGAGCTCGCCGATCACCACGGCGAAGAAGACGAAGATGATGAAGTCGTAAAATTCGAGGGCACCGCCCAGCGCCGCCAGGCTCAGGGTCTTGTAGTCCTGTCGGTTGAGGGGACGGCTGTGGTCGTAAGCTTGCGTGACTGTCGTCATATCCTTATGTTTCCCATCGTCTTTTTAGTTATTGTTCCCCATCCTTGCAGGGGACACGCTCACTACCGAGGGTATGCTTTTGCATCCCGACCTGTAAATCGCACAATTCGCAACACTGTCTTGCAGCTTTTTGGTGCAGCAAGGCGAGGGCGGGCACCGCGCCCGGGGCGAATGACAACCAAGGTGCGCCGGCTGGCCGCCAGTGCCCGGCCACCGGATTGCTGGAGATATCATGACGAAGACCAAGGTGCTGCTCTCCTGGAGCAGCGGCAAGGACAGCGCCTGGGCGCTGCACACATTGCGGCAGGATCCTGCCATCGAGGTGGTGGGGCTGTTCACTACCCTCAACCAGGCATTCGAGCGGGTGGCCATGCACGGGGTGCGCAAGCAGTTGCTGCTGGCGCAGGCCGAATGCGTGGGATTGCCGCTGACCACCATCGACCTGCCCTGGCCCTGCAGCAACGAAGATTACGCCCGCATCATGACCGACTTCATCGCCGACGTGGTGGCGCAGGGGATCCGCCACATGGCGTTTGGCGATCTCTTTCTCGAAGACGTGCGCGCCTATCGGGAGCGGCAGCTGGCGGGGACGGGGATCACACCGTTGTTTCCGCTGTGGGGCAGCAAGACCGACGAGCTGGCGCAACAGATGATGGCGGCAGGGCTCAGGGCCAGGATCAGCACCCTGGATCCGCGCAAGCTGCCTGCCACCCTCGGCGGGCATGAGTTTGATGCGGCCTTGCTGGCGACGCTGCCCGACGGGGTGGACCCGTGCGGCGAGAACGGCGAGTTTCATACCCTGGCCTGGGATGGCCCCATGTTCCGCCAACCGCTGGCCATCCGGACCGGCGAGACGGTGGAGCGGGACGGCTTCGTCTTCACCGATCTGCTGCCCGCCACCGCCTAGTCGCGGTTGGGCTCCCGTTCGCCCTTGTCGTCGTTGTAGCGCAGGGCGATCTCGTGGAACTGCTGGTGGATGGAGGCAAAGGCGTCCGTGATGTCGGGGTCGAAGTGGTTGCCCCGTCCGGCCAGTATGATGGGCACCACCTCCTGGTGGGACATGGCGGCCTTGTAGCAGCGCTTGCTGATGAGGGCGTCGTACACGTCGGCCAGCGCCATCAGCCGGGCCGAGAGGGGGATCTCGTCGCCGATCAGGCCGTAGGGATAACCGGTGCCGTCCCACTTCTCGTGGTGGTAGCAGGCGATCTCCTTGGCCAGCCGCAGGAACTCCACCTCCACCCCGAGCGCCTCCTCGGCATGGACGATGGCCTCCTTGCCGAGGATGGAGTGGTGTTTCATCTGGGCAAACTCCTCTTCATCCAGCTTGCCGGGTTTGAGCAGGATGCGGTCCGGTACGCCGACCTTGCCGATGTCGTGCAGGGGGGCCGACTTGAACAGCAGATCTATGGTCTTGGGGGTCAGCTCGGCATGGAAGCGGGGGTGATCGCAGAGGGTCTCCGCCAGCAGCCGCACATAGTGCTGGGTGCGCAATATGTGGTTGCCGGTCTCGTTGTCGCGGGTTTCGGCCAGCGAGGCGAGGGAGTGGATGGTGATGTTCTGGATCAGCTCGTTCTCCCGGGTGCGCCGCTCCACCTCCTGCTCCAGATAGGCGTTCTGATCGTGCAGCAGATCCCGCGCCGCCTTCAGCTCCAGGTGGTTTCTGACCCTGGCCAGCACGATGGCGGGGGAGATCGGCTTGTGGATGTAGTCGACGGCCCCGAGTGCCAGGCCGTGCGCCTCCGCGCTCTCCTCCACCTGGGCGGTCAGGAATATCACCGGGATCTCCCGCGCCTGCGGCATCTCCTGTAGCGCCTGCATCACCTGGTAGCCATCCATCTGGGGCATCACCACGTCGAGCAGGATCAAGTCCACCCGGGGGCCGGTCGAGAGGATCTCCAGCGCCCGCTGGCCGCTGATGGCTATCTTGACCCGATAGTGGGGGCTGAGCAGGGCGCTGAGCAGGGAGAGGTTCTCCGGCGTGTCGTCGACCACCAGCAGGGTGGGTTTGGTATCTGGATCCAGCAAGTTGAGCATGATGGTGCCCTCACTCTTGGTTGAACAGATCGGGTCTGAGGGCCCGGACTTGTTGCAGATGAGCCAGTGCATCGTCGAAACGAAAACGGCTCATGGCCTCACCGATGGCTGACGCCCTCTCCCCCAGCAGGGGGGCGAGCCGGGCCTGATGGCGCTGAAACAGGGTGAAGGCTTCGGCATCATCCTCCAGCAGCAGCCCGGTGAGCCGGTTCAGTAGGGGAGCGGTATCGATCTTCTCCTGCTCGGGCTGCTCGGGTACTTCGTCTGGCAGCAACTGCAGCAGCCCCTGCGCCAGTTGTGCTTGCAGTTGCAGCCCCTGTTCGGCCAGTGGCAGCAGAGCGGCAGCCTCGTCACCCCGGGTGATGGCGTTTTCCAGTGTGGCCGCGATCTCCTGCAATGATTCGGCGCCCAGGGTGGCCGCTATTCCCTTGAGGGTATGGGCATGCCGGTGTGCCTCTTCCCGTTCGTCTGCCTGCAAAGCGGTCAGCAGGCTTGCCATGGGTTGCGTACCCTGCTGGGCGAAGCGCAGCAGCAGATCCTGATACCAGCCCCAGTTGTTCATCAGCCGCTGCAAGGCCCGTTCGGCATTGAGCCCGAGCTCGCACAGCTGTGGCAGCAACGACGATGCCGGGGGCGGTTGCGACGTCTTGAATCTGGCCCCGACCTCGCGGCTGAAGGAGGTTGCCCAGCGTTGCAGGGCGTCATAGAGCTTGTCGGGATCGATGGGCTTGGCGATGTGATCGTCCATGCCGGCGGCGAGGCAGCGCTCGCGATCGCCGGCCATGACGTTGGCGGTCATTGCCAGGATCGGAATGTGCTGCCCGGTTCCCTCTTGCTGGCGCAGTTGCCGGGTAGCGGCCAGCCCATCCATCACCGGCATCTGCATGTCCATCAGGATCAGGTCGTAGGGAGCCTTGGTCGCCATATCCAGTGCGATGGCACCATTGCTGGCCACGCTCACTTTGGCGCCCACCGCCTGCAGCAGCTCCAGCGCCACCTGTTGATTGAGCTCGTTGTCTTCCGCCAGCAGGATCTGCAGGCCGTCGAAGCGATAGTGATGGGTCGCCTGATGCTTGAAGGAGAGGATCGCTGCCTGTTGCCCGAACAGGCCGATGACGGTATCGAACAGCACGGAGGCGCAGACCGGCTTGACCAGTACCCGATCAAAACCGGCAGCATCGGCCTCGCGAAAGATCTCCTCGCGCCCGTAGCCGGTCACCATGACCCGATAGGGGCGCCGGCCCGCACCTCGGGCGATGAGACGACGCCCCGTCTCGATGCCGTCCAGTCCCGGCATGCGCCAGTCCAGCAGCACCACCTCATAGGGGGTTCCCTGCTGCTCGGCATCCGCGATCATCTGCAGGGCCTGTTGGCCGGACTCCGCAGTGTCCACCACAAAGCTCATGCCGCGCAGCAGGGCGGCCAGTATGGTACGGGCACTGGCGCTGTCGTCGGCCACCAGCATGCGGCGGCCGCGCAGATCCAGGCTCGGCAGATAGCGGGATCTGCGCCTGCCGCGGCCGAGCCTGGCGGTAAACCAGAAGGTGCTGCCCTGGCCCGGCTCGCTCTGCACGCCCACCTCGCCCCCCATCAGGCCCGCCAGCTTGCGGCAAATGGCAAGGCCAAGCCCGGTGCCGCCGTACTTGCGGGTGGTGGAGCTATCCGCCTGCTGGAAGGACTGGAACAGCCGCTGCTGCTGCTCCTGGCTCATGCCGATCCCGGTATCCTGCACCGAGCAGTGCAGCAGTACCTCCTGCGGCAGCTTCTCCAGACAGCGGACCTTGACCAGGATCTCTCCCTGCTCGGTGAACTTGACCGCGTTGTTGGCGTAGTTGATGAGGATCTGGCCGAGACGCAGGGGATCGCCATAGAGCAGGGTGTCGAGCTGGTGGTCGACCTCGAACAACAGCTCTATGCCCTTGGCTTCTGCCTTTTCACCCACCAGGGTGGCGAGGTTTTCCAGCACGTGGTCGAGATCGAACTCGATCCGTTCCAGATCCAGCTTGCCCGCCTCGATCTTCGAGAAATCCAGGATGTCGTTGATGATGCCGAGCAGGTGCTGCGCGGCACGCTGGATCTTGCTGACATAGTCGAGCTGCTGCGGATCGAGCCGGGTCTGCAGGGCGAGGTGGGACATGCCGAGGATGGCGTTCATGGGGGTGCGGATCTCGTGGCTCATGTTGGCGAGAAATTCGCTTTTGGCCCGGGTCGCGCTCTCCGCCAGTTCATAGGCCTGCTCCAGCTCCTGGTTCTTGGCCTGCATCACTGCAAACAGCTCTTCCCGAGTCGGTTCGGCGAACTGCTGCTGCATCTGTTGTTGCCGCCCGGCATCTGGCCAGTGCGGCAACCGGCAGACCAGGGCGAGGAGATTGTCGGCGTGCACCTCCAGCCGGATGCTGCCCGGATGCATGTCGGCAGGGGCGGGGGAGAGCGGGACATCGGCCGTGAGGGTGAGCCATAGCTCCTGCGCCTCTGGTTCCAGCCACAGCTGCAGTTGCAGTGGATCCGAGGTCGTCATCAGCTGGCGCACCAGCTCTGAGGTTGCCCCTGCCAGCGGGGCAACGAAGGTCGGCGATTTGTCGAGGCAGGTGAGCACCTGGATCACCTTGCGCCGGGCGGTGAGGGCCGCCGCAGGGCCGGACAACAGGGTTTCACCGATCAGTTGCCGCATCTACTTCTCCTCTGCCGGCAGCACGCGCAACACGATGCAGCTGGCATCGTCGGTGCTGCGGCCGCTGTGGGCGATGACCTGGTGGGCCAGCGTGGCGGGCTCGGCGGCAAGATCCAGTGCGCCGTCGCGCAGGTTGAGGGATTCGCTGATGCCGTCCGAGTAGAGCATCACCACGTCTCCGGCGATGAGGGGCTGGCGCTGCAGCAGGGGGGTGGGGAAACGCTCTCCCAGCACCCCGTCGCGGGAGATGCCGCGCCAGGGGTCGTGACCGCGCAGACAGATGCGAGTATTGCCGATGCCGGCATAGCTCAGCTCACCCCGCTCGCCGTTGATCAGCGCCACGCCGGCGGCGGCGCCCCGGGTTCCGATGCAGCGCTGGTGCAGCATTTGCAGCAGACGGGTGGGTTCCTGCTCACGGGTCTGCTGCAACGTTGTCTCCAATACCTGTACCAGCTGGTTGGCAGCGGCGCCGTGGCCGCTCACGTCGATCAGGACCAGCGACACCCCCTCGGGCCCCGGCCGGATGAACGCCAGATCGCCGGAGACCCGCTCCGGATAGCAGGGGCGGTTCTCGCTGGCCCATGCCAGGCCAAGGCCGGCGTGCAGCTGCCCCGTGCACGAGAGGGGAGACACCGGCCTTGGCTCCACAGGGGCCGCACCCAGCCACTTGCGGGCCTGCACCAGGGTACCCCCCTCCGGCGGGGTGCTGATGGTGAGTTCAGACATCATGCGCTGCACGCCGGGCAGCCCCAGCCCCAGGGTACCCGAGGTGCTGTAGTGCTCTTGCATGGCTTGATGTATGTCGGGGATGCCTGGACCCTGATCGCGGGCGATGATGTCGATGCAGGGGCGTCCTCTGGGATGGTGGAGGGTAAGGGTGATCTCCCCCCGTTCGGCATACTTCAGGATGTTGCTGCCAAGCTCGGAGACCACGGTGGAGAGCATGGTGCGATCCACCTCGGAGAGGTCGGCGATGAAGGGGAGGCGACGCACCGCCATCACCGTCAGGTGCAGATCGATGTCGTGACGCAATGGGTAGCGGGCCTGCTGGGTGCTCAGCTCCTGCTCCATGGAGCCTACTCCTCGCCCTTGAGAGTACGGGCATGGGCGAAGGCGTCGTCCATGTCGAGAAAGCAGCGTAGCGGCCCCGGCTCGGCGTCGGCCAGCGCCAGGAAGGCGGCGATCCCCGCATTCAGCCCCACCAGCAGGCAGACGGCTCCCAGCAGGCGGCACACCTCGGCCAGTTTGCGAACCTGCAGAAATTCGTGGTGATCGAGCAGCATGACCCCGGAGAAGTCGAGCAGCACCGCGTGCTGGCACCCCTGCACCAGCCGCAGGGAGAGTGCCTGCATCAGTTGCTGCATGCCTTCGTCACCGAGGTCTGGCCGCATGCTGACGACGATGCAGCCAGCCACGTCGGCGATGCCCAGATCGTTGTTGAGCAGCATGGTCGGCGCTCCTAGAGGGTGGATCCGACCCGCTTGAGGGCTATCTCGAACGCATCCCGCAGGGTCGCCGTGGTACGGATGTCACCGACCGAGACCCCCAGCTCCACCATGGTGCGGGCGATGGCTGGCGAGACGCCGGAGATGATGGCCTCGCACCCCATGAACTGGGTGGCCTTGGTGATCTTGATCAGCTGATTGGCGACGCCGGTATCCACGGTGGCGACCCCGGCGATGTCCAGCACGAAGACCCGGGCCCGGGTCTCGGCTATCTTGGTCAGCGACTTGTTCATCACGTCGGCGGTGCGCATGGAGTCGATGATCCCTACCAGCGGCAGCAGCAGGATCCCGTCCCAGATGGGGGTCACCGGGGTCGACATCTCCTGCAGCGACTTGTGGAGCTCCTCGCGTACCCTGGCGGCCTCTTCGGCCTCCTCCATGGCGCGTTTGAGCTGGTGATGCTGCTCCACCTGAGCCGTGATGTCGGTGGCAAACTTGACGATCTTGCTAGGTTTGCCGGTCAGATCCAGCACCGGGTTGTAGGATCCCTGGATCCAGACCTCCTGCCCCTGCTTGCCAATTCGGCAGAACTCCCCTGCCAGGTATTCGCCGCGGCGCAGGGTCTCCCAGAAGGCGCCATAATCGGCCGACTGGGCATAATCAGGGTCAACCAGCAGCCTGTGGTGCTTGCCTTTCAGCTCCTCCAGCTGATAACCCACGATCTCGAGAAAGCGCGGGTTGGCATCGAGAATGATGCCATCCAGCGAGAACTCCACCTTGCCCATAACCCGGCTCAGGGCGTTGAGCTGCCCCTCGAAGTTGGCGTTGAGCTGTTTCTGCTCGGTCAGATCCATGCTGTATTCGATGATCCGGCTCAGCGCGCCCTGCTCGTCCAGCAGGGGGCTGCAACTGCCCCGCAGCCAGATGTCCCGGCCGTGCCGATCCAGCCGGTGAAACTCTCCCTCCTGCTCCCTGCCCGCCTTCAATGCCTCCCAGTGGGCGGCATGAGCAGGCGAGTCGAGCACGTCGTGCGGCAACAGCATGGCGTAATGCTGGCCCTTGAGCTCGCTTAGCTGATAGCCCATGATGGCGAGAAAACGCGGGTTGGCGTCCAGGATCTGCCCGTCAGGAGAGAGTTCGAGTCTGGCCATCAGCTGGTCGATGGCATCGAGCCTGGCCTGGGGTGAAGAGGGAGTCGCTGTGTTCGGGTGGGCAACGGCGGTGTGCACGTCCATGGCATCTCCAATAAGGCGCAATTGACTTGAATGTCACTAGAAAGCGTACAGCAGTTATAGCCCACCGGGGCGAGAGCGTGGGACAAGAAGTGCCGAAAGAACCTGTCTGCGGGCGGGCCCTGGGCCTGGGGGCTTCGTCATGAACCTCCTGTATCGCGACTACCCCCAGGGCGCGCTCACGTCCCTTCACTGTCACGACGGCCCGCAGTTTTGCTACCTGCATCGGGGCGGCGGCGTGATCAGCAGTCAGGCGACAGGCGTGCTGCTGGTGGCGGGTCAGCTCTGTCTGATCCCGGCCGGGCTGGCCCATGAGTTCAGGGTGCTGCGCCACTCCCAACTCAGTCTGGTCTATCTGGATGACCTGGATGGAGGGGGCGAGTTGACGACCCGCCAGGTGAGCCCGCTGTTGGCCGGCCTGTTCGATCGGCTGGCAGACATGGCGGAGCCGGGCCTCAGGGATGCCTATCTGACGGTACTGGCAGCCGAACTGAGACAGACGCCGGCGGCGACCGGATTCATGTTGAGCGCGGGGCTGGATGTGCGTCTGCTGCGGGTGCTGGAGCAGGTCTGCAGGCACCCTTCCATCGAATACGGGCTGGCGGAACTGGCTGCCGGTTCAGGGGCCTCGGTGCGCACCCTCAACCGGCTGTTCAGCCAGCAACTGGGCTGCAGCTTTCGACAATGGCGGCAACAGGTGGTGATGGGGCGAGCCCGCCAGTTGCAGCAACAGGGCCAGCCGCTGTCGCGGATAGCCCTTGAACTGGGGTACGGGGATTTCAGCGCCTTTTCTCACGCCTTCAATCGCTGCTTGCGGGAATCGACGGGGCCGTGAGACGGGAGCCGAGATCCCGGTCGGCCGGCTCCCCCGCCAGCAGGCAGGTCAGCTCATCGGTGTGACTCAGGCGCTCGCCCTGAAAGGTAAACAGGGCGCTCACCTTGCACTCGATCCGTGCGCCGTCGTGACGCCAGGCCCGCACCCGATGCAGGGAGTGCACCCGGTTTCCCTCTGCCAGCAGCGAAACAAAACGGATCTCGCAGCGGGCCAGGCTCTGGCGCAGGGCCAGCAGGTGTTGTTCGAAGGCGGCGCGATCCAGCCGCTGCTCATCCACCAGCTGGACATAGTCCGGGCAGAACCAGTGATCGAGTTCGGCCGGGGTGAAATCGGGGTCGCAGATGACCCGGTTGAGGCAGGCTTGCAGCCGTTGCTTGTAATCCATGATGGGCTCCTGAGTGGATGGGAGCGGCCAGTATGGGGCCTGTGGTCTGCTTCGGCCTTGGCGTCTACGCCATCCTGTTTGGCGATTGCGCCAAGATGGGGGCTTGCGGTAGTGATGCGTGCCACCTGGCCCTGTTTTGTGGCTGGTTTCACGGTTTTCGGTGGCGGCATGGGGCAGGATCGGCCCCCTGTTTCCTTCATGTGACGAGTCGTATCATGTCCGCATTGCCCCGTTTTGCCCTGCTTGCCTCCCTGGTTGCCGCCAGCCTGACCCTGCCTGCCGTGGCCGTCGAAGCTCCGGCCAGCCCTGTCGGTGTCACTGCGGTGACCCTGTCCCAGCAGGCGCCCATTCACTGGGTGTCGGTGGCGCAGATTGCCAGGAGCCTGGATGGGTTGCCGCCGATGGCGGTCGGTTTTGACATCGACGACACCCTGCTCTTCTCCAGCCCGGGGTTTTATCGCGGCAAGCAGGAGTTCTCCCCCAACGACGAGAGCTACCTGAAGAACCCCGCCTTCTGGGAGAAGATGAACAACGGTTGGGACGCCTTCAGCGTGCCGAAAGAGGTGGGCAAGGCGCTCATCGCCATGCACCTCCAGCGCGGCGATCACATCTATTTCGTTACCGGCCGTTCGGCCACCAGGACCGAGACCGTCAGCCAGACCCTGCAGCAGACCATGAACATTCCGGCCGACCAGCTCAACCCGGTGATCTTCGCCGGTGACCAGCCGGGCCAGAACACCAAGGTGCAGTGGCTCAAGGAGAAGCAGATGAAGGTCTTCTACGGCGATGCCGATGGCGACATCAAGGCCGCGCAGGAGATCGGTATTCGCGGCATCCGGCTGCTGCGCGCGGCCAACTCCACCTACCGGCCGCTGCCGCTGGCTGGCGCGTTAGGGGAGGAGGTGATCGTCAACTCCCAGTACTGATGTTCATCCCTGCATGAGAAAAGGGGCCGGATCCTGTCAGGATCCGGCCCCTTTTTTGGGCGTCTAGCGGGCGGCGAAGGTGTTGCAGCTGGCGGGCTTGCCGCTGTCAAAGCCGCGCTTGAACCAGGCGTAGCGCTGGGCCGAGCTGCCGTGGGTGAAGCTGTCCGGGACCCTGGCTCTGCTGCTGCAGACGATCGTCGCCGATGGCCTGGGCGGCGTTGAGCGCCTCCTCCAGATCACCGGTTTCCAGCACCTGTTCCCGCTCCATGTAGTGGCCCCAGACACCGGCAAAACAGTCGGCCTGCAACTCGAGTTTGACCGATAGCTTGTTCTGCTCGGCCCGGCTCAGCCCCTGCTGCTGTTCACGCATCTTGCGCTCGATGCCGAGCAGGTTCTGCACGTGGTGGCCCACCTCGTGCGCCACCACGTAGCCCTGGGCGAAGTCGCCGTCGGCTCCCAGCTTGTCGCGCATCTCCTGATAGAAGGAGAGATCGATGTAGACGGTGCGATCCGCCGGGCAGTAGAAAGGCCCCATCACCGACTGACCCTGGCCGCAGCCGGTACGGGTTGCACCGCGATAGAGCACCAGTTTGGGGGCCTGATAGCGGTTGCCGCTCTGCTGGAAGATCTCGCCCCAGGCATCCTCGGTGGAGGCGAGCATCACCGAAGTGAACCTGGCGAGGGGATCCTTGGCCGGCTGAGACATCTCCTGACGCTGGGGCGGGGTCTGGGATGCCGGCTCGTTGAGCAGGGGGGAGAGATCCACCCCGTAATAGCCGGCCACCATGACCACCACCAGCAGGATCAGACGCCCCTTGCCGCCGATGGGGAGCCCGCCACCGCCCCCCTGCTGGCGTCTGTCTTCCACATTGTTGCTCTCGCGGCGATCTTGCCAGCGCATATGCTTGCTCCCCTGCTGTCCGCTGGCAGTAATGATAATGGCTGGCGGGACGGCTTGCCTAACGGGAGCAGGCCGGCGGTCGGGTTGCCGCCGGCGGGCAAGAAGGTTTATTCGGCCCAGGGCATCTCGGGCAGGGAGTCCAGAAACTGGCCGTAGCGCTCGAGGTTGAAGGGGCCCTGATCCGCTTCCATCGCCATCAGCTCGGCCCCCAGGGCGCAGGCGATATACTGCAGCGCCTCCTCGCGCGGGGTGCCCTTCATCACCAGCCGCATCAGGGTCGCCTTGACCTGCAGCGGGTGGCCGTCGCTGAGCTGGTTGTCGACCATCTCCAGCAGGGTTTGCTCGTCGAAGAACTCGGTGGGTTCGCTCATGTGCTGTGCCTCGTCATGTCATAAGGGATGCCAGTATAGCGATATAGCCATTAACACATTGAAATATTTCGATAAAAACATTTCTGTATGGGCTGTTTTTGTTACTCATAATTAATGTGGGTTTGCGGTCTGCAAACGACAACCATCATGAAATCGCATGGACGGATACCAATATGCCCACCATAGATTCACTGTTATCCAAGCCCCAGAACCTGCCCAACGTGCCCGAAGTCATGCGCGAACTGGTGCAGACCTTCAACGAGAAAGAACCGGATATCCTGTTGATTGCCAAGAAGATCAACAAGGATCCCGTGATCTCCGCCAAGCTGCTGCGGCTGGCCAATTCCGCCAAGTTTGGCGGCAGTCGCCAGGTCGCCACCGTCAACGAAGCCGTGGTGCGGCTCGGGGTCGACGTGGTGCGCAACATGGTGTTCGCCTGCGGCCTGACCGGCTCCATCGGTGCCGTGCCCGGCATCGAGCTCAAGCATTTCTGGGGCAAGGTGTTCGACGTGGCCGAACTGGCCAGGCGGCTGGCCAAGCTCAAGGGCATGAAGGGGGAGGAGGTGTTCACCTGCGCCCTGCTTTACGACATGGGGCGGCTCATCATGCACGTGGGGCTGCCGGAGAACATGGTGAACCACATCAAGGATCTGGAGCCCAGCAAGGGACGCGCCAAGGCCGAGGAGCTGGTGGTCGGCTTCAACTATGCCCAGACCGGGGCCGAGATGGCCAGGCGCTGGCAATTCCCCCTGAGCATCTGCCATGCGGTGGAGTACCACTACAACCCCTTGCTGGCCAAGGAGTTCTCTGCCGAGGCTGCGATCATCCATCTGGCCATCGCCCTGGCGGCGCAGTCGGATGTGGGGGAAGCGGTGCCGCCCGAATGGCCAACCCAGGTGGCCGAGCGGCTCGGCCTCTCGTGGCCAGATTGCGCCGCCGTGTTCGTCGCGCTGCGCGAGCAGGGCAACGGCTATGCCGGCTTGCTGGCGGCCTGACGCCACCCATTTCATCGACCAGGGCCGCACCGCGGCCCTTTTTCATGGTGACGGCCTTGCCAATGAGCAGTTGCGGGGGCAGTCTTGGGGCCTGTCTCTTCTAAGCGAGCCCTTGTCATGATCCTCTCCGAGCGCCTGGAACTGCGTGAACTGGCGGTTGCCGATGCCCCCTTCATTCTCGAACTGCTCAACGATCCCGACTTTCACCGCTACATCGGCGATCGGGGCATCCGCACCCTGCAGGATGCCGAAAACTACATCCAGCAGGGGCCGGCGGTCAGCTATGCCCGTCACGGTCACGGTCTCTACCTGGTGGCAAGGCGCAGCGACGGCGCCAAGCTCGGCATCTGCGGCCTGATCAAGCGCGATACCCTGCCTTGTGAAGACATAGGCTACGCCTTCCTGCCCGCCTGGCGCGGTCAGGGTTATGGCATCGAAGCGGCGCAGGCGGCGCTGCAGGATGGTCGGGAGCGGCTCGGCATCGAGCGAGTGGTAGCCATCGTCACCCCGGGCAACGCGCGTTCAGTGGCGCTGCTGGCCAAGCTGGGGTTGGTGCAGAGCCGGTTGGTCAAACTGGCCGAGGATGCGGATGAGTGTCTGTTGCTGGAGGCTGAAGGGGTAGAGGCTTGCCCGATCTGAGGGGCTGCGGCATGGCTGGCAGGATATCAGCAGGGCCGGGGGAATGAGGCAAAGAGGCCGCCGTGAGTTGCGGCCTGTCTGCATCGGGCGCTGCCGGTGGGCAGGCAGGATCAGTTGAGCTCTTCGATGGAGAACTCGCCGGCAATGCCGTCACAGGAGACGGCGAAGCCGCCGCTGAAACGGGTGCTGAACTGGATCAGAAACGCATCATAGTCGTGCTCTTGCACGGGCAGGTTGATGGGCTTGCTGCGACGCAGGGGTTTGCGAGTTTGTACGCTTTTCATCATGGTATTTCTCTATATAAATTAAGTTTTTGCTCCTTGTATTGGCAAATGTCAGGTCGATGGGCGCGGCCAGCTGTAAGCTGACGGGCGCGCAGGAATACCCAGCCCGGTTCAGGGGCGTCTGCACTTTCAAGGAATGCGCCAAGGACCACGCGGATGCATGATGCTACTTGGGAGTGGGCAGATCGGGTCTGCACCGTGAGAGCCGGGCAACGCAGGCGGACAGCCTGAACGGTTCTCAGGGCGAGTAAATCAGAAGAAGGTTATGCGGGTACTGACAGGATTCATCGTGAGGTGAAGCATTGCAGGGCAAACATAAACAGGGCTGATTAACTAGCCGGCGCGCATTCTCTCCTCGACATGGGTAAAAAGCAAACAATTATTTGCAGTTTTTCCTTCACGGCCGTCTGTCGGCCACAAAAAGGGCTCCCTAAGGAGCCCTTTTTTTCATCATCAGGTGACCATCAGCCGATGGCTCAGTAGTCGCCGCAGGCCTTCTTGGCTGCGGTGATCATGGGGGTGATGGTCATGCCCTGTACCACGATGGAGAACATCACCACCGAGTAGGTCATCACCAGGATCACCTGGCGCAGGTCGACGCCGTGCTCCGGCAGCATCATGACGCCGGACGGCAGTGCCAGCGCCATGGCCATGGCAAGACCGCCGCGCAGACCGCCCCAGGTGAGGATCCGCACCGAGAACTTGTTGTAGCTGCGGAACTTGCGGAAGGCCACATAGGGCAGCGACACGCTGATAAAGCGTGCGGCGAGGCAGAGCGGCACCGCGATGACCAGCAGGATCCAGTCTTGCCAGGCCAGATCCAGCAGCACCAGCGCCAGACCGATCAGCAGGAACAGCAGGGCGTTGAGGAACTGGTCCATCAACTCCCAGAAGTGATCCAGGTGATGGCTGCTCTGTTCGGAGAAGCCGCTGTGACGGGTCCAGTTGCCGATCATGATGCCGGTCACCACCATGGCCAGAGCGCCGGAGACGCCGATCATGTTGGCGAAGGCGAAGCCGGCGGTCGGGATGCAGAGGGTCAGCAGCAGCTCCAGCGAGCCGTCATCGGTGGCGCTGATCATCACGTGAGCGATGAGACCCAGCACGGCACCGAACAGGATGCCGCCGAGGGCCTCATGCAGGAACAGGCCGGCCACGCTGCCGAAGGTGGGCTCGACGCCGCCAAAGGCCACGGCAAACACGGTGGCGAAGATGACGAGGCCAACACCGTCGTTGAACAGCGACTCCCCCTCGATCTGGATGGCGATCTGGGGTGGTGCCTTCATCTTCTTGACGATGGCCAGCACGGCGATGGGGTCGGTGGGGGAGATCAGGGCACCGAACAACATGCAGTAGACCAGCGGCACGTCCCAACCCAGCAGCTTGGCGATGAACCAGAAGCCATAGCCGATGAGGAAGGTGGAGAGCAGGGTCGCCAATATGGCCAGAATGGTGATTTCCCACTTCTGGCTGCGCAGGGCTTTCAGGTTGATCCCGAGACCACCGGCGAACAGCAGGAAGCCCAGGATCCCCTTCAGCAGGAAATTCTGGAAGTCGATGCTCTCCATGGTCTTGACGGCCAGGGGTTCCAGATTGAACCAGCCCAGCTTACCGAACAGCACCATCAGCGCGGAGATCAGCATGGAGCCCGCAGTGATGGCGATGGTGGTCTGGATCTTCACAACATACTGATTGGCAAAGGCGATAAAGATCGCCAACGCTGCCAGGAAGCAGAGTGTGTAGTAGACGCTCATAGTTATTTTTCTCTTTAGTAAACAGCAAGCACGTATCCCTATTGAGGACGGGCATAGGGTACTCTTGGGTCACATGTTACTCATTACCCATTTGTGAGTATATAGAGCGCCGATATAGACAGATAGACGGCTAGATTTCCATTTGATTTGTTTGCTGTTAGGATGCTGTTTACGCAGTTGCATGGATGTAAGAGGAACGAGCGGTGTCGAACAAAAAGTCGGATGTGACAAACAAGCTGGAAGCCTGTCTCAAGGAGCGGATCCTGATCATCGACGGGGCCATGGGCACCATGATCCAGGGCTACAAGCTCGGTGAGGCGGACTACCGGGGGGAGCGGTTTGCCGACTGGCATACCGACATCAAGGGCAACAACGATCTGCTGGTGCTGAGTCGCCCCTCTGTCATTCGCGAGATCCACGATCAGTACTGTGCCGCCGGCGCCGACATCCTCGAGACCAACACCTTCAACGCCACCCGCATCGCTATGGCCGACTACGAGATGGAAGATCTCTCGGCCGAGATCAACCGCGAGGCGGCCCGGCTGGCCCGCGCGGTGGCGGATGAGTGGACCGCCAAAGAGCCCCACAAGCCGCGCTTCGTGGCCGGGGTGCTGGGGCCCACCAACCGCACCGCCTCCATCTCGCCGGACGTGAACGACCCCGGCAAGCGCAACGTCACCTATGACCAGCTGGTGGCCGCCTACACCGAATCGACCCACGCCCTCATTGAGGGCGGTGCCGACATCATCCTGATCGAGACCATCTTCGATACCCTCAACGCCAAGGCGGCCGCCTTCGCGGTGGACCTGGTGTTCGAGGAGCTGGGCTACAGCCTGCCGGTGATGATCTCCGGCACCATCACGGACGCCTCCGGCCGCACCCTCTCGGGCCAGACCACCGAGGCCTTCTATCATTCGCTGCGCCACGTCAGACCCGTCTCCTTCGGCCTCAACTGTGCGCTGGGGCCCGACGAGCTGCGTCAGTACGTGGAGGAGCTCTCCCGTATCAGCGAAACCTTCGTGAGCGCCCACCCCAACGCCGGGTTGCCCAATGCGTTTGGCGAGTACGACCTCGACGCTGCCGAGATGGCGGAGCATATCCGCGAGTGGGCCCAAAGCGGCTTTCTCAACCTGGTGGGGGGCTGCTGCGGCACCACCCCGACCCACATCCGCGCCATGGCGGACGCCGTGGCGGGCATCAAGCCGCGCGCCTTGCCGGATCTGCCGGTGGCCTGCCGCCTGTCGGGCCTGGAGCCCCTCATCATCACGGCAGACTCCATGTTCGTGAACGTGGGTGAGCGCACCAACGTCACCGGCTCGGCCAAGTTCAAGCGCTTGATAAAAGAAGGGCTCTACGACGAGGCCCTGGACGTCGCCAAGCAGCAGGTGGAAAACGGCGCCCAGATCATCGACATCAACATGGACGAGGGGATGCTGGACGCCGAGGCGGCCATGGTGCGCTTCTTGAACCTCATCGCCGGGGAACCGGACATCGCCCGGGTGCCGGTGATGATCGACTCCTCCAAGTGGGAAGTGCTGGAGGCCGGTCTCAAGTGCGTGCAGGGCAAGCCGGTGGTCAACTCCATCTCCATGAAGGAGGGGGTGGACAAGTTCATCGAGCAGGCGAAACTGCTGCGCCGCTACGGCGCCGCCGTCATCGTGATGGCGTTCGACGAGGTGGGGCAGGCCGATACCCGCGCCCGCAAGTTCGAAATCTGTCAGCGCGC
This sequence comes from Aeromonas sp. S8(2024), assembly GCF_041403085.1. Taxonomy (NCBI): domain Bacteria; kingdom Pseudomonadati; phylum Pseudomonadota; class Gammaproteobacteria; order Aeromonadales; family Aeromonadaceae; genus Aeromonas; species Aeromonas sp. S8(2024). Next base: position 91,273 of record NZ_JBGLRF010000007.1, on the reverse strand, counting down.
CTACCGCATCCTGGTGGATCAGGTGGGCTTCCCGCCGGAAGACATCATCTTCGACCCCAACATCTTCGCGGTGGCGACCGGCATCGACGAGCACAACAACTACGCGGTGGACTTCATCGACGCGGTGAAGGACATCAAGGAGAACCTGCCCCACGCCATGATCTCCGGCGGCGTCTCCAACGTCTCCTTCTCGTTTAGGGGCAACGAGCCGGTGCGCGAGGCGATCCACGCCGTCTTCCTCTACCACGCCATCAAGAACGGCATGGACATGGGGATCGTCAACGCCGGCCAGCTCGCCATCTATGAAGACATCCCGGCCGAGCTGAAAGAGAAGGTCGAGGCGGTGGTGCTCAACCTCAATGACAACGCCACCGAGGAGCTGCTGGCCATCGCCGAGAAGTATCGCGGTGCCGGCGCCCAGGCCGAGGATCCGCGGGAGCAGGAGTGGCGCAGCTGGCCGGTGGGCAAGCGGCTCGAACACGCCCTGGTGAAAGGCATCACCGACTTTATCGAGGAGGACACCGAAGAGGCGCGCGCCGGGGCCGAGCGGCCGCTGCACGTCATCGAGGGGCCGCTGATGGACGGCATGAATGTGGTGGGCGATCTGTTCGGCGCCGGCAAGATGTTCCTGCCCCAGGTGGTGAAGTCGGCCCGGGTGATGAAGCGGGCGGTGGCCTACCTGCAACCCTACATCGAGGCGGAGAAGTCCGGCGGCTCCAGCAACGGCAAGATCGTGCTGGCCACCGTCAAGGGCGACGTGCACGACATCGGCAAGAACATCGTCGGCGTGGTGCTGCAGTGCAACAACTTCGAGATCATCGATCTCGGGGTCATGGTGCCTTGCGAGACCATCCTCAAGACGGCGCGGGAGGTGGGGGCTGACATTATAGGTCTGTCGGGCCTCATCACCCCGTCGCTGGACGAGATGGTGCATGTGGCGAAAGAGATGGAGCGCCAGGGCTTCAAGCTGCCGCTCTTGATCGGCGGTGCCACCACCTCCAAGGCGCACACCGCGGTGAAGATAGAGCAGAACTACTCCGAGCCCGTGGTCTATGTCTCCAACGCCTCCCGCGCAGTGGGGGTGGCCCAGAGCCTGTTGAGCGAGGATCTCAAGGAGGCGTTTGTCGCCCGCATCGACAAGGAGTACGAGATCGCCCGCGAGCAGCACGCCCGCAAGCAGCCGCGCTCGCGCCCCATCACGCTGGCGGAGGCCCGCGCCAACCGCCATCAGCTGGACTGGGTGGGGTATGAGCCACCGGCGCCCCGGGAGCTCGGCGTACAGAAGTTCGAGAATGTGCCCATCTCGGTGCTACGCCCCTACATCGACTGGACGCCGTTTTTCCTCAGCTGGGAGCTGGCGGGCAAGTTCCCCCGCATCCTGGAAGATGAAGTGGTGGGGGAGGAGGCAACGCGCCTCTTTGCCGACGCCAACGCCATGCTGGATCAGCTGGAAAAGGATCAGAGCGTGCGCTGCGCCGGCATCGTCGGCCTGTTCCCCGCCAACGCCGTGGGGGACAGCATCGAGGTCTACACAGACGAGTCGCGCACTGAAGTGAAAAAAGTGCTGCACCACCTGCGCCAGCAGAGCGAGAAGCAGGGCTTTCCCAACTACTGTCTGGCGGACTATGTGGCGCCGAAGGAGAGCGGCAAGCCCGACTGGATCGGCGCCTTTGCGGTGACCGGCGGCATCGGTGAAGAAGCCATCGCCAAGGCCTACAAGGCGGATCACGACGACTACAACGCCATCCTCATTCAGGCGGTGTGCGACCGTCTGGCAGAGGCCTTTGCCGAGTACCTGCATGAACAGGTGCGCAAAGTGCACTGGGGCTATGCCCCGGACGAGGCGCTCTCCAACGAGGAGCTGATCCGCGAGAATTACCAGGGCATCCGCCCGGCCCCCGGCTACCCGGCCTGCCCGGAGCACACCGAGAAGGGGAGCATCTGGGAGCTGCTGGACGTGGAGCAGGCCATCGGCATGCAGCTCACCGAGTCCTACGCCATGTGGCCGGGGGCGGCGGTGTCGGGCTGGTACTTCTCCCACCCCGACAGCAAGTACTTCGCGGTGGCCCAGATCCAGCGGGACCAGGTGGAGGACTACGCCGTGCGCAAAGGGATGACCCTGGCAGAGGCCGAACGCTGGCTGGGGCCGAACCTGCACTGAGGCGTCGGCCTGATTGATCCTCGCTGAAGGAGGCGGCATCCAGACCCGGGAGACAGACCAGTCTGGTGCTGTCGTTTGACAAGCGGGTGACAGCGGGATGGCAGCGCACGTTTCTGTGTGGTTTGTCTTGTTGTCAGGAGAAACAATTGGCGTTGTCTTGGCGCTGTGGCACTTTATACTCTCCCGCCCCATCCTGCCCAGGCACTGCCTTCTAGCGGAATTGTCATGAAGATCGCCATTTTATCCCGTGAGCCGAAAAACTACTCCACCCGCCGTCTGGTCGAGGTGGCGCAGGCGCGCGGTCATCAGGTCGAGGTGCTCGACACCCTGCGCTGTTACATGAACATCGCCTCCCACAACCCCTCCATCCACTACGAAGGACGGGAGCTGGAGAGCTATGATGCGGTGATCCCGCGCATCGGGGCCAGCATCACCTTCTACGGCACCGCCGTGCTGCGCCAGTTCGAGATGATGAACACCATGGCGCTCAACAGCTCGGTGGCCATCTCCCGCTCCCGCGACAAGCTGCGAGCCATGCAACTGCTCTCCCGCCACGGCATCGGCCTGCCGGTGACCGGCTATGCCCACAGCACCCACGACGTGCCCGACCTCATTACCATGGTGGGCGGTGCGCCCCTGGTGGTGAAGTTGCTGGAGGGAACCCAGGGGATCGGCGTGGTGCTGTGCGAGACTCAGAAGGCTGCCGAGAGCGTGATCGAGGCCTTCATACAGACCAACAACAACATCCTGGTGCAGGAGTACATCCGCGAGGCCAACGGCGCCGACATCCGCTGTCTGGTGGTCAACGGCAAGGTGGTGGCCGCCATGCGCCGTCAGGCCCAGCCGGGGGAGTTTCGCTCCAACCTGCATCGGGGCGGCACCGCCGAGGCGATCAAGATAAGCCCGGAAGAGCGGGCCACCGCGGTGCAGGCCGCCAAGATCATGGGGCTGGACGTGGCCGGGGTGGATATCCTGCGCAGTGCCCGCGGCCCGCTGGTGCTGGAGGTCAACTCCTCCCCCGGCCTGCAAGGGGTGGAGGCTGCCTCCGGCAAGGACGTGGCCGGCAAGATCATCGAGTTTCTCGAGCTCAAGGCGAGTCGCAAGCACAAGCCGGCGGAGTGACGCCAAGCCTGCCGCCAACGCATTGCAAACAGGGCGCCTTCGGGCGCCCTGTTGTTATCTAGCGGGTGCCGCAGTCCCCTCTCCCGAAGGGGGGAGGGCACGCTCGGTGGTGCTGGGCCATCGTCGTTAGTCTTCGGTTGTCACCGCGAGCTGTGATGGCTTGCCAGGGGGAGCCTCCCTTCTCCCGCTATTTTGAATTGACGGGAAGAAGGGCCGGGGATGAGGAAGGAGCACTATGCCTTATCTTGCGCGGGGTCGCTGGGGATCATCACCAGCCTGGCGCTGAAGATGCCCTCTTCCAGCCGGGTCTCTATTTGCCAGCCCAGCTTCTCGCAGATGCGCTGGATGATGGTGAGGCCGCAGCCGTAGCCGAGGATCTGATCCGGCGCGGCGGCGGTGGGGTTGCTGATGGTGAGCAGGGGGCCGGCCAGCTCGATGTCGATGTGCCCCTCGGCGTAGCTAAGGGCATTCTTCAGCAGGTTGCCGAGCGCAATGGCGAGCAGAGAGAGGGGGGCCAGCGCCTCGCTCTCATCGTCCAGCTGCAGCCGGATATCCAGCTCCTCCCGCTGCAGCAGCGGGGCGAGACGGGCCAGCTCCCGGCGAATGAGCGGTGCCACCTGTTGGGGCGGGCGCTCCACCTCTTCCTTGCGGCCCAGCAGCAGAAAAGTCTCGGTGAGTAGCGCCATCTCGTCGGCGGCGGCGCGGATGCGGGTGGTGGCGCGGGCGGCGGGGGCGGGCAGATCGCTCACCTTGCCGAGCAGGGCGGCCGAGCCCTGGATCACCATGTTGGGGGTGCGCAGCTCGTGACTGGCGAAGCGGCTGAACTCCTGCTCGCGGGCAAACACGGCAGCCACCTCCTGCTTGCCGGCCAGCAGTGCCAGCTCTATGTCCCTGAGCTCCTGCCAAGGGGCATCGGGTACGAAGTCCGCCTGATCCGGGGTGAGGTGAGCAACCCGCTGCTGCAGCCGCTGCAGCGGCCGGGTGATGTGGCGCACCAGCCAGATGCCGAAGCCGATGCAGCCGAGCAGCAGGGTCAGCCCGATCAGCCGGGTGGCCAGGTGCAGCTGATCCTCGTAGGGATCCAGGTAGTCGTCGGCGTCGTCGTTGAACACCAGATAGAGCAGCCCCTTACCGGACGGATGGGGCCGCACTAGGAAGTGTTTGTCCTCGTCCCCCAGCACGTGTTCGTAGAAGCCCGGGCTTCGGTAGGGTTTGAGCCAGACCGGCAGGCGGCCGGCCTCGGTCCAGTAGCTGGAGAACTGGCGCGGGCTGGGGGCGGGGGCCGCCATGCCGAGCCGCAACCAGTCGTCGCTGTAGCGGGTCACCTCCGCCTCCAGCCAGTGGCGCAGGCTGAGCTCCTCCATCTTGTCCTCGGCCACCACCATCAGCAGGCTGATGATGATCAGCAGCAGCAGGCCGGCACCGCTCAGGGTGAGGATCAGGCGACGGCGCAGGCTGGGCAGGCTCATGACGGCCTCCCTGCGGGCAGGTTCAGGCCGCGCTGGCGGCCCGTCATGGGGTCACCAGTCGATAGCCCTGGCCGTGCAGGGTTTCCAGCATGGGAGCAGGGAAGGGCTTGTCGAGGGCGTTGCGCAGGGCATAGATGTGGCTGCGCAAGGCGTCGGAGTCGGGCTCCTCGTCGCCCCAGACGGTGTCGAGCACCTCCTGGCGGGTGACCAGCGCGGGGGCCCGGCGGGCCAGCAGGGTGAGGATCTGGAACGGGATCTTGCCGAGCTTGAGCTCGACCCCAGCCCGGGTGGCGCGGCCGCTGGCGGGATCCAGGGTCAGCTCGCCCACGCACAGGGCCCCCATGTCGCTGCGGGGGCCGCGCAGGGCCAGCGCCTGCAACCGCACCTCCAGCTCCTCCATGGCGAACGGTTTGACCAGGTAGTCGTCGCCGCCGGCCTTGAAGCCCGCCAGCTTGTCATCCAGGCTGTCGCGGGCGGTGAGAAACAGCACTGGGGTTGGGATCCCCTGCTCCCGCAGGCGGGCCACCGTGCTGAGACCGTCGAGGCGCGGCATCATGACGTCCATGATGATGACGTCGAAGCGCTGCTCGGCCAGCAATTGCAGGGCGGCCTGGCCGTGATAGGCGCAGTCCAGCCGGTGGCCCGCCAGCTCCAGATAATCCATGATGGTTTCCGCGACCTGGGGATTGTCTTCCACCACCAGTATTTTCATGCTTTGATCTCCTGGTCTTGACCGCCATTTCACGGTCATCTCACACCGGATGAGGCATCCTGTGTGGCAGTGTAACCCCGAGGATCCCCGATGAAGAAGTCTCTCTGCACTCTCCTGCTGCTGATCTTGCTGCCATTCGGCGCTGCGCAGTCGGCGGAGTTCAAATTGACCGGCCGCACCACCTGGCAGCTGGGCCAGCTGATGGTCAACGGCATCCCCTTTGTGCTCGACGAGCAGACCCGTTTCAAGGACGGGCTGAGAGAGGACGATCTCGGCGGCACCTGGGTCGACCTGGAAGGGGTGGTCGAGGGCGATCTGCGGCTTATTCGGGAGGTCGAGAAGCTGGAGGAGGATGACGAGATGGATCTGGAAGGGCCGGTGGAACAGGGGCGGATCTGGGGTTATGTCACCTCGGACGACAGTCTGGCTCCGTTCGAAGGACGCTGGCTGGAGCTGGAGTGCAAGTTTGACGGCATGCGCCTGAGCCGCTGCCGCGAGGATGATTGACGCACGACAAGACGAACCGGGCGGAAAAAACCACTCCCCGGGCCCATAGTTAAACCTCGCACGGTTTGACCATGGGCCTTTTGCTATGACACGCACCTCCCTCCTGCTGCTGGCACTGCCGCTCTGCGCTCTGGCCGCCGATGGTGAACTCTGGCTGGTGGAGCTGGAACACAACGATGGCCTGCGCCTGCAGTTTCAGGGGGCTGAGGTGGAGCTGGGGAGCGCCCCGGTCTGGCGGCTTGGTGAGCCGTGGCAGCACCCCTTGCGGCCGGGTGATCACCTGGCCCTGCAGGTGACTGATGGGGTGGCTACCCGGATTGAGCTGTTGGCGGCCGGATCTCCGGCGATATCAGGCCATTGGCAGCGGGCAGAGGATCGTTTGCGATCCTTCGATGGTCGGCACCTGGTGCTGGCTACACTCGGCACCTTGTCGCTCGACCGAAATGTGCGTTGGGTCAACGGTTCGGCTACCGACTTGCACGAGGGTAGTGCGCTGGTGCTGCTGCGTTCTGCAGATGGAATTTTACGTGAGATAACCATAATTAATCCGGAAGAGTAATTCAGGAACTTCTTATTTAATAAACGCCGTCATGTCCTGATTGATATTAAATTATCCTACCAGAACAATTATGATTAATCCCTCAATAAAGTTGCCGCTCTAATTATTTTCCCGCCTTATATATATTTTGTTTGTCATTGATGAATTTTGGTGGTTTATTTTGTCTGTGGCGGGGCTCATTGGAGTTCATGCCTGTCAAAATGAAAGGTGTTATTTCTGCATAATAAAAACTATCGTCTGTCTGAAAGAGGAATAAATGATGAATAAAATAATAACAGCCAATCTGGCGCTGTTGGCATCTTCATTGATGCTCGTCCAGGCCCAGGCGGCTGAGCCAGTCTATCCTGACCAGGTCAAATGGTTCGGTCTGGGGGAGGGGGTCTGTGCCAGCGGCTATCGCCCCCTTACCCGTGATGAAGCCATGAGCATCAAGGGCAATCTGGTCAGCCGTATGGGACAGTGGCAGATTACCGGGCTGGCCAATCGCTGGGTGATCATGGGACCTGGATATAATGGAGAAATAAAACAGGGAACGGCGGGTGAAACATGGTGTTACCCCAACTCCCCTATCTCTGGAGAAATTCCTTCCCTCTCCGCATGGAATATTCCGGCAGGTGATGAAGTCGATGTGCAATGGCGAATGGTGCATGACAAAGATTATTTCATCAAACCTGTGAGTTATCTTGCCCACTATTTGGGATACGCCTGGGTGGGCGGGAATCATAGCCCCTATGTCGGGGAAGATATGGATGTGACCAGGCTCAGCGATGGCTGGTTGATAAAGGGAAATAATGATGGTGGTTGCTCTGGATACCGTTGTGGGGAGAAAAGTTCCATCAAGGTGAGCAACTTCTCGTACACGCTGGAGCCGGATTCCTTCAGTCATGGCCAGGTTACCGAGAGTGGCAAACAGCTGATCAAGACCATCACCGCCAATGCGACCAACTACACGGATCTGCCTCAGCAGGTGGTAGTTACCCTTAAGTATGACAAGGCCACCAACTGGTCCAAGACGGATACCTACAGTCTCAGCGAGAAGGTCGGCATCAAGAAGACGTTCCAGATCCCGCAGGTTTCCAGCACTGAATACTCGGTCGAGATTTCTTCAACCCAGAGCTGGGCCGAGCAGAAGGGGGGAGCGACCACCGAGACCGTGTCGGTCGAGGCTCGTCCCACTGTGCCACCCCACTCCAGCGTGCCGGTGCGCGTCGCTCTCTACAAGTCCAACATCTCCTACCCCTATGAGTTCAAGGCCGAGGTGAATTATGACCTGACCATGAAGGGGTTCCTGCGCTGGGGAGGCAATGCCTGGTACACCCATCCGACCAATCGTCCAACCTGGGAGCATACCTTTGCCGTTGGCCCGTTCCGCGACAAGGCCAGCAGCATCCGTTATCAGTGGGACAAACGCTACATCCCGGGTGAAGTGAAGTGGTGGGACTGGAACTGGACCATCGGCGAGTATGGCCTGTCGACCATGCAGAACAACCTTGGCCGCGTGCTGCGTCCGACCCGGTCGGCCGTGACCGGCGACTTCTATGCCGAAAGCCAGTTTGCCGGCGATATCGAGATTGGGCAGCCCCAGACTCGCGCCGCAGCGGCTGTTCAGCAACGAAGCGCTTCTGCCGAAGGGGTGGCTCTCACCGCTCTGGAACTGGATCAGGATACGCTTGCCAGCGAAGGCTTTGGCAATGTGACCCTGACCATTACTCCAGCTCAATAATCCTCTTTAGCAGGCCACTTCATGGGGTCTGCTGCTGACGCTTGCGGTGAACCATTTTTCCATTGGGGAGACCTGGGCTCTTGCTATCTATGTCGCCCGGTTTTCTTGGCCTTCGATGATGCGACTTGCTGACGGAATGATTGCGGGTTGAGCTTCAGCCGGACTGAAAACGGGGACAGAGTGGTAGCGAATAGTGTCGTCTGACCGGGTGGAGATGCATAGCTAAAGCAGCGCCACTGAGTGGCGCTGCTTTTCCTGTCACTGAAAGTGCATGTTTTCGAGAGGGATCTGGATGGCGTTCCAGGAGGTGGCACAGGGGATTGCACTTGGATAGGTAAACTCGAAGAGTTTCTGCTTCTCCTTGTTTATGCCTTGAATGATAACCCTGGTCCGGTTGTCGGCTGCTGCATAGTTGATGAGATAATCCCCTTGAGCTGCCAGCTTGTCTTCATAGATGCTGGAACAGATATCGGAATAGATGCCATCGTCAAAACTCCAGACCACTTGAGCCGTCTTGCTCTGGCTGTCGATAGCAAAGATGGCGGTCTGGCTGGTGGCCAGATCTATGCCGCTCGGGGTGCCGATAGGGTTGTTGAAACTCCTTCGCCCGTTGTTGAACAACATCAGTTTGCCATCCTTGGTCATGGAGATGGCATGCTGTCCTACCGGCGTCTGTCCGGAGGAGAGCGACAACGCCAGCTTCTGCAGGGAAGGATAGGAGTACCAGTGTTTGGTTTCATCACCAAGCAACCAGATCAGCTTGCCGGTGTTGTAGTCCAGTTTGACGACAAAATTTTCCCGGCTGGAGACTACCAAAGTGTCATCGGACGGGTCATAGGTAGCTGCGTTCATGTGGAACCAGTCAGCACCGTTTCTGACAAAATTGCTGGGGTCGTCCCCCTCTTGCAACATGTATTCAGAAAATATCTTGCCGAGATCCCACTCCTTGATGACCTTGCCGTCAGTATCTATTTCACTGAGGAAAGATTCTAATTTCAGTGCACCATCAGTGGTTCCATCCAGTTCAATCAATATTCCATGCTTGCCCTGATCAATATTATGATGGAAATAGGCGTCACTTCCCATTTGGGTTCCATTGATTGATATCGGAGATGTTTTTCCATAAAGTGATAACGAATTTATACTTATGTTTTTTACATGCCCTGTAATGAACTTACCTTCTTTGAAAATAGTTGACATAGAGTCATCTTTTACATCGGCATCCCAGCGAACATTACCATCAATATCCATGATAATGGGGTTTTTAAGGCGACTTTTTAAATAAAAGTAGCTATAGGTCGGTGTGGCAGAGGGTTTGATACTGATGCCTACATTGTCATAGACACCTGCGCTGTCGACATAGGTATCGGTGGCAATTGTCTTTTGAAATGCATAGTTACTGGCATCAACAAACTGAATGTTGACCGTCACTTCATTGGTATAGGCGCTGTATAAACCAAATATGGGAAGCTGAACTCTGTTGCTGGATGCATCATACAGCCCATTGGTTAAAATATATTGCCAATCATAAGTGGCTGTTATCGGTTTGGCATAGCTGCCTATTTTTTGATTGATGGTGAAAGAGATGCTTTTAATTTTACTGTTATCCAACCCTGACAAGTCCAGTGCCGAAATAAAAACGGAGTCATGAATGTCATTTTCAACAACTTGGGTTGCAGGATCATACTTGAATTGTTCCGCCAGTGTTTTACTGTTGTCACTTCCTCCGTTACAACCATATAGTCCGAAACATACGAGGCTGAACAAAAATGACTTTTTCATGTACATAGCAAACACCATCCCTGTGTTAATGAACTGTCCCCAGTGTAGCGAAAAAATCATGGTTGAGTAAAAAAATAAGCCATATATACTGGCGCCATCTTGTCGGAGTGCTGACCGTCGAACGACGCTAAGCTGAGACCGTTAATTCGGGATCCGTGGAACCTGATCAGGTTAAGACCTGCGAAGGGAAACAAGGGTAACTTGCGGGTTACCGCGCCGGGGAAGGAGCACCTTCCCGCCAGCCAGAGGCAGACCGCATCTGACTGGTACAGGCGCACAGGGGGAGGCTGTCCCATCCGGTTGTCCATAGGGCGCCGGGTTTCCAGACTAGGGAAACACGGGACGGCAGAGCTGGGAAGAGCCATGCCCGACTCACTCCCCCGAGCACACCCCGCCGCAAGTTCATCTTCTCCTCGAACTCCAGACAAGCAAACACCCATAACTTCAACCAGTTAATGTGAGTTTTGCTATGTCTACCAATGTTTCTGATACCAATAAATCCAGCCGCCGCGAGCAGCGCTCCAGCGCCCAGACCTTTATCGACAGCCTCAAGGGGATGGCTCACCCCAACTCCCGCCGCATCTTTATCCAGGGTTCTCGCCCCGACATCCGGGTGCCTTTGCGGGAGATCCAGCTGGCCGATACCTTTGTCGGCGGTACCAAGGAAGCCCCCCAGTTCGAGCCCAACGAGCCGGTGCCGGTCTACGACACCTCGGGCCCCTATGGGGAAGAGGCTGCCCCCATCGATGTGCGCCGTGGCCTGCCGCGTCTGCGCGAGGAGTGGGTGCTGGAGCGCGCTGACACCGAGGCGCTGGAAGGTCTGAGCTCCACCTTCACCCAGGAGCGCCTGGCCGACGAGGGGCTGGATCACCTGCGCTTCGAACACCTGCCGAGCGCTCGCCGCGCCAAGCCGGGTCGCCGGGTCACCCAACTGCACTACGCCCGCGCCGGCATCGTCACCCCCGAGATGGAATTTATCGCCCTGCGCGAGAATATGGGCCGCGAGCGGGTTCGCTCAGAGCTCTTGCGCACCCAGCATCCGGGTCAGGGCTTTGGCGCCAGACTGCCCCAGAACATCACCCCCGAATTCGTGCGCGATGAAGTGGCCGCCGGCCGCGCCATCATCCCCAGCAACATCAACCACCCGGAAGCGGAGCCCATGATCATCGGCCGCAACTTCCTGGTGAAGATCAACGCCAACATCGGCAACTCGGCGGTCACCTCCAGCATCGAAGAGGAAGTGGAGAAGCTGGTCTGGTCCACCCGCTGGGGCGCCGACACCGTGATGGATCTCTCCACCGGTCGCTACATCCACGAGACCCGCGAGTGGATCCTGCGCAACAGCCCGGTGCCCATCGGTACCGTGCCCATCTATCAGGCGCTGGAGAAGACCAACGGCATCGCCGAGGATCTCACCTGGGAGCTGTTCCGTGACACCCTGCTGGAGCAGGCCGAGCAGGGGGTGGACTACTTCACCATCCACGCCGGCGTCCTGCTGCGCTTCGTGCCCATGACCGCCAAGCGCCTCACCGGCATCGTCTCCCGCGGCGGCAGCATCATGGCCAAGTGGTGCCTCTCCCACCACAAGGAGAACTTCCTCTACGAGCACTTCCGCGAGATCTGCGAGATCTGCGCCGCCTACGACGTCAGTCTGTCGCTGGGTGACGGCCTGCGTCCGGGCTCCGTCTATGACGCCAACGACGAGGCACAGTTCGCCGAGCTGCGCACCCTGGGCGAGCTCACCAAGATCGCCTGGGAGTACGACGTGCAGGTGATGATCGAGGGCCCCGGCCACGTGCCCATGCACATGATCGAGCGCAACATGACCGAGCAGCTGGAGCACTGCCATGAGGCGCCCTTCTACACCCTGGGCCCGCTCACCACCGACATCGCCCCGGGCTACGATCACTTCACCTCCGGTATCGGCGCCGCGCTCATCGGCTGGTACGGCTGCGCCATGCTCTGCTACGTGACCCCCAAGGAGCATCTGGGGCTGCCCAACAAGGAGGATGTGAAGCAGGGGCTGATCACCTACAAGATCGCCGCCCACGCCGCCGATCTGGCCAAGGGTCACCCGGGCGCCCAGATCCGCGACAACGCCATGTCCAAGGCGCGCTTCGAGTTCCGCTGGGAGGATCAGTTCAACCTGGCGCTGGATCCCGACACCGCCCGCGCCTACCACGACGAGACCCTGCCCCAGGAGTCCGGCAAGGTGGCCCACTTCTGCTCCATGTGCGGGCCCAAGTTCTGCTCCATGAAGATCACCCAGGACGTGCGCGACTATGCGGCGAAACTCGAAGCGGTGGAGATCAAGCTGGTGGGCATGGATGGTCAGCAGGAGCGGGTGGTGGCCGAGGTGGAGAGCGGCATGGCCCGTAAGGAGACGGAGACCTTCAAGCAGGCCGACGTTGAGAGCGGCATGGCGCGGATGGCGGAGACCTTCAAGGAGACCGGCGGCGAGATCTACCACCAGGCGGCGACCCTGAAGCAGGCCGCAGGGGAGGAGGCGTGAGCAGCGAGCGCGGGGCTGTCAGCCCCGCCGACCTGTCCGCGGTGACGCAGGCCCGTCCCGTGGTCTGGACCATCGCCGGGTCAGACTCCGGCGGCGGGGCCGGCATTCAGGCCGACCTGCACACGATGCATGACCTCGGCGTGCACGGCTGCTCCGTCATCTCCGCCATCACGGCCCAGAACTCGGTGGCGGTGAAGATGGTCGACCCCGTGTTGATGCAGACCTTCACCGCCCAGATCGACGCCCTGGGGCTGGATCTGCCACCCGCTGCCATCAAGGTCGGCCTGCTGCCGACCCGGCTGCACGTGGAGGTCCTGGCCCGCCGACTGGCAGCCACCCCGGCCCCCTTCGTGGTCTACGACCCGGTGGCCATCGCCAGCACCGGTACCCCCATGGCGGAGCCCAATATGCTGGCGGCAGTGCGCGAACAGCTGTTGCCGCGCCTCTCCTTGATCACCCCCAACGGCCCCGAGCTGGAAGCCCTGACCGGCTTGCCGGTCAGCAGCCCCGAGCTGGTGCGCCTCGCCGCACGGCGGCTCCGTGAACTCGGCGCCCGCGCCGTGTTGGTCAAGGGGGGGCATCTGGAGTGGAGCGGGGATCTCTGCCTCGACTACTACCAGGATGAGACCCGCGAATTCTGGCTTGCCGCGCCGCGCCTCGATACCCGCCACGGCCACGGCACCGGCTGCTGCTACGCCAGCGCCATCGCCGCCGTGGTGGCACAGGACTACCCGGTGGAGGACGCCATCACCCTGGCGCGTGCCTACCTGCAACAAGGCTTGGCGGCTGCGCAGGGGGTGGGCGCGGGTCCCGGCCCCATCGCCCATCTCGGCTGGCCCGCCGATCTTGCCCACTTCCCCCGCGCCGTGCTGGCGGGGTCAGCCCTGGATCGCCGCTTCGGCCTGTATGAGACAAGCGGTGCCCGCCTGCCGCAGGGCCCCTTCGCGCCGACCGAACACAACCTCGGCCTCTATCCGGTGGTGGATTCGGTCAAGTGGCTCAAACGCCTGCTGGGGGCCGGGGTCAAGACGATCCAGCTGCGCATCAAGGACCTACCCGCTGCCCAGGTGGCGCCGGCCATTCGTGATGCGGTCGCGCTCGGTCGCCGTCATGGGGCGCGCCTCTTTATCAACGACTACTGGCAGCAGGCCATCGAGGCGGGCGCCTGGGGCGTACACCTGGGGCAGGAAGACATGGAGACCGCCGATCTCGCCGCCATTCAGGCCGCTGGGCTGCGCCTTGGCATCTCCACCCACGGCTACTTCGAGCTGATGCGCGCCCGCGAGCTGGCCCCCTCCTATATCGCACTCGGCCATATCTTCCCGACCAGCACCAAGGCGATGCCTTCGCGCCCGCAGGGGCTGGCGCGGCTGCACCGCTACCGCGCCCTGATGTGCGACTGGCCGACAGTCGCCATCGGCGGCATCAGCGAGGAGCGGGTGGCGGCGGTCAAGGCAAGTGGGGTCGGCAGTATCGCCCTGGTCTCGGCCATCACGGCGAGCGACGACTGGCAGGGGGCGACCGAGCGGCTGCTGGCCGCAGTGGGAGCGGGGGATGAGCCGCACTCGGCCACAGCCATAAGGGAGGTGGAACATGCTCTCTGATGCCGCGTCTCTCAGTGACGAAGAGTATTTGCGCTACGGTCGCCAGCTGATGCTGGCGGAAGTGGGCGAGGCCGGTCAGGCGCGGCTGAAAGGCAAATCCGTGTTGATTGTGGGCCTCGGCGGGCTCGGCTCGCCGCTGGCCCTCTATCTCGCCGGGGCTGGTGTGGGCACTCTGTGGCTCGCCGATGGCGATACGGTGGATTCCAGCAATCTGCCGCGCCAGATCCTGTTCGACTCTGATGCGGTCAACCACTCCAAGGCGGAGCTGGCCCGCGAGCGCTTGGCCGCCCACAACCCGCTGGTGGAGCTGATTGCCATCAATCAGCGGCTCGATGCTGCCAGCCTGCCGGAGTTTGTGGCCGAGGTAGATCTGGTTGTCGACTGCTGCGACAACCTGGCCACCCGCCAGGCCATCAACGCCGCCTGCGTGGCCCAGGGCAAGCCCTGGGTCTGTGCCGCTGCGGTGGGCTGGCAGGGACAGCTGATGGCACGAGTAAACAGCGATCACGCCTGCTACGCCTGCCTCTATCCGCAGGATACCAAGGTGAGCCAGAGCTGCGAGACCAGCGGCGTCACCGGCCCATTGGTCGGGGTGATGGGCACCTTGCAGGCGCTGGAGGCACTGAAACTGCTGCTCGGGATGCCGAGTCCGGTTGCCGGCACATTGCGCCGCTTCGATGCGCTGGCCCATCAGTGGCAGACCCTCACGCTGGCCCCCGACCCCGATTGCCCGGTTTGCGGGCAGCGCAAGGAGATCACCCCATGACCTTGACCATTCGACTCAACGATAAAGCCCAGTCGCTGGCGGCGGGGCAGAGTGTCGCCGACCTGCTGGCGGCGCAAGACGTTAATCCACAGGGGGTGGCGGTGGCCCTTAACGGCGCCGTGCTGCCCCGTGGCCGCTGGGCCGAGACCCCGCTCAATGACGGGGATGAACTTCACCTCTTCACCGCCATTGCAGGAGGCTGACCCATGATGCTCGCTGTCCCATCTTCGAGCGTTCTGCCTTGCGGCGGAGCCTCATCTCTTCTTATCGCAATGGCAGGAGGCTGACATGCTCAAGATTGCCGATCACACCTTCTCATCGCGCCTCTTTACCGGCACCGGCAAGTTTGCCCGCCCGGACCTGATGGCCGCCGCCATAGCGGCGAGCGGCTCCCAGCTCGTCACCATGGCCATCAAGCGGCTCGAACCGGGCAAGGCCCACGACGATATCCTGAGCCCCTTGCTGCAACTCGGGGTCAAGCTGCTGCCCAACACCTCCGGGGCCAAGACCGCCGCCGAGGCGGTGTTTGCCGCCCACCTGGCCCGTGAGGCGCTGGGGACGAACTGGCTCAAGCTCGAGATCCACCCCGACCCGCGCTATCTGCTGCCAGACCCCATCGAGACGCTGAAAGCCGCCGAGCAGCTGGTGAAAGAGGGCTTCGTGGTGCTGCCCTACTGCGGCGCCGACCCTGTGCTGTGCAAACGGCTGGAAGAGGTGGGCTGCGCCGCCGTGATGCCGCTCGGCGCCCCCATCGGCTCCAATCAGGGGCTGGTGACCCGGGAGTTTCTCTCCATCATCGTCGAGCAGGCCAATGTGCCTGTGGTGGTGGACGCGGGCATCGGTGCGCCGAGCCATGCCGCCGCCGCCTTTGAGCTCGGCGCCGACGCCGTGCTGGTCAACACCGCCATCGCGGTGAGCGGCGACCCGGTTGCCATGGGCCGCGCCTTCGCGTTGGCTTGTGAGGCAGGCCGTATCGCCTATAAGGCGGGTCTGGGGGCGCGCGGCGTGCAGGCCCAGGCCTCCAGCCCGCTCACCGATTTTCTGGGGGCCCTATGAGCGTGCACTTCGACCCCATCGAGGGCGTGAGTTTTCTCGATAGATGGCAGGCGCTGGAGTGGCACGACGTGGGGATGCAGGTACGCGCCAAGACCGCTGCAGACGTGGAGCGCGCCCTGAGCGCCCCGCGCCGCACCCTGAGCGATTTTATGGCGCTGATCTCCCCGGCCGCCGAGGCGTATCTGCCTCGGATGGCGGCCGAGGCCGAGCGGCTGACCCGCCAGCGCTTTGGCAACACCATCGGCTTCTATGTGCCGCTCTATCTGTCGAACCTCTGCGCCAACGACTGCACCTACTGCGGCTTCTCCATGAGCAACCGTCTGAAGCGCAAGACCCTGAGCCTGGAGGAGATCGAGCGCGAGTGCCTCGCCATCAAGGCTCGGGGCTTTGACAGCGTGTTGTTGGTGACCGGCGAGCACGAGACCAAGGTGGGGCTCGCCTATTTTCGCGAGGTGATGCCCATCATCCGCCGCCACTTCAGCACGGTGGGGATGGAGGTGCAGCCCCTCTCGCAAGACGAATACGCCGAGCTCAAGACCCTCGGCCTCGATTCGGTCATGGTCTATCAGGAGACTTACCACGCCCCCACCTACGCCCGCCACCACCTGCGCGGCAACAAGCAGGACATCGCATGGCGCCTCGCCACGCCGGACCGGCTGGGCCGTGCCGGCATCGACAAGATAGGGTTGGGGGCGCTGATCGGCCTCTCCTCGGACTGGCGTGCCGACAGCTATTTTGTCGCCGAGCACCTCACCTGGCTTGAGCGCAACCACTGGCAGAGCCGCTATTCCCTCTCCTTCCCGCGCCTGCGTCCCTGCACCGGGGGGCTGGAGCCGGAGGTTGTGATGTCGGATCGCCAGCTGGCCCAGCTTGTCTGCGCCTGGCGCCTCTTCTCGCCGACTTTGGACTTGTCCCTCTCGACCCGCGAATCACCGGCGTTTCGCAACGGCGCGGTGCGTCTTGGCATCACCCAGATGTCGGCCGAGTCGCGCACCCAGCCGGGAGGCTATGCGGACGGCGGTGAGGAGGAGCTGGAGCAGTTCGCCATCCACGACGACAGGCCGGTGGGGGAAGTGGCCGCCGCCGTGCGCCAGGCGGGGTTGCAGCCGGTGTTCAAGGACTGGGAACCCTTCCTGGGCCGATAGGGGCGGCCACGTCCCCCTTTGCAGGTGGCATCCCGGCGTTCAGCCAAACTCCGTGCCTGTGGCAAGCAGGCACGGCTGTGCCGTGCAGGACGCGAGGCCGCTCGCTCGACATCCTGTCTCGCGGCCTGGACAAGCGGGCTCGCCTCAGCGAATAAGAGGGGGAACCAAAACTGTGCCCACCATCACCTCAGGGGGTAGTCGTAGGGTGCAATAAGCGGAGCGTATTGCACCGCTTTTGTGGCAAGAGGTGCAATTCACTTTGTTTATTGCACCCCATGTTTTGCTTCGTTTGAACCACATTTAACAGCATGGTTGATTGTGAGGTCGGCAATACATGGCGAATTACAAACGGGAATGGCAACCGGGAGGAACCTGGTTTTTTACGGTTGTGCTGGCTGAACGTCAGAACAACCATCTACTGGTCGAGCGGATCGATCTGTTGAGGTCAGTTGTCAGGGAGGTGCAAGAGAGTCATCCATTCCGGATCCACGGCTGGGTTGTCTTGCCCGAACATCTGCATGCCTTGCTGGAGTTGCCGGAAGGGGACACCAATTTTCCCCTGCGATGGCGGCAAATAAAGAGCAAGTTTTCACGAGCTATCCCCAATTCAGAGGCTCGCACAGAATCTCGTTGGCAGCGTGGCGAGCGGGGTATTTGGCAGCGACGTTATTGGGAGCATCTGATCCGCGATCAGGAAGATTTCAATCATCATCTCGATTACATCCATATCAATCCCGTCAAACATGGGCTGGTAACTGCCCCGAAAGATTGGCCATATTCCACCTTCCATCGTTGGGTTCAGCAGTGCAGGTATCCATCATCTTGGGGAGATACCGCCACGCCAGAATATGAAATAACACACGACGATAAATAATCGGCATTAACGTGGTTAACGTAGGGTGCAATAAGCGGAGCGCATTGCACCGCTTTCGTGAGGATAGAGGTGCAATTCACTTCGTTCATTGCACCCTACGGTATTACGGTACAGGTCAATGCCTGCGTCGCCTCAATAGCTTCGCGTGCCGCTCGGGCAAACTCGCCGGCATCGCCCGGCTCGAAGGGTCGGATCACGTCTGGGCATTGGTAAGGAGCGGGAAGGTCATCAGCGCTCCTGCTTTTTCAGAAAGTAACTCACATGCCCCGGCGGCATATCGGGCAGCTGGCCAAAGACTTCGTAGCCCTGTTTCTGGTAGAAGGGCAGCGCCTGGAAACTGGTGGTTTCCAGATGGTAGTGGGCGATGCCTTGGCTTCTGGCGTACTGCTCCATGGCGCCGAGCAGGCGGGCACCCCAGCCAGCTTGGCGGATGGCGGCATCGACCCAGAGCCCCTCGATATGGAGCCAGCCCCATTTTATCTCCCCCAGAATGCCGCCCAGCACCACCTCTGCTTCATCCTTGATAAAGCTGGCGATCCGCTCGCGATGGAGGGGGCCGGTAACGGCCTCGTTGAAACCGTTGAGGCCGCGGCGCAGGGCCTCGAACTCATGGTCTTGGGGCGGCTGTGGTGGGGTTAACTGCATAGTGCTTCCTCCTTGATGGTGGCTATGGGGTGACGGCTTCCAGCTCGGCGATCTGTCCGCTGCTGATCAGCGCCACGTGCTGGCTGATCCGTTCCACCGGCCAGTCCCACCAGGCGAGGGCGTTGAGGCGCGCTATGGTGTCGTCATCGAAGCGGTAGCGGATCACCTTGGCGGGGTTGCCGCCGACGACGGCGTAGTCGGGCACGTCAGCGGTGACTACGGCGCGGGCGGCGATGATGGCGCCGTTGCCGACCTTCACCCCCGGCATGATCAGGGCGTCATAGCCAATCCAGACGTCGTTGCCAACCACGGTATCCCCCTTGTAGGGGAGGGTGCCAGGTTTGGGGGCGGCACACTCCCAGCCGTTGCCGAAGATAAAGAAGGGGTAGGTGGAGAGGCCGGCGCTCTGGTGGTTGGCGCCGTTCATGATGAACTTCACCCCACGGGCGATGGCGCAGAACTTGCCGATGATGAGCTTGTCGCCGATGAAGGGGAAGTGGTAGAGGACGTTGCGCTCGAAGTCCGCCGAGTCCTCGGGGTCATCGTAGTAGGTGTAGTCACCCACCTCGATATTGGGTCCTTTGATGGTGTTCTTGATAAAACACACCTGGGGGAAGCCCGCCATGGGGTGCGGGTTGGCGGGGTCGGGTCCGTGCATGGGGTGCTCCTCTGGTGTCTGGGGTCAGGCTACCCTAACGGAACCGGGTGGGGCCGTGCCACCCTTTTGTGCGCTGCCGGTTCGCCAGCCTTTGTCGCCCCCTGACCATGTGCGCATCGACCCGGGGCGGGTTTGTCTCTAGCATGGAGGGGAGGCGGAGCCTGGCTCCGCAAAATGGACTGGATTGTTGGCGAAGTTCGTCCTGCGAACTTCAGGCGGAGAGAAAAAGATGAAGCTGCGTTCCTTGTTGATGGTGGGGGCCCTGATGCTGGGCGGTTGTGCGGTCAATCCCTACGGCGGCACTCAGGCCCCGGTGAGCGAGCCGGATGCCCCCGTGGTGCAGCCGGACAAGCCGGTGACCAAGCCGGATGCCGGGGCGCCGCTGCCCAAGCCGGTGGCGCCGACCGGGTTGGCGCTGGCCATGGCTGACGCCTTTGTACAGGCCCCTGAGGTGCGCGAGCTGGCGCAAACCGGTCAGCCGGTGCTGCTGCTCACCCCGCCCCAGAACGGCACCGGCGAGCCGGTGGACACTCGCGCCATGGCGGCGGCCATGAGCAAGCGCATCCAGAGCAAGAGCGGTTTTCGCTTTGTCGACCCGGGTCAGGTGGCGGCCATCACCGGCCAGCTTGAGTATCAGCAGGGCAGGATGAACCCGGCCTCCCTGGTGCGGCTCGGTCGCCAGACCGGCGCCGGTTACATGCTCTACGGGGATCTGGTGGCCGAGGGCAGCCGCTATCGGTTGTCGATGACTCTGATGGAGCTGCGCAGCGGCGAGCTGCTCTGGAGCGGCAGTCGCTCCGCCAGCCACTGATCAGCCAGCGGCCGATCAAAAAGAGGGTTGAGTGCCTGTGCACTCAACCCTCTTCTCATTCCAGCCCGCTGGTAGGGGTCAGGACTCCATCTTCCTCAGAAAATAGGTGATGTGCCCAGGTGGCATGTCCGGCAGTTCGCCAAAGACCTGGTAACCCTGCTTCTGGTAGAAGGGCAGCGCCTGGAAGCTGGTGGTTTCCAGATGGAAGTTGCTGATGCCCTTGCTGCGGGCGTACTGCTCCATGGTGGCGAGCAATCGACCGCCCCAGCCATCCTGGCGGATGCGCTCGTCAATCCAGAGCCAGTCCACGTGCAGCCAACCCCACTTGAGGTCGGCGGTGATGCCGCCGTGCACCTTGCCCGCTTCATCCTTGATAAAACTGGCGATGTGCTCGCGCAGGTGGGTGCCGGCCTGGCTGATGTTGTAGCCCGACAGGCCGATGCGCAGCGCGTCGACATCCTGCTCGGCAGGGGGTTGGGGCGGGGTCAGGTGCATGGTCTCTCCAGAGCCGGATCAAGGGCCTCTATCAATAACCGTTCAGACTCAATCTGGTCAAGCCATTGCCCCTTCCCGGCTGCCGCCGGCCCGGCGTCACAGCTGCGGGAAGTAGCAGGCGGCCATGTCGACCGGGTGATCGGGGCTGCCGGGCAGGTAGAAGTGCCAGCCCGCATCGGTGAAGGCGCGCAGCTCGCTCTCCACGAACTTGAGGGCGAGGCTGAGGGCCTGCAGGGCATCGACGCCATAGATGAAGGTCTTGTTGCCAAGGCCGTCCAGCTTCACCTTGCAGCGCCAGTCGCCGCAGGCGGACTTGGGATCCGGCTCGGGGGCTCCGATGGCAACCTTCACGGTCAGCTGTTCCCCCTCGATGCTGATGGCATCGAAGCGCGCTTTCACTATGGCTCTCTTCATCTGGACGATCCTTTTCCGGGGCCGGCGTCTGCCTGGCCGGGCTGATGGGGGGTGAGTCGGCCGGGAGGGCAGACTCAGGAAGGTCAGCCTAATGGATACGGGCGCCACAGACAACGGGCGCAGCGGCGGCTTGTGAGGTGGCTTGAAGATCCATGATTGCTGCTCTTTTGATCAGCGGGCGGCGGGGCAAGCGCTATTTTCCCGTATTGCTTGATGCGCATCCATGAATGGCCGGATTCGCTGCTGGTTCGGCGCCGCACCCGGCCCGATAATTGGGGCAGGCGGCCAGCCCGGCGTGCGCCTCTCGTCCCCCGGATCCAAGGAAACCGCATGGCACTTTCGGTCGAGCAATTATATGAAGTGATGGCCCAGCTGCCCGATCCCGTCTTCATCCTGAGCGAAGACGGCTACTACATCGAATATATTGGCGGGGTGGAGCAGCAATCCTATCAGGATGGCAACCCGCTGGCGGGCAAGCGACTGGCCGATGTGCTGCCCGCCGACATGACCCGCTGGGTGATGGAGCAGGTGACCCTGGCGCTGGATTCGGGCCGGGTGCAGGTGGTGGAGTACGAGCTGGCGGCGGTGGAGGTGGAGGGGATCGACGCCTCGGTCGGACCGCAGGGGATGCAGCGCTTCGAGGGCAAGATTGCCCCGCTGCCCTCCCGCTACGACGGCAAGCGGGCGGTGGCCTGGGTGACCCGCAACATTACCGGCCAGCACGAGCTGCAGCAGCGGCTCAAGCTGCAGAGCGAAACCGACCAGCTGACCGGTCTCTACAACCGCCGCTATTTCTTCGAGCACTGCCGGCAGCGGAGGGAGAGAGAGGCCCCCTGCAGCCTGGTGATGCTGGATATCGACCACTTCAAGCAGATCAACGATCGCTTCGGCCATCAGCAGGGCGACCGGGCGCTGCAGCGCTTCTGCGACTGCGTGGTCGCCCAGCTGCGGGCGGACGATCTGTTCGTGCGCAGCGGCGGCGAGGAGTTTCTGATCCTGCTGCCCGGCATGAGCGAGCCGGATCTGCAGGCGCTGGCGGAGCGGATCCGGGCCGCCGTGGCGGCGCTGCCGGCGGATCCGGTGGCCTTTACCGTCAGCTTGGGCACCACCCTGGTGCAGCCGGGGGAGGAGATCAACCAGGCGCTGGCCCGCGCCGACGAGTGGCTCTATCGGGCCAAGCGGGCGGGTCGCAACCGGGTCGCTCACTGCCCTGCGGGTGGCCGTCGCAAGGAGGCAAAACAGGGGAAGCCAACCCCCTGATATATGGCGGCAGGACCGGCACCAATATATCGGCGGCGGTCGGGGTCATTCATTGCATAATTGGCTGATATTGTCGGGCTGATGCTGTTAATATTAACGGGCCACTCTCTGGCCTTATTCAAGTTGTTGAGCAACTCATCGAGGTTTTGTCGTTATGTTATCAGACGGAGCTGAATTGATTATCTTGAGGCCAAAATGACACATCTTATTTCCTTTTGAAACAAGCTGATTCAAACAGTCATGAATTATTAACCTTGACCTTTATGGCGATTTCAACGATGGTAGCGTGGCATCCCCGTTTCCTCTTGGTGATCATGTTGATCGCAGGCGGGCTTGTTTTTTCTACGATCCGGTCGATATGCCACGGCATGTCGCCACGCCTAATTACACGGGCCAATAAAATATAAGATGACAGATTAATAAGGTGTATATCGCAATGAGTGTTGCTATTGCTGAGAAGAGTAATTCCGCATCAAAGTTGAAATGGGAGAAAAGTGATTCGGTATGGACCATGGGCTTATATGCCACTGCAGTCGGTGCCGGTACACTGTTTCTCCCAATTACCGTTGGCAGTAATTCGCCGGTTATTTTGCTGTTTATATTATTGATGGCATTTCCGCTTTCTTATTATTCCCATCGGGCATTGAGCCGCTTCGTATTATCCAGCTCCCACCGGGAAGGGGATATTACCCACGTGGTAGAAGAGCACTTCGGTGCGCGGGCAGGCAAGCTGCTGATGCTGGTCTATCTGATGGCCTTCTACCCCATCATTCTGGTCTACAGCATCTCCATCACCAACGCGATCCAGAGCTTTGTGGTGCACCAGCTGGGCAATGCCGAGATCCCGCGCGGCCTGCTGGTGCTGGGGGTGATGCTGGGGCTGCACCTGGTGCTGCTGGCGGGCAAGCAGATCGTGGTGTCAGCCATCAGCGTGCTGGCCCTGCCCATGGTTGCCTTCCTCATCGGCCTCTCCATCTATCTGCTGCCCCAGTGGAGCCTCTCCTACTTCAGCGAGAGTCAGGGGGTGGACTGGCGCGACCCGGCGTTCTGGAAATCCCTCTGGCTGATCGTGCCGGTGATGGTGTTCTCGTTCAGCCACGCCCCCATCATCTCCTCCTTCAGCGCGGCGCAGAAGAAGCGCTGTCAGGCGAGCGCCGACCAGCGCGCCAAGCGGATCATCAAGTGCAGCAGCCTGCTGATTTGCGGCAGCGTGCTGTTCTTCGTGGTGAGCTGCGTGATGAGCCTGAGTCAGGCCGAGATGGCGCAGGCCCGCATCGACAATATTTCGGTGCTGTCGGCGCTGGCGAACAAGTTCTCCAATCCGCTGATCGCCTACGTGGGGCCGCTCATCGCCATTCTGGCCATGTCCAAATCCTTCCTCGGCACCTCCATGGGGGTGAGCGAGGGGACGGTGAGCATGGTGAACGGTGCCTGTCAGGGGCTGGGGCTGTCGCTGCGTGAAGCGACCATAGCGCGGGTCTCGTCGGTCATTCTGTTCGTGGTGACCGGGGTCATCACCTACTTGAACCCGAACGTGCTGGAGATCATCGAGAAGGTGAGCGGGCCGCTCATCGCGGTGATCCTGTTCCTGCTGCCGGCCTGCTCCATCTATCGTCTGCCTGCCCTCCAGCGTTATCGCGGGGCGAGCACCCTCTTCGTGCTGGTGATCGGGCTGCTGGCCATCTCGGCCCTTATCTACGATCTGCTGTAACGGCGGATCCCGCACAAGTCAAAAAGGGCGACCCAAGGGTCGCCCTTTTTCTTGGTGTTGCCGTTAGCCAAGCAGGGTGGAGACGCTCTGGCCGGCCATCAGCAGGCCGATGGCCAGGGCGCTGAACCAGACCAGGGTGGCGCTCACCAGCAGGTAGCCGCTGGCGACGAACAGGCCGTCGCGCTGCAGCATGCCGATGGCAAGCAGCAGGATGGCCCAGGCCGGCATGGCGTTGGTGAAGGGGATGGCCCCGAGCGGCAGCATCAGCAGCAGGGCCGCCAGCATGATCAGCAGGCCGTTGCAGCGGTTGATGGTGCTGCTGCCGGTCAGCAACAGCAGGCGCGGGCGGATGAAGCGATCGATGCGGGCCAGCAGATCCGCCCCCTTGTGCAGGGTCGGTTTGAGCTGCTCGGCGGCGAAGCGGCGCTCCATCAGGATGGCGGGCAGCCAGGGCACCCGGTTGAGGGTGATGCCGATGCCGATAAACAGGATCAACAAGCCAAACGGAGTGCTGACGCCGGGGATGGAGACCGGCAGCAGGAAGGGGACGGTGAGCAGCACGCAAAACAGCAGCATGCCCTGTTCGCCGACCAGGGCCAGCATCTGGCGCAGGCTGATATGGCTATCCTCGATGGCGTGGGCGGTGGCCCGCAGGGTGTCGGAGAGCTTGTTCTGGGGGTCGTTGAGTTGCGCGGCAACCATTCCCTGTGTCCTTCTGGTGAGTGGCACCGGCCCACCATGAGCCGGTTGCCGGCCAGCATACGGGGCAGAGGTTAATCGGGGATGAATAACGGGCGGGACGGCCGAGTGTGATCCTTGCGGCGAAAACGGCGCGATACAGGCTGGGTTTAGGATAGGGGCCAGGGGGCTCTGATATGCTTGACGGGCACTGGTGCAGCGCACGGAGGAGCCGTGATGAAACGAGCAGGGATCATGATGATGGGGCTATTGTTGCCGCTGGGGCAGGCCTGGAGCGCAGAGGGGGAGGCCGCCCCCGGCTGGCAGGTGACGCCGTTCTTCGGCTACAGCTCGGCCATCGACTTCGAGGCCAATGACGACCCCCAACCGACGCCCGTCGCCACCCGGCTGGAGTCCTTGCAGGGGGAGCGCTCCGGCAGCTGGGGCCTGTTCATCAGCAGGGAGGTGGACGACCCCGGCATGATAGAGCTGCTCTACAGCCACCAGTCCACCCGCCTCTCCCCCGATCAGCCGGAGCGGTTGACGGTGGATACCCTCCACTTCGCTGGGGCGCTCACCCTGTTGGACAACCTGATGGCCCCCTATATCGGCGCCGGGATCGGGGCGACCCGCTTTGCCGCCTACGACAGCGAGGTGGCCCCCTCCATGTCGCTGGCGCTCGGGGTGCAGCCGCGCCTGACCGAGCATCTGGCGCTGCGGGCCGAGGTGCGCGGCTATGGCTCGCTGGTCAACGACAACAGCCAGTTTCTCTGCAACCCGGACCAGTGCGTGTTCAAGGTGCGCGGCGAGCTGGTTACCCAGTGGCAGGCCAATATCGGCCTGACTCTGCGCTTTTGAGCCCCTTGCCCCTTGCCACCCCTGCCTCATGCACTGCCCTCGCTGTCGACCCCGCGGCTGCTGCTGCGGGCATTCGATGCCGGGGACAGTGCCGATCTGTTCGCCATCTACGGGGACTCCGAGGTCATGCGTTTCGTCGGCGAGCCGCCGTTTCCCACCCTCGTCACCGTGGCGCAGATGCTGGCGAGCGTGGAGCGGTTGCTGGCCGCCGGCGAGTCGCTGGAGTGGGGGCTGGTGGCGCGCGACAGCGAGCGCCTTATCGGCACCTGCGGCCTGCACAGCTTTGCGGGGAATGCCGGTCTGCGCCAGGCGGAGGTGGGCTGCATGCTGGCTCGCCGACACTGGGGAGAGGGGTGGATGGCAGAGGCGCTGACGGCCTTGATCGCCTATGCCCGCCGGCTCGGCCTTGCCACGCTGGTGGCGGATATCGAGCCGGACAATCTGCCCAGCCAGCGGCTGTTTGAGCGGCTGGGCTTTGTCTGGCAGCAGGATGGCTGCTACCGCCTGGCGCTGGGCTAGGGGATCACAGCAGACCGCGGGTGAGGCGGCTGAGGGGCTCGTTGACGTCGAACAGCTTGAACTGCACCGCGCTGGCGCCCATGGCGAGCACCCGTTGCTCGTGCATGGTGGCGTAGGCGAGGGCGCTCGCCTCATCCTCGAACAGATAGATGCCACCCGCCTCGCCGGTGCGCGGGTTTTCGGTCCAGATCTTGGAGATGAAGCCCGGCTCCCTGGTGATGGACTCGGCCAGCGGCATGGCCGCGCTCGTGAGGGCCGGCCCCATCAGCTCGGCGGGGAAGTTGAAATGGATCTGCAGCAGGCTGGGCATGGTGCACCTCTGGTGGGTGTTGATTGACGGAATCCGCATCATAGGAAGCCGGCAACTTGGCTGCAAGAAGGCACATTTTCGTGGCATAGTTACCGCAAAGTAACCACTCGCGAGCCATCCCTTGTCCTCACTGCCCTGTCCCGCCTACCGGGTGCTGCGCCTGCTGGCCGGCAAATGGAAACCGGCCATCCTGTTTCATCTGCGCGCGCAGACCCTGCGCTTTGGCGACCTGCGTCGCAGCCTGCCCGAGGTGAGCCAGAAGGTGCTCACCGCCCAGCTCAAGGAGCTGGAGAGCGACGGCGTCATCATCCGCACCCTCTATCCGGACGTGCCGCCCAGGGTGGAGTACAGCCTGAGCCCGCTCGGGATCGCCCTGATCCCCCTGCTCCAGCAGATGCACGACTTCGCGCTGAGCCACGGCGATCTGCTGGCGCTGAGTGAAGCGGAGGCGGCCCGCGCCGACCCCCATCTCGGCGAGCCCAGTTAATCCTGCGCCGGCCAGACCATTACCCACTCGGCGCAGCCGGTGTGGGGATCCACGGCGTCGGCCGCGACCTGAAATCCTTGCGCGCGATAGAAGTCGCACGCGGTCCGGTTCTGCTGATAGACCTGCAGCCGCAGGGTCGGCAACTGCCCCTTGGCGTGCTCGAGCAGGGCCTTGCCCAGCCCTTTCCCCTGCTGCGCGGGGGCCACGAAGAGGGCGGCCAGGGAGCCCTCGTGCAGGGAGTAGAAGCCAAGCAGCTGGTCACCCAGGCAGAGCACCTGGCTGTCGGCGGCGGGCAGGTAGATCTCCCGCATCGGCGCCAGGTTGGTGTGCCAGTAAGCGGGCTCGATGAAGTGATGGGCCTGCAGGGAGGCCTCCAGCCAGATGGCGAGGACGGCCTCGGTGTCGGCCGGGGTGAAGGGGCGGATCTGCATGGGTGTCTCGTCTGGATTCGTCAAAAGAGGGGCATGGTAGCAGCGCAGGCTCTGCCGTCACCCGCCAGCGGGCAAAAGTGGAGCCCCCGTAACAAAAAAGGCGACCCGCAGGTCGCCTGTTGCCGTTAGCCGGCGTAGGGGAGGGAGGAGTGGTGCAGCACGATGCGTATCTTGCCGTCGTCCCCCTTCTTGAAGCCCCAGGTCTTGTCGACCGTGGTCTGCTTGTTGTCCCGGTCGGTCAGGTGCACCTTGCCCATGGTGAGGGCCATGTCGCCGTTGATGTAGACGGCGGCATTGCTGTAGTCGTAGCTCTGCCAGTTCTTGAGGGCGAAGCCGCTGTCGGCGGGATAGGCCTTGTTGTTGCCGACGAAGTAGGCCAGCGCCCCCTCCCGGTTGATGCGAAAGGTCTGCTCGCCGCCGGCCAGGGTCGGCTTGAACAGTACCGGCCCCTGAGCGTAGCCGTAGGCGCTGTCGAGCACGGCGCCGGCGGTGGCCCTGGCCTTGTCGATGCCGCCGCTGCGGTAGTCGTCGCTGATCTGGATCAGGGCCTTGCCCCAGGCATCCTGGGCGGCCTTGATCTCGGCTTCGGTGATGTTGTTGTTGGCGATTTCGGCGGCGCGGAGGGAGCCGCTGGCGGCGAGCAGAACGAGGACAAGGCCGGCTCGCTTGGTAAACAGGGTCTTGGTGAACAACGTCATGGGATGATGACTCCTGGGTTCGCGTTTAAGGAGTCCCGGAGTTTATCTATCCGCGATGAATAAAAATTGAACCCATCATTCAGCCTCGAGTGGGGAGGGATCTGCCTCCCTCCCATCCTCATCCCCCTCAGCGGGCCCGCAGCAGCCAGCGACTGGCCGGGATCGCCGCCAACAGCCGATAGCCGAGCAGGGTGAGCGCCAGCAGCGCCGGCACCTTCAGCAGCTCCCACCACAGCTGCTTGCCCTGCGGGCCGAAGATCATCAGCCACACCACCAGCATCATGTGCAGGCAGTAGAGGCCCAGCACCTTGGGGGCTTGGCGTTCGAGCCAGCTGCCCTTGCCCCAGCCCGGGTTGGCCAGCAGCAGGCCGAACAGCCCCAGCGCCCAGGGAAGCGAACCCAGCAGGAAGTCGTGGCGGTTGAGGGGCACGGCGGCCAGGTGCAGCAGGCCCCAAGCCTCCAGGGCGTAGAGCCCCATCCCGGCCGCCATCAGCAGGGCGCAGCGCCTGGCATCCGGCTGCCAGGCGCGCAGGCGCAGCTCGGTGCCAAGGGCCACGAACAGCAGCGAGAAGAAGGGGCCGTTGCGGGTCAGCAGGGCCCACTCGCCCCCCAGCAGCGGTGGGCCATAGGAGCCGCCGAGCAGGGCCAGCCCGTAGAGCAGGACGCCCAGCAGCAGGGCCAGCCGGGGCAGACGGGCCTGCTGGCAGAGCGCCAGGAGCAGCACCGCCAGCATCAGGGCGGGCAGGAACCAGAGGTGGATCATGCCGCCCACCCACCAGGCGTTGAGCGGATCCCCCAGCTGCATCTGCCACTGGCCTGCCATGGCCGGCAGGTAGCCCTCGCTCACCGCCGCGAGCGGGTTGAAGGGGATCAGTAGATAGAGCAGGCTCCACGCCAGCCAGAGCCCCAGCAGGGGGCGGCAGTAGCGCAGCGCCACCGTCAGGGGACGGCCTGTGGCGAGAGCGGGTTGCAGAAAGTAGCCGGCGCAGAGGAAGAAGAGCGGCACCGCGAAGCGGCAGAGCTGGTTGATGATGGCCCCGAGCAGGGGGTAGGGCGTGCCGTCCCACAGGGTGGGGTCGAAGGGGTTGCTGAAGGGGGATAGGTGAATGGTCATCACCGCCATGATGGCCACTACCCGTCCGCATTCGATGCTGGAGATGCGCATGCTGCCTCTTGCCGCAGGGATTGAGGGCGCACCCTAGCAGCTGCGGGCGACCCCCATCCAGCCGCCAGGCCGGCAACTGTGAGCCCCATCGGCGACCGGTTACCCTTTGTTACCCGAGGTGCAGGCAAGGTTACCGCCGCCGAGAGGCCGATCCCGTTTTGTCGTCGGTAAACGCCCTAGAGCAGGGCCACCAGCACGGTGACCAGGGCGCCCAGCAGCAGCAGGGCGATGCCGCGCGCAGCCGGGCCGTGCAGCTTGTTCCACATCAACAGGCTGGTGAGGGCCAGCAGCAGCATGGCCAGCGCCGCCAGATCCCCCACCAGCTGCCACGGCAGGCCGGTGCCCATGCCACGGTGCAGCCGGTTGAGGCTGGCGGCGAAGTTGGCCTGCTGCAGTTCGGTGCGCACCAGCAGGGTGCCTGCCACATAGCTGGCGGCCACGCTTTCGCTCAGGGTGACGCCGCGCATCTCCCAGCGGGCCGGCAGGGTGAGCGGACCGTCGGGGGTGGGCAGGGTCTGGGACGGGGTGAGCTGGACGCGCCCCTCCTCGAACCCTGCTGGATAGCGTTGTTGCAACAGGCTTTTCAGCTCATCCGGGCTGGCCAGCGGCGCGCTCAGTACTATCTCTTCACTGGATTTATCGGTGTGGGGGCCGGGCAGCGGCAGCACGGCCCTGTGTTGCAGCCAGAGGCCGGTGAGGCCGTAGAGCAGCATCAGGGTGAGGGTGGCAAAGCCGGCCCAGGCGTGGATGCGGCGCACCCACTTGTTGTTGTGCAGGGGGAGTTTTCTGCGTCTCATTGCTCGGTGCTTCATAAAAATCTGGCCAGCAGGAGCTGGCCAGAGGGATCGGGAAAAGGGGGGGATCAGAAGCGGTAGGCGGCGCTCAGATGCAGCTGACGGGGTGTGCCCGGCATGATCTGGGAGGCGCTGGTGGCACTGACGAAGTAGTCGTGATCGGTCAGGTTCTCCACACTCAGCTGGGTTTCCCACTGCTGCCAGCGGTAGCCGGCCCGGGCATCGAAGCGGGCGTAACCGGGCAGGGTGGTGGTGTTGGCGTTGTCGGCGAAGCGATCGCCCACCGCGGTCACCCCGGTCTCGCCGAACCAGCCCTGCTTGCCGCTCTGATAGCCGGCGAACAGCTCGCCGTTCTGGCGGGAGACGTTCATCGGCCGCTTGCCTTGCAGATCGGCGTCCGCCTTGACCTGCTCGGCATCCTGGATGGCGATGCCGCCGCGCAGGTAGAGCTCGTCGGTCAGCTGGGCGCGGGCGCTCAGCTCGATCCCCTCGGTGCGCTGCAGACCGGTGAGGATCACCTTGGTGGGATCCAGCGGATCCTTGCTGCGCTTGTTGTACATCTCCAGCCGGTAGAGGGAGAGGGTGGTCGCCAGGCGGCCATCCAGCCAGTCGCTCTTCACGCCGCCCTCGTACAGCCGGGTGTGCTGAGGATCCAGATTGTTGTTCTTGTCGCCCGGGGTGATGCCGATAAGCTCCCCGCCCACCGGGGTGAAGGTCTTGCTGTAGGAGGCGTAGAAGGCGTGCTCCTCGATCGGGTTCCACACCAGGCCCAGGCGCGGGCTCAGGCTGGTGACCGAGACGGTCTCCTCCTTGTTGAGGTCGTTGCGGCGGCTGGTGACGGTGAAGTCGTCGCGGCGCAGACCCGCCAGCAGGTGCCAGTCGCCCAGACTGAGCTGATCCTGCACATAGAGGCCGTAGCCGCGCACCTTGTGATTGGCGTCGCTGGAGAGCTTCATGGCGCCGTCGTAGGTGGGCAGGGAGCCCGGATCATAGAGGTTGCCGGCCGGGATCGCGGTGGCGTTCTGGTAGAGCTTGGGGGTGCGCTCCTGCCAGTTCTGCTCGAAGCCCACCAGCAGGCGGTGCTCGACGGGGCCGGTCTGCAGCTGGCCTTCGACCTCGGTGTTGCTGATCAGGCTGTTGGCCTTGAGATCCTGTTGCCAGCGGGCGCGGGTCACCTTGTCACCCTTGACGCTGGTGACATAGGTGTTGTCGAACTGGCTGTCGAGGCTGGTGTAGCCCAGCTGCTGGCGCAGTTGCCACTGATCGTTGATGTCCCAGCTGAGGCGCGAGCGGGTGGACTGGGCCACGTCGTCGATGAAGTCGCGGCGGGTATCGCTGTAGACATACTCCTTGGGCACGTCGGCCGGCCGGCCGTTGACGCCGGGGATGCCGCGATCCGGGGTGCGGTCGTGCTCGTTGCGCTCGTACTGCAGCAACCAGTTCAGCTTGTCGTTGATCTCCCAGTTGACGGAAGGAGCCAGCAGGGTGCGCTTGCTGGTCACGCCGTTGCGAAAGCTGTCCTTGTCTTCCTGAGCCAGGTTGAGGCGCACCTGCACCTGCTCACCCGCTTCACCGTTCAGGTCGGCAGCCAGCCGGCGGCTGTCGAAGCTGCCGACTTGGGCGCTGAGGCTGGACTCCAGCCCCTTCTGCGGTTTCTTGCTGACCCGGTTGACGATGCCGCCGGTGCTGCCACGGCCATAGAGCACCGCCGCCGGCCCCTTGAGCACTTCGACCCGCTCGGTGTTGCCAAGGTCGCGGGTGTACTGCATGTCGTCGCGAAAACCGTCCAGATAGAAGTCGTTGCTGGCGCTGAAGCCGCGGATGTTGACCCCGTCGAAGCGGGTGTCACCGCTGGCGTTGACGCCGGGGATGCCGGTCAGGGCCTCGCTCAGGGTGGGCTGGCCGAAGGCGGTCAGCTCGCTCGCCTTGACGCTGTCGATGGCCTGCGGCACCAGCTTGGCCGGGGTGTTGGTACGGGTCGCGGTGGCGACCTCTTCATGTTGGCTGCGTTTGCCGACCACTGTCATGGTCTCGTCTTCGGCGTGCGCGCCGGCGCTCAGGGCCAGCAAGGCGACACTCAGCAGAGTGCGCGGGTGGTGAGGTGTGTGCATGTTGCGTGTTGACTCTTGAAGAAGCGACCTGATGGTCTGAACTTGTTGATTTATTTGTAATTATTTTGTTCTCTCTCATTTGAGAGGATGCTAATGATATTGATTTTCATTAGCTGTGCAATAGAAACATGTTTTGATGATGGGGCTGGGTATCGGATGGCTCGCCCTGCCGGCAGGGGGCCCTGTCGGCAAGGTGACGGGAGGAGAGAAGAAGGGGGATGAGGGGCTCAGTGGTCGGCGGCGGAGGGGGCGATCCCGGCCAGCTGTTTGCCCAGCACCAGCCGCGGTGCCGGGTCGGTCTGCAGCGGGATATCCTGCAGCGGGGTGCCCTGCAGGTTGCGGTGGATGATGTTGGCCGCCATCCGGCCGAGGGCCTGATAGCTGCTGATGGTGCCGATGGTGCAGCCGTGCTCCACATAGAGCTCGGCGCTGCAGATGGTGGGGATGCCCGCCTCGTTGAGGGCGGCCAGCAGCTCGGGGGCGATGGAGAGCAGGTAGCTGTCGGCGGCGAGAAACACGATGCTCTCTTTGGCGCCGCGCTGCAGCCGCTTGAGCTCGTTGGCCAGTCGCCGCTTGTCCGGTGCGATGCGCCAGGTGGTGAGTTCCCACTGGTAGCGCCGGGCCTCGCGCAGCAGCATCTCGCCGGTCAGCAGGGTGTTCTGCTCGCGGGGGTTGAACGGCAGCAGCAGCCCCTTGCTGGCGGGCAGATAGCGGCGGGCGTTGGCGAGCTGCAGCGCCATCGGCACCATGTTGCTGGTGCCGGCCACCATCCGGTTTTCCGTCTTGTCGTCGGACAGGAAGCCGGCCCCGACGGGGTCGGACACTATGCTGAAAATCAGCGGCTTGCGGTTGCCCACCAGGCTCTTGACCATGGCCGTGGCGGTGGTGCCGAAGCAGTAGATGTAGTCGTAGTCGGCGAGGGAGGGCAGCAGCTGCTGGCGCAGCAGGGTGGCCAGCGCGGTTCTGTCCTGATTGGCGTTGAAGGTGACGAAGGTGGGGTGATGACCGAGCCGGTTGAGCTCGTCGCGAAAGCCGCGCTCGGCGTCCGTTTCGCCGCGCCACAGCACCATGGCGATGGTCAGCGCCTGAACGGGCAGGGCGCAGAGCAGGCAGCAGCAGATGAGCAGGCGTAGCGGCATGATGATCTCCTCGTCTTGGCTCTGTTGAGCCTAGATCATGGAGGGCCGGGCGCGTCGGGGCGGACCAAAAAGAGCGCGCCGGCATCAGCCGGCGCGCGCAGTGCAGAGGGGCCCGACTTAGAAGTCGTAGCGGGCCGCCAGCTGGAAGTCATCCTTGACGTTGAGCTTGCCGCTCTCTTTGCTGTCGAGGTTGTTGATGCGGTACTCGCCGATGACACGCAGGTTCTTGTTGAACTTGTACTGGGCGCCCAGGGTGTAGTAGTCGATGGAGTCGTAGTCAGCCTTGCCGGACTGCTCCACCTTCTGCTTGTTCCACAGCGCCATCAGGCCGAAACCGTTCTCGAAGTTGTAGCCCAGCGCCCCTTCCCAGCCGGTGTGATCCTTGCCGGTGGCCAGGAAGTCGCTGCCGTCCGCATAGCTCAGGGCGGCGTAGACTGCCTTGTTGTCGTACTTGGCGGAGAGCAGCCACAGCTTGGCATCCTCTTCTCCGTTCTTGTCGCGGATACCCACGTTGTAGGCGGTACCCAGTGCCAGATTGAACGGGAAGGTGTAGGCCACGGCGGCGCCGTAGGCGGCATCGCTGTCCTTGCTGGTGGTCTCTTCGGTGTCACCGCCGTCGAACTTGTAGCTGGTATCGATCTGGAAGCCGTTGAACAGACCGGAGTACTTCAGCACGGAACCGGCACGGTTGGTGGCGAAGGTGTCGGTCTTGGCGCCGAGGGCCTCGTTGCCGTAGCCGTCGGAGAGGGAGACGTCAGTCCAGTCGGCCAGGAAGCCCGGGGCCCCCTTCTGGCGACCGAAGGTGATGTTGCCCCAGTCGGCGCCGACACCGGCGAACGCCAGACGGGTGCGCAGGTTGTCGGAGTTCTCGCTGATGGTCTTCTCGCTGTCGTTGATGTACATCTGCACTTCGTACTGGGCCAGCGCCTTCAGTTGGCTGTTGATCTGGCTGTCGACCTTGGCGCCGAAGCGGACGAACTGGTTGGCGCCCTGCTTGTCGCTGTACTCCTGGGTTCCGTTCGGATGGGTGCTGTCGACCCCTTCCTTCTTGTCACCGAAGAACTGGCCGGCGTAGATGCGGCCGTACAGATCCAGGGTGGTGGTGTCATTCTTGTAAACTTCAACGGCTTGAGTCTGGAAGGCCGCGGTGAGAGCCAGTGCCACTACAGTCAGCTTTTTCATCTTAATCCCTTGTGTTGCAAGCTTTGTTGTAAAAGACGGGGGCCATGCTAGGCAGGGGGGATGACAGCGGGGTGACACTCTCGTGAAGTGTCGGTGGCGGTTTGATGTCAAATTGGTGAAAGGGCCGTGTTTTGTGTGACGAACCGCCACTTTTGCGCGCAAAGGTTTGCCCTTGTGGTAGAATGCCGCCCGTTTTCGAGCTCCAAAGGTTGGATATGCGATGAGACGTGAACTGGCAATCGAGTTTTCCCGAGTGACGGAAGCGGCTGCACTGGCTGGCTACAAGTGGCTCGGACGTGGTGACAAGAATATCGCCGATGGGGCGGCCGTTGCGGCCATGCGCCATATCCTCAATCAGATCCAGATCGATGGTGAGATTGTGATCGGCGAGGGTGAAATTGACGAAGCTCCCATGCTCTACATCGGCGAGAAGGTGGGCACCGGCATGGGCGACGCGGTGGACATCGCGGTCGATCCCATCGAGGGTACCCGCATGACCGCCATGGGTCAGGCCAATGCCCTGGCCGTGCTGGCCGTCGGCGACAAGGGCTCCTTCCTCAAGGCCCCCGACATGTACATGGAGAAGCTGATCGTGGGTCCCAAGGCCAAGGGTGCCATCGACCTCGATCAGGCCCTCGAGCTGAACCTCAAGGCCGTGGCCAAGGCGCTCGGCAAGCCGCTCTCCCGCCTGACCGTGATCACTCTGGCCAAGCCGCGTCACGACAAGGCGATCAAGGAGATGCAGGGGCTGGGCGTGCGGGTGTTCGCCATTCCCGACGGCGACGTGGCCGCCTCCATCCTCACCTGTCTGCCGGACAGCGAAGTGGACATGCTGTACGGCATCGGCGGCGCACCGGAAGGGGTGATCTCGGCGGCGGTGATCCGTGCGCTGGACGGTGACATGCAGGCCCGCCTGGTGCCCCGTCATCAGGTCAAGGGCGACAGCCCGGAAGTGCGTGCGCTGGGCGAGCAGGAAATTGCCCGCTGCGAGGCGCTCGGCATCGACGTGAGCAAGGTGCTCAAGCTGGAAGACCTGGCCAAGAATGACAACGTCATCTTCTCGGCCACCGGCATCACCAAGGGGGATCTGCTGGACGGCATCACCAGCGACGGCGTCATGGCGACCACCGAGACCCTGCTGATCCGTGGCAAGTCGCGGACCATCCGTCGCATCAAGTCGATCCACTTCCTGGACCGCAAAGACAGCGTGGTGCGCGACATCATCCTGTAAGCCGGATGCGCGTGGGGCACCCCCCATGGTACCGCCTGAAAAGCCCGACGCTGTCGGGCTTTTTGTTGCCGGTCGGCAAGGGCTATTTCATGGTGTGGCCGGGATAACAGTGAGGAAAATCCCCGCCCTTTGCTACACTGGCGCACCCTGCCGAGGAAAGCATTACATGGAATGTCGTCAAGGTTGCGGTGCCTGCTGCATCGCCCCCAGTATCAGCAGCGCCATTCCCGGCATGCCCGACGGCAAACCGGCTGGCGTGCCCTGCGTGCAGCTCGATGCGCACTTGGGCTGCAAGATCTTCGGCCAGCCCGAGCGCCCGGCGGTGTGCAGCGGTTTTCGTCCCATGCAGGACGTGTGCGGCTACCACCGGGAAGAGGCCATCTGGCTTATCGGTGAGCTGGAGCGCATGACGGCCTGAGTCTCATCCTCTTCCTCAGGGAGAGGGTGGTTGCTGGTTTCCCCTCATCCCCGACCCTTCTCCCGCGAGGGGAGAAGGGAGGGCAGCCATCCAGAGCAATCCCAATAATCCCAACAAAAAGAGGCCGCAACTGCGGCCTCTTTCTGTTTCGCGACGAACGGACGTCAGACGTCGGCCAGCTGCAATGCCTGGCGATAGTACTCGTTGGCCTTGTTGGTGAGGCGGCGCTTGTCCATCACCTGACCCAGAGCGTGGTAGACGGCGGCGTTCGGCGCTTTTGCGGCCTCCTGCTCCAGCAGACGCTGGGCCTCGTCCAGCTGACCGGCCAGCAGGTAGACCTGGGCCAGCGCCGCGTCGACGCCCGGCTGATCCTGGATCTTCTGCAGCAGGGTCAGCAGGGGCTGGTAGCTGTCGAGCTTAAGCTTGGGCAGGCGGGCCAGCAGCTGGGGCGAGACCTGCTTGCGCAGTGCATCCAGCCACAGCTCGGCCGCTTCATTATCGGCCCCCAGCTGGCGTAGGCGATCGCCATAGGCGGCCAGCAGCTCGGGATCCTGGCGCAGCTTGCGCGGCAGCGCCTGCCACACCGGGCGCAGGGTATCGAGGGTGCCGCTGGCGGCGCTGAGGCGGCCGCGCCAGGCCTGTTGCAGAAGATCCTCTTCCTGTTTGGGGGTGAGCTTGCCCACCTTGTGCAGCGCCGGAATGAGGTCGATGAGGGCGGTCCAGTCCTCGCGGGCCAGGTGCACCTGGCGCAGCTGATCCAGCACCATGGGGTGGCGCGGGTTGAGGGAGTAGACGGACTCCAGCATGGCCAGCGCGGTGTCGTACTGGCCCTGCTCGATCTGCAGCTGGGTCTGAGTCAGGGTCAGCGCCAGTTCGGCCTTGGGATTCTCCTCCTGCGCCTTTTGCAGGTATTGATCCCGGCGCACGTCATCGCCGCGGGCCTGGGCCGCCTTGGCGGCGCTCAGGTAGTTGAGCAGCGGGGTGTCGCTGTTGCTGGCGCCCTTGAGCATCAGCTTCTCGGCCTGGCTGTAGTGCCCCTCGGCCATGGCCAGAGTGGCGGCCACGGTCTGCTGGTTGGCCTTGCGGCGCCGGCGCGAGCCATACCAGCCCAGCGTCTTGCGGCGCAGGCCGAATACCCGGCCCAGCACCCACTCGACAATGAGCAGGAGACCGTAGAACAGCACCGCCAGGATCACCGCGCTGGTGACCGAGGACTCCACCGTGTAGTTGCCCAGCGAGATCAGCACATAACCCTTGTTGCCGGAGGCCTGCGGGCCGAAGATGAGGCCGGCCACCATCACGGCTACCAGTACAATCAGACGAATCATGGTGCCCTCCTCAGTTGCTGGCCAGAATGCGCTGCAGACGCTCGGTCAGCACCTCTTCCAGCATGGCCTGGGTCTTGAAGCGATCCGGGTAGTTGAACTGGATCTGCTCCCCCTTGAGCTTGTCCAGCTCGGACTGCATGTAGTGGGTGGCGCTGTTGTCGGTGTCAAAGTACTGGGTCAGCCAGCGCTGGGCCTTGTCCAGGCTGTCGTCATAGAGGGCCTGCTGCTCGCGGTAGA
Organism: Aeromonas sp. S8(2024); assembly: GCF_041403085.1. Lineage (NCBI taxonomy): Bacteria > Pseudomonadati > Pseudomonadota > Gammaproteobacteria > Aeromonadales > Aeromonadaceae > Aeromonas > Aeromonas sp. S8(2024). The sequence continues at coordinate 53,701 of NZ_JBGLRF010000007.1, read as the reverse complement.
CGGCGAGCTGGGCCTGCAGCAGCTTGGTCTTGAGGTTCTCGCGCAGGAAGATCTCCTGCTGCGGGGAGAGCAGGGCCTCCACCGCGCCATCACGACGGCGGATGGTGATGAAGTTTTCGGTGAACTTGACCCAGTTCTTCTTGAGATTGCTCTCCCACTCGTCCGGATTGGTGCTGACGGCCTGATCGGGCTCGGCCTTGGCTTCCGGCATGCTGACGGTGGAGAGCGGCAGCAGCTCGATCTGATCGGAGAGGGCGGCCAGCTTCAGGGTCAGCCCCTCGCGGTCGATGCGCGGCATCCCCTTGAGCTGGGCGATGTCTTCGGCCAGCGCCTTGCGGATGGGCATCAGGCTGGGGTCGTTGAGCGCCTTGATGCGCTCATCGGCATTGCCGAGCAGGGTGATGGCGGAGACGAGGTCGTGTTCCAGCCAGAGCTTGCGACCGGCCATCCGCACCAGGTATTCGGATTCGGCCAGCATCCAGTCGTTGGGGCGCTTGTCGTTGAGATCCAGCACCCGGGTCTGCAGACCCTTGAGCTCGTCCTGCAGCAGTTGCTGCTGCTTGCCGAGGGCGGCCAGCTGTTCGCCATCCTTGCTGTTGCTCTGATCCAGTTTGGCCATGGCGTCAGCCAGCTGTTGCTTGAGGGCGCCAAGTTCGGCCTGCTGGGCCACCGCGTTCTGGTGGCCATGCAGATAGAGTCCGCCGGTCAGGCCGAGAGCCAGCAGGATGGCGATACCGCCGAGCACTGCACCCGAGCCGCCCTTCTTGTTGTTGGTGACCTGCTGGCCGGGTTGCTTGTTGTCGGCCACGGAGGCCGCGGCACTCGGCTGGACTTCTTGCTGTTCAGTCATTCCATCTTCCTCAGTTCCAGAGCGGCCGTCAGGGCCTGGTTGGATGCACCCTGGGCAATCGTGATATGGGTAAAGCCCGCCGCCGTGGCCAGCTCGGCCACCCGCGGGCTGGGGACCACCAGCAGGCGGTCGTGCAGCCAGGGCTGCTGCCGGTCCGGGACCAGTTCCAGCAGCCGTTGCAGCAGTTCGCCACTGGTAACGAGCAGGCTGTCGAGCCCGGCCGCCTGCCAGTGGCGGGTCAATGCGTCCCCGTCCAGAGCGGGGTAGTGGCGCTCATAGGCCGCACAATAGTGCACCAGTGCGCCGCGTGAGGCCAGTGTCCGGGCGATGAGATCCCGGCCGCCATTGCCGCGCAGGATCAGCACCCGCTTGCCGTTCACCTGTTGCAGACCGGGCAGGGTCAGCAGCCCCTCGCTGCGCGGATCCTCCGGGCAGGCTGCCGTGATGCCGACGGCTGAAAAGGCGTCCGCGCTGGCCTGGCCGACTGCAAAGTAGTCAATATTTGGCCAGGTCTGACCAGTTTGCAACAGAAAATGATGAGTGAAATTAACTGCATGCATGCTGACGGCGATGACGATGTCGGCCTGGGGCAGCAGTTCGGGCAGGCGCTGCAGCTCGCCGCCTGCCACGGTTTCCAGCAGCGGACAGCAGAGCGGTGCGTGGCCGTGCTGGCGCAGCAGTGCTACCAGTTCGGCAGCCTGGGCGGCCGGGCGCACCACCAGCGGGACCATCAGGGCTGGCTCCGGCATGGCGGCCATGCTTCGAACTGGTCCGCACTCATGCTCGGTAGACCTCGGCCAGGATGGCATCGGCACCATCGGCCAGCAGGCGCTGGGCCAGGGTGTGGCCGAGGGCCTCGCCGTCGGCCAATGGGCCGCGGATCTCGTCGCGGATGACGCGGCTGCCATCCGGGCTGCCCACCAGGCCGCGCAGCCACACTTCCTCTCCCTCTACCAGGGCGTAGGCCCCGATGGGGACCTGACAGCCCCCCTGCAGGGCACGGTTCATGGCGCGCTCGGTCAGTACCCGGATCCGGGTCTCGGGGTGCTCGAGCGGTGCCAGCAGGGCGTGCAGCTCGTGATCGTCGAGGCGGCATTCGATGCCGACCGCGCCCTGGCCATTGGCGGGCAGGCTCTGTTCCGGCTCGATGAAGGCGGTGATGCGGTGCGCCATCTCCAGCCGTTTCAGGCCGGCGGCGGCGAGGATGATGGCGTCGTATTCTCCGGCGTCCAGCTTGGCGAGACGGGTGTTGACGTTGCCGCGCAGGTCGCGAATGACCAGATCCGGGCGTGCCGCACGCAGCTGGCACTGGCGACGCAGACTGGAGGTGCCGACCACGGCGCCTTGCGGCAGCTCGTCAATGGCGGTGAAGCGGTTGGAGACGAAGGCATCGCGCGGATCTTCGCGCTCGCAGATGGTGTGCAGGCCGAGCCCCTCGGGGAACTCAACCGGTACGTCTTTCATGGAGTGCACGGCGATGTCGGCCCGTCCCTCCAGCATGGCTGTTTCCAGCTCCTTGACGAACAACCCCTTGCCGCCGACCTTGGCGAGCGGGGTATCCAGGATCTTGTCACCCTGAGTGCTCATGGGGACCAGCTCGACCTGCAACTCGGGGTACAGGGCTTCCAGCCGGTCTTTGACGAAGTTGGCCTGCCACATGGCCAGGGGGCTCTTGCGAGTGGCAATTTTCAGGGTTCGGGCTGCCATATCAATCAGTTGTTTCATCTTTAGAAGGAAAACGATCTTACCACCCTTTGCAGGGGCTTTCATGGCACAGCCGGCAAAAGCGGGGCCAAGTTCAAAAACGGCCGCTGAAAATGATTTTCATTAAACTAAAATGCAAGGTTAATTGATTGAAATTTAAAAAAATTATTGCTTTCCAATGATACTGTTTAGTGACTTGTCATAAATAATCCGGCGATTGTGTGCGGGCTTGTTTACCACCGCTGTTTGCATTGTTAACATGATCACACTTTTTTGACGTCTCCCCGTTTTGGTGCGTCATTTATCACCTCGTATAGGCAGGGCATTGCTGGTAAAACTCGACACGCTGGTGGCGCGCTACGACGACATCAATCGTCTCAAGACGCAGCGGGCGTTAGGTCTCATGAGTCGCTACGGGCAGCAGGTCTTCCAGCTGTTACCCGTCATGCTGCACTTCAATCACCCCCTGCTGCCCGGTTATGTGGCGGGGGATGTGCCGCACGGCATCTGGAGTTTTACCGCCAACGACGCCCAGCAGGCCTTCATCGAGGATCTCTGCCAGAACGCCAACTGCCAGAACGGCCTCACCACCCATGACAAGTCGATCCAGGGGCTCTACTCCATGGGCAGCACCTCGTCCATCGGTCAGTGCTGCCATTCGGATCTCGACATCTGGGTCTGCCATGTGGCCGGTCTGTCGCAGGAGCGGCTCGCACTGCTGGATCTCAAGTGTCAGCAGCTCTCCAAGTGGGCCGAGCAGCGGGGGGTCGATCTCAACTTCTTCCTGATCCCCGAGGACAAGTTCCGCCAGCGCAACGACGCCCAGATGCAGGGGGAGAGCTGCGGCAGCGCCCAGCACCTGCTGCTGCTCGACGAGTTCTACCGCAGCGCCATGCACATCGCCGGCAAGCGGTTGCTCTGGTATCTGGTGCCGGCCGAGTATGACGATCACTACGACGACTACGTCAACGGCCTGTTTGCCCACGGCAAGCTGAGCCAGGATGACTGGCTCGATCTGGGGGGCTTCAACCGCATTCCGGCCGAGGAGTACTTCGGCTCCGCCCTCTGGCAGCTCTACAAGGGGATCGACTCCCCCTACAAGGCAGTGCTCAAGTCGGTGCTGATGGAGGCCTACTCCCACGAGTACCCCAACACCCGCCTGCTGTCGGTGACCAGCCGCGACTGGTTCCAGCACAACGAGGGGATGCACTACCGGCTCGACAACTACTGCCTGATGCTGGACAAGGTAACCAACTACCTCAAATCCATCGGCGACATGCAGCGGCTCGATCTGGTGCGCCGCTGTTTCTATCTCAAGGTGTGCGACGGCCTGAGCCATCCGAAGGAGGATCACTCCCCGGCCTGGCGCCGCGAGCTGATGACCCAGCTGGTGGACTACTGGGGCTGGAGCCGGGAGCGGCTGCAGCATCTGGATCACCGCCAGGAGTGGAAGGTGGAGGACGTCAAGGTGGCCTACGCCGAGCTGCTGGAGGCCCTGATGCAGAGCTACCGCAACCTGATCCAGTTTGCCCGGCGCAACAACATCAGCGAGTCCATCAACCCGGAAGACATCGGCATACTGTCGCGCAAGCTCTATGCCGCGTTCGAGAGCCTGCCGGGCAAGGTGCAGCGGATCAACCTCAAGATAGCGCCGGACTTGAGCGAGCCGGATCTCAGCTTCGTGCAGGTGCCGCACGGCCGCCTGAACCGCGCCGGCTGGTATCTCTACAAGCATTCGCTGGAGCCGGTGGACATCATCGGCCGGGCGCCGCTCGAATATAACGGCTACATCAGCAAGCTGGTCTCCTGGGCCTATTTCAACGGTCTGCTGACGCCCCAGTCCCGGGTGCACCTGTTCAACCAGGGCTCGGATCTGCACATCGACAACCTGCACCAGTTCTGTCGCGATCTCTCCGGCACCTTCCCGGTCAAGTATCCCCGTGCCACCAACCTGGCCCTGAGCCGGCCGTGCGAAATTCGCCAGCTCTCCATCTTCCTCAACCTGGAGACGGATCCGACCAGCCACTGGGTGGGTCAGGTGATCGAATTCGACGCCAACGCCGCCGATGTCTTCTCGTTCGGCCGCAACCTGGAGTGTCTGGTAGGGTCGGTGGATCTGGTCTATCGCAACTCCTGGAGCGAGATCCGCACCCTCCACTTCCAGGGGGATGAAGCCGTGGTTGATGCCCTCACCACCATCCTCGGCAAGATGCACCAGGATGCCGCCGCTCCCGAGATGATCGAGGTGTTCTGCTACAGCCAGCACTTCCGCTCCCTGGTGCGCAGCCGCTTCCAGCAGTTGGTGGCCGAGTGCATCGAGCTACGTCTGGCCCGCGACAAGCAGCAGCTGGTCAAGACGCTGGCGCTCGGCAAGGAGAAGTACGGCATCTTCTTCGAGCGGCGCGGGGTGTCGGTCAAGAAGCTGGAGAACGCGGTCGACTTCTACCGCCACATCTCCCACAACAAGCTGGATCACCTGCCGCTGCGGCTCGACAAGACCCACAGCCAGCACCTGCCTGGCATCGTCGACGCCTACGCCAGCGAGGGGCTGGTGCAGTTCTTCTTCGATACCCGGGACGCGGGCACCAACATCTATATCCTGGACGAGGCGAACCGGGTGGAGATCTACCAGCACTTCGCCGGCAACAAGGATGAGCTGGTGCAGGGGGTGAACCGTTTCTACACCTCCAGCCACGAGCGCTTCAGCGACGCGGGCCAGTTCAGCAACTTCAACCTGCCCCAGTACTACGAGATAGTGCAGATCAATGGCGAGCTGGAGGTGATCCCCTACCGCAGCCAGGGTCAGCTGCGCGATGGCGGTCAGGGGCGCGAGCTCGGCTCCGCCGCAGGCGCGGGGTAGGGCAGGGGCCCGCCCGGCGTGCGCGCAAGCGCCCCGGTCTCGGCCCCCTGCTGCACAGGATCATCGCCCATATCGAATGAAAACGGCCTGCATCTGCAGGCCGTTTGGTTATCGGGAACTGGCTCAGCCCGCGAGGCGGGCCAGCAGCCACTGGCGGATGTCGTCGAGCTGCGGGCGGCAGATCTCGTGGCGCATGGGGTACTCGTGCCACTCGGGACTGAGCCCCGCCGCTTCCAGCCGGTTCTTGGCGTCCCAGCCCATGGAGAGGCTAACCACGTCGTCATAGATGCCGTGCATGTAGCAGATGGGCAGGCTGCGGGCGGCCTCGCTCATCTCACCGAGCAGGGCGTCGGGCGCCGCCAGATAGGTGGACATGCAGAGCAGGCCCGCCAGCCGCAGCGGCAGGCGCAGGGCGGTGAAGGAGGCAATCACGCCCCCCTGGGAGAAGCCGGCCAGCACAATGCGCTCGGGGGCGAAGCCCTCGGCCACCAGTTGCTCGATCAGCGCGGCGATGCGGGCCGCAGACTCCCTGACGTGGGACTCCACGGCGCGATCCGCCGGATCCTCGAAGCTTCTGATGTCGTACCAGCCGCGCATCTTGTAGCCCATGTTGATGGTGATGGGCCGCTCGGGCGCATCGGGCAGCAGGTGACGCACCGGCAGGTCGGCGGGCAGGGCCAGCGCATCCACCAAGGGGGCCAGGCCGGCGCCGGAATCCCCCAGCCCGTGCAGCCAGATCACCGCATGACGGGCATTGGCAGGGTGCAGGTCGATCATGGGAACTGGACGGGCTCGCCCGCCTGGGAGCTACAGGCCTGGCTCAGCAGGGTCTTGAGCTCGTGGCCGAAGCGGTTGTCGATCCAGCTCTCCCCTTGCAGCTCGAAGTGGAAGCCGTTCTCGCGGGTGGCGACCCAGATCTGGTGCAGGGGCTCCTGCTTGTTGATGATGACCTTGGTCTTGTTCTCGAAGCTCAGGGTCAAGACCCCGCCAGCGCGTTCGCAGTCGATATCCGGATACCCCTCGTCGATGGTGTCTTCCACATACTGGAAAAAGGCGTCGGTCAGGGCGTGATACTCGTGATCCTTCATCGGTTTATCCTGTTGCTTTTAACAATGTGAGTGCGATTATAGAGGGCCAAAAATTTTTTCGCAGCGAACCATTATGATTACCCAGCTTACCAAGTGTCTGCTTGCCACTCTTCTGTCTCTTGGTTTGGCCGCGTGTGGCCTGACGGGACCGCTCTATATGCCACCCCCCGAGCAGCCCCAGACCCAGAGTACACCGCAAGCACAGACGCCTGCGACCGCCGAGGCAGCCCCAGAGGCCGCGCCGCAATAATTTAGGAAGGAACCGCCCCCTTGGATCACTTTAACTACGACGCCGACGGCCAGCTTCAGGCCGAACACACCTCGCTGCAACAACTTGCCGAGCAGTATGGCACTCCGCTGTACGTCTACTCCCGCGCCACCCTGGAACGTCACTGGCACGCCTTCGACAAGGCGGCGGGCGACATCCCCCATCTGATCTGCTACGCGGTCAAGGCCAACTCCAACCTGGCGCTGCTCAACCTGCTGGCCCGCCTGGGTTCGGGTTTTGACATCGTCTCCGGCGGCGAGCTGTCGCGGGTGCTGGCGGCGGGCGGCGATCCGGCCAAGGTGGTCTTCTCCGGCGTCGCCAAGAGCGAGGCCGAGATGCGCCTCGCGCTGGATAAAGAGATCCTCTGCTTCAACCTGGAGTCGGAAGCCGAACTGGAGCGTCTGAACCGGGTGGCGGGCAGCATGGGCAAGAAGGCCCGGGTGTCGGTGCGGGTCAACCCCGACATCGACGCCGGTACTCATCCCTATATCTCCACCGGCCTCAAGCAGAACAAGTTCGGCATTCCCATCGAGCTGGCGCCCGCCATCTACCGCAAGGCTGCGGCGATGGAACATATCGAGATCGTCGGGGTGGATTGCCATATCGGCTCACAACTCACTGAATTGAATCCCTTCATGGAGGCGGCTGACAAGCTGCTGCGGCTGATCGACGGCCTGGCGGCGGAAGGCATCCACATCCACCACCTGGACGTGGGCGGGGGCCTGGGGGTCAACTACGGCGCCGAACAGCCACCCCATCCCAGCGAATATGCCGAGGCGCTCAAGCAGAAGCTGGCGGGCCGGGATCTGACCCTGCTGTTCGAGCCGGGCCGTGCCATCGTCGCCAACGCCGGCGTGCTGCTGACCCGGGTCGAGTACCTCAAGCCGGGCGAGAGCCGCAATTTCGCCCTGATCGACGCCGGCATGAACGATCTGCTGCGCCCCTCGCTCTACGGCGCCTGGATGAACATCATCGAGGTGGACAGCCGCGCGAGCCACGAGCAGGCGGTTTACGACGTGGTCGGCCCGGTGTGCGAGACCGGCGACTTCCTCGGCAAGGAGCGCACCCTGGCGATCGCCGAGGGCTCCTTGCTGGCGGTGCGTTCCGCCGGTGCCTACGGCTTTACCATGTCCTCCAACTACAACACCCGTCCGCGCGCCGCCGAAGTGCTGGTGGACGGGACGCAGTCGTTCCTCATCAGAGAGCGCGAGCAGTTGGCGGATCTCTGGCGCGGTGAGCACTTGCTGCCCTGATGGTTGATGGATTTCTCTAAGCGTTCCTCCGGGTGAGAGCGTGAACAAGGGTACAGGAACGCACGATGTTGATAGATTTTTCCAAGATGCACGGCCTCGGGAACGACTTCATGGTGGTGGATGGCGTCACCCAGAAGGTGTTTTTCAGCAATGACGTCATCAAGAAGCTGGCGGATCGCCACTTCGGCATCGGCTTCGACCAGCTGCTGCTGGTGGAGCCGCCTTATGATCCCGAGCTCGACTTTCACTACCGCATCTTCAATGCCGATGGCAGCGAGGTGGAGCAGTGCGGCAACGGTGCCCGCTGTTTCGCCCGCTTCGTCCGCCTCAAGGGGCTGATCAACCGGGATCGCATCGCGGTGAGCACGGCGCGCGGTCGTATCGTGCTGCAGCTGGAGGGGGAGAACCAGGTCACGGTCAACATGGGGGTGCCCCAGTTCGAGCCGGGCAAGATCCCGTTTCGGGCCCAGAAGGCGGAAAAAACCTACCTGCTGCGGGCCCAGGAGCATACTGTGATGTGCGGGGCCGTCTCCATGGGCAATCCCCACTGCGTCATCGAGGTGCCTTCGGTGGCCGATGCGCCGGTGGAGACCCTGGGTCCCATCATGGAGCGCCATGAACGCTTTCCCGAGCGGGTCAACGTCGGCTTCATGGAGACGGTCAACGCCAGCGAGATCAAGCTGCGGGTGTTCGAGCGCGGGGTGGGCGAGACGCTCGCCTGCGGCACCGGCGCCTGCGCCGCCGTGGTGATCGGCATCAGCCAGGGCAAGCTCAAGGAGCGGGTCACCGTCACCCTGCCGGGTGGCAAGCTGACCATCGCCTGGAAGGGGCCGGGTCAGCCGGTCTACATGACCGGGCCGGCCGAGCACGTGTTTGACGGCCAGATAGAGTTATAGGCACGGGCGGGGAGCCCCCGCACTGCCAAGCACTAATGTCGGGGCCCTTGGCCCCTTTTTCGGATGGACCAACCAAGTTATGAGCGAACTCAAACGGCAGGAACCACTGGTGGATGAAGCCACAGTGCTGGAGTACCTGGCCCGTTATCCCGAGTTTTTCCAGCGCCACGCGGCCATGCTGGACCGGATCCGCATTCCCCATGAACAAAAGGGCGCCATCTCCCTGGTGGAGCGCCAGCTTGACCGCCAGCGCGAACGCATCGAGCAGCTGGAGCAGGAGATCACCGAGCTGATGGGGATCGCCAGCGAGAACGAGCGGATCTTCCGGGTCTATGCCGATCTTTACGGCGAGCTGTACGGCTGTCGGAGCCTGTTCGAGGTGAGCGCCGTGATGGGCAAGGCGTTCGTGCAGCGGCTGCGACTGACCGGCCTGCGGCTCTGGCTCAGCCCGAAAAAATTCCAGTTGAGCGGCCCCGAGCAGAAGTTCATGGCGGAGGGCAAACAGCTCGAGCAGCTGCTGGGTCAGCGCCTGCCCGGGCAGGATTATTACTTCGGCCGGCTCAACCAGAGCGAGAAGCAGGCGCTGTTCGGTCACGACGTGCTGGTCAACTCGGTGGCCCTGATGCGGCTCGGCGATCTCGGCGTGCTGGCCTTCGCCAGCTCGGATCCGAGCCACTTCACCCCCCACAACGATACCCTGCTGCTGGGTCAGCTCGGCCGCCTGCTGCAGCTGCGCCTGCCCGAGCTGGCCCGTGGCTAAGGCGCCAGCCAGCCCCTCCACCAAGGCGGCGCCTGCCGCCGAGCTCCTGCCGGCCGCGCTGGCGGGGGAGCTCGCGGCCTTCATCGAATACCTGCGGGTCGAGCGCCAGCTCAGCCCCCACACCCGCAGCAACTACCAGGCCCATCTGGAAGCCATGGCCGCCGAACTGGTGAAGCTCGGGGTCGATGACTGGGCCCGGCTCGAGGCGAGTCAGGTGCGCAGCCTGGTGACCCGGATGCACAAGGCCGGTCTTGCGCCCCGCTCGCTCGCCACCAAGGTCTCCGCCCTGCGCAGCTTCTGTGACTGGCAGGTGCGCCAGGGGCGGCTGGTCGCCAATCCTGCCCGCGGCATCGTCACCCCCAAGCAGGGGCGGCCGCTGCCCAAGAACCTGGACGTGGACGAGATGTACCAGCTGCTCAACATCACCGACGAGCAGGATCCGCTGGCGGTGCGGGATCGCGCCATCATGGAGCTGATGTACTCCTCCGGCCTGCGCCTCGCCGAGCTGGTGGGGCTCAATCTGGCGGACGTGAAGCTCGACGAGCGTCAGCTCAGGGTGACCGGCAAGGGCTCGCGGGAGCGGGTGCTGCCGGTGGGGCGAATGGCGGTGGAGTGGCTGCAAAAATGGCTCAAGCTGCGCCCCCTGCTGGCCGGCGACGAGCAGGAGGCGCTGTTCGTCTCCAAACGCAAGCAGCGCCTGTCGGCCCGCTCGGTGCAGGAGCGGCTCGACGGCTGGGGCAACAAGCAGGCGCTCAACGCCCATGTCCATCCGCATAAGCTGCGCCACAGCTTCGCCACCCACATGCTGGAGTCCTCCGGCGATCTGCGGGCGGTGCAGGAGCTGCTGGGGCACGCCGATCTCTCTACCACCCAGATCTACACCCACCTCGACTTCCAGCACCTGGCCAAGGTGTATGACAGCGCCCACCCGCGGGCGAAGCGGGATCCCGCTACCCCGGACGACGAATGACGGGGGCCGGGTAGCCGGCCCCGACAAGAGGAGAGACCATGCAGTTCTATCGCCGCTGGCAGCCGGTGGCCGCCATCTCGTTTGACCTCGACGACACCCTCTATGACAACGGCCCCGCCATCGAGCGAGCCGAGCAGTGGATGCTGACCCATCTGCGTAGCGAATACCTGGCCACCGCCATGCTGGACAGGCCGCGCTGGCTGGAGCTCAAGCGCAACCTGCTGCTGGAACAACCGGCGCTGCGCGACGACGTCAGCCTGGCGCGCCGGCATGGCATCCAGGCCGCGCTGATGGCCGGAGGCATGGCCGAGACCCGGGCCGCGCAGGAAGCTGAGTCGGTGTTCGCCGCGTTTCTGGCCGAGCGCTCGAAGATAGAGGTGAGCGACGAGACCCATGCCCTGCTGGCCCGGCTGGCGGCACGCTACCCGCTGGCGGTGATCACCAACGGCAATCTGGATCTGGCCCAGGCTGGCCTCGCGGATTACTTCACCCTGGTCTGCAAGGCTGGTCTTGGCAGCAGAATGAAGCCGGCGCCGGACATGTTCGTGCAGGTGCAAAAGACCCTGGGGCTCGCCCCCGACCGCATTTTGCACGTGGGGGACCACCCGCAGACCGACGTGCTGGGGGCCAGGCTGCACGGCTTCAAGGCCGCCTGGCTCAATGAGCATCAGCAACCCGGAGAGCGGCTGCAACTGCTGCCGGACGTGGAGCTGGCCGCGCTGGGCGAGCTAGCCGACCTGCTGCTCTAGTCAGACCTCACCAGCCGCCATGCATCCCTTGTCGGCCGCTCATTCACTGTTGGTCGAAACCGATACTCGGTCATGCCGGAGCAGTCACTCGCTGCGGCAAATCAGACCACGGAGATCGTAAGGGGCGGGCTGGTTGACCCGGCAGTAGCCAATCCCGGCGGGCAGCGCCTGTTGCAGGGTGATGGCGGTCTCCTGGTAGTGGCAGACCAGATAGAAGGGGCGCGGATTGTGGCGATCCAGGCTCCAGTAGTGGATGGCGTGGCTGTCGCCGTTGTCCGGCTTGAGCTGGGCGCGCTCGTCGGGGTCGCCGTCGAACAGGGCCAGGTTCTCCAGCCGGTGGCGAAGAGGCTGGTGCTGCTCCCCCAGCTCGTTGCGGGTGACGGCCTGCCACCCCTGGGTTGTCCCAAGCAGTTGTTGGCGGGTCTCGATGGTGGCGGGGCAGTCAAATTGCAGGGTGGCGCTCAGGGCCAGCGCGGTCAGCAGCATGCAACACGTCCGAATGGAAAGTATGGGCTCCCATGCTACGTCATCGCCCGCCAAACAGCGCCATCAGTTTGTCCAGCAGGTCCCGTGGCGGGGCGATCTGCTTCATGGCCTCCGCCTCCCGCGCCAGCAGCTCCTGCTGCTCCTGCTGACGGGCGCTCAGTACCTTGTAGAGCGGCTCGAGCAGGGAGCCGCGCTGGGCCACCAGCTCTTGGAACATGGCCTGATTGATACGATAGGTTTCGACGGTCCCCTGGGCCCGCACCGTAAACGGGCTGGGCTCGCCGGTGAGCAGGCTCAGTTCGCCGAAGAAGTCGCCGGCATTGAGGGTGCCGAGCGGCAGCTCGCGCCCCTCCACCTCCACCAGCATCTGGGCATCCCCCTTCACCAGCACGAACAGCCAGCCGGAGACCTCCCCCTGGCTCAGCATCCGATCGCCGTTGACGAAGGGGGCGAATTTGACCTGATCCGCCAGCCGCAGCAGCTCCTCCTCCTGCAGCATGGCGAACAGCGGCAGGCGGCGCAGGGTGTCGGTGCGCTCGGCGGTATGGCGCTTGTGGCGCTGATCCTTGTGATCCTGATCCGAGGTCATGAAGACGTTGAAGATGGGCGGGGTGAGGCGCCGGTCGTTGCGGCGCAGGGCGGCATCGATCAGGGTGCGCACCGCAGAGTCGGTGGGGTCGTCCACCGCCAGATCGGTGAGCCAGTAGCGCACCGCGTAGCGGGCAATGCCGTTCTCCACGTTCATCAGCAGGCAGTCCGGCTGCGGGCTGGCGGAGACGTTGCGGATGCGGGTCTCCCGCAGTGAGTGTTCCACCAGGGCGATGATCTGGGTGGGCAGGGTGTCCAGGGTGATGTCGAACCAGACCCAGCGGCGCCACTGCAGGGGGGCGTCGCGGCGCCGCCCGAGCACGGTGAAACGTTGCTTGAGCAGGTGGCTGTTGGGGATCACCACAGTCTCCCAGTTGCGGGTCTCTATGGTGGTGGCGCGCCAGTTGATCTCCACCACCCGGCCCTGGGTGGTCTCCACTTGCAGCCAGTCGCCGATGGCGATGGAGTTGTCGAGCTGGATTGAGACCCCGGCCAGCAGGTTGCCCAGGGTGTCCTGCATGGAGAAGGCGATGACGGCGGTGATGACGGCGGAGGTGGTGACGATCTCGCCGAGGGCCATGCCGGAGGCGTAGAGGCGGAACAGGCACCAGCCGATGTAGCCGACCGTGATGACGATGTCGGCGATGATGCGCGGGATGCGGATCTGGCACAGGGGCAGCAGAAACTGGAACAGCAGGATCCCCCAGATCTTCACCAGCACCAGCCCGGCCAGCAGGCTGGAGATCTCCACCAACCAGTGGCGGGGCAGGGGCAGGCGAAACCAGCCGCCTTCGAGCTGGATCAGCAGGATCACCACCAGGCTTATCATCACGAAGCCGAGCTCGCTCACCAGCTCACGGCGGCGACCCGGGCTGCGCAGGAAATGGGTGAAGAGCAGGAACAGGGTCAGCAGGGTCCAGAACGGGTGGTCGCCAATCCACAGCAGGGTAGGTAGCGCAACGAGGTTATCGCCAAACATAGCAGCCCCTTATCATTGGTTATTTCCAGCATAGTTGGTTTCAATCCGCTAAATGGATGCGGGGTTGAGGCAATTTCTTTATGCTGGGCACCTGTCTGACAAGGGAGTGGAGCACGTGCGCAAGTGGAGCAAGGTGGCCTGGATTGCCGGGGCCTGGCTGCTGGTGGGTTGTGATCAGCTGGCCGACAAGTATCGGGTCGAGTTTCGTGATGGATCCTGGCGCGAGATCGCCATCACCCCCTTTTCAGACGAGGCGCGCTGGCGCGAGGGGTGCGCCACCGGCGAGGTGCTGAGCGACATGACGCTGCCGCTCAAGCGCGGCAAGACGGTCAACGGCCGCGAACAGCTGCTGATCGGCGGCGAGCTGTTCGAGCTGGACGACAACGCCCTCTACCGTAGCAACGGCATGGTGTTCGGCCACACGCCGGATCACATCCAGCGCGGGCTCAAGGGAATGGATGTGTGCCGTACCCTGCGCCCGTCTCGCGGTGCGCTGCCCAAGCTCAAGGCGCGCGGGTTCGGCGACTAGCCGGCGTCGTCAGACGCCGCTCAGACGGGCCCGGCAGGCGTCGCCAAAGGCCTCGAAGATCTTGATGGAGTGAGGGTTCTGACTCGCCTTCCACTCCGGATGCCACTGCACCGCCAGCAGGAAGGGGGAGAGTGCGGGGGCGTGGATCGCCTCGATCAGCCCGTCTTCGGCATGGGCCAGCGGCACCAGTCCCTTGGCCAGGGTCTTGATCCCCTGCCCGTGCAGCGAGTTGACCGGGATCGATGGCTGTCCCATCAGCTCCGCCAGCCAGCTGTCCGGCACCAGTGTCACCTGATGGCTCTCACCATACTGGTCATCCACCGGATCGTCCGCATCCTCCCGATGATCGTCATAGCCCGGTTCGCTGTAGACCTTCTGGTGGATGTCTCCCCCCAGCGCCACGTTGATCTCCTGCATGCCGCGGCAGATGCCGAGGATCGGCAGGCCGCGGTCGAGGGCGGCGCGTACCAGCGCCATGTCGAACAGATCCCTGTCTCTGTCTTGCTGCTTCTCCGGGGTGAGGTTCTCCTGGCCGTAGAGGGTTGGATCTATGTTGGATCCGGCGCCGCTCAGATAGACCCCATCCGCCAGATCCAGATATTGCGCCAGATCCTCGGTGCCGCAGCAGGTGGGCACCAGCAGGGGGACGCAGCCGCTGATCTCTACCAGCGGCTGAATGTATTTGTGGGTCATCACCTGATAGGCGTGCCCATTGCGGGGCTGGGCGCCCATGGTCATCAGTACGACGGGTTTACGCGGGGTGTGGGTGCTGCGAGTCATGATTCACCTTGGCTGTCCTTAGCGGTCCTGCGCCTTGGGCAGACCCTTGCCGGCGCAAGGGCATGCCTCAAGGCATGGTCGTGGGATCGGGGTCGTGCCGCAGTACCAGAATCGTCGGTCAGCCTGGGCAACGACAGCCTGGATCCTGATCCCAGTCTGCCAAGGCCGTTCAATATGTCAAACAAAATGATGCCGAAATGTTAAATATATTCTGCGCTCGGCTGGCTTGAGTCCCATTAAAAGGGGGTTGTAGCGAAGGGGAGGCGAGGGGAGGATATTGTTGTGGTGGATATATTAAACATGTGGCCCGCTGCCCGGACAGACCCAGACAGCAAAAGGGGCCCGCAGGCCCCTTGTCGACTCAGGCGTTCAGGATGAAATGCTCGATCACCTGGGCGACCCCGTCTTCATCGTTGCGCCCCGTGGTGTGCTGGGCCAGCGCCTTGATGTCGTCGGTGGCGTTGCCCATGGCCACCCCCAGCCCGGCGTACTCGATCATGTGGTGATCGTTGCCCGCATCCCCCACCGCGATGACCTGGGAGGCATCCAGCCCCAGGTGCTCGGCCAGGGCGGCGACGCCGGTCCCCTTGTTGCTCCGCTTGTTCATGAACTCGAGGAAGTAGGGGGCGCTGCGCACCACGGTATAGCGCTGGTAGAGCTCGGCCGGCAGCTTGGCGATGGCCGGGGAGAGCAGCGGCTCGGGATCGATCAACATCACCTTGAGGATCTGCTCGTCGGCGGGCAGGGTGGCGAAGTCCAGCAGCTTGATGGGCATGCCGATGAGGCGGGATTCGTGCTCGGTGTAGGGGCTGACCCTGGGGCTGATGAGCCCCTGGCTGACCGAGAAGCCGTGCACGTTGACGCCCAGCTCGTCGGCCAGGGCGGCGATGGCGCTGGCGTCGCTGCCGGTGAGCAGCTGGCTGCGGATGATGCGCTGATCGGCCACCTGCTGCACCAGGGCGCCGTTGTAGCAGATGACGTAGTCATCCTGACCGGTGAGGCCGAGCTCGGCCAGATAGCGGCTCATCCCCTCCAGCGGGCGGCCGGAGGCCAGCACGACCGTGACTCCCCTGGCGCGGGCGGCGGCGATGGCCGCATGGGTGCGGGGGGAAATCTGGCCCTGGGAGTTCAACAGGGTGCCATCCATATCCAATGCGATCAGCTTGTACATCTCTCACTATCCTGCAGTCTGGCTGGCCCGCACTATGGGGCCAATGGGAGAGGGAGTGTAGCGAAATTCACCGTCCGGATCACGGCCGGAGGTGTACGACGGGGCGGCAGCGCTCACTTGTGGGGTTCGTAAGGGGTCAGCTGCAGCTGATCCTCGCGGATGGCGAAGTGGATGGGGCCGTGCTCTATGTCGACCCGGTAGTGGTGGTGGGCCATCTCCACCTCGACCCCGGGGAAGGCGTGCTGGGTGGCGATGATGTCCATCTCCGCCATCAGTTTCTGCAGCTCTTCCTGCGCCGCCTCCAGCTGCTCGTCGAGTTGCTTGCTCTCCTCGAGCCGCTGGACCCGGATCAGTTTGATCTTCTGCAGGGTCTGGGGATTGCGCTTGTCGCTCGGCAGCTGCAAGAGCTTGAGCAGCAGATCCTGCAGCTTGTCCAGCTGCTCCCGGCACTCCTGCTTGCGCTGGCGCAGCGCCTGCTCCTGCTCCTTGTGGGTGAAGTAGCCGCCGAGGATCTGCAACCGGGTCTGGTTGTGGGCCGAGGCCCCCAGGATCGGCGCCATGATGAGGCGGTTGGCAATGCTGATGCCCCCCAGCAGGTGGCCCTTGCGCATGGCGCTGTCGCCCACCTTGAGGTCCTGGCCGCTGCGGCTGTAGCTGTGGCTGAGCTGGGTCAGGACGTGGATGTCGCCGCCGGCCTCCAGCTTGGCATACTGGGCATAGCTGGCATGGATCTCCCCCTGGGCGTTGAGGTGGCAGAGGTACTCGTTGCTCTGCTCCAGCTTGCGGCCGATGACGCCGTTGCGCACCGTGATGGTGCCGCCCGATTCGATGTAGCCCCCCTCCACGAAGCCGCCGATCACCACGTCGCCGCTGGTCTTGACCTTCATGCCGGGGGTGACGTCCCCCGCCACGATCAGTGCCCCTTCGAAGATGATGTGGCCATGGCGGATATCCACCTGCTTGACGCTCAGCACATCGTCCACCTTCATGCCGCTCTTCTCCTGGCGGGGCAGGCCCGGGCGGCTGGCCAACAGCAGATTGGGGTCATCCGGCGAGATGAAGGTGCCTTCGCCGGCCACCATGGGGCTATCCTTGCCATGTTTGGCGGGCAGCTCCTGGCCGGTGACGGTGAAGCCCGGCACGCCGGTGGTGGCCGGGTGGCGGCGCATCAGCTGGGCGCCGGCCTTGACGGTGAGCATGGTGCCGAGGTCGCGCATGTCGACCCGGCCGTGATCCAGCTCCTGGGGCTTGAGAATGCGCTCGGCCGGGGTCTCCACCAGCCGCTCGAAGCGGGTGTCCTGACCGTTGACGGCGGCCTTGCCCTGCGCCACCGGCAACCTGAGCAGGGTGCCTGGCGTCGCCTCCTTGGCCGCCAGCACGGCGGCGGCGATGAGCTGGGGTTGTACCCCCTGCTTGATCTCGCTGGCCTGGATCGCCTGCTCCAGCTGTTCGCTGGTGAGGTATTTGCCACCCCAGTCGGCGGTGATCTGGGCGGTGGCGCTCATCCGATCCTTCTCCACCAGCAGCAGGACGCTGGCATCGTGGCGCTGGGCGATGGGCACCGGATTGCCGGGCAGGGGGGCGGCAGGATCATTGAACAGGGTATTGAGCAGGCTGATGGCCTGCTTGATCCCCTCCGCCAGCGGCTGATAGCGGCGGCAGTTGGAGGCCAGCAGCAGGGCCTGGATATCGTTTTCCGAGATGGGTTTGGTCAGCCCCGGCGCAATGCGCAGGCAGGCGTATTCCATATCGGCTGACAACAGTAACCACTCTGTGCTTAACACCGGATCCCTTCCCTCGCTGGCATCCCTGTCGGGACGGCTGCCTGTTTCCAGTTAATCGGCATCTTGTTAAAAATGCTAATCATCAACATAGTGCTGGTCTGCAGTATCCAGACATTTCTCCTTTTTGGTCAATGAGCTAAGCACAAATGGGTGAACTGGAGCGAGGAAATGAAAAGTAACAGCGAGTATGCTGACGGCACCGGGAGTCCGTCTGCAGGCCACCACTGGCCGTCGCCCACCGCGAAAGGAGTGTCAACCTTGCGTCATTGTCTGCTGCCTCTGGCCCTGACGGGCCTGCTCAGTGCCTGCCAGCCGCAGGCCCCCGCCACCGCCCTCGGTACCCTGGAGCGGGATCGGGTGCTGCTCACCGCCACCGCCGGCGAGATCATCCGCGCCCTGCCGGTGGCAGAGGGCAGCCGGGTGGAGGAGGGCACCCTGCTGGCCCGCCTCGATGACAGGCGCCAGCAGGCGGTGCTGGCCCAGGCGCGGGCGCGGGAGGCCCAGGCACGGGCCGCCCTCGCCCGGTTGACCAATGGCGAGCGGCCGGAAGACATCGCCGCCGCCCGGGCCAGCCTCGACAAGGCGCAGGCCGCCGTCAGGGAGAGCGAGCGCAACTTCGAGCGGGTCGACCGGCTGGTGCGCCAGAAGCTGGTGAGCCCGGCGGATCTCGACAAGGCCCGTGCCCAGCGCGACAGCGCCCTGGCCGAGCAGGATGGCGCACATCAGCAGCTCGACAAGCTGACGCGGGGTGTGCGGCGTGAAGATATCGACGAGGCGCAGGCCGCCCTGCAGGCCGCCGGTGCCGAGGTGGCGCTGGCCGAGCGGGAGCTGGCGGATCTCTCCATCGTCGCCACCCGCAGCGGCCGGCTCGACAGCCTGCCCTATCACCTCGGCGAGCGGGTGGCGGTCGGTGCCGTGCTGGCCGCGATCCAGGCAGACCAGGCCCCCTATGCCAGGGTCTATGTGCCCGAGCCCTCCCTCGCCGGCTATGGCGTCGGCCAGCCGGTGCGGGTGCAGGTGGACGGAGTGGCCGAGCCCTTCACCGGCCGGCTGCGCTGGATTTCGAAAGAGCCGGCCTTCACCCCCTACTACGCCCTCAACGAGCGGGATCGGGCCCGACTGGTCTACCTGGCGGAGATCGATCTGCCGGCGACGGCGCAGGATCTGCCGAGCGGTCTGCCGCTGCAGGCCGAGCCTGCCGGTGCAGGGGCCGGCCATGAGTGAGCTGGCGATCCGGGCGCTGGGGGTGAGCCGCCGCTTCGGTAATTTTCTGGCGGTGGACGGGCTGGATCTCTGCGTGCCCAAGGGGCAGATCCACGGCTTTCTCGGCCCCAACGGCTGCGGCAAGTCCACCACCCTGCGCATGCTGACCGGCCTTCTCACCCCTTCGGCGGGGGAGGTGGAAGTGCTGGGGCTGAGCATCCCCCGCGAGGCCGAGACCCTGCGCCGGCGGATCGGCTACATGACCCAGAAGTTCTCCCTCTATGACGAACTGACCTGCTGGGAGAACCTGGAGTTCATGGGGCGGATCCACGGTCTGGGGGGCGCCGGGCTGGCCGCCCGCCTGCACGAACTGCTCGCCACCTATGAGCTGGCGCCGCTGGCACGGCAACGGGCCGGTGCCATGAGCGGCGGCCAGAAGCAGCGGCTGGCGCTGGCGGCGGCGGTGATCCACCAGCCGGCGCTGCTGCTGCTCGATGAGCCCACCTCGGCGGTGGACCCGCAGAACCGGCGCGATTTCTGGGAGAAGCTGTTCGACTTGAGCGAAGGGGGCACCACCATTCTGGTCACCACCCACTACATGGACGAGGCGGAACGCTGCCACCAGCTGGCCATCATGGAGGCGGGCCGGGTGCGGGCCCAGGGGGCGCCACAGGCGCTGATGGATGCCATGAGCACCCGGGTGGTGGAGGTGCAGGCTGCCGATCTGCGGCTGCTCAAACAGCAACTGGTGCAGCTGGCGCCGGTGCGCTCCGCCGCCCAGCTCGGCCAGCGCCTGCGGGTGCTGGTGGACAAGGAGCTGGCGGAGCCGGTGGCCTGGCTGCAGCAGGCCTGTCCGGCGCTGGCTGGCGCCACCTTGGCGCTGGTCAGGCCGAGCCTCGAGGATGTATTCGTCAGCTGTACCGGTCAGGAGCCGAGGGCATGAACGGCTGGCAAGGGCTCTGGGCCATGACCCGGCAAGTACTTCGCCAGCCTGCAGGAGCGAATCGATGAACAGTCTGCGACGGCTCTGGGCCATTACCCAGAAAGAACTGCGCCAGCTTGCCAGAGACAGGCTGACCTTTGGCATGGTGGTGATGATCCCGTTGATCCAGCTGCTGCTGTTCGGCTACGCCATCAACACCGACGTGCGCCAGATCCCGGTGGGACTGGTAGACATGAGCCAGAGTGTGCCGGGCCGGCTGCTGGTGGAGGCGGTGAAGGCGAGCCAGGTGGTGCACATCAAGCAGCAATATGTCGGGGTGCAGCAGGCCGAGGCGGCGCTGACCCGGGGCGAGGTGCGCGCCGTGCTGGTGCTGCCCGCCGATCTGAGTCGTCGGCTCAGCGCCGGCGAGACGGCGGGCCAGTGGCTGGTGGATGGCTCGGATACCATGATCGCCGGCGCCCTGCTCGGCCTTCGCAACATGCCGCTCTCCGATCTGAAACCCGACCTCAAGCCGGTACCGCCCACCTTCGAGACCGTGCTCTACTTCAACCCGGCGCGCCGCTCGGCGGTCAACATAGTGCCCGGCCTGCTCGGGGTGATCCTCACCATGACCATGATCATGTTCACCTCGGCGGCCATAGTGCGGGAGCGGGAACGCGGCAATCTGGAGCTGCTCATCACCACCCCGGTCAGCTCGATGGAGCTGATGCTGGGCAAGATCCTGCCCTATATCGGGGTGGGGCTGATCCAGGTGGCCATCATCCTTGGCCTTGGCCACTTCATCTTCGCGGTGCCCATCAACGGCGCCCTGAGCCAGGTGCTGCTGGCGACCCTGCTGTTCATCGCCGCCAGCCTGACCCTGGGGCTGCTCATCTCCACCCTGGCGCAGACCCAGCTGCAGGCGATGCAGATGACGGTGTTCATCCTGCTGCCCTCGATCCTGCTGTCGGGCTTCATGTTCCCCTACGAGGGGATGCCGCTGCCGGCCCAGTGGATTGCCGAGGTGCTGCCGGCTACCCACTTCATGCGGTTGATCCGGGGCATAGTGCTGCGCGGCGGCGAGCTTTCCGAGCTGCTGCCGGACGTGCTCTGGCTGGCGGGTTTCACCCTGCTGGTGCTGACCCTGGCCGCCCATCGCTTCAAGAAGAGTCTGGATTGATGCCCCGCGAGGGGTGAGAGCCTGGCTGCTAGCTGCTAGCTGCTAGCTGCTAGCTGCTGGCTGCTGGCTGCTGGCTGTTAACGGCTGGCGGTGCGGGCCAGGGTGCGGTAGTCGCCGAGCACCGGCAGCCCCAGCAGGTGGCGGCGCAGCATGTCGAGGGCGGCGAAGGCGAGGATCCGGCGGCCGCTATCGGGATCCGGGTGGCTGACCTTGAGGGTCTGGCCGTGCAGTTGCCCGTCGGCGCAAAGCAGCAGCGGCACGCCGTCCGGACCAGAGCTGCCTATGGTCAGGCTGAGGGGGGCCGCGGGCGCCGCCAGTTGCATCAGGTCATCGCTCAGGGTGTGGCTGAAGCCGGCCGCCAGGGCCGGGTGCTCGTGACACATGGCCAGCAGGGCGCCCCGGCTCTCCCCCTCCAGCAGCGTCAGCGCTCTCTCTCCCAACAGATCCAGGATCTGCCGCGCCGGTTCCTCGTCTCCCCGTCCCACCAGCCAGGGCTCGATGGCCGTGAGCAGCCGTGCCTCGGCGGCGTCCATGTCCGCCGTGCTGGCGTCGTGGCCGATGAGCTTGAGCTCGATGAGCGGCATGGAGGAGCGGTAGCCGAGCTCGATGCCGGCGGGCCAGGGGGCGGCATCCAGCATGTCGCTGAGGGCCGACTCCGAGACGCCAAACGTGTAGAAGCGACGCAGCTCGGTGTCACTCTCTGCGCCGGCCAGCGCCTTGAGGCGCGGCAAGATCTGTTCGCGTACCATCTGCTTGAACTCGAACGGCACGCCCGGGGTGAAGAAGAGCCTGCTTGGGCCCGCCTGCACCAGGAAGCCACAGGCGGTGCCCACCGGGTTGTCGAGGATCTCGCACCCCTGCGGCAGCCAGGCCTGCTTGGCGTTGCTGGCGGGCATGGGCCTGCCGCGGCTGGCGTAGCGCGCTTCGATAATGGCGAGCCAGTCGGGGAAGAGGGTGAGCGGTTGGTCGAAGGCCTCGGCGGCGGCCTGGGCGGTGAGGTCGTCGGCGGTGGGGCCGAGCCCGCCGCACACCAGCACCACCTCGGCGCGGGCGGCACTCTCTTGCAGCACGGCTTTCAAATCGGCGAGGTTGTCCCCCACGGT
This sequence comes from Aeromonas sp. S8(2024), assembly GCF_041403085.1. Taxonomy (NCBI): domain Bacteria; kingdom Pseudomonadati; phylum Pseudomonadota; class Gammaproteobacteria; order Aeromonadales; family Aeromonadaceae; genus Aeromonas; species Aeromonas sp. S8(2024). The sequence continues at coordinate 31,578 of NZ_JBGLRF010000007.1, read as the reverse complement.
GACGCGGCGGCGCACCTGCCAGCCCTGCTCCAGCAGGAGGGCGCTGAGCCAGGCGGCGTTGGTGTCCACCACCAGGCCCGTCACTATCTCGTCGCCGGTGCTGATGATTTCGATGCGCATGAAGGGCTCCTCGGGGCTGGCGGTGGGGCTGGGGCGGCCACCTGGGTGGCCGGGTCAATCAGGGCTTGTTGTGTTCGAAGTAGTAGCTGATGCGGGTGCGCGGGTTGAGGTACTCAAACACCGCTGGCGGCAGCCGCTTGGGATGGATCACCTTGGCGATGGAGAGCTCGGCCTGCTGCAGGTCGATGATGGCCGCCTCCTGGCGCGGAATGCGCGGATCGTACACCAGCACCGAGGGGTAGAGCAGGCGAGAGGTGTTGACCGACATCACCAGCCCCACCTGACCGTTGGAGAGCTGCACCACGCTGCCCGGCGGGTAGATCCCCATCAGCCGGATCAGCATGCCGAGGTAGTCCGGGTTGAACTGGGCCTTGCGCTGCTTGTAGAGACCGCTCAGGGCCGAGTAGGGCACCTTGGCCTGCATGTGGCAGAGGTTATCGTACTCGTTGATCAGCGAGACTATCTGGGTCAGCGGGTCGAGCTGCCCCTTCTTGAGCCCCTCCGGCCCGCTGCCGTCCAGGTATTCGTGGTGGTGCAGCACTATCCCCTTCGCCTCGGCTGGGAAGTCCTTGGCCAGGTTGAGCAGATCCAGCCCGTAGCGCGGGTGCTGGGCCATCAGGTTGCGCTCGGGTTTGGTCAGCGGCTCGGTCTTGCGCAGGATCTGGCTCGGGATCTTCAGCTTGCCGATGTCGTGGAACAGAGCCCCCATGCCGACCCGGCGGATTTCGTCGGCCGACATGTTGCACTCCTTGGCCAGCAGCATGCTGAGCACGCTGACGTTGAGGGAGTGGAAGTAGAGGTTGTTGCCATCCTCGCTGTCGGAGACCAGGTGCAGCACCATCTCGTCCACCGACAGCAGCTGCTCGGTCATGGCGTTTATCAGCTCCTGCGCCTCGCCGATGGCGTTGAGGGGGCGGGACTGGATCTTGCCCATCACGTTGCGCACCTGGGCCAGCGACTGCTGGAACTGCTTCTCGCACTGCTGCAGGTCGCGCCGATACTGCTGCAACTGCTCGATGCGGCGCTCCTTCTCCTGCTGCATCTCGGCCTGACGCTGGGCCGTGTCTGGCGCCTCCTGCGGCTGGGCCTGAACCTGGTTCAGCGGCTTGGGCGGGGCGTCGCTCTTGTCCGGGATGATGGTGACGAGCTTGAGACCGAGCCGGCGAATGAGCTCGATCTCCTCTTCGTTCTTGAGTTTGAAGCTGGAAAACAGGAAGGGGTGTTCGCGCCAGCCAAGTGGCAGAGAGACGTAATTGCCGACTTGCAGCCGGTCTACTGAAATCTTGATACCTGTCATTGTCTTGGATGCGAGAGACACATTGAGCCGTATGCTAGTCAAAGGTGGGGGTGAATACAAAAGGTATCTGATGACAGGGTAGTCGCTTTATTATAGGCTTCTGGATGTCCAGACATATTTACCGATGCAGTACAGGGAGTAAGCATGCCGATCAAGATCCCGGATCAGTTACCCGCCGCCGAAGTGCTGGGGCAGGAGAACATCTTCGTGATGACGGAGTCCCGGGCCGTCACCCAGAACATTCGCCCGCTGCGGGTGCTCATCCTCAACCTGATGCCCAAGAAGATAGAGACCGAGATCCAGCTGATGCGGATGCTCTCCAACTCGCCGTTGCAGGTGGACGTGGATCTGCTGCGCATCGACGATCGGGAGTCGAAGAACACCCCCCAGGCACACCTGGAAAACTTCTATCACGACTTCGAACAGGTGCGGGGCAACAACTACGACGGCATGATCATCACCGGGGCGCCGCTCGGGCTGGTGGAGTTCGAGGAGGTGGTCTACTGGCCGCGTGTCGTCGAGATCATCGAGTGGTCCCATCAGCACGTCACCTCCACCCTGTTCCTCTGCTGGGCGGTGCAGGCGGCGCTGAAGGCTCTGTACGGCATGGAGAAGCAGACCCACGGCGAGAAGCTCTCCGGGGTCTATCGTCACCACAGGCTCGATGAACACGAGCCGCTGCTGCGCGGTTTCGACGACGAGTTTGTGGCGCCTCACTCCCGTTATGCGGCGTTTGACGGAGACCTTATCCGCGCCAACACAGATCTGCAGATTTTTGCCGAATCGGCAGAGGCGGGGGTCTATCTGGCGGCCACCAAGGATTGTCGCCAGGTGTTTGTCACCGGCCATCCCGAATACGATGCGCTGACCCTGGATGGCGAGTATCAGCGGGATCTGGCCGCCGGGCTTGAGCCCGTCATTCCGGTCAACTACTACCCGAACAACGACCCGAGCCAGACCCCGCGCGCCAGCTGGCGCAGCCACGGCCACCTGCTGTTTGCCAACTGGCTCAACTACTACGTCTACCAGCTCACCAGCTATCGGGTGGAGGATATCGGCAAGGTCTTCACCTACGACCAGGGTGGCAAGTAATCAGGCTTACTGATCCAGCCGCTCGACCAGCTGGTCGAGCCATTGGCGGTGGCAGGCCAGGGTGAATGCCTTGGGTCTGTGAGCCTTGATGGCGGCCATCGCCTCCTGTCGGGGCTGGCCCAGGCTCATCAGCAGAGCCGCCGCCACCAGCCCGGTGCGGCCGCTGCCGCCCTTGCAGTGGATGGCCAGGTGCTGCCCCTCGCGCAGCAGGGCCAGTAGCTGCGGCAGCGTCTGTTGCCAGGCGAGCTCGAAGGTGGCGTCTGGGGCCTGGTCATCCTCGATGGGCAGGTGAAACCAGCGCAATCCCTCGCGCTCGACCGTCTCGCCCAAGTGGGCCAGCTCGAGGCGGGCCAGTTCGGCGTTAGTCATCAGCGTGATGACGGCGCGGGCGCCGGCCAGCCTGAGCTGATCGAGGGCCAGCGGCAACGCGACCTGCTGAGTGCCGGGGCAGGGGGTCAGCAGCAGCTGGCCGTCGAGGCGCGGCACCTCCTGGCTCCAGAAGGGGTGGGAGGGGTGCATAAAGCTCCTTATGAAGCCAGTGGCGGCGGGCGTGAGCCGGTTTTTGAGTGCGCCAAAGCATAGGGGGCGCGGCCCCGATGTCAATCTGCGTTGTGTTCAGCCCGGTTTACGGGCAGAGTCTAAAAAATTGAGCGGTTCAAGGAGTAAAGATGAGAAACCTGGATCAACTGGATTTGGATATCCTGGCCCATCTGTTTCGCGATGCGGGCATGACCAACAAGGATCTGGCCGCGCTGGTCGGGGTGGCACCGTCCACCTGTCTGGAGCGGGTGCGCAAGCTGCAGCAGGATGGGGTGCTCAAGGGCGCCCACTGCGAGGTGGATTACCAGGCCCTCGGCGGTCACATCCAGGCCATGGTGTCGCTGCAGCTGGCCCGCCACAGCCGCCAGATCATCGATGCGTTTCGCGATGCCATCCTGGCGCTGCCCGAGGTGATCAGCCTGTTCCACATGGGGGGCAAGGATGACTTCCTGGTGCATCTGTGCGTCTCTGACACCGAACACCTGCGCAACTTCGTGTTCGATCACTTCACCTCCCGCGAGGAGGTAGTGCACCTCGAGACCTCGCTGGTGTTCGAGCACAAGTTCAGCCGCTCGCTGCCCTGCTTCCTCAACACCTGATTCCCCGTTTGACCCCAACAAAAAACCCGCCAATCGGCGGGTTTTGTTTTATGGCGCTCAGTTCAGCACGGTGCGGGTGTCCGGCGCCGTCCGGTAGAGCCCCTGCTGATAGGCGAGGCTGCCCCAGAGCGCGAGGCCGAGGGCCGCATCCTTCATGGTGGCCGGCTGCGGCGCCGGGGTGAGTGTCTCTGTCGCATCCTCATAGATGAAGCCTTCCGGCGCTCGTTCCGGCTGCAGGATCACCACGTCCTTGCCGCGCATCAGGGCGAAGTTCTTGTCGTACTGCATGATGGCACGGCCCGGCCAGTCGGCGGGCATGCGGGTCAGATCCTTGCCGAGCATGGGGTAGTCGGCGCTGATCCCCATCAGGGAGAGCAGGGTCGGTGCCATGTCGATCTGGCTGACAATGCGGGGATCCTGTCTCGGCGCTATGCCGTCACCCACGATCACCCCCGGAATGTGGAAGCGGGGGATGGGCACCAGGCTGGCGCCGCTGACCCGGCTGTCGTGATCGGCGATGACCAGGAACAGGGTGTCCTGCCAGTAGTCCGACTGCTTCGCCTTCTTGAAGAACTCGCCGATGGCGTAGTCCGCATACTTGGCTGCGTTGTTGCGGGTCTGTTTGGGCTGCTCATAGAGGGCGATGCGATCGTCGGGAAACTCGAACGGATCGTGGTTGCTCGAGCTGAACACCAGGCTGAAGAAGGGTTTTCCCTGTTTGTGCAGGGCCTGGAAGGTCTGGTCGGCCTTGGCCATCAAGTCTTCGTCAGAGGCGCCCCAGGAGCCCTCGAACACCGGGTTCTTGAAGTCTTTCTGCTCGACTATGGTGGTGAAGCCGTTGCCGAGGAAGAAGCTGCGCATGTTGTCGAAGTGACTCTCGCCGCCGTAGATGAAGCTGGTGTCGTAGCCCCGCTGCTTGAGCAGATCGGCGATGGTGAAGAAGTTGGTCTGGCTCTTGCCAAGCTTGACCACGGCCTGGGCCGGGGTCGGCGTGAAGCCGGTCAGCACCGCCTCGATGCCGCGCACCGAACGGGTGCCGGTGGCGTAGAGCTGCTCGAATGCCCAACCCTCTTTCGACAAGGCATCGATGTTGGGGGTGAGCGGCAGGCCGCCGAGGGAGCCGACGAACTGGGCGCCCAGGCTCTCCTGCAGCAGGATCACCAGGTTCTTCGGCTTGCCGCCGTAGCTGGCCTCGTTGAAGGTCTGGCTGGGCAGGGTGTCGGAGCTGAATTCATGGGATTCGCGGCCGCTCTCCTGGCGAACCAGATCCAGAATGCGCTGGCGGGGCAGCTCGCCGTAGAACTGGCTGGCATCCTCCTCGGCCCGCATCTGCTTGATGGCGAAGAAGAGGGAGTAGGAGGAGTTGACGGTGAGCGCATTGACCAGGGGATCGCTGGCAAACGCCACCATGGCCGGGTTGAGGGCGCGGTGACCCAGGCTGGAGCGGGCACCGAGAAAACCGATGGCCAGGATCAGCAGGGCAAACGCCGGACGCAGATACCAGCGCGGGAAGCTGATGCCGCGCAAAAGGCGGCCGCTCAGCCACCAGCCGCCCGCCAGCACGGCGCAACTGAACACCAGCGCCAGCAGCAGCTCGCCCTTGCGGCCGGCCCACAGCATGGCGAACACCTCTTTGGGATAGATGAGGTACTCCACGTAGAGGCGGTTGGGCCGCACCCCGTACTCGGTCACGAAGGAGGGGGTGGAGATCTCCAGGAAGAGCAGCAGCCAGAGCCCCAGGGTCAGCCAGACCCGGATGAACTGCAGCCAGGCACGGCCCACGGCATGGGGGCCGGCCAGCAGCAGGGTGAACACGGCGGGCACGCCCCACAGCCAGCAGAGGGTGGCGAAGTCGACCCGCACGCCCTGCAGCAGCATCTCCTGCCAGCCGGCGACGGCGTCGACCCGCTCCAGCTGCCAGAGGCCGAGGGCGAGCCGGCTGATGGAGAGAGAGACGAGCGCGATCAATGAAAAAACGGCGATGGGCCAAAACGGTCCCAGCCATCGTCTGATAGTGGTCATTGTTGTTCCTACAAGCCTGTTTACACCCGTCCACGGGCGCATTGTTTTTATATTGCAGGGTTATGACAGTGGTGGCGGGCAAAGGTTGCGTCGGAAGCGTGCGAAAGCGCAACTTTTGGCACGTTTTATGATTTTTCTGTGATGGCGGACAAGGGTTGCAGACAGCAGAAACGACTGGAAAAACTGTGATCCTGCCTGCAAAGCGAGGGCGGGGGCTTATCTATAATGGCGCCGATTTTTCTCAATCGGAGCCGAAGGGATGCCGGTCTTTATCGATGTGGAATATTTGCAGGGGTGGAGCCTGTTCGTGGTGCTCTCGGACGGTACCACAGGGGCGCTGGATCTCGCCCCCTGGCGCACTCAGCCGCTGTTCGCAGCGCTGGATTCGGAGCGACGCTTCGCCCGGGTCTTCATCAATCGTCACCATCAGCTGGAGTGGCCCGCCGGCTGTACCCTGTCGGCTCACGAGGTCTATCACCTGATCAAGCCCATCGACGAGCGGGAGGCCTTCAGCTAACTCCCTGTTTTTGTGAGCCATCACAAGATTCCTGTAACGGGAATGTTTGAGCGTTTGCCTTCCTCACCCAATTTGGGTAAAACCTGCGCAACATTTTGCCAACCCTGGCCTGGTTTCGCTTCTCAGGGCTTGCCGCCACCGTGCCGCAGGCCTTTTTTGCAGCCTGACGGCAAACCTTCCAGCAACTGAATGGTTTGGCAGTTGGAATTAAAACAACAAAATAAACAGAGAGATAAGGAAAGAGTATGGCTTGTCATATGCGCATCCCGCTGGCCCTGCTGGTGGGCGGTCTCGCCTGTCACGGCGCCGCCGGTCAGGAGGCCGTCCAGCAACTGGAACCCATGGTGGTGGTCGCCAGTCGCCCCGCCAGCACCCTGGAGGTGACCCTGGATCCCAAAAAACCGGGCTCCCCCATGCCGGCGGCCGATGGCGCCGGTTACCTCAAGAACGTCACCGGCATGAGCATGGTGCGCAAGGGGGGCCTGGGTGGCGATCCCGTGCTGCGGGGGATGGGCATGTCCCGCCTCAACGTGCAGATGGATGGCGGCATGCTGGCCGGCGGCTGCGGCGGCCGGATGGATCCGCCCACCGCCTACGTCTTTCCTCAATCTTTTGACCGGATCCGGGTGCTGAAGGGGCCACAATCCCTCGAGCAGGGAGCGACCCTGGCGGGGACCGTGCTGTTCGAGCGGGACAGACCCGAATTCACCGCCCCCGGCGTCAAGGCCGAGGCGTCGGCGCTCTATGGCAGCTTCGGGCGCGACGACCAGATGCTGGATGCCACCGTGGGGGCGCCGCAGGGCTATCTGCGCGGCCAGTTCACCCACTCCGACAGCGATGACTACCGTGACGGCCACGGCGACAAGGTGCGCTCCTTCTACCGACGCGAGAACGGCACCGCCCAGCTTGGCTGGACGCCCAGCGAGCACACCTGGCTCGAACTCACCGCCGAGCGCAGCAACGCCCGCGCCGCCTATGCGGATCGCACCATGGACGGCCCCATGTTTGACCGCGAATCCTTCGGCCTCAAGCTCAGGCAGGAGCAGATCACCACCCACTGGCAGCGCAGCGAGCTGACCCTGTGGGACAACGACATCGACCACATCATGGACAACTTCAGCCTGCGGCCGAACAGCGGCATGAAGATGCTCTCCAACCCGGATCGGCGCAACACCGGCGGGCGCTGGGCCAACGACATCGCCCTGCCGGCCGACTGGCTGCTGACCGCCGGGTTCGATGCCAACCGGGATCAGCACAGGGCCCGCAGCGGGGTGGATTACGCCAGCCAGCCGCGCCAGCGCACCCTGCGTTTCGAACAGCAGGGGGGCTTTGCCGAGCTGGGCCGTCAGCAGGGGGCCCACAGCTACAAGGGGGGCTACCGGCAGGACAGGGTCGAGACCACCCGTTACGGCGCGGGGGATCAGACCCTCTACAGCGATACCCTGACCCTGGACAGCGGCTTTGGCCGCTATGAATACCAGTGGTCGCCGGCCTGGTCGAGCTACCTGGCCTGGGGTCAGGCCAAGCGTGCGCCGGACTACTGGGAGCGCAGCAAGGACAGCGTGCCCTTCACCCTCAACCCCGAGCGCAGCCGCCAGTGGGATGCGGGGCTGGCCCTGCGCAGCCGAGATCTGGACCTGACCCTCTCCCTGTTCAGCGCCGACATTCAGGACTACCTGCTCTATAACAACAAGTCGAACAAGGTGCGCAACATCGATGCCCAGACCCGCGGCGGCGAGCTGGAGGGGCGCTGGCAGTTCGCCGAACAGTGGCGCCTCGATGGCGGCCTGGCGGTGGTCTACGGTGAAAACCGCAGCGACAACAAGCCGCTGGCCCAGATGCCGCCCCTCGATGGCAAGCTGGCGCTGGGTTGGCAGCCGGCCGAGGCGTGGAACCTGACCCTGCTGGGCCGCGCCGTGGCCGCCCAGGATCGGGTGGATGTGGGCGCCGGCACCGTGGCTGGCCAGGATCAGGGGGAGACCCCGGGCTTCTTCACCATGAACCTGAGTGCCGCCTGGCAGTTCCACCCGGGCTGGCAGCTGTCGGCCGGGGTGGACAACCTGTTCGACACCTTCTACTACGAGCACCTCTCCAAGTCGGTGCACGCCAGTCAGGCCGGGCTGGGCTACGAGCAGGTAGGGCGCATCCCGGAGCCGGGCCGTGCTTACTGGCTCTCCCTCAGCTATCGCTTCGCCTCGGCTGGCGTGCTCTGAGCAGGGATTGGGTAACCGGCTGAATCGGGTAACGTTTTCAGTCACAGACCCGTGCGGGCTGGGCCGCTATCATGGCTCCAGTGCGGCGCTTTGGGCGTCGATACCACCACAGCGGGAACATAACAATGAAACAAGGAACGTTGCGTCGTGGCGGCCTCATCGGGGCCGCCCTGTTACTGACGGCTTGCGGCAGCGGAGGCGGGAGCGGCTCCAGCAAGCCCCAGCCCCCGGTCACCAACCCGCCGCCGGCCACCGCCAGCCGTGCCTGCTACGGCAATGATCAGCCGGCCTGCAACCTGCGCACCTATCAGGTGATGGTGGAGTCCTTCGTCGACGGCGACGGCAGCGCCAACTACGGCGTCGGCTACGGCCCCTCCCAGCACAACGGCGATCTGCAGGGGGTCATCGACAGCCTGGATCACATCAAGAGCCTCAACGTCAACGCCATCTGGCTGACCCCGGTGTTCGACTCCTGCGCCGGCCAGGGCGGTGACGACAAGCTGGATGCCACCGGCTACTTCGCCTGCGACTTCTTCAACGTGGACCCCAACTTCGGCAGCAACGCCCAGCTTAAAAAATTGGTGGACGGGGCGCATCAGCGCGGTCTCTACGTCTTCCTCGACGGGGTGTTCGGCCACGTGGGCAAGGTGGGGGTGAGCAAGCCCTCCCCCGAGGGGCGCCTGCCCGCCCTCAAGAGTGGTGGCGCCGGCTACCCGGGCCAGCTGGTGGATTACAGCCAGCCCGAGAGCATGGCCTACTTCAAGGAGGTGGCCCGCTACTGGGTCGAGCAGTACGGCATCGACGGCTGGCGCCTCGATCAGGCCTATCAGCTCGATCTTGACGACTGGCGCGCCATTCGCAGCGAGGTGGAGCGGGCCAGCGCGGCGCGCAAGGCCGCCGGCCAGCAGTGGGGCACCCTCGGCTATATGGTCGGGGAAGTGTGGAAAGGGGCCGACGAGATCCGCGCCCAGGCGTATGGGCCGAGCGACAACCCGGCGCTCTCCTCGGCGTTCGACTTCCCGCTGCGCTACGGCCTGGTGCAGGCACTGGCGGTGGAGGAGTCCGGCAAGGGCGGGCAGGGGGCCAGCGTGCTCGACGCCAGCTGGAACAAGGTGGAGAACTACCCGGACCACGCCATGCCCAACCTGATGCTGGGCAACCACGATCTGGTGCGCTTCGGCGATCTGCTGGAGCGCGGCAACTTCAATCCGGCGGACTACTGGCAGCGCCACAAGGCGGCCTTCAGCTTCCTGGCGGCCCGCTCCGGCCCCATCACCCTCTACTACGGCGAGGAGTTTGGCGACGAGGTGCCTGGCTTTGCCAAGCAGGTGGGCGGCGACTGCGCGGCCCAGGGGCTCTGTGACGATCACGTGGCCCGCAGCGATGGCAAGGTGCCCGGTGTCACCGGTTTCGTGCCGAGCAGCGAGCAGAGCGAGCTGAAACAGTGGCTCAGCCAGCTGCTGGCCCTGCGCGCCGCCCACCCCGCCCTCTATCAGGGGGAGCGGGTCAAGCTGGTGGCCGAGGGGAGCGTTTATGGTGACATCAAGCAGACGGCGGCAGAGCAAGTAGTCTACCTGCTCAACGTATCCACCACGCCCCAGAGCTATGCGGTGCCGGCCAGCAAGCTGCGCAGCGGCAGCGCCCTGGTGGATCTGCAGAGCGGCGAGCGCCTGGCCATCGGCGGCAGCAGCGTGACGGTGGACTTGCCGCCGCTGAGCGGCCGCTTCCTGCTGGTGCGCTGAGGCTGGTAAACAACAAGGGCTTCGTGATGGAGCCCTTGTTCATTGGGACGTTACTTCTCGATGCCGCTGCCGAGCTCGTCCTGATGGGGATCGGCCCGGCCGTTGCCATTGCCGTGCCGCCAGCTCTCCAGCCGGTTGTGTACCCCGCGGCGCAGGCCTTTGAAGCTGGTCTCCAGGTAGTCCACCCCCACCAGGATGGAGAGGGTGACGCCGGTGAGCAGCAGCGCCTGGTGCAGCATCTGCATGCCGATGAGGGCGCCGAGGGCCGCCAGCATCCAGACGGTGGCGGCGGAGGTGACCCCCAGTACCTGGCCATCCCGGGTCATCATCACCCCGGCGCCGAGAAAGCCGATGCCGGTGATGAGCTGGCCCAGTACCCGCGCCTGATCGGCGCTCTGGGGGCTGACGGCGGCACCGATGGCAAGAAAACAGTAGGTGCCGAGGATGATGAGCGAGGAGGTGCGGATGCCGACCGGCTTGCCGCGCAGCTGCCGCTCCAGCCCCACCAGGGTGCCGCACACCAGACAGACCAGGATGTTCTCCCAGCCAAGGGGCGCTATGTCCCACCAATCAGTCGTCATCATATCCACCTCTGCTCTCGATGCTTGTTATCCGGCCGCGCTCTGCCCCCGGTTTTCCAGCCGCTGGCGGAAGGCCCGGGCGAGGCGCTCGTAGAGGTCCTTTGCCTCTCTGTCCTCAATATCGCCACGTATCCAGGGATTGTCGATGATTTCCAGCAGCACGCAGTCACGCCCCTGCTGGCGCAGATCGACCCCGAACAGGCCGTTGCCGAGCTGATGGACGGCGCGGCGGGCGGTCTGCAACACCCGCTCCGGCACCTCGTTGAGCGGCAGTGCCTCGATGCGGCTCATGTCGAGGGGGTGTTTGCGGCGGCGGATGCGGTTGCCGGGTTCGGGCCGGAAGCGGCGGCAGGCAAACAGCGGCGAGCCGTCGAGAAAGCCGATGCGCCAGTCAAACTCGGCGGGGATCCGGCTCTGCACCAGCAGCAGGGCGGAGCGGCCCAATCCCTCATCCAGCAGGCGGGCCAGCTGCTGCTCGTCGCTGGCCATGGCCAGATCGCGCCCCTGCGCCCCGTCGGGCACCTTCACCATCAGCGGCAGGCCGAGCCGCTGCACCAGCTCGTCCACGTGGTGGCGGCCGCGGCGGGTCACCACCATGGTGGGGGGCATGGGCACGCCGCTGCGCACCATCAGCTCGTAGAGGTAGAGCTTGTTGCTGCAGGCGAGGATGGCGCGGGAGCTGTCGATCACCGGCATCTTGAGCTGCTCGGCGCGGCGGGCAAATTCGAAGGTGTAGTGGCCGACCGCCGTCTCGGAGCGCAGCCAGAGGGTGTCGAACTCCGGCAGCCGCTCGATGGCGGACGGCGCCAGGATCTCGGCCCGGATCCCCTGGGCCGCGGCCGCCTTGATGAAGCGCTCCAGCGCCAGCGCATCGCTGCTGGCACGACCGTCGTTGGGGTCGACCAGGATGGCGAGCTGGTAGAGCGGCGCCGCCTGCTCCTCGTCACCTGTACCTACCAGCGCCTGGGCGTGGTGCAGCATCAACTCTTTCTCGCTTGGGCTCAGCTCCAGCGGCGACAGGCTCTGCTGCTGGCGCACCGACCAGCCGTGACGGCCGCGCTTGAGGGTCAGCTCCTGCAGCGGCAGCTGGCTGAGGCCGTAGTAGTAGCGGGCCAGGCCGGCCAGCTCGCTCTGTTCGCACTGGCCGAAGATGGCGCGCACCCGGATCCGATCCTCGCTCTGCTGGGCCAGCCAGCCCTGCAGCTTGCGCCACAGCTTGGCCGGCGGCTGCTGGGGTTGCAGCTGGCTGATGGCCTGCAGGCCCGGCAGGCAGTGATGACCGCGGGCCTGGGCCAGCAGCGAGCAGTAGTAGCCGGCGCCGAGGTGCTCCAGATTGCGGCAGAGGTTGATGATGCGGGGGCGGCCGCCGGTGGTGGGCACCCCGTGTTGCAGGTAGGTGCGGGCGGTCAGCAGATAATCGGCATGGCAAGGCCAGTCGCCCAGCTCTTCGACGATGACGTAGGTACTCATTTTTTCGGCTCCACAGATGAAACTGCCTTAAGCGGCAGGATCCCCAGTGGGCTTCGATGCACCGACAAGCACGACAATGGCGCGAGGGGAAACAAGAGGTTACAGTGCCTAATATGCCGCCTTGGTAACTTGTGATACAAGTCGCATTTTTGGTGATGAAGATAAATAACCGAACAAGGATTCCCTGTGTTGACCGTGCGCGCGGCCCGGACCGATGATCTGGGCGCCATCGTTAAGCTGGAACGCTACTGTTTTCCCCCCGAAGTCGCCTTTGGCCGCAGCCGCTGGCACTATCTGCTGACCCAGGCCAAGGGGCGTACCCTGCTGGTGCTGGACCAGCAGGAGCAGCTGATGGGCTACCTCTGTTTGCTGGAGCACAGGGGCTGGGATCGGCTGATCATCCAGACCCTCGCCATCCGCTGGACCATCCGCCGCCAGGGCTGGGCCCGCCGCCTGCTGGAGCAGGTGATCCGGGAGGGCAAAGAGGCAGGCTGGGGGGCGATCCGGCTGGAGGTGGGCGATGCCAATGAAGAGGCGCAGGCGCTCTACCGCGGGCTGGGTTTTCGGCCAAGGCAGAAGCTGCTGGATTATTATGGCCACGGTCAGCATGCCCACCGGCTGGTGCTGGCGCTGAAGCAGGCCTGAGTGAAGGGAGAGAGGGGATGAGCTGCGACAACTGCCTCGCCACTGCCATCAGGGCCAAGCTGGGGCGCTGCCCGGTCTGCGCCGGCCAGACCTTCGCCATCGGCCTGGTCGGCTGGCTGGTCTGGTGGTGGTGTGGCGCCGACACCTCGGTCAACGCCCTCACCGGCCTGCTGTTCGCGCTGGGGGGCTCGGGCCTGTTCCTGCTCCACCTGCTGGTGTTCATCTGGCGCAGGGCGAGCGGGAGTGAATTGAGCGATGAATAGATCAGATTGATTTCAAACAGATAAATAACAATAGCGCTGTAGAAATGGAGGTTCAGATGATTGCAATGGTAACGGGCGCCTCGTCCGGGTTTGGTGAATCCATCAGCCGTCAGCTGGTGCAGGCGGGCTACAAGGTGATCGGCACCGGCCGCCGCGGCGAACGGCTGGCCGCCCTGGCCGACGAGCTGGGCGCCCAGTTCCTGCCGCTGGTGTTCGACGTGCAGGACAAGGCGGCCACCCGCGCCGCCATCGACGGGCTGCCGGCCGAGTGGCGCGAGGTGGATCTGCTGGTCAACAACGCCGGGCTGGCGCTGGGGCTGGAGCCGGCCCACAAGGCAGACCTTGAGGACTGGGAGCAGATGATCGCCACCAATATCAGCGGCCTGACCCTGCTCACCCGCCTGCTGCTGCCGGGCATGGTCGAACGCAATCGCGGTCACGTCATCAACATCGGCTCCATCGCCGGCACCTACCCCTATCCGGGCGGCAACGTCTACGGCGCCACCAAGGCGTTCGTGAAGCAGTTCAGCCTCAACCTGCGCGCCGATCTGGCGGGCACCGCCATCCGCGTCACCAACGTGGAGCCTGGCCTGTGCGGCGGCACCGAGTTCTCCAACGTGCGCTTCCACGGTGACGACGCCAAGGCGGCCACCGTCTATCAGGGCGTGCAGGCGATCCAGCCGGAAGACATCGCCAATACCGTGCTCTGGATCAGCCAGCAGCCGGCCCACGTCAACATCAACAGCATCGAGATCATGCCGGTGGCGCAGACCTTCGGCCCGCTCCATATCAGCCGTCGCTGATGGCTGCTGCGGATGAAACAAGAGAGGCTCCCCTGGGAGCCTCTCTGTTTTGGGGCCTGTTTACAGGCTCATGATCTTCTTGAACTCCTCCGGCGAATACTTCTGCTCGGTGCGCTTGGTGAGATCCGTCATCAGCTTGTAGCGCAACTCTTTGGCCATCTGATAGCTCTTCTCCAGCTGGCTATAGGAGTAGTCGGATGCCAGCCCGATGGCGGTGGCCTTGTCGCCGGCATAGGCCTGCTTCAGGCTCTGGTCGAGCAGGGCCACCTCCTTGTAGAGCTTGCTGCTCTCCTTGCTCCAGACGCCGCGCAGCAGCGGCAGGTATTTGTCCGGATCGGCGCTGGCCAGCGCGGTCAGGCTGCGGAACTGCCAGTAGGCGGAATCATCGGAGTAGCTGTCGCTGCCGGAGCGATAGGGCAGGGGATAGGACTCCAGGGTGTTGTAGAGCGGCACCATCACGGATTCGGCCAGCACGCCGTAGCTCTGCCAGATCAATCCCTGCAGCTCTTTGGGCATCTCCTTGCGCAGCTGGATGACGTGGGATTCGAGCTGGCGATCGATGCGGATCGGCCGCTCTGCCTTGCCCGCCAGCGGCGTGCCCTCATAGGTGGCGCTCAGCAGTTTGGCGACGTCCGGCACGGCGATGGGGGCATCCGGCTTCATGAAGAGCGGATATTGCGCCTGGCGGGTTGGCTGCTTGTGAGAGGCCGTCAGCATCTTCTGGCCGAGCCACTCCCGATCCACGTTGTAGGGGTCGGCAATCACCCCGAATGCCTTGGCGAAGTTGAACTCTTTCGGGTCGGCGTTATCCAGCAGTTTGTGCTCGCGTACAAACTCCAGCAGTCTGGGCGAGTGCAGCACGTCGGCGCCGTCGAGATTGACGCCGTGGATGCGCAGGCCGTTGGCCACCATGGCGTAGCTGTCGTCCGGCACCCGCACCGCGATCCAGTGGTGGCCGGAGCCGATCTCCATCAGCCAGGCCTCGTTCACATCCGCCAGATAGAGGCTGTTGCCCTCACCGGCGCCATATTGCTCCACATAGCGGCCGAGCAGCTCGACCCCCTCTTTGGCCGTCCTGGCCTGCGGCAGGATCAGGGTCGGGATGATGGCCTCGATGACCCCCTTCTCAATCAGTGGATCGGCCTTCTGGGCCTTGTCGTTGACCTCGGCGCTGGTGGTGGCCGAGATGGCGACGTTGGCCTCGTTGATGCCGCGCTCCTCGTAATACTTGCCATCCGGGTCGCTGCCGGCGGCATCCCAGTCACGGATGGCGGAGTAGGCCAAGAAGGCCTTTGGCATCGGCACTTCCAGCCCGTTACCCAGTTTCCAGATTGTGCCCTCGTTTTGCTGCGCGGGCCGGAAGGCCAGGTACTTGTTCCAGTTGTTGACGCCAAAATCCTCGTTTCTGGCGATCATCACGCTGCCATCGGCACTGGCGCCCTTGCCGACGATGAGGCCGGTACAGGCGTCGGCACTGGTGCCAAGCAGGGTGAGCAGGGTGGCGGATAGAAGACTCAAGGTGTGTTTTTTCATGGTTATGCCCGAAAGGTTGCGGTGGATGCGCGTCAGGGGGCGGGAGAAGCTGCCGGGAGTGACCGGACTGGGTCGGGGATCCGACGGTAGACAGGTCTGCATCTGGTTGATTTCGCAAACATATCATCCATAACGCTGCTTGCTTGCCCGATGGTGCGCCAAAATTGTATGCCTCGCTGGTTGTTTGTTTTGTGATCGACAAGGCGTTCCTGCTGTTTATGTGGCGAGGAGTTTTATAGGCAGTTGTATGTGTCGGAAATCGGGAGGAAAGCAGCGGATGGGTCATGATTCTGACGCCACATCAGGTCCGTGACCGGCTGCGGGCTCGCCACGGTGGGGATCTCGCCCAGCCTGACAAGTTGGCCTGCAACTTGCTGGTTTTATTGCCAATGATGGGGCCAGGCGCCTCATACCATCGAATCAGCGACCTCGTCATGCCGGTTTGGCATGCAGACTGGAGCCCCCATGGATATCAAACCCTACAGCCAGCAGCTTGCCCAGAGCGCCTCCAACAATCGCGCCCTCGCGACCCTCAGCAGCGCCGACAGCGGTCAGGGTGGCGGCGGCTGGGAAGATCTGGTCAACCTCTCCTCCCAGCGGATAACCGGCCAGGCCCAGCAGGCGCTGACCTATGAACACCTGGCCAAGAACAGCAAGCTGCCGCCGGCGCTCGACATGAGCTCCGACAAGGGGGGCGTGCTGCAGCAGCTGGTGGACAAGGCGCTCGGCTTTGATCGCAAGCAGTTCAACGAGATAGAAGAGAAGCTCAAGGCGATTGCCGACAACAAGCAGCTGAGCGCCGAGGAGCGGGCGGAGCAGAGCAAACCGTTGAACGAACAAAGGGACGCCATGCTGCAAGACGCCATGGACCGCCTCACCGGCAAGAAGAGCAGCAAGGAAGAGAGCAAGAGCGCCTGAGCAGCGGAATGACTCGAACGGCAATCCATGGTCAGCGGGGGCAAGCCTTTGCCCCCGCTGACCACAGTGAATGATCTGCCCTGCCGGCAACCCGCATCCGCGGTGCAATGTGAGGGCGGGTCTGCGTTCTTTGACCTGTGGGGGCCACAGGCGCACAATCCCTCTGCATGCATTCAACCGAGGGCTTTGCCGTGTACAACTTCCAATATGCCAACCCCACCCGCGTCTGTTTCGGTGAAGGCCAGATCGCCAAACTGCCCGAACTGATCCCGGCCGGCAGCCGCCTGCTGGTGCTCTACGGCGGCGGCAGCATCAAGCAGAACGGGGTCTATGACCAGCTGACCCAGGCGCTGGCAGGCCGGGAGTGGCTGGAATTTCCCGGCATCGGCGCCAACCCCCAGTACGATCAGCTGATGGAGGCGGTGGATCTGGTCAAGCGCGAGCGCATCGACTTCCTGCTGGCGGTGGGTGGCGGCTCAGTGGTGGACGGCAGCAAGTTCGTGGCCGCCGCGGCCCGCTTCGAGGGGGACGATCCCTGGGAGATCCTGCTGCACAAGGCCCCCATCAAGGCGGCGCTGCCGCTCGGCTGCGTGCTGACCCTGCCGGCCACCGGCTCGGAGAGCAACCCGGCCGCCGTGGTGAGCCGGGGGGAGGCGAAGCTCTCCTTCATGAACCCGTTGGTGCAGCCGGTGTTTGCGGTGCTGGATCCCACCACCACCTACAGCCTGCCGCCGCGCCAGGTGGGCAACGGGGTGGTGGATGCCTTCGTCCATATCCTCGAGCAGTACCTCACCTTCCCGGTGGGGGGCGAGGTGCAGGACCGGCTGGCGGAAGGCCTGCTGCAGGTGCTGGTGGACAACGGCCCGCGGGCGCTGGCGGAGCCCACCAACTACCAGGTGCGCGCCAACCTGATGTGGGCGGCCAGCCTGGCCCTCAACGGCCTCATCGGCCGCGGTGTGCCGCAGGACTGGTCCACCCACGCCATCGGTCACCAGCTCACCGCCCTGCACGGGCTGGATCATGCCCAGAGCCTGGCGGTGGTGCTGCCCTCCCTGCTGCGCGAACAAGCGGCCCAGAAGCAGGAGAAGCTGGCCCAGTTCGCCGAACGGGTGTGGCACTCCAGCCGCGAGGACAAGGCGCTGCGCATCGAGGAGGCGATCATCCGCACCGAGCAGTTCTTCCAGCAGATGGGGGTGGGTACCCGTCTCGCCGACTATGGCCTGGATGCGCGCTGCATCCCGGGGATCTGCTCCAACCTCAAGCTGTTCGGCCTGACCGCCCTCGGGGAGCAGCAGGACATAGATCCGGACAAGGTGGCGCGGATCCTCTCTCACGCCCTCTAGGCCTGAGGCCCTTGGCCAAGGGGCGATCCGGACAACAAGTGCAGCCAGGATCCTCTCCCACGCTCTCTGATCACCGGCTGGTCAACGGAAAAGAAAACGCCCCGATCATCGGGGCGTTTTGCATGGTGGCGCCGGGCGCTTATTCGGCGCTGCGGTCCAGCTCTCGCTCCAGCGCCGCCGCCTTCTGGCGGGCCGGATGAGTGTTGAGCCGCTGCCAGTAAGCCTGCAGGTGCGGGAACTGAGCCAGCTGGCCGCTCTGGGCCAGCAGATCCACCAGGAAGGAGTTCAGGATGTCGGCGCCGGTGAGGCGATCGGCCACCAGATAGCGGCGGCTTGCCAGCACCTCGTTGAGATAACCCAGCACCTTGGCGCACTCGGCTTTGGCGTAGTCCGGCAGGAAGCGCATCGGGCTGCCGTCCTTGCGCACGAACATGTCGAGCAGCAGCGGCAGAATGCCCGAGCTCTCGGCGAAGTGGAGCCACTGCAGGTACTCGGCATAGTCCGGGCTGTCAGCGGCAGGTGCCAGCCGGTCCGGGGCGTGGCGGGCGATCAGGTATTCGGTGATGGCACCGGATTCTGCCAGTACCCGGCCGTCAAACTCGATGACCGGCGACTTGCCGAGGGGGTGGACGGCCTTGAGCTCGGGCGGTGCCAGAAAAGTGGCGGCATCGCGCTGGTAGGCCTTGATCTCATAGGGCAGGCCCAGCTCTTCGAGCAGCCAGATGATGCGCTGGGAGCGGGATTTGTTCAGGTGGTGCAGGACTATCATGGATACCTCGACGCAGTGACAAGAAGCGGTAGTACGCAGCGGCGCGGCGACGGGTTCACCGCTGCAGCTAAAAAAAAGCGGGCTGATGCCCGCTCCCGCACCGTTTGCGTCAGGCCTCCAGCGCCTGATCCAGATCCGCCAGTATGTCCTCGATGGCCTCGATCCCTACCGACAGCCGGATCATCTCAGGTTTCACCCCGGCCTTGGTCTGCTCCTCTTCGCTGAGCTGGCGATGGGTGGTGGAGGCGGGGTGGCAGGCCAGCGACTTGGCGTCGCCGATGTTGACCAGCCGCTTGAAGATCTTGAGCGCATCGTAGAAGCGCACCCCCGCCTCGTAGCCCTCTTTCAGGCCGAACGAGAGGATGGCGGAGGGGCGGCCGGCCATGTACTTCTCCGCCAGCAGGTAGTGGGGGTGACCCGGCAGCCCGGCGTAGCTGACCCAGGCCACCTTGGGGTGGTGCTTGAGGTGGTGGGCCACCTGCAGGGCGTTGTCCACGTGGCGCTCCATGCGCAGGCTCAGGGTCTCCAGCCCCTGCAGCAGCAGGAAGGCGTTCATGGGGGCCAGCGCCGCGCCGGTATTGCGCAGCGGCACGGTGCGCACCCGCCCGATGAAGGCGGCCGGGCCGAAGGCCTCGGTGTAGACCACCCCGTGGTAGGAGGGCTCGGGCTGGGTCAATTGGGGGAAGCGCTCGGCGTGATCCGCCCAGGGGAACTTGCCCGAGTCGACCACCACGCCCCCCAGCGAGTTGCCGTGGCCGCCGACATATTTGGTCAGGCTGTGCACCACGATGTCGGCGCCGTGCTCGATAGGTTTGCACAGCACCGGGGTGGCGACCGTGTTGTCGACGATGAGCGGCACGCCGCGGGCGTGGGCCACCTTGGCCAGGGCGGCTATGTCCACTATGTTGCCGGCCGGGTTGCCGATGCTCTCGCAGTAGACCGCCTTGGTCTTGTCGTCGATGAGGGCGGCGATGGCCTCGGCGCTGTCATCCTTGGCGAAGCGCACCTCGACCCCGAAGCTTGGCAGCATGTGGGCGAACAAGGTGTAGGTACCGCCATAGAGCTGGGGGGTGGAGACGATATTGTCACCGGCGGCGGTCAGCGCCTGGATGGCGTAGGTGATGGCGGCGGAACCGGCCGAGACCACCAGCGCGGCTATGCCCCCCTCCAGCGCGGCCATTCGCTGCTCCAGCACATCGTTGGTGGGGTTCATGATGCGGGTGTAGATGTTGCCAGGCACCGCCAGATTGAACAGATCCGCCCCGTGCTGGGCGCTCTCGAACTCGTAGGCCACCGTCTGGTAGATGGGCACGGCAACGGCCTTGGTGGTGGGGTCGTTGGCAAAGCCGTGGTGCAGGGCCAGGGTCGCATCTTTCATCACACACTCCTTGTTGGATGTTGCTGGATAGCAGTCATAGATGGATAGACGTCCAATTTATCAGGCCCTTGGCCGATGTAAACCATCAGATCCGGCAAACCAATCTCGTCGGGGCGTGAGGGAGGCCGGCTCAGAGGCGGCGGCGATACTCCTTGTCGTCGATCTGGTGCATGTCCCACTGCATCAGACGGTTGAGCTGGCTCATGGGATCCTCGATCAGCGGCAGCGGGCGGGGCAGGATCCGCTTGAAGTAACGGCGCAGGATCTGCTGGATCCGGTTCGGTTTGATGGGGTTGGCGTGGCTCATGATGGTGCTCCTGTGCTGTGGTTCTCACGTTCGCCAGCAGTATTGAGCTAAAATGCGGAAGTAAAAACTGATGACTTTCAGAGCAAGGATTTCCTCTTTTATGCCCACCAGCCGCCTCTACCAGCAATTCCAACGGCTCGCCCAGCAGCTCGGCTGCGACGAGCGGGAAATCAGCCTCGCCGAGGTAGCGGATCTGCTCTGCTGCACCCCGCGCAACGCCCGCCTGCTGCTGCGCCGCATGCAGGAGCAGGGCTGGCTCGGCTGGTCTGCCGAGGCCGGGCGGGGGCGGCGCTCCCGCCTCACCCTGCTGGACAACCAGGAGAGCCTGACCCGGCGCCGACTGCGGGAGCTGCTGAGCCAGGGCCAGCTGGCTCAGGCGGTGCGGCTGGCGGAAGATCGCCTCGATCTGCTCACCCCGCTGCTGATCGAACAGCTCGGGCAGGCCACCCGGGCAGGGCGCCAGATCCTGCGGGTGCCCTACTACCGGCCCTTGCCCCAGCTGCTGCCCACCGGGCCGCTGCGCCGATCCGAAATCCACCTGAGCCGGCAGATCTTCAACGGCCTGACCCGGCGAAATGAGGAAAATGGGGAAATCGAGGGGGATCTGGCCCACCACTGGGAGTGCCTCGGCCCCTGTCACTGGCGCTTCTACCTGAGGCCGGCGGTGCGCTTTCACCACGGCCGCGCCCTGACGGTGGAGGACGTGACGGAGAGCCTGCAGAGCCTGCGGGATCGTCCGCTGTTCGCCCATCTGGCGCGGCTGGAGAGCCCCTGGCCGCGCACCCTGGATCTGTACCTCGACAGCCCGGATCCCCTGCTGCCCCACCTGCTGGCGGAGCCGGTGGCCGTCATCCTGCCGCGCGAGCTCAAGGGGGAGGCGGGCTTTGCCCTGCAGCCGGTGGGCACCGGCCCCTATCGGGTGACCGCCAACGATCCCATGCACCTGTGCCTGGAGGCATTCGACGACTACTTCGGTCTGCGCGCCCTGCTCGACGAGATCGACATCTGGATGCTGCCGGAGCTGGCGGAGCGGCTGGAGAGCCACCTGCAACTGGGGCGTGACAGCCCGGAGCTCGGCACCATGCGTGGCGAGTCCGAGCTCGAATCCGGCTGCTACTTCCTGCTGCAGGATGAGCGCTCCGGCGCCCTGCAGGATCCCGCCCTGCGCCAGTGGCTGGCCGGCCTGCTCAACCCCATCGCCCTGATGGCGCGGGTCGCCCCCGAACTGCAGCGGGGCTGGACCAGTGCGCTGGGTCTCTTGCCCCACTGGCGGGAGGCGCAGCCGGTCCCGTTGCCGGCGCCGGCCGGGCGGCCGCGTCAGCTGGTGCTGGCCTGCTTCAACCAGCACCTGGAGTTCAACGAGTGTGCCAACGCCATGAGCAGCCTGCTGGCCGAGCAGGGCATCGCACTCGAGGTACGCACTCTGGATTACGGCCGCTGGGTGAGCGGGGCGGACGAGGACGTGGATCTCTGGCTTGGCACCCTCAACCTGGAGCACGAACACGCCTTCGCCCCCTACGCCTGGCTGCAGGGGACCCCGCTGCTGCGCAAGGTGTGGGGCGGCCAGCATGGCCTGTGGCAGGGGCTGACGCAGTGGCGTGCCAGCGGCGAGGAGCCGGGGCCGCGGGCGCTGCTGGCCAGCGTGCAGCGGCAGGGCTGGTTCGTGCCGCTGTTTCACCACTGGCTGGAGCTGGAGAGCCGGGTCGGCGTGCACGGGGTGCGGATGACGGCGCTCGGCTGGTTCGATTTTCGCAGCGCCTGGCTGCGCCCGGAGCTGGCCGTCGGTGCCGGGGAGGAGATGGGGGAGCTTGAGTCCAGAGGCGGGCCGCGTTAGCCTGAGCGCGGTCCAACGACAAGGAGTCGATATCCATGCTGGAAATGCAGATCCAACCCCGTTTTCAAGAGACAGATGCCCTCGGCCACATCAACAACACGGTGCCGGCGGTCTGGTTCGAGTCGGCCCGCGACCCGCTGTTTCGCATCTTCTCCCCCGAGCTGGATGTGCACAACTGGCATCTGATCATCGCGGGCTACACGGTGCAGTTCAAACGGGAGCTGTTCTACGGCCAGCAGGTATTGATCAAAACCGGGGTCCGCCGCATCGGCTCCAGCTCCTTCACGCTCTGGCAGGAAGCCTGGCAGGAGGGCGAACTGGCGGTGACCGCCGAAACCACCCTGATCCATTTTGACTACCAGTCCCGCCAGTCCATCCCCCTGGGCGATCGCCACCGGGAGGAGCTGCGGGTCTGGCTGATAGAAAGCTAACCTTGGCCCTTCGGCCAATCACAGGACACTTATGCGCAATACCGTGATCGCCCTGAGCCTCGGCCTGGGACTGGGGCTTTGCTCCCTGCCTTCGATGGCGGCCTCCCTCGCCGAACAGTTCTCCCTGATGGAAAAGGGGGCCGAGAGCGCCCTCGATACCCGTCTGTTCAGCCACGACGGCATAGACATCAAGGCTTGGGTGGATGGCGCTCCCGTCATCATCGCCGTGCCCATCATGAATGAGCAGGGCAAGCAGGAAGGGGAGAGCCGTTACTACTTCAAGGGCGGCAAGTTGTTCGGGGTGAAGGAGCCCGCCGCCCAGTTCGCCTTTGACGACGGCGGCAAGCTGACCCGGTGGCTGGACGAGAAGGGACAGCCCGCCGAGTTCGTCAGCAAGATGAGCATGCAGCAGCGGGAAGTCTGGCTCACCAAACGGGCGGCCGAGCTGGGTCAGCTGTTTGCGCCGAGCGCCGCCGAACAGAAGGCGGTCAAGGGGGGCGTCAAGCTCAAGGGGGCGGAGCTCGCCCACTGGCTCTGCAACGGCAAGCTGATGGCGCTGGCAGGTGGCGACAAGGTGACCTTCGAGCAGGCCAAGCTCAAGACCCGCGCCGAGGGCATCGAGGGGGAAGTCTCCCTGCGCCGTGACAAGGGGTGGCAGGATCTGAGCCTCAAGTGCGAGGTGCAGGGACCCCAGGTGACCCGCCTCACCTGGCAGCCGCTGCCGGGGGCCAACAAGCCGCAGTAAGCGCGGCAGTATCAAGCAAGGGGCCCAGATGTGGGCCCCTTTTTATTCTGGTTATTGTGGCGGTCACTCGCCCAGCCTGAGCCGGGTGAGGGCTTCCACCCGTCGCCACTGGCCGGGCTCGAACCAGCGCGCCAGGATCTCCGGTTGCTGTTCGGCCCGCCGCTCGGCGGGCAGGGGCTTGATCTCGGCCAGATAGCCGGCCAGCTGCTGCTCGAACCCCTGCTGGCTTTCTGTCAGCTGGTGCAGCCGGTCCGCCGCCTCCGGCCCCAGCTGCTCGCGCACTACGGCATCACGCTCGGCCGCCGGCAGCCGCTCCAGACTCTGCAGGTCGCCGAGCAGGCGGCTGTTGGCCTCCGCCTCCCGAAACCACTGGGGCTGCTCCGCCAGCCAGAGTTCGAGCTCGCTCGCCAGCAGCGGCTTGTCGGTATCGCTGGCCTCCGCCAGCGCCTTGCGGCGCAGGGTCCACTGCTCCATCAACCGATCCTCGGCAAACAGCTGCTCCTGTTCAGCCGGGGTGAAGCTCTGCTGGCGCAACTGCTCGCGCTCGTCGAACAGCACCTGCAGGCTGGCCAGGCCCGGATCGGTCGGCACCGTCAGGCTGCTTTCGGCGGCAAGAAAGGCCTCATAGCGAGCCTGCAGCGAGTGCTCAGCGGACGAAGAGGCGGCCTGCCGGGCGAGGGGGGAGGCCGGCTCGGCCTCTTGCGCCAAGGGGGCGGCCGAGTCGGGGCGCGGGGCGGGCCACAGCTGCCAACCCCCCAGCAGCAGGGCCGCTCCCAGCAAAGCGGCCATCAACCAGGCCTTGTTCATAACCCCAGTCTCTGCAGGCGGTTGGCGTGCTGGCGATAGAGGCCGACCGGGTCGGTTTCGAACAGGTGACGAATGCCAAACGACTGGTTCACCTCGTCTAGATGGTTCATCCGGTAGTCGGTGCCGATCACCTTGCCGAGGTGGCTGCTGCACACCCCGACCAGGCCGTCGTTGGGCTCCTTGAAGAAGCTGCCGGTCAGCGCCAGCGCCGGATCCACCGGATCCAGGATGTTGGTCATGGTGCCGCGTCCGCTCCAGGAGAAGTAGTAGACCCCGTTGGCAGCCTGCATGGGCCCTTCGCCGCAATACTGGCTGGGTAGCCCTTCCGGATAGCGCTGGTTGAAGCGCTGGGCACCGGCGCTGGTGAGGGCGTCGAGGGCGGCGAGGGGATCCTGCGGCAGCTGGCTGCCCCCGGAGAGCAGCGAGATGACTCCGGACAGGGCCGAGGCGGCGGCCACCGCCAGCTTCTCGGCCACCGAGCCCGGTGCCACGTTGGCGCGCACCAGATCGGCGATCTCCGAGCCGTAATTGACCCCACCCACGCTGGTGGCGGAGGCGACCAGTTCGGGAGCGACCGAGGCGACGTAGCGAATGGTGGGGCCGCCGTGGGAGTGGCCGATGAGGTTCACCTTCTCCGCCCCGGTGATGGCGAGCACCTGCTGCACCTGTTTGAGCAGCTGCTCACCGCGCAGTTCCGAGCTCTGGGTGGCGGAGATCTGGGCCACGTAGACCCTGGCGCCATCCCGGGTCAGGGCCTGGGGAATGCCGTAGAAGTAGTCGACACCGAGCAGCTTGTCGAAACCGAACAGACCGTGCACCAGCACTATGGGGTAGCGGGTCTGGGTATAACCTGCCGCCTGGCCCAGCATGGGCAGGGCGCACAACAGCACCAATAGCCATTTTTTCATCTTGTCCATCCTTGTGAAGAGAGACTGCCGCAGCGGCAGCCACCGGCATCATGCCGATACCGACCAGCATGGCGGAACGGGACGTTTGCATCTGTGCAAATGATCACCAAACAGACAGATTCAAAAAAGCCCTACCCATATGGGCAGGGCTGTTGGCTGTGCCGGCACAACTATCCCTTGTGTTCGCCTCTCACATAAGTTAAATAATAATTATTATCATTTGTGGTGTTGGAGCCTATGTCGGCAAGCTGGGTAAGAGGTTGGGTAGGGACGGGGGAGAGCGACAGCAGCATGGTGCACTGGAAGGTGCAGACCATGAGCGGCAACCGCCATTTCGATGCCGGTGAGCACGCCAAGGCGCTCTCCTGCTATCAGCAGGCGCTGTGGCTGGCCCGCCAGCAGTTTGCCGACTGGCACGATGTGGACGAGGCGGTGGCCGCGCTGGTGGTGGCCCACCACAACCTGGCGGATCTGCTGGTGGCGATGGCGCTGCCGGAGCGGGCCGCCGACCTGCTGTGTCACATCCACGACTGCCTGCTCGCCACCAGCCAGTCCCCCGCCAGCTCCGCTGCCCTGCGGGATGCCGCCCTGCGCCACACCCGCAGCACCCATACCGAATTGCTCGCCTTCGTGCGCAAGCACGGCAGCCACGACGGCATCCGCCGCTGCCTCGGCCAGTGTCTGTGCCAGACCGAGCCAGCCCCGCAACTGCATTAATCACAATAAACAGAGGTGACCATGAGCCATACCCTGCCTGCCCTTGCCTATGCCTACGATGCACTGGAACCCCACATCGACGCGCTGACCATGGAGATCCATCACAGTCGCCATCACCAGACCTACATCAACAACCTCAATGCGGCGCTGTCCGATCACCCCGAACTGGCAGCGTTGCCGGTGGAGGAGCTGCTTGCCCGCTTCGACAGCCTGCCTGTCCAGGTACAGGGGGCGGTGCGCAATCACGGCGGTGGTCACGCCAACCACAGCCTGTTCTGGCGGGTGATGAGCCCGCAGGGCGGCGGCGAGCCGACCGGTGAGCTGGCTGCGGCGATCCAGCGGGATCTGGGCGGACTGGAGGCCTTCAAACAGGCCTTTACCCAGGCCGCCCTGAGCCGTTTTGGCAGCGGCTGGGCCTGGCTGGTGGTCGATGGCAGCGGCAAGCTGCAGGTAGTGAGCAGCGCCAACCAGGACAGCCCCCTGCAGGATGGGCTGGTACCCATTTTGGGGCTGGATGTGTGGGAGCACGCCTACTACCTCAAGTACCAGAACAAGCGCCCCGACTACATAGCCGCGTTTTACAAGGTGATCGACTGGAACGAGGTGGCGCGGCGTTACGTGGCGGCGCTGGCCTGATCGCCGGAAATACCAAGCCCAATGAAAGAGACCCGCCTGATGGCGGGTCTCTTTTATTAGGGGGTCTGCACGCTGCCGGTTGGCGGCGCCGCGCTGGTGGCCTGGGCACTGCTGGTTGGCGTTGCTGCACTGGTGATGGCTGGTTTGTCCGCAGTGGTGACTTCGCTCGGCACGGCGGCGCTGGTGGCCAAGGCACCGCTGGTTGCGCCCGCCGCACTGGTGGCAGTTGCAGCACTCACCATCGCTGCCGGCTTGGCCTTCGGCTGATGAGAGGGCGGCTTGATGGGCAGGCAGGGCTGGCTCGCCCCTATGGTGCTCAACGCCTGGCAGGGAACCGGGCCGCCGATGACGATGGGCTCGCCGAGGAACTTGGGCCCCTTGTCCAGCACGTAGAGGTCGAGCAGCCCCATCAGGCGGGCGAACACCTCGCGTACCCGGGTCTTGATGCCCTGATAGGCGCTGGGATCCACGGCGTTGAAGCCGACCGCCTCGATACCGAAATGGCGGGCGATGAAGATGGCGCGCTCGTTGTGAAAGGCCTGCGAGACCACGGTGAAGTGGGCCTGGCCGAACACCTCCTTGGCCCGGACGATGGAATCCAGAGTCCGAAAACCGGCATAGTCGCTATAGATGGCGCTGGCCGGAATGCCGGCCTGGATCAGGGCCCGCCGCATCTGGCGCGGTTCGTTGTACTGCACGGTGGCGTTGTCGCCGGAGACCAGGATGTAGTCCACCTTGCCGTTGTTGTAGAGCTCGGCGGCGGCCTTGATCCGGTATTTGAAGTAGTGGTTCGGGCTGCCGCCAATCAGGTATTTGGAGGTGCCGAGCACCAGGGCGACCCGGTTGTAGGGCACCGCATTGACGTCGTCATAGGTGTAGTGACGGGCGTCCGAGACGGTCCACTCGCTGTAGCCAAGCAGGGCGGCGGCAGAGGCCAGCAACAGGCAGAGGCAGGCGAGCAGGATCTTGGCAAACTTCTTCATGCGCGGTGCGGTTCGGGTCTGAAGTAAGAGATGACAGGGGGTCATTCTATTACAAGTTGCCGCCGCGCGTCAGGCTTGATGACCGCAGATGGCGTCACTCGGGCAGAGGTTGTCGCATGGCGGGAGTGGCTAACTGATTGATCCTGTGCTGCTTATCATCCTCCAATAAAAAGGGCGGCCATGGCCGCCCTTGGGTATTGATGCCAGCGCTTCAGTGGGAAGAGTCGTTGGCCTTGCACTCGTCGGAGTCCTTGTTGGCTTCCCACCAGGGCAGCAGCTCGCGGCCGAGCCACTGCTGGTAGGCCTCGCTGTCATTGGCAATCAGCTGGTCCAGCTCGGCTTCGAAGGCGCTCATCGCCTGCTGCTGATCCGGGTTGCGCAGGGCCTGGGCCATGGCCAGCCAGCTGGCGCCGCGACCGGTCTCGTTCAGGAAGCGATGCACCGTGTAGGACCAGGAGTAGACCATCTCGCCACCCTTGTCGTAATCCAGGTGCAGGATGTCGGCCAGGGCAGGACGATCCCCTGCCGGGCGGCCGGCGACGTTGTCCAGACCGCGGGCGAAGCACTGGCCGTGGGCGATGAATTCCGCCAGCCCTTCCGACCACCAGGTGGTGCGGTTGAGCGGGTAGTGGCCGAAGCTGCCGTACTGGTTGAAGCGGCCGTCCAGGTAGTGCACGTACTCGTGGCGCAGGTTCCACACCTGGAACGCAGGACGCTTCCACTCCGCCTCGTAGGCGAAGAAGCGGGCCTGGTTGCCGGGGCGAGCCGGATCTCCCTCAATGTAGATACCGCCGTTGTCGGTGGAAACGCCGCCAAACAGGGCGCTGCCGTAGCGTTTCCAGTCGGCGGAGGAGTCGAAGATCACCAGCTCCAGTGCCTCGTTGTGATCGTCCGCCACCGGCTGCCAGCCGGTTTCCATCTGCTGATGGAACTGCTGCTCTTCGGCGCCCAGTTCACGGCAGATCCCCTCGGCCTGATCCATGGTCAGATCCTGGGCCCGCAGGCGCAGGGTCGGCGAGCAGGTGTGCTCGAACGGCAGCACGTCCTCCACCCGGATCGGGGTGCAGAGCCCGGCAAAGTCACCGCTGATGCAGGCTTCGCTGGTGCGGTCCGTGTAGGTCAGGTAGTAGGTGGAGAGGGTCAGCGACATGTCTTCCAGCAGATCCTGGCTCTGCTGACCACCGGGGATCAGGTCGTGGTGGCGAACGAGGGCGATGACGGAGTCATCCAGCAGCCTGCGGTAGCCGTCGAGCTCGTCCGGGCGGGTATAGCGGGCGACCCGGTAGAGGCGGGTGTAGGCATCCAGCACGTTGTTGAGCAAGAACAGATCGGCGCCATCCCGCCCTTTCCACAACGCGAGCTCGCTCATGCCGAGGGCGTGCAGCTGCTTGCGCAGCTCGCCATCCTGCGCTCGGAAGTCGTTGGCGAAGGGATCACTGTAGTCGCTGGCGAAGTCGAGGAAGTTGAGCAGATCGAACAGGCCGGTCGCCCAGGCGTGCTGGCCGTTGATCTCGCTGGCATGGCGGGTGCTGTAGGCCAGCATCTGGTTGAACTCACCGAGCAGGGTGCCAAAGCGGCTCTGCACTGCCGGGCTCTTGAACTGGCCGTGCAGGGCGATGCTCCAGGCACCGATCACGGAGCCCACCTCATCGGTGGCTTGCTCCGGGAAGAGCAGCGGATGGGCACCGAGCGCGGTCAGCGCCTCGGCCAGCGCCTCGGCGGCGGCCGGGCCGTCTTCCTTGTGCTTGCCGTAGTTGTGGTAGTTGTGGGCACGCACGTATTCCAGCAGCAGCTTCATGGCCGGATGGGCCGGCTGATTGGCCGCCAACAGGCTCTGGATGCCGCGGGACACGGCCAGCAGCTTGGCATCGTCGTGACCATAGTTCTCCTGCCAGACAGGGGCGGGCTGGCCACTGGCATCCTGCACTATCCTGGCCGCTTCGGCGTCCAGCAGATCGGTATCGGGCAGATCCGGCTCGGAGCAGGCGCGGCCGTCGGCACGGCGGCAGTCGAGCTGCTCCTCCTTGCTGGCCAGCATGATGGGGCGATTGAGCACCCGGCTCTCCTGCCATTCGGTTGTTTCCGGCAGGGTCTGCCATTCGCTGCCCCCCACCGGGTATTGATAGCCGGTGTCCTTCAACACCACCTGCACCTCGCTGCCGGCGGGCAGGGTCTGGCGGCACACCCGATAGCTGATGGTCTTGTCCCCTTCCTGACGGGTCTGGGGTTCATCGCACTCCTGCTGGGTCTTGGCCTGTTCCAGCAACCAGGTGTACTGGCGCCAGACGTGCAGCTCGCTCACCTGACGGGCGGCCTGGCTGCCCGCAACCGGCTGCAGGCGGAAGAAGATCTGCTCGAGGCGGCCATCCCGCTCGTTGGGGGTCTCCTCCAGTACCTTCAACTGCTGCCAGTTTTGCGGCTGGTACTGCCATGCCTGCTCGGCGCAGCGCCCTTCGGCGTTGAGCTCGCAGCGATCCAGCTCCTGCTCGCTGTGACCCAGGATGACCCGTTCCGCCAGCGGCAGACGATCCTGACGCGGCGCGGTCGGGGTACCTGCCAGGGGCTCCCAGCGGCCCTGCCTCATGCCGTAGCCAAAGTCATAGCTGCTGGCCGGGACGGCCTTGCCGGCCGGCACCACCTCTTCACAGCTGAGGTAGCGGATCTGCCAGCCCTGCTCGATCTTGAGCTGGGGTTCGCCGCACTGCTGTTCTGCCAGTGCGGCCAGGTTGGCTTCGCTCCAGTCGAAGCGACGATACACCCTCAGCTGTTGATAGGGGGCGTCGGTGCTGCGGGCGCTCAGCTCGTAGGTCACTTCGGTGAGCTGATCCCCCAGCTGACGGCTGGATTCACCTTTGAGTTGATACTGTTGCCAGTCGGAGGGGGAGTAGTTGGCCAGCGCCGAAGTGGCAAGCAGGCCCGGTGCTGCCAGCAGCAGCAACCTGGTACCCAGATTGTTCATTTTTATCCCTTTGCTTGATTGTCTGCGTGATTGACGCGTGCAATCTATTCAGCTCCAAAAGGATATCAACCCACCAATCAGGCCATATAAATCATTTATTTAGATTGAATCAAAACAAAGTGAGCCCCATTGGGGGCCTGGTTGATAGCAAGGACTCATCTGCCATCTGGGGGGGATCTCAGTCTGAGGCTGGCAACTGTGATCAAAGTCTCGTTTGAGATGTGCTGGTCATGCGGCGTCGCGACAATGCGAAGCCGGCTAACACGCAGAAAAAGTGCTGACTTGCCTGGGCAGAACGTTGGGGAATGTAGTGAAGAGAGACCTGGTGGTGCTCGGTATGAATGCAGGGAAATAGGAGGGGAAGTGAAGATAGTGGCGAACGGGCGTTATCAGCCGCTGCCTGAGCATGGCAGTGGGTGCTCACCCTTCACGGTGCGAGCAGAGCCGCCCGAGGCAATGAACAACCTCGGGCGGGTGATGGAAGTGACGGGCTCAGAGGTAGCTGACGGTCACTATGGCCATGTTGCTGCTGCCGGCAGACAGCTTGTACTGCATGGTGCTGCTGATGGTATTGAGGCTACCGGCTTGCTGCAGGCTGGCCAGATCCATGGTCTGACGCTGGGTGCCCGAGTAGCAGGTCACGCTGTTGTCGGCGAAGTCACAGGGGGCTTCGTAGATGGTACCGGTGAAGGTGACGCTGCCATCGTAGGCGGAGGCAGTAGCTGGCAACAAAGCGGCACCCAGCAGCATGGCTGCGGCGGCAGAAGAGGCAAAACGGATGGCGCTGTTGCGAACGGAAGCGGTGGAAGTGTTCATTTTTATGTCCTTTTCGTCACATGTCGTTGTACGAAAAGGGCAACGCAATCAAAGAGAATGACACAGATACAGCTGATGACATCGCTCTTCTCAGATGGCAGCTCCGCTGTCTTAGGTTATGAACCCTTAGACCGGTGGCTTTGCGTCCCGACCTTTCGATCGGTTTGCCCTTTACTCTATGTCTAGATGATAACATCGCACTTTGAGAAATCAATCACCATAAAAAAGTGTGAGGTATCGGTCACAAATAGTTTTTTATTCTCCGCGGTTCAGGATAAACGGCTGGTTTTCCTTAATGTTTTTTTGAATGAATATCCTGAAAAATTCATTCTTATCTCCCTTGCCATTATGGATAACGGGCGAGCTCAGTATTTTTATGTCGATCACAAACATAGTTCAGCATGACCTTGGGAGTGAACAGGGGGATAATAAAAGGAAGCTTGTTGGTGTTTCCCTTCACAAGTGGAACCTGGTTAGAATGATTACCTGATTACCTGATTACCTGATTACCTGATTACCTGATTACCTGATTACCTGATTACCTGATTACCTGATTACCTGATTACCTGATTACCTGATTACCTGATTAC